>JALDRB010000016.1 GCA_031316155.1 Candidatus Scalindua sp.
GGAGAAGCCTTTTGTATTACCTCTAAATGGGTTTTTCATAGCGATTCCATTTTAGTATGAAGAATTCAGAATAGTAGATGAGTATGACTCAAGTAGTTCACGTACCTCTTCAAGTTGATTGTATAAGAATTTCCATTTTAAACATTTGTACATTAAGTCTTCCGGCCAGAACGGATTTGTCGTACTGGTAGTATTTTGTTTTAACGCAGAGGTCGCAGAGCTTATGTCAAACAAAGCTTATGAGGATACGTACTATAATTTGTTGACTAGCCGGCAAGCCTCATCGCATACTGAATAACTCCATTTTTATTTTACATCACTCTTTATAACTCTCTGCGTCCTCTGCGCCTCCGCGTTAAGGTAGATTTTGTGTCTTTTGACAAACAACCAAATCCTGGAATGTTTTAGCTGATATTCTTTTCATTCTATCTTCTGAATTCTTAATTCTGACTTTTGACTCCTGTCTTCGTGTTTTCAGATCTAAGATTAGCAAGAAACGTGCCTTTCCGGATAAAGTATTTTTCCAATGGACCGAGTTCAAATCTTCAGGCTAAGGTATCATATCGAGGCTCTCTCATCATGAAAATCGATGCCTGCTAACCCGTTACCACAAAAGAACAGAAATCGGATTCTTTCTGTTGACCGCAAAATTTTTGCAAACCACCTATTATCGGGAAAGGAGGGGAAGAACTTGAACTTTTTAATCAAAAAATATTTTCTGACTAAATTTGTATAAATATACAACAATTATGATGTGGTTTTAAGGTGTTTTCTTTTCTCGTTCGATCGATAAGAAACTCAAAGAAATTGATCCAAACAGGTGGCAATATGCCGGAAACGGATAAGGAGAAGGCAGAATTCAGAAGTAAGAAGTCAGAATTGAGAATAGTAGATGAGTATGACTCAAGGAATTTACTCATCTCTTTAAACATTTGTGCATTAAGCCTTTAGTATTTTGTTTTAACGCAGAGGCGCAGAGGTCGCGGAGCTTATCAGGAAACTTACGGTAATTTGTTGACTACCCGGCAAGCCTCATAGCATAATGAATAACGCCCTTCTTATTTTACATCACTCTTTATAACTCTCTGTGTCCTCTGCACCTCCGCGTTAAGGTAAATTTTATGCCTTCTCCCCCGGATGATGCGGTTCGATCGGGTTGCCACACAACCAAATCCTGAAATCTTTTAGACGACATTCTCTTTCTCCTGTCTCCTGAATTCTTGTTTCTAAATTTTTAGTTCTTTATATTGCCACATTTACAGTTAAATACCACTTTTCAGCAACCGATACTCATTAGAGACAACATATTGGTAACTGTGACATTTCTAAAAGCATGATTACGGTGATATATTAAAGAAGTCTTTATAATAAGGAAATAAGGAGGCATTTACCGGCGAGATGTGCTTATGTAAGTGTGATAGAATAGTTGTTGTGGAATTCATCTTAATTGCTATAATCCGTATCAAGACACGTCAGATGAGGAGACCGGAGGAGGGAGAATAAAAAATCTTTAAAATAACAGATTTCGTAAATGTCTTGATTCTGGAAATCATTTAGAACACTTCTCTTCTTATCTTGCTTTTCTCCTTTCCGATTGAAGGGCTGGACACAAAAAAAGGAAAGAAAAAATGATTATCAATCAAACAGCTAAGCGGTTAACGGCTTTGTTCTTTGTTCTTGGAATATCAATCTTTCCTGCCCATGCAGAAAGTTTAATACATGAGGGTTTTGAGACCGGTTGGAATGGATGGAGTGCTGATTGCGGAGTCTGGGAGATAGGGCAACCAAAATCAGGACCTGGACTCAGCCATGATGGTTCCCAATGTGCCGGTACGACCCTGGGTGGGAGCTATCCAAATGATACCGACAGCCGATTAATCAGTCCTGCAATCACTCTTCCGCTTATATCTGATAATGAAGAAATATATCTCGAATTCTGGCACTGGTTTTCTTATCTTAATAACCCGTTTTCTGATGATAAGGGTTATGTACAAATCAAGGAATACTCCGGTGAAACTGGAAAGTGGTCAGACTGGACAATTATTGGTAGTACAATAAAGAATACTTCCTCTGTCTGGACATTGAGAAAAGATGATCTTACAAAATATTCCGGGAAAAAGATAAAAATAGCTTTTTATCATATGGTTGATGATGTTTATACTTCAGATGGCTGGTATATTGATAATGTTGATATTTCCCGGTCTTCTGCTTCTTCTCGTTCTTTCTGAAATTTCATTCCAGGATTTGTCAAATTGCCCTGCTGATTTAATTCTTTGTACCATAAACAGTTGCAAATTATTAATCATGTGTGGTGGGTATTGCCCACCAAAAATCACTTAATCTTAATACTGCTCCACTAGAGGCAATTAAGATTGTGATTATGAATTTGATGTTATACTCATCTCGTAATAGTTTTCGGATAAAATCCGGTATAAAATTGAGCGAGTAAAGTCTTCGGCGCCTTTTGTCCGGGGATACCTTCACCAAGATTTGGTTTCCAGCCTGCCTGTGCGATGCACGCAGACAGGTAAAACCGAAAACCAAATCGGTTTTAGTATAACTTGAGCGATTTTTTTAAGTTATATTGGATAAATCTCAAACAGGACATACTCTGTTTCTCCCTTTATTTTTGGCTTGATAGAGACCTTGATCGGTTCGTATGAGAAATTTCTCTCCTGTCTCATGTCCGTCATGGTATTCGGTTACACCAAAACTCGCCGTAACGTTATAGTGTGTTTTGTTCTCTCCCAGATAAAATTCATGACTCTCAATGGATTTGCGGATTTTATCTGCAATCTTAACGGCGTTGTCACGGTTTGTGCCGGGAAGCATGAGAACAAATTCTTCACCGCCATAACGGCAGGCAACGTCGAGCGTTCGGCTTATACTGCGTAATATACTGGCCACCGTATATAATATTTCATCTCCCGCTGCATGCCCGAAGTTGTCATTGATCTTTTTAAAGAAATCCAGGTCAAACATAATGAGTGAAAGATTTTTATTTCGACGGAGTTTTGTACTCTTAATTTCTGCATTGAGCAGTAATCTGAAATGGCTGATATTGTAGAGACCGGTCATATTGTCTCTTATTGCCAGATTCGTGAGTCTTCTCTTTTCAACGGTAATAACAATATGGTGATAAAGTGCTAAGGCAAAAGTACTGAAAAAAATGAGAATTAACGGATAAACAACGCTAATGATTATAGTGGCATGAGAGAAGAGAACTACTGAAGCAGTCATATAACTCAAACCGAGAGCAATAATGAGAAAAATAGTTTTAAAGTAACCAGCGCGATGTGTAACGAAAAAAATCAATCCACTCAAACACCAAATTATCAGGAGATTTTCAATATCACCGGAAATGCTCAAAAATTCTCTTTGAAGAACAGAATTGGTAACGGTTGCGTTGATACCCACTGAAGGATAGGCGGGTTCTAAAGGCATGGAGCGTATATCATGAAGTCCTGTTGCCGTAACACCTACGATACAGAGTGAGTCTTTAAACATCTCAACCGGTAACCAGGTCTTCTGTCCCTGCAACCATTGCGAATGGGTAACCAGAACATCATTGTAGGATACGTGAGAAAAAGTTTCCGTCCACTTGCCGGCCCAGTTAATGAAGATATCTCCCTCTTTCGTCAGAGGAATTATCAGGGGTTTTTCGTCTGGAATGGGCACCTGGAGAAAATTGTTGCCGGCTTTCACATCCTTCGGATCAATACCGTAGTAATCAAGTGCCAGCATGAGACCCAGTTGGTAATAATTCCGGTTTTTATGCTGAACTCTGAGCTTGATTCTGCGAAGCAGCCCGTCACTGTCGGGTTGAACAGTAATGTGTCCTTCCCCTTTAACGGCATTCTCAAACAGGGGAATAGATTGGATAATATTCTCCCCTCTTATGTCATGTAAATTCTGAAAAGCAACAGGCAGGTATACGTTTCCGGCCTTTTTCATATCTTGAGCAAACAGAGTATCTGATTCATTTGTAGAAGTTTCAGGAAAAAGGATATCGAAGGCAAGTGCCTTAACACCAAAATCTGACATTACTTTCGTTAATTCTGCATGCCTTTCACGGCTCCATGGCCATCTTCCTAACTTTTTGATACTGTCTTCGGCAATCTGGATAATAATGATTTTTGGATGGGTAAGAAGGTTTTTTCTATATTTGAATCGTTGATCTAAGGTAATATTTTCTATGTTATCAAATGTACCGGTAATATAAAAGAATGTTGACATTAGAGCGACGAGAACAATGATGAAGATCTTCGATACAAACAGGTTTTCCTCACGTATTAAGTAGGCATTTACGTTTACAAAGAATCTTCTGATCGACAGGAGAAAGTCGGGCATTCTAAAAAATTTCCTTAACAAATTAATATAGTAATATGAGGAATTTCAATGTTTCAGGTGAATTCAGAAGTAAGGAGATAGAATTCAGGATTCAGAAGGCAGAAAAAAGAGAATTCGGAATACAGCATTCGAAACACTATTCTCTTAAACTGATAAATCATATTCTTGGTGCTGAATTCTTAATTCTTGCTTTCAATTCGTAATTCTGAAATGGTAAATCTTTTAATAGACTTTCTTTTCATTCTGACTTCTGTCTCCTTAATTATCTATTTTTGCAGTTAAACTTTATCCAGAATCCAGATTAGTAATTCGTGATTTTTTGGCTAAACTGGGTAAAATATTTTTTTATTAAGGTATTAAAAAATGAGAAAGAGATGGCTTGCCGTCTCTTTGGTGTAATAGGGAAAAGCAATAATTATGCCCATCTCGCATAAATGGTTGGCTATCGTGAGCAGGGTGAATGGTTTATACTTGATGCGTAGTCGGGATGGACGAAAAGGAGTTTTCAGGAAATGTGAAAAGATTGTTATGATCGAGAACTATTCAATCAGAAACGTATGGTGAGTTTACTGATATATGCGTTCAGTTGCGGGTGTTATGTACGGTTGTAGCCGGGAGAGGATTTGTGAGTGGAACAGAGGGTGTGGCTGCACAGATAACCAGCTGATCTCGGGGAGTTCTCGATCATTGTAATGAAGCTATTCCTTGCGTTCAGTTATCGTGAATTTGTGATGAATCGAATCATTCCTCTGTTTTCCCGGATAATTCTTATGCCTTAATTTGTATAATTTTACGACGTTAAGTATAAATTTCCTGTAAGAGGAGTAGTTGACTCAGTAGCATCCGGTTCATATCTTAATAGAAATATTTTGACCAATTGGTCAAAATATTTCTATTAAGAGCGTTTTTCATAATATACTCATCTTATAATGGTTTTCGGATAAAATCCGAGAAAAAACGGAGTGAGTAAAGTCCTCGGCGGCTTTTGTCCGGGGATACCTTCACCAAGCTTTGGTTTTTAGAAAAATCTAAAAACAAATCGGTTTTAGTATATCTGATTTTCCCTGTCTATAGGCCATTCGACAGGGAAATTTATTTGTGATTTGTATTTTGAGATTTGCCTGTCTGCCCCTGTCTGTACGCATCGCACAGACAGGTAATTTGTTAACCCTGTTTGGTTCCGGCTTGTTTCCAGGTTAGGGTTGATCGTATGGTATCCGCTTATGGTGAGAACACATGCATTGGTAGAATAAGAGCAACTAAGCATTTATGAGAATGGCAGCTTCTGATATCTCATCCGTTTTCATTCTCTTGTTTTCCGTGTATTTATGAATAAAGGTAAGGAACATCGTTGCAAGTTTTGGATCAAACTGTGTCCCCGCACCCTTTTCAATTTCCTGGCAGGCGATTTTCATCGGGAGCCCCTTTCTGTAAACTCTGTCTGATGTCATTGCATCGTAGGCATCGGCAATTGAGATGATTCTTGCTATCAGGTGGATCTCATTACCCTTTAAACCGTCAGGATACCCTTTACCGTCATATCGTTCATGGTGGTTACGTACCCCGGGCATCAGGACACTTAATCGGGACATCGGTTCCAGGATTTTGCTTCCTTTGTAAGTGTGTGATTTTATTATTTCAAATTCTTTATCTGAAAGACGACCCGGTTTATTTAAAATATCACTACTAATTCCAATCTTTCCAATATCGTGAATAGTTGAAGAGAGCTTTATAAATTCCAGTTCTCCTGCTGTCAGCCCCAACTCCCTTCCAATACCGATACTATATTTTGCCACGCGCTTGGAATGTCCGTGGGTATAGGAGTCTCTTGCATCAAGCGCAGCCGAAATTGATTTGATATAATCAAGAAAGATAGTGTGAATACTGATATTTAGTTGATGATTTTCGATTGCGATAGCAATTTGATGAGTGAATGAAGAGAGAAATCTTAATTCTTCAGGGGTAAATTTTGATAATGGTGAAAATATTAACGATGGCTTGTTGCAAAGGAAAAGAGTTCCGATTATTTTTCTTCTCAAAAAGATAGGGACACAGAAAAAGTTTCGTATATTGGTCTGTAACAATGAAAAATCAGGATGAATTGAGACATTATCAATCCAGACAGGCTTTTCATCAGATAAAATCCATTCATTTGCTATGTTTGCTATTCTGTGCAATTCTTCTTTTTTTTCATGAAGACCTATTGAAACAGAATGGTTAAAACATTTTGTTTCAACATCCAGAGTATAGAGGGCAATTACTTCACAGTGGGTTATCTTTTTTATTGGCTCCAGAAATCCTGAAGGTAGTGTTGATGAAACCGTGAAGGCAGAGGTTATCTTAACATCGTCTTGAAAGCGTTGTAAAGAATACTCATGAGAATCCTTGGTACATGTCGTGATCTCTCCTACCTCAAGAAGTATGTTTAATTCAAGTTCTCTCATGGCTGATTCTTTGTTGGCAGCACTCAGATTGACAGCCAGACAGGCTCCCGTATTCATCAAAAGCATCGTTATGAATGGCATCATTTCCAGCATTATATTTGCTTTTTGAAATAAGAGCAAACTGGTTAAGGCCACAATTCCTGAGAGTAAAAAAAGAAATAAAATACCACCTGCAAGGAGTGCATAGGTGCTGCCTCGTAAGCGCATCCTGAAGATTAACATGCTCAGGAATATTGATACCCCCACGATTATGAACATAAAGGTGTGAGTCTGAGGTATCCAAATGAAATTTTCCGTCAACAGGTTGTAAAGTATGTTTGCATGTAAGAATATTCCGAATTTACGTTCGAAGGGTGTTACATGAACGTCCTGTTCTGCGCCCGGAGAGGTAATACCAAAGAGAACGATTTTGTCTTTGAAGTGGTCAGAAGGAGGCATGTTTTCATTTTGTAAAGATACGTCTGAAAAAGAGTATAAGGTGATAGGTTTTTCTGTCCCGATCTTATCCAGCCATTTTGCTGTGTTTTGCTGGTATAAATTAATATATTTTTCAAAGTCTATGTAATTAATCGGCAGGCAACTGTTTTTGTCAATAGGTATCGTTAAGTTACCTATTCGTAAAAGATTTCCATGATATAATTCGATTTCTTCTTCGATTCCCTTTGATTCGAGAAATGCGGCAAGGGAGAGTGGTATAAAATGTTTCCTGCCATCAGCACTCGATATTTGAAGGGGAACTCTTCTTGCAACTCCATCACTATCATAAAATACGTTTAAGTGTCCGGTTCTTTTTGCCGCGACTGAAATTAATGGTATATTTTCAATTATTTTTCCCTTGTAGATTCCATTTGTCGGTCTTGTTCTGAAAAGATTAACTGTTGGACTCCATACAGGAAAAATAATCATTTCAGCGTTAACGGCAGCTTCTGACAAAGTGGTATCGTTCTCGGGATTTTCACTATCCTGCAGATCAAAAAACATATCAAAGGCAATGACACTGGCACCACCTTTCTTCAGATAGTTTACTAGCTCTGCATAACGGCTTCTTGGCCAGGGCAAATGGCCAAACAGCTGCATATCTTCATCAGTTATACCTATTATGGCTATTTTGGGTACATTGATACTCTTTTTAATTGTGTTATTTCTGAGACGCCAATCGTATAAGATTTTTTCCGGTTTATCAAAGATACCGGTAAAGTATAATGAAGATATGATTGCGGCAACCGCCAACCCCCACAGAAAACCATAGAAGTTTTTTTTTATGAAGCTTTTAACATTAAACATAACTTTGCATACAATTCATTATTGCTATTAATAGAGTGATGTTCAGAAGAAAAGTAAAAGAGAACAAATTATATTGATTATCCGGTTGCTGAAGATTCCATTTCGTAATGGATACTTGGTATCATGTACTATTATCGGGGAAAGGGAGTAATAATTTATTTTAGAAACTATTACTTTCTCACTCTATGATTGTGATAAAAATGTTATTGCGGTACAATTCTTAAGAAGGACAATGTACGTCAAAGTACATATTCTTGACTAAATTGAAAAAGAAATTACTATACGCCGGGTATTTTTTGGTAAAACGTTTGTGGATACCGTAAGTTCATGCAGAGGGATTTGAAGATCATGTTTTATGTTCTTCAGCATACTCCCCACCTAAATGGCAAAGTCTGGCCTGTCTCCGCCAGAATGTATAGTTCGGTACAGGCGGTTGGTCGGGCAGGCAGGATACGTTTAACTCGTTATTCTTATTGACATTCATCATTAATATCCTATAATTGCAAGTATTTAATTATCAACAGGTTCTGTGGGTAATGGGTAAAAAATTCAAGACAACGTCTTTGTTACCGTTTACAGCCCTGTGGGTACGAGGAAATGGTAAAACAGTAACAAAAAAGTAGAATTCAGTATTAACAATATTGGCGAGAACCCATACCTTGATTGTATAGGAATTTCATATTTAAGGAGTGCTTATTTCTGTGTCAAATACCTGTGTTATAGGATTACAGTGGGGTGATGAGGGTAAGGGAAAGATTATTGATGTTTTGGCAAGTGATTACGACATAATAGCCAGATATCAGGGGGGAGGGAATGCCGGCCACACCCTTGTTATAAATAATGAAAAATTTATCTTTCACTTGATACCGTCCGGGATTCTGCATCCGGGTAAAATATGTATTATTGGTAATGGGGTAGTGATTGATCCCGGGTTGTTTCTAGAGGAAATAGCGGGATTGTTGAAAAGAGATACCGGAGAACTTGGGAATCTCTTTATCAGCGATCGGGCTCATATTGTGTTTCCCTATCATAAAGAACTGGATTTGCTTATCGAGAAGCAGAAGGGTGATTCGATGATTGGAACAACCGGGCGCGGAATAGGACCCTGTTATACGGACAAGATTGCGAGAAGTGGTATCCGTGTGGCGGAATTGTATCATAAGGAATATTTTAAAGAGAAGTTGAAAAAAAATGTAGAAGAAAAAAATATGTTATTTAATAATGTATATGATGCTGGATCTGTTTCCTGGGAAAAAATTTATGATGAATATTGTGATTATGCAGAAAAGTTACGCCCATATGTTCGAGATACGGTAGAATTAATGGCAAATGCCGCACGTGAGAATAAAAGGATACTTTTTGAAGGGGCTCAGGGTGTATTGCTGGATGTTGACTTCGGGACTTATCCTTTCGCTACTTCATCCAACGCAGGAGTTGCCGGTGTTTTATCCGGATTGGGTGTGCCACCCAGTCAAGTTCATAAGGTATTCGGGGTTATGAAGGCGTATTCAACGAGAGTAGGCAGCGGTCCGTATCCGACGGAAATTGATGGTGAATTGAGTGAACATATTCGTACCAGAGGTGGAGAGTATGGTGCCACAACCGGCAGATCGAGAAGGTGTGGCTGGTTTGATGTTGTAGCGGTTCGTCATTCTGTCAAGATCAATGGTGTCGATTCCGCCGTTATTACCAAACTGGATGTCCTTGACGATCAGGAAACCCTGAAAATATGTACGGGTTATAGAAGTGGTAACAGGGTATATGATAATTTTCCTGCGGATTTAAATGTTCTCACTGATTGTGAACCTATCTATGATGAGGTTCCCGGATGGATGGAAGATACATCTGAAGTAAGAAATGCGGAGGATCTTCCTCGGGATGCCATACAGTATATTCAAACGATTGAAAGATATTTGGGGCTGAAAATAGAAATGGTTTCTGTAGGCCCTGAACGTTCCCAGTTTATAAGAATTTAAATATGGTTAAAGGAAATAATTTGCCGAATCACATCGCGATTATCATGGATGGAAACGGGCGCTGGGCAAGGAGAAAAGGGTTTTTGAGGATTAAGGGACATGAGGAAGGCGTTAAGTCGGTGAGGGAAATAACAACAGAATGTGCCAGAATGAATATTGGGCAATTGACACTTTATGCCTTTTCCAATGAAAATTGGAAACGTTCAAAAACAGAAGTGAATTTTCTGATGAAGATGTTGAAAAAGTACTTAATCGAGGAAAGGAAAACCATAGAGGAAAATAATATTGTCTTAAAGGCTATTGGGAGATTAGAAGCCTTGCCGGGAGAAGTTCAGGACGAGCTGTCTGTCAGTATGGAAAAAAGTAAGGAAAATACGGGAATGATCTTGTGTCTTGCGCTTAACTATGGTGGGAGAACTGAGATAGTTGATGCTGCGAGAAGGCTGGCGGTTGATGTTGAGAATGGTAAACTTACTCATCAGGCGGTAAATGAGGCACTGTTTAAGAACTATATGTATACATCGGAAATGCCTGATCCTGATCTGCTGATAAGAACGGGTGGCGAAATGCGTGTGAGTAATTTTCTACTTTGGGAGATATCTTATGCAGAACTCTGGTTTACGTCCGTATACTGGCCCGAATTTAGAAAAAAACAGTTGCAGGATGCCCTGATGGATTATGCGAAGAGAGAGAGGAGGTTTGGTGGATTAATACCGTAAACGTCCTCAGGACGAGAGTTATTTTTGGGACAACCATGCTTGCTGTCTTCTTTGGTATAATTTTTCTGGATTACCTCTTTGATTCGGATATTGGTCTCGGTATTGTCGGTCTGATTGTCGGTTTGGTTGCTTTATGGGAGTTTTATACTCTCACAGAGAAAAAAGACTTCGCACCGTTTAAAGTGTCCGGAACTGTTTGGGGTGTTATTGTTTTTTTAGGGCTGTGGCTATCGGTTTACCGGGAAAATTTTGATCAAGTATTTCACGGTATATTTATTTTCATTGTGTTGTGGCTGTTTGGTAATCAGTTTGTTAAACAGGGTACAATCGGTGCAATAAGAAATGTTTCTGTTACAATCTTCGGAATCATTTATACATTTTATTTTCTTTCCTTCGTGATGCTGCTTCGTCATATGCCGAAAGGGTTTGGCATAATTCTCCTGGTATTAATGATCACGAAAGGAGGGGATATTGGCGGGTATTTTTTTGGTAGCTGGTTTGGCAAACATAAACTGTCAGTGATCAGTCCAAAAAAGACCATTGAAGGTGCGTTGTTCGGCTTGCTTTCCAGTTTGGTGATAGCAATAGGTTTGAATAGCATACCGGGAATTCAGGTTTTACCTGTTTCTTTAATTATTCCGTTTGGATTATTACTTGGTGCAGTTGGTATATTTGGGGATTTAATAGAATCAGTTATGAAAAGATATGTGGACGTAAAAGATTCGAGTAGTGTTATCCCGGCTTTTGGAGGCATTCTGGATGTAATAGATTCATTGCTCGTAGCCATACCAGTTGCCTATTATTTTTTTGTAATCATAGGGTATTGATGCTGTGAGAGAAATCCGGTTAGAAAATAATGACGAATCTTCACTTTTATTTGGCATACATGATAAAAATCTGAAGATGTTGAGGGGGCTTTATGATGTTAAGATTGTTGCCAGAGACGGATTGCTGAAACTGGAAGGTGAGAACGACCAGGTTAAGAAGTTGGCGGGTGTTATTAATAGTTTGATAAAGATAATCAGAACTTCCGGAAAACTGGACGAAGAAGATATACAGATTGTTATTGAAAACAGAAAGCTGGGATCCGGTTTTGTGCAATCAGAGCAGGCAATAGAGGTCTTCTTAAATGGTCAACTGGTCAGGCCCAAAACTGAAGGGCAAGAAAGTTATGTTAAGGCGATAATAAATAACGATTTGGTATTTTGCATTGGTCCAGCGGGTACGGGGAAGACATATCTGGCAGTAGCCCTGGCTCTCTCCATAATGAAGAGCGGTTTTCTGAAAAAGATTGTACTTGCTCGTCCGGCGGTAGAGGCTGGAGAGAAATTGGGTTTTTTGCCGGGAGATATTCAGGCAAAAGTGAATCCGTATTTGCGCCCTCTCTATGACGCTTTGGCCGATATGATAGAGATTGTACAGGTCAAAAAATTTATGGAGAACGATTTGATTGAGATACTGCCTCTTGCTTTTATGAGAGGAAGGACATTGAATGACTCTTTTATCATACTTGATGAGGCTCAAAACTGCACCGTAAAGCAAATGAAGACATTTTTGACTCGTTTGGGGGTAAGGACGAAAGTTGTTGTTACCGGTGATATTACTCAGGTTGATTTGCCATCAAATGAGGTTTCCGGGCTGGCGGATGTTCAAGAGAGGTTGAAAGATGTTCCGGGAATAGATTTTGTATATCTTACGAAAAAGGATATTGTGCGTCACAGACTGGTTCGGTACATTGTTGATGCATATGAGACGTAGTGAACGTTAAAAAAAATGATTGTAGAGATCGCAGATTTACAAAACCATTACAGGATCAGGAAGGAGAAAGTCAAGAGAGCAGTCAGGGCGTTTCTGAAAAAGGAAGGTAAAGATGCGAAACTCAGCATTGTATTTGTTGATAATAATGAGATAAAAAAAGTAAACCAGCGTTTTCTTGCTTCTCATGAAATAACGGATGTGATATCATTTCCGTTAGGGAGTAAACCCGGCTTCGTAAACGGGGAAATAATAGTTTCAGTCGAGACTGCGGTAGAGGTGGCAAATAGTAATCGATCTAGTGTTGAGGGTGAAATAATTCTTTATATCATACACGGTATATTGCACTTACTAGGCTTTGATGATAACAACAGCGTAAATTCCAGGATTATGCATGAAAAGGAAACTGAGGTCCTTTCCTTTCTGGGATTTAGTGTACCTGAGATAGAAGATGGGATACCATAATACACCTGCTATTGCGTTAAGAAAAATTGATTATGGTGATTCCAGTCAGATAATAACCTTCTTTACCCGGGATTACGGAAAAATCCAGACTCTGGCAAAGGGGTTAAAACTTCCCGTAAAGGGCATCAGCGGCGGAATAGATCTGCTGTCACATAATCAGATTGTGTTTATACAACGGGGGCGTTCGCATCTTCATATTCTGGCAGAATGGATGCTCCAGGAGAGTTTTTGCTCATTGAGAGATAATTTGAGAAAATTCTATTCTGCTTTACATGTAATGGAATTAGTCGGAGAGTTTTGTGAGGTAAATGACAAGAACGAACCACTGTTTCATCTGTTTGTCAATACTTTGTATGAGGTGGCTAATGGTGATGATCCGTCTGTCAGTACTTTGGCGTTTGAAGTACGGATGCTTGCTTTAGTTGGGTATATGCCTGAAATGGAACATTGTGTATCCTGTAAGACAGAAATAGATTTGGCAAAGTTCGCCTTATTTAATGCGTCTGAAGGAGGTTTGCTTTGTCAATATTGCGGAAGCTGTTTGAAAGAACGAATGAAGATTTCCGGTGGTGCTATAGCCACCTTTAATTGTTTGGCTGGTAAAAAAGTTCAGAGGCTGGAACGGCTGAAAATTGATACATCGATACGGAATGAGATAAGGCTGCTCCTGAGATATTATTTTTCTTTTTTGCTGAATAAAGAGTTGAAAATGTGGAAATATTTATGAAAAAACTACTGCTGGTCTATGCTATTTGTATTGCTTTTGTGTTTCTTTGTGGAAAAACATCATATGCAAAGCTGGTCTGGAGCAAAGAGACGGGCTGGATTGATCCTGATGCAATGCCAAAAGATACTCACAGCCAAATGTTTAATTATGCTATTACCTTAATAGTTAATAAGGAGTATGTAAGCGCTATCGGGGTATTAAACAGTATAATTAAAGATAATCCTGAGTCGGAGATCGGAGACGAAGCACAGATGAAGATGGCTAGGGTGTATTATCTGTTGGGTGATTACAAGGCGGCTTTCAATGAATATGAGCGATTGCTGGAAAAGGGCTCTGGTTCACGTAAAATGAAAGAGATTTTAGAGAAAGAGTTTCAGGTGGGAATTGCTCAGATGAAAAGAGATGAAAAAGGGGCTATTAAAGTCTTTGAAAGGATTATAGAATTAAATCCGCTTGGATTTATTGCTGCTGACGCACAGGTAAAGATTGCTGATTGTTATTATCAATTGAACCAATTTGAAAACGCACAAAATGCATATCGTCAGGTTCTGGAAAGCTATCATACCAGTGAATGGGTGCCATATGCTCAGTATAGAATACCGTATTGTAAATTAAGTAATATCCGTATTCAAGAGAGGAACTATGAGTTGCTTGATCAATCCAGAGAAGGATTTGAAGAGTATGTCGCCAATAATCCACAAGGGAAGCTCGTTGCTTCCGCACAAAAAATAATTGAGGAGATAGATATTACGCGGGCGGAGAGAGACTTCAAAGCGGGTGAATTCTATTTGCGTCAGAAGAGACCGGATTCCGGGGCTATCTATTTTGAGTCTGTTATAAAAGAGTTTCCCGACTCAGAGTGGGCAGACCTGGCGAGAGAAAAGCTTGAATGGTTAAGGTCGATCGATGCTATTAAATGACGGAATTGAAACATATGGAAAAATATAAAGAAAAAGAACAAACAGTTGTTTTCTCCTCGGGCAGGAAGGAACATTTTGTGTACTCCAAACTTTTTGCTATGGTATTCAAGAGTGTGTGGGTATATTCTCTTGCAGCTCTTCTCTTCGTATTGATCATGGTCTGTGGATGTGGCTATTCAACTAAATCGTTAATAATTCGTGATGTTGAAACGATTTATGTTCCGGTCTTTGAGAATAATACTTTCAGGAGAGATCTCGAATTTGACCTTACAAAGGCGGTGAAGGATGAGGTGTTGTCAAAGACAAGTTTGAGAATTGTGAAAAAAGATGATGCCGATACAGTTTTGTACGGTACTATCAACAATTTAAATGAAGCAATACTTACTCAAAATACCGGTGATAATATTGTTGAAAATCAAATTACACTTTTTGTAGATTTTAAACTGATAGACATGAGAACAGGCAAAACTCTGGTAGAGAGGAAGGATATAAGTCAGCTAGCGGAATATGTTATAGCACGAGGAGAAACCCTCGACTCCGCTTACGAAGAAGGAGTTACAGATATGGCAGAAACAATAGTCAACCTTATCGAGGAGAAGTGGTAAAGTTCTTTGATTGTAAAACAGCCGATAGGTTATTCAGAGACAGACAGAAAACCCTGATTATGGGTACCTTGAACGTTACTCCCGATTCTTTTTATGATGGAGGCAGGTATCATGGACTGGAGAGTGCCCTGGGTTGTGCGAGAGGAATGATTGAAGACGGGGCTGACATAATTGATGTTGGCGGTGTTTCGACAAGGCCTGGTTCAAAACCTGTTTCAGATGAGGAAGAATTGAAACGTGTCATTCCGGTTATTAAAGAGTTAAGCAGGGAAACAGACAAGCCGATTTCAGTTGATACCTTTAAAGCGAAAGTTGCAGATAAAGCAATTTCTGCCGGTGCACAAATTGTGAATGACATAAGTGGTTTAAGTGCTGACAGCGAAATGGCTAAAGTTGTTGCAGCACACGGTACGCCTGTAGTTATTATGCATATCAAAGGTCAACCGCATAATTTTCCAAAGTGTCCGGAATATGGTGACCTCATTTCTGAAATTAATCTATTTTTTAAAAAAAAAATTGTATTTGCTTTAGAATCCGGGATTTCAGACAATAACATAATACTTGATCCTGGTATAGGATTTGGGAAAACCACGAAACAGAACTTGGAAATACTGAGACGCTTGGATGAATTCAATTGCCACAATTATCCCATTATGGTTGGAACTTCACGTAAATCTTTTATCGGAAAAGTTTTAAAGCCTGCCGAAGAGGATGGTCACTCTAAATACAATGCTCAATTTTTTGGAACATTGGTAACACTGGTGATTGCTATGACAAAGGGCGTAAAAATTGTTCGTGTCCATGATGTTAAGGAAGCCGTTTACGTGAAAAAGATGTTTGAAGCCATAGTGGCGCTTCCTTGAGTTGGTTTAGCCTGATGCATAGCTTTCAATGTTAACAAAATTGTCGGAGAGTATGAAACCCAGCCGGATGACTCGGTCAGATCGGTAAGCACCAAATAATAAATTCCAAAAAACAAACAAATCACAATAAATAAATGCAAAACTTTTTACTCTGTTAAATCATTTAGGATGATGTTACCCGTTTATGTGGGTTCGGCAGCGCGGCACACTGATTCATAATTACGGTGGTTTATGAAAGATGTTTTAATAGAATAAAATACGTAACCATATTTATGAAATGTAGTAGTTAGTCCGGAAAGGGTTAGTGTATGGGCGGATTTCTTGAAAACTTAAATGGATGGGTCATAATAAAGTCATGTGCGGAAATCTCTATCATATTTATTGTATTGTATACCATACTGAGTATCATGCAGGGGGCTCGTGGGACGGGTGTTCTCAGGGGGTTGGCGTTTATACTGGTTATCACTACTATAGTGGTACTGTTTTTCATTAAGAAATTAGAATTCTATACGGTTGATTGGCTTATTACAGAATTTTTACCGGTCTTTATCATTCCCATTATCATACTGTTTCAATCGGAATTTAGACGGGCACTCATCAGGCTGGGACATAGTCATCTTTTCAGGGTTTTCTTTCGGTCTGAGGTTCTGGTAGTTAAGGAGTTGGTAACGGCGGTTTCAAGCTTGTCTAAAAATAAGACGGGAGCTTTGATTGCAATCGAACGTGAGGTTGGATTGGATCATTATGTGGAAACCGGCATTCGGATCAATTCAGATATTTCAAGTGCTCTTATCTGTACAATTTTTTGGCCTGGTACACCTCTTCATGATGGAGCCATCATTATTCAAGAGCAGAGAATTGCAGCTGCAGGTTGCCTTTTCCCCTTAACGGAGAACAATACCATAGCAAAAACTTTCGGCACGCGTCACAGGGCAGGTATTGGTATTACGGAGGAAACAGATGCTATTTCGGTGATTGTTTCAGAAGAGACAGGCGGTGTCTCAATCTCTGTCAAAGGTAAATTACAGGAGGATATTAATAAAGATGAATTAAGGAAGGTGCTGGAGGAATTGGCAACCGGAGGAGCTCTTAACACACAGAGGTAGATAAACTTTGAGAGATTTTCTTTTTGGCAATTTAAGGGTAAAGGGGATGGCTTTGATAATGGCTATTGCTCTCTGGTTTTTTGCTGTTAATAAACAAACAGGCGACATAAGTGAGGAGGTACCCTTAACAATTAATGCTCCTGCCGGATTAACAGTATTGGATACGAACGCTACTGTGATTAAGGTCAGCTTGCGGGGGCCTCAGAACCTGATAGATCAGATATCTGATATGATCAAAGATAATAAGATTAAGGCGAGGTATGACTTTTCAGAAATAGATGATATTCTGGGTGATAAATTCTCAAAAACCATTCGACTGACACGGAAGAATTTCAATTTTCCACAGGAAATAAAAATGTTTTCAATGGTTCCCAACGAAATCGATGTTGTTCTGGGAAGGCTTGATAGTAAGTACCTCAAAGTGCAACTGCAAAAACAAGGTGTTCCTGCCTCCGGTTATGAGATAGCAAATGAGTTCTTTTTTCCTCATAAAGTTATGGTAACGGGGCCTGCAAATATTCTCAGAGAATCTGAAATCATTAATACTGTCCCAATTGACATAAATGAAGTGTCCAGCGATCAGAACAGGACGTTTCCCTGGAATGTGGATTTAGAACAAAGTTTAATGTATCTGAAAGATGACAAACATGTATCTATCCCCATTCGTTGTGACAAGAAGATAAAGGTGTGGTTTATTATAACTGAACAGGAAGACCAGAAAATATTTAAGAAAATTAAAATAAATGTGCTTCATCCTGACGATTATGGTTTTATCGTGAAACTTAAGGATGAATTTATTGACTTAAGTCTTAAAGGATCAAAGCCAATACTTGATAGTTTAGATTCAAAAGATATTATAGCATATGTTAATGTTGGTTCTCTGAGTCCACCCGGACCATACAAACAACAGGTTGTTTGTACGATACCGGAAGGTCTTGCAATTGTAGGTAAACCTCCAGAGGTTCACGTTGACATAGTTACGCAAATATCTGATAAAAAAGAGGATTGAAATTGTGTTTTATAGAAGATTATGATCAAACTAGGTGTAAATGTTGACCATGTTGCCACACTAAGACAGGCGAGAATGACTAACGAACCTGATCCCGTACTTGCAGCCGGATTAGCGGATTTGGGCGGTGCTGATATTGTTACGGTTCATCTGAGAGAAGACGTAAGACACATTCAGGTAAGAGACGTGGATTTGTTGCGTAAGATGGTATTTTCAAAACTCAACCTGGAAATGGCAACGTCCCAGGAGATAATCTGCACGGCACTCAAAATAAAGCCGGAACAGGTAACACTGGTCCCTGAAAAAAGGCAGGAGATTACGACAGAAGGGGGGCTTTCAGTTACTACGCAAAGGGGATCGTTAGTTGAAGTTGTAAAAAAATTTAATGATGAGGGCATACAGGTAAGTCTTTTTATAGACCCTGACAAAGATCAGATTGCTGCTTCAAAAGAAGTGGGAGCACAATCTGTCGAACTTCATACAGGCAAATATGCCAATGCATGGGGTGAAAAACAATGTAATGAACTGCTTGAGGAATTGGTTGAGGGGGTAAGAGTTGCCCGGAGTTTAGGTTTGGGAGTGAACGCCGGCCACGGTTTGACTTACAAAAATACCGGTACTGTTGTAGAGAGGTTGGATATTGAGGAGATTCATATCGGACACAGTATTATATCAAGATCTCTATTTGTAGGGCTTAAAGAAGCAGTGTGGGAAATGAAGGAACTTATTCACAAACATTATTTGATAAAGCAGCTTTCAGAACATTAAACCACATTATTTTGATGAGGAGGAAAACGATTTTATGTTTACGGGATCAATTGTCGCGTTAGTGACACCCTTTAAAGATGGATTGGTAGATTATGACAAGCTTTCGGAATTAGTAGAATATCATACTGAAAACGGAACGCATGGTATATTGCCCTGCGGGACTACAGGAGAATCTCCTACCTTGACTTTCGATGAGCATGAGAAGGTCATCAGCCATGTTGTAGAAAAGGTCAATGGCCGTATACCTGTTATAGCAGGAACAGGTTCTAATAATACGAGTGAGGCAATAAAATTAACCAAATACGCAAAACAGGAAGGCGCCGATGGAGCATTAATTATAACACCTTATTATAACAAGCCGACACAGGAAGGTCTTTATAAACATTATAAAGCTATTTTGGACGAAGTCGATATTCCCATAATCATTTATAACGTTCCTTCCAGAACGGGTGTTTCCATTTTCCGGATACCGTGGCAAGACTTTCTGAAATGAAGAATGTCGTTGCAATTAAGGAGGCAAGCGGAGACATCGATCAGACAAGTCAGATTCTCAGTTTATGTGATATAACCGTATTGTCGGGTGATGATTCTTTAACTCTGCCAATAATGTCAGTGGGTGGTAAGGGGGTAATTTCAGTATTGGCGAATATTCTACCACGGGAAGTCTCCGAGATGGTTTCAAAATTTCGTAGCGGTAAAGTTGAAGAATCTCAAAAGTTGCATAAGAGACTCTTTCCAGTCTGTAGGTCAATGTTTATTGAGACAAACCCTATTTCTGTTAAGACGGCAATGAAATTGCTTGGTAGATTAAATGGTGAAATGAGATTGCCTCTCTGTGAGATGAGCAGTGAAAATGAAAAAAAACTTTTGAAGACTTTAGAGCACTACGGTCTTATTTGAGTCTTGACAACAATATTTACCCAAATTAAGATTGATAAAATATGATAGATAAAGAGAAGATAATTAAGGCTGTTGGGTTATTCCTGGAGGGTATTGGTGATGACCCAGAACGTGAGGGTCTTCAGGAAACCCCCACACGGGTTGCAGAAATGTGTGAAGAGATATTTTCTGGAATTGGTGTAGATTCAGGAAAACTGATTAAAATTTTACAGTCTGAAGATCACGATGAAATAGTTCTGTTAAAAGACATCCCGTTCTTTTCTGTTTGTGAACATCATCTGCTCCCTTTTTTGGGGAAAGCCCATGTTGCTTACATACCGAATGGCTCTCGAGTTACCGGATTGAGTAAACTTGCAAGAGTAGTAGAAATAGAATCAAAAAAATTGCAGACCCAGGAACGTCTTACTACGGCGATCGCTAATTCAATCATGAAAGCCCTTGAACCAAAGGGAACAATGGCGATTGTTGAAGCAGAACATCTTTGCATGACCATGAGAGGAGTAAAAAAACCGGGTACTATTACGATGACGTCCGTAGTGAGGGGAATCTTTCGAGAAAGTCTGGCAACCCGGAACGAAGCGATGTCTTTAATTATGAGCAGATAAGTTACCACGAAACAATAAAGACCAAAAACGACATATTATTGTTTCGGTTCTTTTTAGAAGTAAGGCTCATATTCTCTTTTCCGTTTGTTACACTGAAAAACTAAGTTGTATTTTTCTCTATAATCATGAAAACAAAGAACATTTTCGTAATAGTGATACTGGTGAATTTGGTCATGTTTTCTTATACTGAGGCAGAAGCAAAGGATGGCTATGGAAAGGCCCTCCAGGAGATATTCAGTGTCGGGCCAACGGTTGATACAAAAACAGAGACTGAATCTTTTGAAGACGGCAATCCTGCTGTGGAATTTTTCCCAAATGATGTGAAGTTTCTTAATATGACACTCAAAGATTGCATAGTTCATGCGTTTGAAAACAATTATGACATAAAGATAGCACATCTCGATCCTCCAATCAGGGAGAAAGAAATTACCGTAGAAAAATCGGTCTTTGATCCACTTCTGAAATTCACGGGAAATAGGAATGTTTCCGAGGAACCAACTGTTAATCAACTACTAACAGGTGGTGTGGGTGTTCGGACAATTGAAATAACTGAATTCAAACGGGATAATAATACATTCAGTGCTGCAATTGAAAAACCCTTTGAGACCGGAGCTCTTTTGTCATTAAACTTCAATCTTATTCCACGTGAATTTATAGATCCCGCTCCGTTTCAACCTTTGAATCCACAGTCGAGGTCATTCATAGAGCTCAATTTGACCCAGCCTATCCTGAGAAATGCAGGGATTTTTTACAATAGAAGTAAAATCTACATTGCAAGAAACAACAAAAAAATATCACTGTTGCAGCTGAAACAAACAGCGATTGAGGTGATTAACAATGTTCAGAAGAAATATTGGGAGCTTGTAAAGGCTGTAGAGGATCTAAAGGTGAGAAACAAGTCTTTAGAAAGGGCAAAGGATTTATTGAGAAACAACAGAATTCAGGTGAAGGTGGGGACGCTTGCTCCAATTGACGTATTGGAGGCAGAAGAAGGTGTTGCTAAGCAGGTAGAAGGCGTTATTATCGAAGAGAATAATGTTGAAAATAAGGAAGACGAGTTAAAGCAAATTATGAATCTGAAGAGAGAGTCAATTCTGTCTGATGCTTCGATTATCCCGTTGGATAAGCCTTCGTTTGAAATCAGGAAGGTATCACTTGATGAATCAATCGATATTGCGCTTGGAAACAGACCAGAACTCTTAGTGCAAGGATTGGATATAGAAAATGCCAAGATTAATGTTAAACAGCGCAGGAATGAGTTGCTTCCTAAACTCGATGTGAATGCAGGAATCAGATACAGCGGATTGGCTGCAAATTCTGGGCATTCCATTGATTCTGTCTTTTCAGAACAGTTTCAAACTGAATTCTTTGGACTTACTTTTGAGCTACCAATAGGTAATAGAGAGGCTCGGAATAATTATTCCAAGGCAAGACTCGAAACAACCCGGTCAATTATGAAAAGAAGCAGGCTTGAGCAGGATGTTATTGTTGAGGTTAGAATGGCAGTTCGCCAGATCAAAACAAATATCGAAAGGGTCAAGGCTTCTACTAAGGCTAAGGAGTTGGCGCAGGAGAGGCTGGAGGCAGAGGAAAAAAAGTTTAAGGTAGGAAGGACTACGAGCCTTGAAGTAGTGAGGGCTCAGGAAAACCTGGCGATTGCTGAGGGGAGAGCGACAAATGCCATAGTTGATTATCAGATTTCATTAGGAGATTTAGAGGCAGTACAGGGTACAATTTTAGCAAAAAACAGTATTACGATAGAAGATGGAAAAGAGTTGAAGTAAAAAGAGTAGTACCGTTTTGATATACTCATCTCATAATGATTTTCTGGCCTGCCTGTGCGTAAGGAACGCACGCAGACAGGTAAAATCCGAGATAAAATTGAGCGAGTAAAGTCCTCGGCGGCTTTTGTCCGGGGATACCTTCACCAGGGTTTGGTTTCCAGTAAAACCGAAAACCAAATCGGTTTTAGTATAATCCTGGAGACTGGGTGTATAAGAGAGTGTCTGCCTGGATATATTGCTTCTCTAAAGAGAGGGGTAATTGATGAAACTTAATAAAACAATTACTAAATTACTTAGTTATACTCATCTCGTAATGGTTTTCGGACCTGCCTGTGCGTAAGGAACGCACGCAGACAGGTAAAATCCGATATAAAATTGAGCGAGTATAGCTGCAACCGAGATTTGGTTTCCAGTAAAACCGAAAACTAAATTGGTTTTAGTATACAAAAGGAAGGCTTAGGTAGATGTTAGAATTTACAGAAGAGCAGATAAATCGATACTCAAGGCATATAATTTTATCCGAAGTTGGAGGTAAAGGTCAGCAGAAACTGTTGAACTCTAAGGTCTTCCTGGTTGGAGCCGGAGGTCTCGGTTCTCCAGCCGCTTACTATTTGGCTGCTGTGGGAATCGGAAAGATTGGAATCGCTGACAATGATGTCGTTGATTTTTCAAATTTACAACGCCAGATACTTCACTCTACGAAGGATGTGAATTACTCGAAAGCTCTCTCTGCAAAAGAGACACTTGAGAGTTTGAATCCTGATGTTGAAGTAGTACCGTATATAGAACGTCTCACATCAGAAAACATTATCGACATTATCAAGGACTATGATGTGATACTCGATGGTTCAGATAATTTTCCCACAAGATACCTTGTCAATGATGCCTGTGTTCTCACTGGGAAGCCATTGTCACATGGTTCAATCTTTCGGTTTGAGGGTCAGGTTACTACGATTTTGCCTGGTAAAAGTCCCTGTTACCGTTGTATATTTGAGGTTCCCCCTCCACCGGAATTGGTACCTTCCTGCCAGGAAGCCGGAGTGTTGGGTGTACTTCCCGGTGTAATCGGAAGTATTCAGGCAACAGAGGTAATTAAGTTGATTCTGGGTAAGGGGAAACTCCTGTCGGGAGAACTCCTCCTTTATGATTCACTTGGAATGGATTTTAAAAAATTAACATTAAGACGAAATCCCGGTTGTCCAATTTGCGGTGAAAACCCCACAATAAAGAAGCTCATAGATTATGAACAGTTCTGTCAGGTAAGTTTTTAATTCTTTCGGAAAGAATATTTTAACCAATTCTCCAACTGCATTGAAAACATCCAAAAAATCGTAATTCATAATTCTGAAATGATTTCCCGATTCGTCAGGGATAAGATCTGCAAGCGGGCATCCCGGAATAGACGTGAATTTGAATTCTACGTATCTAATGATGGTTGAGGTCGGCTGAAATCCGGAAACTTATATTCATACAATTCTCGATTCTGAAAAAAATTGAGTGAAATAAACGGGTGTTTATTTCAAAACCTCTCATATCTATACATGTTATGCTGCACATCCCTCTATTCTCCAGGTCACGTCCTACAACGATCAGAATCAGTATTATATAGAATCTCTGCTCTTAATAATGCTAATTTCTGGAGCAATATTGACAGTAACCATTGTTGGATCTTCTCATGTAATTAAAGGACTTTCCCTAGTTTTAACTGAGGAAGGTTTGATACTTGGTCTTCCTCGTGATGAAACTCTTAGGGGTATGAGTGATCTGAAGAGGTCGGTGCTATCACCTGTAGTTGACGTGAGGAATCCTGTTCTCGTTAAGGCGGTACAAAACTGGAAGAAGATGACAAAGGGGAATCAGGTTCCTTTTCAGTTTAAGACGGATAGAAAAAATTGGTGGGGAGAATTTCGAAGCTATTTATTAGGGAATCGTACGTTTTGGATAGGAGTGGTAGTACCTGCAAGTGATTTTCTGGGGGGTGTGAAAAGACAGGGAAATTTCATCTTATGTATTACGTTTGGATCGTTGGTGTTAACTATTATTATCGCCATATTTTAGCCCAAACATATAGTCTGCCTCTTGAAAAGCTTGCGGAACAAAGTAATCGCATACGTAATCTGGATCTAAGATCAGATCAACAAATTAACTCAAGGTTTGTTGAGGTGCAACAGCTTGCCAATGCACAAAAAAGGATGCTTTTTGCACTGCAATCTTTTGCTCGATATGTTCCTGTTGAAGTTGTGCGAAAACTGTTACGGCAAGGTGAGGTTGCCAGAATTGGTGGCCGTACAGAATCTCTTACGGTAGCCTTTACTGATATCAGTGGCTTTACTACTATTGCTGAAAGGATGCCTCCGGAGGAACTGACTGCCCACAGGGCAGAACATTTCGATGGATTACTGGAGATACTGCATAAAGGCAAGGCTACCGTTGATAAATTTATGGGAGACGCTATTTGTGCTTTTTGGGGTGCACCAAAACATGACCCAAATCACACTGAAAATGCCGTAAATGCAGTTCTTGATTGCCGAGAGAAGTTGGAAACTTCTAATTTGGGCTTGGGAAAAGAGGGAATTGCCACCGTTACCGACTTGTTTTGGTCTTGATACCAGTTCAGTAGTTGTTGGGAATGTTGGGGCTCATTCGCGATTGAATTATACAGCACTTGGCGATACCGTAAACATTGCAAGTCGCATCGAGGTGTTGAATCGCCTTTATGGAACAGTTGCACTTGCATCTGAAAAGGTTCGGGATAGTGCGGGAACGGAGTCTCTCTGGCGTTATGTGGACATGGTTGGCGTTCGGGGTAAAGGGAAAGCGATAAAAATATATGAGCTCATTGGGCGAAGAGATGAAGTTGCCGTTGAAACCTTGAAGTTTGCCAAATATTATGAGGAGGCATTAAGGCTCTATCAAACCCGACAATTTCATGAGGCCATAAATGGTTTAAGAGAGATACAAAGTCGTTGGTCCGGAGATCTTTCTCTTCGCAGGTTGATACAAAATTGTCAATATTGTTGTGAGTATCCTCCACCCGATAACTGGGATGGTGTGGTTTGGCTCAAGGAGAAGTAGTTTTTTTTAATTTCTTTTTGGAAAAATGCAAGGGAAACCATATATGTTGTTTTCTTTAAGAGGCTTAGAGGTAAATCTTGTATTGACACATCTCGACAGAATTATTAGAATCTTCAGATGTTGTTGAAGGCATCACAGTTGAATATTTGAATAAATGATTCCTGGTGATGACGAGGTGACACTGGTAAATCTTGATGCCGGTTCCTTTTTTGGAGAAATGTCATTGATAACGGGCAATAAACGTGTTGCATCCGCAATTGCCCTCACGGACTGTAAGCTCAACACAATGGATAAGGAAACGTTTAAAGCAAACCTGTTATGTAAAAAAATTTTTTGAGAAAGATACTTGAGACACTTGCTACCCGCCTGGAAGATGCTGATTTACAACTCAAACAAAATCTGCAGAGAATTGTCAGGCTTTCAAAAACCTTCCATATAACCGGTTAATCTTTCTTTTTCTGTTTTACACAATTTAATAGAGCAAATATTCTGGACTGTCAGCAAGCCCAAACCCTGTCTCAGCCATACTTCCCGAATTTTCTTGTGGGGCTGGGGAGTAGGTACATTCGGGTGAGAGACTTCTTCGTTCAGAAGGGGAATCTTGTCCCACGGAAGCTATTTTTTCGGATAGGTTGAAAGGAGCTAAATTCGATGCTGCGTAAGATAAATCCTACTGAAACGGAGAGTTGGAAGAATCTTCACCTTCATTTTAAAAAAATGAAAAACGTTCACATGAGAGATCTTTTTCATGAGGATGCTGAAAGATTTCGTAAATATTCCATCAGGCATCAACAGATTCTTGTCGATTATTCCAAGAATATCATAACAGAGGAAACGCTTCAGTTGTTGATTGCTTTGGCCGACGAAGTCGGTTTGAGAGATGCAATTGAAAAGGCGTTCACGGGAGACAGAATTAATGAAACGGAGGATAGAGAGGTCTTGCACACAGCCTTGAGAAACAGAGAAAACAGACCTGTTTATGTAAAAGGCAAAGATGTCATGCCAGAGGTAAATGCCGTTCTGGATAAGATGAAGGAATTCTCAAATAAAATTGTTTCCGGTAAATGGAAGGGGTTTACCAATAAAAAAATCAGGGATATTGTCAATATAGGGATTGGAGGTTCAGACTTGGGGCCAGTAATGGTTACTGAATGTTTGCGGCCTTATGCGAAGGAGGGTGTATCAACTCATTTTGTTTCAAACATTGATGGAACCCATATCAGAGAAACAGTGAAAAGTTTGAATCCCGAAACTACGTTATTCCTGATTGCCTCAAAGACATTTACGACACAGGAGACAATGACAAACGCATTCACAGCAAGAGAGTGGTTCTTAAAATCTGCAAAGGATCAGAAACATATATCAAGTCATTTTGTGGCTATTTCTACAAACCGGGTCAAAGTTGAGGAGTTTGGTATCGACAAAGAGAATATGTTTGTTTTCTGGGATTGGGTTGGGGGGAGGTATTCACTCTGGTCAGCGATTGGTCTCTCCATAGCCTGCTCTATAGGGTATGAAAATTTCGCTGAGCTACTGGAAGGCGCCTTTGAAATGGATAAACACTTTTACACCGCACTATTTCATGAAAATATTCCCGTTATTCTGGGCTTGATCGGAATATGGTATGGAAATTTTTTCGGAGTACAAACGGAAGCCATTTTACCCTATGATCAATATATGCATAGATTTCCAGCATACTTTCAGCAGGGGAATATGGAGAGTAATGGAAAGTCTGTAGATAGAAACGGCAACAGGATCAACTATCAGACTGGCCCTGTCATATGGGGAGAGCCGGGGACAAATGGGCAACACGCCTTTTATCAATTAATTCATCAGGGAACGAAGATGATTCCGGCAGATTTCCTGGCGCCGGCAGTAAGTCACAACAAGGTTGGAGAGCACCATACTATTTTGCTGTCAAATTTTTTTGCTCAGACAGAGGCTCTTTTACAGGGGAAAACCAAGGAAGAGGTCGTTGAAGAGATGAAGAAGGAGGGTAAAAGAGAGGAAGAGATTCAGAAATTATATCCTCATAAAATCTTTGAAGGTAATAAGCCAACGAATTCTATTCTGTTCAATAAGTTGACACCACGGGTTCTGGGGCGCCTGATCGCAATGTATGAACACAAGATCTTTGTGCAGGGTGTAATATGGAATATCTTCAGCTTTGATCAATGGGGGGTTGAGCTTGGTAAACAGTTGGCAAAAAAGATACTACCTGAGCTGAAGGATAATGAACCTGTTGTTTCCCATGATTGTTCTACCAATGGATTAATAAATGCCTTTAAAGAGATGCGCTTATCATCTCAGTAATATTTTAGATATTTGGAGGAAAATATATGCGAAGTAACACAGTTATTACCGTTCTATCCATGGTGATACTGGCAGTTCTTACCACGGGTTGCTTAACGACTACGCAAAAGAGCGCAGGAGTAGGGACCGGTATTGGTGCGGCCCTTGGTGCGGGTATAGGCGCATTAATAGGAGATCCCGCAATGGGCGCAGCGATCGGAGCAGGAGCAGGCGCCCTTGGAGGAGCACTGGTCGGAGACCACATGGATAAAAAAAGGGAAGAGGCTGAAAAATCAGATATGGAAAGACAACTCGAACTTGAAAAACAGTCAGGTTCAGGAGAGGGGAAGAATTATATAGAGGCTCACCATGAGTATGTAAAGAAGAGGAAATGGGTTGATACCTCCAAAAAAGAGAAGGTATGGGTTGAGGAACGTGTTGAGGGTGACCGAAGAATCGAAGGGCATTATGAAGACAGGCTTGTGCCTTCAGGTTACTGGGAGGAGTATGAGGAAAAGACCTGGATTCCGGCACATTACGAATAATGTATTGTGCGAGGTTCAGGTGGTATACTTATCTGATAATGGTTTTCGGACCTGCCTGTGCGGAAGGAAAGGAATGCACGCAGACAGGTAAAATCCGAGAAAAAACGATGCGAGTAAAGTCCTCGGCGCCTTTTGTCCGGGGATACCTTCACCAAGACTTGGTTTCCAGTAAAACCGAAAACCAAATCGGTTTTAGTATAACTCAAGAGAGAACAGGAAAATGGTGGTTAGTGAAAATACTTCACTCATTTCCGCCTGATTGATAATTTAAGAATGCCTGTTGTAACAATTATTGTGAGGTCAGAAAGATGCAAGATAAGACAAAAGAAGAGCTTGAAATTGAATTAAGAGAACTGCACCAGGGACTAAAAAGAGCGGAAGAATTAGAGATCAGCAATAAGAAAGTGATGGAGGAACTGCAAAAAGTTTCTGCCAAATATAAAGCGATCGTTGATGTTTTCGATGGTTTGATTTACATATGTTCAGAAAATTTTGATGTAGAATTTATGAATGAGAAATTTCTGAAACGTACGGGTTATAATCCTGTAGGGCGGAAATGCTACAGGGCTCTTCATGGTTTGAACAGTATCTGCTCCTGGTGTGTAAATGAGAGGGTGTTTCAGGGTGAAAAAGTGAGCTGGGAAGTCCTCAGCCCCAAAGATAACCGTTGGTATTATGTTATTAACACACCGTTTTGTCATCCAAATGGAAACAGGTATAAGATGTCTGTAATCCAGGACATAACTGATCGTAAGATTGAAGAAGCGGAACGGGAACAGATTCAAGAGCAACTTCAACATGTTCTTACCAAGGTGCTGAGTGGATATCTTCCAATTTGTGCATCATGCAAGAAAATCCGTGATGGGAATAAAAACTGGGTTGAGATTGAAAGTTATGTTCGATCTCA
Source organism: Candidatus Scalindua sp. (assembly GCA_031316155.1). Taxonomy (GTDB): domain Bacteria; phylum Planctomycetota; class Brocadiia; order Brocadiales; family Scalinduaceae; genus SCAELEC01. The sequence continues at coordinate 29,100 of JALDRB010000016.1, forward strand.
TACGGATGCTCAGTTCAGTCACGGTATTTGTCCAGACTGTAAAGAAAAGCTGTATCCGGAACTGAAGTAGCAATCCAACACCTGTTAGTAGGTGCTGACACCGGCACGTTGTATTGTTGAAACGTTATCAAATTCCTCAATTATCTCGCATTCCCTGTTGCTGTTCTTTTACCTTTTACGGTAACACAAGCTCGCCTTAGTAGATTAGAAAGAGGAGTTGAAGCTGATCCCGGCACCGATAAACCAGTCACAAGCATCATCTGAAAGTCCAACTCCGGAACTGGCATCAAGTTGAATATTGTTGTGAACCTTTCTTGTTGTACAAAAATTTGATGTGATGGTATTATTAATTCTTCTGTCGTAAACTTCTGTTTGTATTAGTTGAAGTTACGTTATTGAATAATACGACCATATAATTCAAATAGATATACTAGAGAAGAAAGGATACCTGCGGCCAAGGATCTGAAGTTATGTATGAATTCAGGACCACAGACTCTCTTAAGGGATGACTCATAACAGAAAAATATTTATAGGAATAGCAGGATTTTTGCTGTCTCTGCTCACCATTTGTAATTATCTCTCTTCTCCCTTCATTAATTCGGAATCGATAAAGAAAAAGATCCAGACTGCTGTCTCTCAGAAAGTTGGGGGGCAAGTTGAATACCACTCCGCTGATCTGTCAATATTTCCATTCATTCACGCACGGGTTGATCAGGTAACGGTATCTCTACCGGGAAAGATTAAGGGAAAAATAGAGACATTGGACTTCTTTCCAAAGATTTTACCTCTCTTCGCAGGTAAAGTACGGATCAGTAAAATCGATTTAGGGTCTCCCGATTTCGATTTTGTGCTACTTCGGGACCAAAAGACACCCAAGATAACAATAGAATTGATAAACCTCGATATGATTAAGGAGAGTATACTGAACGTATTGTTCCCGTTGCTCGCGGGACTACCGGAATTTCAGATTACCATTAAAGACGGAACAGGTAATATTACCGAAGGGGATGAAACCGTTTTTGATTTCAGGTATATGCAGGCAGAAATCAGCTCTCTTTCAAAAGAGATAGAATTCAACATGAAAGGCAACTCCGGAATATGTGATACTATTTCGGTGAAAGCAAACCTTAATCGAAGAGATCTCAAGGGTAATGGTGTTATCCAATTGGGCCTCTTTCGGCCTCAATCCCTTCTTGACCGTTTTTTACCGGACGCCTTCTGTCATATCTCAGAACCGATCGATACAGTGAGTTTACATGTTAAATCTGGTGGAACCAATGACTTAAAGGCAGAGGTGGAAGGCTCTCCTCTCAGTCTGAAAGTTAAGAAGGAGACAGTGTATTGTGCCTGAAAGGTAAAAAGGTGAAAGTCTCACTTCACATTGGGGAAGCTGAAACGAAGGTATCTTTCACTGAGCTTAAACTTGAATATCCTCTTCTCGATATGAGGGGAGAATTAGTTGTCGATCATGAAACGCGGAAGATCAGCCTGGAGCTTACGGGGGGAGATATTGACATTCATTCGGTACGGGAAGAGGCTCTGGCTTTTGCAGGAGATAATGAGGCAGTAAAAAATATTTTTCAAATTGTAAAAGGTGGCAAATTGTCTGATGTGGTAATCGCGAGTCAGGGAAAATCACTTGGAGATATTGGTAAAATGGAAAACCTTGTCATAAAGGGTAATGTTCGTGAAGGTAACATCTTTATTCCCGGTCCTGAACTTGATCTGGAAGATGTTACAGGGGATTTCGTTGTTGAAAAGAGTACCTTGGAAGGTATGAACATTGGTGCCAGACTCGAAGATTCCTACGGACAGGAAGGAAGAATCAGCATTGGTCTGAAAGGAGAGGATGCTCCTCTTCATGTTGAAACAGAGATAAAGGCAGTTGCCGGACAGATTCCACCACTTCTCAAACGATTAGTAGAAAATGAGAATCTTTTAAGAGAAATCAACCGGGTAACGAACGTAAAAGGAACTGTCGCGGGTAAACTGTCCCTTGGAGGACGTCTTAACGCAATTAAGGCGGATGTGGATATTCATAAGATCGATGTTTCCGCTCATTACAAAGATACTCCTTTTCCTTTACACATTAAAAATGGAAGTTTTCATTATGACAGAGGAAACATAAACATGGTGAACCTTGGAGGGACATTTGGCAGCTCCTCTTTTTCCGAACTTTCGGCCCGGATGAGCCTCGGAAAAGATGCCCATATAGAAGTTCAATCAGGGAAGATTCTGGCCTTTCTCAGGGAAATATACCCCTGGATCTCTTCGTTTGAAAAGATGGGGAAAAGTCTTAAAGACGTAAAGAGCGTAAGCGGTATCCTTCAGGTATTGTCATTGAATCTGAAGGGTCAACTTGCCATGCCCGAATCATGGGTTATCGGAGCGACAGGTGAAGTTAAAGACCTCCTCGTGGATACAACTCTTTATCCGGAACCTGTAGAAGTAAACGAAGGTTTTTTCAAAGTTGTTGATAAAGAGTTCTTTTTGACCCATTCTAAGGTGAAGGCCGGTAACAGTTCATTAGGAATATCTGGATCTATCAGTTACATTATGACAGAGCTTGTTAATACAGATATTGCATTTCATGGAGAAATTGGACAGGAGTCTCTGCAGTGGATCGAAAAACGTGTTAACCTGCCACCAGAATATAGTATCAGGCCTCCACTTTCGATACAAAAGGCTCATATTGCCTGGAAAAAGGATTCCGGGATGTCATTTGTCAGTAATCTTACCCTTCAGAATGGACCCGAGGTTTCAGTAGATATGATCCTGAATCCTGAAGCCCTGGAGATTAAGAATGTTCATATTCTGGATGCAGAATCCAACGCTTCTTTCAGGTTTGGTCTTGGAGATAAGGCGATTAACTTTAGTTTTACGGGGAATTTGTCACAGACAACTACGGATAAAATATTTCTTCATGCCCCATTAGCGAAGGAGTGGATTAAGGGTGATTTTCAGGCACATATCCTGTTGGATCAACCGGAACATTCTACATTTCAAGGTGTATTAGAGGGGAAAAATCTTTCGGTTTCCCGGTATCTGAAGGTACCGTTCAACATAAGCGACATTTCACTGCATGCCGACACCAAAAGTGTCAGAGTAGACTCTCACATACTCACCTTGAGTAACAATCACCTTTCAGTAAATGGAGAGGTTAAAGCATCTGAGGATGGTTTTCTCTTTGATTCAGACATGTCTGCTGATGGACTGGAGTGGGATACAATCAGAAAGACCCTGGCTATTGAGGATAAAACAGAAGACAAGCGAGTGGTGAATAAAGATGAAGAAAAGGATGTTGACGAGAGTGCAGATAAAGGTGAAGAAAAACGGTTCTGGGATATTCCCGTGAAGGGTACTCTCAGATTAGCTGCTGAATCCTTCACGTTTGACCAATACACCTGGAAGCCGTTACGGGCTCATATCTCTTTCAAAGATGTTGGCATACGGGTAGATGTTACCGATGCTGATTTATGCGGGATTTCCTGTACAGGATTAATAAAAGTGAACCCTCAGGACATATTGCTGGACTTTCAATTACTGAGCCGGAATCAGGATGTGGATTCAACTTTCAAATGCTTTGGGAATACAAAAGAGCTTATGACGGGAAGGTTCGACATGAAGACCCAGGTCGTTTCACAGGGGACAGCAGAAACTCTGGGTAAGGAGCTAGGGGGGAATTTTGAATTCACAGCAAAAGATGGCAGGATTTACAGGTTTGGTCTTATTGCAAAGCTGTTCGCCTTCCTGAATGTTACTGAAATCTTCAGGGGAAAACTCCCGGATGTAGTCAAGCAGGGGTTCAGCTATAAATCAATAACGGCAAACGGAAAGATTGAAAAGGGTATCCTTAACCTGGAAAATCTGTTCATAGACGGCTCTTCAATGGGAATAACCAGTCGTGGTAAGGTAGATCTCATAGGGGAAAAAATAGATCTCAAGGTACTGGTCTCCCCGTTTAAGACAGTAGACTTTGTCGTGGAAAAAATACCTGTTGTTGGAAAACTTCTTGGAGGCACTCTTGTTTCCATTCCTGTTGGAATTAAAGGTGATATTGAAAATCCAAATATTTCCTATCTTTCTCCTTCGGCTGTTGGGAAAAAATTACTGGATATTACAGTGAATACCCTGAAAGCTCCGGTAGAAATAATAAAACCGGTAATTCCCGGTGGGAACGGAAAAGAGAGCAGCTCAATTAAGTGAAAGATAAAAGTCTCCGTTGTTATGCAGCAATTACGAGGTAAAGGGACCGTTTAACATGGAACTTGTGATAGATGTTATACAAAATCTGGCTTATGTTTATGAGGAGGTCTTCTGGCTTAAGGAAATTTTATTAATCGTACAATCATTGGTTGTTTTTGGATTAGTGTGGTGGTTTCTCACGTTAAAACATAAATATACACTACTTATTTCTCTGTCAGCCTTTCTTGGAGGTATTTGTACTATTTTCGGAGATTTCGGGTATTGGAATGATAATGACGTATTAAAGTATATTGCCCCTTCCTCTTTATATTTTATAGGAAATAAGGATAAAGAACGAAAAAATGATATTCTCTTGTTCGCATTTCTTTGCCCTTTCTTTGTTATTTCTTATGAACCCTACAGGAGTATATCAATAGCAGCGTTATCTATACTATCGCATGTATTAATATATTTCTTCATTTTTATGGCCAGAAAAAGGATCTGTTTGTCCACAGGTATCAGTATCTTCATTGGCTTGCTGTACAATTATATTGGCAATATTGCATCCCCCGGCACGAATGATAATCTTGTTAATCCCATGTTGATCACCCTGTTTATGAAAGGTATTGATTCTTACACGAAAAACGATAACTATACATTGTTTTTACAGTATTTATGGATAGTGCTTTTATGCTTTGCATATTTTGGGAATTGGATATTTTACTCTGTAAGTGATTATTACGATATGTTTCCCTGTTTGTGGTAAGAATTGAAATGCAATGTTTTGATTCCTGTTTTAACTCTTTTGATTTAATTTGGTGAATATTCTACTATCTTTATTAGATTTCAGCAAACCGGGAGAGATTGTCTCCTATAATAAAATGTATGTTTCGGTTATTACACAAATAATACCCGCAACCACGAGAGAGGTGGATGAAGAGCTGAAAAATACATATCTTGAACTTAATCCGGATTTTCCTCCAAGGGTTTTTAAGGGAATGAACGGAGTCTTTACCCTTCCACTGGTTGCCTATTCAAAGGACGAAGGGAACACCTGGTTCTTTACCGGCGGAAACATGATAGGGTTAAGTATTGTAAATATTAAACCTGATATCCTGGAAACTATTCAAATACCTTTGCCCACGTTACTTTTTGGAGAAGGCGACGATAAAATAAAACTAGTCAGACAAAATAAACGATGGGTTACGAAGATATCTGAAATGTCAACGGTTGCAGGTGATGAAAGTATTATTTTTACCCTTGGCGAGAATACGAATGATGAACAGCCGAATACGGCAGGCATAGGGATTTCAAATGATAGCCTAGATCCGTATATATATCTTGAAGAGCATCCTGATCTATTGGATGAGGTACGTGGAAATCCGGTACAACCTTCTGCGAATAAGAATAGTATTAAATCAGAGGGTAAACAGGAGACTCCAGGAAATTCATCTCAATCTGTATTCGTTACCAGAACATCCAACATGTATCACAGAGCTGACTGCCCCGGTTTGGGTGAGGATGATCTGCTTGAATTTACATCGTCCCGGGAAGCTCTTGAGTCTGGTGGTGTGCCCTGTAAGCGTTGTAGTCCCTAACCTTGAGGAGTCAGAAAAGGATGTCAGATTTACGATTTTTAAAAAGTTAGTTTATGGATAAAGTTCAATTATAAAATTTGAAAGTATGAAGACTGAAGCCAGAAGTCAGAATGAAAAGAAAGCCGTTTAAAAGATTTACGATTTCAGAATTACGGTTTGAGAATCTGGATTCCTGATGAAATTGAAGAGGTTATTAAAATAATTGAGTTGTACTCATCTAATATTCTGAATTCTGTCTCCAGACTTCTTCATTCAAAAAGAGAGACTTTAAAAACAAATCGTAATTCGTAATTTATTGCCTAAATTAGTTGAAAATTTTTTTTATTTAAGTACTATTAGCTGGTTAGAAAATACGAGTTACTGTTCTCATTGTGGAGGGAAGTATAACCAAACTGATGATAAATCACACTGTTGTAAAGATGGATCCTGTGGATTCTGGGGGTGAGGCTAATTCGGCAATATTCGGGGTTGGGTTTTCCTGTCGTACTTTTTTTACCATCCTTGTATTTGCGATTTGGCTCTTTCTGCCTGGCTGTATTACCTTCGGGCCGAAACGGATAGCGGTAGACAGTTTCAATTACAATGAGGTGATTGCCCGTTCGTCGAATGAACAGATGTTACTCAACCTGGTGCGGTTGCGGTATCGGGAAGTGCCGGTATTTCTTGCTGTTGGTTCAGTGATTTCGCAGTATTTTTACGCGGGAAATTTTGGAACGAGCGCCGCATTTGGAAAGGACCTGGGACATACAGTGCAGAGGTTTGGCGCCGATGCAGGTATGCTTTACAGTGAGCGTCCAACAATAACCTACAGTCCGCTGTCCGGCAGCGAGTTTTCACAACAGCTGCTCACGCCAATTCCAAACGATTTGGTTTTTTCTCTCGCACAGTCCGGCTGGTCACCGGATCAGCTGCTCATGATGTGCCTGGAAAGATTGAACCATGTAGAGAATATGCGTTTCGGGTCTGTAGCATCCCAGGATGAGCTCAAAGAAGCAGGCGCATTTCAACGTGTGGTACAACTCCTTGTGGAGCTGAGCAGACGCAGAGCTATCGAGATGCAAAGCAGCAATGCGAAGACTCCGAATACCCGTTCCCTGGTGTTCGAACAGGAACCGGATAGAGATACCGGTAACCTGATTAAAGAGTTGAAACTCATGCTTGGTCTGGATCCACAATATTCCAGTTTTAGAGTTACCGAGCGGATGATAAGGCGTAAGCCTGATGAGATTACCATACGGGTAAGGTCGATATTGGCCCTGATGGGATTTCTTTCGCGTGGTGTTGATATTCCAACCGCACATCTGGAGGAAAAACGGGTCGATGGGATGCCATTTACCATTGACGAGGATTTTCGATCACAACTGTTTCCCTTGAAGATTCATTCCCAACCGGATCAACCTGATGATGCTTTCGTCGCAGTACGGTATAATGACTACTGGTTTTATATCAGCCGCTCAGATCAGAAGAGTAAGGAGTCATTTGGTCTGCTTACCTATCTTTTCCTCATGCAGGCTCATCAGGCGCAGACACTGGGGCCGATGATCACCGTTCCTACTTCTTAATAAGGATACCTGATTTACGATGTAAGATTTACAAATTGAAGTCTCCCTTTGGCCTTGGGGTTTCTAAGCCGGCCTTCTTTATCATGTCATGAACACCTAATGCTATTTCAGATATGGTTTGCGGTGTGGTTTGCTTGATGGTTTGTGCTGAAAGAGAACCTGTGTAGAAGAGAAAGATGATGCAGATCCACCAGTAATGTTTCAGAATAACATACTTCATGGGTAACATTGCTAATCAGATTTTATCCAAACTAATTGTCAGCATTCTGTGGCAAAATGACGTATAAATCAACACCTTTTCAGTTGCATTATAAAAGATAAAGTATAAATCTAACGAGCATTGAATCATGTTAACTATTCGCAGTTTTTGCAGTACAATACCAGTTTTTTTGCGATTGGACAATACAAACCTAATGTGATATGGTATGTTTTCGTGTAATTTATTGATAGTAAAGAGCAAACAATTCTGATATCGACTTATTTTTGTTTTGAGGGATAAAAAAATGATGACAATCTTAATCCGATTTCTCTTACTCGCATTGCTGTTATCGTGGCTTCCGGCTTGTAAAACATACAGTCCGATTCCGATTGACCAGGTACCTTTCCTTCAGCGCTCGCAGACACAGACAATTGGAGGGGTAACTGTAACAGCGGCTGTGCTTTCACATGAGGAGAGCGAGCAGATATTTGGCAGACCGCTAGCTGAGAAAGGAATCCAACCCGTATGGTTGGAGATTGTAAACAAAGAACCTCTTCCGTATGCTCTTATATCCAGATACCTCGATCCAACATACTTTTCTGCTTCTGAGACAGCTCGCATGAACTCAGTATCGAAAAAAAATATAGACGAACAAATGGCGAAAGACTTCAGAAAATTAGCTATTGATATCCGAGTGCCTCCTGGTCAAACAAGATCCGGATTTATATTTACCCGGTTGGATTTTGGCACAAAGGTAGTATCAGTTGTCTTGTTTGGACCAAAACAGGTAAAATCACTTGTTTTTTATATTACAGTGCCTGGCCTTAAACTCGATTATCAAAATACTGACTTTGATAAACTGTATAAAAAGGAAGAACTGATTGTATTCGATGAAGAAAAGGCATTTCGTGAGATGCTCACCAATTTTCAATGTTGCACAGAAAATGAAAAGGGTACAAAAGATGGTGACCCATTGAATCTTGTATTGATTGGAAGCCGTAATGAATTATTTGGTGCTCTTGCCAGAGTTGGTTGGGACGAGACAGAAGCAGTTACATTTTCTACTGCACTTAAGACTGCGAAGGCATTCTTTTCAGGCGATATGTATATGAATGCTCCGATTAGTCCACAGTACCTCTTTGGCCGCAGCCAGGATGTTGCACTTCAGAAGGGACGTGACTCGATTCACGAACGTAACCACTTGCGTCTATGGCTCTCTCCGTGGGTTTACCTGGGAAAAAACGTCTGGATAGGTCAGATTAGCCGAGATATTGGTATTCGGTTAACAACAGGGGTTTGGAATCTTACAACTCATGAAATAGACCCTGAGGTGGACGACTCTCGTGACTACCTGATATCTGATATTATGTCTGTACAAGGACTATCTAAGTTGGGATTTGTCAAAGGCGTAGGTGAGTCCACACCTGAAAACCCACGTGAAATACTGCTTGGAGATGAGTACTGGACAGATGGGCTTCGTGCCGTAATGCTCTTATCAGAAAAACCGGTTGCCATGGATAAAGTCAGTTTTTTCATTTGGGACTTTAAAATGAAAGAAGCTGAAGAAGTAATTGAAAGGATGGGACGGGAAGCTTTATCTAAACCTTAATCAACTAGATAAGTTATATAATAATTCACAGAGTAAGCGAAAAAGCAAACAAGCAAAGGGACTACCGGAAATTGTCTATAGAACCACGTTTATTACCTGGAGGAACGAATTCAGGGTTTGTATTTACCCGCTTTGATCTCGGTACCAAGGTCGTTTCCGTTGTCCTCTTCGGGCCTAATCAGGTCAGGCGCTTGTTTTCTCTATCCCGGTACCCGGCCTGAAGGCAGACTATGACCGCGTCAATTTCGATGAGTTCTACAAACCAGAAGAGCTCGTTATTTTTAATGATGAGCAGGCTTTTACTATTCGCTCCTTTACCCTTTGCGGCTTCTTTCTTTTCTTTTCTGAGTCTTTACCTCGTATTTCGGTTTACGCCTTACCTCCTTCCATGATTCCTTCGATAGCTCCCCTGCCCGTCTTTCCAACACCGCATGGGCATTCATACCAAACACAAAGTCTGCCTGCTCCGACCATCGATCAAAATTTCCCGTTAAGGAAAAGTCCGTATCTCCTCTGATACATACCCTCTTCGCGTATCGCTTCACCAATCCTATCGCACGGTCTATCCACTCCATACAACCGTCATGGCTCGGCCTGTTCCCGGGACGATTCACCAGATACAACACCTCCTTCGTGTTCCCCAGCGATATCACCAGCGGCGCATACCCCCATATCCCCTTATACGATACATCCATTCCCTCCTTGCACTCTCCATACGTTCTTGCTATCGTACCATCTACATCTATCAGTGCCTCCTCCATGGAATCCTTCCTGCTCTCTTTCCATACGCGAATGCGTGCGGTATTGACGCACTCCATCAGTTTCATAATATCCGCTTTCTTAAACCAACGGGTAAAATCCCCCGCTGTTGCCGGATCCGGTATCCTCTGCGCTCCTATTGCATTCAGGTACGCAGTATCATGTCGGTTCAACTCTATGTCTTCTAATCGTATATTTCCGCAAAGGACATTGTACGCTATATTCAATACATGATCTGACTCGTGGTAGGGAATATGGCTTTTCAGTAATTTGACCTGCCGGTTAATCTCGTGTACCAAACCTCTTCAACTCTTTTTGTTAAAAATCACGCTTGCATAAGGGCTAGGGGAGAACTCAGTCTCTCTCTGGCCATCTCAATTCTCATGATAATTCTGCTGCTGATTATTCAGTACAATGGTTTTGCCAAGCCCGTTATTATACTTACGACACTGCCCCTGGCACTCATAGGAGCGTTTTCTGGTTTGTATATTACGGGAAGTCCGTTTGGCTTCATGCCACAACTTGGCCTTCTCGACCTTTTTGGAATAGTCGTTAATACGGCCATTATCTTTATCGATTTCGCCGATACCCTTATTAAAGAAAAAATTGCAACCTGCGATTGATCCGGCCCTGTCATGGGGTTGACTGTTCAGGAATTTCACGAGTGTCTCGTGAAAGCAGGTCAAATCCGTCTTCTCCCCATAGCGATGACAACCTTACAACGAAAAAGAAGGGTAAACAGGGAGAAAATGAATGTCTTCCAGATTATGATGTAAATCAGAGGTTTGTCGTGAAATATGTTAACGAACGAGAGTTTGTTGAAGATCAGGATAACCTTTGCAACGATTAATGCCCCGACAGTTGCAGTACCAGAGGCTGGCAGTTTGATGCCGTATTGTTCCAGCATCAGTACCCGATTGAAAGCGATTATGTGAAACGTAATAAGGAAGAAGATCGCCGTTGGGATTAATTTCCGGATCTCTTTTTTTTAAAATGATAGGATTTTACTCATCAAACCTCCATTTTAGAGTCCTTGTTGTGTCACGCAGGACTACCATGATAAATTATACCGCCTATTGAGAGTATTATATCGATAGGATTTGAATATTAACGTAAACACGAACGAAAAGTTTTTGCTGTTTTCCTGATCGGTTAAAAAACAAGACGTCCCTTGCGCCCAGTGATATGTGTGGTGTGTTATTTGACAATTGATGTGGCAATATTCGGGCTTGAAGGATTTACATCAATAGTTCTGGTCTTTGGAATAACAATCAGATCCATATCCTCCATGGGAATTGCACCTAATAATACCTGGTCTCCCATAACCAAAGCGCCTGAGAAACCAATGCGGTTTTTAAACCGAAGTTCAATTGGGCCAACATACGGTACTAACATTTCGCTACCATCAGCTAACGTAACATCTTTTTTGTCAATTTCTTCTAATTGGAGTTGAATTTGGATGTGTTCAGGTATGCAAAGATGGACTGCACCGGTATCTGCTAATGCATCGATCTCAATAGATTCCAAATCCGGTTTTCTTGGATTTATTAATATTATTTTTGAATTTATTAAACCCATCTTACAATAACTCCTTTTATAGTTGTCTGATTCTTTGAAGATTATTAGAAAGGTATTCTATTTTGAAACAATATTGTTTAGGTATGAGTTATAAAACCGCAAAGGAAGAGATAAGTCAAGAAAAATTACCTGGTTGTGAAACATATGGATACTACCGATTTAAGGTTTTATCGTGAAGGGGTGGATTGGTATGAAATAACTCGAATCAAAGGTGCTCCGTATATTAAAGTTGGTGTACCAGTTACGGCCAGAATCTTTGCCATGGCAGATGTCTATGACCCACTCACCTCTAGTGTCCTTACAAAGAGCCTTTCTCTTGAAAGCAATTAATTTTTGGAAGAGAAATACTTAACTCTTAGATTACTAACAGTGACCTGTTTTTTTACTTTTATCAAAAAAGCAACTTCACCGATGAGTATTTCCGGATTAGATTTGTATTTTATGAGCGTTTGGTAGAGTAAAAGATCGATCAATAAAAAATCAGATCTGGCGATGAGTATGGCGAGAAACAGTTGGCCGATGATAGCTTCTAAAATTGAAAATGGAGTTTGCAGGAGCGGTTAACGGAGTAATGTCTCCGTAACCCAGTGTGGTGGGCGTGACAAAGCTGTAGTAAACAAAAAGTGATCTACCGGCGTTGATTTGTCTTTCTGCTATGGAAAAAGAACCAGGGCGGATGCCTTCCATCAAAGTATAAATAAATGCCCACATGACTCCAATGAAGAGATAAACAACGGGAGAGCAAGAGATATGGCAATGATTGGAAGCTGCTTCTTTTTTCCGATTGCGTGTATGCCAGTTATTAATACAGCGTTGATGAACATGTCCATCAGGATACGGACACCGGTAGAACCTTTAAAGAGAGGAGCAATGATCATAAAGCCTGCTATAGAGATGAGGAGAAAGAGAAATCGGTCCTTAAATAATAGCTGTGTTAACCTGCTGTAACATTTACTGATCATAAAAACTCACTCGTGAGGCAATAATCGGATTTTCTGGTAAATAGAGATATCTTCTTTAAAATATGGCTAAAAAGTGATATAATCCGGCCTTATATCGCCTTTTCATGCTGATGAGATGTGTCTAAGATATTAGAAGAATCTCTATATTGCACTCTTTGTAATCTGCTGTCAATAGAAAAAGTAAAGTTATGGTTGAAGCTACTGCAGTGCTCAATACCGTTGCGGATAAAGACGGAGTTCTTACGATAAGAATTAAGGGGCGTCTGGATTCAACATCTACGGGTGACATCTGGCAAGGGGCAATTGAGGCTCTTGAACGGGCATCGTCAAAAAAGGTCGTTGTGGATACTTCGGAGATAGATTATTGTGATGGGGCTGGAATCAGTTTACTGGTCGAAATTCAACGACGCCAGAAAAAGAGAGGCAGTGAATTAGAGATTTCTGGCCTTCATGATGAATACCGGAAACTGCTGGATTCTTTTGACCCGCTTGAGTTCGAAGAGTACCATCCGGAAAAATCCAGAAAAACCAGTCTGACTGAGGAAGTGGGTCGAGCAACATTCTCAGTCTGGGACAACATCCGTTCACAAATAGCCTTCCTGGGCGAGCTGGTAGCAGCCCTTTTCCTTGCCGCCCGAAATCCCAAAGTGGTCAGGTGGAAGGATGCGTTTCTGATAGCTGAAACTGCCGGTGTCAATGCCTTTCCCATTGTCGCTCTCATCAGCTTTCTGATAGGTTTGATCATGGCTTTTCAGGCAGCTATACCTATGAGTCAGTTCGGGGCGGAGATCTTTGTTGCAGATCTGATAGCTCTCTCGACACTGAGAGAACTGGGCCCTCTCATGACCGCCATAGTTATGGCCGGACGCACAAGTTCTGCCTTTGCTGCCGAGCTGGGTACCATGAAGGTGAACGAGGAGATGGATGCCCTGACAACTATGGGGCTGGACCCTGTCAGGTTTCTTGTGGTAACCAGGGTGATAGCAACGCTCTTCATGATGCCGCTTCTTACTATTTTCTCCAACCTCCTTGGCATAATGGGAGGATCAGTTGTCCTGCTCTCTATGGGGTATCCGCTTTCCGCGTATGTTGATCGGATCATACTATCGGCGGATTACGTTGATCTTTTAGGAGGCCTTCTCAAATCTCTCGCTTTTGGCTTGATAGTGGCTGGAATCGGATGTTCGCATGGATTACGGACAAGAACCGGTGCCAGTGCGGTTGGTGATTCGACTACAAAAGCGGTTGTTAGCGGTATCATTATGATTATTGTCACAGATGGTATATTTTCAGTCGTTTATTTCTATATAGGCATCTAAGGAGCTTACTATAATATTCTTACTAATAGAGTTTTTCAAGCATAGCCTGATCCGCCCGGCCTATAAGCCCATTCGCCAGCCCGATACTCATTCTGGCGGGACGGGTAAGGACCAAATAACAATATTCAAATAACAAATAAATTCCAATGAATAAAGTTCAAAATGCCCAAACAATATGATTTGGAAGAGCGGACATTCCAGTTTGCTAAAAAGATTTCTCTTTATATTAAGAAATTCTCAAGAACTATTTCTAACACAGAATACGGAAAGCAAGTAGTAAGGGCTTCTGGTTCTGTTGGCGCCAACTACATTGAAGCTAATGAAGCTTTAAGTAAGAAAGATTTTATTATGAGAATCAAAATATGTCGTAAAGAAGCGAAAGAATCTGCTTATTGGTTATGACTATTGGTTGAAACAAACGTTGAAAAATATACGGAAGATGGAAACTATCTTTTTAGTGAGGCAACTGAGTTAACAAAAATATTTTCGTCTATTATTGATAAATCAAAGTAGTTTGTCATTTCATAAATTGGGATTTGTAATTTGTTAATTGAGTTTTGTGATTTGATATTTGCCTGCCTGTGCATGGCAAGCAGACAGATAATTTATTCACTACTATTTGGTTCTGGCTTGTCAAGGTTGGGTATTTAGGCATATGAACACTGAGCAGGAAACAATTATTCGTGTCGAAAATTTGACGGTTGCGTATGATGAAACGGTTATTATTGATAATATCTCGTTTGAGGTACACAGGGGGGAAGTTTTCATTATCCTGGGTGGTTCAGGTTGTGGTAAGAGTACTCTTCTAAAGCAAATGATCGGTTTATACGCTCCCGCCGCAGGCAGGATCCTCATTGACGGGGACGACATTGTATCTGCTGAGGGAAGTGATCGTCTTCGTATCCTCAGGAAGATTGGTGTTATGTATCAGAGCGGAGCTCTTTTCGGGTCAATGACACTGTTTGAAAACGTTCGTCTTCCTCTTGAGGAGTTTACGAATTTGAACTCCTCAGCCATGGACCTTATCGTTTTGATGAAGTTGAAGCAGGTCGGGCTAAAAGGGTTTGAGAATCACATGCCGTCCGAGTTAAGCGGAGGAATGCAGAAGCGTGCGGCTATTGCGAGAGCCATGGTGCTTGATCCTCGAATCCTCTTTCTCGATGAGCCATCGGCAGGACTGGATCCTATTACGTCGGCCGAACTGGATCAGCTTATTATCAGTCTTGCCCGTAATCTGAGGATTACGTTTGTCATAGTTACTCATGAACTTCCAAGTATTTACTCTATTGCTGACAGGGTGATTATGCTTGATAAACGTGTCAAGAAGATTGTGGCGGATGGCAGACCGCAGGATTTGCGTGATAAAAGCGACAACCAGTGGGTACGTCAGTTCTTTAAGCGGGAGGTCGCTTTAAATGGATCTTGATTGTATGAGGAATTTCAATGTTACCAAAATTGTCGGAGAGTAAGAAACCCGGCCGGATGATTCGGTCAGACAGGTAAGCACCAAATAATAAATTCCAAATAACAAACAAATCACAATAAACAAATGCAAAATTCCAAACAGACTGAATTTGATCATTTCTGACTGATGATAGGCAGGCAAACATTGGAATTTGTAATTTGTTTGTTGTTTGTGATTTGAGATTTGCCTGCCTGTGCGTCGCACGCAGACAGGTAATTTTTTAACCCCTGTTTGGTTCTGGTTCGTCCAAGTTACGTATAATAAAGACGCAAGGATTTACGCCGCGATAGCGGCCTAACGTGATTGAGTTCGATACGGACTTTTAATGTTTTAAAGGAGGTTACTGCCTATGAGCGCAAAGGCTAATTTTTTTAAGATCGGCATTTTTGTCATTAGTGCTTCGATAATTGCGATCATTGCCATCGTTGTTTTGGGGGTCGGTACTCTTTTCAAAAAAAAGATCTTTTTTGAAACCTATATCGAAGGATCCGTGCAGGGGCTGGATGTTGGCTCTCCGGTTAAAATGCGCGGTGTTAAGATGGGCAATGTGGAGGAGATCGCTTTTGTGAAAGAGAAATACAAATTTGATCTCTCCTCGAAAGAATTTTTCAGTTACGGTCAACATGTATTTATCAAAATATCCATTGAACCAAAAATGGAGGCAACCGAGAAAGAGCAGACATCATTTTTAGTAAACTCGATTGCGAAAGGGTTGAGGATACGTCTTGCTTCACAGGGGATAACGGGGGGTGCTTATCTTGAGGCGGATTTCCTTGATCCGGAAAAATACCCTCCCATGAAAATTGTGTGGGAACCCGGGTCATACTATATTCCCTCTGCACCCAGCACAATTACCCAATTTACTGAATCTGTTGAGAAAATTCTGGGAAAGCTTGAGGAAATCAATATTAAGGGAATAACAGATGGACTGGAAAAAACTCTTGGTTCTGTGAACAAAATAGTGAATGATGTAAAGGTGGTGGAGATTGCCGGACATGCAGAACAATTGCTTGTTGAATTAGGAGAAACGAATAAACGCCTTGAACCTCTCTTATCTGATGCGTCTGCAACAATGGCCGCAGTTCAACGGATTACCAGAGACACAGAAAAACCTCTGACTCAAACACTTAATTCATTAGATGAACTGCCTGAAATCTTTGCCCAACTCAAGCAGACCTTACGCCGGTTTTCCAGCCTGCTTGCAAATGAGGAGCAAAATATTGGTGTATCTGCGGAGAATGTGAGATTAATTACAGGAAATCTTCGTGAGATAACCGAGAACGCCAGAACTTATCCATCACAGGTCCTTTTCGGGGGACCTCCTCCACACTCAGCGCCGGGAGAGAGAAAATGAAGAAGAAAATCTTTTTAACGTTACCCATTATCGTATGGGTATTGTTCCCTTTGTTAACAGGGTGTATTAATCTTGAAAAGAGCTATCCGGAAAAAAAGTATTTTGTTCTGGATGCCTCACGTGACGGGGAGGTTGTATCCTCCGAAACCGGAACAGTTCTGGCTGTTCGGAGATTTCGGATCTCACCTCAATTCGAAGGCAAGAGTCTGATCTACCGATTGTCTGATTTACGTTACGAGTCTGATTTCTACAACGAGTTTTTTGTTACGCCTGTATCGCTGATCACCGAAGAGGTTCAGCAATGGATAAGTGGATCCGGTCTGTTTCAGCACACAGTAGATTCTTCCAGTTATCTGGAACCTTCGCACGTTCTTGAGGGTGTCATTACCGCTCTCTATGGGGATTACCGGGAAAGCACACTGCCGAAGGCTGTCTTAGAGATACGTTTTTTTCTCCTTCACCAGGTTTCTGAGGGTTACAAAATAATCTTTCAGAAACAATATCAAAGGGAAGAACCTTTAAATGGAAAGACACCCGATGATCTGGTCAAAGGTTGGAACAATGCGCTCAAGAACATACTGACAGAATTTGAAACTGACGTAAAAGCAACTATAACCAAAATTGGTCACCGGGGTTAAGTTTGATGTACGGTAACAGGTATTGATATTTATGTCTCTGTTGATTTACTTAAGAAAGGACGAAGGGAGAAAAACAATGAATATAAAAAGAAAAAACAACCTCTTTTTGGTGGGATTTGTGGTAATTATGGCATGGGCTGTTACGGCAACCGCGCAGGACAAACCGGCGGACAACATGCAGATAGTCATCGAGAAGGTACGCGCCGACAAAAAACTCCTTGTTGCCGAGAACTTGCAACTCACGGAGACGGAAGCGAAAGATTTCTGGCCTGTCTACGAGCAGTATCAGCATGAATTATTTCTTATTCGGGTACGTACCGCGAAACTGATCAAGGACTATAGCGATGCTTATGGGAAGATGACCGATGATAGTGCCAGGGAGTTGCTTGATGAGTACATGAACATCGAGAAACTGACGCTAAAGCTTCACAAGTCTTATCTTCGAAAGTTCCGTAAGATATTACCTGAAATAAAGGTGACGCGTTATTACCAGATCGAAAACAAAATTCAGGTGGCGATGATGTTTGAACTTGCCGCAAACATACCGCTCATGAAAATAGACCAGTAATCATTCAAAAAGGAGAATAACGGCTATGAGATACGTTTATTTGAAGATAATTATTTTAATGCTCATATGTACCGGGGGCACACTCATTGATATTAATTCTACCGTGGCAGCCAGCGCGGACAAAATTAACCGTGACGCCCAGAGTACCCTGGTAAGCTTGTATGAAAAATCACCCGCGGCCAAAGCGCTGGGAGAGAAAGTGAAGGCTATTCTCGTCTTTCCGGGCATTGTCAAAGGAGGCTTTATCATTGGCGGTCAATATGGCGAGGGGGTTCTCCTTAAGGACGGAAATCCTTCCGCATACTACAATACCGTTCAGCTTTCGTATGGGCTGCAAGCCGGCGGACAGAAATACGGGTATGTACTTTTTTTTATGAGCGACTCTGCAATGGGTTGGCTCGACAGGAGTGATGGCTGGGAACTTGGCGTCGGTCCGACCATTGTAGTTGTGGACATTGGCACAGCTAAGGCGATGACAACGACAACATTACAATCACAGATATATGCGTTTTTCGTCAACGAGAAAGGTTTGATGGGAGGTCTTGGCCTGCAGGGCACAAAAATTACGAAAATACAGAAATAAGAGGGGGGCTTTGTTTATAGTAATTTTGTTCTGACTGCTTTATTTATCCGTATGGAACAGTGCACAAAGACGTGCATAAATAGTTTAATTTAATGTATAAAGAAAGGGGAAACGTAACATGAAAAATGTAATGGGAATTATTTTATTATCAATGATAGTCTTGTTCGCGGGATGCTCTCAAACATACCAGGCTCGCAAAGTAGCAGATACATCTGGATTTCTTGGAGATTATTCAATGCTTCAAGAGGGAGAAAAAGGAGAAGCTCAACTCAGATATATAAATCCTGATGCCGATTTTGCGGCATATGACAAGGTTATGGTTGATCCTGTCGCAGTCTGGTGCAGTAAGGATTCTAAAATTCCACAAGAAGAGCTCCAGAATCTCGCCAGCCATCTGCATTACAAGGTCATTTCCAAGCTCGAGGAGGATTACAAGATCGTCCAAACACCGGGTCCCGGAGTAATGCGTATCAGTGCTGCGCTCACCGAGGCTAAAAAATCTAAAGTTGCGCTGAATACCATTACTACCATAGTACCTCAGGCCCGCCTCATGTCAGGCGTCAAGAAATTAGCCACAGGCACCAATTCTTTTGTGGGTGAGGCCAGTGTTGAGTGCAAGATTACTGATTCAAGTACTGGCGAAATGCTTGCGGCTGCGATAGACCGTCGGGCTGGTGGTAAAACCCTCAAAGGATCCACGAATGCCTGGGATGATGTGGAGCAGGCTTTTCAGCACTGGGCTGACATACTGAGCCAGAGACTTCGTGAAATGCGTACCGTGAAACAATATTAGGTTCAGAGTAATATTTCATGAGTGTAATGAAAACAGGATTTTACCATTTTTGATCTATTTTGTTGGTTTTGCAGTTTGTGATCGTAGCTCCGGTTGTGGCAGAAATTACAACGATCGGCACAACCGGAGTGCCTTACTCCTGGTCACGCAGCTGATCCAGAAATGAGATCAGCCCCTGTTGAAACAAATAGAAACTCTCGGCTTATTCTTTAATTAACACCTATCCTCCTCTTTCGACTCAACTTCCTTAATTCCCTCAAAGGCAGCACCGATTTAGAAACAACAATAATTGTTACAATTTCTATTATAAAAGAAAAGTCAATACAAAACCAATAAGAAGATTAACGAAACAGAAAAAATGGTGATGGAAAATGATCTGTGAATGAAGATGTTCTATTCTTCTTTTGTTCTCAATGCCTCGAAGCCTGACACAATGTCCAGGAGTTCGCTGGTAATTGAACTCTGGCGTTCACTGCGGTAGATGGCGTTGAGCTGTTCGAGCCGTTCTTCAATATTTTTCTCTGCTGACTGCATGGACAGCAGGCGGGCAGCATTTTCGCACGCCATAGATTCCGCAAATGCCCGGTAAATGGAGATAAACATGTACTGACGGAACAGCGCTGAAAAAAGTGCATCTTTTTCCATGGTAAATGATGGTAGTGAACGGGAAGACCATTTTTTTTGTCTGATTGATTCTATCCACTCCCGGTCAATGGGAAGGAGAGTCATGGAGTGAGGCTGATACGAAAGCTGTGACAGCAGTTTATGGTGAAAGAGAATTACTCTGTTGATTTTTCCGGTTGTCTGCAGATCGGTGATTGCCATTACTATCTGCTGAACTGTCAGAGTTACGCCTGCAAGCGATCCCGGCAGAGTAAATACGTTAGCAACCTTCTGCTTTCTCTCTTCAAGCGATGCGAGTGCACGCGCACCTATGCATACGGTGGTACGGTTTTTTGCTATTTTCCCGCTTTCAATCTCCTTTAGCGCGTAGTCTGCAATCTGCTCATTAAAACCTCCGCAAAGCCCCTGATCCGAACCGAATACAACGGCGTAGAGTCCACATCTACTCTCTTCCTTCTGTTCCAGCGCAGCGACCGTTTCACCGCTCAGTACAACCTGGAATCCCATTTCAACGGACCGGTAGTAATCACCCGTAGACTCAACGGCCTGTTCAAAATGGTGAATGTTCACGGCAGACAATGTCCGCATGGTTTTTACTATATCCCGAAGGTCTTCCGCGCTTTTAATGCTTCTTCTGATGGTTTTAATGGTTTGCATGCTCTATATTTTAGTGTAGGAGTCAGTTAAATTCCATAATATTTCATGTAAAACCGAAAACCAAATCTGTTTTAGTATATCATGCAAATTTGAATAAAACAATCTGGCCTTCAGAAAGCATTAAAAACTTTCCTTACTCATATCGTATTCTTCTTACAAATAATATCAATACCAAAATCTGTAAGTTGTATAATAAAAACATAATTTCCCATCACTATAGTTACTCTCCGTTTTGTATTGTAAGGTTTCTTTTTCTGTCACAACCTGCTTACTTCATACTGTTCGTTAATGAAATTGAAAACTTAATCCTTATTCACCTAAATTTTCCAAAACGGTTATCCATTCATTAAAATGGTGACATTCAGAACGCATCGTGTTAATACCTATACGATGCGCAATAGTTGCTCCATAAAAAACCTTTTCATATCGAGGGAAAATATCAAGAAGACGCTTTGACGGCGCTGTTTCGGGATTATCATTAATTTCTTCAGGAGAGGAGAAAGAGTTTCTAATTCTATTAATCTCATTTTCTCGATCTTGTGCATTCAATGTTCTGGCAATAATGGAAGGAGAACTAAACAGGAGTCCTTCAAATTCATGTAGGGATAAATAGCCTAATAAACGTCTATTATCGATGTCATTTTTAAATGCCTCTTCAACAAACCGCACTTTCTCCTGTGGTGCACCCCTTGCTTCACTACGTCCTGGAAAATCATTCGGCAAACCATAAAGATCAAACATTGTTGTAACAAGTTCCGCACTACTGTCGTTAAGCAACCTCAGAATATCCCTACGGATTCTCTTGTAAGATACTATTCCTCCTTTAAAATCCGGGCCACTTTTTACCCGTTTTGTTGAAACAATAATCGGTATTAATGAAACATGATATTTCAGAAGATGTTCCTGGAGGACTCTTTTGACAAAAGACTCTTCTGTCTGTCCTTCTACGAGCACAAGAGCCTTCTTTACGATATTTATGGTCGTCCTCCTAATATGTTCTTCTCCCAAAGATCACCAAGCCCATATTCCTCAAGACAGTCTGTCATATCTGGCCTATCGAGACGGCAGAAAACACTTTGGCCCTTTTCTCGATCAACAACGACAATATCATCAGGTTCAAACTGGTTTACCAGTGTAACCGATTGTGTAGCAACAATGATTTGTGCACATTTTGAGGTTGATCGTAATAAACCAGCTAGAACAGCAATAGCATAAGGGTGCAACCCTAATTCCGGTTCATCCAGCAATATGATAGACGGCAGTTTTGATTCTGGCTGGAGTAAAAGTGTTGCAAGACATATAAAACGTAAGGTCCCATCTGACAAGGCTGAAGCATTAAAATAGTCATCACACCCTTTTTCCTTCCACTCAAGAAGAATTTTGTCCTCATTGAGTTGTGAAGGATGCAGATTAAAACGGTCGAAAAAAGGAGCCACCATTCGCACCGCATCCTGGATATTTTCAAAACGATCAGGATGTTTTTTCTCAAGCAGGTATAAGAAGGCTGCCAAATTTCTCGCATCATGTTGCAAAGTTTTATTGTCTGCTATATTACAGGTCTGTTTTACCTTTGCGCTTTCGCTGGTATCGTGAAAATGATATAATCTCCAACTATCAAGATATTCTGATACATACCGCGCTACACGTTTTTTGCTACCAGGAATTTCGGACTCCAAATGACCGCTTCCGATATATTCATTATAAGGCTTGGGGTATTTTTTTTTATCATGGATCAAGATATTCTCATTACTGAAATAGAAATTGTCTTCAGGAGTCGGAGAAAAGCTACATTCATAACCGTTAACTCCACCTTTAAAAGACAACTTGAAGGACATTTCTTCTGATGTCTTTCGCCCAAAATAGAGTATGCTATCAGCACCTCCGGATGCAGCAGTAAAATTTTGAAGATTCCCTTTAATAACCTGGTTCAAAAACTTAAAAATCCCTACAAAATTTGATTTTCCTACTCCGTTCGCACCTATAAAGATATTCAATGATTTAAGGTCAAAGTTCAAGCTGTGAATTGATTTAAAATTTCTGATTTCTAAATGATCCAGCGTGTTCATTTTTTTTACTATATAAACATTGTTAAAAAGAATTTCCTAAAAAAAGTAACTATAATCTGAATCCATTTGTTTTATCATTTTATGCATCAAAAACAGGGAGAGCAAGAAGGAATTTGTTCGTATCGTGGACAAAATTAAATTGCCTCCCTACTTCCATTTTAGCGATTACGTGTATACTAACTTTAAGCATCAGGTCTTCCCTTTCTGAATAATCTGAAATTCCACCTGATGCCCCATTAAGGGTTTATGCAACAGGCTCGCAGGCAAACCTTTATAATAGTATCCGCATTGTATCTGCTCTAATAGCTTCAATCAATTCTATCTATTTTGGTTAATTCCAGCACATAATTAGCACAAATACTAACTAACCTTATATACAATACTCAAGGAATTTTCTCAATTAACATGCTTGACATACTATCCTTGTATTTATAAAGTACAACTCTGATACAGATAACGTCTTGAATATTTGCTAAATTGAATAACATTACAATAGTGATGATATGCAGGTCATTATAATTACTTGCAGAAGAGAATCACAGTAAATACTGTTTTGGAGCGGGTTCGTCAGAGGGCAAAGGAGAAATAAAAGAAGATATGGCGAAAAAAACTTCTAAAAAAAAGATAGAACAATACGACCACTCAGATAAGGAACGAGTCAATAACCCTCATGTGGGTTTGGTGACTCCCAGTTCTGATCCCGATACAGGAGCAAAGAAAACCTACGAGTATGATCCGCACCTTGATCCGCAATTGAAATGGGCAGGGAAAACTGAACATACAAGTTTTGAAGTGCCTACGGTAAGCCTGCATGTACACGAACGCATCGACCCGAAAACCATCATAGACACGGTTAAAAAAGAAAAAGTTGAAGATCGGCAGATGAGTCTGTTTGCCGAACAGAAACCCCTGCGAGAGGCCATTGATTTCTACAAGCATAAAGAGGGTTGGACAAATAGACTGATAGCCGGGGATAGCCTGCTGGTGATGAACTCCCTGCTGGAAAAAGAGGGCATGGCCGGCAAGGTGCAGATGGTCTATTTTGACCCACCTTATGGAATTAAATACGGCAGCAACTTTCAGCCTTTCGTCAACAAGCGTGATGTGAAGGACGGAAAAGATGAAGACCTGTCAGTCGAACCGGAAATGATCAAGGCATTTCGCGATACCTGGGAGTTGGGAATTCATTCGTATCTTACCTATCTGCGTGACCGTTTGCTTCTGACGAGGGAATTACTGCATGAAAGCGGAAGTGTGTTTGTGCAGATAAGTGATGAGAATGTGCATCATGTCAGAGAAATAATGGATGAGGTGTTTGGTGTGGGGAATTTTGTAAATAATATTTGTTTTCAAACCACACCTTATGCCACAAGTAATACGCTTCCAGTCGTAAATGATTATTTGGTTTGGTACGCGAAAGACAAAACGAAAATTAAATATAGACAGCTCTTTAAGGATAAGGAAGAAATTTCGAGTATAAGTTTGTACCGATTTGCTCTTTCACCAGACGGCAAAAGCTATCGTCCATTAACTAAAAAAGAACTTGAAACAAATACAGTACAAAATGGTTGGCCGAGATATCGACTTGTTTCCTTAGTTTCACAAGGTGCATCAAGTAAACCTGAACCTTTTGAATTTGAAGGTAAGACATATTTTCCACCATCAAATAGCCACTGGAAAGTAAAACCTGAAAAACTGCACAATGTCGCTACGCAGAACCGTATTCAAACCACAACTAATTCTATCCAATTTAGGAGCTTCATTGATGATTTTCCCATTTCAATGACGCACAATCTTTGGACGGATACTATTACAGGAAGCTTTACTGATCCAAAAAATATGTAGTTCAAACAAACGGTAAAGTGATTGAACGTTGCCTCTTAATGGCCACAGGCCCAGGCGATTTAGTTTTAGACATCACCTGTGGAAGCGGTACAACTGCATATGTCGCTGAGCAATGGGGAAGGCGTTGGATAACCTGTGATACCTCACGAGTATCCCTTACCCTAACCAAGCAACGATTGATGATCGCCAATTTCGATTATTACAAATTAGCCCACCCCAGCGAAGGCGTTGGCAGTGGTTTTGAGTACAAAACCGTTCCTCACATCACCCTGAAAAGCATTGCCAACAATGAACCTCCGGCAACTGAGACGCTCTATGACCAGCCTTTTATTGACAATAAAAAAACCCGCATTACCGGCCCCTTCACCGTCGAAGCCGTGCCTGCGCCTTATGCCAAAGGTTTTGATGAACTGGAACAGGAGGACTGTGGTTCCGATACTTCCATCGCCCGAACAGGCGAAACCCTGCGCCAGAGCGAATGGAGGGATGAATTGCTGCGTGCAGGGGTGAGGGCAAAAGGCGGTAATATCATTCAATTTACACGAGTTGAACCCATGGCAGGCACTAAATATATTCAGGCGGAAGCAGAAACAAAACTGTCCCCCTCTGGAGGGGGTAAGGGGGAGGAGCCAAAACGGGTATTGGTGGTTTTTGGGCCGGAACATGCGCCGCTGGAACAACGCATGGTAGAAAATGCCTGGCAGGAGGCGAGAGCCTTAAAGCCGGACATGCTCTTGTTCTGCGCTTTTCAGTTTGACGAAGAAGCTGCAAAGGATATTGACGAATTAACGCCTGCTATTGCCGGTATGCAACTGCTCAAGGCCCAGATGAACGCCGATCTGCTTACGGACGATTTGCGTAAAAAACGCAGCAGCAATGAAAGTTTCTGGCTGGTGGGACAGCCGGATATTAAAATCCACAAACGCAAAAACGGCAAAGTACAGGTGGAAGTTATGGGCTTTGACTACTACAATCCCAAAACGGGCAATGTTGAAAGCGGCGGCAAAAAGAATATTGCCATGTGGATGCTGGATACGGATTACGACAATCGTTCTCTTTTTCCTTCACAGGTATTCTTCCCCATGGCCGGCAGTGGTGATGGCTGGGATAAACTCGCCAGGAATTTAAAAGCAGAAATTGACGAAGAAAAGATTGAATCGTTCAAAGGCACTATCTCGCTTCCTTTTAAACCGGGCAGCGCTGTTGCGGTAAAAATCATTGATGACCGGGGAATTGAAAGTTTAAGAGTAATAAACATGTAACCTTGTGTCCCCCGCTGGCGAGGGAATCCGCCATACAACTCTATATCCCCCGCAGGCGGGGGTGTCCGCAGGACGGGGGTGGAAAAAAGAAGAATGAAAGCAGATAAATCCAACAACTACGCATACAACCACAAATTACAGCCTTTTGCCAGTATACTTCGCAGGCGCATGACCAAATCAGAAGCGTGTATCTGGAAGTACGCGTTAAAGGCCAGAAAAATGAAAGGCTACCAATTCCGCAGACAGAGGCCTGTATTGAATTATATTGCTGATTTTATGTGTAAGGAATTGAAATTGATCATTGAATTGGATGGAATCACACACCAATGGGAGGAGACATCTGTAAAAGATGAAAAAAGGAGTAAAGACCTGGAATCATCAGGTTTTATGGTAATACGCTTTACAGACAGTGAAGTATTAAATAATATGGAGGGAGTTATCTGGCGGATTGAAAAAGTGATAGAAGTTTTAGAAAGCTCCACCCCCTTAATCCCCCGCCAGCGGGGGACACAACGCGGCAGAAGCGGAAAGAATTAAGAGAGGGGGTATAACCCGCCGTCAGCGGGGGACACAAAGACCTAAACAGAAGTCCCCAAAAACGGATGCGGCAAGAAACAAATCCTGAATAAAGCGTCAACAACATGGCAAGGAATATTGACAAACTCATCATTAACAGCCCGCATGAAGAACCCAAACAGTATTGGTTCTACGACAGGGAAAACAGAGATTTTCATATAAGAGATGGCAGACGACCGGCCGGTTATGTCATGGCAACACCCAATTCCAGAGCCTTTGACGATCCGGGGATTTTCGTAGAAATTGATCTGGTCAATAAAATAAGACCAAGAGTGAAAGCATGGCGGGAAGCGGGCTACTCCGGAGTTACCGGAATTACCAAAAGATTATTGGAACATTGGCAAGACCCGGAAGAACGCAGAGATCGCAGGTTCTTCTTCTGTCAGTTAGAGGCGATTGAAACGCTGATCTGGCTGACGGAAGCGCCAGACGCTGACAAAGTAGGCATCGACATCCGGGGAGACGGCGGAGGGTTTGAGCGCTGGTGCAGTAAAATGGCAACCGGTTCTGGCAAAACCATCATCATGGCAATGATTATCACCTGGAATTTTTTGAATAAAGTTACCAATCCCACTGATGCCCGTTTCAGCAAATATGCTTTAGTTGTCGCTCCGGGACTAACCGTAAAGAGCCGCTTACACGTTTTATATCCTGCAAACGAAGAAAATTATTACGAAGAATTTAATATTGTGCCTGCTTCTTTGATGGATAAATTACGGCAAGGGAAGATTGTTATCCACAATTGGCACTCCTTAGCCTGGGACACCCAAGACAAGATTGATGCAAAGATCAAAAAGAAACAACTTCGTTCTGTGGACAAACGCAAGCATAGAGAAATAAGCGGTGAAGCCTACATAAAACAAGTATTGGGTGAAATGTCCAGTGCCAGAAACGTCATAGTCCTGAATGATAAAGCTCATCATGCGTGGCGGGTAAACCCGGAGGCTGCGGGGAAATACATCAGGACAGGTTCAGAAAGACAGTGCGGAAGAGGCAACTATCTGGGTGGGAGGATTAGACAGAATTCACAAGCAGAGAGGTATTTTGAGATGTTTCGATATGTCAGCAACACCTTTTTCGCCTTCGGGTAAAAAAGCTGCGGAAGAATCACTGTTCTCATGGATTGTTTCAGACTTTGGATTGAATGATGCCATTGAATCTGGTTTAGTAAAAACCCCAAGAGTAGTCGTTCGTGACGATAGTAAAAGAACCAGAGAATTGAAATCAAGGCTTTATCATATTTACATGGATGATGAAGTAAAAGATGATATCAACCGTAAAGCTGATGAGACAGAACCATTGCCGGATCTGGTTATAAATGCCTATTACTTATTGGGAAAAGATTGGTTGGAAGCGAAAAAGGAGTGGAAATCTGTCGGTCATAAGGTGCCGCCGGTAATGATAACTGTCGCTAATCGAACAGAAACATCTTCACGAATAAAATATGCTTTTGACCACAACCAGGTATTAATCCCTGATTTGTGCAATACTGACAAAACGCTGCAGATTGACAGCAGGGTTTTAGAAATGGCCGAATCAGAAACAGAATCGATAGAAATTGAAATTGAGAAAGAAGAAGGCGCGCCCAAGTTGACCAGAAAACAGCAGGCAGAACTGCTGCGACAGACAGTAGATTCGGTTGGAAAAATTGGACAGCCGGGTGAGCAGATACAAAACGTTATTTCAGTCGGAATGCTTTCAGAAGGCTGGGATGCAAAAACAGTTACTCATATAATGGGTTTACGCGCATTTTCCAGTCAGTTGCTTTGTGAACAGGTTATTGGCAGAGGTTTAAGACGTGTTTCATACGATACAGGAGAAGACGGACTGTTTGAGGCTGAATATGTAAATATTTTTGGTGTGCCGTTTACCTTCCTTCCTCATGAAGGTGGAGATGGTCCACCGCCGCCACCGCCACCGCCAAAAACGAAAATAGAGCCTGTTCAGGAAAAATCAGGGCATGAGATATCCTGGCCGAATATTATCCGAATTGACCATGTTTACAAACCAAAATTGACTTTGAATTGGGATAACGTTCGGAGCCTGGAAATAGATCCTTATGAATCTATCACGGAAGCTGAACTGGCGGCAATTATTGCAGGAAAGGCAAACCCAAAAGTTAAAGCGGAAATCGGTTTAGAAAAGATAGCAGAAGACACAAGGGTTCAGACTATTGTTTTCAGGATAGCATCTACTATTTACAATTCGGAAAAAAGAGCTGACTGGAAAGGTAGCAAAGAAGTTTTTTTGGTTCAGGTTGTAAAATTGGTGGAGCAACTTATCGAATCAGACAAAATCCGAATTAAACATGACTTGTTCCATCAGGATAATTCAAAACGAAAGATTCTTATTATTCTAAACATGAACAAGATTATTCAGCATATCTGGACAGAAATACGCGCTGAAAATACTCAGAAACTCGCACCAATTTTTGACAGGGAGAAACCAATCCGTTCAACTTCTGATCTTAGAACCTGGTACACCAGCAAACCCTGCGAATGGACTGATAAATCACACATTAGTCATTGTGTCTATGATAGTGGCTGGGAAGCAAGTGAGGCGTACTTTCTGGATAAATCAGATTTGGTCGAATCATTTGTAAAAAATGACCATTTAGGTTTTTACATTCTTTACAATCACAAAGGAGTAATAAGAAAATATTACCCGGACTTTATAATACGATTGACAAATGGTGAATATTTAATCCTTGAAACTAAAGGAGTTGACAATCAACAAAACAAGACTAAACGCGAATTTTTGAACGAATGGGTAACTGCAGTAAACAATCATGGCGGTTTTGGAAAATGGCATTGGGTTGTATCATTCCACCCCTCTGACATGAAACAGATATTAAAGAAATGTTTAGAATGAATAAATGCTTGAGTGCATACATAACAAAACGCTCCACTGGTCGGAAAAACACCACCGGAACATGGTACCAATTCTTTCCATGACAAAGGATGATTAACTGTCCGGTCAATTACACAACAAAAGACGTATCAAGATGTTCTATCTTTGAATCACTGATCCTGCAGCTTCAACAATTGCCTTTTTGTCTTCATCACACAATTTACTGCCTGAATGAATCTTCTCGCTTATGTGAGGCAACTGTTCTGTTACAGCTGACCTGACAGACTGCTCAGCTTCTTCAATCTTTTCCACCGGCAAATCATCAAAAACCCCTTCTGTTACTGACAGAAGTACTGCAATCTGCTCTGACACCGTGAGAGGCTTGTATTGATCCTGCTTGAGCACCTCACGCACACGGCGGCCTCTTTCAAGCGTCTTTCTCGTCTGTTCGTCGAGCCTGGTGCTGAAGCGGGCAAATTTCTCAAGCTCTTCAAACTGAGAATAAGAGAGTCTCAAATTTCCCGCAACTGCACGGTATACGGGAAGCTGTGTCTTCCCACCCACACGTGACACAGACTTGCCGACGTCCACTGCAGGTAAAATGCCTTTCTGAAAAAGATCCGGTGAAAGATAAATCTGCCCATCGGTGATCGAGATGATATTCGTGGGAATGTATGCCGCAACATTCTGGGCTTCCGTAGCGACAATGGGCAGTGCAGTCAATGAGCCTCCTCCAAGTTCTTTTCTCAGATGCGTTGAACGTTCAAGGAGGCGTGAGTGGATATAAAAGACATCTCCGGGAAAAGCTTCTCTTCCGGGAGGCCGCCTGAGGAGCAGAGAGAGTTCCCTGTACGCTATCGCGTGGTTGGTTAAATCGTCATATACAATCAGCACATCCCTGCCTTTTTCCATGAAATATTCGGCCATGGTGGTTGCCGCATAGGGAGCAATGAATTTCATCCCCGGTGGATCTTCGCCGGATGTCGACACAACAATGGTGTGTTCCATTGCTTTGTGCCTGTGCAGATCTTCAATAAGCTTTGCAACTGAAGAGCTCCTCTGACCGATTGCGCAATAGACGCATATCACGTTCTTATCTTTCTGGTTTATAATTGCATCCAGGGCGATAGCTGTCTTTCCCGTCTGACGGTCTCCGAGTATAAGCTCCCTCTGTCCTCTTCCGATCGGGATGAGGGCGTCCACTACTTTCAAGCCTGTCTGAAGCGGTACGGTTACCGGTTCCCGGTCCATAATTGCAGGAGCTTCCCGCTCTATCGGTTTTCTTTCGAGGGTGTGAAATTGACCGGCATTATCAAGAGGTCTTGCTGTGGGATCAACAACGCGGCCCAAAAGAGCTTCACCAACAGGCACATCCATTACCTTTCCAATACGGGTCACTGTGCTGCCTGCCTCTAAATCATCGCTATTGGAAAGCATGACAACTCCAACCTCTTCCGGATCAATATTGAAGACCATGCCATATATATTTCCGGGAAATATGATCAACTCTTCAGACTTTACTCCCGGTAATCCCTCAATAAGCGCAATGCCCCGTCCTGCGAATTTGACAACCCCGGTTTCATGAGCAGCCGGTTCATAATGGTGTTCCTGAATAACCCGTTCTAGAGTTGTAAAAGTGTCATCGAGAAAAGAGTTTAACTCATTGCTGTTACTCAATCTTGCGCTCCCTTATTCGGTGGTCATGTAAAATATACTCATCTTATAATGGTTTTCGGATATAATCCGAGATAAAATTGAGCGAGTATAACTGCAACAAAGATTTGGTTTCCAGCCTGCATGCGCAGGAAAAACGGCTAGCCAGATAAAACCAAATCGGTTTTAGTATATCCGGCTTTCTGACAGGCTGCCGCTTCTGTTTCCTGCTGAAGACTCTTCAACGTTTTATTCTCCCCGAATCAGCTTTAATCGCCTTGTCAAAATCCTTCTCCAGTGAAGTGAGATAATTCTCAAGATTCCACCCGATTACATAATCCTTTTCCCTGAGTTCTATCCCGCAGAGAATATCTTTCGATACAATAAATGTAACATCCTTGTTTTCAGCCGCAAGCTCACGTACTGCCTGTAGTATTGAATCCCGCTGCTCCTCTGGTAATTCAAAGGATGTTGCAATAGTAATTCCTGTTGCTGAGTCCCGCAGGGCCTGTGTAATCTTTTCACCATTTGCCCCATTGACTTCTTTGATCTTTTTTAGAAAGAGGTTAACTATGTGTTGCTCTATATCGCTTGCAGCAAGATCGGCAAGGGCCTGTCTGGTTATTGCGTAAACCTGATCAATTACCCGTTTCCTGAGATCCCTCAGAAACACGTCCCTCTCCTGCATAATCGATTCACTCCAACGTGTCTTAATATCTTCAATCTCCTGACGAGACTTTTCGAGAAGCTGTTTTTTCTGAGACTCGGTATCTTCCTTCATCCGGGCATGCATCTCTGCCCGCTGCAACTCGAAATCTTCATTCTTCTTCAGGTACATGTTTTTTTCTTCTTCAGCAGCAAGGCGTTTCTGTTCTACTTCCTGAATTCGTGCAGAGATCTTCTCTTCCCTTTTGTCTATTGCCTTGATTATGGGGCCGTAGAGAAAACGCTTGAGCAGGAAAACAAGAATCAGGAAATTAACAATCTGGGCACATACCGTAAACCAGTCAATCACGAATCATCCCCCGACATTTTTAATAAAATGGTTCCAGAAGGGATTGGCAAAGAGCAGAATCATTGACACGACAAAGCAGTATATTGCCGTAGACTCAACCATTGCCAGTCCCACAAAAAGTGTCCTCGTTATTGTGTTTGCATCATCATGCTGCTGTGCAATGGAGTGCAGGGCCTGGGAGACCGCGCGGCCTTCACCAAGGGCCGGCCCGATTGAACCCACAGCTATAGTAATACCCGCAGTAATAATTGAAGCAATGCCTATTAAACCTGGCGTATCCATGATCAATTTCCTCCTTTTACTATTTTTATCAAATGTTCATACATATATAACTTCTCGTTCAATGTTCCGCATCCTTTGTCACCTTCTTATTGTGTGCCTGTATCGCAGAGGCAATGTACACCATTGTCAGTACAGCAAAAATATATGCCTGTACCAGTCCCGTAATCAGACCGAAAGCCTGCATAATAACCGGGAAAAACAGTGGGGTTATTGAAAGCAGAATTCCCGCTATCATAGAGCCGCTCATAATGTTACCGAAAAGCCTTACTGCAAGCGCGAGCGTGCGTGAAATTTCCCCGATAATATTGAACGGCAGCATGAAGAATGTAGGTTTGATATATGAACGGAAATACTCTTTCAAACCGCCTTCCATAATGCCGAACAGAGGGGTCGCAAAAAAAACACAAACGGCAAGTGCTACGGTGGTGGACAGTGAGCCTGTAGGCGCCTGGTACCATGGTACAACTGTCAAGAGATTTGAAACAGCAATAAATATAAACAGGGTTCCTACAAATGGCAGGTATCGGTATGTTTCACGGTGGCTGATAGCCTTTATCTGGCCATGAATCCACGTAACAAGAATTTCAAGGATATTCTGCCAGCGTGAGATTTTTGTTTTAGTGGAAAGCTTTCTGGTTACTATCCACGAGCCGATTGTTAAAAAGGCCATGATTGCCCATGTAAAGACTATTGTCGCATTTAGCGTGAATAGTCCCCACTGCCGGAATATGATTAAGTCAGGGCTGATTTTCAATAGTTAATCTCTCTCTCGTCAATGTGGCTCACATAAAATATCAAATGCGGCGGAGCCGCCCGCACCCTATTAAAATGAATAGCTTTCAATGTTAACAAAATTATTGTTGGGTAAGCACCAAATAATAAATTCCAAATAACAAACAAGTCACAATAAACAAATACTAAATTCCAAACAGACTGGTTTGAGCATTTCTGGCTGCCGACAGGCAGGCAAACACTGGAATTTGTAATTTGTAATTTGTTTGTTTTTTGTGATTTGAGATTTGTAATTTTATAACTCCTGTTTGGTTCTGGCTCGCCCATGTTACGCATAATAAATGTGCAAAGATTTTGTCGAAGGCCTAACTTGACCTGAAAGTATTTTTCCAGGGCCTCAGCTTGTGTGTCATTGCGTACTTCACCACAAGAAATCCCAGCAGGCATACGGCTAGACGCTCCCAACTGTTATTCATCACAAGATAGAAAACAGATAGTGTTATTGCCATTCTGATATAAAAGCTTCCTATACTCAGAAGAGCAGGTCTTTGTGAAGATGGCAGCGCTTTTACTGTCCACCAGAGCCCGATGTGATAGAGTAAACTCACAAAGATACCTGCAAAAAAGGGCGTCACGAAAGAAAATATTTCAGAAGTGAATTTCATTTTGTCTCCATGTTATTTAACCGTCTCATTCACCCCTGCTCTGTTTCTTTACCCAGTACCAGGCATTCCAGCATCCTGTAATCACACCCGTAATAAGAAGCATAAGCGTCCAGGAGTATTTTGAAGGCCATCTGGCGTCGATCCAGATTCCGAGTCCGAGAAATAGTAACATGGGAATTGCCACGGACCAACCCACAAGACCGAACATGCCGAGCCCGAACAAGACTCCTTTGTCTTTATCGGCCCGAGCCTTCATTTTTCTGGCCTCTTTTTTTTCAATTTTTCTGCTCAGTTCTCCCAATTGTCATTCTCCTCCTTAGTACCGGGTTATTTTTGACCCAGCCCTTACTCATGACCCAGTTCTATAAACTTTCGCACAAGGTTTGCCTCAAGCTTTGCCACTGCTGAACGTGCACCCTTCTGCCTGTCGTCGACAATCATAAACTGTTTTTCTACTGCTTCTTTCAGTGTGCCGAGGTTAGGTCCCCGGACTACATTCGCAGTTGACACGAGTACCTCTTCTCCGCATTTAACGAGGGTTCCTTCATCTACCGCGAGAAACTCTTCACGTCCGCCAGTTGTTTCAAAAGATAAGAGACCCGGCACTAGGGCTGCAATAAAATCCACATGTTTTGGTTTCAGGCAGAACGAACCGTCTTCAGCTTCAGCAATCACTTTTACGACGTCTTCTTCAATGGCAACTTCTGTAGGCGAAAGGACTTTCAGCCTCATTTCTTTTCTGCCTCATCGATGTTTCCTATCATGTACAGCGATTTTTCCGAAAAGTCTAAAAAATCGTCATTCAGAATCCGCTCAAACCCTTCAATTGCTTCTTCAAGAGCAACCATTTTCCCCTGCATGTCCGTAAATTGTTCGGTAGTAAAGAAAGGCTGAGTCAGGAAACGTTCAATTCTTCTTGCCCTGTTTACTATCTTTCTGTCATCCTGTGAGAGTTCTTCAAGTCCGAGCATGGCGATAATGTCCTTCAGGTCTTCATAGAACGCAAGGGTTTTTCTTATCTCCTGGGCAACACGGTAATGTCTTTCACCTACAATATGAGGCATCAGCATTGCCGAGTTGGAATTAAGGGGGTCTATCGCAGGATAAAATCCCTCGCTCGCTCTCTTTCGTGAGAGGACAATAGAAGCTGACAAATGGGTAAACGTGTGGACAGCCGAGGGATCGGTAAAATCATCTGCCGGGACGTACACTGCCTGTACAGATGTAATGGATCCGGTCTTTGTACTGCAGATCCTCTCTTCAAGTCCGGAAAGCTCAGTTGCAAGCGTCGGCTGGTAACCGACACGGGATGGTATCTGCCCCATAAGGCCCGACACCTCCGAGCCGGCCTGTATGAAGCGAAATATATTGTCTATAAGGAGAAGAACATTCTGCCTTTCGGTATCTCTGAAATATTCCGCCATAGTCAGCGCCGAATGTCCCACACGGAACCGTGCTCCGGGAGGCTCATTCATCTGCCCGAACACCATAACCGTATTTTTCAATACACCGGCTGCCTGCATTTCGCGGTAAAGTTCTTCAGCTTCGCGACATCTTTCACCGATACCGCAGAACAGACTGACGCCCGAATGCATGCCGGCCATGTTGTGTATAATTTCCGTAATCAGAACAGTCTTGCCGACTCCGGCTCCGCCGAAGAGACCGGCCTTGCCCCCCTTTTCAAGGGGAGAAAGAACATCAATTGCCTTGATGCCGCTGAGAAAAATTTCCGAAGATGTTGTCCGTCGATTCAAGGGAACCGGAGGCTGATGTATGGATCGTCTCTCTGCTCCCTCAACGGTACTGCTCCTGTCAATAACCTCTCCGAATACATTGAACATCCTGCCTAGCAATTGCCTCCCTACAGGGACGGTTAAAGGATGATGCGTATTCGTAACAGGTGAACCTCTGTAAAGCCCCCTAGTAGGCGTTAAAGCAATTCCCCTGACGGTTTCAGGGTTTAGGTGAGTTAAAACTTCAATAACAACCTTGGCGTTATCGCCTGTCCGCAGTTCACTGTTTATGGGAGGAAGCCTGTTTGAAAATTGGATATCAACCACACTGCCTCTTACCGATATTACAGTACCCGAATGAGGATCTTTTTGCGCAATCATTGGTTAGATTTAAGGAGTGTACGGTAAACTAATTAAACAAATTTTTTTCTTATTTGTCTGATTTTTATGTTATGACTATCTAACTCATACTCTTATAACACGTAAGTTAATTTAACATAAAATACGAAAAGTGTCGAGTCAAATTCGAT
This sequence comes from Candidatus Scalindua sp., assembly GCA_031316155.1. Lineage (GTDB taxonomy): Bacteria > Planctomycetota > Brocadiia > Brocadiales > Scalinduaceae > SCAELEC01. The sequence goes on from JALDRB010000016.1 coordinate 64,762, forward strand.
TACTCTATTTTCTGTCATAGATGATAAGGTATTTTTCTTTTAAGGCTGTGGAAAATGTGATATAGTTCACGAAATCATTCTTGGTGCGATTGACATTAATTTTCTCTTAAAAGGCATATATATAAAAGTCATAGTTCCCGGCTTAACAAGTTTAATTTTTGACATGTTATCTAAAATCAGCCGGGAAATGTACCGGGGAACATTTCAGACATCTAATGATTCAAATTCTTACCCTATTGAGAATAATTGGGGCTTTTGTTATCTTTGTAATCAGAGAAACAGGAAGGATGGGAATATTTCTCGCTGAAGCTATCTTCTGGATTCCATTCCCACCTTATTTGTTTGGAAGAGTTGTCAGGCAGATTAATTTTATCGGAGTGAAAACAACACTCGTAATCCTGCTGACCGGCACCTTTACCGGGATGGTTCTTGCTCTGCAGATCTATTTCACCTTATCCAAATTTGGCGCTGAATCCAGGCTGGGCCCAATAGTCGCCTTGTCACTTATCAAGGAATTAGGACCGGTTATTTGTGCTTTGATGGTTACCGGGCGCGCAGGTTCTGCTTTGGCAGCGGAGATCGGTATAATGAGAATAACCGAGCAGATTGACGCCCTGGATACGATGGCGCTCAATCCATATAAATACCTCATAATCCCTAATCTTATTGCAGGTGTAATATCACTCCCACTCTTAAATTTTATTTTTGTCTTTGTAGGAGTCTGGGGTGGATATAGTGTAGGTGTAGGGATCATGGGCTTATCTTCAGGGACCTATTTTGGAAATATCAGAGATTTTGTTACTGGTGCAGATATCCTTGAAGGTTTATATAAATCCTTAAGTTTTGGAATGCTCATAACATGGATAAGCTGTTACAAAGGATATTTTACCGGATACGGAGCAGAAGGCGTAAGCAAGTCAACAACACAGGCTGTTGTCCTCTCTTCTGTCACCATATTGATATGGAATTATTTTCTCACGTCTATTCTTGTTGCTTAAGATGATTGAAGTAATAAATCTACGTAAGAGTTTTAACGGGCAGGAAATTCTCCACGGTGTTAACCTGAAGGTAAATGACGGGCAATCTCTTGCTTTGATAGGAGGCAGCGGAAGGGGGAAATCAGTGCTGTTAAAACACATAATTGGTCTGCTTAAACCGGATAGTGGTAAGATATTAATTGATAATGAGGATATCAGTAAACTCAGAGGGAGAAAACTGAAACGATTAAAAGAACGATTTGGTATGGTCTTTCAGGGAGGAGCCCTCTTTGATTCACTTACGGTCTTTGAAAATATAGCCTTTCCACTCAGAGAGAAAACAAGAATGAGGGCTTCACAAATCCGGAAAACGGTATCTGAAGAGTTGGCCGAGGTAGGTTTATCAGGTGCGGAAAACAAGTATCCGGCCGAAATAAGCGGGGGCATGAAAAAAAGGGTAGCGCTGGCCAGGTGCCTGGTTATGAGCCCTGAGATAATCCTGTTTGATGAACCGACAACAGGCCTTGACCCCTTAATTGGTAAAGCGATTCATACTATGATAAGATCATGCCAGAAGAGTTATAAATTTACCTCAATCATGGTAACGCATGAAATACCTGATATCTTTTCTATGGTAGACCGGGTTGCCATGTTATATAATGGTGTTATTCATGCGGAAGGTACTCCGGAGGAAATACAGACTTCAAAAGACCCTGTTATACATCAGTTTATCCACGGGGAGTTGGAAGGCCCCATATCTATAAACTAAATAACGTAATGAGAGATCTGAAAGAGAAAAATTATGAAAAAGTTTGGTATTGAAATCACTGTTGGAATCTTTATTATTGCGGGACTTCTTTGCCTTGGGTATATCTCTGTCAATCTTGGAAAGATTAATCTTTTTGGCACAGGTAATGCTGCGTATGAGGTAAAGGGGGTCTTTAGCTCTGTAACAGGACTAAAAAAAGATACCGACGTTGCAATAGCAGGCGTCAGCATAGGCAAGGTTACCGATATCACCTTAGATAATTATCAGGCCGTAGTCACCATGAAAATTCGAAATGATATAGAGTTACAGGATGACTGTATCGCCTCCATAAACACCATGGGTCTTCTTGGAGATACTTACGTTGAAATCTCACCTGGGGGATCAGCCGCAATAATACAGCCGGGAGGTATGATACGTGAGACAGAACCTCCTATTGATTTGAAGAAGTTAATAGGAAATATTGCCTTCGGCAAGGTTGAATAATCTGGACGATTACCATGCCTGCTTTTAGAGAGAAACTAACTTAAGCACCCTTAATGTGTAATAATATAGCTGTGTCTATGGGGACAATTTAAATAAAAGGAATTTAAGTCATGAAGCACAAGAAAAAAATATTTACCATTTCTGTCACTGTATTCATCTTGATGTCCGTAACATCAGCATTTTTATGGGCTGGAGAAGCCGGAGACCTTGTTAAGCAGTCTATTGACAATGGCTTAAGAGTCATTAAAGACCCCGCACTGGCAGGGAAAGATAAGGCCTCGGAACGAAGGAAAAGATTATGGGAGGAGATCGGATCTATCTTTAATATGGAAGAGATGGCGAAAAGAGCTCTTGGTCGTTACTGGAAAGACCGCACTCCTGAAGAAAGAAAGGAGTATGTGGAATTATTTACTGAGCTTATTAAAAACAGTTATTTAGAGAAAACAGATACCTATTCCGGTGAAAAGGTAGTGTTTTTAAGAGAAAGGCAAGACGGAGGATACTATAAAGTTCAGACCAATTTTATTGCAAACACGGGAAAAGAAATTGACGTTGACTTTAGCCTGATAAACAGCAATGGAAAATTACAGATTTATGATGTTACCATTGAAGGGGTTAGTCTCGTAAACAATTACCGGAGTCAATTTAACAATTTCCTGTTGAAATCACCTTTCAAGGCACTGGTTCAAAATATGAGGGAGAAAACTCTTAAAAATTGAATTCTTTAAATTGTTTACCGATTGAAGAATCCCGCTAATAATTAAAATTGAAATATATGGGGTATTGGGGGGATTATGGAAACATGCCTTTACCGATCTCTATAATTCCTTGAAATCACCAAACATAATTTGTATTAAGATAGTAGTTCCCGGCTTTTTTACTCACCGTTTCGGATCCATTTATGAGTGACTATACTAAAAGAGGGATAACCGATGATACATGGACGGTTAAAGGAGCAGATGAATTAATTTGTTAAATATTTGAGTAATGGATAAATGTACTCATTTTTACACAATTTTTTTTTGAGATATGAGAAACAATAAAATTAAAATATTGTTTCTTCTTGCTTTCATGATTAATGTGTGCTAGTGTAATAAACATTGGTAGTTATGTTGTTCAATATATATTATACGTTTATATAAAGGCCACAGGGTTTCCAATCTTGTGGCCTTTTTTATTTTTTTACTTTTTTATTATTTAAAGGGGGTGATTTTCAGTATGCAAAATGGAACAGTAAAGTGGTTCAGCGACTCAAAGGGCTTTGGCTTTATTTCTCAGGAAAACGGAGACGATGTATTTGTTCATCATACCGCAATCCAGTCTGAGGGATTTAAAAGCCTTTCAGAAGGAGACAAGGTAGAGTTTGACGTCGAACAGGACCAAAAGGGTAGCAGAGCATCAAATGTTGTCAAAATATAACTATATTATAAAGAGTACTCATATATTTTATGCTGTATAATCTATCGAAAGAAAGTTGTATAAAATAATTATATAGAGAGTAGCTGTAAAATATTATCATAATGATAACGAAAAAGCCCCCAATATCCATAAAAGGGTATCGGGGGCTTTAATTATATATGCAGAGATTAAAGAAAACAATTTATATCAGCCTTATTGCACTAGGCTTTGTAATCTGTCCGGCAGGTTCTCTCATGTCTGTGTTTAAGATATATACGAAGCAGGCCTGCGCCGCAGTACCTGAAATGTCTGCTGAAGACCAATCGACAATAACCAAAATCAAAAATGTGCAGACAGCTACGGGGAGCATTGTCTCAGTGCACGTAAACAAAAGGGATAACGGGCAGACTATTGTAAAGATGCTGGAAATTCCCGAACAGCAACTAACAGACTTAATCGGACAGTGGGAGCAATTTGGACATGAGATTAATAGCGCTACCATTAATGATAAAGAGTTTATACAATATTTGATCAATAATTCAGATATAAGATCTTTCAGCTATACGGCAGCTATTCCGAAGCTTTACTTTCTTGTAAAGAACGAAATAGCAGAACCAATATTATATGGTGGGCAGATCAAGAAATTTTTTAAAACAATATCATTCGTAGGATGGTTTAAGATTGCTGGAGCTTTAGATGCGCAGGGCAATTATGAAAAAGGATATGAGCATCTGGGAACACAGAAAGAAGCACTCGTAGACTTATTTAAGGAGGTTTTATCGAAGACGGTAAAAGGCAGTTATACGATTGTTGAACTCTATACGGATGAAAACGGAGAGAGAAAAGCCAGGTTTCTGTTCTTCAAGACTCCTGAACAAACAAATCCTACCTTTGTGCAACCAATAGATACTATGGCCGCATTTGTATTGACCTACCTGAATCTTGTACAAGATAATCCCGGAGACGTTGATGTGAAAAAAGATCTTACAAAAGCCATTGTTGAAAGGTTATTAACTAAAGCAGAAACACAACATAAAATTACGGCATTTCATCTCAAGAAATGAAATTGAATTAAACATATTTCTGAGATTACCTTTCACAGTAAGAGTTTTTGAAATAATACGGCAAAGCTTAAAAACGAGAAAAAACCGACGACATCGGTAACTGTTGTCAGAATAATGCTTGATGACTGAGCCGGGTCTGCGCCGAAATGTTTCATGGTAATTGGAATTGCCGCACCCGATAAACCGGCCGCAACCAGGTTTACAATCATTCCCATGCCGATTATAATTCCGAGGAATGGATTACCCCGCCAGAGCCATGCAATCAATGCCGTTACTATTCCTATAATAACACCATTAATACAGCCCACCAGGCCTTCCTTGAGAATCAGTTTTTTAAATTTACCTTTAGGAATTTCCCTCATCACCAGCCCCCTCATTACAACCGCAAGGGTCTGTGCTCCTGAGTTGCCTCCCTGTCCAGCTACAACGGGGAGAAAGATAGCCAGAGCCGTGATCTGGTGTATAACGTCCTCGAATATTGCTACTACTCCCGCTGCTGCAAAAGCTGTTACCAGATTAACATGAAGCCATGGTAAACGTTTGCGTATAGAGAACCATACGGATGAAAACGTCCGTTCCTCCGCGCTTACGCCGACCATCTTCTGTATATCTTCTGCCAGATTCTCCTGCCCCTGTCCGATCAGCCTTTCAGCTCTTATTATGCCAAGCATGTGGTTCTGGTTGTCAACAACCGGGGCAGTGGAATATCGGTATTTTTTCAGTTCATCAACTATCTTTTGACGTTCGGCGAAACAATCCACCTTATAAAGCTCACTTTTCATGATTGACCCTAAATTGCTCTCTCTGGAAGCCTGAATAAGATTATACATGCTCAATACACCTAATAATCTATGTTCGTCATCCACAATGTAGGTATAAGAAGAGACTCTCTTGCGAGACGTCGTCCTTATTTTGCTGATGGCATCCTTGACCTTCATATGTGAGTGGAATGCAACATAATCCTTTGTCATCAGACGCCCCGCGCTATCCTCCGGAAAAGTCAGAAGATCTTGGATGTGCCGCTTACTTTTTTCAGGAGTTTTGTCAAGAAAACTTTTTCTCAGTTCTTCAGGAAGATCCAGGATAATATCGCTGATTTTTTGAGGATCAAGATTGGTGATAATTTCATCAAAAATATGAGCAGGAAGTTTTGTTAATAGTGAGGCAAGAAAATTTGGTTGCAGACCGGAGATCACTTTTACGGAAAGTGTGGGGGGGAGTGTTTTTAACACGTCAACTGCCTGTAATTCATCAACTTCTTCCATAATCCGTGCTGCTGTCAGATAGTCATTTTCAATAAATTTTTTCATGACCGTCAACAGGTTTTCTCGGGTTGACATGTAACACTCCTCTCATGATAGTTAAATTTTATAATTATGAAATAATGTTTATTGTAAATAGGTTGATGGAGTATATACTAAAACCGATTTGGTTTTCGGTTTTACCTGTCTGCGTGCTTTCCTTACGCACAGGCAGGTCCGAAAATCATTACGAGATGAGTATATATTGGCACATTCGGTGCTGCAAGAATAAAACGCAGTATTTACAAACCTGAAAAAGTATATTACAATCCCTGAGAATTGAGATAAATCGATGCCTGCAAACTTCAGTTAGAGGAATTTCAATATTTCCTTTTTTTTTGCGCTGAAGGCGCAAGTTCAAAAGTCCGTAAAAACTGCCATGGACGGCAGTTTTAGGAATTTTGGAAAAGTTAGCAAGCAAGGTCTAACTTGATGCGTAGTCTTTCAAAATCTTATTTTATGTGCGTTAGCACATGCCCAAACTTGTGCTGAACTTGATTTAGTAATGGCGTTAAGCAACGACATGGATGTCGTTGTAGCAATTTTGAAAGAGTTGCGCAGGATGCGCTGACTCGATTGGTTAAATTATGAACGAAGAATATGAAGAATATGTTGTAAAGATTGCCGGAGAGCTCAATCTCAAGGCAAAACAGGTTCAGGCTACTGAAGCACTGCTTAATGATGGGGCGACGGTGCCCTTTATTGCCAGATATAGAAAAGAAGCTACCGGGACTTTGGATGAAGTGGCAATCACTGCAATTCGTGACAGGTTTGCACAGTTGAAGGATCTGGACAGACGTCGCGAATCGATACTGAAGTCCTTAGAGGATACAGGAAAATTAACGGATGAATTGAAGAAAAAAATCATTGCAGCAGAGATGATGGCGGTACTGGAAGATATCTATCTCCCATACAGGCCAAAACGGCGAACAAGGGCTACCATTGCCAGGGAGAAGGGGCTGGAACCACTTGCCCGGCTCATATTTGAACAGAATGAAATTGACCTTCCAGAAGAAGCGGCACACTTTATAGATTCTGAAAAGGGAGTTGCATCTCAAGAAGATGCCCTGGCCGGGGCACGGGACATTATTGCAGAGTGGATAAATGAAGATCAGCAGGCTCGTACTAAGATCCGCGATCTCTTTGTTTCGAAAGGTGTTTTCAGATCAAAGATAGTTTCGGGCAAAGAAGAGGAAGGGTTGAAATACAGGGACTATTTTCACTGGGAAGAGCCTGCCGGTACGGCCCCATCTCATAGAATTCTGGCCATGAGACGTGGAGAGAAAGACGGGTTCCTGATTTTGCGTGTGACACCACCTGAAGAAGAGGCGATTTCTCTGTTGGAAGCACTTTTTGTCAAGGGAGAGGGTGCTGCACCGGATCAGGTGAAGATGTCTGTGCAGGACGGTTATAAAAGGCTCCTGTCTCCGTCTATAGAGACTGAGATACGTTTGATCACAAAAAAACGTGCGGATGAAAAGGCCGTAAATGTCTTTGCAGAAAACCTTCGACAACTCCTCCTTGCATCTCCGCTTGGTCAGAAAAGTGTTCTGGCTATTGATCCCGGATTTCGTACCGGTTGTAAGGTGGTATGTCTTGATCGTCAGGGAAGCCTTGTTCATACAGATGTTATCTATCCTCATCAGTCAAACGGAGGTTCTGCAAAAGATGCAGAGAAGGTTGCAACTCTCTGTGAAAGGTACAGGATTGAAGCCATTGCCATCGGCAACGGTACGGCAAGCAGGGAGACAGAGGCGTTTGTCAGAAGAATTAAGTTGCCGCAACAGATTCAGATCGTAATAGTGAACGAAAGCGGGGCATCTGTTTACTCTGCGTCAGAAGTAGCCCGGGAAGAATTTCCGGATCAGGATGTAACGGTGCGGGGTTCTGTTTCCATAGGGAGGAGGCTGATGGACCCGCTGGCCGAGCTTGTGAAGATAGATCCCAAATCAATCGGAGTTGGGCAATATCAACATGATGTTGACCAGAACGCATTGAAGCAGAGTCTGGATGATGTCGTAATCAGTTGTGTAAATGCAGTTGGTGTTGAGGTAAATACTGCCAGCACACAACTGCTCCAGTATATTTCCGGACTGGGCCCGCAACTTGCCAGGAACATTGTTGCTTATCGTAATGAACATGGGCCTTTGACATCCAGAGAGAAGCTGAAAAAAGTACCTAAATTAGGACCGAAGGCCTTTGAACAGGCTGCAGGATTTCTGCGTATCCGGGATGGAGAAAATCCTCTGGACAGAAGCGCTGTTCATCCTGAGAGCTATCATATTGTAGATGCCATGGCAAAAGATATTGGATGCTCTGTCCTGGAGTTAATGCAAAATGAGGAAATGAGAAAAAAAATAGACATGGCAAAATTTGTAACAGACTCCGTAGGTATGCCAACCTTGCTCGATATAGTGAATGAGTTAACAAAACCCGGTCGTGACCCGAGAGAGAAGTTTGAGGCATTCAGTTTTGTTGAAGGAGTCGAAAAGATTGAAGATGTTGTGCCGGGTATGGAGCTTCCCGGGATTGTTACCAATGTTACTGCATTTGGAGCATTTGTCGATATTGGCGTTCACCAGGACGGCCTCGTACACATAAGCCAACTTTCAAACCGTTTTGTAAAGGATCCCAATGAGGTCGTCAAAGTTCATCAGAAGGTAAGTGTGACGGTGCTTGAAGTAGATCTGCAAAGGAGAAGGATTTCACTTTCCATGAAAAGCAGCGGAAAGGTAAGCACCAAATGACAAAATTCAAATAACAAATAAATTCCAATGAATAAAGTTCAATTATAAAATCTGAAAGTATGAAGACTGAAGCCAGAATTAAGAAGTCAGAATGAAAAGAAACCAATTAAAAGATTTACGATTTCAGAATTACGGTTTGAGAATCTGGATTCTTGATAAAATTGAAGAGGGAAGTAAAATACTTGAGTCATACTCATCTAATAGTCCGAATTCTGTCTCCTGACTTCTCCATGCAAAAAGAGAGACTTCAAAAACAAATCGTAATTCGTAAATCTGAATTCCATTTCCGACTCGTTCAGGTTGGGTTTTCCATTACCCGATCCTGTAAACAGCACCGACCCATAAAAAAGTAATGCATGATACATTAAAAAGAGTTTTTGGTTTTCAATCCTTTCGTCCGAACCAGAAAGTCATTATAAACCACATACTGAAAAAAAGAGATGTCTTTGCGGTAATGTCCACGGGAGGAGGAAAATCTCTCTGTTATCAATTGCCTGCTAAGATAATGGAGGGAACTACGGTTGTCATAAGTCCCCTGATATCTCTCATGAAGGATCAGGTTGATGCTGCCCTTGGAAATGGAATAGCAGCAGCCTTCCTGAACAGTTCTCTAAGCTCTGAAGAGATGTCAGCCGTAAACCATAAGCTTCATAATCATGCGCTGGAGCTGCTCTATATTGCACCGGAACGATTTGCCATGCCGAACTTTCTCGAAAGTCTGAGAAGTGTTCCTCTCTCCCTTTTTGCCGTTGATGAAGCACACTGTATCTCTGAGTGGGGACACGATTTTCGCCCCGATTATCTGAACCTGTCTAATTTAACCCGGGCCTTTCCGAACATTCCGGTTGCGGCGTTTACGGCCACAGCCACTCCAAATGTTCAGGACGATATTATCAATAAGATCGGACTCAGGACTCCCTATATTGTCCGTGCATCTTTCAATCGCCCGAATCTCTTTTATCAGGTAAAGAGAAAGAAAGAGGTTGGTTCACAGATACTGGAATTTCTCAGGGAACATGGCAATGAACCGGGAATAATTTATCGTACTACCCGTGATTCCGTTGCTAAATTAGCTGAGTTTCTCGTAAGCAACGGTATCAGTGCATTACCCTACCATGCGGGGCTGGAAGGAGAAGTCCGCAGGGCGAACCAGGAGGCATTCAGTAAGGATAAGGTGAACGTAATTGTAGCGACTATTGCATTTGGTATGGGTATTGACAAATCAAACGTCCGTTTTGTTATTCATGCAGATTTACCGAAAAATATAGAAGGCTATTATCAGGAAACAGGAAGGGCGGGACGTGATGGTGAGTTGGCAAATTGCATCCTTTTTTTTGCAGTGCAGGATATTTCGAAGATCAGGTATTTTATAGACCAGGTGCAGGATGGTGTGGAGAGGTCAATTGTAATGCATAAGTTGAACCAAATGGTTGCGTACGCTTCGCATTATGTGTGCAGACGCAGACAACTACTCGGGTATTTCGGTGAGAGTTATCCAGAAGAAAATTGTGGAGCGTGTGATGTTTGTGTCGGTATGGTTGAGAAGGTTGATGCCACAGTTGATGCTCAGATAGTGATGTCTGCCATGGCAAGAACTGACCAGCGTTTTGGAATTAATCATATTATTGATATCGTAACAGGAGCTAATACGAGCCGTATCCGTGAACTGAATCATGACGAGGTTAAGACGTATGGCGCCGGCAGGCACAAAGAGAAAGATCACTGGAGATTTATCGTTGACGAGCTTCTGGCGCAAGAGGCAATTGTTCAAGATGGGGGGCAATATCCTGTCCTGAAACTGACGAAGAAAGGTTCCAACATCCTCTATGGCAGAGAAGCTGTTACGGCGTTAAAGAGAGAAGAGGTAAAAAAGAGGACAAAACTACCCAAAGGTATTCACTATGAATCGTTTGATGAAGCCCTGTTTGAAAGACTTCGCCTCCTCAGAATAAAATTTGCAGAAGAGCAGCAGGTACCTCCGTATATCATATTTTCAGATATGACTCTGCACGAGATGTGCGTATATTATCCAGCAACGTTAACCGATATGAAAAAGATCAGCGGTGTAGGTGATGTGAAGCTTCAAAGGTATGGCGCCGATTTTATCAGTGTGATCAGAAGATACCTGAATGAGAATCCCGGAATCTCAATACCTGATAAACAACCGTCTCCTGTAACGGTAAACGAGATACCACTGAAGCGAACAGGTAATACTATTGAAAAGACCTACAAGCTTTTTAAACAGGGACTCTCAGTTAAAGAGATTGCGGAAATACGTAACCTTGCGATATCTACTATTTCCGGACACATGGAAACCCTTATCAGGGGTGGCCGTGATGTTGAAATTGACCGGCTGATTGATCCCGCAAGGCGGGAGTCAATCGAGAAACTGTTTCGAAAACTCAAGACATGGAATACCGCTCCTCTCGTTGACGGAACAAATGGTAAGGTTAGCTATGAAGAGGCAAAATTGGTACGGGCATATATACTGCGAAAGGCCAGGTAATAAAAAATAAGGAATTACGAATTACAATTTGAGAAACTGGATTTTTGATGATGATTAGCTACAAAATCTGAAAGCTTGAAGAGAGAAGCCAGGATTCAGAATTAAGGAGTCAGAATGAAAAGAAAACTAGCTGAAAGATTTCAGAAACTGGTTGTTTGTCAAAAAGCACAAAATATACCTTAACGCAGAGTTTCTGGGTTAAAACAAAATACTACCAGCCCGACAAAGCCGTTCTGGCGGGAAGTCGTAATGAACAAATGTTTAAAGTGGAAATTCTTATATGATTAACTTGAAGAGGTAATTAAACTACATGACCCATAATCACCTACTATTCAGAATTCAGTCTCCCCTGCCTGAATGACGAAGTCGGTCAGATATCTTCTGAATTCAAAAATGAAAGGCTTCAAAAACAAATCGTAATTCGTAAATCTGAAATCCTTTCCAACTCGTTCGGGTTAGATATGAATGCAATAATGAGAAAGACGAAAAGAGGGAGACGAAAAAAGCTGTGCTTTTTGATAAAAATCCTGCGCAGCATCTATTCACAATATTTTGCTTGTTTTTACCGATTCTTGTGCGTAACATAATGTTCTGGAATAAGGTATATACCTTATTTTACTGTGGATAACGATTTCATAAATTGCCATGAGTATCTTTAGATATACTCATCTCGTAATGGTTTTCTGACCTGCCTGTGCGTAAGGAACGCACGCAGACAGGTAAAACCGAAAACCAAATCGGTTTTAGTATAACATTATGCACATTCCGGGGTTGGGAGTAATTGAAACACGGTTACGCTCTTTATCAGAGAATTGTTGGCGATTCGATTGTTCTGATCTGCACATTTAATGAGTTCTTTGTTAAACATTGTATTTTCACATGGAGAATGGTTACTATGTATTTAAAGAGAAATAGTTTCTATAGGGTTTCTGTCGCACTGGTTATGGCATTTGCCATGTATGGTTGCCATACTGCGGGTAATACGATTACGCCTGAATCGTCAGTTCCAAGTTCACAATCAACTCCCGTACACCTCGATGCAAAAAATCCTGAGACAATGAAACAAGAAACAGGACTTGTGAAGGAAGAGAATACTGTTAGAGAAAAATCAACTCCCGTCAAAAACAGCGAAGTTATGACGAAAAAGTATCCCGTTGAAGGAACGGAAAAATCTGCCGAGACGGAAAAAATGTCTGTTGAAGAGTTTGAGAAGAATCTTTTCAGTAAGTGGTCTGGTTTGTTGGGTCATGGAGGAGTATCTCAGGTAAGCCCGGCAGAGAAAACAACAGAAGAAAGCAGCGAACAGGAAGCCGGAAAACCTGAAGGGAGTGAAGAGAAATCGTTTCCTGAACTTGAGAAGAAGGTGGTTGGTAAGTGGTTAAACGAGAAGGAGACAGAATCAATGGAGTTTTTTGATGATAAGACCATATTTATTGGGAACGAACAAGGTTCCCGTCAAATGATAAAGGGTAATTTCAGGTTTGTTGATAGAGACCATCTGTCTGTGGATTTTCAAAAAGGGCTTTTCAGAATGCCATCGATGTCATTCGTCATTACGGTTTCCGATAAAGAGCTTACGTTAACAGGTGAAGATGATGGAATCCCAACAACTTATAAAAGGGTAAAATAGCACTACCTTGTTACTGAAGGTCGTATATATACTCATCTTATAATGGTTTTCGGGCCTGCCTGTGCGAAAGGAACGCACGTAGACAGGTAAAATCCAAAAATTATTTTGCCCGAGTAAAGTCCTCGGTGCCTTTTGTCCGGGGATACCTTCACCAAGCTTTGGTTTTAGTATATTCAAGGAGGTGTTATGAAAAAACAAAACAACAACATCTTAACATTTGAAACACAAACAAGAAAGAGAAGATGGCCTCTCATAACGGGGATATCTGCAGGTGCTGTGTTTGGTATATTAGTAATACTCCTGTTTCTCATCCCAACAATTGTTTCTACCAATATGGCAAAAAACAGGATCATAAATGCTCTGGAAACAAACCTGGATCGTAAAGTGGAAATTGATGATATCAGGATGAGTTGGTCGGATGGGTTGGATGTCAGAAATATTCTTATTAAGGAGAGGGAAGGTGTTCCGGGAGATGCGTTTGTGAAAGTTGACAGGTTTTATTGTAACATCAGGTTCTTTCCACTCATAAAAAAACAGATCAGAATCAGAGAGCTTATTATTGATAGCCCTGAAGTAGTTGTTCATCGATACAGGGATACGGTGTTTAAGGGTGATGACAGCAAGGTACCAAAACCCAAACCATCACCTGAGACAGAACGAGGGAGTGTTCCCGAAGTTACTGAAAAAAAGGTTGAAGAACCAGCGTTTTCAGCGCTTGCTCTTCCCTTTGCTCTTGATGTTGAATTAAATGCGAAGATCAACAACGGGAAATTCACATTCATTGATCACAGAATACGGGAAAAAACCGTTATAAATAACCTGAATACTATGTTGAAGATAGAGTCTCTGGATAAACCAATTGAACTGAAAAGTACTTTCGGTATTGAAGCAAAAGGTGAGACGGAACAGGCAGATATTTCCATGAATCTATCATTGGTGAAAGATGGGGAGGTTAACCCAAAATATGCCCGTGGTTCTTTCCAGTTGAAGACGAGTTTTGCGCAGGTGATTACCGATTTTGATATGACAAAATTTACTGGTGATGGCGCGAAAGGCCTGGAACTGAACTTACATGTGGATACGAAGGGGTTAACCGACAAACTTGCAGGGATACTGGGTTTGCCCGAGGGTTTGCAAGTGGAGGGTGTTTGTAACTCAAAAATTACAGCGAGCGGCCGGTTTGATAAACTTATAAATGTTGATGGAAACACAGAGCTCGTGAACCTTACTGTTTCAGGCGGCCCTCTTAAGGATAAACCCATTAAAGAGCTCAATGTTAAATTGCTTCAAAGTGCTGATATAGACATAGTAAATGATGAAATTAAGATATATCGGTTTGGTTTTGATTCAGCTTTTGCACAGACCGGGATTACGGGACTTGTTACTGATATGAGAAGTGCCGGGAATCTGGATCTCAAGATGTACTTGAATTGTGATATGGCCAGGTTGGTTAGTGAAATGGGAGGCCTGTTACCGGAAGGGGTAGCAGCAGGGGGAAATATACAGACAAATATGACAATTCAAGGCGATCGAAAGAAGTCGATAATAGATGGTAAGACAGTTATTAAAGATCTGTTTTTCAAACAGGATACCTTCGGTCCTCTCTCTGAACCTGAAATTCTTATTACTCATAACGTCACATGCGATATTCTTGACAAGAGTCTTCTCATCAAAGAGTTCGGTTTGACTGGTAGCTCTGTAGAAATGAGAACGTCAGGCGCCCTGAATCATGAGAAAGAGATATTCCTGAATGTATTTCTGGCGGTAAAGGACTTGAAAAAACTCGTTGACACTCTTGCTGGTATTGTATCATTGCCCCAGGGGCTCAAACTCAGCGGGAAAACCGTTACCGAAATGAAAGTAAAAGGTGACAGAGAAAAAGGAATCACCCTTAGTGGTAAGACAAATCTAAACGGTGTTAATGTGGCCGGCGGACCATTAAAAGACGCACGGATTTCAAACCTCAGCCTTATACTTATGCATACTCTTGAACACGACATGGCCAGGGATATGCTTCATGTTGAGCGGTTGGATGTTGTTTCCGATTTTCTGGACATGAAATCCAAAGGGGAAATAAAAAATTTATCTCAGGTGATGGACATTGATTACGGGGCTTCCCTGAACCTGAATCTCGACGAGTCAACAAAGCTGTTTGCGGATCTGTATCCCGAAAATATGATGATGACGGGTAAAGGGAGTGTTGATTTTGCTTTACGCGGAAAATTACCGGCAGATCTTAAAAAGATTGATGAATTGGATTTTCATGGAAACGTATCCGTTGATAAGGTGAAGTATGGTGCATACAATATAACGGATTTAAAATCTGCATTTCGCCTGGATGACGGAATCTTTGCCACAGAGGAATGTACCTTTGGCCTGAATGAAGGAGAGGGGAAAATATTTGCAAAGGCAATCCTTAAAGAAGAGAAACCTCCAACGGAATTCAGTTTGAATTTGACGGATGTGCATATTAATCAGAAGATGGACATTTTGGCATACATTATACCAATCCTTTCTGCACGTGATGGAGAGATGTCCGGTAAGTTAAATATGGACATCTCGGCTCAGGGGAAAGGTCTGGACTGGCAGGAGGAATTGAGCAAGACTCTCAAAGCTGAGGGAAATATCAGTATCAGGGACGGATTAATAAAGGGGGATAAGATTCTCTCTCAAATTATCAGGCATGAAGCTTTTCAATTCGATGAGTTGACTGCGCCGATTAAAGTTGAAGACGGTAAAATATTTACTGAAAATGTACAGGTTAACGGCAGAGAATTTGACATTGGTTTGTCAGGGTGGACTTCTTTCGATGGCCGAATGGAATACATGGTTGAATCTGAGGCTGTGGCTAAATATTTGGGTGGAGATGCGGAGAAAATACTTGGTATGCTGGGCAAAGGTTCCAAGCTGCCAATAGTTATTACCGGCACAGTAGAGAAACCAAGGATAACCTTCAAACTCCCTAAATCTGAAAAAGGTATCGGTGGTATTCTGGAAGGAATAGGAGGGGAGTTAGGGAGATCAAAACAAAAAAGCGAGAAGACCGAAACTGTTGAAAAGAAGGAAGAATCAAAGAGCGGTGAACCCTCAAAGGAGGCACAACCAGAAGAAATCAAGAAGGAAAAAATCAAAAAAGAAGAGATAGTAGAAAAACTTTTGAAAGATCTGTTTAAATAAGTTAAAGCGTTTCCGCGTGTCAAAGACTTGTGTGAAAAAAGTTCCCGCCCGCCTAGCTTGATGCAGAGGAAATTCAATGTTACCAGAATTGTCGGCGGTTAAGAAACCAGACCGGATAACTCGGTCAGACGGGTAAGCACCAAATAATAAATTCTAAATAACAAACAAATCACAATAAACAAACACAAAATTCCAAACAGACTGGTTTTGATTGTTTCTGTCTGCCGACAGGCAGGCGCAGAGAGGTAATTTTTTAACTCCTGTTTGATGATTCTGGCTCGTCCAGGTTACGCATAATAAAACGCAAGGATTTTGCTGAAGACCTAGATTGTACCGTTACGGTTCGGAATGGGCAGGTTTTAAACGAACATTGATTAGCTACGCATATTGAAGACCATGAACTGGTTAGATTATACTTTGATAATATTTATAGCAATTGGAACCATCCTTGGGCTTGCAACAGGGCCATTGTGGCAAGTTTATCGAATGTTTTCTCTGGTAATTTCAGTGGTTGGTGCCATAGTGCTTCATCCAATCTCAAGCAGTGTCTTTCACGGCTTGTTTAGTCCTGAAACTTCGAGTATTCTTGCATACTCTGCAGTATTTTTTGTCATCCTGATACTTACCTACGTTCTAGGTAAGTTATTCAAATCTCTGCTTGTAAACAGAAAATTTGGATTTTTCGGGAGGATTTTAGGAGGGGGTGTGGCACTCCTGAAAACAACCATTCTGTGTTGCATCTTCATATCAGGGGTATCATACCTGGGAAATAACAGAACGGATGCTATCATAAACGATTCGCTCATTGCAAAGAATCTTGAAGATGTCTCTCGGGACACCATTTCCGAGTTTCCCGTAGGAATCAAAGAGGTTTTGTTTGACAAGGGGGACGGTAACATTCAAAACAGTTCAGGAAAGGAGTAATCAATGGCGAAGTTGCAAAAGGCAGAGAATGAGGAAAAGGTGAAAGGAGAGAAAGCCGAGACAGTAGAGATGGGGAAAAAGGATCAGGCTCTTGAGAGAGCAGTTTCTCAGATTGAAAGACAA
>JALDRB010000017.1 GCA_031316155.1 Candidatus Scalindua sp.
TTGAAAGACAATTCGGAAAAGGAGCGATAATGCGGCTTGGGAAAGATATCAAGCTGGATGTGCCGGTGATATCAACCGGTTCGCTCTCACTCGATCTTGCCTTAGGTGTGGGTGGGGTTCCACGCGGAAGGGTAATAGAAATTTTTGGGCCTGAATCATCCGGAAAAACAACGCTTACGCTTCACATTGTTGCAAATGCACAGAAAAATGGAGGTAATGCAGCATTTATAGATGTCGAACATGCTCTGGATCCCGAGTACGCAAAAAGATTGGGTGTTGATCTTGACAAGTTATTGGTAAATCAACCGGACACCGGAGAACAGGCATTAGAAATAGCAGAACTGCTAACAAGGAGTAATGCAGTAGACGTTATCGTTATTGATTCGGTGGCAGCCCTGGTGCCAAAAGCGGAGATTGAAGGAGAAATGGGTGATACCCACGTGGCATTACAGGCGAGATTGATGTCTCAGGCTCTCAGGAAGCTGACGTCGGTTATTTCAAAATCACATACCTGTATTATTTTTATCAACCAGATCAGGGAAAAAATTGGTGTTATGTTTGGAAATCCTGAGACAACACCAGGCGGAAGAGCGTTAAAATTCTATGCGTCTGTCAGACTGGATATCCGAAGAATTGGAGACATAAAGGATGCTGTCCAGAGTATTGGGAACAGGGTTAGGGTTAAAGTTGCCAAGAATAAGGTTGCACCTCCCTTTCGAAAGGCAGAGTTTGACATAATGTTTAATCATGGTATTTCAAAAGCCGGAGATATAATAGATTTGGGGACTGAGAATCAGATAGTGGAAAAAAGCGGAACATGGTTTTCATACGGAGATATCCGGTTAGGTCAGGGAAGGGAAAATGCGAAGCAGTTTATAGCACAAAAACCGGAACTTCTTCAGGAAATAGAGCAGGCGATACGTAAAAAACTGTCTAAAGACAATGAAAGCGGCTTAACAGGTAACGTGAAACTTGTTGACTCATCAAATTAAAGGGGTACAATAAAGGTTTAAGAAGTTTTTTTGTAAGATTATTGATTATAGAGGGTTTTTATTTTTATATCAAATGTAACAATAGCTTACATTTTTTGTGTGCAAACACATTTCCAAAATGGCGTGAAGCAAGAGACCTGCCCGGTAGAATAGATTTAAGTATTATTCAACAGGGCATGGATGTCGTTGCCCGCCCGGCCTACCGGCCGTTCGGACGAGGTAGCAATTTTAAAGAGTTGTGTAGGTTGCATTAACTCGATGTATAGAAATTTCAATATTTCCTTATTTTTTTTGCGCTGAAGGCGCAAGTTCAAAAGTCTGTAAAAACTGCCATGGACGGCAGTTTAGGAATTTTGGAAAAGTTTGCAAGGACGGATTAACTTGATAATAACAAATTGCGAGGTGATAGAATGATAGGTATTTCAAAGTTGTATTGCGGCACCGTTGAACCTTCTGATGCGCTGAGATATGGGAGAGACTCGAAAGCTCTGCCATCACATCTATTACAATTTTCTAAAGATAAAAAGCCTGTAGTTGTCTGGAATGTCGGGCAGCGATGCAATCTTAAGTGTGTCCATTGTTACTCTCAATCAAAGGATATTGAATATCCAAATGAGCTCAGTACAAAAGAGGCGAAGACTATGCTTGACGGCCTTGCAGAGTACGGGGCTCCGGTAATTCTTTTTTCCGGGGGTGAGCCCTTGATGAGAGAGGATTTAATGGAACTCATAGCATATGCGCGTGATAAAGGGCTGAGGGCTGTCATCAGTACAAACGGAACACTGATAACGGAAGAAAAAGCAGAGACATTGAAAGCCTTTGGACTTTCTTATGTGGGAATAAGTCTTGACGGTTTGAGGGAAACAAACGATAAATTCCGCGGCATCGAAGGTGCTTTTGATGATGCATTGCAGGGGATCAGGAATTGTATGAAGGTGGGCATAAAGGTAGGTCTCCGTTTTACGATTAACAAGAGAAACGCACAGGATATTCCGGGAATTTTCGAGCTTATTGAAAAAGAAAAAATACCAAGGGTCTGTTTTTATCATTTGGTCTATTCCGGCAGAGGATCTCGACTTATTGAAGAAGATTTATCTCATGAGGAAACCCGCAGAGTCGTTGATCTCATCATTGATAAAACGAAAGAGGCGCATGATCGCGGGAATAAGATAGAGGTTTTAACGGTAGATAATCATGCCGACGGCCCTTACATATATCAGAGGATGCTTAAGGAAGATCCGAAACGCGCGGCGGAAGTTCTCAAGTTGCTCAAGTGGAACGAGGGAAACAGCTCCGGAAAGGGTCTTGCCTGTGTCAGTTGGGATGGTTCCGTACACGCTGACCAGTTCTGGAGAGAGTACACATTCGGAAATGTGCGGGAACGCAAGTTTGGTGAAATCTGGGATGATACTTCAAACCCGCTCCTTGCAAAGCTGAAAGATAAGAAACATCACGTTACCGGTCGTTGTTCCAAGTGTAAGTGGCTTGATATCTGTGGAGGAAACTTCAGGGCGCGTGCCGAAGCATATTACGGCGATATTTGGGAACCTGATCCTGCGTGCTACCTGACAGACGAGGAAATAGGCCTGCTGGTGGATGAACCATTAACAGTCAAGTAGGGGTATGTAACTTCTGCTAAACTATTATCAGGCTGTAAGACTCTGCCTCTCCCTTTTCTACCTTATATTAGTAGGGGTGAATACGGTGGTTTGTTGTCTGGGAGTAGTTGGGTTGGATTGCCTAGTATTCTAAACATTGACGAGGTGGAAAAGAATTTCAGATTCCCGTTCTCGCCAGAATTCTCGTCGGGCTGGCGAACGGTTTGCTGGCCGGACTGGTAGGAATTACGATATACGATTTTTTTTTGAAGTCTCACTTTTTGTATGGAGAAGTCAGAAGCAAGAAGACAGAATTCAGAATATATTTATCAGTTTAAGGGAAAAGTTTTCGAATACCGTATTCCGCTTCTGGATTCTTACTCCTGTTTCCTTATTTTTCAATTGGTAATTTTCAAATCATAAGTCGTAAATCTTATAGCCGACTTTTTTACTCGGATTATCGGACGGGCTTTCCATTCAGGCTTCAGTTTCCATACTTTCAGATTTTATAATTGAACTTTATCCATAACCTTTTAATTATAAAATCGTAAATCCCAAATCGTAATTCGTAAATTTTTGCCTAAACCTGCGCCTTCCGGATAGTAATCAATTACCCATTTCCCTTTACCCTATTGTCGTACAGAGATCAGAGAAACATGATGTACAAAAGTGTGGGGAAGCATAGAATATTTTTGTTAATGGGTGGCTAACCAAACATTCATGACCCGTCCCCCTTTATTTCAGTATTCTTCCTCAACCAGGTTATCACTGTTTGTCCTATTGTATTTTGTTAGATTTGGAGTATATGATAAAAGCAATTTATATACCTTCCACAAAAGGCACATTATCTTCTCTCTTTCTTTAGAAAGATAGGTTTTGCCGGATATCATTGCAATTGTGGTGTTATACAGAAACTTTATAATAACTTGTCGTTGTATGCATGAAAAATAAAAGGTTATATATATTATTCGTTTCAGTTTATTTAATTGTCAACAGTCTGTTGACAATGTTTAAATACAATTTACTGTCTTCTCTTTTTATATGGCCAGTTATTTTTTTGTCAATGATGTTGCATCTTAATCCAAGCGATACAATAAGTAACAGAATACTCTATGGATTAATATATGGTACGTTTGTTTTTCTACCTATGTTTTGGTATAAAAGCAATAATCATAAAAAAATTTTAATAATTCAAAGTGTAGTCTTAGGCATGCATATTCTTGCTGGAATTTGTTTATACTATTTAATAATGCTTTCTTTTGTAATATATTAGCCATTGGATACGGGGTCAGATCTTGAATATGGAATATGCTTGACAAGCAGGAGTATTAGATTAATAATATGCGTTATGGCACGGCCCTGGAGAATACAATATGAAGGTGCAATTTATCACGTCATGTCGAGAGGTGTAGGCAGAGGAGAGATTTTTCTTACCAATGACGATTATTCAAGATTTTTGGAATATATGGCAAACGCCAGAGAAAAGTTTAATTTAGATATATTTGCATTTGTCTTGATGGCTAATCATTACCATATTCTTTTAAGAACGAATGATGCAAATCTTTCAAGGGCCATGCAATGGATACAGACCGCCTATAGCATTTATTACAATCGTAATCATAATCGCTGTGGACATCTTTTTCAGGGAAGATATAAGAGCGTTCTTGTCGAAAATGAATCTTACTGTCACATTTTAAGTTTATATATACATTTAAATCCCATACGAGCCGGCATGGTTGAAAAGGTGGAAGAGTATAATTGGAGCAGCTATCATGATTATGTTAACGTCAGGAAAAGAAATAAGTGGGTAAACAGCGAAGCTGTATTAGAGGGGATATGTAGTGACAAAGAAGAATCCAGGAGGGAATATAGAAAATTGATCCGGAAAGCATGCGGCAGAGAAAATGACTTTCTTGAAGACATAAAGTATGGAATGATTTTGGGAAGCGATAAGTTTGTGGAGTGGGTGCAAAGGAAGTTTATAGACCGAACGGAGAAAGAAGATGCTGACTTACCACAAAAAAAGAGAATAAGTGATGATGGTGTGATCGAAAAGGTAATAGAAGAGATAATACATAATTATAAAATAGACAGGGCCACACTACTACAAAGAAAAAGGCATATACCATTTGAAGCCAGAGATGTAAGTATGTATATATTGAAGACGTATACAGGGCTATCAAATAAAGCAATAGGAGAGATGTTTGGAGTAAGTATAAGTGCAGTAAATAAAGCAGCAATACGTATAAATAAGCAAAGTAAAACAAGTAAATCCTTTAGAAGGAAATTGGAGGAGATTACGCATTCTACTTTCAAGGTCTGACCCATGATTCCTCTCTTGCCATGGAAAGAAAGAGCGTGTGTACTCAAGAGAGGAGGGATGAGAGGGTTATTACGATAATTCATCCTGACACTGTCAGGTCTTAATCCGTCACGTTTCCGGGAATTTTTTCGACTTCCGGCAGAAATTCACTCGGCGTAATCGTTGTAACAATATAATCATCTAACGGCTGCCAGCTTCATACAACTCATATGTATCTTCGAGAATCCCGGAATCGTCTTGATCACTTCTCGAATATCTGGATCATCATCAATAATCAATAGTTTTTCTTTTCGCCCTTTGTGCTCTGAGCCTCTGTGAAAATATTCGTTACGCAAATTGTTGTTTCAGAGTGGTCAACTTTACAATGTGGTTAACTTCTTCTTTAATGATGGTTTTCACAGTAGATTTGTCTTTATCCGGGACAAAATTTTCCAACCCCACATAAAAAAGCACCGCATCCTTTTCGCGGGCAATCGCAAAGTCTAACACATCAGTCAGGTTATTGAGATCAATTTTCGGCTTCCTCACTGTTCTCCGGGAATCGATGAGTGTGCGCATATAGGCGGCATATTCGTCGTCTTCTGATACCCCCGGACTCTGCTTCGCTTCTATGGCGGAAAGGAGTGTGCCATAGTACTTTTTATGCGCTAGTTCCTCTTGCATCAGCACACGAAAAAGTTTTTTTGCCTCGTCCTGCATCACCTTTTCGGACAGTTCTTTATACAGGGCATAACTCTCCGTTTCCCGTTCAATCGCAAAATTGACTACCTCGTTAATATAAAACAGTGTTGCCATGAACGCCTCCCATGTAGGTAAGTGCCGAAAGTTATCGGTGAACTAAGTGCCTGAAAGCTCTTAGAAGCCGAAGTATTTCAGACACTTGAACTCCTTTAGGCACTTCCCCTTACTTATGTAACTTTTTTTCCGAGATGATAGGAAATTTGCTTTTATAAGGTGTTGTAAGAATAGAGAGATTGCAAACAATATTCAACTGTTTTTTGAAAATTTGGCACTGAAAAGATTTATATAGTAGGAAAGAAGAAAACCAAAAAAAGTATTTGGGCTCTCAAATATAAATAACAGTATTGTTGGTGGTCATTTTTCAAAAAATATACATACCTTTCCTGTCTCCTCACATTAGCAAATTTCTACAATATTCAATTTAGCACAATGTAGGGTTCTTCATAACCAGGCCCTTGACAAGCAAGTGTCAAGGGGCAGCAGGCAAAAATCTTCATAGAATGGTTCTTAGATGAGCTTGTTATTTCCAGAAGGGTTTTCTCGGTTTGGTGGGTCTCTAGATGGCTTTTGTGCCCATAAGCCGAGATGGTCACGAATCTTGTGTATAACCTGATACTCAGTAATAAAACTGATAATCTTCATTTCTCCACCGCATTTAGGACAACAGAGTGGATCTATCTCGTATAGCTTTTCTTTATGGAATATAAGTTAATGGATTTCATAATTAGGTATAACTCCTCTTGTTTTCTAACGAATATTATCATGAATAATGACTGAAGCGAATCAATTACCGTTGTCGAAAACATCTTGGTTCTCAAGCTCAGAAATCTTTTTTTTGAAGATTCGTGATTTCTTTCTCTGACTTCTCTTTAAGATCACAACATTTTTTCTCAAGTTCCTTACATTTTGCTTTGAGTTCCTCAATTTCTTGGCGTTAAGCCTAAGTCTAAAAGAGATTTTAACAATATGCAAAGCCGAGGCAACCAAGAGGATGATAAGTCCAGCAATAATAGAAGAAAAAATTGCAGTACTCATAAATAATTTTTCTCTTAATGATTTTTTACAATGACATAATGGTTAACTTTTTTCCTGATTTAGAAAATGATATACAGCTAATGCTGTCGTAATAATCGTGAGAACAAGAACGGAAATGGTAACCCATAAGTTTATTGTTTGTTTTCGTGAGCTCTTTTTCTCTTTTAGATCCTCTCGACGGAGTTGTTCTTCGGTAACTTTGAGAAATACATCTGAATATCCGTTCCAAAGTGTTTTAATTTGGACTAATTCGGTATCGGAAAATATAGTGAAATCGGCGTTTTTATGTACTTTTTATTAAATTTTTGGATGTCCATAGGTAGAAAACTCATAGAAAGGAGTCCTTCCAATGCTCAAGAAGTTACTCACAAATTTCATCGTTAAGGTTGTCGTAAATGAATTAAAGAACTACAGCCCTGTTTGTACGCAGATCAGGTTACGCGGAAAGCGATTTCTCAAATGTTACTAAAGATCACCAGCGCGCATTTAAGATCGATTACCTAAAAGGTGTCTATAGGCAGCATCCTAACTGATATAAACTAAGTCAGAAATCAATAAGAATGTTTTAGACTAACACGACGAAGTGTGAAAGGCAACGTAAATAATTGGTAATGTAAATAATTGGTAAATGGCGGGCAATAATGATGCGAAGAAGATACGTCCATTCTTCTAAATCCTATTGTTTGGAAATTGAAAATTTTATTCATTGGGATTTGTTTGCTATTTGGACTTTGTTGTTTGGTGCTAATTGGACATCCTGAAATTTTGCATCAATAATTATTTTGCCAAAGCTTTTCCCAGTATTTTTGGAACAGGGATTGGTTAAGATATTTTCACTAAGGAATCAAAGAGGTGACAGCAAATATACAATTTAACTTTGAAGGTTTGATTCGCCACATTTCTTCACCTTTCCTCTTGGACAACTCCCTGCTCTTCCGTCTCATTTTCTTGATTCTCGTTTTTCTTGTCTCCGAAAGACAGTACATCCATGGGGCACGCAGTAACACACATTCCACAGCCGATACAGCTGGTATTGAAATTTCCAAAATCCTCCTGCTTCATTGCATACTGCATGACGGGTATACCAACCTGGCAGTAACGTGAGCACTCGTAGCAATTGATACATTTGTCGTTGGCCCTGATTTTGAATCTCCCTTTCAGCCGGTGGCTGAAGATATCCATCAGCTTTGCCAGCGGACACCAGTACCGACACCAGACTTTACCTCCGAGAAATGGATACAGGGTGACAGGGATAATACCTACAAGCCACACATCCACGAGAATCTTGTACCAGTTGACATTTGCCTCTGCAGTCTTTGCCGGAACTCCGAAAAGGTCCTTGGAGAAGATGGGTCAATTTTCCACTTGACTGCATTAATATTTTTTATACCTGGTAGGCTTCTATACGGTTGGATTAAAGAAAGGGATAGAAGAAATCGATACATTCTATTTTTCACTACAATGTAATATGACTGTCAGGTAGGTAAATCAAATCAGTTAAAAAACCAGAAAAATATTGAAAAGCTAGCTTCTTGTTGTCCGCTTGATATCATGGTTAGAGAAAAACACGGTACAATTATTTGTATACATCGCCTCGTGGTCCTATATGATCTACATAGATAATTTTCTTATTTAGATCAACCCAGAATATCAATCTTACATTCCCTATTCTGATTCTGTAATATCCTTTCCATTCTCCGAGCATCGGTTTTGCATCTTCACGCTGAATAGGATTATTTATAAGTCCAGTTAATAAATTCTTAATTTTTGTTTTTCTAAATGAAGTGAGTTTGTTCAGATATTTAAGGGCACGTTTGTGGACAATAATTTTAAACATTTAAATTGACTCTAGATCAACATAAGCATCTTTATTAGAATTATCTCTGTCAATTTTCGCCTGCTTAAGATCTTCAATGGCTTTTGGAGAAAGATCGAGCCCCAATGATTCTTCAATCTTTTTATATTCTTTCCACGGGATAATTACTTCCTTAGGATTTCCATTAACATCTTTTACAATCTTTTTATGTATAGTAAGCTTCATATACCTCCTTATTGTATGTATTGAATTGCAACTTATTTCTAATAATACTCAGGAAATCATTAAAATCAAGGGAAAAGAGGTGAACAAACAAAGGAAAGCTTAGCTCTTTTAAAAATTCTTTCTCAAAGCGAAAAGAGGTTAAATATAGGGGAATATAAAACTTATACAAAAGCTTTTCGTGACCTAAAAAACAAATCAAGAATATTCAATGAAATTTGATGTATAGAAAGTCAGGAATGTTAAACGTTGGTGTTTGTAAATTTGCAATTAAATATAAAGGTTTGGCTTATCACCTTTGCTTATTTTTTTTTCTGGATAAATCTCTCCTCTGCCCTTTCTTTATATTCAGTCGCATCCTTCTTGTTTCCAAATGACAATACATCCATGGGGCACGCAGTTACACACATTCCACAACCGATACAGCTGGTATTGAAATTCCCGAAATCCTCCTGCTTCATGGCGTACTGCATGACCGGTATGCCAACCTGGCAGTAACGTGAGCACTCGTGGCAACTGATACATTTGTCGTTGGCCCTGATTTTGAATCGGCCTTTCAGCCGGTGGCTGAAGATATCCATCAGCTTTGCCAAGGGACACCAGTACCGACACCAGACCTTTCCTCCGAGAAATGGATACAGGGTGACAGGGATAATACCTACAAGCCACACATCAACGATAATTTTGTACCAGTAAACATTTGCCTCTGCCGATTTAACCTGGACTCCTAAAATGTCCTTCAGCAGCATTATTCCGGTAACAATGAAAGCCGCCCAGAGAATAAAAACATTCATCTTCTCCCATTTAATGCTTCTATTCCCTTTTGGAGCCAGGACACGCCAGCGGTTGCCGAGGGTTTCGGCAAGTCCACCACAACCACATATCCAGGTGCAATAACGCTTTCCGTGGAAAAAAGCAAAGATGGGGAGAATTCCAAACGTTAAAATCGCTCCCCAGACAACCCATATTTGATGCGGATCATAGAAGAAGGTATAGAAGAATAGCGGCCAGGCATATACGATGCCATATGTTCGCCATGGCTGTTCTGCGAAATTCGGGTCATTCGCCAGTGCATCTCCTACCCACTTATATTCTACTGCAAGCTGGAACAGGAACTCCGGAATGATAAAGAACATGATCCACTGAAACCCGATAAGTGAGGAGTAGCGGAGGATCTGTAATCGATCTTTCTTATCAAAACCCCACTGTTTCATAGCATAAACACCAAAGGCAGTCATTACTCCTGTATAGAGAACGGTATACCAGAAAGTCCATGGCCTTCCAAAGAATGAGAACAGTGCATTGCCCCAGCCACGGAATGGCCAGAACTCAACGCCACTCCCTATCTTAACTCCGTAAATTGTGTAGCATATAAGAAAAGTAACACCCAGCCACGAGAATCGCTCTTTCTTTGCGAAACCACCATAAAATAGAGCAGTCAAACCGGTAAAAAAGAGTGGTGCACCAAATAAATGAGGTACCCAACCGAGAAGATATTTGTTCCAGTCGTGGCTGTCTCCTCCCCATATCGCGAGACCCGCAAGTGACAGGATCGTGAAACCGAGGCAACGCCACAGGCTTCCGGTCCATTCCCCTTCGAGTTGGATTCCCTGGTCCCTGAGAAACTTTACCGGTAACTCCGCACCGATAAGTACAAACGCATGCTGGTAGGAAATTATTCTGGTAGCATTTTCTCCTTTTGTATTATTTATCTTGATTGTTGCAGAGCCTTCCCCGAATTCCGTCACCTGAGAGTTGAAGACAACATCTATTTTTCCATCCTGAACCGCCTTATCGAGTTTTCTTCTGTTCTCTTTGAACAGCCTGACGAAGGCGTCTTTCCGGTAACTCAGTATTACGTGGTTCTGTTCACTCAGTACAAGGGCAGCTTCCACGGCACTGTTCCCGCCACCAACTACAATGATCTCTTCATCGCGGTAGTGTTTTGGAGCATAGAGACGATGATATACCTCTTCCCGGTCTTCTCCTGGAACTCCCAGCTTACGCGAATTACCACGCTGACCGATAGCCAGAATGACCCGGCGAGCCTTGAAGATTTTACCGCGTTGAGTTTTAACGGTAAAATTCTTTCCCTCCCTGACTATGCTTTCAACTCCCTGATCGATCTCGACGTTAAGACCGTTTTCATTGATAATTTGATGCCAACGGTACAGTAAATCTTCTTTTTTTGCACCGTCAAGCCATAGTTTGCCTTTGGGTGGAATCTCATCGGGTTCTGCGTATACCCATTTCCCCTCGGGAAAATTTTCGATTGTCGTTGCAACCTTTTCCTTTTCCAGGACAATGCAGGAGAGTCCTCTCTCTTTGGCCTGCAGTGCTGCATTGAGCCCGCTGGCTCCGGAACCAACCACGAGAATATCATAAACACCCTCTTCATCGGTCCTGGCGTCTGAATGTTTCGCAATTTTCTCTATGACGCTGTAGCCCTGTTCCATCGCCAGTTTTATAACAGGCGCACCGGCAATATCACCTATAACATATAAACCCGGTATGTTACTCTGAAAGTTTTTATTAAACGAAGGACGTGGGGCTTCGTTCGTACCACTGTTCAAAATTAAGAGTAACCATTGTTCGAATCTTCGAAACGGGTTATAGATTTTTCCAGAGCTCCCGGTTTTTTGAGATAATTCAGTTATATGAGGAGTTTCCATTTCAACCTTTGTGCATTAATCATTTAGTACTTTAACGCAGAGGTCGCAGAGAAAAAAATATCTCTGTTGTAAGGGGTCAGAATTTTTAACCCCTTCTTTCGCTCAGTGTTAAAGTAATGTAATAGTATAGAAATTTTTATTTTAAATGTAAGTGAATCAATGTAATACAATCTTTTTGTGCGTTAGCACATATTCAAAATGGCGTCAAGCAAGCGACCTGCCCTGTAGAATAGATTATTTCAGGTTACTTGTTATGTTAAGCAAAAAGAGGAAAGCGTCTAACCTCAAATGTCCTCTTAAGTATTATTCAACAGGGCAAGGATGCCGTTGCAGCAATTTTGACAGAGTTGTGCAGGATGCACTAACTCGTTTTCACCATTAAAACCTCTGATTCAGACATTGGCGTAAGTGAAGCAGCACAATTGATGCAGCTCTCTGCAGCAGGATGGTTCGAATAGTGACATTTTGGACAATAGACCGCGTCAAAGGTAGTGGCAATCTTAGTACCTCTCAGTCCGAATTTACCACTCTTTTTAGGCAACAACCTGATGATCAGGATACCAATCACGGGCAGGAGAAAACCTACTATGAAAGCAGGGAGAGCTGATCGATGTGAAACAATGGCCAACGCTGCCGAGACTCCTCCGGAAACGATTGCGACAAGTATGCCTACTCCCATCCACATCCATTGGTCTGATATCGGATGGGCCTTTTGAAAAACGGTATTAAGGAATCTGGAATCACCCTGGAAGAGTGCACCGCGCGGTTCAATCTTGAAGACTAATGCATCCAATTGATTCTCCCGGACAGCGTTTTCCCACTTTCTGAGACAATTTCCTCCATGGGTGTGATAAAGAAGACCCCTATACATCACGTGTGTTCCCGCTTCATCTACGGGTTTATTGCAGATAAAGCATGTATCTCTGCCTTCGGCGCAGTAAACGGATGCAGAGAGAATCAGTAGTACAGCGAGTGTTTTCAAATTTATACGCCAAATCATTTATGTTGTTTCCTTTACTACCATCTAAATTCCACTTAACTTCATAACCTGGACTAGCCAGAACCAAAATGTGGTGGTTAAATTACCCGCCCGGATGAATCCGTTCAGACGTGCAAACATCAATTTACAAAAGCCAAATAAATTTCAAATTACAATGTTCAAATTATCGAATCAGTTTGCTCACCCTGTTAAATATATATCCTTAGAATTTTATTTGCCCTTAGAAAAAAGATGGCTTTTGAAAGTTGTTCTTATGACATCATACTAAATGATTTAACAGGGTAAAGAATTTTGTGTTTGTTTATTGGAAATTATTTGTTATTTGGAACTTGTTATTTGGTGCTTACCCGTCCACCCGACTCATCCGAGAGGTCTTATTAATTTCAGGAAAAATCACTTAACTTAGATAATATTTTGTCTCAACAACACGAAATACCCTCTTCTGAGGCATTGCAACTGTAAGATGTGCTATTCACTTCATCAGGATTAATGATGGTAAACTGACCGAGATAGGGCTGTTTACTGAGCTTTTTCGCCGTATCAGTGCATATGACAACCGGTTCATTTCTTGGGAAGAGGTGGCCCTCTTCATCCACAATTGCCTTAAATGGGCCATGATAGACCGCCTTCTGTCCGGCGTACACACAACCATCCTTCTTTTCAAACTTATATCCTCGCACCGTTACAGAATGGAATGAATACCCCTCCACCTCCTTCCAGAAGAGCTTCTGGAGTATCTGAAGTCCGTAAAATCCAGCCTGTTCAAGGTATGCCAGAAACTCTTCTTCGGTTAATGCACCGCTGATACACTCTCCCCACAACTGTTTATTGACTCTTAAATGGGGAGGCGTTTCCTCCACTGATACAATATCCGATATGACAACTCTTCCGTTATCTTTTAATATACGCCACATTTCGTCAAAAACGGCTTTTTTGTCAGGAGAGAGATTGATGACACAGTTTGAGGTGATGATGTCGACGGTACTATCGTCAACAGGAATTTCTTCCAAAAACCCCTTTCTGAATTCCACAATATCGTAGCCGAGGTTTTGTGCCACTAAACGCCTGTTTTCATTGGCAACTTTCAACATCTCATCAGTCATATCAATCCCGTAAATCTTTCCGTTCCGGCCAACCCTCTTTGCGGCGATAAAGCAGTCAATACCCGCACCGGAACCCAAATCAACCATTGTCTCACCTTCCGATACCCCGGCTATTGTCGTCGGACTTCCGCAACCGTAAAATCTGTCCAGAACCTCCTGCGGGATATGGCTCGTATCTTCCTCTGAATTCTTGGTCGGGCAGCACAGGTCCTCCTGAGGAGTTTCTGCTGCATTCCCATAAAACTCACGCACGCTACTCCTGGGTTTATCAACGTCAAAAGAGAGTACACAGTTTGAATGGAGTGTGCGAACAGATGGTTGATGATTTTTGATTTTAGGAACTGAAGCTTGTTCTTCTGTCCCGCAAACGAGAGAACCTTCACCCATTGAGCGGAAAACGACAGGTGCACTGAAACCTGTTTTTCTTTCCGATATCTTTTTGCGTGTCTCCGCGAGTTCGAAAATGACATCATTCACTATCTCCTTGTGTAATTCACAGTAAGGGTCCAATGCATGCACACCAACGTTCCTGGGATAACTATCATGTATCAGTTCGGTTCCGTTTTCAGAGTAGAAGAACGAGTGTTCAATGTCTCCTCCTCCACAGATAAATTTAATGTGACAGGCCATACACTGTTCCTTATTCCTGATTGATGCGCTTCTGAAAGCTTTACTCACCCTGCTGTTTTTCCAGACTTCTCTCAGTGATTTCTCCAGCACACTACCACATCTGAGATTCTCATGGCCGGCGAAAGAAGCAGATGGGTAAACCTCTCCATCTGAATAGACGCACAAACTATCGTAACAGGCATTTCCCAGATCATACCGTGTACCTCTCATACTGTTTGCCCTGAATTTATAAGCGTCAAGATTATCAACTGAAATATCCTGTTTCTGCGCAATACGTTTTACCTCTCTTGTCACTTCAATTACCTTATCGATTGATGGAAAGAAATCATGACCGTTATCGGTCACCCTCCCTCTTTTATGAACCCAGAGCAGATGGTGCGTCTTTACCCCTAACTTTGCAATCAATTTTGTCGTTTCCGGGATATCTTCAATATTGTCATTTGTCACTACCGTCGTTACCGTTGGAAGATATCCAATTTTGACAATACTCTTAATTCCTTCAACAATGCGTGAAAAACTTCCTTCTCCTCTTACCTGATCATTGATCTCGGGTTTTGATCCATCAAGACTTATCTGAATTTTCAATCGTGCCCTGTCAAATCTCTGCAACATTTCCAGGGTTTCACCTTTCAAGAGTGTTCCATTTGTGAGGAGAATCAGCTCTGCTTTTTTGATATTGCAGACATATTCAACAAGTTCAAAGATGTCTTTCCGGATAAATGGTTCTCCCCCGGTGAAAAAAAAACGACCTGTTCCCAACTCAACAGCTTCGTTAATGATCTTTTTTATGGCATCAGTAGATAGTCCTTCATCTCCCTGGGGAGATGAATTCACCAGGCAGTGCGAACAGGTCAAGTTGCAGCTATTATTCGTGTGAATCCACAGCTCATTGAGTTTGTCTGCCTGAATAAAATCTGATCTGCCGGTATAATCTGTTTTTTCAATCGGCTCTGAAGAGAGAAATTTGGCTCTTATCAGGTCTTTGAGAAATGTATGGATGTCTAACCACGCCTTTGTATGATCCATCTGAAAATTGTTTGCGTAGTCGAATAGTAATGTATTAAACGTGCTCCCCTCTTTAATATTTTTTACAATCTCGCATCCTCTTTTATCAGTAACAATCCAATTTGGTGTTTCAGGGTCAATAAGGAGATAATACGAATCTCTTTCTATCTGAACATAATCGGGTACGTAAAATGTTGATTTGTCAAGTATGTACATGTAATTGTTGCCCCCAATTCCTAACTGCTATAGTAATTTGTAAATATTTTTTAAATTCTCTACGGTGTAATATTTCAGTAATATTTATCAAAAGATTATTTGACAATCAGTTGACAGTTATTTTCCTCTATCTTTTCAAGGATGGACTTGTATTTTACTGCCTTGACTCTTAATATTCATCAAAAAAAGGATTGTTGTTAACGATTCAGTTTAAATCAACCGGAATATTTATTTAATAACCAGTAGGCGCCACCGCTGAAAATAGCGGCTGCCGGTAGTGTTACAATCCATGATAGGAGTATTTCTGACACCATACGGGTATTAATGCGCTTAGTCGTTAAACCAATACCAAACAGAGATCCTACTGATACATGTGTTGTCGATACCGGCATGCCAAACCTGCTGGCAAAGATGACGAGCATACCGGTAACCAGGTTTGCCGTAAATCCCTGACCATGATTTAATCTGGTGATTTTATTGCTCATGGTTTCAGCTACTTTTCTCGCATTGAGAAGCCCCCCTGCAGCCATACCAAAAGCAACTGCCATCATACCCCACTCTATCGCCAGTCCTTTGATTAATAATAAGAGAGCCACAATCTTAGGGGTATCATTCACGCCTCTGGCAAAACTCACAACACCTGCAGAACAGAAGTGCAGATAATCCAGCAACTTCTGGCTGTTCATACCCAGAAAACTCCCCTGGTACCTTTCCACACAGTTTTCCTTTTTATCAATCATGGCGCTGATGGAGCTGCCACATCTTATGGAAAGGGCGTCAACCGATTGAGTTACCGGTAGTATCTTTTTTTTGTCACCTATACCTATACAGAGACACCACTCCTTGGTTATACCCGATCGAATCCGGATAGTGCGCAATAAAATATAGAGGACACCTCCGAAGGCCGCCGCCATAAAAGGGCTTATGACGAGTGGGAGAAAGAATGAGTTCCCTAAAATTATAAGATTTATCTGAGAACCAATGGCAACAAAACCTGCCCCCACCAGGGAACCTGTTAAGCTGTGTGTAGTTGATATGGGAAAACCCGTAACCGTGGCGGTGATAACGGTAATGGCTGAACCGATTGCCACAGCGGTAAGAAATTCAGGAGATGCGGAGACAACCTGCGGAACCAATCCTTTTCCTGAAAAGGTCTTAACCAGGGCATGAGCAAAGAATATCGAAGCGACTGAACCCGCAAACGTTGTAATAGTAGCCCATCTGATCGCATTTTTGTAATCTGTGGTTTTACTGCCGAAGAGGGTGGCTACTCCTTTAAAGTTGTCGTTCGCACCGTTTGAATATGCAAGAAAACATGTCGCTAGAAAAAGAATTAGCAAGAGTATCATCTGTTTATTATCCCTTATTTATGTAATAGTTAAAAAACTGTTTCTACGTTGAGTGAATCAAGAAACTTGTTTTTTCTCCATAATCGAAAATCTTGCCATATTTCTTGATCTCTTTTCATTTTAAATTTTGTAACTAAACCTGCTCCATTTCACAAGTGGTGAGCAGCAATTATTGTTTGTTTAAGCTCCAATCGTAATCAAGATACTTTATGGTAACCTTATTACTCTTTATAAATTCTGTATCATCAGAATTCAAATACCGTACAACATAATCTTCAATTTTTTCGCCACTTTTAATAAAATCTCCTTCATACCATTTAAAAATAGGGGAGAGATATAAGACACCGTTTTCCCTGTCAAGATAGTTACTGCTCCTGTCATTTATAAATGATACCGCTTGTGCTTCCAGCTGCTCTTCCAGTTTTTCCGCTCTGTATGCATCTTTTAATAATTTCGGACAACTCATAGAAGCGCAATTAATAGCAAAATGTATCCTTGGCTCCCGAAACGCCTCTCTCAGCTTTTCATTCTCCAGTTCCTGCAGAGTAATTTTCCCGTTCTTCGTCTCGAAATTCTTTCGTTTGAAAAAGCTGTGAGGAATCCACCCTGCATCAAGCACACTCTTAATCGGGTACTCTTCCAGCACTCCCTGTAAGACAAATGCGTTATATGCGTTTATCCAGAATGCCAGCCGATGTGTATCGGAAGGCAGATCATCGGGATCTGTATGAGAGAGATATTCAATGTATTTCTCAAATTCATCATCTTCCTTGAGTCCCTTATAATCAACCAACCCATTCTCTGAAACATAACGGTTCAGGACAGTATCAAACAGGAAATCCGGATCTGATTTTTCAGATGCGGATACATGAACTGCCAGACCGCAAGCTATTATAAGAAACAACATCGTCATTATCATTTTCATTATTATCTTCTCCATGGGTATTCAAAGGTATTATCTTAGTAACCTGTAACCGTCCAGATGTCTGACTTAATCTGTAGTTTTGTTATCCCTCAAGCTTTCGTCAAGACTCTTATCATATTTTACATGAAAATATTCAAATAGTGCACAAGCAATTGGAATTACAACTTCTCTTTTGAACACATATATCTTTTGCCTACTCTCAAACTGTTAATGTCTCTATTCTTTAACACAAGGCGATTCCTTTCTCATACAGTTTGTTAATAGTTTTACTCTCGTTCTAAATATATGCATAGGGAATTCAAAATTTTTTACATGTGCATTAGCACATACCCAAAATGGCGTTAAGCAACGACATGGATGTCGTTATAGCCATTTTGAAAGAGTAGTGCATGAAGCACTAACTCGAAAGACAAATTATATAAGAGAAATATTCCAGAAAAATAAAAAACTAAGAAAAACTTAATCATAATTATTGCCTCTGGAATGTTTTGTATTGCATAACAACCCCGCTCATTTATAATATTTCATTAGAACAGATAGATTTTATAAATTTCAAATCTCAAATGGCAAATCAAAAACAAATCACAATACCAAATGTCCAAAACAATTTTCAGTTTGTTAAAAATATAGAAAATGAAGGCATTACAATATGAAGCATGCCTATGAGGAAGAGATACGACTAGAAATAGAGAGAAGTAAAAAAGCACTGGATGCAAAATGTGTTTTGTGGCAAGCCTGATAGAAGGCAGGAAAAGTAATAATGGCAAAGAGTGGGAAGAATAGTTCTAAAGAAGAACCGATTGAAAAACAGCTTTGGAAGGCAGCGGATAAGCTCAGAAAGAATATTGATGCTGCTGAATATAAGCACATCGTATTGGGTTTGATTTTCCTGAAGTATATATCCGATGCTTTTGAAGAGTTATACAACAAATTACGATCAGGTGAAGGAGAATATAACGGTGCTGATCCTGAAGACAAGGACGAATACAAGGCAGAGAATGTTTTTTTTGTTCCGGAAAAATCACGCTGGTCATATCTTCAATCCAAAGCAAAACAACCGGAAATCGGAAAAGAGATTGATAACGCGATGGATGCCATTGAAAAGATTAATCCATCGCTGAAAGATGTTTTGCCCAAAGTTTACGCACGACAAAATCTTGACCCTGCAAATCTGGGTGGTTTGATTGACCTGATCGGAAACATTGCTTTGGGCGATGCCAAGGCCAGAAGCGCTGATGTTCTTGGTCATGTATTTGAATACTTTCTCGGAGAGTTTGCTCTGGCGGAAGGTAAAAAGGGCGGACAGTTCTATACCCCAAAAAGCGTCGTTGAACTACTGGTGGAAATGCTGGAGCCGTATAAGGGAAGGGTGTTTGACCCCTGCTGTGGTTCAGGCGGAATGTTTGTACAGTCTGAAAAGTTTGTTGCAGACCATCAGGGAAAAGTTAATGACATTTCCATTTACGGACAGGAAAGTAATCAGACCACGTGGAGACTGGCAAAGATGAACCTAGCGATCAGGGGTATAGACAGCTCACAGGTAAAATGGAATAACGAAGGCTCTTTCTTAAATGACAGTCACAAGGACTTAAAGGCCGACTATGTTATTGCCAATCCTCACTTTAATGACAGCGACTGGAGCGGTGATCTCCTTCGAAAGGACGGCAGGTGGAAATACGGAGTTCCGCCAACGGGGAATGCGAACTATGCGTGGATACAGCACTTTCTTTATCACCTCAGCCCAAGCGGTCAGGCCGGTTTTGTTCTGGCCAAAGGTTCTTTAACATCAAAAACTTCCGGTGAAGGGAGTATCAGAAAGGAATTAATTGAGGCGAGACTGGTGGACTGCATAGTAAATCTTCCCGCGAAACTTTTTTTAAATACACAAATACCAGCCTGTTTATGGTTTTTAAGCAGAAATAAGGCAAATGGTAAATTCCGTAACCGTACCCATGAAATCCTCTTTATTGATGCCAGGAACATGGGACACCTGATAAACCGCAGAACACGGGAACTGTCGGAGGAGGACATTACCCGCATATCTGAGACATATCACAAGTGGAGGAGTGCACCCACCCCTGACCCCTCCCAGGAGGGGAAACCCACCCCTGGCCCCTCCAAGGAGGGGAACGTATCAATTGGCCCCTCCAGGGAGGGGAAAGTATTGACAGGTACCTCAAAGAAGCAAAAACAATCCCTCCTCGGGGAGGGTGTCCCGAAGGGACGGAAGGGGTTTCTCCCCTGGGAGGGTGGCTCGGAGAGCCGGGAGGGGTATAAAGATATTCCCGGTTTCTGTAACTCTGCATCTATTGAAAGGGTGCGGGAGCTGGATTATGTGCTTACCCCGGGGAGGTATGTTGGCCTGCCCGATGATGAAGATGATTTTGATTTTAATGAACGTTTCACCGCTTTGAAAACAGAATTTGAAGAGCAGTTGAAAGAGGAAGCGAGGCTCAATAAACGTATTGTCGAGAATTTGGTGAAAGTGAAAGTTAATGGGTGAGTGGAAGGAATGTAAACTAAAAACCTTGGGTCGTGTTGTAACAGGTAAAACACCTTCAAGAAATAACCCTGAAGATTGGGGTATCGTAATGCCATTCGTTACACCATCTGATTATAAGAAATACCGCAAAAAAGCATATTTCAGTGAACGAAACTTATCAAAAGAAGGTGTTCAAAGGCTGAAGAACAAAGTATTACCACCCAAATCAGTTCTTGTTACCTGTATTGGCTCTGACATGGGTAAAGTTGTTATGAATGAAATTGAAGTGATAACAAATCAACAGATTAATTCAGTCATACCTCATAAAGAAGTTGATAATAATTTCTTGTATTACAGCCTAGTTTATATGTATGACATTTTGAGAGTCTACGGTGGTGATGGTACTGCTGTCCCAATTATAAACAAAGGTGATTTTGAAAACATTGAAACTCTCCTTCCTCCTCTTCCCGAACAAAAAGCTATCGCCTCAGTCCTTGCCTGTCTTGACGACAAAATTGACCTGCTCCACCGCCAGAACAAAACCCTCGAAGCCATGGCAGAAACACTTTTCAGGCAGTGGTTTGTGGAGGAGGCGAAGGAGGATTGGGAGGAAGATAGTCTTCTCAGACTTGTACAATTAGTTGGTGGTGGTACTCCCAAGACATCAATTCTCGATTATTGGGATGGTAATATTCCATGGTTAGCTGGTGGGGATATAGCTTCAAACCATAAATCTTTCGTACTCAATACAGAAAAAAGAATAACAGAAAATGGCTTAAATAATAGTTCCGCCAAGCTCTTGCCGAAATATGCAACAGTAATTTCTGCAAGAGGAACAGTTGGGAAATATTCTCTACTTGCTCAACCAATGGCTTTTAGTCAGTCTAATTATGGTATATTACCGCGAATTGACAATTGTTTTTTCTTTACATATCTACTGATTAACTATGTGGTTGAAGAATTGCAATCTTCAGCTTACGGTAGCGTTTTTGACACGATAACAACCACAACTTTCAAAGAAAACAAGGTTCCAGTTCCAACCGAATCAGAAATACGGTCTTTCGAAGATTTAGTTTCGTTGTATTTTCATAAAATTTTCCAGAACAAAATTCAAATTGGCAACCTTGAAAAACTGCGGGATGTGCTGCTGCCGAAGTTGATGAGCGGGGAAGTGAGGCTGAAGATATGAGTAGTAAACTAAAACACGATGCTTCATCGTCTATTGATGGAACAATTTATCAGTTTTATATTGCTATTGACAAATGCTTTGAGCTACTTGACGGTGAAAAAGTGATCATTGAAAAATATGGCGATGTGACTGTCTCCGATAAGTATCAAATAGAAGTTAAACATTATCAGGAAGACTTAACAGATTTGCATGAAAATATTTGGAAGACAATTGATAACTGGCGACAAAATGCTTTTGATATAAGCCATTATAAAAATCTAATACTTTTGACAACTCAAAGATTTGGAGTAAGTTCGTCATTCAAAGAATGGAATAGCAGAAATAAACATGAAAAAAAACAAATATTGGATGGTATTATTCTGAAATATAATCAACAAAGTAAAAAAAGTGAAAGCACAAAAAAGTTACTTAATTCAGTCTTGAATGGCAATAAAACAGTTAAGCTCCTTGATCTTTTAGAAAAGTTCATAATCCTTGATTCTTCGGCAGAAGACAGCACGTGTTATGAACAGATAAAACAAAAGCATGGCAAATCTGTTTTATCTTCAAATGCAGATGATTACATAAACTCATTAATGGGCTATTTGCTTTCACCGAC
Source organism: Candidatus Scalindua sp. (assembly GCA_031316155.1). Taxonomy (GTDB): domain Bacteria; phylum Planctomycetota; class Brocadiia; order Brocadiales; family Scalinduaceae; genus SCAELEC01. Next base: position 21,897 of record JALDRB010000017.1, read on the forward strand.
AGTTAGAATTGGTGAGAGCTGGGAGATTACATATCAAGGTTTTACATCCAAAGTAGGATCACTAGTAAATCAATTTAGATCGGGAACCATTGTTTTTCCAAAAAAATATGCAAATCTAAACGTTAGCGATGGTGAAATTAATCAACACAACGAACATTTATTTGTTAAAAAAATTGAAGATATATATTACCACGAAGTAAAAAGTAAAGCTATTTCTGAATATGTGCGAACCAATCATACTATTTCTCAAGAATTAGGAAAGTATGCAATAGGCAGAGATCACTACAATGGCTATGAACAAGAAATAATAGACACCTATAATCCTGCCTATAGAAAAGCTTCAAGAAATACAGACAAAGCAAACTGCATTAAAGATTCAAAAAACTTTTATGATTCAATAACTGGTTCAGAGTCTCCGCAATTTATACATTTTAACGATACTCCAAAGTATTTTCGAAATGGTCTTTTGCATGGTATGGCAAACGATGAGGGAAAAAATATAGTTTGGAAATTAAAGGTGGATGAAAATGAGTAAATTTGTGAATAGCATATACCAAATACATAATAATCCATTTGTTTTAGCGCCACTATTTGTTGAATTTTTCAGACATATACAGCAAAAATCCAAAAATGTACTTTTAGCTTATTTGGTATTACCATTGGTTTTGCACGAAGACAGCAAGCAATCGCTTGTTTGTGCAAAAATTACAAGTTCAATACAGACATTCAGTAATAAAAAAAAGAATATTTTTGGACTCCAGGAGCGAGTAAGACTATATAAATATTTAACAAATCAATGTCTCCAATATGCAATGGATAATCAAATGATAAAAATCAATGAAAATCTAATTGTTGAAGTCTTGGTACAAGAAAATAAAACAGTAGAAAATTTGAAAGAATCTCTAAAAGCATCAGCAAATTTATATAAAGTTTTTAGAGATTTAGATGTTGTTGCCATTTATAGATTATTGGGAGTAAAAGAGCTATGAAAAGCTATTTAAAATATGTTGGAGTTGTTGACAAATCCGACAAAGTACATCTTGTTGGGTTTGTACGTGGTGTGAATGTAATCACTGGCAAATCATCAACCGGCAAAAGTGCGATGATTGAAATTTTTGACTATTGTTTCGGGAGTTCAGAATTTAATGTTCCAGTAGGAATTATTACTGATAATGCCCAACTATATTTTATTGTCTTGTCAATCAAAGAGACTAATATTGTTTTGGCGAGAACCTCAAACAAACAAAAAGCATTTTTAAAAGAAGAAACCACTTTACCTGATATCGAAAAATTATCAATGCAATATTTTGAAGATAATTGTTTCATTGCTATTGATAATTTTAAATTAGAACTTGGACGATATTTTGGGCTTGAAATAGTTGATACTGATGAAGATTTGCAAGATAGAGAATACAGAAAAAATAAGAAGAAGAAAGAAAGGCCATCTATAAGAAATATGACACCTTTTATGTTGCAACACCAAAACTTAATTGCCAATAAACACGCAATTTTTTATAGGTTTGATGAAAAAGAAAAAAGAGAGCAGACTATAGAGCAATTTAAAATATTTGCTGGGTTTGTTACCCAAGAATATTTTACCGTTAAACAAAAATTAGCCGATGAAGAGAGAAATTTAAAAAGTTTGGAAAATCAGCAGAAAAATATCAATGAACAACATGAACAAAACAGTAAAGAACTTGAAGGGATGTTAAAAGAATTTGTTGCTATCACTGGAAATGAGTTGTTTGACGTAAAAGCAAAAAATGTTCTGTTAAACCCCGCAAACTATTTAAATCAAATACGAATTAAAAAAGTTGAGTCCAACTATGAATCACAGGAAGCTCTGGGGCAGTTGCAAAAATTGAAAGAGCAAAAAAATACTTTATATGCCCAACAAAGAACTCTCCAAATAAAACTCAAAGACATAACTTCATCGGTAGAGTATGCGAATAAGTACAGAGAACATTTAAGTAGTCTTCCAGAAATAGGAGATGCAAAAATTCATTTGTCAGAATGCCCATTTTGTAAAACTTCAAATGAAATTATTTCTACCGAAGCCAATTTGTTATCAAATGCAATTGAGTGGCTTAATAATGAGTTAGGCAAATCAACTTACTTATTAGACTCTTTCGAAGCGGATAGAAAGAGCTTGGAAGCAGAAATTAAAGGAATCAAGAGCCAAATATCAAATGTCTATCTTGAAATCAACAGGCTTGAGAATATCACAAAAGATTTACAACTAAATCGTGATTTAGAGGAGCAAGGATTAAAAGTAAAATTGAAAATTGAAAATCTTTTAGAGAGTCTAATTGATAAATATATTTCAAATCTTGAAGAAAGTATCAAAAATTCAAAAAGAGAAATAAAAAAACTACAAGGAATACTTAGAGATAAATTTAATGTCGAACAAAAGTTCAAAGATGCCAAAATTTACATTGACAATGCAATGAGACAAATTGGTGTTAATTTTGATTTTGAAGATTCATATAAGCCAATTAAATTAAATTTTTCATTGGAAAGTTTTGAACTTTGGCATGAAAAAAGCCAAGATGAGCATATTTATCTTCGTTCAATGGGAAGTGGCGCAAATTGGTTGTATAGCCACCTTACGCTTTTTATGGCACTTCATAAATATTTCTGCTCATTAGGTAACAAAGCTTTAATTCCACCAATTTTGTTTTTAGACCAACCTAGTCAAGTATATTTTCCAACAACAATTAAAGATACCGATGAAAAATTTGATGCTAAAAAATTAAAAGAAAAAGAAGGTGAGCAAGAAAAAACCGATGAAGATTTAATCGCAGTTGTAAACTTGTTTAATCAAATGGTTAAATTTTGTTCGGACACACTCAAAGAAACTGGCATTGAACCTCAAATCATTATCACAGACCATGCAGACTATTTAAAACTGGATAATGTTGAATTTGAATCATTGGTGAATAATCGAAGATGGAGAAGAAGAGGTTTCATTATGTTATCTGAAGAAAAGGAAGATAAACTACAATAAAACTCTTAAAAATAATTCAGCAAAGGTAAGTGTAATAATATAATATTTGAATCAATAACCTTATTTGAAGATAGAGCATCCTATAATATTAGGTAATGATGGGATAGTTGCCGAAGATATGAGATCATTCGAATGAACAAAATTTCTGAAAACACAATCGAACAATTCGCCATTGAACTGCTCAAAAAATCTGATTCCCAGTACATCTACGCCTTCGCCTGCAAACTATACGGAGGTAACAGGCATGAATAATAACAATCTCCCTGACAAATAGTCAGATTTCTTTTTCTACACAAGGAACGATGGAAAAGTAAATGTCGAGGTATTTCTGAAAAAGGTAAATTGAATGAGCACAAAAGAGAATCAAAACCTGGAATGGAAGGAAACCTGGAGAGACGAATATATCAAATGGATCTGCGGATTCGCTAATGCTCAGGGCGGGACGCTTTTTATTGGCAAGAATGATAAAGGAATCTTAACCGGGGTTCCCACGGCATCTAAGCTGATGGAAGCGATTCCTAACAAAGTGAGAGATATTCTTGGAATTATCATTGATGTTAATCTGATTAAAGAGAATGATAAAGAATTTCTGGAAATTGTTGTAGAGCCTTATCCCTATCCGGTAAGTTACAAGGGACAATATCATTACCGAAGCGGCAGTACCAAGCAGGTTTTAAAAGGCCCTGCTCTTGATAAATTTCTGCTGAAAAAACAGGGAAAGCGGTGGGATGGAGTTCCTGTTCCCAATGTTGCCGTTAAAGATTTAGGAAATGACGCTTTTAAATTGTTTAGAACAAAGACGGCCAAAAGCGGCCGGTTAAGCAAAGAAGTTTTAAGTGAAAGCAACGAAATACTAGTGGAAAATCTCCGGCTTAAAGATGGAAATTACTTAAAACGCGCCGCCGTTTTATTATTTCATCCTGACCCTGAGGCATTTTTTACCGGCGCATATATAAAAATCGGTTTTTTTCAAACAGAGGCCGATTTGATTTATCAGGACGAAATACACGGCAATTTATTTGAGCAGTCTGAAAAAACGATGGATATTCTGCTTACAAAGTACCTGAAAGCCTATATCAGTTATGAGGGAATTACGCGGGTAGAGCGTTTTCTTTTTCCTCGTGAGGCATTACGGGAAGCTGTGCTTAACGCCATTGTTCATAAGGATTATGGCAGCGGAGTTCCAATACAGATAAAGGTATTTGAGAACAAAATCATTTTCTGGAATGAAGGTGAGCTTCCGGAACACTGGACAATTGAACGCTTAAAACAGAAACATCCATCCAGCCCTTATAACCCGGATATCGCCAATGCATTCTTTCGCGCAGGTTTAATCGAATCGTGGGGGCGCGGTATAGAAAAAATCGAACTTGAATGCCGTAATCATGGAATTCCGATACCGGAGTATAAATATTTACCTTCAAATTTTATGCTGGAAATAGATGCAACGGAAACGCTGAATGAAATTCAAATGCAGAATTTATTAGATAGCAAAGGGAAAGAGTCTGGGAAAAAGAGTGATCAGAAAAGGTGGTCAGAAAAGGTGGTCAGAAAAGGTGGTCAGAAACTCACAGATAAGCAACAGGAACTACTCGATATATTGATACAGACCCCATCCATATCACGCAAGAAACTTTCAAGCCTGCTTAAGATTAACGAATCAGCAGTCCAAAAACGGCTCGAAACACTAAAAGATAAAGGAATCCTGAAACGCGAGGGTGCGGCAAAAGGGGGTTACTGGAAGATAATAGTGAAATAAATGGAAAATAGAATAACTGAGAATACTATAGAAGAATTCGCCATCGAACTCCTTGAAAAACAAGGCTATCAGTACCTGTTTGCCCCTTCCATCGCTCCAGACGGTGAAACACCGGAAAGAGTGTCCTTTGAGGATGTGCTGTTAATCGAACGTCTGCAAACAGCGGTCGGCAGAATTAATCCTGAAATTCCGGAGGATATCAGAGAAGAAGCCATAAAACAGTTACTCAGGTTAAACTCTCCTGAGTTGATTACCAATAATGAGACCTTTCACCGTATGCTTACCGAAGGTATAAAGGTAAGTTACCAGCAGGGAGGAAGTGATCGTGGCGATTTAGTGTGGCTTATTGATTTTAGAAATCCTGATAATAACAACTTTCTTGTTACCAATCAGTTTACGGTTATCGAAAACGGTGTAAATAAACGTCCTGATATCATACTGTTTGTCAATGGCCTTCCGCTGGTGGTTATCGAACTCAAGAATCCTGCCGATGAAAATGCGACGGTAATATCCGCATTCAGGCAACTACAAACCTACAAACAGGCAATCCCCACCCTGTTTACCTGCAACGGTTTTATGGTTATTTCAGACGGCCTGGAGGCAAAGGCAGGTTCTCTTTCAGCCGGATTAAGCCGTTTTATGGCTTGGAAGACAGCAGACGGCAAGGTTGAGTCTTCTCCTCTGATCGGCCAACTGGAAACGCTCATTAAGGGTATGCTGAATAGGATTACACTGTTGGATCTTATCCGGCATTTCATTGTGTTTGAGAAATCTAAAAGAGAGGACAGAGAGAGCGGCATTATCACCATACAGACGGTTAAGAAGCTTGCGTACTATCATCAGTATTATGCCGTAAACAGGGCGGTAGAATCGACGATCCGGGCGGTGGGGGGTGTACCCACCCCTGGTTCCTCCCAGGAGGGGAACATAATTCCTGGCCCCTTCAGGGAGGCGAACATAATTTCCGAAACACCCCAGGGGGAGAACATAATTTCTGGGCATTCCCAGGAGGGGAATATAATTCTTGGTTCCTCCCAAGAGAGGAATACTTTCTCTCGCACTTCCCGTGTATGCAATGTAACAAAAAGTCAACATCTTACCGCCCGTAAAGCAAAAAGTCCCCTCCCTGGAGGGGATACAGGGGTGGGTAGAAAAATCATTCCTTACAATCCAAAACTCAAGGAATTGGCAAGAAAGCTGCGAAAAAATATGACGCTTTCCGAGGTTCTGCTCTGGGACCAGTTAAAGCAGAAGAAAATGCTCGGTTTTGATTTTGATCGTCAAAAACCTCTTGATGAATATATCGTTGATTTTTACTGCAAGGATTTGATACTGGCAATTGAGATCGACGGTGGTAGTCATGATTTTAAAGAAGTTTATGAGAATGATGTAGTAAGGCAGAAAAGACTTGAATCATTGGGTGTGCGTTTCTTACGTTTTCATGACTTGGACGTAAAAAAGAATCTTAATGGTGTATTCAGAGTAATAGAACATTGGATTAAGGAGCATCAAAATGATTTGGTGGGGAGAGTACCCACTCCCCGACCCCTCCGAGGAGGGGATACCCACTCCTGACCCCTCCAGGGAGGGGAACATAATTCCCAACCCCTCCAAGGAGATGAAACCCACCCCTAACCCCTCCCGGGAGGGGAATGTTATGGAATCGCCTGATAGCTATGGATTACCGGGAGTCAAAGTGCAGCCTGCCGGTGATCGAAAGGGTGGTGTTGTGTGGCATACGCAGGGGAGCGGAAAATCCCTGTCGATGGTTTTCTATACAGGGAAGATTGTTCTTTCTTTAGATAATCCCACCATTCTGGTTATTACTGACAGAAATGATCTGGATGACCAGTTATTCGATACCTTTGCGGCATCGAAACAACTTCTCAGGCAGGAACCAGTACAGGCAGAGGACAGAGAGCAATTGAAGGATCTTCTCAAAGTGGCATCGGGTGGTGTTGTTTTTACAACCATTCAGAAATTTCAACCTGAAGAAGGAAATGTGTACGAGCAGCTCTCTGATAGAAAGAACATAATTGTCATAGTAGACGAGGCGCATCGAACTCAGTACGGGTTTAAGGCCAAAACGATAGATGAAAAGGATGATAAAGGAAATGTGATCGGCAAGAAAATTGTGTACGGCTTTGCGAAATACATGCGTGACGCTCTGCCAAACGCAACGTATCTGGGTTTTACGGGTACACCAATCGAAAACACAGATGTGAACACACCCGCGGTATTTGGTAACTATGTTGATATTTATGATATTTTACAGGCTGTTGATGATGGCGCAACGGTCAGGATTTATTACGAAAGCAGGCTGGCGAAGATAAAGCTCAGCGAAGAAGGGAAAAAACTTATTGCGGATCTTGATGAAGAGCTTGAACATGATGAATTAACCAAAACCCAGAAGGCAAAAGCAAAGTGGACACAACTGGAAGCATTAATCGGCAGTGAAGACAGGGTTAAGCAGGTGGCACAGGATATTATCACTCATTTCGAGCTGAGGAATAGTCCCGGAGGTGGAGGGCTTGATGGTAAGGCAATGGTTGTGGCCATGTCCCGCCGTATTGCTGCCGATTTGTATAAGGAAATCATTCATATTCGACCGCAATGGCACAGTGATGACCTGAAAACGGGTGTTATTAAGGTGGTTATGACTTCCTCTTCCTCCGACGGTCCTGAAATATCAAAACATCATACGACCAAAGAACAGCGCAGAGGGTTAGCGGAGAGAATGAAGGATATTGAAGATGAACTTAAACTGGTGATTGTTCGTGATATGTGGCTCACGGGTTTTGATGCCCCGTGTTTACACACACTTTACATAGATAAACCGATGAAGGGTCATAATCTGATGCAGGCGATAGCACGGGTAAACAGGGTTTACAAAGACAAGCCAGGCGGTCTGGTGGTTGATTATCTGGGTATTGCCTCTGACCTGAAAAAAGCCTTATCCTTTTATTCTGATAGTGGAGGAAAGGGTGACCCTGCAATTGCCCAGGAAAAAGCCGTCCAAATGATGCTGGAAAAACTTGAAGTGGTTTCACAGATGTTTCATGGATTTGCCTATGAAGATTACTTTGAGGCAGACACTTCAACAAAGCTATCCCTTATTCTTGCAGCAGAAGAACATATTCTGGGAATAGATAACGGGAGAAAGAGATATATTGATGAAGTAACCGCTCTGTCTCAGGCTTTTTCCATAGCGATACCCCATGAACAGGCAATGGACGTAAAAGATGAATTATCATTCTTTCAGGCGGTTAAATCACGTTTAGTAAAGTTTGACAGCACGGGTTCAGGCAGGACCGATGAGGAAATAGAGACCGTAATACGACAGGTAATTGATAAGGTGGTGTGTTTCATAACATCGTATACACTTTTTGTCCCACAACATCGTATACACATTATATAATTTCCTTTAAAAAGGAGATTGTACAAAATGGATAAAAAATAGCAAAAACAATAAAGAAGAAATACAACTTCGCATAGATGTACTCAATTAAGTTCAGAAGGAAAAACGGTTACAGAAATCCATCAGGAACTTAATCGGACAAGAGCTTGGGTTTATAAATGGCTTGAGAGAGCAGAATCAGGGGGAAAGGGAGTGGTATCTTGATAAATCAAAAGAACCGCATCATAAACCCGGTAAAATTAATAAAGAGCTTGAACAGGCAATTGTAGAAAGCAGAAAGAAATTAGTGACAAGGGATAGACCTTCAACCAAATATTCTTTCTGTGGAGCAATTGCTATTCATCAAGAACTTGATACCTTAGGGTACCAAGAGAAACCAGGACTTTCCACCATCAATCGGGTCTTAAAAAGAAATGACCTTATTATTGAAAAATCAAGGCACAAAAATGAAACTACGTCGGGAAAATATTATCCTACAATCAAAACTAAGCATCCAGGGCACGTACATCAGCTTTGATCTGGTGACACCCAGGTATATACAAGGATACGGATCTATTGTTTCTGTAAACAGAATAGATGTTTATACCAATCAAGCAAACTTGGAACAATATACAGACAAGGGTGCTGAGAGCGTTATCAGCTTTCTGATCAATGATTGGAAGGCTTTTGGGCTTCCCAGATTTTTACAACTTGATAACGAAGCATCTTTCAGAGGAAGCCTGTATCATATTAAGACCTTGGTAAACTATCTCGATTCTGCTTAAATTTCGGTATTGATATAGTGTTTATACCATTTAAAGAACCATGGAGAAACGGATATATAGAAAATTTTAATAAACGTTTTAATGAATTACTCTGGCAATCAAAGCGCTTCAAAGATCTGAAAGAACTAAGAGTTGAATCAAAGAAATTTAGAGATAAACATAACAACTATCAGAAATATAAAAAAGATAATTTCTCTCAGCAATATTGCAAAGGCTATACACGAAGATTATTACCAGAAGGCTTCACCTTCGACCCATCAGAGGAATTACCAATAACAAGAGGGAGAATACATTTTGTCCGTTTAGTAGATGAAAAGGGTATATTACAATTCTCAATGAAGAATTGTATATTAATAAAGCTTTAAGTTTTGAATATGTATGGGCAATACTAAACATGAGTAAACAAGAATTAAGTGTTTATTATCAAGCAGCATTTGAGGCTCCAAAACAATTAATCAGAACAGAATCTTATAAACTAAGGGAACCTGTAAAAAACAGAATCCCTATTAAACAATTTTGCTAAGTGTATACGATGTTATGACACAGCTAGTGACACTAAGATGTGTATACGATGTTGTGGAACTTACCAATAAGGCACTGGTAACTGAGCGGGTCATAGACGTTTTTGATGCAGCCGGGATCAAAAAACCGGATATTTCCATACTCTCGGAAGAGTTCCTTCTGGAAGTTAAGAATATGGTGCATAAAAATATTGCCCTTGAAGTGTTAAAGAAATTGCTTAATGATGAAATTAAATCACGCGTTAAAAAGAACCTGTTACAAAGTAAATCTTTAATGGAGATGCTTGAGAATGCCATCAGGAAATATCACAACAAAATTTTAACGGCAGCGGAGGTAATCGAGGAACTGATTGAACTGAGTAAGGACATTCAAAAGATGGACAAAGAGCCGGGGGAGATGGGATTGTCTGATCTTGAATATGCATTCTACACCGCTATTGCAAATAATGACAGTGCACGTGAATTGATGGAGAAGGACAAGCTAAGAGAATTGGCCGTTGTTCTCTATGAAAAAGTAAAAGAAAACGCTTCCATAGACTGGACAATTAAAGAAAGTGTAAAAGCAAAGTTAAAGGTTATTGTAAAGCGGACTTTAAGGCAATATGGCTATCCGCCGGATATGCAGAAACTGGCAACTGAAACGGTATTGAAGCAGGCTGAGTTGATCGCAGAGGAGTTGACGGGTAAAGGCTGAGGTATTATGGAGTCCGATACCTCGGTGGCATTGTTTTTCTCTTTCCATGAGAATATGGTTATGTGAGCCTTCTCGAATGACTCCACACCTTAATGAAGCTGCCCGCCCGGATGAATCCGTTCGAATGGGGGCAGAGGTCAAGGGGGTTCGCTCATGTATAAAATAAATGATTGCAAAATTCCTCATGCTTTGTACATTTACTACTCCCCTGATACCCTGAAAAGGTGAAAACCGTATGGGGCTATATCGAGATAGAGACCCCGGGAAACAATCTCTTCTCTTGGCCGTACATATTCGATCTGATGTAAGATGTCTCTGAATCTCAGATTCTCAGAGAAAATATCCATTACGTGAGGATGCAGGTAACACTGCGATTGAGAGTCTGAATAATTGATAATCGCCAGGCAGTGGTTGGAGTTAAATACTCCTATAAAATTTTTGTAGGTAATATTGCCATCCCATGCAGGTGACGGTTTTAAGAGAAACCAGTTGCCATCACCCTGCATAATGGTTTTTGTGTTTGACAGGAGAATCTGATAAAAAGAGTTAATCTGCTGATTGATTCTTTCTTCAGGTCTTCTGATGAGTTGTACGGGCAGTTTTATTGTAAAGCCTTCCAACTGTCCCTGATGAAAGAGGTGGGCGCCGGGTCCAAGTGTCATAATGAATGCCGCAGCTTTTGATTTTTCATCTCCAAATACCTTTGCTGCACGATCTTCATCATGGTTTTCAATAAATCTCAGTTTTTTATTTCTTAAATCATTGTTTCCTGTTAAGAGTGCTACTAATTTTTCAATATCCATTTCCCGTAAGGCGTCATAGAAGGACTTGTCGTAAACATAATCAAACCCGAGTGACACGAGTTCTGATTCCAACCCCCAATAGACCTCAGCAATAAAAACAAAGCCGGGATATGTTTTTTTGACTTCACGAATAGCTTCCTGCCAGAACTCTGTTTCCGGTTCCTTAAATTTATTGTTGTAAAAGACTCTCTCTCCCCAGATTTCAAGCTGGATTTTTTTTAAAATCAGCATTGCCATATCGCAGCGCAGTCCGTCGCAGAGTTGGGATATGCTAAATAGTACATCAAGCATGGCTTTTCGTGTCCGGGGGTTAAAATAATTTAACTGTGCGACATCTGTCCAGGCAGGGAAATAGGGATCTTTTCCATACGCTACTATCGTTTTATCATTATCAACAGGGAAGAACGTTTCCGGGTTTTTCCTGAGATCAGATTCTGATCCGTGTATAAAAAGCTCAGGTTTAGTTTTAATCCAGGGATGGTCTAACGATACATGATTCGGCACAAAATCCAGGAGTAGTTTCATTCCCTGTTTGTTCAATCTTTTTTTAAAATCCAGAATGCTTTTACGCTCACCCAGACAACTGTCAACATCATATCCCGCTACCGAATAGGGGGAACAAACGACATCTTCCGGTTTGAGATCGGGCAAAGCCCTGAGGAACGCACTGCGGAGGTCTTCATGGTTTAGGGCTATCTCCCTTCCTATCCTGCTTGAGCGCCACACCCCCATCAGCCAGAGAGCGTCAAAGCCAAATTTCTTTATGTATGTTATCTCTTCCTCAGGGATAGTATCCAGTTTTATTTCACTCTGATAGGTATGTGACAGCTCTTTCAGCCAGACACGGGTGTTAATTTCGTAAATGTGTGAGATTCCCTTTTTCTTCATGGGTTACCTGTATGTTTAATTTTTATCATCATTGTCCGGTTAGGTTTTTGCGTGTTTCATTTATTGCTCCAAAGCTGTCATTCCCGAATGTTTTTAGCGGGAATCTATGATGAATAAACCTATGTGGATACCCGATAAAAGCGTTCGGGTATGACAAAAGCCGCGTATGTAAAACCTAACCAGACACTACTGAGTAGAAATGGCATTTCGTCTTATTCTCTTTACAAAGATTATTTCGGCTATAATGGTAAACAAAATGGCAAGTATTGAATATAAAACATTCCTGCCTGTTTCTTTTTTCTCAAGGAAGAGATAGTGCCAGGTAGAGACAGCCATCTTACTTTCTGTTTCTCCATTGTGACCATCCCACACAAAAAAGGCTATGGGAATGAATTTGTTATATTCCATCTGGATATCATCTGTTTTGTCTGATGTAGTTAAATTACGTTTAACCAGCAACTTGTATTGCCCCTGTTTATACGCAACTTTACCCTTAATATCACTGTTTTTTTCTGACTGAAATTTTTTCCTGTTAACTCCTTCTGCATTGGCCTCCATAAAGGTATTTGAATCTGAGTTCCATAACCACAGGTTAACGGGTAATGTTGGATTTCCCATTAAGAAAAAAGGTCTGGGGCTTTCAGGTGTTTCTGGAATTTGAGAGGGAAATTGAATTGCCAGTGCGTCGGCGTATATAACATCTCCCTCCTCGGTAGTTCCTGGACTGCTTTGATTGGCATCATCCCACTCTATAAGAAATGCAATTTCCTTATCGTTATAGATGGATTTTACATAAATTTCATTTATCGAGGGCGTATACAACTTAGGCGCTAATAATATCTGCCCAAAAAGTGTAAATTCCCTTGCTTCAATTCCGTTCCAGAGAGGATCTTCTAAGTCTTCAGTGAGATTACCGGGAATAAATAAAGGCCTTAATACGGTTGTTTTCTGTGGTCGGTTTTTAATGCCCAATGACGTTACATAATTTGTCAGATCCCAAAGTTCCTCTTCCGTATTTCCAGTTAAAAAGGCCGGCATGGGAGTGCCTGCAATGCCTGTTATAATAGTGCGGTAGATATCTTTTTGTGCGCTTCCTATTTTGAATTTCCACGGCTTTGTAAGATTTGCAGCCTTAATAGGATGTTCCCACTCATCGGTTAGTTTTATAGCAGAAGGCCCGTCGCCTCTTCCGCTTTCTCCATGGCACTTCCAGCATTCCAGCTTTTTCATGTAAATTTCTCTGCCCCTTTCAATGCTTTCCTTTGTAGCATGAGGTGGATTGGCAATTTTAACTATTTCGGGAACTTTTTTTATCTGCTTATACCAGTCAAACCTCTCGGCAAGGGTTTTGACATATAGTACTGTCTGCCATTTTTCTTTTTCCTTCAAAGAAGACCAGGCCGGCATGGAAGTGTCAGGTATGCCATTTGAAATAACGTTAAAAATATCCTGATCTGTTGGCAATTCACCGGATCCGGTAGAAATAATCTTATAACGCGCGCGGGTAAGGTCGCGAGGAGGAGGATCTAGAAAAGCCGAAGCCGGGCCATCGCCTTCTCCGTCAACGCCATGACAGTATTGACACTTTTTCATGTATATTCTTTTTCCAGCCTCAATATTCTCTGATGAAGCTGGCGCCAGGTTCTCTCCCTGTGCGAGGAGAGATTGTAAGATTAAAAATTCAACTAATAAGATTACTATTATCATTAATGTTAGCAACATAATAAATCGGATTGAAATGTTGCGGCCATCAATTATCGATTTAGAGGTTTTTCTTCCCATCTTCTCGGTTCCATACCAGTCGATTCATAAATATAAATAATAACCTTCCATATATCTTCTTCAGTCAAAACATTTTCCCAGGAGGGCATGGCGGAATTCCAGGGAGTTCCCTCGGCAGGTAACCCTTGCCCCCCTTTACTAATTCTCCAGAAGAGATAAGATTCCTGTAATTGTGAAATGCTTCCGGGATCAGTAAAATCAGCAGGTCTTGGATTAAGGGCCTCTGCAAAGTGACCATTCCCGTCAAGATTATCTCCGTGGCAAAAGAAACAGTTTTCAAAATAGACAACCGCTCCTTCTTCAATGTATTTATTTAAATTTTTTTTATCAGCTCTTAATGGGTTTTTTAATCCTAAAATGCGAAGAGGTTTTTCCCTGAATAGTATTTGCAGGGGCGGCTCAGGGTGGATAGAACGAAGTTCAGCAGGCTGTTTTGTCCCAACAGACAAATTAATATAAGTAAAAACCGCTACGGCTAAAGGCAATAAACCGAATATTAGCATTCTGGCCTCTTTATTTCTCTCTTCTATTAATGGATCCTCATTTTTAATTATGATTGATTTTATTGGATTAAGGAAATCCTGAAGCAATTTGGTATCGGATATAATGTAAATAAAGACAGCAAAAATAACTATCATCATATAAAAGTAGAGGAGGGATGACGGTATCCGGGGATGTATTACATATTTGAGAACAAGAAAGGCGGCAACAACCAATAAAAATATTTGTGAAAGCTTATCGGTTTTCATTTTTTTAATTTTACCCTTTAAGGCTTAGTAAATATGCAACGAGATCATCAAATTCTTTAAGCGTTAGTTTTTCTTCAAAATCAGGCATGGCAAGATCATATCCTTTAACGACTTTTGATTGCGGATCAATAATAGATTCTCTAATATAATCAATATCTGCCCTTTTCCCAATATCAAATAAGTTTGGGGCAAGCTTTGCCTTCTCTTCTGCAGTATTTGCATGACATACGGAACAACCTTTTTCATTAAAAAGATGTTCTCCAACCGTAATATCTCCTTTTGCAAGTAGAACTTTCTCTTTTGATTTTGGTGAAAAAGCTCCTTCCGGAATATCATCCGGTTTTATCGTAACGACGCCTCCACAGCTTTGCAAATATGCAACAACAGCAAGGATTTCACCTTGATTGAGCGAGACCGGAGGCTTGTTTGCAGGGGGCATAATTGGACCATAACCCTTTACAAGATATGCCGACGGTCTGATTATCGATTCCATGAGATACTCTTTAGGCGGCATATCAGGTTTACGGGTTTCCGCCCTGAATCCTACATTTTCAAGATTCGGCCCACGTCCTCCTGTTTTTAAATGACAAATTGAACAGTTTCCTCTGCCCTCGAAAATGCCTTTTCCTATTCTTACTATATCTTCCTGGGTAAGCTTTCCTTCCGGCACTGCTAATTCTTCAGGTATCCTTGATTCAATTTGTGGGATTTTATTTGCGTAAAGTGTAAAAAATCCAATCAGGGCTGCAGAGAGGACTGCTCCTTTGAATAGAACAATTCCATGGCTTTGTCCTTGGTGTGTTTCTGGCAGTATCACATCCTTTTGAATGCTCTTCTTTTTCCCGCCAAATCCTGAAATCCAGAAAATAAACAAAACGAATATAATAAACAGTAACGTAATTATAGATACTATATTCGCAGTATAGCCCAGGGCTGGAGTATAAGCATCAGCGGAGGTGTCTTTCAAAACGCCGTAAACATGCCAGTTCTGGCGCATTGCCGATCTGGCAAATCCCATAAGTCCCATAAGCCATGTATAGGTTACACCTATGGCAAGCAACGAGTACTGCGACCTGAAAGGTATTTTTCCCCATTTAATTTTTCCAATAATCTTTGCATTGCGAAAAAGAAATATCTCAATAATTGTAAACGAAATAATACAGAATAAGACAGATGAAACCTGAAAAAGAGAAAAGCCAACCCTGACAACAGCTTCTACAAAATAACCGTAAACACCATAAAAGATAACTACTCCGGATGCTGAAAAAATTAACATCTTCTGAATCCTGTTTCCAATTTTAAACCATTTTACTGTTGATATCTTGTTTCCACGACGATAGAGAACAAGACTCACAAAAGTAGCCAAAATCATAATGTTAACGGCGCAGTTTTTTGCAGACATAAGTCCCAATGTGCCCACAACCGGATGGTGACTGCCTCCCATACGATGAGCCTCCTCTTGTGTTGCAATTAAGGTATGAGGAGTCGCCCAAACCAGGAAACATAATGCAACTACAGAAACAAGATACTTAATATACTTTTTATACCGTTCTGCACCAGGAATACGTTCCATTCCCAACCAGAAATAACTATTTGTAGCAAGGAAAATGATACCAATTATCAATGCCTGAATTATCCAGAGCCACGAAAGAAAACCTCCCATGAGAATTACTCCCAATTGTTCACTGAATGCATAGATCTCTTTTGTTAACCAGTATCCGGCAAATGGAAGTGACATAAAGCCTGATATAGCGATAAGATTTCCGGTGTATCCCATCCAATCATAATGTGCCCTTTCAGCATTTGTTTTTGATGCCATAAATTTAAATCCTGCATAAGCAGCGACAATTGCGCCACCAAAACTGATGTTACCTAAAAAACGATGAATATTGAATGGCATCCAGGTAAAATTCGTAATAGCATTCCATATATTCAGAAGATTTCCCTGGTCATCAATCCCAGACGGACTTGTTATAAAACTTACCCATGAGTTGGCCGTAAACATTATAGACAGACCAAAGACGTTAAGGAGGATACCCACAAAAAGATGCACAACCTTGCGGTTAGACAACTGATCCCATGAATACCAATAAAGATAGAGGCAAGCGGTTTCACCAAAGAAAAGGAGCGGATAGACCCACAAAGTTGCAGCGAAAATGCCTGTTAGATAATAAAAAAACCCCGGGTAAAGGCTGATTAAAAAGAATGTTAATAGTGCGCCGAAAATTGAAGTTATTGCCAGGGCCATTAAGGTTAGTTTTATAAACTCCTTTGCCATTTTGTCATATTCTTTATTCTTTGTGATGATACCAATTAATTCAACGATCACTGAGAATATGGGTACTCCCAGTATAAAAGCGGCAAAGTTAAGGTGAATTTGAGCAACTATCCAAACAGCAAGACGGCTGCCAATTAATGGGAATTCACGATATGAGGTTATTGTATCAGTGCCTGATTGGGCTAAAGAGTTAATTGGTGTGCAAAGTAAAATGACAAAAATGCTGAACACACAGATGGTGTAGATAAAAAACTTATTCATCATATTGTTCCGGTGTTTCTTATTCACGGCAGCTTAAATAGTTGCCGACTTCAATATACTAAAACCGTTTTGGTTTTCGATTTTACTGGAAACCAAATCTTAGTGAAGGTATCCCCGGACAAGGCGCCGAGGACTTTACTCGCTCAATTTTATCTCGGATTTTATCCGAAAACCATTATCAGATGAGTATAAAATGTGTTATGTTAAGTCCGTAATATGAGAAATAATATAATAAAGGCTGTTTTAATATTGCAAGATGAAATCCGGCGCACCACCATGGGGTTTTCTTATCACAACTCCGCCTGCAAGTGAGGTCGGGAATCTCAATAAATTAAGAGGCGCATAATAGCATAGTGGCCTAGAGAGGGCGAATCTTTTTTCTTAACAAAATGATAAAAATGAACGTCAATTATAAAAAGGATAAGAAATTCGGTAAAATCATTAAAAAGATATAATCAGAATTGTCATTATGAAAGATTTGTAACCCCATTAACTTGCTTTATTTTTATATGCTCCAGGCAATTTATACTGATGTCTTAAATCCAGTTTGAAATCCATTTTCTTTAGCTGTGTGTTTTCACCTTCCTTGGGAATACGATAATATATTTCCAGTTTGCTTCGGGCCAAGCAATTTAAATATGTTATTCCAAGGCAGGCTTCTCAATAGGTGAATTTTATTGAAAAACAAATCATCTCAATTATAACGACCGACAATAGACTGGGGTTATATACTATATACAGAGGAAGATTTCACAGGAGTAGTGTGTGAAAGGAATCAAAATCACTGTTAGAGGATACAGAATGAAACGCTTTGAGCAATGGAAAGCTAAAACTGAGACTGAAAAAGTATTATTAGAAAGATGCCGCGATGCGATATTTAAGGTCGAACCCTCCGCTGAGCTGATTTTATACGGTTCGAGAGCAAGAGGGGATTCACATGAATATTCTGACTATGATCTTATTATTTTAATCGATGAGGAGTTCTCTTTAGAAAAAGAGAATTATATTTGCCATCAACTTTGTCCTATCGAATTAGAAATGGGAGAGGTAAATACGGCATTTGTATACAGTCGCAGTAAGTGGAATTCATCATTGTATCGTGAAATGCCTTTCCATAAGAATGTTGAAAAAGATGGAGTTATCCTGTGACTCAGGAGAGAGAAGCTATAATAGCTTATCGCTTCGCGCGAGCCACGGAAGCCCTTGAATAGGCCTTTCTTCTTTTGGAAAATGGACATTCAAATTTCCTGGGAGTGATAGAGGGTATCATTAAGAAAGCATTTAAGGGTGAATAAGAAAGGGGCGTAGGCTCTAAACATCTAAGAAATTTTAGCGTTTAGAGCCCACCTATTTAACCTAAATCTTATGGCGCTGATCAAAAAGAAACGGTGAGATTCATAATCATCTTGTAAAAGATGGGATTGTTACTTCTTATACAGAACCTCCTGTACCCTTGATACACCTTTCCCCAGTTCTATTTTGTAG
The DNA here is from genome assembly GCA_031316155.1 of Candidatus Scalindua sp. Classification (GTDB taxonomy): domain Bacteria; phylum Planctomycetota; class Brocadiia; order Brocadiales; family Scalinduaceae; genus SCAELEC01. Next base: position 40,306 of record JALDRB010000017.1, read on the forward strand.
CCGTTTTCGTGCAAACACTTTTCAACGGCTGAAATGGTAAGAACTATGTCAAATTCGTTTACATAACCCATGTGTCCGATTCTGAATATTTTGCCTTTCAATGCATCCTGTCCGCCTGTCATCGTAACACCTGTTTCGTCCCTCAGCTTTTTAATGGCAGAATCGATGTTAACGCCTTCAGGGGCTTTAACGGAAGTCAATACGTTGCTTGAATCATCACCTGCAAAAAGTTCAAGACCGAGAGCCCTGACTCCTTCCCTTGTTGCATGTGCCAGCCTTGCGTGTCTTTTCCAGGCATTTTCGATGCCCTCTTCCTTTATCATGCTGAGGGCTTTACTCGCCGACATGATGAGTGAAATTGCGGGTGTAAATGCCGTTGTTTTGTTAGCCAGGTTCTTTCGCATCTTTCTGAAATCCCAGTAATACCTCGGCAGTTGTGCCTTTTCGACAGCTTCCCATGCGCCTGGCGCCACAGCAACAAAGGCCAATCCCGGAGGTAACATGCAACCTTTTTGCGAACCGGTAACAGCGATATCGATATTCCACTCATCCATCATGAGTGGGTGAACGCCAATTCCGGAAATGGCGTCTACGATAAGTAACACATTATGATTCTTTACAACCTTTGCAATACCTGCGATATCGTGAAGTACACCGGTTGATGTTTCACTCTGTGTCGCAAGTACAGCCTTTACATCATTTTCCTTTTTCAGGATGTTTTCAAGAAGAACAGGGTTTACGGCTTTTCCGGACTCTACGTCAACGGGTATCACCGTTACTCCAAAAACCTTACAGATGTCTGCCCATCTTTCGCCAAACTTACCTCCCCGTATGACAATCACCTTCTCTCCCTGTGATAAGGAGTTCGCGACACAAGCCTCCATCCCCCCGGTACCTGATGAGGCAAAGGTAAAGACTTCACCATTCCTGGTCTGGAAAAGATATTTTAAATCTTCTGAGAAATTAGCAAAGATATTTGAAAACTCGGATGTCCTGTGGTGGATCAATGGGCTTGCTTCCGCCAGAGTCACTTCAGGCGGCACCTGTGTAGGGCCTGGTGTGAATAGATATGTTTTTTTCATTATGTTCTCTCTTTATTTTAATAATATAAAAGATAATCATTTCCGTGAATTAAGTGGAAATTCTAATATAATGTATGGATATAATCAAGAATATTTAAAACGTATATTTAAAACTTGAATAACAGGTTATGATTGGTGATAATCAATTCAAAACAACTCCTACCTGGAAGGGTAAAAGGAATGTTCTTTTATTACAATAAAGAAAAGCTAAATTGTAAAGTTGTTTGATTTGTTATTAAACATTTTTCTTTACCACACCGAATGGGTGGTAAAAATTCTATAAGGTGATGATTTCTAGTTAAAAAACAAGAAATTGTCAGCTTATAGACTAAGGAACCATAATTGATTTTAGATAAGATTTATTCCCATAAACTGAAAGAAGTTGCAGAAGATAAGGAACTTGTTCCTGTAGAAATATTAAAAGAGAGATGTAAGACATCGTCACAAACCGGCATCTTCAGTAAGGCCTTGAAAAGGAACAATGGGATCAGGGTTATAGCCGAGGTTAAAAAGGCATCGCCTTCGGCCGGCATAATCAGGGAGGATTTCGACTATGTTGCTATAGCAAGGGAATACGAATCAAGTGGTACGGCGGCGATATCAGTGTTGACGGACAAAGAGTTTTTCAAGGGAAACCTGAAATATCTTTCTGAGATTAGGGATAGCGTAACCATCCCTCTCCTGAGAAAAGACTTTATCATTGACCCCTATCAGATCTATGAGGCAAGAGCGGCAGGCGCTGATGCCATCTTACTGATCGCAAGACTGCTCACAATAGAACAGATAGATTCATTTCTGGCAATTTCCCGCAACCTTGGGATGGAATGCCTGGTTGAGATACACGATAGTGCCGAACTCGACAAGATCCTGGAGACAGGATCAGAAATCATCGGCATTAACAACAGGGATCTTGTTACATTTCAGACAGATCTGAATACATCGCTTCATCTATGCCCGCTTATTCCGGGTGGAAAGGTTATTGTAAGCGAGAGCGGCATCAGGACAAGGGACGATGTCCGGAGGCTTGAAGAGGCAGGTGTTGATGCGATATTAATAGGAGAGACTCTCATGCGGAGCAACAATATCTCATCAAAAATGAAAGAGTTGTTCGGAGAAAAAAATATCTAATAAGGGAAAGTCTGAAAACCGTAGGTTTTCATTTAACAACCTGGCCGAACAAGAACACGTATAAAATTTATTCCTGTTTGGTTCTGGCTCGGCCAGGTTGGTTTATCTCTTGTTCTCATCATGGTGGTGGATGCCGAACAGGTTTTTTATCGTTTCTACATATTTGTAACCACCACCATTCTTAGCCTTCTCTTTCCCTACCTTGGCAGGTTTGTGGAGGATTTTGTTAATGGTTCTTTGTACTGAATAGACAATATGCTCCCACTCTTCGTGTGCAATGTTTTCTAATTTTGGTCTCAGCCGTTCAAGTTCATCTTCACCTATCTTATGGAAATGGTTTCTTAATTGGGCAATAGCTGGTCCGATCTTTAATTCTTCGAACCATGCCATAAATTTTTCCACCTCTTTGTCAATAATAATCTGGCATTGAGTGAATTCTTTTTCTCTTTCATCTATGTTCTGGTTTACGACTGTCTGGAGATCATCAATATTATAAAGATAAACATTATCGATTCTCGCAATTTCAGGATTTATGTCTCTGGGTACGGCAATGTCTATAAGCAACATAGGGTTCCCTCTACGCATTTTAATCGCATTTTTTATATGTTCTGTGTGAATGACATAGTGTGGAGCGGAGGTTGAACTGATAATAATATCTGCCTGAGGGAGATAGTCTTCAAGCGAGTCATAATTAATTGCTTTGCCCTGATATTCATCCGCAAGAGCTTGTGCTTTATCGTAATTTCTGTTTGCAACTATTGCCGTTTTGGTTCCCTGTTCTACGAGATGTTTCAGTACGAGTTCACACATCTCTCCAGCACCAATTATGAAGACGGTCTTGTCGGAGAAATCTTTGAATATCTTGACAGCAAATTCTACGGCCACAGAACTTATTGATACCTTCCCCTTACTGATGTTTGTCTTTGTATGTATGTCCTTGGCAACGCTTAAGGCACGCTGAAATAACTGGTTAAGAATGCTTCCGGTCGCTTCTTGAGAAGCGGCTGTCATATACGCTTCTTTAACCTGAGAAAGGATTTGAGATTCGCCAACCACCAGCGAATCAAGACTCGATGTGACAAAGAACAGATGTTTAACAGCATCCAGGTTTTGATAATGATACATGTGTTCTGAAAATTTTTCTTTCGGTAAACCATGAAAGGCGGAAAAGAAGTCAAGCAGTGATTCTTTATTCAGGCAATCATCTGGTGATGTTCCATAAATTTCCACACGGTTACAGGTAGACAATATGACAGTTTCTGATGATGAAAAGGATTGTGTAAAGGAAGACAATGCTATGGGTATCGAAGATGCACTAAAAGCAAGTTTCTCCCTGATTTCAACAGGTGCAGATTTGTGATTCAGTCCAATTGCATGCAAATTCATAGTGTATAGTAATGTTTGTTAAATGTTAAAGTGTTATGTTTGAGAAACCAACATCTTTTTCCGGTTCTTCTTTCAGAGGCTCTTCCTCCACCGGTATATCTTCAATCGGTATCTCTTCCAGCTGCATTTCTTTTTTCAGCATTGGAGAACTCTCTACATAGGCATGTTTTGATCCCATGAAGAATGGACCTATAAACGTAAAAACAACAATGACAAAACCTATAACGGTAACAAATGCTACCTTGGTTCCATGAAAAGATGCACCTAATCTCAAATGCAGGAGTGCTGCATAAATGAGCCAGGTAAGAGTGCCCAGTAAAACCTTTGAATCCAGGTACCAGAGATCGCCTAATATGTTGGATGTCTTTGCCCATATTGTACCTGAGGCCAGGCCGATTGTTAAAAGGGGGAAACCTAACGTGATGGTCTTCCACATGAGCGCGTCTAAAGTTCCAAGTGACGGTAAGCTGTCAAATAGCGGTCCAAAAGCCTTTTTCTTTAATTGTCTTTCCTGTGTCAGGTACATTATGCTGAGAATGAAAGATACCGTAAAAGCTGAATAGCCAAGAAAAATTGGGATTATGTGAGCAAATTGCCAGAATCTCTTTAACTCATACGTTAAAGTTAAACTGTTTCCCACGAGAGCAATTGCGGCAATAGAAAATCCCGTAATAATGGGCATTAAAAATGGTGTTATTGATGGTATTCTATAGGTGAATTTGATAGCTACAGAAATTAAGACAATCAGAAAAAGGTAAAATGTAGCAGATTCAAAGAGGGTAGAAATTGGTAGATTACCCGATTGAATACTGACAATTATTAAGAACGCTGAGTGAAGGCATAACCCTATTATTATAAAGTAGTTAGCTAACACTTTGTGGAATTTCTGCGGATTGAATATGGAACCTATTTCCCAAATCGAATCGAGCAGGTAAAATACTATTGTTGCGATGAATATATATTGTACTGGATCGAGCATTGTTCAGATATATCGAGTTAGCGCATCCTGCGTAACTCTTTTAAAATTGCTACAACGACTTCCATGTCGTTGCTTAACGCCATTTTAGGTATGCGCTAACGCACATATAAAAGGGTTTTGATTCTCCTGCTGATAAATTTAAGCCCTCTTTACAATTATTGAATTTCCTCTTTTCAAGTAAAGAAATAAACAGGTTTAATATGTTAGTTTATTAAAAAAATGGGATATAATCAAATAAAAAACACTCTTACAAAAAACGCTCTTACCGGCTTTGTTTTTTTATTGACAAGCCCCATCTATTTTTATATCTTCGATGTAACGGAAGTTTATATTTTATCGGAATTTTCTCTGTTTTTGTATATTTTCAGCGTATATTTTATCCTCTGTAGGGGGGGTAGGTTTGGATCCTGTTGCTAAGAATTTTGTTCGAATGAGTGTGATTTATTTTCTGGTTGCTGCAATCATAGGCGCTTATTTGATGTTTTGTGAGAGGCGGTCTTACCATTTACACCAGATGCATGTCCATTTGATGATGTTGGGATGGATGTCAATGATGATTTACGGGGTCGGGTATCACATAATACCAAGATTTAATGGAAACCCGGTTGCCTTTCCGAAACTGGCGGTTGTTCATTTCTGGTTGGCAAATTTGGCTTTGGTTGGGTTTGTAGGCATGTGGGGGCACGGTGGCCATACAAGAGTTCCTGAAAAGGCTCTTGCCGTGCTTAATGTAATTGCCATACTCATGTTTGTCATAAACATTCTGTTTAGTCTCAGAAAACCTAAAGAAGCGCAAACTTGAATATATAGGTAATCGTAATAATGAGTGATAAACCCTTTGAAATAACAAAGAAATCGAGCATTGGTGAGGTATTTGAGAAATACCCGCAAACAGAGCAGGTTTTTAAAAAATATTTTGGTTCCGGATGTTTTACTTGTCCCGGTTCAAAAATGGAAGATATTGCTTTTGGTGCTATGATGCACAATGTTGATCCTGAAAAGATTGTTGAAGAGTTGAATGAGGTGGTAAAGAAGAAAGACAGATAGGTTTATTAACGTTTATAAAAGAAGGAGTAGCATAAATGTCAGAAATGAAAGAAAGAGTTCAAAAATCATTAAATTCTATCAGGCCTGCTTTACAAGCTGACGGTGGAGATGTCGAGCTCATTGATGTAAAAGACGGTGTTGTAAAGGTTAAGCTGAAAGGTGCCTGCGGTACATGTCCGAGTGCGCTTATGACTCTCAAGCAAGGAATAGAGGTTCGAGTGAAAGAGGACATACCTGAAATTATATCCGTTGAATCTGTTTGAAGGTTAGCGGAATTATTTCCCCAACGATAATGATTAATGAGTTTGATGTCCGGCCGTTTTCATCATTGGGTGTTTCGGAAAAATTAAAACGACCGAAATCAGGGAATATTTCATGGTAAAAACCTTTCAGAAGAAATATTGAAAATCGATTGATGGTGCTTTAAATACGGTGTATAAAAATAACTACCTTCAGCTGATGACCAACCTCTTCATGAAATATTGAATAATGTTCCAATCCATCAGGAATAGAGGGGTTTGACTATAACGATTGAGACAAGGGTGGTCGCTGCATTTCAGCTTTATGGAATGCCTTGTGATATAGGGGAACAGATTCAAAGTGAATCGTACATTGTATTCCATGAGGCCACTAGCTGTATTTATGAGGAGTACCGGAAAAGGAAGCGGGTGCATAATTGAAACTATGCGCGACCTGCTAAAGAACTAGATTGCATGATTTGGTCAGGGGAGCAAACCCAGAAAGATGTTACAGAAGAAACAGGCCAGCTGCTGCCGGAGATCGAGAGTATCTGAATACTTATAGTATTTCCTGATAATTGACTATATCACGCTGGCCCTGTGCTTTCTTTTTATACGTTTTAAGTTGCAGTGGATTCGGAAATGGGATAGCCGCATGGAGTTCAGTTGCTGATAAGAGAGGAGTTGCTATGCTACCTCTTTAACCTCGTTATAAGGACACCCTTTGCAGTCAATGGTTATTCCCTGATTTTTTTTCTGCCGCAATTTTATTCGTATTTTTTCAAGCGTTTCCTTAGAGGCATTTACGTCTCTTTGCAGTGTAAGTAACTCACCTCTTATTTGTCTTGTCTTTTTAATGCTGGGGCATTTTGACCTTATAACAAGTGCCGGACAGCAGCTTACTACTTTTTTTTTGTTTGTTTGCTTTTTCATATCTGTTTTCCTTTCGATATTGATTTTTTATTATAAGTCTATATTGAGTTCAAACCTTTCTAATGTCTTCTTAGCCGCTATCTGTTCAGCGTCTTTCTTGCAATTTCCATATCCTTTACTGCATTCGACATTGTCAAGTATTGCAACAACTTCAAACATCTTCTTGTGATCAGGGCCTGTCTGTTTGATAATCTTATATTTGGGCGTATATCCGTGTTGTTTTTGGCAAAAATGCTGAAGAATAGATTTGTAGTTTTTCTCATGTTGATTGTTGCATACGATATCAACTTCATTTTCCAGTTTATTGATTATGAAATTAGTGACTTCCTCAAGACCTCCGTCAATATATATTGCAGCAATAATTGCCTCCAGGACGTTGGCAATAAGTGATTTTGGAAGTACATTATTGGTCATTAATCCTTTTCCTACAGAAATGTACCGTGTCAGGTTCATATCGATACCAACCTTGGCCAGAGTTGTGCGGCTTACTACAACGGATTTTATTTTCGTCAGCTTTCCCTCGGAGAAATCGGGAAACCTGTTGTATAAGTACTCGGAGGTAACCATTCCGAGCACAGCATCACCAAGAAATTCTAGCCTTTCGTTACTTGGGTTAAAATATGTTTTAAAGGAAGTGTGAGTCAATGCATTTTCAAGCAAGTTGATATTTTTGAAAAAATATTCCAATTGTTCCTGACATTCCACTAGTTTCCCGATAACCTCTTTTTTATCCTTGGTTACTATCATTTTTTAAGAATTTTTTTTCTTTAAAGAGCATTGATTCTTCGATAGCAATATATTTCGTGGAGGCCTCAACCAGTTCAATTGCTGTGCTTTTCCGAAAGGAAACCACCTCAACGCGACAGCCTTGGGCCTTTAACATTTCTACAAGAGGCACAAAGTCACCGTCACCTGATACGAGGACGATGGTGTCGAGTTTCGGAGCTATTGCAATTGAATCAATAGCTATTCCCATGTCCCAATCTCCCTTAGCGGTTCCATCTGGTCTCAGTCTCAACTCTTTGGTCTTGATTTCATAACCCAATCGTTCAAGGGCATCGGTAAAACTCGATTGATCAACATCTGGCTTATGCACTGCATATGCAACGCTTACCCATATCAGATATCTATTGTCAACGATTTCCAGTAAAAGCTTACTGTAGTCAATCTTTGATTGATGTAGCGATTTGGCTGAATAAAACATATTTTGCACATCAACAAAGATGCCTAATCGCTGCCTAAATCTTGTAATTGTATCACTTGCCATTTTTTTTACCTTATATTGCCTCATTCTATCTGGTTTTTCTTAACAGTCAATCAAAAAAGGGCTCAGTTGGCAACTTGACCTCTTGCTTGTTATTTTGTTGACAGTAAGTTTTAGTTCTGTTATAGTTGAGCGCGTTGATAAAATGCTATAACCTACTGAAATTATATATGGTTATGTTTTTCTTTTGAAGGTTGATTGCGCGTGAATCTGGATAAATTAAGAGGGAAAATCGATGAATTGGATTTGAGAATTGTGGAACTTCTTAATGAAAGGGCACATATTGTTAAGGAAATAGGGGATATAAAGAAAATTACTAATACTCAGGTGTACGCTCCTGAGAGAGAAAAACAGGTTTATGACAGAATTATGTCAAGCAACAAGGGGCCTTTAAGCAATAAATGCCTCATGGCCATATATAGAGAGCTTATGGCTGGTTCTATTGCACTGGAAAAACCCATAAAGGTGGCCTGTTTAGGTCCGGAAGGAACTTTCAGCTATATTGCTGCAAGGGTGAAATTTGGCCATTCTGTTGAATATGTTCCTTTGAACGGAATCGATGCGGTTTTTAAAGAAGTTTTACAGAAACGTACAGATTATGGTGTGGTTCCGGTAGAAAATTCTTCAGAAGGGGGCATCAGGGAAACGTTAAGCATGTTTACGGAATGTGATGTAAAGGTTTGTGCAGAGATTATCATGCCTATTCATCACAATCTGATGGCAAGTTGCGCCATCGATAAAATAGAGAAAATATATTCAAAGTCTCAAGTGTTTTCTCAGTGCAGGTCTTGGCTTTCAAATAACCTGGGAAATGTGGATCTTCTGGATGTTGGAAGTACTACCGAAGCGGTTGCTATTGCGGCCAAAGAATCCAACTCTGCCGCCATTGCCCATTCTGAGGTAGCACAGATTTATGGGGTAAATATTCTTCGGCAAAATATTGAGGATAATCCTAACAATATCACAAGGTTTTTTGTTTTGGGTCCTGATTTTCCACCTTCAACAGGCTGTGATAAGACGGTGGTTATGTGCTATATAAAAAACGAGATAGGCGCGCTGTATAAGATACTGGAACCATTTAGGTTGAATAATATAAACCTGTCTGATATAGAGCCGTTGCCTACCAAAAAGAAGGCATGGGATTATTGCTTCTATATAGATTTTGTTGGTCATGCTACTGATGAAAACGTAAAAAAGGCCCTTCTTGAGGTTAACAAAACTTGTGTTGACCTTAAGATAATTGGTTCATTTCCTGAAGGATATGTCACCGAATGAAAAAGCTATCTGTTGTGGGTAACTGGAAAATGAATTTGACTCTGGAGGAAGCCAGAAATCTGGCTATAAGGTTATCCAATGAAGCGGTTAATTTAGAGGATAAAGTTGATGTCGGTGTGTGTCCTCCTTTTGTATTTTTAAAGGATGTATGTGATATTCTGAAAGACAGCAAGATATGTGTCGGTGCACAGAATATGAATGCAGAAAGAAGCGGTGCATATACTGGTGAAATTTCAGGAGCGATGATTAAGGAGATTGGTTGTTCGCTTGTGATACTTGGCCATTCTGAACGAAGGACGATTTTTCACGAATCGAATTCACTCGTTAATGCAAAGTTGCATACCGCTTTGACTTATGATTTCAACACAATTTTGTGTGTAGGAGAGAGCCTGGAAGAGCGGGAAACAGAGAGGACGGAAGAGGTTGTAGGTATTCAGTTATCTGAATCTTTAAAAGGAGTAACAAAAGGACAAGTTCGCAAACTCATAATTGCATATGAACCTGTATGGGCAATAGGAACGGGAAAAACGGCATCCCCGGAACAAGCCAATTGCGTACACTCTTTTATTAGAAATATACTTAAAAATCAATTCGGGGAGGCAGCGCAGGGTGTTAGAATTCAATATGGCGGCAGCGTGAATTCGAAAAATGCCAAAGAGCTCTTAAGTCAGCCTGAAATTGATGGTGCATTGGTTGGAGGGGCAAGTCTGGATTTCGAATCTTTTTTCAGTATTATTTCTGATGCGCTGAAGATTGAAAAGTCATCATAGTCTTTTTTGAGTAGAATGAAAACTGTTCTGTGTACCGGGTCTGCTATTTTATCGCCGTTAGCATGTAAAACATGGTTTGGTATGTTCATGGAAACAGTGTTATACTCATCTTTTTATTTAATCCCTTGGTTTTTATACAAAACAATCCTAATGATAATGTCTACAGAGTCAAAATTAAGTATTGAAAGGAGCTAATTAATAATGAAGTTGAAATGGATTGTTGCAATTGTGATTATTTTCGGTTCAATTGCAATGTTTTTTGTGTTCCAGTGGTCGGGTGTTTTAAAATCTTTGCTTGTACTGTCGAGTATTATTTTAATTGGCGTTGTCTTGTTGCAGTCAGGTAAAGGTGGGGGGTTGGCAGCCATTGGCGGTTTTTCTGATCAGTCAGCATTTGGAACAAAAACGGGAACTTTTTTAAGTAAAATTACCTATCTTGTTGGTGCATCATTTATCTTTACCACAATTTTGCTCACAAAATTGACTCTTACTTCAATTCATGGTACCGGAATGATACCTGAACATGCCCATGAAGCATTACAACAGGTTTTCCATGGAGATCATGATGATCTGGCTCATGATGAACACGAGGGGCACGATCACGAAGGCCATGACCACGCGAACCAGGAAAAGCCACAGGATCCAGGGGGTGTTGTGATTGATGAGGAATCGATGGGTATGAAGGGTATTGATGCTATAGATGAAAAAAAGGAAGAGAGTAAGCCTGAACAGGGTGTCGAAGAAGAGAAATGATTAAGAGTATGACAGGGTTTGGCAGGGCAGAATTAAAGAGTGCAGAGACGACTATTCATGTCGAAATACGTTCCCTAAATAATAAATACCTGAAAGTTAATACAAAAATTCCAGAATCGTTACTTAACTTTGAAGACAGAATTGGGAAACTGTTAAAGGATGTGTTGTTTCGCGGGACCGTTAATTTGTCTATTGATTATAAATCACTGAAACAAGAACCTCGCTGTTATATCAATAAAGATGTATTAAAAGAGTACTATCAGCTTATCAGCGAAACACGGAATGAAATATCTTTTAAACAGGACGTGACATTTGAAAGCCTTATTTCTCTTCCCGGGGTGCTGGAATATAAAAAAGATAGTGCTGATGGGCAGTTTGATGATGACGGCTGGTCAGAATTAGAGGAATTAATACGGGTTGCGGTCAATGATTTAGACCTCATGAAACGGGCAGAAGGTGAAAATCTGCAATCTGAAATCGAAAAATGGATAACACGTATCTCCTTATTTCTGGAAAAGATAGAAAACGAGTCCCAAGTAGTAGTCCAGAAATATAGAGACCGTATTCATAAGAGGGTTTCCTCATTACTGGAAGGAACAAATATCAGTATAGAAAAAGAGGATTTATATAAAGAGGTTGCGATCTATGCCGACAGGTGTGATATTTCAGAGGAATTAGGGAGGTTGAAAAGTCATCTTACCATGTTTCGTGATGTAATGGAAAAAGAAGAACCTACAGGAAGAAAGCTTGAATTTATCGTACAAGAGATGTTTCGTGAGGCGAATACCATAGGGTCTAAAGCGAATGATACAGACATTGTCAGGTACGTAATCGAAATAAAAACAGAAATAGAACGGATAAAGGAGCAGGTTTTTAATATAGAATAGTAACAATTTATAAACAGAAGAAGATGTATACTCATCTCATAATGGTTTTCTGACCTGCCTGTGCGTAAGGAACGCACGCAGACAGGTAAAATCCGAGATAAAATTGAGCGAGTAAAGCCCTCGGCGTCTTTTGTCCGGGGATACCTTCACCAAGATTTTGTTTCCAGTAAAACCAAATCGGTTTTAGTATAACTACTGTGAATAGAAAAGGTCGATTGGTAATAATATCGGGACCATCGGGGAGCGGAAAAACGACGATTTGCGAACATTTGATGTTGAATCCAGGTGTAAAGAGGTCAGTGTCGTTTACAACACGGGAACCAAGAGAGGGGGAACAAAACGGGATAGATTACCATTTTGTAGAAAAAAGTACCTTTGAAAGCCTTATTAAAGAAGACAAATTATTAGAATATGCAGAATATTGTGGTTCGTTTTATGGTACACCCCTTGAGCCTGTCAAGGAGGCAATCCATAATGGCGAACTTTTCATACTGGCTATTGATGTTATAGGGGCATTGCAGATTATGGGAAAAATTAAGGAGACTACCACGATCTTTATCATGGCACCAGATGATGAAATTTTACGACAGAGGCTGGAGAAAAGGGTCACAAATAGTGAAATGGATATCCGTAAAAGACTTGAACAGGCCAAAAACGAATTAACCTACAGTAATCGTTACGATTATTGCATTGTTAATGATAAACTGGAAGTTACCATTAGAAAGATTGAGAAAATTTTAGGTCTCTCTTGAGTACTAAATTCATGCATAGCTTTCAAAATCATGTTTTATGTGCGTTAGCACACTCGCCTGAACAATCATTTGGGCAGGTATTCAAAGTGACGTTAAGCTATTTTGTGGATGTTTTTGCCCGTCCGGCCTCTAGGCCCATTTGCCATTCCTTGCCTGAATGACATGTCGGGTAGGTAAAGGCACATGGGGGGTAATACTCATTCTGGCTGGCAGGATGCGCTTAACTTGAGGAGTTTCAATATTTCCTTATATTTTGCGCTGAAGGCGCAAGTTCAAAAGTCCGTAAAAACTGTTATGGACGGTAGTTTTAGGAATTTTGGAAAAGTTAGCCAGGATTGCCTAACTTGATGCATACACATGGTTATCAAATCATTCAGGTTTTGAAATGATTAAAAATATTGTCTTTGGTGTAACGGGGAGTATTGCTGCATTTAAGGCTGCAGAAGTTGTTTCAAAACTGCGAAGCCGAGGGTTTGATATTACTGTGATAATGACAAAATCTGCACAGAAATTTATCAATCCCTTGACATTTCGAACACTTTCACAAAACAGGGTGATAACTGATATTTTCATTGAGGACAATGTTTACGACCCGCAACATATCTCACTGGCTAATAAGGCAGGGATTATCGTTATAGCACCTGCAACGGCCAACATTATCGGCAAATTAGCTTCTGGAGTTGCAGATGATGCTCTGTCCTGTATTGTTTTAGCCTCAGAGGTTCCGGTCTTAATAGCACCCGCTATGGATGATCGGATGTACTTGAATCCGATAACACAAAAAAATATACGAGAACTTCAGAGTGTTGGTTATAAGTTTATTGGCCCGGGAAAAGGGAGATTAGCGTCAGGCCGAATCGGTTTGGGACGTATGGTAGATGTTGAAATAGTGGTCGAATCAATTATTGAAGAATTGAAGTGCATATCAGATAACGAAGGTAAATATCTTAGCCAGGGATAGTAATGCACGAAATCAAATTAAAGATAAAGAGGAAAGAGGGCTGCGAAGATCTTCCTTTGCCGAGATATATGAGTCAAGCGGCGAGCGGTATGGATCTTTATGCAGCAGTTGATAGTCAAATAAAACTGAAAAAAGATGAAATTAAGTTGATTCCTACGGGCCTCATTATTGCTGTACCATTTGGTTACGAGGCGCAGGTCCGCCCGAGGAGTGGATTAGCGTTGAAATATGGGATAACGTTGGTTAACTCACCCGGAACGATAGACAGCGATTACCGGGGTGAGATTGGTATTATTCTGTGCAATATGGGTGAACAAGAGTTTGTGATTGAACGAGGGATGCGAATAGCACAATTGGTTATACAACCGGTGGTGCGGGCTGAGCTGGAAGAGGTAGAAGAATTAGAGGAGACTCACAGAGGGGAAGGAGGCTTTGGACACACGGGGCATTGATTTGCTGGTTGTTGCCATGGGACAACATTCTCTGAAACCTACATGCCTTTTTCTCCAGACCTTGCCCTTCTAACCTGAACAAGCCAAACAGGAGTTATCAATAAATTACAAATCTCAATTTACAAAACCCAAACAAATTTCAAATTACAATGTTCGAATTATCAATCTAGTTTGCTTAGAATTTTGTATTTGTTTATTGTGATTTGTTTGTTATTTGGAACTTGTTATTTGTTGCTTGTCTGTTATCATGAAAAACGCTATTAATAAATATTTTGCCAAAGCTTGTCTCTCTATTCCTTGAACAGCGAATGGTTAAAAAATTACTAAGCTGCTAACTCGTGTAGCAGGGACAACAACCTGGGGTATTCTACTGCATGGAAACCAGTATTCATTCCTGGTACTGCTGAAAAACTCAATTGTCTAATTGGGCAATTTATTATTAACGCAGTAAAATGCATAAATTAGCGGTTGAAAGGAGCTAATTTATATGGAAAGATCAAGAGTCTTTCATTCGGCTTACACAATGTTTATTTTTACGGTAGCAATATTTATTTTGATTAGTATTGCCACTTTCTCTCCGAACGATCCACCATTTGGAAATTATCCTGTTAACAATCCTGTGCAGAATTATTGTGGTAAGTTAGGTGCAGGAATTTCTGGCTACCTGATTTCCACTATAGGATTAATTTCATATGTATTCGCATTATTAATTGGCGGGTTGGGTGTTTTACTGTTTTTCAGAAAGAAAGTAGAAATCTTATGGGTAAAGATATTGGGTGGAGTATTGCTTATTTTATCGATTACGTCAATGCTCAGTCTGATTAGCAAATCTCTGCTTGCTTTTAACTTGTCTCCGGAAATAGGTGGAATCCTCGGAATAATTACATCACTTAAACTGACAGAATATCTTGGTGTTCCCGGCGCAAGCATACTGCTCTCACTGGGGCTGCTCATATCAATAATGCTTGTTTCGGATAAAAGCATAGAACCTCTCTTTATTTGGATTTACAAGAAGATCAAGGGGCTCAATCTTTACCGGCTTTTTGCAAGAGAATATATCGGCAAGGTAATTGATAAGGTTCAAACTGTCAGGGATACAAAACTGACCGAAGATGTTTGTGAGCTGGAAGAGCCACTGAGTAATAGCGATGAAAAGGTAACCAGGGTAAGAGTAAAATCAACTGATAACGAAAAAGGACCGAGAAAATATGATAAATTCACCAGAAAAGATAGTTCCGGTTTAATTAAGGATCATGATTACGTGTATCCTCCTCTGTTACTTCTTGATGAACTCAAAAATTACAAATTTGATAATGATGAGCATGTTATGGAGAAATCAGAGGTTTTAAAAAAGACCTTGCAACAGTTTAACGTAACTGCGGAGATCGTGGGTATTGAAAGAGGCCCTTCGGTAACTATGCATGAATTGGAATTGTCTCCAGGAACCAAGCTTGGAAAGGTCTCTTCTCTTTCTGATGATATTGCAATTGCCCTGAAAGCTCAGAGTGTACGCATTGTTGCTCCCATACAGGGAAAGTCTACAATCGGAATAGAAGTTCCGAATACTCATCGTAAACCGGTAAAAATGCGTGAATTGTTCGGGACAGCAGACAAAGAAATACAGTCACAGACTATACCTCTCTTATTAGGGAAGGACATCGCCGGTTATCCTTTAATTGCCGATCTGGCAGCTATGCCTCATTTATTAGTTGCTGGAACAACTGGTTCTGGTAAGTCTGTATGCCTGAATTCTATTATCCTCAGTATACTTTTGCTGCAACACCCCCAAAACCTGAAATTATTGCTGATAGATCCGAAGATGGTCGAATTTTCACCTTTCAAAGATGTTCCTCACTTGATTACTCCGGTTGTCACCGATATGAAGAGGGCGGCAGCTATATTGGAATGGGCTGTCAACAAGATGGATGAGCGTTATGCTCTTCTGGCAAGGGCAGGTGTGAGAAACATAGCAGGTTATAATAAGTTAGATGTATCGGCAAAAAGAAAAAGACTAAACCCTGAAGGCGATGCAACTATTGATGAGGAAACTTTTCACATGCCGCATGTTGTTATTATTGTTGACGAGTTAGCTGATCTGATGATGGTTTCTTCGAAAGAGGTTGAGGCTTCAATTATCAGGATTTCTCAAAAATCGAGGGCCGTTGGCATACACCTCATCGTTGCAACACAGAGACCGTCTGTGGATGTTATTACGGGTTTGATAAAATCTAACCTGCCTTCAAGAATTGCATTTTATGTGTTTTCCAAAGTTGATTCACGTACGATTTTAGATCAAAACGGTGCGGAAAAACTTCTCGGCCGCGGTGATATGCTTTTCCTGCCGCCCGGTACTTCTAAATTGGAAAGAGTTCAGGGAACGTTTGTCAGTGAAGAGGAAGTTAACAGGGTTGTTGAATACTTGAGGGGAATAGCCCAGCCGGAATTTAGCCCTGAATTAAAGAAGTGGCAGGGGGTACTGAAAAAAAGTGATGCTGCGAAAGATGAACTTTACGAAGAAGCGGTAAGAATTGTGTTGGAATCCCAGCGGGGTTCGGTATCGCTGTTACAAAGGAGGTTAGAGATTGGTTATTCCCGTGCTGCCAGGTTAATAGACATCATGGCTGAAGACGGATTCGTTGGTGAATACAAAGGAAGCCAGGCAAGAGAAGTGTTTATTACGCTTGATCAATGGGAAGAACAAAGGGGTGAAATGTAGGCGACTCCAGCTATTGATTTACTGTGCCTAACTTGATTGTATAGGATTTCAATATTTTCTAATTTTTGCGCTGAAGGTGCAAGTTCAAAAGACCGTAAAAGCTGTCATGGAAGGCAGCTTTAGGGATTTTGGAAAAGTTAGTCTTCCCGAACGGGTCGTTCGGGAAGGGCTTGCCAGGATGGCTTAACTTGTTGAGATTGGTTTTTTTATGAAGGGAGAAGAATTTACCTATGGGTGTTGAGTTAGAGAATGTTGATTTCCCTCAAAAAGAGTCAGGTCTTCGGAGAAGAGAAATCTTCAACCTTCCAAATAAATTGACCCTTTCAAGACTGCTTCTTTCAGTTGTATTTTTTGTTCTGCTTTCTTACAGGTTTTATAACCTGGCTCTGTTAACTTTTTCAATGGCTGCCCTTACCGACTGGTTTGATGGATATTATGCGAGGAAACGTGGTCAATCGACAGACTTGGGAAGAATTGCTGATCCTTTTGTTGATAAGGTCATTATTTGTGGTGGGTTTATTGCCTTTATCCCTCTCGCAAGGGAAATTGTTGCTCCGTGGATGGTAATTGTAATTGTGACACGGGAATTCTTTGTGAGCAGCATAAGGGGTTATTCAGAATCAAAGGGTGTGCCTTTTGCCAGTAATATCTGGGGGAAAACTAAGATGTTTGTGCAATCTGTTACCATATTTACCCTAACCTTATACCTTGCATATTTTAGTGACATGGTATTGGCGGAATATACCGTCATCATCTTCGTGTGGATTACGGTTATTGTCACACTTCTCTCTGCTATTTTTTACGTTATATCGGGGAAGAAAGTTCTTCTTGCTTCGTGATGTGACTATACCCAAATGTGTTTGAACCCAAAAAGACTTATCCCGATAGAGATTTAAATGCTAACGGGATATGTGATTCCTTAATTGGAATTACGGAATTGTTCTTACTCTCAGAGGAAGTGGGATGATGTTAGGAGATGTTGGAATCGTTCCCTACTGTTATGACCGCATACATGCTGTTTCCTTCTCCCTCATTGCCGCCGAGTGAAATTGTACCTGTCGAGAAATATTTTGCGAAAACACTGAAGGTTGTATTATTGGTAACACAAGTGTGAGTTTATTACGAAAGAAAGGCTAATTCACCGTAAGGTAAGGATATCAAGATGGTTAAAAGTTATTGTTGAAGTCAGAGGACGGATGGAACAAACAGGTGTATAATTCTTCTCTGTGTTTGTTAAATTTACGTCTTAATCGTTCCGCTTTCTTGTGAGACAGCTCATGAGATAAAAGTTTTTTACAACTGGCAATAATATATCCTCGATGGATAACATAATCAGAAATGTTTTTTCTTTTTTTTTACAAATCAATTATTTCCCGAATAATTATTTTTAGTTGCCGACAAAATTTATAGACTTCCCTGTCATCCCCATGTGGGATATCATCTAACCTTTTAATAATACGCAATGCGTGAGGAAGACACTTCTGCTTGTTACTTTCTACAGCATTATATGCCAATAAAAAATCACAGATCACTATCCCCTTAAATGTATCTCCCAGTATAGCTTTTAAGACTTTGACACCTCTGGAATCATCAATATGATAAAATGCCATAAGACTGTTATAAAAAAACACCACAACCAGTACGGTAATCCGTCTTTCTTCCATCCAGTCTCATCTATATACAGGAGTTTTGTTTTTTTGGAGTATGTTTTGTATGACGGCATAGAGGCTTTGGCTCCTTACTCTCAATTGGGTTTCAAACCCAACCACTGATGTCTGATGAAACGGCAAATCGAAAATCTGTTTGAAAATTCTTTGCAGTTTGGATTGAGAGATTCCTATTTCATACCGTAGATAATTGTCAATTGCTTTTGCCTGTGGACCAATATAGCTTCACGGCATCTCTCCCTTACCAACTCCTCGTATAAGTGCTTTACACTTCTTGCATGTATAAACGCTTTTTATATATTTGACTCCTTTGCTTCAAGGAATTACTATTTCTTCTTGAATATGCTCCTCTCTTATCCTTGTTGCTTGTATGTGCTCACTTCCACAACCAGGACAACGTCTTGGATCAGAAACCTCTATTTCTTCATCTATATACTCGGGTTTTGGTCGTGTTACTCCTTTATGGCCAAATGGCGCTCCTTTTTTCTTAGGTTCAATACGTGCTGCATATTCATCCTTTTTCTTCTTGTTCTTGCCGTAGATAGTTTTTTTATACTAAAACCGATTTGGTTTTCGGTTTTACCTGTCTGCGTGCATCGCACAGGCAGGCTGAAAACCAAATCTTGGTGAAGGTATCCCCGGACAAAAGCTTGCTATATTGCAGAAAGTAAATAGTTTTTATAATAAATAGGCTATACTCTTTCTTTTGATTTTAAGTAATTGAGCAATTTGGTTTAACTTAAAACTTATGAAAGGAGCATAGCCATGAAAAACATTGAAACAAAAAAGTTAGAGTAATCAATAAGGAAACACTTATCGTAACCGTAGATATTAGTAAAGTAACGAATGTTGGATATTGTCGATGTCCAAATGGAATAGAGGTTAAGCCATTTAGTTTTATGAACAATACCCAGGGATTCAACACCTTTTGGTGTCGAATAGTGAAGACAAAAATGCCAATAACCTCAAAGATGTTGTAGTTGGTTATGAGCCTACCGGGCCTTACGGAGAACCACTTACTCATTTTATAAGAAAGAAAAAAGTGAAGCTTATCCAGATAAACCCTATGCATACCAAGAGAGTTAAGGAGCTTGACGGTAATTCTCCAAACAAGACAGACCAGAAAGATCCCAAGGTTATAGCCGATATCATAGAGCTTGGCCATGCACTGACGATAGTTCAGCCGGAAGGCTCTGCTGCAGAACTCAGAAGACTTACGCATGCCAGGGAGAGGGCAATGCGTAGGCGAACGGCGATCTTTAATCAGCTCCAGGATTTGGTCTTTGTTATATTTCCAGAGTTTTCTCAAGTATTTAAGGACGTTAAGACCAGGAGTGCAAGATTTCTTCTGGAGAACTGCCCAACCCCTGAAGATATAATAAAATACAAGCTTAAGAATCTGACTATAACCCTTAGAAAAGTAAGTCGTGGACAACTTGGAGAAGAGCGAGCCAGAGAGCTTTATGCGGCAGCAAAATCGTCTGTAGGGGTAAGGGAAGGCCGTCAGAGCATACTTTTTGAGATAAAAGAGATATTGTCTATAATTGAAACTACTGAGAGTTTTGTTACAGAGATTGAGAAAGAGATGAGCCATCATCTTGAAAAGATATCTTAGAGTAAATTTATCCTCTCTATAAAGGGGATCGGAGATATCACGGTGGCTGGGCTTATAGGTGAGGTTGGTGATTTCAGGGAGTACAAAACTATTTCCGAGATATTGAAGTTCGCTGGTCTTGATCTTTTTGAGATTAGTTCTGGAATACACAAAGGGCAACGACGTATTTCTAAACGAGGAAGATCTCTTATGAGAAAACTTTTGTTTTCGCATCTATTAACGTAGTGCATAAAGGAGGAATAATGCATGAGTACTATCAAGGTTGTCTTGCACGAGGCATGTTGAAGATGAAAGCCTTGACTGCCGTGTCTAGAAAACTTCTCGGAGTTATATTTGCGCTTGTACGTGATCATAGCGAATATATAGGAAATTATGCTGTAGAACAGGAGCTTAAAAAAGCTGCTTAAACATTAATCTTCGTGTGTAAGTGGGAATGATTATCATCGGTGTCATTAAGGCGGCTTAGTCGACCTTCACGCAAAGCTTAAATAACGTCCCGCTTGTACCTTAGTTCCAATAAAGCAAGGTCAGGGCTCTGTAGAGACCCTCTAATTACCAGGATTGGGCAAGGTGTCACACTTCAGTTTAAGATAATAAATTTAATGTAGTACAAAAAAATCAATGATTGTTGCTAACTCCAGTCGGGCTACGCCCTCCTTCCGTTAGCAACAATCATCAAACAACAACAGACTAAAATATGTTATAAAAATACTTGACTAGAATAAACCAGGCGCCGAGGACTTTACTCGCTCCGTTTTTTCTCGGATTTTATCCGAAAACCATTATGAGATGAGTATAAATAATCTATCATTTCTTTAAGGGTTTTGTTTTCTTCCTTTAACTGGAGATTCTCCCATTTTAACTCTCTGTTCTTTTTCCGGAGTTCCTTAATCCAAAGCCCCTTTTCCATCACTTCTTCTCCACCAGCCACCGTCCGAATGGTCTATGGGCCGGGCGGGCGACAAAGTCATTCTGGCGGGTGAGTTTATCCCGGAAATCATTACGGAAGGGATACACGAATACCTTCTTTATCTTCCCGTGGTATGTATGGGTATTTCCTCGTTTCGCGTTCCTTTTTGTGAGCCCCAGATATTTCCAGTTTGCCGCCTTATAACATGTCCCATGAAATTTGTCGTGTTCTACAAATGTCCCTAATAAGTAAATGGAATGTCCATATCGTCTTGCCCAATCTTCTTCTATTCGCCTTATACTTAAACCGAGAACACTACTCGCCAAGTATTTAATCTTAATCCACAGTAAAATCAAAAACCGTGTATTATTCACTATCCCGCAAAGATTCATATCTTTTATCTCTTTACTCAACCCAATCCACTTATCACGCTTCTCTAGCGTAAGTTTATTACGAAAGTGATATTGTTTGAAGGCGTGTAGGCTGTAACCTAGTAATTGTGAAAAAACTGCAACTGCATTATGTTGGTGCGCTCACCCCTTATCATCACAAGGAGTTGGTAAATGATGTTATGGAGAATTTCCGGGAACTTGAAGTTGATGGTAAAAATATATGGATTTACCGGGATAAACGAATTATTTGGCAAGAAGAGAGGACCGTTATTGTTTTTATCTCAGAGAGATTAAAGAGTGGGCAGATAAGGGGAATATATCAATCACTGGGAAAGGCAGAAAAAGAGTTACAGCAATTGCAAGAATCTTTGTCTAAACCAAAGGTAAAGAAGCGGGACAGGAAACAATTTTCACGTCCTCTCATAATACGTTTGTTTCTCATCCGTTAGGGTATACCACAAAATGGAAGAAGCGCCAGCTTTTATTTGAACGAAAAGAAAATTAATGTTTGAAAACATCCGGAGAAAGGAAAGTGAGGATGACCGAATGGCTAATATATTACAGTTTGTTACACTAACTGTTCGCTTTCGAACGGTAAACGTACACTTCCAGACAGTCTGGTATCTCTTGGCACTGTAAGAGGTAAAGTAATATGTTAATATGAATATCAAAGAGAAGTGTTTGAAACCGAACGTTTTGATTTCAATTTATTAAAATATCCTGCCAGAATGTTTATACTCTCATGCTTCTAAAATAAAGACTTACGAAGTATTTTATTTTTTTTTCATTGGGTATGCTATTTGTTAACTAGCATAGGCTAGTACATTCTTACTCACTCGCATAGTGCGGTTTTGCTTTGTAATTAAATGTGCAGAATGCAAAACGCAGAAAACTATACTCTGATATTTTTTATATGTTAGTGAAGAGCTATCGAATAGTTTATGAATGAGATAAACTATTCGTGCATTATACATGATACGGAAGAGTGTATACGTGGGGGAGAAATTTTCGATTTAACTATAAAGCTCCTCTTAACTATCGTGAAAGTCTTCGTAAATCAGCTACATAATTTTGTTGACTCGCATGGTGGTACTAAATTTTTTGAACACGTAAAAACCTATTATATTCGTTGCATTCTAACATGTAACTCAGAGGGCGGAGCTATGCGTATAGATAATCACATATCTTCATTTTTTTAATGTGATAAAGGGGTTTTTTGAAACGCTTGTAAGAAAATTTTCTATAGAGTTTTCTGCAAGTTTCATAGTTTCTGACTATTGTACATTTGGTTAACCTGCCGGAAAACAATCACAGATTAAGAAGTATAATTCAACTCTAATGAAACAATCAAGAAGTTTTGATAATGGCAGTATGAAGATAATTGTTTGAAGAGATGTTTAGCATATACAGAACAGGGTTTGAAAGTTGATGGTATCCAATTCTTAGAATTTAGGATACTTTTGAATTCCAGGGAAGAACTTTGAAAATTCTTTACAAGAAATTAAATATAAATTATTTAAAATATCGTACAAGTAATACGAGATTTATTAGGTTGTCATGAAACCCTCTTCAGAAGACAAAGATATCAAAAAAGTAATCATAATTGGTGGTGGCCCAGCAGGCCTAACTGCAGCTTATGAACTATCTAAAGAGAATATTGATTCTATTGTATTTGAAAAAGATAAAGTTGTTGGGGGTATATCAAAGACAGTTAACTACAAAGACTACTACTTTGATTTAGGAGGGCACCGATTCTTTACAAAGATTCAGTATGTTCAGGACATATGGAAAGAAGTTCTGGGCAATGATTTTTTACACCGAAATCGTCTCTCCAGGATTTATTACAATAAAAAATTCTTTAATTATCCCCTTCGACCCCTCAACGCACTTGCAGGGCTGGGACTATGGAATACTACTGCCATTCTTTGTAGTTATCTTTGCGTACATCTTTTTCCTTCAAAGAAGGAGGAAACCTTTGATCAATGGGTTTCAAACCGGTTTGGAAAACGTCTTTACCAGATTTTCTTTAAAACATACACAGAGAAAGTATGGGGTATACCCTGCAGTGAAATAAAGGCAGAATGGGCAGCTCAGCGGATAAAGGGGCTATCTCTCGTCAAGGCAATCAAAAACGCAGTGATAAAACCTAAAGATAACAATAAAAAAGAGGTGATTACGACACTAATTGATAGCTTTGATTATCCCAAGTTCGGCCCGGGTTTAATGTATCAGACTATGTCCAAAAATATACAGAATAATGGATCTCTAGTACAAATGGAATCAGAGGTTAACACAATTCTTTGGAATAAAAATCATAGGAAAGTAGAATCTTTAGAAGTAGACGTAAACGGACAAAAGAAAATTTATCACGGAACCGACTTCATCAGTACTATGCCCATAAGGGAACTCGTACAGAAGTTTAAGCCAACTGTGCCTGTAAAGGTTCTGAAGGCAGCTAATGACCTTAAATATAGAGATTTCCTGACAGTAGTCCTGATTATTAACAAACGGGACGTGTTTCCTGACAATTGGATCTATATTCACGAACCAGATGTCAAACTGGGAAGAATTCAGAACTACAAGAACTGGAGCCCTTACATGGTACCTGACCCTGATAAAACTTGCCTGGGACTGGAGTATTTTTGTTTTGAGGAGGATGATTTGTGGACTATGTCGGATCGGGAACTGATAGAACTTGGGAAAAAAGAACTGGAGATTCTTGGTTTTGCAGAAGCAACTAGTGTCGAGGATGCGACCGTTGTGCGAGTGCCCAAGGCTTATCCGGTCTATGACTTACATTACAAATGTGCGCTCAATGTCGTGTGTGAATTTCTGAATGGTATTGACAATCTCCAGCTTATTGGGCGCAATGGAATGCACAGATATAATAATATGGACCACTCCATGCTTACGGCTATCTATGCGGCAAGGAATATTAATGGGGCGAATCATAATTTATGGGCGGTTAATGAAGAACAGGAATATCATGAAGAAATAATTGATAAACCGATTGAAGAATCAGTTACTAATAATGTTATTATAAAGACATTCAAGAAAATGGATAAGTTAGGATTTGCTGTGGCTATAGGTGTTGTCTCCGGTTTGTCCATTTTTTTGGCCACCATTTTTTTGATCATAAAGGGTGGGGGTGTTGTAGGCCCTAATTTACGACTGCTTGATCAGTTTTTCATAGGATATTCCGTGTCTTTGAAAGGAGCCTTTGTTGGTATGTTTTATAGTTTCTTCTGGGGTTTCTTATTCGGGTGGTCTTTTGCATACCTCAGAAACCTATTACTTGCCCTGTTCGTATTCCGTGTAAAAAGGAGGTTGGAAATGCTTACTTTCAGGGATTTCCTGGATCATTTTTAACTCTTTGAATGGGGAATATGAACAATGAATGATGTTAACAAAAAAGGTGATAAGATATTTGGCGGTATTTTCAGGCTTAATGCCGGGATTCTTGGGATTGCTCTTGGTCTATTATTTGGTTTAGTTATTTTCATTGCAACCAATTGGCTTGTTCTCATGGGACATATAACATCGAGTGATAATTCTGAGATCGGCCCTCATCTGAAGCTCCTTGGAGAGTTTTTCATAGGATACAGAGTGTCTTTCTTTGGAAGCTTTGTAGGTTTTGCTTATGGTGTTATTTTGGGTACCCTGGGTGGCTCGTTAATTGCCTGGATCTATAATAAGTTTGTCGACTTCAGGAACTGATAGGATCTTTTGAAATGGAAAGGAGACCGTATATTTCTGTAGTTATTCCTGTCAAAAATGGAGGTAATGCATTTGAACAATGCTTACAAGGTCTGGCAACTTCAAATTTCAAAGATTATGAGCTTATTGTTATTAACGATGCGTCCAAAGACAACACTGTAGAAACAGCAAAGAAATATGGGGCCAGAGTCCTCCATACCGCAGATTTTCCGTTCAAACATAAACCTGATTATCCATTTCAGGATAGCATGGGACCGGCAGGCGCCAGAAATATTGGGGTAAGTCATGCTAATGGAGAGATAATCTTTTTTATTGATGGTGATGTTGTCCCCAAAAGTGATAATCTTGTCAGGATCGCAAATATTTTTACCGAAAACAAGGATATTGACGCTGTGTTTGGGACGTATGATGACTCGCCGGGTTGTACGAATTTAATAGGTCAATACAGAAATTTACTTCATAGTTATATTCACCAAATATCTTTGAACGAAGCAGAGACATTCTGGACGGGATGCGGGGCAATAAGGAAGGAAGTTTTCACAAAAATGCAAGGATTTGATTTAAAGACTTTCAGACTTCCTTCAGTAGAAGACATAGATTTGGGATACCGATTAAAAGATGCCGGTTACCGGATTTACCTTGATAAAAGGCTTCAAGTAAAACACTTAAAACAGTGGACATTCAAATCTATGCTGAAGACTGATATATTTCACAGAGCAATTCCCTGGTCAAGGATTATGTTTAGAAGAAAAAGCCTGCCTAATGATCTGAATATTCAGACCCACCACCGTATCAGCGGGGTAATGGTCTTTATGGTTTTTTCGTTGATATCCCTTTTAGCAGGATATTATGTTTTAAAGCCGGACACTACATTCTTTTTGGGGGGCTCTCTTATAATGATGTCTCAATTGTTGTAACCGTATTGAGTATGGTTTTGATATTAATGGCGAATGTCATTTTTCTTAATTATAAGTTCTATTGTTTTTTTTGGAAACGAAAAGGGTTTTGGTTTATGGTTAGAAGTATTCCGCTTCATTTTTTTTATTATTTTTATAGTACGGTTACATTCGCCTTATTCATTTTAGATTATTACATTCCTTTATTCAGGAAAGCTAGAAAACGGTTAAAATTTATTACTCATGTCTAACTATGAGTGGCAGTATATTGAATGAAAATTGGGATTGATGCTTCCTGCTGGGCTAATAAAAGAGGTTACGGTCGTTTTACCCGGGAAATGCTAACTGCCCTTTTTGAACAGGATAAGGAGAATGAGTACGTTTTGTTTATGGATTCAGCTACTGCCTGCCAGAGTAATCTTCCATCCCACGTGGAATGTATTGCGATAGATCTATCACAGTCTCCTACACAGGCCGCTTCTGCGTCAGGCAGGAGATCTATTACAGATATGCTTAAAATGGGCAGGGAGGTGGCTAAAGTGAACCTTACACTTTTTTTTTACCCTTCTGTCTATACATACTTTCCTATTTTTAATCGTATAAAAAAAATAGTGGCAATACATGATGTTATTGCGGAAAAATTTCCTCAACTGGTTTTTACTAACAGAATAAACCGTACCTTTTGGAATATTAAAGTGTGGTTTGCCATAAAACAGGCCAATTTGATTATGACGGTATCAGAGTTTTCGAAGCAGGGGATAATGGAGTATTTTGGGATGTCTGGAGATACTATTGGAGTTGTTTCTGAAGCGGCAGACAAAAGCTTTCGGCCTATTCATGAATCATATCTGTTAACTGATATACTTGCGCGTTTTAATCTTGATATTACGTCAAAATTTATCCTCTACGTTGGTGGTATTGCGCCGCACAAAAACTTATCAACCCTTGTAAAGGCCTACTCTAAACTAATAAATAATACAGTACACAAGGATATCAAATTAGTTCTTGTTGGGGATTATGAGAAGGATGTATTTCTCATTGATAAGGATCTTGATGTATTACTTAAACAGCTTCACTTGGCAGACAGAATTATTTTTACGGGATTTGTTTCTGACGAAGAATTAGTCTATTTTTATAATGCTGCGACAGTATTTGTATTGCCCTCTTTTATTGAAGGATTCGGTCTTCCCGCAATAGAATCCATGGCTTGCGGTACGCCCGTAATTGGGAGTAAGACTACATCGCTCCCTGAGGTTGTGGGAAGTGCTGGGCTTTTTTTTGATCCTAACAGTCCTGATGAGCTTCTGGATCATCTGGTTACTGTCATAGAGGATGAAGAACTGAGAAAGGATCTAACAAAACGTTCTCTTCACAGATCAGCAGAATTTTCCTGGTCTAAATCGGCATTAGAAACTTTAAGAGTATTTAATCAATTAGGGAAAAATGAGCAGGTCACTTAATTTTTGCATGATAACAACTTTTTATCCTCCTTATAATTTTGGAGGTGATGGTATGGGTATATACCGTCTATCCAATGAAGTGGCTAAACGGGGACACAAGGTAGATATTATTCATTGTAAAGACGCTTACCTGTCACTAAATCCAAAAGGACCTACAGGGCATTTCCCGAATCATCCGAATATAACGGTTCATGGCTTAAAAAGTAAACTGGGGTTTGTATCTCCACTGTTAACCCAACAGACAGGGTATCCTTTTCTGAAAAGCAAAAAGATAGAGAACATATTAAGTCAGAAAAAGTTTGATATTATCCATTATCATAATATTTCTCTGGTAGGTGGACCTAAATTGTTAAAAAAGAGGAAGGAGATTACGCTTTATACTACACACGAACATTGGTTGGTTTGTCCCATGCATGTTTTATGGAAATTTAACAGAGAACTCTGCAAAAAACGGAGTTGTTTTTTGTGTTCCATAGTTTGGAAAAGGCCTCCACAATTATGGAGGTATACACGTATGCTTGAAAAGTCATTGAGAAATGTTGATTATTTTATTTCTCCAAGCATGTTTACAATAAAAAAACACCACGAGTTGGGTTTAAAAATTCCTTTTGTTCATATGCCGTATTTCCTTCCACTATCAGAAGAGAATTCTTATGAGAACTATAAAGATGATGAACAAAAACCTCATAAACCATATTTTCTCTTTGTGGGACGATTAGAAAAAATTAAGGGAGTTCAAAATCTCATACCGGTCTTTAAAAATTATTCAGGAGCAGAGTTGTTAATAGCAGGCGATGGTGAATTTGGGGAGACCTTGAAATCTCTAGCCAAAGGAAACGATAATGTAAGATTTCTGGGAAGGACCAACCATTGTGAACTAAGGAAACTATACAAAAATGCTTTAGCCGTTATTGTTCCATCTATTTGTTATGAGGTATTCGGGATTATAATAATTGAATCTTTTTCTATGAAAACCCCTGTTATCGTTAACGATGTAAGTGCTCCTACTGATGTGGTGCAAGAAAGCGGAGGGGGGTATGTGTATAACAATGAAAAAGAGCTTATTGCAGTTTTGGATATTCTGGGAACCCGGCCAGAGGTGCGAAAAGAGCTGGGAGAAAAGGGATATAACGCGTACCGAAAGTATTGGACTGAGGATAATTGTATGAGAATATATTTTGATTTAATTCATAAAATAGCACAAAAGAAAAAAATAAATGTTCTGACTGAGGATGAACTGGTAAAAGTTTCAGTCTCATAATTATACTAATCGTTTTCTCTAGAAAGGGTATTCTAAAATGCGTGTACTAGTTACAGGTGGAGCGGGTTTTATAGGAAGTCATCTGTGTGAAAGACTTTTAAAAGAGAGACATATGGTGGATGTTATTGATGATCTTTCTACAGGGAATATTGCAAATATCAAAAACTGTATGGGTAATGAAAAGTTTAATTTTTATAATGATTCTGTAATAAATGAAAAGATGATGTATATCTTGATAGATAAGAGTGATATTATATATCATCTGGCTGCCGCAGTAGGTGTTCAACTAATAGTTGAACAGCCTGTTAGAACAATAGTTACAAATATAAAAGGGACTGAAGTGGTCCTGGAAACAGCCAAGAAGTTTCAGAAAAAAGTACTTATTGCCAGCACTTCTGAAATCTATGGGAAAAGTGAAAGTTTTCCATTTAAAGAAGATGATGACACTGTGCTGGGCTCTACAACTTATAGTAGATGGAGTTATGCCTGTTCTAAAGCCATAGATGAATTTTTAGGACTTGCATATCACCGACAGTTTGGGTTGCCTGTTATTATTGTCCGTTTCTTTAACACAGTAGGGGAAAGACAAACAGGACAATATGGAATGGTTATTCCAAGGTTTGTGGAAGCAGCATTAAATGGTGAGCCGTTGAATATATATGGGAATGGAAAACAAGCAAGATGCTTTGCAAATGTACTGGACATAATCGATGGTATGACTTCATTGGTTAATGATTCCGCTTCCTATGGAAACGTATATAATATTGGTTCTACAGAAGAAATATCGATTGAAGATCTTGCTGTAAAGATTAAGGAAATGACAGGGAGTTCCTCAGAGATAAAGTACATTCCTTATGAAGTGGCTTACGGACAGGCTTTTGATGATATGAATCGCAGGATCCCTTGTCTTGATAGAATAGAGCAGCAAGTTGGCTATAAACCCAAGATATCATTGGATGAAACGCTGAAAAGAATAATAGACTATTTTCGTGAGGGAATAATACGGAAGTAACCGTAGCGGAAGGTACCAGCCTTCCATTATACGTTGTGAACACAAAAGAAGTTCAATACAAGATACCTATATTAACATATCATTCCATTGATAATAGCGGTTCTGTTATTTCAACCTCTCCTGAAAAATTTCGAAGCCATATGCAGTATCTGAGTGAATTTTCATTTAATGTTATCTCATTAGAAGAAATCGTTTCCTGCATTCATGAAAATCGACACTTTCCTCACAGATCAGTAGCTATTACGTTTGATGACGGGTTTAAAAACAATTATGACATCGCTTATCCAGTACTCAAGGTGTATGGGTTTAAGGCCACCATATTTCTTGTGACAGGTTATTGTGGCAGAAACAACCGGTGGCAGGGGCAACCTGCAGAAATTCCAGAGCTTGACCTTCTCCAGTGGGATGAGATTAAGGTAATGGCCAGCAACGGTATAGACTTTGGCGCTCATACGGTAAACCATCCAAACCTTGCGGAGCTTACTTTAAAACAGGCTGAAGATGAAATAGTCGATTCAAAAAAAGAAATAGAAGAACGTCTTGGGAAAAATATATCGCATTTTGCTTATCCTTACGGAGGGGAAACAGGTAAGCTCCGGAATATTTTAAAAGATGAATTCCAGTGTGCTGTTTCAACTGAACTGAATGTAGCAACCCTGGGCAGTGATATTTATTCACTCCCAAGAATAGATATGTATTATTTTTCCAGAAATAATTATTTTACATGCGTAGGTACATCAAATTTTTCTCATTACATCAGGTATCGAAAGTTCCTTCGTACACTAAGAACTTTCATTTAAAGTTGGTATGGCATATTAAAAGACTGAAAATACATAAATGACGAGTTCGAAATTTAACTATACTTTTGGTTCAGTGCTGATCTTGATTGGTATTACAGTACCATCAATAACTTTGATAAAAGTTTTAAGAGGTGAGCCTCCGATAGACATTCGACAACAATTACTAGTCGGAGGGACTATTTTTAAAATAGGTCTTATAATTTTTGGGGGTATTTTTCTGGTACGAGGGAGGTTTTCTTTTTTTAAGCTGGAAAAAAGGCCAATCGAACCTCTTCCTGATTCAAAGAGAAAAGTAACAATTATCATCCTTGCCACTATTCTCCTCACTGCTTTCGTTCTGCGTATTTACGGACTTAACAACGGGCTTTGGTATGATGAAATATTGACCTATGTTGACTTTGCAAATACTCCATTTGGTGAAATCATAACTACTTTTCACTCTCAAAACAATCATATGCTTTATTCTTTACTTACTCACGGCTCTTTCCTTATATTTGGTGAAAGTGCCTGGGCCTTGAGACTTCCAGCAGCACTTTTTGGAGTTGCCAGTATATGGGCCGTTTACCTTCTGGGAAAGCAGGTGAGCACGACGCGAGAATCATTACTCTCAGCAGCACTACTTACATTTTCCTATCATCATATCTGGTTTAGTCAAAATGCAAGAGGATATTCCGGGCTACTTTTCTGGTCAGTATTTACAAGCTGGCTTTTTGTGCGGGGTCTCCGCGAAGGTCAATCACGAATCTGGCTGTTTTATGCTGTTTCAGCCAGCCTTGGTGTCTATACCAACATGACTATGCTTTTTGTCATTATCGGACATTTCATAATCTATTTATTGGCACTCGTACCTTATCGAAAATATTTATGGCCTGAAAGATCGGCTGGTTTTTACCTGGGTTTTTGTCTTACCGGACTTCTTACATTACAACTTTTTTCACTGGTATTGCCTCAACTCTTTGGAAATGTAGCTGAAGAAGGTGGCGCGGTTGCAGTATGGAGGAATCCAATATGGACTCTGCTTGAGTTTGTTAAGGGTTTCGAAGTTGGATTAATTGGGGCATTTTCTGGAGTTGTGTGTTTATTTATAATAGGAATAGGAATAAAAAGTTATGTGCGAGAAAATCCTTTGGTGATTCAACTATTATTTATTCCAGTGATTGCTGGAGCTGTTGTTACAATTGGTATGGGACATCATTTATGGCCCCGGTTTTTCTTCTTTTCTCTTGGATTTGCAGTCATAGTCGTGATACGTGGAATTTTTGTTTCAGGGAATATAGTCTCCAAACTTCTTCGCTTCGAACCAGAGCGATCAGGTTTGATAGGTACTACTTTGTGTGTTGGGGTTATAATTGCTTCTTCTTTTTCTATTCCAGGAGTTTACTCTCCTAAACAGGACTTTCTGGGAGCGCTTTCTTTTGTTGAGAAACACAAGAAACCCGGAGATAAAGTTGCAACTGTAGGTATGGCTATGCTGCCTTATGCTGAATACTTGAAGACAGATTGGGAAAAAGCAGAAACGATAGCGTCCTTAGATTCTATAAGGGCCAACTCAAAGCGTACATGGTTAATATATACAGTCCCCATACACTTACAATCATTTTATCCTGAGATTCTGAATACCATAAACGAAGACTTTAAAGTAATTAAACAATTTTATGGTACGCTTGGTGGAGGTACGATCTTTGTTTGCAGAACGGATAATCTGACAAGCTGATTTTCAAATATAATTTGGCCTGGTACTATATAGTTTAAAACCACCACAAACAAGGCTTAAGTAAATGGAAATGAAAACACAAATACAAAAAGAGATGGCAGTATCAATAATTATTCCTGCTTACAATGAAGAAAATGCAGTTCGAGAAGAGGTGGAAACTATCCGTAAGGTAATGCTTTCAAATGGAATTACTCATGAAATCATAGTTGTTGATGACTGCTCTCTAGATAATACTGCCGAGCAGGCGGCAAAAGCTGATGCAAAAGTTCTTAGACATTCCAGAAACCGAGGTTATGGAGGAGCGCTGAAAACAGGTATTAATGCGGCCGTAAATGAGATTATTGTTATCACCGATGCGGATGGAACATATCCCGCTGAAGCTATTCCTGATATGTTAGAAAAAATCCAGGAGTATGACATGGTTGTAGGCGCAAGGATAGGTGTAAATGTTCATGTGCCTTTTTCCAGAAAACCGGCAAAACTGTTCCTTCGTAAACTGGCAGGTTACCTGGCGGGAGAGCAGATTCCAGACCTTAATTCAGGCCTTCGTATAATGAAGAAATCCATCGTTGAACGCTTTTATCATATATTACCAAAAGGGTTTTCCTTTACAACAACGATCACGCTCGCCTGTTTGTGCAATGATTACCTCGTCTATTATCATCCAATTGAATATAATAAACGTGTTGGAAATTCAAAGATCAGATCTGTGGATGCATATTATTTCCTATTGTTAATTTTGCGAACAATTGTTTATTTTAATCCATTGAAAGTGTTTTTACCTACAGGCGCAGTATTTTTCTGCTTCGGGCTGGCTAAATTTATTTATGACATATATCTTAACAACCTTTCTGAAAGTGCTGTCTTTGGATTTCTTGGAGCCTTAGTCATATGGGCAATCGGGCTTTTATCCGACCAGATTTCAAAGACCGGTCTTCACATGTGGAGTAAATGATACGCAAACGTATATTCTATTTACTGAAGAATTTATGGCAAAAGCCTGTCTGCCGTATTGCAATAAGCCTTGCCATTATCGCTTTTTTACTAATCAAGCTTCCGCTTGAAGAGTTATGGAGTACTGTTACTCATGTATCCGTTTTCTTGTGGCTCTCCGTAGTTGCAGCATTCGTCATGGGGCATATTGTTGGTGTAATCAAATGGAACCTTCTCGTTAATTTAAAAAGTAAAACACTGCCATTTACGGTTGCTTGCCGTTGTTATTATGCCGGGTTGTTTGCAAACCTCTGTCTGCCATCCATCATTGGGGGTGATTTAATTCGTGCCGGAATAGCTATCAAACACAGCAATGAAAAAGGGGCCTTGATTCTGGGTAGCCTTCTCGATAGATTCCTGGATATATGCGCGCTCCTGTTTATTATATATATTGCAGCGATGATTTCACCAGCAGTTTTAGCTGCAGAAGATCGAAAACTTCTTGTCTGGTTTTTTGTTTTCTTATCAGTAACTTTTTTGTGTACCATTTCTCTGCTTTTTTTTCCTTTTATAAATTATCTGCCAGGAAGAATCAATGAGTTGATTATTCGTACTCGTAATATTATCTTCCATTT
>JALDRB010000018.1 GCA_031316155.1 Candidatus Scalindua sp.
CTGTCGCCGTTAAGATGATCATGGGATGTTCTTTCGGAATCGCCCTGACACTCGTCATCTTTGCAGGGTCAGAACTGTTTACGGGGAATAATATGGTGATGTTCATCGGTGCCCTCAAGGGTAAGTGCGGATGGGGGACGATGTTCTGGGTATGGTTTGTCTGCTATTTCGGTAACCTTGCCGGAGCCTTGGCGCTGGCTGGTGTCATGTCCTGCACGGGACTGGCAGATGGAGGCGTCACCGGCGGATTTATCGGAAAGGTTGCGAGCGCAAAGATGAACGCAGGATTCTGGTTTTTGTTTACCAGAGGTATACTCTGTAACATTCTGGTATGTCTGGCTGTCTGGACGTCGGCAAAAGCAAAAGACGATGTCTCAAAAATATTTCTCATTTTCTGGTGCCTCTATGCCTTTATCGCCTGCGGTTTTGAGCACAGCATCGCAAATATGACGATATTTGGAACGGCTCTCATGACTGAGCATCCCGATACCGTCAGCATCGGAGGTTTTACCTGGAACATGTTGCCCGTTACTCTGGGGAACATCCTTGGTGGTATGTTTCTCGGTGGCGTCTATACGTATGCTACCTTACAACCTGAGTCTGTGCGAGTACTTGATAACGAATACAACAAGCAAAAGGCTGATAAGGCTTAGCACTCCTTATGGTTTAGCGCAGTGAATGTGGTATTAATGAAGAGAGCTTCAGGAGTGGAGGATCTCCTGATTAAGGCGATCTATAAACTGAATGAGCTCAGATTTGAATTAAACGGAAGTTTTGCTGTGCTATCCTGAGCAAATTTAACAGTACTTTGTTGTTTGAAGTATGAGCATTATTGAGCACAAAGAGAAGAAGCACAACCATGTTCGAGACAAATATTCATAAAGGATGCTCCTGTCTTGATCATGGCTGTGCATATCTTCTTATTTTCATGTATACTCATCTGATAACGGTTTTCGGATAAAATCCGAGATAAAATTGAGCGAGTAAAGTCCTCGGCGCCTTTTGTCCGGGGAAAGTCCTCGGCGTTTTTTGTCCGGGGATACCTTCACCAAGGTTTGGTTTCCAGTAAAACCGAAAACCAAATCGGTTTTAGTATATCTAGGTTTTACGATGCTTTACTGAAAGGTTAAATTTCCAAATACACCTGCCCGTTTCGTCCGAAAAGAATCGGTTCAGGTAACATGAAGCAAAAATTTTGGAGTTCCTTTGTTGAATAGAGAACGTTAAAGCTTCGTTTCTCTGTTTTACTGAGGGGTTTCCGGAAGATTCCAATCAGAAATACGTAAAAAAATAAGCCAGGATTCAGATAGTGCCAACCTATTACCCGTAAGATCTTCAAAGGAGGAGAATAGCGCGATGTCGATAATGAATAATTTCTTTAATCAGATAAAAGGGTTGCCCAGGGCGCCACAACCAGCAATACCAGCAAGAGAGCTGTGGATAACTTTTATTGGTTCAATAATTGGTATAGGTATTACCGCTTCTCTCGCCTTTGCATGGAAATGCCCTATGTTACTGGGACCTTTCGGGGCAACGGCAGTATTGGTGTATGGCGCCTACAAGGCGCCGCTGGCACAGCCGAGAAATGTTTTATTAGGCCATGTTCTCGGCGCCCTTATGGGCGCGTCAGTCTATGACTTTTTTGGAATCACCTGGTGGTCCCTTGCCCTTGGGGTCACTCTTGCAATTTTGTTTATGACAGTAACCTATTCGGTACATCCACCTGCAGGCGCAACCGCATATGTTGCCATCCAGACCGGGGGTCTGGGTGTCGGTTACTGGTATATTTTAAACCCTGTTCTCATTGGCGCCGTTATTTTGGTCTTAGTCGCCGTTATCGTTAACAAGTATGCCAAAAGAGAGTACCCCACGCATTGGTGGTAAACAAAATCTTCATCTTCGGATCAGGTACCGGTGACTATCAACAAGCTGTTTTGGGTAAACAACCACTGCATGCTCTATTCACCTCTATCTTCCATCACCGGTTCTGGAGTATTCTCTTCATAATATTTGTTATAAAACAGGCTGCATAGTAAAGATAATTCGCTTTTTTTTAGCTAATCGAATATTAAAAAGAAATATGGAGGAACGTTTCCTCCGTTAAAATATCCGGGGTTTGTGTGTACACATGATAAAAAATGTTAATTTACGGAGAAAAAAATGAAAATCTCAATTAAAAAATATATCATCCTGTTACTCATTATTTTTACCCTGCTTCCGTTTGTATTATTACGAATTGTTGCGTATCCGAAAATAAATTCTGATCTTAAAACCGTTATCATGGATAATCTCAGAATTATTGGACACAAACAGACTGAACTGGTGACGACCTGGATGCGTGAAAGGATGAAAGATGCCATTGTTGTGGCAAGCAATCCCTATATGGCCAATAGCGTTAACTTCAAAAGAGGTGACGGAAATTTTGAAAACACCTTACAGTATCTGGAAAAGGTAGTTGCCGAGTACGGTTACAAGGGAGCGTTTGTTGCTGACGCCAAGGGGATAGTCACAGTCGCCACGGTTGAAGATAATATTGGGAGAGATATTTCAAAAACCGATTATTTTAAACATGCAATAGAGGGAAGGACATACGCTTCAAGTATTATGCCATCCGACGTCCCCCTCATAAACGAGTATGAGGAGAAAGAGGTAGGATTACCGACCATGTTTGTTACAACACCTGTTAAAGGCAAAGAAGACGCAATAATCGGTGTTGTAGCGTTACGGATCCATGTGGGCATGCTGAGTAATCTGCTGCAGAGTTATAAGTTCGGGAAAACGGGAGAGACCTTTCTTGTTAACAGCGAAGGATACATGCTGACCGAGTCAAGGTTCACCGATCAATTAAAAAACTTAGGCCTGATAAAGACACGTAGCGCACTGGAACTGAAGTTGCTTAAACCGGGTACGAACAAATTAACCTATGGCGTCGAGCAGTGCATCGCAGGCAACAACGGTTCAGATGCAAAAGGATACACAGATTATGCAGGGATTTCTGTTCTCGGGGTGTGGAACTGGCTCCCCGAGTTCAACTGGGGTGTCGTTACAGAGATTGACAGGGGAGAGGCTTATGGGGCTGCATACAATCTGAAATACATCGTTACTGCCCTGTTACTGGCAATCGCATTTCCTATCGTAGTAGTTGCCTACTTCGTTGGGAAAAAATTCTCTTACCCGATTATTCATTTAACGGAGATAACGGAAAAGATGGCGGCAGGGGATTTAACGCAGCGTGCTGACATAACGAGCAGGGAAGATGAGATCGGTGTCCTGGCAACTTCTTTCAATACGATGGCTGATAACCTGGCTAAAAAGAAAAAAGAGACCGAAGAATCAGAAAAAAGATACCGGGAAATATTTGATTACCTTCAGGCAGGTATCTATCAATGTGAACCCGGTACTTATGGTGTCTTTACGTGGGTCAATCAGGCGTGTGCCGAAATGTTTGGTTACAAATCACCGGAGGAGATGATCGGTACCACCGTAAAGGATATTTATGTAGATCCTGAGGATAGAGAGCGGCTTGTAAAGAAGCTGGAAACGGAAGGAGTCTGGAAGGACTTCCGATCACTTTGCAAAAAGAAAAATGGAGAGACGTTTAACACCGAACGTACCTCAAACTTGATAAGAGATGCTGAAGGGAAATCTGTACGTATTGTCGGCGTAATCAGGGAGATAAGTAAAGGTAAACTTGCAGATAGTGGGACAAAAAAGCCCGAATAGGAACAAACCGATCAAGACAATACTTAAAAGAGTAGGTGTATTTGGGGATAGAGAAGAAAGATAAGGTGTTTAAAATTATGAGAAATTTCAATACACTTTACAAGGAGTAGAAAGAAATGGGAAATGCAAAAAGCATTGGTCTCTCCGTTAATGCGAAGACCATCGTTATGATACTACTGTTTTTAAATGTCGGTTTTACGGTTAAGATGATCAACAAATATAACGAAATGAAGGATGCCGGTTATGTCAGGGAAAAGACCTTCGAAGAGCAGATGCAAAAAAGGGTTATGAAGGCCTTCGGTTCGGTAGAAGAGATGAACAAAATAGTAGAAGATGCTACAAAGCAGAGACAAGAAGCTGAAAAAACGTTAGAAACCATGAGAGAACAAGATGCTGAATACCGGCGCATGAACAAGGAACTTTCATCTGCAAGGGAGCAGCTATTATCCGAAAGGTCTAAATTACAAAGCACGATTGAAGATCTGAAGAAAAAGCTGAAAGATGCCGAAACGAAAAAATAGTAGTGTCATCCATACTGGCAGTCACGGTACATTTTTTTGATCTCAAAAACGATTCCAAGGTTACAAAATTTGCAATAAAGGTTTCCATTAGCAGAAAAGGTAAGAAACGCAAAGACCAGGTTTTTTAAAACCTGGTCTTTGCGTTTCTTTACTGAAATTTCCATTCCCAATAGCACAATTGTGGCGCTGTAATTAACTCAAAAGACAAACCACTCATATGGACAATTCTGGCTATAGCCCTGAGTTCTGGCGCCATTTGCAGCCCTCAACGATTTACTCATCAATATTTTGCATTTATAAAAACACAAACATTATCTTACCGAGTCGGCTTCCCATCCCAAACTGAACAAAATTAAAAAATTTTCCTGTGCACTTTCCTTGCGGACAGGAAATAGGCAAAAAACAAATTATTGGTATTTATTTTGAGATTTTTGTAATATACGATATAATTTATTAAAGAAGCTCCGCAAAAAATATAAGTTTATGAAAAAGGGCAGATGGTTTCTATACCCGGATAGAGGCGAAAGGAGGTTGAAAAGAGCTTGTAAAAAAGTTTAATCTAATAAAAAGCATTGAGAACTATTTTTTAGAAGAGGAAATCTAAATGGAAAGAATGAAACAGATATCTTTAAGTGTACTCTGTATATTTGTAATAACATTAGGTATCGCGACATTTTCCTGGAAAGGAAAGGAAGCATTAGGAGACGTTGACAGGAGTATTAATGTCCATGACACAACTCCAACCAGAGCTCTTATGCAGGTAATAAGTTCTCATACATCGAAAATACTGGACGCTATCATGATTGGTGATTTTGACGCTGTTGCCCATGAGACAGGCAAGTTAGTGGGAATCAGTAAAAATTTAACGAATACGTACTTTCCTGATGGAGCAGAAGGGCGTGAGTTCAAGGTTGAGGGGAGCAAAGAATCCAAAAAGGTAACAAAAAAAGAGTTTGAAAAATATGTGAAATTAGTTTCCGAAGCCTTTGAAAAATTAGAGGAAACCTCCCGGAATGAAAACATTGTGGAAACCTACAATAGTTTCGACTCAATGTTAAGAAAGACCTGTTTTGCCTGCCATGAGGTTGCCCGTATCGATTGGCCGAATTTTATGAAGCAAGCCGGAGGTTAATCTGTATCTTACAACGCATGTACCGAGTCTCGGTACATGCGTTGTCTCTTTTCCCTTGTTTCTTCGCGGAAAACTATCCAGTAATTATAAACATAACACATAATAGCGGCAGCGCAGTCTTTTTCGTCTCATCAGGACTTGAGCAATTTTACCATTTTCCCAAGACTCTCTTTCGCGTCACCAAAAATCATCATTGTCTTGCTATTATAAAAGAGCTCATTATCTATACCTGAGAATCCCGGGCTCAGACTCCTTTTACAGATGATTACGTTTTTTGCCTTATCGGCATTGAGGATTGGCATACCATAAAGAGGGCTCTTTTTATCAAACCGTGCAGCAGGATTAATCACATCGTTTGCCCCAACTACCAACACAACATCTGTATTTTGAAAATCATCGTTAATGTCTCCCAAATCAAAGAGTAGATCGTAGGGAACATTAGCATCTGCAAGGAGGACGTTCATGTGCCCCGGCATTCGCCCTGCAACCGGATGAATTGCATAGCGAATTTCCTTATCACCTCTATCGATCAGAGTCTTTGCCAGTTCGTGTAAAACATACTGGGCTTGTGCGACCGCAAGGCCGTAACCGGGAATAATAATAATCGATTGTGCGCTATCAAGAACCATCACCGCATCTTCTTCCACATACCTGACAACCTTGCGGGTTTCTGTCTTAAAAATGTCTTCTGTATCAACAACCCCGGCGTTACCAAAAATCACGTGAGAAAGAGACCGGTTCATTGCCCGGCACATGATGCGCGTGAGTATCACGCCTGAAGCCCCGACAAGTGCCCCACTGATGATAAGAACATTATTTGAAAGGACAAAACCCGTGGCTGCTGCTGCTAAACCCGAACATGAGTTAAGGAGAGATATGACAACAGGCATGTCTGCACCACCAATAGGCATAACAAACAA
This sequence comes from Candidatus Scalindua sp., assembly GCA_031316155.1. GTDB lineage: Bacteria > Planctomycetota > Brocadiia > Brocadiales > Scalinduaceae > SCAELEC01. The sequence goes on from JALDRB010000018.1 coordinate 6,297, forward strand.
AATCCCCAGGACAAAAGCAACAGCAAGAATTGCCAGCAAACCTGTGTTATTGACAGGATTAATAACCACAAGAAAACCAAAAACAAGAAATGACAGAGATAACAGTGAATTCAAGGGTCTCTGCATCCTGAAAACAAAAGGAGCAGATTTTATTAATCCTTGCAGTTTTCCATAAGCTACAAGACTACCCGCAAACGTCAGAACTCCTATAAACAAACTTATTACCAGTGAAACAATCATGCTGGTCTCCAGCACACCGTCGCTCCGATAGTATTCTGCTAATGCGACAAAAGCTGACGCCCCACCGCCAAGACCATTAAACAGGGCAACTATCTGCGGCATTGCCGTCATCTGAATCTTTTTCGCTACAATGGCGCCAATGGCACTCCCTATGATGAGACCGATGACAATAAAGGTAAAATGTAAAATCTCCCTGTCAAAGAGCGTTACCACTATTGCCAGAAGCATACCAATCATCGCAAACTGGTTGCCTCTTCGTGCCGTCTTGGGAGAACTGAGGTTCTTGAGACCAATGATAAAGAGTATTGATGAGATGAGATAAGTGATTGTCGTTATCGTTGACATAAGAGATTTTTCAGTTTTTCTTCTTGTCTTTCTTGAACATTTCCAACATCCGGTCTGTTACTAAAAATCCACCAACGACGTTTACGGTAGCAAAGATTACGGCCAGCAACCCCAGTATTGCACTCAACCAGGAGTGCCCGGCACCGGCGCTTATGAGCGAACCCACAAGTGTTATGCCGGAAATTGCGTTTGTTCCCGACATGAGCGGAGTGTGTAAGAGAGGTGGCACCTTTGCGATTACCTCAATCCCGATAAAGATCGCCATAACAAAGATATAAATTGATACCAGCAAAGATTCAACCACGCGCCTGCCCCTCCGTTTCAAATGCTTTTTTTACCATTTCATTCACTATTTCACCTTTGTGAGTAATACAGGTGCTCCTCGTTATTTCGTCTTCAAAATCAAAAGAACCATCTTTTGTGGTATATAAGTGCTGAAAAAAAGTTGTGATGTTTTTCGAATACATCCGGCTTGCATCGACAGAAAGAGATGAAGACAGATTAACATTACCGCATATAACGATATCGTATTTAACGATAGTCTTTCCAACTTCCGTAAGCTCACAATTGCCTCCCTGTTCTGCTGCAATGTCAACGATGACAGAACCTTTCTTCATCATTTTTACCATCTCTTCTGTTATTAAAGTGGGAGCCTTCTTTCCAAAGACTTGAGCAGTTGTTATTACAACGTCATTTACGGCCATCCTGTTCCCAATGATTTCTCTCTCTTTCTTCAGGAATTCTGCCGACACCTCTTTTGCATATCCGCTGGCCGCCTCAGCATCTTTGACCGGTTCCATCTCTACAAAATGAGCCCCGAGACTCGCTACCTGTTCTCTTACCGCAGGACGTGTATCAAACGCTTCAACATTCGCTCCAAGTCTCCGGGCTGTCGCAATAGCCTGCAAACCTGCAACTCCGGCTCCAAGTACCAGCACCTTAGCCGGCGGAATAGTTCCAGCAGCCGTCATCATGAGGGGGAAAAACTTGCTCAGATGACTGGCAGCAATAAGTACCGCACGATAGCCTGAAATGGTTGTCATCGAGCTGAGAGCATCCATGCTCTGGGACCGTGCAAGACGGGGAATGCATTCCATGGCAAAACTGGTTATACGCTTTCCTTTCATAATCTGTATAACATCAAGTCTTGAAGCGGCAAACAGGAATCCTATATATGCTGAATGAGTTTTCATCAACTCAACTTCGATCTTCTCAAGAGGATGAATCTTTAAAATTACTTCCGCCTCAGCGTAGAGATCCGGTGCATCAGGCCTAATCAATGCGCCTGCTTTTTCATATTCGCTATCAAGGAAAAACGATCCTTTTCCCGCATCTTTTTCTATGAACACTTCATGCTCACCTTTTCTCAGCTGTTCAACCATTTTCGGAATAACAGCTACGCGTCGTTCTCCTTCTAAAATCTCTTTTGGTATCCCTATCTTCATACGTCATTACAGCCTTTTTGCTGATAAATACCCAAATAGTCCAACTGAATTGATGAGGAAAAGCACATTCTAACAGGAGCATTCTCAAGCTGTTTTAGAATAGAATATTCTAACAAATATGTCAAGAAGACAATTCAGCCCTTTAAATAATCATTTGAACAACAAAATATTTTCTCAATATTTGTTTGTTTTTCCACTGTCAAAGTTTATAATAAACTGATATGCATGACAGTTTATAAGTAATTCTTTTTATCTAAGGTGTTTCGTTTTAAGGGTTTTTTATCTTGAACTTTTCCTCTCAAGCTCGTAAGTGATAAGGGGTAGGAAAAACCTGAGTAGCGGAAATTGATAAAGCCAAATAAAAATTAATCCTTTTAAAAAGTGAGAGTATTGAAATGGATATCTATACATACGCAATGCAAATGGAGAAAGATGGCAAGAAGTATTACGACGATATGGCCCAGAAAACCGGTAACCCCGGGTTTAAGAGTATCCTGAAAAGGATGGCTGATGCGGAGGTAAAACACTACAAGGTATTATTAGCTATGCAAAAAAATGAAAAAGCAGAGTTTGAGACCGATTCAGAGATATTTACCCATGCTAAAAATGTTTTTACAAAAATGAAAGAGGAAGGAAAAGACCCTGATTCAGAATCTTCACAGGTAGCTCTTTATCAGAAGGCGCTTGAAATTGAGAAAGAAAGTCATAAGTTCTATAGAGAAAAAGCCGATGAGGAGCAAGACTCGCATAAAAAAGAGATAATCTTAAAAATAGCAGCGGAAGAAAAAGATCACTGTGTATTACTGTCCAACATCATCGAATTTGTAACAAAACCGGAAAGCTGGCTTGAAAATGCGGAATGGTATCATCTTAATGAATATTGATAACCATCCAGCAAAAAAACTGCCAGAGAGTTTACCGATTCTCAGATAGGTATCGAAATAAAGTAGACATAAGCTGTTTAACCCGTCACCCGAAACAATATCATTGTTTACTGAATATACAGAAAAAAAGACAACTCAACAATGATGATTGAAAAAAACCATTAACAGGCTGGCCGCGAAATACCTCTAAAGCCGAAAATATCTTTTTCATCACTTTTAAACAAAAATGAAATTCAACCAGCAAAAAAACAAGGTGTTTAATCATCTGTTCGCATTGCATCGGTAGTATTCTAAAACCGATTTGGTTTTCGGTTTTACCTGTCTGCGTGCGTTCCTTTCCTTACGCACAGGCAGGCCCGAAAACCATTACGAGATGAGTATAAATGACGATGCACAACTAGCATAATTACAAGGAGGATATTAACCATGAAAAAACGGAACTTATTAATAACTTCAGCTATCGCTGGTTTAATGGTTTTTTCGCTTTCAACTGCAGCAATGGCAAAGGTAGAGGCAAGTGTGAAAGCAGAGGATCAGGCAAGGGCTAATATAGAGGCTGAAGAGAAGATGAGGGCTGCTGCACAAGAAAGTGAGAAAGCAGTGGCAGAAGCTAAGGTTAAAGCGGCTGCTGAAGCAAGGGTAAAAGTAGAGGCCGAAGAGAAGATAAAGGCAGCAGCCGAAGCAAGAGCTAAGGTAGAGACTGAAGCAAAGATGAAGGAAGTAGCAAAAGCAATGGCAAAACCTGATTTAAGCAAAGGCGAAGCAAAGTCAAACCAATTCTGGTGGCCTGAGCAGCTAAATCTTAGCCCTCTCCGCCTGCATGATACAAAGTCCAATCCTTATGGCGAATCGTTTAACTATGCAGAAGAATTTAAAAAACTCGATCTTGAAGCCTTGAAGAAAGATATTGATACTTTGTTGACCACCTCACAGGACTGGTGGCCGGCAGACTACGGTAACTATGGACCCTTTTTCATTCGCATGGCCTGGCACAGCGCAGGGACATACCGCACACTTGATGGGCGTGGTGGAGCTGACGGCGGTCAACAGCGCTTTGATCCGCTCAATAGTTGGCCTGACAATGCAAACCTTGATAAAGCACGACGCCTGCTTTGGCCGATCAAGCAGAAATATGGAAAAAAGATTTCATGGGCTGACCTGATGATTTTAACAGGTAATGTCGCGATGGAAAATATGGGCTTTAAGATCCTTGGCTTTGCCGGCGGCCGTGAGGATGACTGGGAAGCTGACTTAGTCTATTGGGGCCCTGAAACGAAGTGGCTTGATGATAAACGCCACAACGAAGAAGGGGTAATAGAAAAACCGCTTGCCGCTGTTCAGATGGGCCTCATCTACGTCAATCCGGAGGGGCCGAACGGAAACCATGATCCGCTTTCTGCAGCAAAAGATATTCGTGAGTCCTTTGGCCGCATGGCGATGAACGACGAAGAAACTGTAGCGCTCATTGCAGGCGGCCACACTTTTGGTAAAGCACATGGCGCTCATAAGCCGGATGAATGCGTGGGAGCCGAACCCGGCAGGGCTGAGATTGAAGAACAGGGATTCGGCTGGAAAAACAAATGTGGCAAAGGGAATGCCGAAGATACTGTTACGAGCGGGTTAGAAGGTGCCTGGTCATCTGCTCCGGATAAGTGGACTATGATGTATCTGGAAAATTTATTGCATTTCGAATGGAAGCAAACCAAGAGTCCTGCTGGTGCGACACAGTGGATTCCAACAGATGAATCTGCCCCTAAAATGGTGCCTGACGCGCACATTGAAGGTAAGTTTCATGTTCCTATCATGTTTACCACGGATATTGCGCTTAAACGTGACCCGGACTTTAGGAAGATTGTTGAGCGTTTCCGGGCGAATCAGGAAGAGTTTGAAAACGCGTTTGCCAGAGCCTGGTTCAAGCTGACGCACCGTGATATGGGGCCGCGTGCACGCTATCTCGGCTCTGATGTTCCGGACTTAGAGCTGATTTGGCAAGATCCGATTCCTGAAGTCGATCATGACTTGATTAGCGAACAAGACGCTAGTAAGCTAAAAACTAAAATTTTTGAATCTGGCCTGACTGTACCGGAGCTAGTTAGAACAGCCTGGGCATCGGCTGCCAGCTTTCGCGGTAGCGATATGCGTGGTGGTGCAAACGGGGCACGTCTACGCCTTGAGCCGCAAAAAAATTGGGAAGTCAACAACCCGGAAGAACTGGCGAAAGTACTGAAGCGCTTGGAAGAAATCCAAAAAGAATTCAATGACGCACGCTCTGATAATACGAAAATTTCGCTTGCAGATCTGATTGTCCTGGGTGGAGCTGCCGCTATCGAGAAGGCGGCAAAGGATGCAGGTTCTGAAGTCGTGGTTCCGTTTAAACCAGGCCGTGCAGATGCAACGCAGGAACAGACCGATGTAAACTCTTTCGCCTTACTTGAGCCAACAGCGGATGGATTCCGGAATTACTTCGGTAAGGATAACTACCGTTCCCCGGCCGATATGCTCATTGACAAGGCAAGCCTGTTAAATCTGAGCGTTCCTGAGATGACCGTTCTGGTGGGCGGTATGCGTGCGCTGAATGTCAATTCCGGACAGTCTAAGCATGGCGTGTTTACCGACCGGCCTGGAGTGTTGAGCAATGATTTCTTCGTGAACCTGCTTGATATGTCCACGAAGTGGAAGAGGTCAGCCAAGTCTGAGGGTATTTATGAAGGGAATGATCGCAAAACAGGTAAGCTTAAATGGACAGCAACCGCTGTAGATCTGATCTTCGGCTCAAACTCCGAGTTGCGTGCAGTTGCAGAAGTCTATGCATTTGACGATTCGAAAGAAAAGTTTGTGCGCGACTTCGTTGATGCCTGGACCAAGGTGATGAATCTTGACCGCTTTGATAGTGGGCAAAAGATCTGATAACCTTTCCTTACGCACAGGCAGGCCCGAAAACTATTACGAGATGAGTTATTATTTCTGCACGTGCCGGCAAGTCCCTGCAACCGGGAAAATATTGAAAAAACGAGACAGTTATCATAATGAGTCTCGCCTTCTTACGCAGGCAACACGAGGAAAATAAAAGAATATACCGCAATGGCCTCGGTAATACCAATCAGGTTACTCCTTTATTCTTCGTTTTCCTGTTTTGCAAGGATTGTACCAAGGAAATAATTAACCTGGCGTACTTCTGAACTGTTTAATAAAAACGGATCGAATGACCGCATCTTCTCAACAGTTTCTATCCATTCATCCGCTGTTTTTTTCGATCTAAATATCCGCTCAATGGGGTGACACGTACCACATTTGCTCAAAATAATCTTCAAACCCAGTTCAATATCCATCTTGGAGTCGTCGATCCCCAGGTTTTTTACTAAATATCCTATTGCCTGTATCTCCTCCAATTCGTTCATGTTTTCGGGATCTTTCGCCCGCATACGTGATACATAATAGCGCCAGTCAGCTTCTGTTTTATTATGAGAATAGACCCTTTCGAGAGAATGGCATTTAACACACTTTTCATGTACCACTTTTCTGCCAATTTTCAGGTTAACTTTCAACGGCTTTCCATTATGTGTAAGAGTGATAAACTGATCGCCTGTCAGAGAAACCATATAATAACCCGCACTCATGGTAACCGTGATAAAGACGGAAATCAATATCAGTACACCGTAGACAACCAGACTTTGATGATATCTCCTAAAGAGATAAATGATACAAACTTTTATACCTATCAGAGGAAAGATAGAAATTCCAATATAAGCATGAATCGTGTCTTTGCTTGAGAGAAAAACAGAACCCATGGTAAATTTTTGAAACATAATTGCGCAGAGAAACAAATAGAGGACGATAAAGATGTATCCTGTTATGCGATGCCCCCACTTAAAAAATTTTGGATGATTTACCTGCTTTTTACGGCCCTGCAAGATGGCAATGAGCGTGACGGCAACGATACCAACACAAAGTAGACTAAATGCCAGTACCGAATTAATGATTGGACTCATAATGATCTGATTATCAGTTGATAAGATTTTACTCTTGAAGAAGCATAATCATTAAAACAAAATCTCTCAGAAATAGCAATAACCTCTCAGAAATTAAGAAAATATTGAAAGACTATACATAGATTTAGAATAACTGTTATAATTTTATCCAACGAACATAACTGAAACAGCAATTTTACTGTATTATCAGTACACTAAGAACATAAATCTTTTTTATTGAAACAATAATGCATTGTAGTAAAATTGACATATTCATGGTATAATCATCCCTCGTTTTACTTACCATAATATAATTTTTAGAAAGGAAGGGAACAATGAGAATATTAGTTACGAGAGAAGCGCCCGATTTTACAGCGCCTGCCGTGTTAGCAGACGGCACTATCAAGGAAGATTTTAAGCTGTCTGATTTGAAAGGAAAATACGTAGTACTTTTCTTCTATCCGCTGGACTTCACTTTTGTGTGTCCGACGGAGATAATTGCCCATGATCACCGGCTGGACGAATTCAAGAAACGAAATATAGAGGTCGTCGGTATCTCTATCGATTCACAGTTTAGCCATTTTGCCTGGCGGGAAACGCCTGTTGAAAAGGGTGGGGTTGGACCTATACGATTCCCGATGGTTTCAGATATTACCCACTCAATTACCCAGGCTTACGGTATTGAACATCCCATAGGCGTTGCCCTGCGCGCCTCTTTTCTCATTGACAAAGACGGTGTTGTTCAGCACCAGGTGGTCAACAATCTCCCCCTCGGACGGAATGTCGATGAGATGCTTCGGGTCGTTGATGCTTTGCAGCACCATGAGAAGCATGGAGAAGTCTGCCCGGCAGGTTGGAAGAAAGGCGATGAGAGCATGAAACCTACAGCACAAGGGGTAGCCAAATATTTATCCTCTCATTCGAAAAAGCTATAACAGGCAAATTCGTTATCAATAGTTTTTGACTTTCAAGGTATTTCTCTTATGCTCTTATCTTGGATTACGTTTATACACCTTATGTCGCTTGTTGTCTGGATTGGGAGCATGATTTTTTTCTCCTTTTTCGGAGCCCCCAGTATTTTCAAAGTCCTGGGAAGAGAGTTAGCAGGCGATGTGGTTGGTGACATTTTTCCGAAATACTGGTTAATTGGCTATGTTTGCAGCATAACAGCTCTCGGAAGCCTGATTTACCTCTGGAGATTCGGCAAGTCTGGTGTTACGGCAAGGATAATTCTCCTTGCCGTAATGATGGTTTCGACTTTTTATACCGGTTTGTATATCGGATCGAATGCAAAAGAGATTAAGGCGCAGATGCTCACAACAGAAGATGTTGAAAAGAAGGAGGAACTGAGACACCGTTTTTCAAAGATACACCGACACTCTATGGTAATGAATGTAATAATTCTCATTCTCGGTATCGTTACCGTTTTCATGACAGCGTATTATGTTAGAATTTAAAGCAACCTGTTAATATGATCTGTGAGGAGAAATTATGGTTAAGATCGGTGCAAAAGCCCCGGATTTTCGTTTACAAAATCAAGATGACAATGATGTTTCGTTAAAAGAGTTTGCGGGAAAATGGGTAGTGTTGTATTTCTATCCTAAAGATAATACATCGGGATGCACAAAAGAGGCTTGCGATTTTACCGAAACGCTCAAGGATTTTGAAAAACTTGATGCTGTCGTATTAGGAGTGAGCCCGGATAGTACGCTTTCGCACAGGAACTTTATCGAAAAACAGAACCTGGGAATAACCTTGTTAAGTGACCCGGATAAGAAGGTCCTCAAAGCATACGGAGCGTGGGGAATAAAGAAAAACTATGGCAAAGAATACGAAGGAGTTATTCGTTCAACATATATCATATCTCCGGAGAAAAAGATTTCCGAAATCTGGAGCAATGTGAAAGTTCGTACGAAACGTAAAAATGGGGAAGTACGTCACGTCGAGGTTGTAAAAGAAACCCTTAAAGAGCTTCAGAAAAAGTAATACACTTTTGCAAAACAGACCCTTTTTCATGAAACAGGACAATCAAATATGAACAGCAAAAAAGAAACCTCAAATAAGTCAAGTTCTCAAAGGAAATCTGCTCCCATGGATACAAAAGATGAATTGTTACATACCATCGAAACATCAATGGCAGAAGAATTGAAAGCAAGCAGCTTTTACAAGGAGATCTCGAAGCAACTGGAAGATAAGGCAGCAAGATTCAAATTTGAAGTAATGTCTGATGCTGAACAGAAACATTATGAGCTCTTGAAAGAGTGGTGTGAGGAAAAATATGGGCTAATACCAGAAACAAAAACAATCAAAGAGGCAAAGATAGTTATCATAGAGAAACCCAAGAAAAAAGCCACGTATGAGGATATCATCAAGATAATAATCGCATCAGAGGAAAGGGCATGCAGATTTTATGAAAATGCTGCAAAGGAGACAAAAAATAGTGACGCAAAAAAGCTCTTCGAAAAGCTGGCAGAAATAGAGGGCAAGCATGTCGTTCAATTTAAAGATGAATTTCGCATAATAACGGAACCTTCCCTCTCGTGTGGAGAAGAAGATATCCCTTGGATGCTGGAAGTATAGGATTATCTATTTATTCTCATATACTAAAACCGATTTGGTTTTCTGTTTTACCTGTCTGCGTGCGTTCCTTACGCACAGGCAGGCCAGAAAATCATTACGAGATGAGTATATAATCATCAGAAATGTTTTGTGTGTGTTTACCACCGGTGTGAATCGGCTCTCTCAAAAGAAGACTGCCGGTTAATGAACCCACATTAGGAGAAACCTGGTAGTAGCCATGAGACGCAGAGACAAGGGGCAAAGTTATGGTAACCATGGTGGTAACAAACCAACGGATACTGAACGAACATACCGCAATTTGTAAAATATGTATTGCTCTTCTGCGTAACGAATACCATTTTATTGTCAATGCCTGCAAAGCTATTGTCTTCCATACAGGTATCACGATCAAGTGAGCAAGAGTAAAGGCTGAAGCAAAACAGTAGACAAGAGCGCCGGCAATCGAACAATAGAGAGAAAACATGATAATGACATGTTCATCAAATAATCCGGTTAACTGCTTTGTGCCGGCAGCGTATAAAGACAGGGAAAGCACAATTTCCCAATACCCCACGGTAAACGGTATCGCCCGGCTGCCGTAAACCTGTTTTCTTATTGCCAGGATAATCAGAAATGGCAACCACCATAATCCTATAGACCAGAAAAAGAGAGAAAATCCTTTCAGGAACGGAAGCAAGTCCACAAAAGGGCCTCCCGTCATCTGCACCTGTTGATATAACGCTGCGCAGACAACTGTCGTAACCGCCGCAGCTCCGGTATTCATCCAGTACGGTGACAGTTCTGTATCACGGGTGACGGGATAAAAAACAAGCCTCCAGATCATGAGCGTCATACATATCAGATACAGAAATGTGCCAACAGACCACAACGCAAACGAAAAATATTGAATAAGCAGTGTATGCCCTGTCATCTGTCCGGCAACATCTACACTCAACAAGGCAGTAAACTGAGTGCCTGTTGTAACAAAGAACCATCCCCCGTGCAGGACATCTTCAATCTTTCGATCTTCAGATTTACGGTACAGAAACAGAATCGTGAACGTCGACAGCGTGATGCTTACCCAGAGGACAAGGGCCGCATACCAGAAAATGTATGTAACGGTATGCCAGCCAAACAGCTTAGAAGCACAGATACCCATGAGAGCCGCAATCCCGACAAGGGAGAAAGAGTACTGCAGCCTTTCAGGATCGAGCAACTCGTGTAAAAGATCTTCATAGTATAAGATCGCCTTGATAACCAGAAAAAGCGCCACGGTAAAGAACACTCCCATGCCTGTGATAAAAAGATAGGAAGATACCGAGCTGAAGCCATAAGAGGACGCACTGAGCGCCATCATGATCGTAGCCATACCCACAATAAACCAGCGGATGTTTACCGAATATGACGCGAATTGTAATATATTCATACTATTATAGTGTTATCGGTTCCATATTCTTAGCAATCTTCTTGCCAATCTTCTTGCCAATCTTCTTGCCAATCTTCTTGCCAACCTCAGCAAAGATAATTTCTTCCTCTGGCATTTCATTGTTAACCCTTGGAGAAGTATTCTCCACTCTTGTTATTTTACCGTCCCTCTTTATAAATGTCTTCTTTTCCATAAAGGAGAGACACATCAGACAGACAAGAGATATGAAGATAAAGCCGAGAGAATTATTGTTGGTATACTCTTTGATTGTACACATTATTATCGGGAGAAAAAAACCTCCAAGCCCTCCGGCTGCTCCCACTACACCTCCTACGGTACCGGTATCTTTTGGAAAATATTCCGCGACAAGTTTAAAAACAACACCATTACCGATACCTAATAAAATTGCCATGCAATAAAAAGCTGCAATGCCAAGTATCAGAGAACTGTTCAGATTCAGGTAGAAGAGAACACCAATGAGTGAAAGGGAAAGAACTGTCAAAAGGTTTCTTCCCGAAAAGATGTCTCCCAGATACCCGCCTAAAATCCTTGAAAAAGTTGCCAGAAATACAAATACCGAAGTTAACGTTCCAGCCTTTATAGGCGTAACGCCGAAAGTATCTATGAGATAAGATGGCAGAAACAACGCAAAGCATACAAAAAAGCCAAAGGTCATAAAATAAAAAAGGGAAAAGACCCATATCAAATGTGAAGACTTATAAACCTTTAGCTTATCATTGAATGTTTGAGGTATTACATTCTCCGGTTTCGGTGCATCAGCTGAAAAAATCCAGTAAAGAGCGGCCATCAAAAGTAAAGGAATGGAATAAAAAATAAATGCCTTGTTCCATCCTACAGATTCTGCAATAAACGGCGCGCCAAAGACTGCCAGGGCAGTGCCTATATTCCCGACACCATAAATTCCCAGTGACAATCCCTGTTTTTCTCTGGGATACCATTGCGATACCTGGGGAATACCAACCGCAAATGATGCACCGGCTACACCAAAGAAAAAACCGCATACGAGTAACATCAGGTAACTATGTACAAAACCCGCAAAGAACATGGGGAAAAAAGTAAATAACAGCAGAGCGCTGAATACTTTTCTCCCCCCATATTTATCTGTCAAAATACCAACTGGCACTCTGACAATAGAACCGAGTAAAACCGGTGTCGCAAGTAACAATCCTACTGCCGATGAAGACAGATTGAATTCCGCCTTCATATATACCGCTAAAGGGCCAAACAGAGACCAGCCGGCAAAGCATACGGCAAAAGCTAACGTAGCAAGTATCAGAACCCTTGTGTTTCCCTGTAATGTGACTGCAGAGTTACTCATAATACAATATCTCCTGTAATCTATATGGTAAAAAAATTTTCAAAACAATTATAGCATTGAAATGCTATATATACTGAAAAAATTCGAAGCTGGACTGAACCTTTGAGGGTAAATGGTAATAGTGATCATCAACAATGAGCTTACTGTTTTGTTTTATATAAAACAGTTTGTCTTCTCTTCCTTTCATGAGAGTAAAAAAAACATTTACCTTTCCATCCCTGATCAACATGGATAAGGTCTTTTCATGATCATATGGATGTGCATACAACTCATTAATCTTTTTTCCAATTACCTCATCGGGAGAGGTGAAACCGAGAAGTCTTGCACCTTCAATATCAATATTCAACAGAACACCATCATACGATGATTCATACTCAAACCACCCCTTTTTTGTCGCTTTTGTTGCAACGTCCTGTTTTACACCTTGATTTTTTACTCTTTCCTCTGTTGACAAAATTGCGTTATTCATTGATAACTCCTTTTGATTTTTTACTTTTTCCTTTGTTGATAAAATTGCGTTGCTCATTAATTACTCCTTTCATAATAAATATAGTGTTCTAAAAATAGCACTGACAAACCTGACCATACTTCCCACTGTTCTTTGAAAACGTTAATTCCACACTGCTACTTTTTTTTCCGGTGAGAAATCTTCGTCTTTTATAAACTCATCATCCTTATCTTCCGGTTGAAGAATATTTTCAGACCTCAATTTGTGATACTCTCTCTTGAACTCCTGCATGTTATCTTCGATAAAGGATTCCTTTTTTCGGGAACCAAATGTACCGATTTCACCAAATACACTAAGAGGGTTGGATATCCTGTACTGTTGTTCTCTGACATACCCGCGCTCTTTATTCAATTCATACCCATCCATGATAGCTGTCAGAAAGCCTACCATTACAATAATCGCTACACCAATTAAGGTCTTTTTGGGAAGAGCCATATTTTTTATCATGTAGCCAACACTCATTTTTCTGTGTACCAGCGAGGCGATAACGATTGCAGGAATAATAATCACGAGCATGAGAGACTTTATCATTGTATTAATGTTATTTACCGTAACGAATGCTTCATCGGCATCTATTTCAACCATGAGTCCCATGTCCAGATCTTCCAGCCATGACCATGCGCCGACGACTTTAATGCCCCCATAATCATGATACCCTTGCAGGTCTTGACCGGTTGTCTTTTCCGTTATGCATGCTGTTACCCCTTTTGTTAACATATTTGTATTCGGGTCCTGCACGGTGTGAGACGTTTTCCAGGTATCACCTGCATCTTTCATATGATGACGGGAAAATCTTGATTCTGTGATCATGGTACCGTCTCCATTTACCAAATACGTTTCCCCTGTCTTTCCTAATACAAAATTTTTCGTTACCTCATCCAGCATGGACATCTCCATCCAGAGTAAAACAGCCCCGGTGACCCGATGGTCAGCCCCCTTGATGGGGTACGATATAAACAGAGAAGGCGCCTCATCCTGCTGTTCTTCATCCGTAATAATATCTGGTGTGTGCTGCATCCTCTGCCATGGAAGGTATGGCTGGGGAGTCATTCTATTATGTGATACTTTATCAACAGAGAAGTGAGTAATATCTGAAATATGTGATTTGCCATCATGCAGAGTCTTCTGAACCACTTGAAATGGGTTGTCCTTCACGATATTCATACCCTTCAGTTTAAAGGTATTTTCCTTCATGATATCCAAACCCGTAAGTGATTTTTCGCCTAAAGTAGTCAGATGGATTTTACCATCGGCATCACACACGAATATCCCTTTATAACCATAATCCGCCTTTGCACATTCCATTTGAGCTTTTAACCGTAAATACTCCTGCTCGTTGCCTTCATCTATTATACTCACGAAATCTTTGTGTCCGTAAATCAGTTCGGTACTTTGAATAGCATCGGAAATAGAACGTGCATGAGATCTCCTCTCTTCCAGAAAAAGGTTCAGACTGTTTTTTTGTTTAAGGAGCGCTTCATCCAGATTTGTTTTAACATGCTGTTTCAACTCATCTTTTGCATTGGGAAATGCAACAACTCTAAATAACATAAGTGGTAATAAAGAAAAAAAGATAAGGGTAACGGTAATGAGTACTATACTCTCTTTAAATAACCTTTTCATAATTCACACCTCTTTCAAGATAAAATTACCATGGCATACGAATTACTCTTGCCCGGTTTCATCAATCAACTATTTCGTTAAGACATAACTTAATATCATCCATGCTAAACGGTTTTCTAATTACTTTTTTTGCCCCTTTACAGATTGCCTTCCTTGCCATATCTTCACATGTATAAGCAGTAATAATTATGATATTGCAGGGATAGTGTGCTTTTTGTATCTGCTCTAACAACTCGATCCCATCCATACCGGGCATTTTCATGTCTAATAATACCGCTGTGTAATTCACCTTTTTCATAGCCTGGAGTGCTTCAAATCCGCAAGTTGCCACAGTTGTCTCATAGCCGATATCTGACAATGAATTTGACAACACTTTCCTATACCCTTCTTCATCATCAACAATCAGTATTCTTTTTGATATCATTCTCATAGCCTTATTTTTTTTCGGAACACAGAATCAATTCACTCATCTAGATAGCAACCAATATGCCTGTAAAAATAAACAAGACGGGAAATACTCATAAGTGCCTTTCAGTCAATGAGATAAAATTTATAAATAATTAAATGAACATCGTGTATCAAAAAAGCGCTGTAACCATTTTGTTTCGTAATTCTTTTTCATAATATGCATAACATACCAGTATACAAAGAGATAGAAAAAAGAAACAGAAAGGTTATTGATGGAAACAATTTGGTTGCAGTTTTTGGAGAAGATGGTGTCACCTGTTGCAGTTAAAGTTAGTAAACACATCAAATATTAAATAGTTTGAAGCTATCGGTGAGTACAAAGTTGATTGGGGACCGAATTAAATGGAGAACCCAAAGCGGCGTGATTCGTTCTCAGAGATTTGATCAATGCAACTGTTGGTTTCGAAGAGCCGGCTATAGAGGCAGCAAAACCAGGTAAAAGCCTTCACAGAATGCTTTCAGCCAAAGGCAACCCAACAATGGATAATTTGACAACAATTTTTAAAGTACTTCGTCAAAAATTGAATGTTGTTATCGAAGTTCACACAGTACCTTGTCATTAAGCATGCATACCTATAACACCTGTAAAAGGCCCCGTTTCTCAAGCAAGAAATCTTCACTATACCTGAAAGGGATTGATTTTTCGGACATTTGAAAGATGTAACAGATAAATAAGAAAATGCGACTCTGACTTGATTTCAAAATATAGCAGTTATAATTATTTACTTAAAATGTTATCATGGATAATCACTAATCAGGATCTCTCACCACTCTTTTAGATTCAAGGATCTGCCTGATGATCGGGTTTTTCCGAAATGTGGTGCAACAAAAAACCTATTCAGGAAAGAAGAATAATAAGGAGTATCATTAAATTTACTGCGATTAACTGTTTATTTGCTCTTGTCCTTATCAATGTTTCGATACAGCCGTTTACCACTGCCGGAGGCAGGGTTGATATGACGTATGGCAGAGGCAGAAGTATGCTGGCCGGAACTGATTCAAAACGTTCAAAAGAACTTATCCAGCCAATTCCCATAAGCTTTCGCTACGACACGGCAAAGGTGGAATTAGGAAAGAAATTATTTTTTGAACCCAGATTGTCCAAATCCGGCTGGATAACCTGTAACTCCTGTCATAACCTCTCAACCGGCGGCACAGACAATTTGCCAAGCTCTATCGGTCATAAATGGTTTTTCGGTCCGATAAATTCACCTACCGTACTGAATGCAAAGTTCAATCTGTCACAATTCTGGGATGGCCGCGCAAAGGACTTAAAAGAACAGGCAGGCGGACCCATAGCCAATCCTGTTGAAATGAGTTCAACCCATGAGCTGGCAGTAAACGTATTGCAGTCTATACCGGAATATGTGCAATGGTTTAAAGAAGTATACGGTGATGAGGAAATTAATATCGACCGTGTTACCGATGCTATTGCTGCATTTGAAGAGACGTTAACCACACCAAACTCAAGATTTGATCATTGGCTGAACGTCTATGATGAAACCATTTCCGAATTTGAGAAGGAAGGATACGATTTATTTAAGGGCAAAGGCTGTATAATCTGCCATAATGGTGTTGGTGTAGGAGGAAACGCTTACCGGAAATTTGGAATGATAAAACCGTATGACAAAGACACTCATACTCTTGGCAGATACAATGTAACAAAAAAAGAGGAAGAGAAATACGTATTCAAGGTTCCGCTGCTGAGAAATATTGAGTTGACGGCTCCCTATTTCCACGACGCAAGCACATGGGATTTGGATGAAGCGGTTAACATCATGGCCGAATATCAACTGGGAGCAACCCTTACTGATGATGAAACAGGCAGAATTGTTGCGTTCCTGAGAACCTTAACCGGAGACCAGCCTTCAATAACCTATCCGGTTCTACCGCCCTCAACCGCAGCTACTCCGCAACCAAACCGGAATTGATTTCGTACTTTTTATAAACAGAGAAGAATGATTATACATTTATATCAGTAAAAAAGCTGAAAATGACCATCACCCCCTCCCTGCTCTACAACTACCTTCAGTGTCCTCACCGCGTGTGGCGGGATAAATACGGTCCGCAAGCGGAAAAGTCGCAGGAAACGAATCCTTTTGTTGAAATGCTCTGGAATAAAGGTATCCAGCATGAGAAGAAAGTTGTGAGTAAACTTGGTGAACTTACAGATATTTCAGAGGGATCTTATGATGAGCGTTTCGATATGACTGTTGAGAGGATGAAAAACGGCGCTTCGCTGATCTACCAGGGCGTTATTAAACATGATGATCTTTTTGGTATTCCGGATCTTCTTAAAAAAATGCCAGACGGTGATTATATTCCGATTGATATTAAATCCGGCATGGCGCTTAGCGGGGTTGATGAAGAAAAAGGAGACGAGGGTAAGCCGAAAAAACATTACGCTGTTCAGCTTTGTTCGTATGCCGACGTTCTATATAATCTTGGCTTTTCAAAACAAAAACGCGGCAAGATTA
This sequence comes from Candidatus Scalindua sp., assembly GCA_031316155.1. GTDB lineage: Bacteria > Planctomycetota > Brocadiia > Brocadiales > Scalinduaceae > SCAELEC01. The sequence goes on from JALDRB010000018.1 coordinate 23,579, forward strand.
TCGACGCCGGTTTAAACGAAGTTGAATTTGATCTTCTTGCTCCCCGGGGGCCCCGTACACCTGAAACATACTGGCAGCTTTATGAAAGAATCAGAAATAATGTATCGCTTTTGATTACCAATCAGGAGAAAAATTATCCTGCGATGCAGGGCGTATGCAAATTTTGCCCCTGGTATGAAAGCTGCAAAAAATGGGTTGAGAAAACGCACGATCTTTCAGGGTTGTTCTGCGTCGGAAGAAGAGTACGCGACGCTCTTAACGACAATCTTCATATCCACAAAATAGAAGAAGTTCTTGATATAGATATTGAAAGCATAATGGAAGAAAAGAAACGGGATAAACAGTTCCTGAAAGGCATCGGCGAACCATCTCTTAAGAAAATAGTAAGGAGAGCACAGATATTTTACAAGACCGGAAAGCCGGTTCTATACGAAAGCATCACTTTCCCTGAAGTTTCATATGAACTGTTTTTTGATATCGAGAATGATCCCACCCAGGAATTTGTTTATTTACACGGAATTTACGAGCGGCATAACGGACAGGAAAGATTTCTGGACTTCACGGCAACGGAACTTACTCCCGAAGCCGAAAAAGAAGCATGGCGCAAATTCTGGGAATATATTGATTCGCTCCCTCAAAACGATTATGCGGTTTACTATTACTCCGCGCACGAAAAAACAACATACAAAAAGCTGCAAAAACTCTATCCCGACATTATTTCAGCCGGAAAAGTTGAAAAATTTTTTGAAAACCCTGCTGTTATCGATCTTTATAACGATATCATCCAGAGACAAACGGACTGGCCGCTCGGAAGTTACGGGATAAAAGCAATCGCCCAATATCTTGGCTTTCATTGGCGTGATGAAACACCATCCGGTGCACTTTCAATTCAGTGGTTTAATAAATATCTCGAGGATAAAGATCCTGCAGAATTACAGCGAATCCTCGACTACAACGAGGACGACTGCAAAGCCATGATGGTTTTGAAAGATGCTTTACAAGTCCCCGGAAAGGCTGATCCACTATTCACACTATTCAACAGGTGACACCATACCCAGGCGGGTGCGGTGCAATACAATAAGAAGGTGAAAGTATGAAAATCAAGTTGATATCTTTTATGATTCTGGGTTTATTAAGTTTTCAATCAGTATTGGTTGCTCAACAGACGAAAGGGCCTTTCCGGACGGTAGACCGGGAAAGCCTCAAGCGTGCAATGGAAATGGTTTTAAAGAAGGATACCGGTCCGGAACCGGCCTATGATCCAACTACCACACCAAACGGTGTAAGATACCAGACAGATGTTATTGTTTATCTGTTAGAAAATGAGGCAAGGCAGGATTACGAATCGCCGGAAGAAACACTCCCTCTTCTTGTCGGTTATAAAGAGTGGTATCAGGCTTTTAAGAGTATTAACTGCCGGGATCAGGATGTCCCCGAATATGTAGAGAGAGCTTACAAATTTAAGCAGAATATGGTAATCGACTATAATCGGAACAAAGTAATTAAGGAAACATATGATACCGGTATCCCATATCTGGCTGCTAATATTACGCTCTTTTGGGAATCCCCGGAAAAGAGTCTCTCTTATAAAGACTTGGATTCAAGACCACCACTAAAAGTTATATATGAGAGAGTCATGACTTATCGATTCCTTAAATACAAAGATGATAATCTTGTTGTATGTGACCAGATAGAAGGACTAAAAGGAAAAGCCCTTAAAGGTTTTCTCAGAATCTTCGGGAAGGTCCATATGGTACAATATCGAACCGCAGCCGTGAAAGATGGGCCTCAGTATGTGTTAGTGGAAGTAAGGAAATTTCGGTGGCTTTTCGGTTCGAAGACAGATTTGACTATCACACCTGACGGGGTTACTCTGGAAAGTGTACCTGAGAAAGAAAAACAAAGACTTCGCCGCAAAATCAAAATTCAGTATGAACCCCTGAAGCCGGGTTAAAAATTTTGCTTCTGTCAGCAAACGTTTTCCGGCCTTTATTCCTTCCTTCCTGCCCGACGAGCTTTTTGGCGGGTGCGGTGAATAATCTTTTGTATTGTAAAACAACCCCGCTCTTTTATCATATCCCTGAACAGGAAACAGTCACAATCCACCTTTACCACATTTGAAATATCTTCAAAAAACGGCCTGATTATGAATACCTTAATCACCTGTCAATTTAGAGATGCAGCTGATTATTCTGTATCCGGATGGTATTCCGCTTCAAGCAACCTTCCCCAATGGGAATTGTATGGATGGACCTTATGAATCTCCTTTTTACCTTGTACAAGCGGTTTCCCTTCATTCGCCCATTTAAAGAGTGAGCCTTCCAGGTTGTGTACTTCAGTAAACCCCATTTTCTGCAGTTTCTCTGCCACGATTGAGGATCGATAACCGACAGAGCAGTAAACTACGATAGGATCGTCTTGTTTGATGTTTGCCAGGTATTTCGATGGATCTTTGTTATATGGTATGTGCCGTGCGCCTGAAATATGGCTTACCTGAAACTCCTCCTTTTTCCTGGCATCTATTAAAATTACAGCTCCACCCCCGGGGCCGGTTATCCATGAATATAACTCATCCGTCCGGAGTTGTTTAACTTCCGGGTATTTATTTCTGATATCTCTTAACACTTCTGCCCAGGCCGGTGTTTCTTGATTTTGTGAACAACCTGTCATTGTTGCTATTGCTGTTAATACTGACATTACGATTAAAATACGGAGCTTTTTCTTATTCATCTATTCAGGTATCTCATCCCTTTCGTGAAGATTCCGGTAATCGGGCTTCCTGTCAAAGAGGGGTTTTCAAGTGCATGAATGCTTAAAAAATTGCAAACTCCTATTAAGGCCTGTCCAGACTAATTGATTATTATGAAAAAATATAGCGTTAAAAACAAGGCTATTCCGGAATTGAACAATACTTTTGATTACCTTAAGGATCAGAAGTCGAAGCAAATTGCCTGGATAGTTTGTGCCGGTAGTAGTTACAGGTTAGAGAAATGATGGAGTTCCGTATATTCAAAAGGCCGGATTAAAATATTTGACGCCATACATCAGTATCCGTTAGAATTCAATTTTACCCTGCTGAAAACTGTACATAAGGTTAAAATTTTCCACTTTATTCTCATTGTCTTTTTATTAATTACCTGTCAGGCTGTGCAGGTAAAAATAGTGATGAAAAAACTATTAATACTATTGGCTTTGTTCATAATGGGGTGTGCTGGAATACTTGAAAATGTGAAGCCCGTTGATAATTTCAAGTTAGATAGATACCTGGGGAAGTGGTACGAAATTGCGAGGTTAGATCATTCATTTGAACGAGTCTGACCCGAATAACAGCAGATTATGGTTGCGGGATGACGGTGGTGTCAGAGTATTAAACCGCGGTTATTCCACTGAAGAAAACTCATGGAAAGAAGCTGAAGGAAAGGCTTATTTTGCAAAAGGACCTGATCAGGGCTACCTGAAAGTTTCTTTCTTTGGTCCCTTTTATGGTTCTTATATCGTGTTTGAACTTGACCATGTGAATTATCAATATTCACTGGTATCCGGCCCCAACAAATCATATTTGTGGCTTCTGGCCAGAAGCCCGAAAATCAATGAGGATACAAAAGATAAACTTATATCAAAAGCTGCAGCATTAGGTTTTGATACGAAAAAGCTCATATATGTAGAACATGAGTAGTTGCATAACTACCCCACTCTTTTATCATATTCCTGAACAGGAAGCAGTTACAATCCACCTTTACCACATTTGAAATATCTTCAAAAAAACGGTCTGATTATGAATACCTTAATCACTTATCAGTACAGAGATGCATCCAATTATAAAGAGTTTGATACCGTGATTATTCGTGGACTACTTTCCTTAAAGGATCTTGAGGAATATTTATACGAGAAAGAGTTCTTTATTCCTTCAGAAACTCGTATGAAAGATCTGCAGCCGGAAAATCTAAATCAGGATGACCATATTTGGCATGAAATACCGGAGATCAATCATACAAACCAAAAGCCTACGGTAAAAATTACCGCTCAAGATATCATATCCAATTTTAAAAAGGCATCTCTTAAGGGATGGAATATACTTGAAGCTTCAAAACGAATAGGATTATTTATATGAGAAGAAATCATGTCTCTTGACCATGAAGTTAGATTAGCTGCTTTCAGCTGGTTATCAGAACAAGTCAATATTCATGGGGATGTTCTTTCTCGTGAATTACTTGCAAAAGGATTTGTCTTTCAAGATCATAGAATACCATTGGTTTCACCTGGTTTCACCACAGGGAATATTTAAACCCAAGATACTAGATTTACCTCTCTCAATTACAACGGCACCAAAAGGACCTTATGATGACAGTTTTAATCAAGAAGGTTTTCTTGCCTATAAATATCGTGGTATAAACCCAGAACATCAAGATAATGTCGGATTAAGGAAAGCTTTAAACAAATACGTTCCTTTAATATATTTCCATGGAATTGTTCCAGGAAAATATTTAGCAGTTTGGCCTGTATACATTATTGCCGATGACCCTTCTAATTTAACATTTACCGTTGCAGTAGATGACTGTGAGGCTATTTATAAAGAACCGAGCCAAGTTAGAGAGGGGGCATATGCTAGACGTGCCTACATTACTACTACAGTCAGAGCGAGACTTCATCAGAGAGGTTTTAGAGAAAGAGTCCTCGTTGCTTATCGTTCTCAATGTGCATTTTGCAGGCTTAAACACTTAGAACTGCTAGACGCTGCTCATATAATCCCTGATATTGAATCTGAAAGTATGCCAACTGTAGATAATGGAATTGCTTTATGCAAATTGCATCATGCAGCGTTTGACAGTTTTATTCTTGGTATCAATCCTGATTACACCATTGAAGTTAGAGAAGATGTGTTAGAAGAAAAAGAATGGCCCAATGCTTCAGCATGGTTTAAAAGATTTACATAAGTCTCGAATAATATTACCGTCTTCTCAAAATTTGTGGCCAAACAGAGAGTTAATTGATAGAAGATATCAGAAATTTAAGAAAGCTGTATAAAGAGCGGCCTAATAAAACGTGCTTAGAATGCAATAGATTAGGATCGACCCCAATTGCTTTGTGGAAAAATTATCAGTTGACCTGGCATCCGGCTACGATAGTTCAAAAGGCTACTCAGCTCAGAATTTTTGGTATATGAGGCAGTTTTATTATGAATATAAGGGGAATCGAAAACTCCAACAGCTTGTTGGAGAAATTCCATGGGGATATAATATCATGATTCTTTCTAAAGTAAAAAAAATAGATGAAAGAGAATATTATATAAAAGCCTCTTCTAAGCTTGACAGGAGCCTACTAATGGGTGACCACAAGTTCTTGTACAAATTGTAAGTTTTGGTATAGTTTAAGGTGGGTTTTAAGAGGTATATTCAGTTGGTTAAAAAATTTTCTAGTTGTCATACTCTGTCATATTGACAAATGAAATAGTTTAGTGTAATACTATTCTCGACGCGGAGTACGGTATATCCATGTCAAAAGGACAGTGAGTACACCGTCGACATTAATGAGCATAACACCATATTCCTGTTATACTTTGTACTGTTTGCCTGCATGGTAAACTACACATTTCATATTAATACATTCAGTTTTGAAAAACATCTCTCAAAGATGTAATAGATCATACAATATAAAAGTTACCGGTTGTTCATGAGCTTACGGTTGCTTCAATCTGTACTAAGAAATTTAACTTGAACTAGATACGTTTCAAAGAATACTTTTGTATATCGTAGTTTAACTTCTCATGTTTTTGTTAAATTCGTAGCCCGGAATCACTTTTTCACATTCTCGTACGCAGTTTAGGGTAGACACTATTCCTTTCTCTGTTTTTTGTGAAACATGTTTCAAGTACTTACTTTTATGCAAATAAGATTAATATGAAATGGGGGATAAGGAAAATGGGAAGGTGTGAGGGTGGATGAGTTGTACTGACCTCATTTATATGTTAGATGGATAGAAATACATGAACATTCTTACATCATTTAGCCATTACCGAATCACGATATAACACAGGAAATAGTGATACATGAGTAATTCAGCAATACGAGATAATCATTCAAATGGTACCGTTGGTGATTTTTTAAAACAAGTTATCACCAAAAATTCTGATATTTCCATAGTATCCGCATATTTTACAATTTATGCGTATCATCGTCTTAAGGGTAACCTTGATGGTATCAATAATCTCAGATTCCTGTTTGGGGAGCCGACATTCATCAAATCTATGGATCCAGACAAAACAAACGTAAGGGATTTTAAGATTGAGGATGATAAAATTGTAATTCCTCTTGAAAGTCGATTAACTCAAAAGAGTGTCGCAAAAGAATGTTCAGAATGGATTAAAACAAAAACAGAAATTCGTTCCATGGTGAAACCTAATTTCCTGCATGGAAAGATGTACCACATTCATCAAGAAAGTGGAATAGAGAAAGCGATTGCAGGCAGTTCAAATTTTACCGTTAACGGATTGGGACTTGGCGGCAGCAAGAATATCGAGTTGAATCTTGTAGTTGACAGTGACCGTGACAGACAGGAACTGAAAGAGTGGTTCGACTCTATCTGGAATGACCAGACAGGGCTTGTTGAAGATGTTAAAGAGCAGGTGCTTAAATACCTTGAACAGCTCTATCTGGAAAATGAGCCCGAATTTATTTACTACAAAACACTGTACCATATATTTGAAAATTACCTGGATGAGCAAAAGAAGGGGGGGCTGCTTAATGAGCGCACCGGCTTCTTCGACAGTGAAATATGGGATACTCTTTATGATTTCCAGAAAGACGGCGTTAAAGGAGCAATAAATAAAATACTTAAGCACAATGGATGCATTATTGCCGACAGTGTGGGTTTGGGCAAAACTTATGAAGCCTTGGCAGTTATAAAATACTTTGAATTATTGAATAATCGTGTCCTTGTTGTTTGCCCGAAAAAACTGACTGGTAACTGGACAATATATCAGGCCAGCCAAAATCATGTTTTAAACCCATTTAAAAAGGACAGGTACAATTATACCGTTCTTTACCACACCGATATGGCACGGGAATCAGGCCGTTCTGCTGCAAACGGTATCGATTTGGAAAATTTCAACTGGGGTGCTTACGATCTTGTCGTTATTGATGAATCTCATCATTTCAGAGGGAATCCAGTTGAAAGCGCGAGAGAAGACGGTTCATTAAAAATGAATCGTGCGAAATGGCTGATGGAAAAAGTCATTAAATCCGGCGCAAAAACAAAAGTCCTCATGCTCTCGGCCACTCCGGTAAATAACAGTCTGCGCGATTTACGCAACCAGATTTCTTTCATTACCGAAGGCAGGGAAGACGCACTCCTTGAATGCTGTAAGATAAAAGACATCGGGCAGACACTTAAAAACGCCCAGACGCATTTCACATTGTGGGCAGACCATACAAAAAACCCCAATCGGTCTATGAAACAGCTATTGGAGAGGCTCGATTCTTCTTTTTTCAAACTCCTTGATGAACTTACCATCGCCCGCTCAAGAAAGCATGTTAAAAGTTTTTATAAAATTGAAGCTATTGGAAAGTTTCCTGAAAGAAACAAACCGCATTCCGTTTATCCCGAGATCGATTTGAAAGATCGTTTTCCCTCCTACGACCGTATAAATAAGCAAATACTTGAATACAAATTGTCGGTTTTTAATCCCTCGGCTTATGTTAAACCGGAAAATCAAAAAAAGTATGAAGACATGGCAGTGACGCAGGTACTTAATTTTAAGCAAACTGACCGTGAAAACTTCCTTATCGGCATGATGAAGGTGAATTTTCTTAAACGGCTTGAAAGCTCAATAGAGTCATTTGAAATATCTCTGGGCAGAACCATTCAGAAAATTGAAAAACTTGAAAACAAAATAAACGATTTTTTAAAAGATCGAAAGGATTCCCGGGAAGAGTCTCTGGAAAGCATAGCACCGGATGAGGAAGAGCTGGAAGAAAATGGCGATGACATGGAACAGTGGCAGGTTGGTAAAAAACTTAAATTCGACCTGGCGGATATTAATCTACATGATTGGCTTGTTGATCTCAAAAAAGACAAAGAAGCGCTTGTCGATTTACTCAATAATGCATGCGCGGTGACGCCGGAAAGAGACGCGAAACTCGCGGAATTAAAAAAACTCATAAAAGAAAAAGTAAATACACCATTCAACGATAACAATAAAAAAGTTATTGTTTTTACTGCCTTTGCGGATACGGCTATGTATTTATACAAAAACATCGAAGAGTGGTGTCAGAGTGAATTGGGTATACACTCTGCACTTGTCTGCGGAAGCTACACGCAAACTACCTATGGTAAAACTGATTACGATAGTATTCTTCTTAATTTCTCACCTGTATCCAAGAATCGCTCAAAAATGACATTGGCAACTCAAATGGTACTTTTCAAGACAGATATTATTGATGAAATTGATGTTCTGATTGCCACCGACTGTATCAGTGAAGGCCAAAACTTGCAGGATTGCGATTATCTTATCAACTATGACATACATTGGAACCCGGTACGGATCATACAAAGGTTCGGGCGTATTGATCGGTTGGGTAGTATAAACGCAACAATTCAACTGGTTAATTTCTGGCCGACAAAAGACCTTGATAATTACATCAACCTGAAAGAGCGTGTAGAATCCCGCATGGCTCTGGTGGATGTTACTGCAACAGGAGAGGATAATGTATTAAATACGGAACAGATTGAAGAACTCATTACGGAAGATCTGAAATACCGCAACAGGCAATTGAAAAAATTGAAGGATGAGGTTCTTGACCTTGAAGACATGGATGAATCCGTCTCTCTTACCGACTTTACTCTGGATGATTTCCGGATAGAACTCATGAACTTCATTGAGAATAACCGAAAGCGTTTAGATGATGCACCATTCGGACTCTATGCGGTAGTTCCATCTCCATCGGGAGAGCATGCCGATTTATTCGAATCCGGTCAATTTACCGAAAATGAAAGAGATATAATCAAAACCGGTGTAGTATTCTGCCTGAAACAAAAGGGAGAGAACGAAGGCAACGAGGAAGTTAATCCTCTCAACCCCTACTTTCTGGTCTATATCCGCAGCGATGGTTCTGTGAGATACAACTACACCCACGCCAAACAGATTCTGGAAATCTATCGCCTCATGTGCCAAAATAAAAAAATCCCTTATGATACATTGTGCGAACTCTTCAATGAAGATACTCAAAATGGTAAGAATATGGATGAATATACAGAACTGTTAAAAAAGGTGGTTGAAGAAATTATTCGGATGTTTAAAAAGAAAAGTAGCCATAAGCTCACATCAGACAGAGGTGCTCTGCTGATACCATCAACGAAACAGTTGCATGATATGGACAACTTTGAACTGGTTACATGGCTGATAGTGAGGTAAAACATGGAACAAAGAGAGACTAAGCTAAACATAAAAGCTGCGATTGAAAAATTTCAGAAAGGCAATCTGACCGATAACTCCCTCTCTCTCTTCAAGGCGTTCGGGTACAATACAGAACGACAACAGCCGTTTGAAAAGAAGACTTATGCCTATTTCAAAGAGTTTTATCTGGACAGTAACTCCCGCTTTAATGAAGACAAGGCGCTTGTTTCTCAGTGGAACTATATAGACCTGCTTTTTCAGCTTTCCAGGGACGAGATAAGCCCTCAGCTTGGTTTATTTGATACAAAACAGGTTGATCGGACGATTATTGAAACCTACCTCTTTTTTGTTATAGAACTCTGTGAGGAATCGTATAGCAGAACAGCACTCAGCCAGATAACCCGTGAAATTAATAAGGTATTCCCTATGCCGGCTATGGTATTGCTCAAACACGGTAATACTCTCACCTTATCAGTTATCAACCGGCGTCTGCACCAACGGGATGAGCAGAAAGATGTGCTTGAAAAAGTAACACATATTAAGGACATTTCAACAGAAAAGCCCCACCGTGCTCATATTGAGATACTCTTTGACCTTTCCTTTGACGAGCTTCTTCGTATTCACAAATTCAGTAATTTTGTAGAACTGCACAAAGCCTGGCAAAAGACGCTTGATATCAAAGAGCTGAACAAACGCTTTTATAAGGAGCTTTCAAACTGGTATTTCTGGGCGATGCATAATGTTTACTTTCCGGGTGCATATCCTGACGCTGATGATAAATCAATATTCAAAAATGATGAAAAAGTCAGAGAACATAATGCCAAGAATCTGATACGTCTTTTAACAAGAATCCTCTTTATCTGGTTTACCAAAGAGAAGAATCTGATACCGGATGAACTGTTCGATGAATCCTTTATCAGGGATAATTTGCTGAAAAGCTTTGAGCCGCGCAGAAAAGACGTGTCTGGCCCCCAATCGCATGAGAGCAAGTATTACCGCGCGATATTACAGAACCTTTTCTTTGCCACGCTGAACCAGACTGTCGGCAAGAGAGAGTTCCGCAAGGGCGGACAGCACATGAATGTAACTAACCTGATGCGCTATGAGTCATATTTCAAGGACAGGAAAATCTTTCTCGACCTTGTAGAAAAAACCGTACCATTTATGAACGGAGGACTATTTGAGTGCATCGATAAACCTTCCCCAGACCTCAAAGGAAAAAAAGGCGGCGATTTCATTATCTATGAAGACGGATTTTCCGACAGGCCGGACAACGAACTTTGCGTTCCCGATTACATCTTTTTCGGCACCTCAGAGCACGCGGACCTGAGCGAAGAGCTGGGAGACAAAAGCAAAGATGTGGAAGTCAAAGGGCTTCTGAATATTCTCAAGTCTTACAAATTCACCATAACAGAGAATACGCCTATCGAAGAAGACATTGCACTTGACCCTGAACTTCTGGGCAAGGTTTTTGAAAACCTGCTGGCAAGCTACAACCCTGAGACCAGAACAACAGCCCGGAAACAGACCGGATCTTTTTATACACCGCCTGAAATTGTCAATTACATGGTGGATGAAAGTCTGATTGCGTACTTAAGGCAGAGAATGGATGATGCAGGCATCAAGGACAAAGAAACAGATTTGCGAGACATGATTGGCTACTCTGAAAACCCAAATCCGTTTAGCGCAGAAGAGACCGCCATTCTGATTGAAGCCATCGATACCTGCAAAATCCTTGACCCTGCATGCGGTTCGGGAGCGTTCCCCATGGGTATACTGCATAAGCTGGTGCATATCCTGGACAAACTCGACCCCAAAAATGAGCTTTGGAAAGAGAAGCAGATACAGAAAGCGAGTATGATTGACGACGTCGCTATCCTGGACCAACTGATAGAAGACATTGAGGCAGCGTTTAATAATAACGAGCTCGATTATGGACGCAAACTCTATCTGATTGAAAACTGTATTTATGGCGTGGATATACAACCCATTGCCAGCCAGATCAGTAAACTCAGGTGTTTTATCTCCCTGATCGTTGACGAGAGGATAGATAAAACGAAAGATAATTTCGGTGTTAGACCATTGCCGAATCTGGAAACAAAATTTGTTGCGGCTAATACCCTCATCAGGTTAGAAAAACCTAAAGGACAGTTATATCTCAATAACCCTGAAATAAATAAATTGGAGGAACAAATCAAGGATGTGCGCCACCGCCTTTTCAATGCAAAAACTCCTGTAACCAAGCGCAAATTGCGAGAGGATGATAAAACTCTCCGTGAGAAAATGGGAGATCTACTTGTAGACTGTGGCTGGAGAAACAATACCGCCCGCCAGCTTGCAAGTTGGGACCCTTACGACCAGAATGCAAGCAGTCCGTTTTTTGATCCAGAGTGGATGTTTGGAATTACGGATGGGTTTGATCTGGTGATTGGGAATCCGCCGTATTTAAGAATTCAGGGTATTTACTCGGCTTCCGAAGAATTATTAAATTATTATAAATTAAACTTTAAATCAGCAACGGGTAGATTTGATTTATACTGTTTATTTACGGAGAAGGGTTATCAATTAGCAAAAACTGGCGGTCAAGTTAATTATATCATGCCATTTAAGTGGACTAACGCATCCTTTGGAAAAGGTTTAAGAAGCTATTTGTCTGAAAACCAAGCTGTAGAAAAAATGATCTCTTTTTCTGATTTTCAGGTGTTTACTGCCTCAACATATTCATCACTCTTGTGGTTAAGCAAAACTCCCAAGGAGGACTTTGACTATATTAAGTTAGACCGGGACTTATATAGTGAAAAAGAATTAAATTTTTGGTTAGGCAATTTAAAAAAGTGTAATTTTGCACAAATAAACTTTAATCAAGGGAGCAATGTTTGGCAATTAATCTCTAATAACTTAAAAGCTGTATTTCAAAAATTAGATTCGCAAGAAACAAAAATAGCAGATATTACAGATGGAGTGTACCAAGGAATTGTTACAGGTGACAACAAAGTATTTGTATTAACTGTTATAACAACTGATGCTAATTATTTCAATTGTTACTCAGAAGCGCTGAAAGAAGAATTTAAAATTGAGAAGACAATATTACACCCATTGGTAACTGGTAAGGAAATTTCAAAGTTTTGTATAAAGCAGGGTGAAAAAGTTATTCTGTATCCATATCAAGAGCATAATGGAAAAACCGTTCTTATAGGAGAAGCAGCTCTTAAGTTAAAATATCCTTTAGCATATAGCTATCTGCAAAAAAATTATAGTAGGCTTTTAAATCGTGGGAGTAAATCCATGAAGTATCCTTCATGGTATGCATTATGGAATCCACGTAAAATGGATAGACTTAGTGCGCACAATAAAATTCTTACTCCTGATGTCTGCTATACTCCTCAAATGTGGTTAGATGCTAATATCGGTTTTTACCATATTGATACAAGCTATGCAATAATTACAAAACCAAATTTTGCTACTTTGATTTTTCCTTTGTATGCAATTTTAAATTCCACTCTAATGTGGTTTTATTTAAAAAATACTGGTGCAGTATTAAGAGGCGGATTCTTTAGATTTAAGACCTCCTACTTGGAAAACTTTCCTATACCTAAGCCAGATTTATTAAAAACACAAATTGAAACTTTTAAGACATCTGTTTTGCTTATTGAATTTTGCAATAAATTAAATAATTTAACAAGAGATATATTGTATGATATTTTAAACGCCCTTGTTTTCAACCTCTACTTCCCAAACCACATGAAAGAACGAAATATAGATGTCCTGCAATTTGTAGAAAAAGATATTGCCGAGGTGATGCAGGACAAAGAGTTTGATACCTTAAACAACAGTCAAAAAGAGCAGGTAATAGCAGAACTCCACAAACGCTGGAGCGACCCTAACAGTGAAATACTCAAACGGATGAACAGCTTTACCAAAAAAAGCCCAGAAATCTTAAAGCCGATTATAGAAGGGTAATAAGATGAAAAAAAATTCCGAAAAATAGTCAGGTCTCAACTTTCAATAAATTACTTCAAAAATTTGACCAAGAAAACAACATTTTCCCGTATGATTAACAGATCGGTATAACATTACATAAAAAATTGTATACTGTTAAGTGACTATTAAAAGACACTTGAAACAATTCAGATATACTATAAAATTCGTAACTATACTGAAACTGTAGAAGAATTTGTTATACAATTAAGGAAGTGTTAATTTATGGATCACGGTGCTCATTTTTACAAATGCGATTTTCAAGTTCATACTCCAAGAGATAATAATTGGATCGGTGAAAGACCATTGACGGATGATGACCGTAAGTCTTATGCTGATGATTTTGTCAAAGCATGTCGAGAAAAAGGAATCAATGCAGTTGCGATAACTGACCATCATGATTTTGCTTTTTTCAATTATATAAAAAACTCAGCAAGCAATGAACTAGATAGTACCGGAACTTCTATACCAATCGACAAAAAATTAATCGTTTTTCCTGGAGTAGAGTTAACATTATCAACTCCACCATGTCAAGCTATCGCAATAATGGACGCTGATTATCCTCCTAATAACCTAAATCAAATTCTCCATTTATTTGCTATTACACCCAATGGTGATACAGAAGCTACAACAATTGAAACAACTCCAATTACAAATGAGATTGTGAATAGTTTCGAAGAATTGTATAAGAAACTTAACACTATAGAAACACTAAGGGGTAGATTTATTGTATTTCCTAACTTAAACGAGGGCGGACGACATACACTTTTACGTGCAGGTAATGCTGAGCAATACAGAAAAATGCCTTGTGTTGGAGGATATGTAGATGGAGCTATCACGCAACATGGAACAGGAAACACCAATATAGTAAATGGCATAGCTCGGGAGTGGGGATATAAAAATGTTGCTGTATTTCAAACATCTGATAATCGACGTAGAGATTTTTCAGACCTTGGAAATCATATAACATGGGTTAAATGGGCAATTCCTACAGCAGAAGCTCTCCGTCAAGCATGTTTGGCTAAAGAATCAAGACTTAGCCTTGTAACTCCAGAACTTCCACAAACCTACATTAAGAAATTAGATGTTACAAACTCAAAATTCTTAGGTTCTTTTAGCTTTGACTTTAATCAACAATATACGTCCCTCATCGGTGGAAGAGGTACCGGAAAATCGACTATTCTTGAATATTTAAGGTGGGGTTTATGTGACCAGACTTTTATTACTTTTGATCCAGAACAACACTCTGAGATAGAAAAAAGACGTCAATCATTAATAGAAAAAACATTGATTCCCTTTAATGGTGAAGTAAGAGTTACATTTAGCTTGAATGGCATAGATCATATTATTAAGAAAAACTCAACAACTAAAGACATATTATTGAAAATTGCGGATGGTGAATTTGAACTAGTCAAAGAAGATGAAATAAGAAGAATTCTTCCTATTCAAGCATATAGTCAAAAACAGTTAAGTAACGTTGGTGTTAGAACCGAAGAACTTAAAAGATTTATCCAGCAACCAATTACCACTCAATTGAACAACCTAAAGTTTAAGCTTACTGATAATGCAAAAAAAACAAGAAGCAGTTACAATAGTTTTGTAAGAAAAAAAGAAATTCAAAATGAAGTAGAAGAATTTAAATTAGAAATAAGATCGCTAAATAATCAAGTTGAAAATCTTCGCAAATCTCTATCTGGAATTTCTAAAGAAGATCAAGAAATAATCTCTCAAAAAAGCAAGATTGATTCAGAGCAAAGCTTAATTTCGACAGTACAAGCAGAGTTTTTATTAATATCTACCAAGGTTGATGAATTAATTGTGTCTCTTGAAAAGTATCCAGAACCATTCCCCACAGATATTGAAATTGAAAATGAGGATATTATGACCTCAATTAATAGACTTAGAAAAGAAAAGTTTGATGAATTAACTAAACATGCTAAGCAGGTTCAAACCTCACTAAACGAAGAAAACATGAAAGAATTAAATAGATACCTTGATAAATGGAGTGAGAAGAAAGGCGAGTTTGAAACTAAATATGAATCAGCAAAGGAAAAGACATCATCCAATCAGCAGCAAATAAATGAAATTCAAAGAATAGAAAAAAGATTACAAGAATTATCTAGTACATTTCATGAAAGAAATGCTGTTTTAAAAGACATGGGAGACTCTGCTGAAGAATTTAATAACTTAAGAGAAGAATGGTACTCGATGCATCAGAGTAAAGTAAACCTTCTCAAAGAACAAGCGAAAGAATTTTCGCAATTATCAAAAGGCCTAATAAAAGCAGAAATAACGAAATCTATTGATATTAGTCAATTAAAAACTCATCTGCTATCGGCTGTTTCTGGGACACGGATTAGAGAAGAAAGAATTCAAAACCTATGTGACTTTATTTTAAAAGATGAAAATCCATTAGAAGCATGGAAAAATATTTTATCGGAGCTAAGGCAACTTGCTGAACTGAAAATCTCAGAAGAAAAGAAACTAAGTATACCTGAAACAGCAGTGTTAAATGAATGTGGATTTAATGAGAAGAACATAACAAGAATTATTGAAATTATGACACCTGAAAACTGGTTAGATATTGCTACAACTGAAATTGAATTCAATCCTGATTTTAAATACACTACCAGTAATCAAATGGGAGATGTAATTCCTTTTTCAGAGGCATCTGCAGGCCAACAAGCTACTGCGTTATTAACCGTTTTATTAAATCAACCAGGGACTCCACTTTTGATAGATCAACCAGAAGATGATATTGATAATAGAGCAATTAATGAAATAATCAACAACATTTGGAATGCAAAAAAGAAAAGACAATTAATCTTTACAAGTCACAATGCGAATCTAGTTGTTAATGGCGATTCTGAGTTGGTAATTTGTTGTGATTATAGAGAAGCAGGGGACCAGACAAGAGGAATAATTAAAGCAAAAGGAGCAATTGATTCTAAAAATGTAAAGGACGAAATTACATCGGTTATGGAAGGTGGCGAAAAAGCATTTCGATTAAGAAAAGACAAGTATGGCTTTTAGAAGTATAATTTTTCGATCTTTATTTCATCACTGTACTGGTGTCACCTATTGAGATAAATAGCAAGAGCAAAACAAACTCTCCCTACCAGATGATTCCTCAATTAATTGATTAATCAAACCACATAAAAGTTACACAAATATCAAAATTACTTTCACCCTCTATGTAAAGGGGTCAAGTCTGCTATTGACTATTTTCCTTGATGATGTTACATTGTTGCAACACGATAGGGGTCAAATCTTTCAAATTGACAAAAACAACTCAATCCCTGCCTGAATGATACAATTAACACATTTTGAAAATCGTATTACAAAGAGAATAGAGGAGTAGCTTGAATCGAATTCTGTAATCCGGGAGACACACTATTTATCTGTGATAAGAGATTTGATACGGGGTATTACACATTCATATACTGGGAAATGGGGTCAAGTCTGCTATTGACTATACTCCTTGATGATGTTATATTGTTGCAATGTCAAGACCGCTCAGAATACAATACTCGGGTGCGTGCTATCATTTAATGAATAGAGGACGTCGCCGTGAAACCATATTCCCAAAGAAAGAAGATTATATAGCCTTTACTGAGATATTAAAGGAAACAGTATCAGCATGGAATATTAAAATAGTTGCATATTGTTTAATGTCTAATCATTACCATCTTTTAGTCCAGACACCCGAAGGGAATCTTTCACGGTGCATGAGGCACATAAATGGTGTTTATACTCAGAGATACAATCGCAGGAATAGGCATGATGGCCAATTATTCAGAGGAAGATATAAATCTATTTTATTAGACAGTGACAATTATCTTACCGTTTTGGCAAGGTATATTCACCACAATCCGCTACGGGCTGGAATAGTTAGCCGATTAGAGGATTATGCCTGGAGCAGTCATAAAGGATATCTGTCAAAATCTTCTCAATGGAATTGGTTAGACAAGGAAAGCTTCTTTGAATTATTGACTCATGATAAATCAAAACGATTGAGAGAATATAAGGAATTTATGAATGAGGAAGATCCAGAAGAGATAGTTAATGTATTTAAAAAGAAGAACTATCCTTCTATACTGGGAACCGAGGAATTTATAAACTGGGTAAAAGAGAAATATTCAGCCTTTCTATTTAAAGAAGAAATTCCTGAGACGAAGCTGTTGGCCCCAGACAAGGAAAAAATAATACTTGCCGTTTGTAAAGAATACAAAGTCAAAATGTCTCAATTATATGGTATCCGTCGGGGAGCAGTTAATGAGCCAAGAAATATAGCGATTTACTTAACAAGATATATGTGGCGCGATTCTTTAAAGGAAATAGGCAAAGAGTTTAAGATTGTTAAATATAGTAGCGTAAGCAGTATAATTGAAAGTGTAAAGTCAAATCTCATAAGTAACAAAAGACTGAAAAAACATGTAGATAATATAAAAAGAGATTTACAGTTAAGCTATCGGCAGACTTGACCCCTAATCTGACTGACCCCTGACCCCTAATTTGACCTACCATGTAATGTCAAGATCAGTATCATATACCAAATTATGTCTCAAATTATCTTGACCTCTGAGTAACAGTTCTGAATTAACCGTTTTTCCCAAACTATTTACTACTATCATAGCAAATAGAAGGAATAATAATTTCTTTTTCATTTTTAAATCTCCCCTATAATATATAACAAATTGTAAACAAGATATGATCCTATAAATATTGTCATTTCCGTGTACTACCCTTCACAAAAACTCATCCAATATTATTTTTTACTAAATTTTATTACCAGGGGGGTATGTTCCCTGCCTGTCTGCATGTAATAATATTAATCCCTCTCATAGCCTGAACACGACAAAAGATTTATAGCATACCATTGGGATTAGTGTAACGGAACTGGTGTCGCATCTTGACAGGATTGTATGGGTTCCTGTCATCATACGTTTGATGGGAACGATGTACCATTCAGGTATCTTTTATCTGGTTCAGCCTGTAAAGAGAGAATTCGGAGAAAAATACGCTTCAATTACGGATGTTAGTTTTACAGCAAAGTACCGGGCGAGTTGTATACAAAATAAGATCATCGTTTGACAGATCAGGCAGAGACGAGATCACTAAGATGGGCATACTCCTTTGGTAAGGTTTGGGCGACACCTGCTTGAAGTTTCTTAAAAATAGAGAATAAACGTTCTAACTTTCTGTGGTTAAAGGCCTTGACATAATGTAAATTTTCATTTGACTTTGTTTATAAAAGAGAGTAAGGTAAAATTCATAGATTTCTTATTTAAAAGTACTAGAGTTTCGATATTTGTCTTTTCTAATAGGAGGGGTGATATGAGTAAACTTATTTTAGCTACGATATTCTTATTTTGTGGTTCAACCGCCTTTGATACTTACGATGAATATGTGGTAAAAGATATACCTGCCCATGCAGTAAAAGACTACTATAAGACCTTAGATGTTGCGACTGCACAAAGGTCAGTTGCTCAGGAGATTCAGGAACAACAGAAACTTCAAAAAGAGCAAAGAGAGGCTATTGAGCTTATTAAACAGGAAATCAGGGCATTACAGCTTTTACGTAGCCAGGCTGTTGAACTGTTATAAAACTCATTTACCTTAGCTATTTTTATTAATACAAGCGGAAAGGGAGAGTTTTTGCAGTATTTTTTCCATCGGAGCGTTTTTTTGTGCTTACGAGTATAACTATACTCGCAAGCACAAACCTCTTAAATCGGAAATGTCCGGATAGTAAAATTTATTCATCTATCCGAATACTTAGGTTTGGAGAAATGATTTTTAGACTATCAAGTTCCAATTCACCTTCAACCTCCTCATTAAATATTGCATGACACTCATCACAAGACTCTGTTAGCCTGGTAAATTCCAATTTTGAATTAATGTCATCATGATCCCTGCTGCACAAGATTAGATTGTTTACCGCATGGACAATTTTGTCACGGAAAGCTACGAACCCTCTTGGAGGCCCCTTGTGTTCAGCCTCATAAAGCTCCACACACGTATCGCCGATACCTTCTTTGATTTCTTGTGCCCAGATATCTATTTCCACCCAATCATTGTTTTTCACTCCTCTTCCCAGCCTCTTCATTGCCATGGAGGCCTTCTTCATGGCCCTTACTAAACCAAAATCAGTAGGTTTCTCTTTTTGTACGTGTTCAACACTCTCAACATTCACTTCCTCCACTTCAACTTCCTCAGGCTTTTTACAGGAAGCAATGGACAGGCAAACTACCAAAATAGTTACTGCTGCTATCATTGAACGGCTCATTCTCTCCCCTTATCTGAATTTTTCAATAAAATATTCGATAGATACAATTTAACTGAACCATATTTAGCGATTGTTACTTACTCGCCATTTCTTTACCAACGATATGAACGCTTACGATATTATCACCCGTAACCATAACAATCCCGTCATCATCGCTAACTCATACTTTTCAGATAGGTCTTTATTTTCTCCGCCTCTTCTAACGTTATAAACTTTCTGGCGGCCTTGGTATCGTGCGTGTAGTCGATAATGGCTGTCCACTCTTCAGAGGAAAAACCATCAATATCGGGCAGTTCATGGCACAGAGAACATTTATTCTTGAAAAGATTCTGGCTGACTAAGTCCGTTTCTATCTTACGTAAATCCTCTTTTTGTAACCCCTTTGTCACCGTTGTCGAACAGCCGGAAATAATCTGCTGAATAAGAAAAAGAAAAACTATTAAAATTGTGTAAACATTACTATGTATCTTCATCTTTAATTCACCTTTCTGTTATCATCAATATTCATGAAATTTGTTATACTCATCTCTTAATCATTTTCTGGCCTGCCTGTGCGTAAGGAACGCACGCAGACAGGTAAAATCCGTGATAAAACTGAGCGAGTAAGGTCCTCTGCGCTTTTTGTCCGGGGAAAGTCCTCGGCGTCTGTCCGGGGATACCTTCACCAAGGTTTGGTTTTTAGAAAAAGCTAAAACCACATCGGTTTTAGCATATTACATAAAATGAGTATATTATCCATTTTCCAATGAACCTATGCAGTGAGAAGCCTCGGCTTTCTCACAGGCATCCTTTGCAGTCTTGATCAGGTCATCGAATGGGGTGTCGAGCATTGACAAAACGTCTGCTCTGAAGGTCTCAAAACCGATGCGTGAAAGGGTCTTCGCAAGTCTCTCATTTGGTTGAGCCTCCTTACGGTAAACTCTCAGCACTGCCGCCAGGTACTTCGGGATATCATCAGGCTGGATTCCCGAAGCGAGTTCCTCTGCAATAACAGGAGTTGCGCCCATCTTACCGCCAATGAAAATCTTCCATCCGTCAACGGTTCCATGGATACCGAAGTCGTTCAATTTGGTGTTTGCGCAACAGTTTGGACAGCCTGACACACTAACCTTGAACTTCATCGGGGTGGGAAGTCCTCGAAACATCTTTTCCAGTTCGGTTGCCAGCGGTATCGTCCGCTGGAGTCCAAATGGTGAAAAATCTGCTCCCGTGCAGCTCTTCACCTGTCGAACGTCCCTGCCGACAGAACGAATTTCAAAGCCTGCATTATGGACTGCCTGTCTAGCGGCGTAGTACTTGTGTTCGGGGATTCCGACGATAATCAGACTTTGAGCTGTCGAGAAATGACCAACGGTAGCATATTTTTCGATAATCTCCGAGAGTTTACGAAGCTGTGCTGCAGAAAAGCAGCCTGTCGGAATACCGACGCAAAGTGAATAATTCCCATCCCTCTGTTTTCCGAGGCATCGATAACCTGGTTGTTTTTTTCGCTCAAGAGTCTCTTGTCTCAATTTCGGGTCAGGAATAGCTGTCGTTTCCATGCCTTTCTCCTTTCCTTATAAATTATTTTCCTCTTTTTATCTCTTTTGATTTCTGCTTCACGAGAAACCATAAAAAGTGGTACAAGTATCAATATCATTGCAAAGATGATTAACTCAATCCTTTGAAAAATCTTTAGCCCGAAGATCTAGAAATTTCAAACTGAGAGCTAATAAAAGAATTGAACCAGGCAGCACGAACAATTCCCATGTCAAGTTCTTTAGATTCAACAGAGCAACTTCTAAAAACTTTACAAATAAAATAATAATTATTACTTCAGCCAAAGTGTTTTTCAAATGAGCAAGGCTAGGTATACTTATCCATTTAAGCGTTCCTGATTCGTCGATGCCTGAATGTTTAGAAATAAACAGACCGTAAACACCGTAGGCAAAGATCAATAATACTAAAGCGATTAAAAAAGCATCTAAAGATTTTATTAAATACGACGTTGTAACATCTGCTTTTTTCAATCGGATCAGAGATTCGTGAGGTATTCTCCCAAAAACAATGGATCCAATGGCCTTATATGTCTTTAAGGCACCTACAAAAAACATTACCAGAGAACCTGTTAACGAGCACACAATCGCAATCCAGCTTACATACCGAAATGAATACAGTATACGCTCCATAATTTCACCTCAAATCAAAGAGATTAATATTTAAAGATAGAAAACATACTTTTCCATTTCTCTAAAAAAATTAACAACATATTCACTTATATATTTGACCTATTTTTGAATACAATACGTTGATACTTAAATCATATTAAACATCCATACAGTTAATTATCTTCTTTCAGGATCCTTTTCTTCTTTCCTATTCGGATAACCGTCCATATACCGTACCTTTCCCTTCAGTATACACCCTTTCTGCAATGGGAGACAGACTTTCTTTAACCTTAGACATTCATCTTTCTTCTGATGCGGGCAGTCCCAGCTCATCTCGTTTCCAGTACCTCCAGAAGCGCTTGTGCATTGTTTCTTTCCTCATCCTTGGCAGCATACAACAAAGTAACCTTTTTACCTTTTCCCAAATCCATCAATTGTTTCAATAACTCTTCTTTTTCTTTCAATTCACTGCGGTATCTGCTTTTAAACTCCTCCCACCGCTCCTCTTTATGAGCAAACCATTTCCGAAGAGCGTTGCCGGGGGCAATCTCTTTCACCCAATAATCGATCCCTGCCTCCTCTTTTTTAAGACCCCGAGGCCAGAGACGATCAATTAAAACCCGAATACCATCATTTTTGTCCGGTTTTTCATAAACCCGTTTTGTTACGAACATCTGAGAACAATCCTTTCATGCCATACATTCTTTATCCAATCTATCGACATCTTGTTGCTTTAATCTCCAACCCATCGCCCCGAGATTATCTTCCAGGTGGCTGGTTTTTGATGATTTCGTTACGGCAACAATCCCCTTTTTCGAAATTAACCAGTTCAGGGAAATTTGCGCCTGAGTTTTTTTGTATTTTTCGGACAACTCATCAAGGAGTTTAAAGCCGGGTTTTGCAAGCTTACCTTTGGCCAGGGGTCTCCACACAATTATGAGGATATCATTTTTCTGACAATAGGGAATTATCTGAGATTCCATGTCATGGGTAACATGACCGTTATTTCTGACAAGCAGGTTGTATTCAACCTGGTTAGCGACAATTCTGTTTTTCGTGTATCTCTGTGCTTCTTTTATCTGTTCAACAGAAAAATTACTCACCCCGATAAAACGAATGAGCTTTTGCTCGATTAAATAATCCATAGCCTGCATGGTTTCCTGAATTGGAATCTTCGGATTAGGTAAATGAATCAGATATAAATCCAGGTAACTGGTCTTTAATCTTTCTAAACTCATTCTGGCTGATTCAGTGAGATCATTATTTTTCAGGTGTTCAGGAGAAACTTTCGAAGTAATAAATAAACCGTTTCTATCAAAACCCTGAATCGCCTTTCCAACCAATTCTTCTGTATGGCCTTTTGCATATGATTCTGCCGTATCAATGTGTGTTATTCCCAATTGGATTGCAGTTTTTATTGCAGAAATATGTTCTTTATCCTGTGTGGTATCTGCTTCAACATCTCCTCCTAAACGCCAAGTACCGAGACCTACAACCGGTATTTCTGCTTGACCGGTTATTTTTTTGAATTCCATATCAACCTCTCGTTAAGAAATACTTCATACCGTTTCTCTTGGTATGTTTTTCAATTACACTCTTCAATCTCGCAAATACAGTGGCCCTGCTCTTTAATGGTCTTTTCAAGATCCACTGACGCCGTTTCTATGTGCCAAAAGAGGCATTCTTTCGTTGTGAGCGGAAGCTCCTCTTGCCCAACTCTTTTTAAATACTCACGACCGTATTGAATAACTTTATCGTGGGGCTGATCCACCGGGACGATAATTTCAAAATGCCTTGCCGTTCCATTCTTCTTTACGACATACGTATCAAAGACAGCTACTCTCATATTTTTAAATCCCGCATTTCAAGATGCGATAAGCTTGGGCGGTATGCAATTCAACGCTAAAATATAAATATGAAATAATCTCAATACTTCATGGGTGTTTTGATCTTTTTTGTAGCTGCCGACAATTCCACCAACCGTAACTTAGTATATTAATGTTTACATAATATGTCAAGAAAAAGTAAATATACGTTTACTTCCAAAATTGAATTTATATAATACAAACACAGATCACCAGGAAACAGTTCCCTTTAAATACAGTAGTTACTTGTAACCTAATATCATCCAGGAGAGGACAAAGGGGAGGTCAATTATTGATTTTGTTGAGTTAATTCAATAACCATTCAATTAATGAAAGATATATATGGAGGAGATCTATGCAAATTAGAAAATCTACAAAGATCAGAAGACAACAGATTGTAAATATTATTCGAAGAATAATTTCATCTCAAGGCATTGAAGACGTTACCATAAGTGAAATAGCGATACATATGGGAACTACCAAAGGGGCTATTTACCGTCATTTTAAGAGCAAAAGGGATATATTGAAACTTTTAATAGAGAATATTGAAGAAACTCTCATGGAGGTTATTGATAAATCGGTAACAGATAAAGATCCGGTTCAAGACCTGAAAAACATTCTGCTTAACCAGCTCACTCTTGCAAAAAACCGCCGTAAGACCTCTTTGGTTGTTATTTTAGGAGCAATGCAATTCAGTGATCCTATCATACGAAAAAAGATTGCACAATTGATAGAAAAATATTTGCGCAGAATAGAAGAGATCCTTTCAAAGGCTATAGAGTCAGGAAAGGTAAAAAGTGAAATTAACCCGCAAACATCTGCAATAGCCTTTTTTGGACTTATCCAGTCCAGTATTACAATGTTGTCATACAAAAAGTTTGATTTTGTTCCGGAAGAATTGCATTCGCAATTGTGGAATATCTATCATCTGGGAATCGGGCTTTAGCTTAATATTGTCTGGCACGGAGTTTGATAAAAATTTGATGTTAATTATCTTCTCTTTTTTAAATCACGTAACTTTAACTAATGAGTACAAGAATCTCTTTTGGATACATTCTTGAGATAGTGTAGTTAGTATTTCACATAAATTACTTCCATCCCCCGCCCAGCGCCTGGTAAATACTAACCATTGCGTTCATTTGCTGTACTTTCGTTTCAATCAATTCCATTTTCGCTTGCAGCGCATCACGTTGGGTCATTAACACTTCCAGATAATTTGCCCTGGCCGATTTGAACAGCTTGCCTGCAAGAGTAATCGACTGGGTAAGTGCCTCCACCTCCTTTGCCTTCAGGTCATATTTTTTTTTCAGGTTACTGATATTTGACAGTTTATTGACAACCTCAATGTAAGCGTTCAGAACGGTACGTTCGTAATTGTAAACAGCTTGTATCTGCTTTGCGTTTGCATTGTAGTAGGCAGCCTTTAGTGCGAGTCTGTTGATCAAGGGCACCGCCAAATCTCCGGCTAAATTATACAGCATGGATTCTGGTCTTATTAAATACTTCGGCTCAAATGCCTGATAACCTACGCCTGCAGTTATGCCTAACGAAGGATAAAACCTTGCTCTCGCAACCTTCACATCCAACTTTGCTGCTGCCAGCTCCAGTTCGGCTTGTTTAATGTCTGGACGGTTGGTCAATAATTGTGATGGAAGACCGGCATGGATCGTGTCAGGCGCCAAATCATTATATCCCTGAGAGTTTCGCTGAACAGGCTGAGGGAATCTACCCACCAGGAAGTTGATCCTGTTCTCCGTTACCGTGATCTTTTGTTCAATAGTGTACTGATAACTTTGGTTTTTGAGCACCTCTGCTTCAAACTTGCGCACTGCCAGTTCGGTGGCTTTAGCTGCCAGTTTCTGCAGCTTTACGATTTCTAGGGCATTTTTTTGGATTTCAATGTACTTTTTTACTGCTGCCAGCATGTTATCGAAAGCCATCAGTTCGTAATAAGAGCTGGCTATTTCGGCAACCAGCTTAGTTACCATGAAATTTTTACCTTCAATTGTGGACAAATACTTCAATGCCGCTGCTTTTTTGGCATTCCGCAACTTTTTCCATATATCCACTTCCCATGAAACATTAGCGGATATCAGATAATCCTGCAGTGTTCCAGGGAACTCCTCACCGGGTTTAATGTCAAGGTTTTTTTCAACAGCCCCTTTCCTGGTAAACTCGCCCACCTTGTCAGCCCCGGCTCCCGCTTTAAGTTTCACAAAAGGTAGATACTCCCCTTTTCTGGCCCGAACCTCATTTCCAGCAATGATAATTTCCTGCAGTGTGATATTCAGTTCCTGGTTGTTTTGCAGCGCGGTATCAACCAGGGCTATAAGATTGGTATCGGTAAAAAATTCCGCCCAACTAACCTGTGCCGTATTGGTTGTCTCCTGCACATCATGATAACTTTCTGGAACACTGTTGTTTTCTGTTTTCTGTAACAACGCAGGTGCACAGCCTTTGAATACCAGCGAAATACAGATTATCCCTATATAGCTCAATATGTTGTTTTTATTCATGGTATTTCATTTCTTTGATTACTCTCTTTTTCGCTCCTTAACAATCTTTTAATTAGTTTGTTAGCCTTCCGCAGATTTTTTAAGATCTTGTTCTAACTTTCTTTTGAATGTACATCTTCTTCGCTCAGGCCGGTGGAAAGGCCAGTACAAACGCTGAGATGTTTGTCTTTTGAATGTACATATTCTTCGGTCAGGGGTATGTCATATTCACCTCTCACGAGTTGGCGGCCTTCTGTGAGTTTACCGAATATGTAATACAATCCGGGAATAACGATTACCCCGAAAACGGTTCCGATAAGCATACCCCCAAGAGAGGATGAGCCTATGGTACGATTACCAATGGCACCAGGACCGGTGGCAGTAACCAGGGGTATCAATCCCGCACAAAAGGCAAAGGAAGTCATCAGGATCGGTCGAAAACGCACCCTGGCGCCTTCTATGGCCGCATCGAGTATGGTCGCTCCCTGTCGATGTTTCTGAACGGCAAATTCCACGATCAGCACGGCATTTTTGGTCAGCAAGCCGATCAACATGATCATTCCCACCTGGGCGTAAACGTCGTTGGCCAATCCCGTGAGCTTGAGCAGTAAAAACGAACCAAATATTCCGATCGGCAGGGAAAAGATTACCGCTAATGGCAAGATGAAGCTCTCGTACTGTGCGGCAAGCACCAAATAGACAAAAATGAGCACGATAGCAAAGATATAAACCGCTTCATTTCCCCGTGCGGCTTCATCAAACGAAAGGCCTTCCCAGGCGATGTCATACCCTATGGGCAAAACTTCCTCAGCTACCTCCCGTATCGCTTGTATGGCCTCGCCAGTGGTGTTCCCCTGTGCGGGAAACCCCCTGATGGCTGCCGAATTGTATAAGTTGTAACGGGTAATTTCATTGGGGCCTTGTGTTTTTTTCATCTTCATAAATGATGAATAAGGCACCATCTCATCATGGTTATTTTTTACATACAGTTTCTCAATATCCGATGGGAACCTTCGGCTTTCCGGAACCGACTGTGTGTAAACTTTGAAAAAACGGCCAAATCGAATAAATCCTTGCTCATAAGTACTCCCTATCAGAATGTTGAGGTTTTCTATTGCTCTTTCGATAGACACTCCTTTCTGCATAGCAACTTTGTTGTCTATCTCCAACTCATATTGAGGATAATTGGCCGCATAAAAGGTAAATAAGCCGGACAGCTCTTTTCGCCTGCGCATGGCGTCCATAAATTCATTATTTATTTTTTCAAATTCATGGTAATCCGTAGAATTGGTTTTATCGAGCAGGCGCAGGGAAAAACCGCCGGAAGAACCAAATCCCGGCACAGGAGGTGGTTCAAAAAACTCTATGATGGCTCCGAGATTCTTCGTTTTTTCTTCCATTTCCTCTATGATCTCACGAACCGATTGTTTACGCCCCGACCAGTCCTTCAGGCTGATCAGGCATGTCCCCGCATTAGAGCCTCGTCCTTCTGTCATGATCTCATAACCCGCCAATGAAACAACCGATTCAACACCATCAATTTCTTTGCAAATTTTTTGCAGATCTTGGGCTACCTGATTGGTTAATTCCAGAGTGGAGCCCGGAGGGGTTTGTATAATGGCATAGATTGTCCCCTGGTCTTCGCCGGGAACAAATCCTGTCGGAACAACTGTGCTTTCCAGGAATATTCCTACACCAAATACCAGCAATATCCCGAAAGTGACCAATCTTCTGTTTGCTATTAATTTCAGCAATCCTACATATCTTCCTGTCAGCTTTTCGAACCCCTTGTTAAAATAGCCGAGCAACCACTTGATCGGTGATTTTCTTCTCGTTTTACCATGCGTATTCTTCAATATGATAGCACACAGCACCGGTGTAAGGGTAAGTGCAACAATACCCGAAATAATAATGGAAGCAGCCATCGTAATTGAAAACTGCCGGTAGAATACACCTACCGGGCCCGTCATGAATGAGACAGGGATAAATACTGCTGTCATAACCATTGTAATGGCAATAATGGCGCCGCTGATCTCTTTCATCACATGTTTGGTGGCACTGTATGGCGACAGGTGCTCTTCATCCATTTTGGCATGTACGGCCTCTACCACCACAATGGCATCGTCAACGACAATACCAATGGCCAGCACAAGGGCAAATAAGGTGACCAGGTTGATGGAAAGTCCGAAAAACTGCATGACAAAGAAGGCGCCGATCAGGGATACCGGAACGGCCAGTGTTGGAATTAACGTGGAGCGCCAATCGCCAAGAAAGATAAATACGACTAAAGCTACCAATATAAATGCGTCTCGTAAAGTATGCATCACTTGTTCAATAGAGGCACTCAAAAATTGCGATACATCATAACTGATCTTATAATCCATTTCCGGTGGGAATTCCGCTTTTAATTCTTCCAGTTTGGCCTTTACCTGCTTAATTACATCTTTGGCATTACTGCCGACTGTTTGTTTTAAAACAATGGATGCCGCCGGATGACCGTCAATGTTGGAATAGATGTCAAAAAATTCGCTTCCCAGCTCTACATTGGCTATATCTTTCAGGTAGAGTATTTCACCTTCTTCATTGGCCCGAATGATGATATTCCCATATTGTTCCGGCTTGTTATACCTTCCCTGGTATGTCAGCACATATTCCACCGATTGCGCATGTATTCCTGAACTTTGCCCTAATCTTCCCGGCCTGCCTATGATGCTTTGCTCCGCCATTGACTTCATCACTTCTTCTGCCGAGATGTTATATGCCCGCATCCGATCAGGTTTCAACCAGATGCGCATGGCGTATTTCCGGCTCCCCAGTATTTGCGCCATCGCTATACCGTTAATTCGTTGTATTTCCGGTATCATTTTGGTATAGACGTAATTGTAAAGGAACATTTCATCGGTATCTCTATCTTCACTGTATAGGTTCACATACATCAACATGCTGGGTTGTATCGGTGTGATGATAACTCCTTCCCGTTGAACCAGCAGAGGAAGAAGGGGCATCACCTGATCCACCCTTGTTTTCACTCTTATAACCGCCTGATTAGGATCAGTACCTGGTTCAAATATTATCCGGATGGTAGCCTCTCCGGCACTGGTAGCGTCAGATGCTATGTACCTCATTCCCTGAACACCATTGATAGCCGTTTCCAATGGAATAATGGTGGAATTAACCAACACATCGGCACTGGAGCCCGGATAAGCGATAAAAATATTTACCGTTGTGGGAGCGATTTCCGGAAACTGCGATATCGGCAGCTGTGTTATGGCCAATCCACCCATGAAAATAATGACGAGCGATATGACAATTGCAAATATGGGTCTATGAAGAATTGTACTGAACATGATTGTCTTTTTTACCTTTCTTGTTGCTTACATTATTCTGCATATAATTCCAGGTGAGCCATAACCGAATCAGGCTCCTGAAATTCATAGGTTATTACATCCTTATCTCTTACTTTGCGCAAACCTTGTAAAAGTATCTTATCGCTTTCAGTCAAACCTTCTTTTACCACATAGATGTGCGGCATTTCTTCGCCTATAGTAATTTGTCTTGATCTTACCACATTGTTTTCATCTATGACAAAAACGTATTTCTTGTCCATGATCTCAAAGGTGGCTTTCTGCGGGATCAGCAAAGCATTTATGAGCAGATCTGTCATTTGGATATTACCTGTTTCCCCATGCCTTAACAGTCCTTCCGGGTTGGGAAATGTTGCCCTGAAAGCAATATTGCCTGTTTCGTTGTTAAAATCGGCTTCAATGGCGGTGACTACTCCAGGGTATTCAAAAAGCTGATTATTTGCCATTTGTAACTTTACTTCTACCGGGCTGTCGTTTTTTTCCCTCGTTTTGTAATCTAAATATTCCGCTTCCGGCACATTGAAATACACCCACATTTCACTGTTGTCCGATAAAGTGGTAAGCAGTTCGCCTTCTTCCAAAAGGCTTCCAAGCCTTACATGGAAGCGATCTATCAAACCATCAAAGGGGGCTCTGATCTCCGCAAACCTCAAGTGTGCCTGGGCCAAGTCCATTTCAGCCTTTGCTTTATCGAATCTGGCCTTACTCATTGCCAACTCATTAGGAGATACTACATTGTTGTCCGCCAGCGACTTAGTATTTGAGTATTCAATTTTTGCCCCTTCTGCTTCGGCCTGTGCTTTCTCAAATTCGGCCTGGTATATGACGGGCATGATCTGAAACATAATCTGCCCCTTCTTTACCAACTGCCCTTCATCTACAAAAACCTTCTCTAAGTAGCCTCCTTCGAGTGCTCTTATTTCAATATGTTGTATGGCATGGATTTGACATACGTAATCCCTGGTAATGGAAGTGTCTTTTCTCGTCGGGCAGGTAACCAGAAATTTGACTTCCTCTTTTTTATGTTCTCCGTGTTCTGTTTCACAGCCTGTATGGCATAACAGGGCAATCAGGCTTACGAGTATGAGTATTCTTTTCATCAATTCAATACTCCAGACATTTAAAATGTTTATTATTAGACAATTAGAAAATTAAAACGGGTATATTTGTTGCTAAGCTGGTCAGCAAAAAGGATAGATAGAGCCTCTACTTGAAAACCTGCTTACATCGCTGATGCATTCACACTAATGAAGCGCTTTAAGCAGCAACGTAAATTGATTAAACAAGCCAGGTAGCAAAGGCTCCTTATTCAGAAAGAATCAAAGTAGGAATACTTCAAATTGAAGGTACAAGGGGGGATGGTAAAGGTAGCAAGTCGATAAGGGGACAGACCAGAACGGCGACGCATCTATAATGTGATGTATTAATTGCCCCCCGTTCAAATAATGCCCCTGAAGAATCCTTTGTTTCTTTTTAGCATCTTCTTCCGGATCACATTCTTCACCCAGAAAAGATTTGAAAAAAAAGTTCAGAGGGTCATTGTCATCATCAACAATAACACCGGAAAAGCTATCCTGATGTGAATCGATCAAAGTCTCATCTTGCTGATGATTTGACTGAGCATTAAAAGATAAACGGCTTCCCAAATCCGAAAGAGCAGAGAATGCTACATATAAGGATTAATGAAAGCATTGATTTTGAGAATCGTTTAACCATAAATAAGCAATAGCACCTTTTAACAAAAGCGCAAATATAATTATTCAGTAATA
This sequence comes from Candidatus Scalindua sp., assembly GCA_031316155.1. Lineage (GTDB taxonomy): Bacteria > Planctomycetota > Brocadiia > Brocadiales > Scalinduaceae > SCAELEC01. Next base: position 54,878 of record JALDRB010000018.1, read on the forward strand.
TTCAATAAAAAAAAGTATAGTAAGATTATCACCATAATTCAACTATATTTTCTTGAAAGCTTGAGAAGCTTGACCCCCATGGACTTGCTGTACTCTTCTCCGCTCAACCATACTACTTTCGGTTTTCCAATGAACCGATGCAATGGGAAGCTTCATCTTTTTCTCGGCCTCCTTCGCAATCTTTTTTATCAGATCATAGAATGGAGCGTCGAGCATTGATAAAACATCTGCCCTGAATACATCAAAACCAATGCGGGAAATAGTTTTGTAAGCCTCTCATTTGGTTGAGCCACCTTTCTGTAAATCCTCAGTACCGCCGCCAGGTACTTTGGAACATCATCGGCTGTACTCCTGATGCGAGTTCACGGGCAATGACAGGAGCCGTTCCCATCTTGCCGCCAATGAAAATATTCCATCCTTCCATGGTTCCGTGAAGTCCAAAATCATTCAATTTGGTGTTTGCGCAACAGTTTGGACAGCCGGAAACACTTCGCCTTGAACTTCATTGGGGTGGGCAGCCCGCGAAATGCTTTTTCCAATGCCGTTGCCAATGGCAACGTCCGCTGGAGGCCAAATGGTGAAAAATCAGCCGGACAACACTTTATCTGGCGGACATCCCTGCCAATGGAACGAATTTCAAAGCCCGCTTCCAAGGACTGCCTGTTTGACGTTGTAGTACTGACGCTCCGGAATTCCAGCGATAATCAGACTCTGAGCTGTTGAGAAATGTCCGACCGCAGCAAATTTTTCAATAATGTCTGAGAGTTTACGAAGTTGCGCTGCGGAAAAGCAGCCGGTGGGAATACCAACGCAAAGTGCATAATTTCCATCTCTTTGTTTTCCGGAGACATCGATAGCCGGGTTGTTTCTTACGCCCAAGAGTCTCTTGCCTTAGTTCCGGATTGGGGACCGCTGTTGTTTCCATATTTTTCTCCTTTTCATACCAAACATTCTTTATCCAATCTATCGGCATCCTCTTGCCTTAATCTCCAGCCCATTGCCCCGAGATTCTCTTTCAGGTGATTTATCTTCGATGATTTCGTTACGGCGACAACCCCCTTTTTTGAAATCAGCCAATTTAAGGCAATTTGAGCCTGAGATTTATTGTATGTTTCGGCTAATTCATCCAGGAGCTTAAACCCGGGTCTTGCAAGCTCACCTTTTGCGAGGGGTCTCCATACAATAATGAAGATATTGTTTTTCTGACAATACGGAATAATCTGAGATTCCATATTACTGGTAACCCTACCACTATTTCTAACAAGTAGGTTGTATTCAATCTGATTGGCAACGATCCTGTTTTTCGTATATCTCTGTGCCTCCTTTATTTGTTCAACAGAAAAATTGCTCACACCGATAAAGCGGATGAGCTTTTGCTCAATCAAATAATCCATGGCCTGCATGGTTTCCCGAATCGGGATTTCAGGATTGGGCAAATGAATCAAATATAAATCCAGATAATCGGTCTTTAATCTTTTCAGGCTCATTTTGGCAGATTCAATAAGGTCATTATATTTCAGGTGTTCAGGAGAAACTTTCGAAGTAATAAACAGGCTTTTTCGATCGAAATCCTGAATCGTCTTTCCAATCAGTTCTTCTGTGTGGCCTTTTGCATACGCTTCTGCGGTATCAATAAATGTTATTCTCAGTTGAATTGCCGTCTTTATTGCAGAAATATTTTTATTATCCTGCGTGGTATCCGCTTCGTTTTTTCCTCCAATAGCCCATGTCCCGAGACCGATAACAGGTATTTTTATTTGACCTGTTAATTTTTTGAATTTCATGTCAACCTTGCTCTATCAAGAATGTTTGTTCATACGTTATCCATTTTTCACCCCCGCGCACTGCTCTTGGCAGCAACCGGTTCATTCATTATAACGATTTTTATATGCAGTCTTTATTACTTCCAGTTCTTCTTCTGAAAGACCCTTCATCCACAAGTGTTCTTCCCGCTCCAGCAATTTCTCAATTTTTTGTTCGTATTTCATCTTCATCTCATCACTCTTTTGGGCAGCGGCCTTAATTACCGCAGGTAAAAATTTCATATAATAGTGTTTCGCCACCTCATACATTCCATGCCAGTGAGCATAATCAGGCCCCATCATACTTGCGCCATGCCGCGCCCTTCTGCCTTCATGATGCCACAATTCCCAGAAAACCCATTGTACTTCATGGGCAAACGGGACATTTGGATTTAAGATTTCATCCTCAGTCAGGGCATTCATCATTGCCTGTGCAGGTTTCGCAAATTTTTCGTTGTAGAGATTCACGAAATTGTCAAATTGCTGATAAAAATTGTCGACATGGGTTTTATTATGGCAATTCCTGCATACACCCTTCATTTTCTCACGCCGCTCCTGCCAGGTCACAATTTTAACAACACGTTTTGGAACGGTTTTCCTGACCAGCTTTTCCTCTTGCACGATTTTTTCAACCACCTGAACTTTTTCGCCAATCTCAGGCAGTTCGCGGGTATCAGGATAATCTTCCTTAAAACCATCTTCATAGACCACGATATTTATTTTTGTGCTGACTGCCGGCCGAAGCGTCCAGCTAATTCGTTCGCCAACATCATGGTTACTGGCATTGTACTGTCCTTCCGATGTCATATAGCTACTGATATGACAGGTAGTGCACGTTGGAGCGGCTGAGTAATCCTTTCCCAACACCCAGCTGCCTTCTTTATCCATTGCCATGTGACCAATATTTGCGGAATACGCGATTCCATGCTTTGATTCCCGGTAGATTTCTATTTGCGGATGATCAGGGCCCATGTGGCATTTACCACAATTTTCAGGAGCTCTGGACAATTTTGCATCAAATGAATGCCTCGAATGGCATGCATGACACGAACCTTTTGAACCATCCGGATTTAACCGGCCTATTCCGCTGTTTGGCCATGTTTCCGGATCAATTACCGGGCGCCCTTTTTCCCGTACTATTTCACCCGCATCATCACGCTTAAACCTGATTATACTTCCATGGCATTGCCAGCAACCGTTAACGGCATCGGCATTATTGTCCGGAAGGCCGATAACCTTCTCTGCAAGCACATTATCAAGACTGGCAAAGATTTCACCGGCTTTTGCATGATGACTTTTTGAAAATTCTTTATACTCCTTTGCATGACAATGTGAGCAGTCTTTGGGTGTAACCAGGGTAGAGATCAAAGCCCCCATATGCTGCCAGGCGTCTATCTCTCCCTTATTAGCCTTGTGACAATCAACACACCCTACCCCTTCCTGAGCGTGACGCGACCGTTCCCATTCCATTACCAGAGCGGGCGCTAGATTCTTATGGCATTCGGCGCACATTTGATTTTGCGCTGTTATTGCCGGACCTGGCTTTGCATCGATCTGGTGTTGTTTTTCCTCTTCATGCGACTCATGAGCCTGTGTACCCATGGCGCTCAAAAATAACACTCCAACAGAAAAAAACAGATAGATAAATTTGAGCACATTTATTTTATTGCACATATTTTTAATTCTCCTTTTTGACGAAATCACATTTCTTTTTAATTCATGGAAAAACAACTTTCGAGCGATTGAGTCAGAATATAATTTTCCATGAAAAAATAGACTTGAAGATACAATTGTTTTCAAAAAATTAGCTCAATAAAAGGAAACCTTCACGATTTTTTGCAACCGTTCAGGTCTGAGGTACTGCGGTAACGAAACAACCCTGACAGGGTTCCAAACCCTGTCAGGGTTAACACTTCCTTCCCTTTCTTTCGGTCCCGGGATTTATTTTATTACTTTCTGATAATTTCAGCCCAGTCTAACAAAGACACAACGAACATTCTTGCTACAAAAAGATATTTGTTTAAATTGTCAATTACGTTAAATAGTTTATCCCTTCGTAACACAAATACAAACTTTATTTGTTCCTGCTTTTATCAAAAAAATAAATAAAATCGTCGGAGTCAGGATTCTTACATCCAGCGCCGTTAACTGGAGAGGGCAGTAACGATAAAAAGCAGAAATGAACAGGATTTCATAGGAATGAGCTATAAAACAATAAATCTTAACTCGGAACAATTTTGCTTGACCTTGACGGAGAAAATAAATAAAAATAAAGTAATTAAACAAGCGTTTAGTTAATATCCTATTACTATGAGAACCTGAATTACTGGAAAGGCGCGCAAGGAGTGAAAAATTATTGGCGGGAAAAAAAGTAAAGACACCAAAAAAAACAGCAAGGAAACTATCCTCAGATCAGCCGAAAAACTGTTCGCGCAACAGGGTTTTGAATTGTCTACGGTAAGAGAAATCGCCAATAAATCAGGCATTAATGTCGCAATGGTTTATTATTATTTCAAAACCAAGGATGAACCTCTATCAGAAGATTATTGAGGAATCCTTCAAAATCCTCTTCCAGTCTCTAAAGGAAGGGGTTGATCAAGGAAAAAAACCAGAAGAAAAGATACATGATGTTATAGAGGTATATATCTCCTTTTTATCATCATAAGGACCTTCACCGGATTATTCTCAGAGAGATGATATCTAAATCAGACCACATTGATATGATGGTAAAAAGTTATGTTTCAAGGAATTTCAAACTGGTACATGGCATAATTAAGGATGGAGTTCAAAAAGGGATATTCAGGGAGCACGACACTGCGTTTTCCACCTTAAGCTTAATAGGCATGATCCTCTACTACTTTACCTATGAGCCCATCTTTACAAGACTGATCTCAGCGAAAAAAAGGAAAAAACCTGTTACCGAATTCCTTCCTGACCATATTTTTAAGTTGTTTATAGAAGGAGTAAAAGCTTGAAACGATTTATAAATAACATCTTATGTTGTGTTAATTTTCGCAAGGTTAACGTTAGGGATGCCTTTATGCGGAGAGTTTTAATCATCAAGGTATCGATGGTGTTTTTAGTGACAGCACACTCATTTTTTTTCGCAACTATCACGTTCGCTCAGGATCAAGCTTCTGTAGTAAAAGTTAAACCGGTTGAATTCAAGAGCGCTGAAATGCGCCGTACCGTCACCGGAAACCTGCGCGCTTACCGGCGCTCGGATGTCGCAAGCCAGGAGTCCGGTCTTGTTGTTCAGGCTGACAGGAGGGAAGGGGAGGCGGTAAAAAAGGGTGATGCATTGGCTGAGCTCGATGCACGGAGACTCAGTCTTGAGGTTGAACAGGCGGGCCATGACGTTCAAATAAAACTGGCTGCCATCGAGCAGCGAACTTCCGAGCTTGCAACCTACCAGGAGGAATTAAACCGGAGAATCAAGTCGCAGGAACTGGCTGCCGGAGCAGTCAGCAAGGAAGCCGTCCGGCGCGCAAAAATGGTTCTTGTCGTCGCACAGTCAGCGCAAAAGGCCGCGGAAAGCGAGTATGAAATTGCCCGCGCGCGTCTTGCCCTCCTTAAGGTTCGGCTGGATGATACGGTGATACGCGCGCCCTTTGACGGAAATATTGTCAGAAAACACGCGGAAACGGGTGAGTGGATTAATCCGGGCAGTCCCATCGTTACCCTGATCTCAAGCGACCTTATTGAAGCCGTCTTCGAGGTGTCTGAGGATTTTTCAATGCAACGGCTTCAATCATTAAAAACAATTACCGTTCATTTGAAAGAGCGGAATATTCACGTTGAATCGGAGGATATCAAAGTCATTCCGGATGTTGATCCCCGTTCAAGACGTTATATTCTGATAGCCGTGGTGAAATCCGGTGAACATTTTCTTGCCCCGGGAATGAGCGTGACCGCCACAATTCCGACAAATGAAAAGGGCGATTACTTGGTTATTCCCACTGACTCCATTATGAGGGATTCGGGAGGCGAGTTTGCGTACAAGATAGGGAAAGGACACGATGGGAATTCTGTCGCCGTCCCTGTTTCTCTCCGTGTATATTTTGCAATAGATGATGGTCTTTACATACAATCAGGCGACCTCAGTAAGGGAGACTTAATTGTAGTCGAAGGCAACGAACGTTTGCGTCCCCTGTCACCTGTGGCCATCTTAAAAACGGATAAACCATGAATCTTATAAAAAAAGCAATTGAACAACCCATTACGGTAGCCGTTGGTATTATACTGGTAATCATTGCGGGTATTATAGCGATTACAAGAGTTCCTGTTCAAATGACTCCGGAAGTGGAGGATACCGTCATTGCCGTCACTACCCGCTGGGAGAACGCAAGCCCTCAGGAGGTCGACTCAGAGATCATTGATGATCAGGAGGAAAAACTTCAGGATTGTCAAACTTGCGGATTATGAGTAGTCTCAGTCAACGCGGACAAGGTCAAATCCGTCTGGAGTTCGCAACAGGCGTTGACAAAGACGCCGCCCTGCGCGAAGGTAAGCGACAAGTTAAGAGAGGTTCCCGATTATCCGGAGGACGTTCTTGAACCTGTTATTGATGACACAGATCCTGAAAGCAATGACTACATCGCCTGGTTTCTGATTAGAACCCCTGACCCTGATTTTGATATACAATCCCTGCAGGATTTTGTTGAAGACAGGGTAAAACCCATCCTGGACAGAGTGCCCGGGACTTTCAGAAAGCAATGTTCTGGGGGAAGAGAACGGGAAACCCAGATTCACTTTGACCCTGTGTTGATGGCTCAACGCCGGATAACCGTTCCGGATTTCATTCGCGCGATACAGGCGACAAACTACAACTTTTCAGCAGGCGCCATGGCGCAGGGTAAATTAGATATCCGTGTTCGCGCCCTGGGCAGATTCAGTTCACCTGATCAGATTCTTGATACGATAATAAGGCAGGATGAATCGGGGCCGGTTTACGTGCGGGATGTTGCAACGGTAGCAGAAACGCTTAAAGAGGAGACAGGTTTTATCCGGTCCAACGGGCAAAATGTACTGGCAATGAATTTCCAGAAAGAACCGGGCGCCAACGTGATGGAGGTGATGGAAAAGCTGAAAGAAAGAGGCGGATAGGGTTAATGCTGAAGGCGGCATTCTGGACAGCTATGCAAAGGCGCATGGAATTAAAGGCGGGTTAGAGTTCTTTTTCAGGTCTATGACCAGACCGATTATCAATCAGGCGTTTCAACTTGTCAAGAGCAATATTGTTTTTGGCGGAATACTTGCCGTAATCGTCTATATTACCTTCCTGAGAGTCTCTTCGATCTATTGGCATTATTGCCATCGCAATTCCCATTTCAATAGTTGGTACTATTGTAATCATGGTTGCTTTGGGCCGCACTATTAATGTTATAAGCCTGGCGGGAATAGCCTTTGCCGTCGGGATGGTTGTTGATAACTCTATCGTTGTGCTGGAAAACATCTACCGACATATGGAAATGGGAAAATCCAAAATCAACGCGGCGCTGGACGGCGCGGTGGAGGTCAGTGGTGCTGTATTGGCGTCGACACTGACAACGCTGCTGGTATTTATCCCCATACTTTTAATCCGGGAAGTCTCAGGACAGCTTCTGCGAGACATTGCATTAGCCATTATTGCAGCGGTAGGGCTCAGCTACATAGTGTCAATTACCGTGGTGCCAAGCGGCGCGGCACTGTTTTTGAATGTGAATGGCAAAAAACGACTGAAACAGGAAAAAATACAGACCGGAAAAACGGCGGACGCCTCAACAGGAAAACTTGCGGGGATCATTCACTCTTTCAGAACCGCCCGCTACTATCTCTCTAATTTTCCCCAATATCTGTACAAACTGGTATATTGGCTGAACGGAAGCATGATGAGAAGGGTTTTGATTATCTCTGTTTTCATCATGGTGACTTTTCTGGGAATCATTGTAACGATACCCCCGATGGATTATTTGCCTTACGGAAATAGAAATTTGACATTCGGACTTATGATACCGCCTCCTGGATATAATTAACACAACTCAAAGAGCTTGGTGATCGTGTCGAAAAAAAAATACGACCTTTCTGGGAAGCGAATGAAAATCCGAATGGCATGGACAGCCATCTGTATGAAGTGCCATCAGATACTGTTTTGAATTCTCCCCTGATCACCCCGCCACCGATAAAACATTATTTTATGGGGGGAGGAAGAAGTGGAGCGACGCTTTTTCACGGGTGTATCAGCGCTGATCCCAAGCGTGTCGTGGATCTGGTATCGTTATTTAAGGCGTCGACAGCACAGGACACACTTCCGGGGTGTTTACTCCTTTGCGTTTCAAAGTCCGTTATTCCGTATAGGCGGCAGAACGGGAGGCGCCGTAAAGATTGATCTGACCGGCTTCGATCAGGAAGACATCAGTCAGTCCGCGTCAGCTTTGTATGGGGCATTGGTTCAGGAGTACGGAAACACTGCCGTACGTCCGGACCCGGCAAATTTTAATGTGCCGGCTCCAGAGCTGCAGATAATGCCCGATCTTGACCGGTTGACAGACCTTAATCTGACCGTTGAAGATCTTGGCCTGACAGTTCAGGCAAACGGCGACGGAGTGCTTTTTCGTAAAGATTATCACCTTGGCGGAGATATCATTGATTTAAAATTGATTTCCGGGACGCCGTCGGCCAGAATCACGATTACAAATCTTGGCGATGCAAAAATGGCTGCTCCCTGACGGGGTTGTCATGGGACTGAACACGGTATCAGATTTTAAATGGGTAAGGGAGCCAGAAGAAATCAAGCGGGTAGACCGTCAGAGAGCCGTAACGCTGGAGTTTACCCCGCCGAAAGGGATGCCGCTACAGAAAGCGATCAACGGGATCAACCAGAAGGTCTCTGAATTAAAGCTGGCAAATGCGATTCTGCCCGGTGTAGAGATTAAACTGGCGGGTTCCGCAAGCAAGTTGACCGAAGTGAAGGAGGCGTTGCTTGAGACGGAAGCGCGATAGGAACGCTGACAAGCGCGTTATTCCTCTCCATGGTGATTGTATATCTGATCATGTGTATTTTATTCCAGAGCTGGATATATCCATTCGTCATTATGTTCAGTGTTCCGCTGGCCACTTTTGGCGGATTCCTGGGCTTAGCGCTGGTTCATTACTGGAGCGTAGTTGACCGTTACATGCCCGCACAAAACATGGACGTTCTCACGATTATCGGATTCGTCATCCTGGCGGGTGTGGTTGTCAACAATGCGATATTGATTGTAGCGCAGACATTGAACTTTTTACAATATGACAAGAAACTGGAACCGCGCAAGGCGATTTCAATGTCGGTTGAAAGCCGTGTCCGCCCCATCTTCATGAGTATGTTAACCTCGGTGGGCGGCATGCTGCCATTGGTTTTAGTGCCAGGTTCAGGAGCAGAACTTTACCGCGGTCTGGGGGCTGTTGTGGTGGGAGGGCTGTTTATGTCCACTATTTTCACATTGATCCTTGTTCCTGTTTTGTTAGGTCTGTTGTTTGATCTGAAAGGCAAGCTAAAAACGGCGGCGCGTTTTCAACATGCTGCATGCGCATTGCTGCTCATATTCACTTTCAGCGGCTGTGCGGTGGGGAAAAATTACATTCAGCCTCACGCTATGGTGAGCGAGGATTGGCGGACCGTACTTGAACGTGGATTGGTCTCAAAGCCGTCGGACCTGAAACAGTGGTGGACAAGTTTTGATGACACACAACTAAATGAATTGATAAGAGAGGCAATTGCAGGGAATTACGATATAAAGGTTGCGGTTGCCAGGGTAAATGAGGCGCGGGCCAGGCGCGGTATTGCCATCGCTGACCTGTTTCCGTCAATTGATGCGTCAGGATCGTACTCAAGGACCAGAAGTTCAGAGACTACTGACACAGGCATTAAGAATGTTTCTTTTAACAAGAGAGAAACTATTCCCATTAATATTTTTTCAACCGGATTCGACGCGGCCTGGGAACTTGATATATTTGGAGGTGCAAGACGTTCCGTTGAAGCAGCCGGCGCGGAAATGGACGCAACCCACGCCGAGCTCCACGATATTATGGTAACTCTGCTTTCAGAGCTTGCGGTAAATTATATAGAATTAAGAAACATTCAGAACCGTTTAAGGATCGCCAAAGCCAATGTCAAAACTCAGGAAGAAACCCTGAAGCTGACAAAGGCACGGTTTGATTCAGGGCTTACGGATGAACTTGACACCGCGCAGGCTGAAACAAACCTGGAAGACACACGCGCACAAATTCCTGTTCTTGAAGAACAACAGAGTCAGGCGTTGAACCGGATAGCTGTCTTAACGGGAAAACAACCAGGGACGCTCCATGTTCAGTTATCCCGGGTAGAACCTATCCCGGTACCTCCAAAAGATGTTGCCATCGGCCTGCCTGCCGCGCTTTTGAGAAGAAGACCTGATATCCGTATCGCTGAACGGACTTTAGCCGCGGAAACAGCCCGCATAGGCGTGGCTGAATCCGATCTCTATCCAAGGTTTTTTCTTAATGGCTCTCTTGGTTATAGCGCGTCTGATGGAGGAAACATGTTTAAATCTGGGAGTCAGGCCTTTGGATTTGGTCCGTCAGTGATATGGCGCGCATTTTCTTCCGGTCAGATAAGAAACAACATAAAGGCTCAAAACGAGCAAGAAAAACAGGCCCTCTACCGTTTCCACAATACCGTTCTTTCCGCCCTGGAAGAAGTGGAAAACGCCATTATCTCATATTCCCGTGAAATGAACAGAAGAGATACTCTCCAGAAAACAGTCAAAGCGGCGGAAAAGACGGTAATGCTGGCAAAGATTCAGTACACAAACGGGTTGACTGATTTTAATAACCTCTTGCTTGCGGAACGATCCTTATTTACCTTTCAGGATCAGCTTTCCATTAGCG
>JALDRB010000019.1 GCA_031316155.1 Candidatus Scalindua sp.
TTCCACCCTGACAGAAGAGATGTCTTCACCAGCAATTTCTATCTGAGTGAGATTCTGCTCCCCTGCTTTCAGCCTTTCCGCTGCTCTCAGTACCGGCACGTCTTGTGGATTTACTGAAAGGAGTTCCGCAACAATACGGTCAACGGCAATGCCATCTATTCCCCCGACAAGTAAAGAGACATCTCTCGGCAAACCTCCGGTCGGCCCTGTTTTTTCCATGGCCATAACACTGTCAAGTATGGTAAACGAAGGCTTGACTATCTGATAATTGGCAATGAGCATGTCTGCGTACCACTCTAAATCATTCTTTGCCATGAAATGTCTCCACACTTTTCGTTTTCCGGTCACGCATCCGTACATGTTTTTAATACCGGCAGTAAAAAGCAACTGAACATGAGCCTTCAGCTTGGGCAGGTTTATTATCACATCCACATCAAGCGCCCTGCTCGATACCGTCAATGAAAATTTTTTCCCTCCACACTCAACAGATACTCTACGCGGTTTATTCATTTCGATTATGTCGATACCTAAGCTTTCAGCAACCTTATCCAGTCCTATGCGTCTTGTTATCTTTTTTATCGAACCAAAAGCCGGACTGTCACCTATTATGGGTACGGCGCCTGCTTCAAGAACCTTTCGAGCAACTGTTTCCACAACAACCGGGTGCGTTATCGCACACTTTCTCGGACTGCTCTCCATGATGAAGTTTGGTTTGAGGAGAACTTTTTCCCCTTTTTTCACAACACTTTCAATGCCGCCAAAATAAGAAAAAGTCTTATCTATTGCCTCACAAACCTCTTTTTGAGAGTAGTTTGTACACTTTACTAATGATACCTTGTTTACGATTTCCATTATATCTTCCACTTGAATTTTAATATATACCAAATGATAATACGCTTATATTATTTAATAAAAACCTTCTTACAAAGAGACTATTTTCTTACGTTTTTCACTTTTTGTTCCTTATTATACTGTTTCGTTTCCGGAAACGGATACGAAAAATGTGTGCATATCATGAGCAAAATAATTTACCATAATTAACTATAGCGGAATTTCAAAATCATGTTTTATATGCGTTAGCACATACCCAAAATAGCGTTAAGCTGCGATATGGATGCGTTGCCCGCCCGGCCTACCGACCATTCGGACGAGGTAGCAATTTTGAAAGAGTTGGGCAGGATGCACTAACTCGATGTATAGAAAATTCAATATTTCATTATTTTTTGCGCTGGAGGCGCAAGTTCAAAATTCCGTAAAAACTGCCATGGACGGCAATTTTAGGAATTTTGGAAAAGTTAGCCAGGATGGCCTAACTTGTTATACACTCTTATAAACCCAAACTCTTACCCCATTCATTGTTTTTTCGGTTCTTTGCACGAGGCGTTTCTTATGAAGATTCAGGAGCCTTGTACCGCTGGTATTCGCCTCAAGATGCATTGTATCAGAGAGTTCCTTTGCCGTAATTCTCTCTTTTTCAAGAATTAAATCTAAGGTCTGTCTGAGATAATTATTGACACACCCAAGAAGGATTTTCCCCTCATTTTTCATATCGGCCATTACGGCAAGACCTTTTCTCTCCAGCGCGACCTCGATGTTTTCCTTCTGGTTTTCGTTAAGGCCCTTGAGTATAATATACTTATCGCCGTATTCCCCGCCAAGCAGGCGGGAGATGAGTTTTGCAACAACTTCATCGGCACAGGAGTAATCAATTATCCCTATCTTTGAAAAATCGAGGGCAACTACCGTCTTCTCCTCTTCCCGGGTAATATCCCTCTCTATGCGATCCCTGACCGTCTGTCCCGATGTTCTTGTTACGAGATCACAGGAACCATTCCTGAGCTCTTCTTTCACTATTTTATAAAGGTCATACTTAATCATCAGTCTTTTTCTCAGGGAAAATCCCTTTATCTACCATTCCACTGGCTATAGATTTATACTCCATAGAATATTCATGCCAGCCTTCATGTACCAGGATGTGTCTACCAACATCAAAAAGAGCTTCTAAAGACCTGCGTAGATAGCTTTCTACTGCTGCAACTTTGGTCTTGTCTTTAAGAAATTCTTCCTTTTGTGTTGATCCGAGATCTCTCATCTCTTTCAAGGCATCCTCTATAAAGGCAAGCCTCGATGTTATCATGGACTTATTCACCATAATTTTCTCCTATCCCTACAATCTTTCTTATCAGAGAGGCCTTTTTCCTTCCTATTCCCCCTACACCAGCCAGTTCACTTTCATCTGCTGTTATGGCTTTTTCGATACTGCCAAAGTGTTCGAGCATTCTGTTCGCTGTCTTTGGGCCTATTTGCGGAAGCCCCTGGAGGATATGAAGTTTGAGCCTTTTCAATCTCTTTGGTTTCCGTCCCAATCTTTTCACATACAGTGACTGATATTCAATATCCTGGATGCCCGCCATTGTAAGAAAATCGGCAGTGCCGTTTACATCTCTCGAAAGGATTACGGGAATATACCACACGGTTGATAAAGACGTAATCGCCCCTTTAATAGCCTGGGGATCCATAGCATATCCAGTGCGATAGAGGTCTCTCCCCTCGATGACTATGATTGGTTTTTCGGCAAATTTCTTTAACTTTGATGCCTGGGTAAAGAGTCTTCCATCAATTATGGAGATGATAAAGTCCTTTGTAGTTTTTCTCTCCACAACAATATGGCCATTGATAAGATAATCACCAAATGACAACTTTTTTTCTTCTACTATTACGTCATTCCTGTTATATAAAACCTCCAATATCCCTGAGGGCTTCTCTCTATAATCAACCTCAATCCTTACGTCCATTTTACCTATCCCAGGTACTACGGTAATTCTGATTCTTCAGTAAGAACGGGTCATTCCCGCGGTCTGTTGAGCGGGAATCCATTTCTACTGTATATTTTCCCAAGTCTCCGCGATCTCAGCGTCCTCTGCGTTAAGCTGAACTTTTACAATAACTATCCTTTTATCTTCTCGGCAAACTTCTTTTTTGTATCGGATGATAAATCATCTCCGTAAAATCTCTTAAGGAGAGAAATCTTCATTTCTTTATCTGTGATTCCCGGATTATCTTTTGTGATAGACGCAATGACCATTTTTCTGGACATTTCATACATCTCAAATCCCATCTTGAGCCTCTCTATACCGCTTTTTGCCATCATCATATTGAAAAACTTCACTTCTATTGCGGGAGAGGTATCTTTCATTCTCTGACCTTCTGATAAAGCTCCACAACACCCAAATATACTGCCCACTATCAAATTTACCTAAACACCGAGGCGCAGAGACCGCAGAGATTCTTAGGAAACTTACTCCAAATTATTAACTACCCGAAAAATTACATCTCGCAATATTTCAAAGCGCATCTTCATAAACAGATTCCAAAAGTCCTGGACCTAAAATACGATGTACTTCTATTGCAGCACCGATTATCTCCTCTGATATCTTGTTCTCATGCACAAAGAATTGCTCCCTTCTTATTTTACATTATCCTTTATAACACTCTGCGTCCTCTGCGTTAAAATAAAAGACTACCAGCCCGACAAAGCCGTTCTGGCGGAAAGACTGAATTCACAAAGAAAATAAGAATTTCTTAATCCTGTTTTAAAGAAGTCTGTTTACAAGCTGCTCAAAATCGGTAATCTCCTGCCATCCATTTTGCTTAACTGCAACTTCACCATTCCAGTAATAATAAACATTCTCATTTACTTCCGAAGTATTGCCTTCACCATAATAATTTTTTAGATATTCTTTGATTTTATTCTCTATGTCTTCTTCATCCCTTGCATAAAAAGCCTTCTCAAAAGACTGCTCGTACTCGCCGCATACGAATTCAAAAGTTGCAAGATATAGTCTTTCATCATTTGAAGTTGTTACATTTGTTTCATACATATTATTACCTTCCAGTTCACAAGCTCTCAAAGAAATTTCTACTGTTTTATTAGTTTCTTTTTTAAGTATTATACAGATATAGTTTTCCCAATATTCACTAATAAGTTTTTACCACTGATGCAATGAAGACGGATACGGATTATTCCGTCCTATAAAAAACAAAACCTTCTGGAAATTTTATATTCGGCACCCAAAGAGGTATATCATCCCAACCCAGCTTTTTTTCACCTGTTATTTTGTACAATGTTAAAGTGAGTCTGTCTTTGAATCTATCTCCAAGTTTTCTATCTGATTCTGACAACAAAGTTCCGGTGCCTTTGCTTATTTTTCTATCTTTGCGGATAATTATTATGCCTTTCTCCGTTTTATGAGTTTCTGCAAGCATTTTTACACAAGCTTTAAACCCCTGACTGTTCCATTCTTCCGGTTGTTCACTATTCATTAAGCTTAATATTTCTGTTATTGTATCTAATTGACATTCAGAATAATTGTCATCTAGAAAATCATTCAAAATGGTATCAATTCCTTTAATGGATTTATTAATAGGATAATTTGGGAAATAATTTACACCTCCAACAGTAATTATTAACGAATCTTTTTCTAAAATATTCTTTCGGGTAGGATTGACTCCCTCTGGTGTTACTATATTCAGATTATCTAATCCATTAATCATAATATGTTCAATCAAAGCGTTATTAGATTTATTTAAATTACTGAATAATTTATGAAGTAACGGGGAAATAAATATTCTCATTAACGCAGGAATTCTGTCATAACCGAACATTCTGCAATGCTGCCAAAAAGTATCTGCTTGCGGTATCTTAGCTTTACGGCTGTAATAAATAGTCTGCAAACTATTAAAGGTAACACCACGGCCTAAACTATTTCCGCCTATAATAACATTAATACCAATCTCATGTTCAGTATTTGAAGGACTGTCAGAATTCATCGTTATGATTTTTATTTTTTGAGCTGTAAGATTTTGATTAATAAAATCAAAGGATTTATCAAAATCATATAAATCCGGCTGAGTCTTTTGTAGTTCAAGCCATATTTCCTTTAATTCGTCTTTTAAACAGTTTTCGTTGTCAGCAATAACCAATTGATTCAGGAACTCTCCAATTTTATTTGCTGCTATATTATGATCAGAGATGCGGACACTTGGGTGAATTAGAAAATTACAAACGTTGCTGATTTTGCTAAGAAAGATATGGGCACTTGTGACTAGAAATGTCAACAATGCTTTTGATAACCCCTGGGTTATATAATCTTCATCTGATTTTAGATTATCCAACTCATCTTCTTCAATTAATTTAATTACATAAGATTGCGGGTCAGAATAAAAGAAATTACCGCCCAAATAGTTCTTCCCTGGTCTAAAATAATAAACAAACTGTGGTTTCCAGCCAGACAAAGAAGTCTGAAGAAGCAATGCCTGGGCTGTTGCAGTAACCTGCAGATAAATACTGCTTGTGGACATTTTTTTTATTTCTTGGATGTGAAGATTTATAGTACTTTGCTCTTGGTTGTTAATTTTGGTGTTCAAACTAGCGGCATCGCCTTCGTCATCAATAATGAACAATGGTCTGCCGGAAGATAAAAAACCAGATGAAGAAAGATTATTCCTCCATCGCTCTAATACTTTATAGTTTTTCTTGAGTATTATCAGTACTGGTTTACGCATATTGTTCTGAGCAAACCTTAATTCATCGTTTTCGCTGATAATACAGAAAGTATCCAGTGTTGAAAGTGCACGTTTAAAAGTTTGTTCCTGAAGACGAACATTATCTGTAGTTAGAAGAATAAAAATGTCAAATCCTTCGTCAGCACTGGAAGAAATAATACCAAAAACTTGTCCTGTTTTTCCGCTTTGAACCTTCTCAAGTAAAAACATTGTATAATTAACTTATAAGAAATATTTCAATAACATATCTTCTTAAATTTATTTTTCTTTGAAATAGCTAAAGTCCCAATCAATAGAATCTGCAGATTGCCATTTGTTGTTTAAAAAAACTTCAAAATCATCCTCAGTTATCCATCTGTAAGGCAATGGTTCTTTATCAGAATAATATGTATCCCCAACTGGCACAGATAAATCTGCAATTATTAAATCTTTTCTAATGTAAGCAACTTTGTGTTCTACCATTTAATATTCTCCGAATAATAATTTATTTGAGTTGAAACAATTGCATTTTCAGTTAGTTTAAGATTATTTATAGGGTCTTCAATAGTAGTAATTTTTGGAGATTCAACCAAATTACTAACAACTACAATAAAATATTTATTTTTATATTCAAAAGCTTTTTCATACTCATTTTTTGTGATCCGAATGCTTCCAGCAGTTTGCCGAACTCCTTTCACCTCAGCAAGGAAAAAGGAGTTATCAACTTCTATTTGAAAATCATAACCATCACCAAATAAACGTGCGTCTAGAATAATTCCGTTTTCAAATATATTTAAAGAGTTATAGTTGTGATAAAAATACAATTCTGCTTCTATACCAGTTTCTTGCAACTGTTTAAATTTAGATTTTACTACGGGACTAACCTTTTTCTCAAAAAGCACATCAATCTTAAAATCTTTATTTATATACATTTTTACTATGTCGGAAAACGACTGAACGTTTTCATTTCCAAAAAGACTATCGATAAAAAGTTTTCGGCTAATATATTGGTTCTTACGCTGCCACCACCCCCTTCTATCGTTATCAAAAAAAGGATCAAGCATATCTTGTCTATTTTTAACTGCACCAACGGTATCACAAATTCCAAGATTTACAATATACTCATAAAATGCTGTTTTTGTCTCAAAATTGAACTGTTTTACAAATTCATTATCAAATTTAGCTAATCCATATCCAAGTAAATTCAATAATTCATAATTCGCATGTTTTCTGCTATCTGTTTTTTTCATGCTATATACCTATTGGATTTTCCAAAATATTCATTCTTCAATAATTAGTTCAAGTCTTTCTTATGTTCTAAAAGAAATATTCATGTGCTCATTATTATGCAGTATCTTTTCAGCATCTTTTAAGGCTTCTCCTGCAGTCATGTAAGGTTTGTCCGTTTTCGGTCCGCAAATTGGATAAGGATGTGTAAAATTATATCCAGTGTCCAATCTGATACCTACAATTAATACTCTTTCTCTAAATTGCGGTACACCATATTCTGCAAAATTATAAAGCTGTATTTTAATTAAATACCCCGGCCCGATTTCAGCAAAATCTTTAATAATTTGTTCAATAGCCTGCTTTTTATTTGCGGTTAAAAGACTCTTCACATTTTCAGCAACAAATGCTTTTGGTTTTTTAGCATCAATGAACCTTAAGAAACTTTTATATAGATTTCCTCTATCTCCGTTTAATCCCGGCTGTTTCCATATAACAGAAAAGTCTTGGCATGGAAAACCTCCTAGAATTAAATCACATTCAGGAATAGTATTGTCAGCATAAGGGTCAATTTCTTCGATATTTTTTTCTGTTATTATTTTACCGAAATTACGTTCAAATGTTTTTGTCGCCTGAGCATCTAGGTCGTTTGCCCAAATAGTTTTATAGCCCACTTCGTGAAACCCTAAATCAAAACCTCCGCAGCCTGAAAATAGAGAAATAATTTTAGGCTTGATTTTCTCCATATTAAGCATCCTTTAGCATTTGTCTTTTGAATTTATTTATTACAGGTCCCATTTTTTTTGTTTGGCATTCCCAAATAACATAAATATTAAATCCCAATTCTTGTAATTTTTTTTTGTGTTTCCTGTCGCGTTGGACATTTTTAGCTAATTTCCCTTTCCAGTATGCAAGATTAGATTTCGGCAAATTACTTCTTTTGCATCCTTTGTGAGCATGCCAAAAACACCCATGGATAAAAATGACAGTTTTATATTTAGGTAAACCAATATCAGGTTTTCCTGGCAAATCTTTTCTATGCAGTCTAAATCTGAATCCTGCTCCGTGCAGTGCTGAACGAACTACTATCTCCGGTTTCGTATTCTTGGAAGCAATTCTGCTCATATTCCATGAGCGTTTTTTTTATCAATATGGTCCATATATCTTTACTTTTTACTTTCATCCGTGCATCCAATGATGCTTACTTTTTAAACGGATATTTTGTATTCAAGCATTTGCAACATCATTAGTCACCATTTCCAGCAAATCAAACCATGTAATGCTCACCGCTAATTAAGTACAAAACATAGTAATTTCCTTTTTAGAAACCATTTGAAAACTACTTTAATATTTTGTCCAAATAAAATATATGCAACTTGGTTATCAATTAAAAATATTTTCTCTATGATAGGAAAGAAACTTACCGTCTGGAAGAAATCGATTTGGCAGTGAGATAGGATGTCCATCGTATTTATTTATCAATTCTTTTTCAGGAAGTTTCGTACAATTTTTTAGCCTACTTGAAACGATTATCCTAAACTTCTCATTTATGCTTATAAGTCCTTTATCGAATGCCTTATCATGAAGAGCATTCAAGCAAAGGCCATTTCTTGGGTTCAAGCGATTTTTCTCATCTTTAGACCATGGAATTATATGACTTGCCACAAGCAATTCCGCAATTGAAAGACCTGTTATGCAGCATCTAAAATTATATGATGCTAAAACAGTTTTTCGAAAAAATGCCTGATTAATACGTGTCCTTACAACACTTTCAACGTCATAACCTTCAAGAGGCAATATTTCAATATCGGCAGCAAGGCTTTTATTATCATACTTAGAAAAAAGTTCTTCGCTTTCAAAAGCGAGTTTTTCCCAGTCATTGAAAAATTCGTTCCATACATCAATATCCAGCTTACTAACATTAGAAGCACCTCTGCGATTAATGACGGATCAATGCTTGCAAAATTTGCTAATTTGTAGCTAACAGAACTAGGGGTGCGGTCTATAAGTTTTGCCAATTTTATAATATCCGGATTTCTATTATGAATCCGACCAAATGGGGTTTTACAATATAAATTAATTGCAAGTATCAATTCAGACCGTGTCCAATTCCTTCTCATACAAACAACCCTAATCTTTTTGAAGCTTCAAGAATATTCCATTCCTCTCGAGCAGCTCTTTCAAAGTTTAATACTATTTCTTCAGCAGTAATTTTTGCAGTAGGTTTTTCATTTGTGTAACTTATTTCCAATATTTCATGCCAGATATGGTCATCATGGGATAGTTTTTTTGGCTGTAAATCCTTTAACCCGATTTCAGAGGGGATAAAGAATTCTTTTTCGTATAAATACTGCTCAATATCATGCAAAGAAAACAATCCACGAATAATTACTGCTTCAGAAGCCTTATAATTGGAAGCATCTCTATATTGATAAATAATTTGTGTATTCGTGGCCATATCACTTTTCCTTCAATTCAGGAAATGATAAATAATTACATGCAGCAGTTTCCTCTGGAATATAATAAACTGAAAAGAATGACGATTGCGACAGGGTATTCAGTTTTCGCATTTTCTATTTCATCAAAACGTTAATAACAGATAATTTCAACAAAGCAGCCGTTCAACCAGTTCAATTGAATTACGATTTCACGTTGTTGTCAATAAAAAAAATGACCTACCTGTAATTGTGAATCAGTGTGCTAAGATGGGGGGGTATTTTAAATACAACCTTAATTCTATTTCTGTTTGTATATCCTTGAAATGTTTATCAAGCGTAAGTATCTTACACTTATATGTTGATGCAATAATAGCTATATAACAGTCTAAAAGGTTTATGCTCTTACCTTTCTTTCTTAACCTGTATGAAAGTTTCCCTGCCTCTAACCAGGTATCTTCTTTTTGATCAATAATAGTAAAAGCATCAAAATAGCTTTGAATAACTGACACTTCCTTCTTTGATCTTGCACCCTGGATTAATTCAGCTATAACAATCTTCGGAATATATACGTTTTCGGTGGACAGGATATCATCTACTGTCACAGAAAACTGAGAGGATTTATTTTGAAAGTAGTCTATCCATATAGAGGTGTCTATTAAAATTCTTTCACCGTTCATAATGTCTAATCTCATCAGGTGTCAGATCAAACTGAAGCTTGCCTTTCATCCTCTTAATTCTTTCTATCTTTTTCTTTTTCAAAAACTCATCAATCACCTTTCTGACAGCAGAAGCTTTACTTTTTGCTTTTGTCTCTTTTAAAAGCTCATCTAAAACCTCTTTTTCAATAGTTACGGTAGCCCTCATGATTAACCTGCTGTATTTTAATTTTATAGCACAAATATCTTTAATGTAATATCTCTTTTAGAATACACTCAGATATTAAAATAAAAGGTGCATTTTGTCAATGATATTTACACAGTTTTATATCATAAGATTGTGCATATTTATTGTACTGACAAAAAAATATTAATTCAATTTCTAAAATTGAGTTATTATACTCATCTCATAATGATTTTCTGATAAAATCCGAGATAAAATTGAGCGAGTAAAGTCCCCGGCGCTTTTTTGTCCGGGGAAAGTCCTCGGCGTTTTTTGTCCGGGGATACCTTCACCAGGATTTGGTATATCAAACAAAAAATAATCTTACATTTCATGCAGGAGGATATTGATCTGGGCGCCGGGGAAATGGGTAAGATTATGCTCCACTTCCTTTCCCCGTCCCCATTCGGGGATTATTGAGAGCCTTGCCTTTCCGGAACGGATGGAGAGTAAGCCATTCCACCGTTTTATAAAACGCCTGACCGCAGCCAGCCCGTGTCCGCGTCCGATTTCTGTATACCGTGATGCACCATGTAAAAGGGCCTTCCCAATGGCATCGATGTCGTCTTTTGTTTTGAACCTGGCCTTCAGGGAGTTTCTGAAGCCTGTTCCCAGGTCCATCACGGCAATCTTGACAACGTTTTTCTCCAAATTCTGAAAGCGGTATTTCTGAATCCCCACAAACCCTCTGTTCTCACTGTGTTCGATGATGTTCTGGCACACCTCTGAAAGGGCGACAATGAAACCGTCTATTGCCCGATTGTCATAGTGAAGATGCTTTTTGAGAATTGTGTTTGCCCTCTCTTTCACCTTACCGACAATAAAGTGTATGTCATTTGACTTTTCAACAGGAGTTATCTCGAGCAGAACATCGGAAAAAGCATTGCGTGAGTATTTATCAGGAAGGCTTAACTCTTCCGGTATGATCTGAAAATATCTTTCCGCATATCTGAAGAAGTCCATCCTTTCAAGATATTTGATCACCTCTTCTGATTCCGGAAGATGAATGGTTTTCCTGATGCCTTTTGATTGCAGGAATTCACCAACCTCAAGAAGACCAACCATACCATAGGGGTCTATGAAGATCGTGTGACGGAGATCGATTGCATGAGATACATCTTTTGATAGGTCAGCTCCAGTCCGAACCGGCACGGGTGGGCAGGAAATTAATCTCTCAAATGTTTCCTCAGTCAGTTGCACTGTCAACGAAATCTCCAGCCATTTCGGGGATATTTAGATCATGTTCACCACAAGGTATGCTGAGAACGGGGAAAAATCATATACGGGTTCGGCAAAGTCTCAGAGATATGATAAGTGTTCACATTTACGATTTTCTTAAAAAAATTTACCTCCAATATCAACATTTTTATCCAATGCTGATTCTGCTTCCAGGATCTTAGTTTTGCTCTCCATTAAAAATTTCCGGACATTTTCAGGGCAGGCATTCATTTTCTTATATACAGACGGCATAATATGATTCTTAAACAGCGGCATGAAGGATTTTTCAGGAAAATTCAGATAGGTAACATACTCATCAAGAAATGCTACAGGTAGTTCTTTTTTCTCGTTACCCTTTGCATACTCATAGCAAATATGGGAAATATACAGCACTGCTGCATATTCTCTGAATTCTTCCGGAACTTCAGACGGCGGAAAAAATTCCGGAAAGCATTGATACTCTACACTCTTGTAAACGGTAGCAGGAACATTCCATTTTTCCAGTAACAGAGAACCGATACGGGCATGATCCAGCAGATCAATGAGTATTGCCAGCTTCTTATGCTGTTTCTTCAACAGAAGAATCACACTTTTCCCGATATCATGTAACAACCCGATTGTGCCATGCATCAAAGGTGTGTTTTTGTTGCATAATCTGGCCAGCTCAAACGAGAAAAATGATACGACATTAGAATGGCATTGCAACTCCTGAAACTCAGGGGTATCCGGCATGGTACTTTTTACTCCGTGATCGACCACTAACTGATAGACTTGATTGAACCCCAGATAGGTGATTGCATGCTGAACATCTGAAATCTTGCATCGAAGACCGTAATAAGCCGAGTTTATTGTTTTCAGTATTACGCCAACCAGAGAAGGGTCTAATTTTGCCTGTTCAACTACCTCACTTGCTGACGCTCTATCACTCTGCAGCAGCAGCAATAAGTTACTTGAGTACACCGGCAAACTCTGAATATTTTCCAGAATATCCCGGATCAACTCCGAATTTTTGTATTCTTCACTATTGGTATGAATAAGCTTTCTGATTCTGGTCCCTAAATATTGAATCTGATCTATTAATTTGGTGTCCCGATGTATATGACCTCCGATACGTTCTGAAGCCATCTGATTAAAATTATTATACATTCGCAGCTGGATTTCCGAAGACAGCATATCCTTACTTAATTTGTCAATGGCCATGATATGTGAAGACTTCAGCGCTACAGCTGTCACTATCCTTTTAGAGTCTTTGATAAATGCCGTATCTCCGAGGCCATCACCCTTCTGAAGTACCGCTATATCTTTTTCTTTCCCGTTTAAGGTCTGCATTAACTTTATTGCTCCATGCAGAATGAGATAAACCGTCTGGTCGGAATCTCCTTCTTTGAAAAGAGTGTCTCCGGTATTGTAAAACTTGTTTTTTCCTAAAGCGCATACTTCAAAAATTTCATTCTCTTTGAGCCCTCTGAGCAGTTTATTCTGAGAAATGTCACTTTTTTCATCATTATTTGAAATCATATCTTTTCTCCATTTAGCGGTATTTTTATCCCCTTGAGTGTGTCTCCTGCACAACTCTTTCAAAATGGCTACAACGACATCCTTGTCGTTGCTTAACGCCCTTTTGGGTATGTGCTTCGGCACAAAAAAATTGAATCCATAGATTTTTTTACATTTAAAATGGAAATTGCTCCATAATCAGGATACATACTTATACTCCGGCAAATTTATGTCAATGACCACCGAATTTACTCCAGGAAATGTTCAGGTATTCCCGTTCTGTAGGGGTGTAATAATAGATTTACATTGAACGATAATTGAGCCTCTCTGAACTTTTCAAATATGGTAAAGGAATAACGCTCTGTACAGGCATTGAATTTAATCCCTCAGCAGTTCCTTGTCAACCTGTTTCTCACATTTTCTCTCATTTACCGGTTCAACTATTTCAGAAACAGGGTAATGACACATAAAAAAACCCCCATCATATGTGTTCAATTATTTCAGTTCTTATTTCAGGGATTGTATACTCATCTCATAATGATTCTCGGACCTGCCTGTGCGTAAGAACGCACGCAGACAGGTAAAATCCGAGATAAAATTGAGCGAGTAAATTCCTCGTCGCTTTTTGTCCGGGGATACTTTCACCAGGATTTGGTTTTCAGCCCGCCCGGCCTGTCAGCCGTTCGGACGGGTAAAACCGAAAACCAAATCGGTTTTAGTATATCAATTACTTCCTTCGGTATTCGAATCTGCAATCTCCTTTGCCCTCTCTATTGCCTCCGCCTTTGTCGTTATCTTATTCTCCAGTTGATCATCCTTTATTGTATCTAATATCTTTGTATAGATCCGTCCCGGTTTAAACCCCAATGCAATTAAATCATGACCTGTGATAAGAGGTTCCGGTTTCACTTCCTCTTCACTCAATTTTTCGTACATCTCCTGGCAGAAATTGTAGTCATCCAGATTTTCCGTACTTGCGAGGGAATCCACCCTGTACAACTCAGCCAGTTCCGGATATCCTTCATGAGCAAAGAGTCTCTTGAGTTTACTTATCCTCATCTGTTGTGCATTTCTCAGATATAAGTGCCTCTTTACCAGCCATACAATGCGTTCTTTCTCTGCTTTTGACATTCTTAAACGTTCACAAATTTTTTCGGCCATTCGGGCACCAACATAATCATGGTTCGTAAACCGTATACGATCAGAGACCTCAAAGGTGACGGGTTTGCCAATATCGTGCAGGAGCAGTGCCATGGCCAGTTCACCTGACCATACAACCGTTTTTTTTGATTCAAGTTCGCTCTGAGTGAAAGGTTCCCTCAGGCCTTGTTTTTTTTCAGATCCGTCTCTCTCCTGAATGCCGAGAGATTTTCGGGTAGCATCCAACACCCGTAAGGTAAGCAGGGTATGCGTAAATACATCGCCTTCAGGATGGTAATTTTCAGGCTGTTTTACCCCTTTCATATTGACAACCTCCGGAAGGATTTCATTTAAGAGGTTCAACTCCTCCAGCATCTTAATCCCAATATGTGGATTGGGACCTGCCAGAACCTTTTCGAGTTCTTCTTTAATTCGCTCTGCACTTACCGTTAGTACCTTATCAGAAAGTTTTTTTATGGCCTCCACTGTTTCCCTCTCAATTGTATAATTAAACCTGGAGGCAAAACGGACAGCCCTGATCATACGCAACCTGTCTTCGTTAAATCTCTCATATGGATCTCCAATAGCCCGAATGAGATTGTCGTGTAAATCCTTTTCTCCCCCAACATAATCGAAGTGTTTTTTGTCCACAGGGTCGTAGAACATTCCATTGATGGTAAAATCCCGTCTCAGGGCATCGCCTCTTGCGTCACAGAATGTTACTGCATCCGGATGCCTGCCATCAGAGTACGTACCGTCAGACCTGAAAGTGGCTACTTCAAATTCAAAACTGTTTTCTATAACTAAGATAACGCCAAATTGCACCCCTACCGGAACAGTCCTTTTGAATATACCTTCAATGTCTTGCGGGCGTGCTTCAGTAGCGATATCATAATCTTTCGGCACATCACCCAGCAGCATGTCACGAACACAACCGCCTGCAAATAAGGCTTGAAATCCCTCTCTTTTAAGGCGTTGAACGATACCTACTGCTGTTTCTTTCCGGAGGTCATTCTCTGTCATTTCTCCCAAAGCCAATCTCGAGTTAATGCATGCATGCCTGCCTGTGCGTACGCATGCAGACAGGCATAACTCTTTTGGTTATGTGCTTTCGCACAAAAAAATACAATCTGTTGATTTATTTTCTTTAAAAAATCGAAAGACTATACAATTAAATTAACACTAAATTTATACTCATACTCACACTCTTACTCGTAATCGTAATCAACCCACTGGGATTAAGATTATGATTAAGTAATATTGGTGCGCAATACCCACTAAACATTATTAATATTTGCAACTAAAATAAAAAACCTTCGCTATTCAATAAGTACCATTATGAGATGAATATACTCCCGGAATTTCTACCTATCCATCCGGGAAACGAGTTCCTTAAATCTCGCTCCCCTCTCTTCATAGTTTGTAAACATACCATAACTGGCACATGCCGGGGAGAGTAACACAACATCTCCCTCTCTGGCGATAGCGGACGCTTTTATGACTGCCTCTTCGAAAGAGGACTCTACATATACTTCCGGTTTTTCATTTACCCCTTTTATATCCTGTATACATCTCTTTATTTTTCCCGCTGTGCCACCTGTCAGGATTACACACTTTGTCCCTATTATACACTCATGTGCAAACTTATTAAAACTGACACCCTTATCATAACCACCTGCAATTATTATTACCCCGCCTGTCCTGGTTCCATGTGCCCTACCGGGCCGGTACGGCTGAGAGCTGGCGTAAAGATCCTGCCCGGCTTGATCAGATTTTCGAGAATGGTGAAAAGCCTTTATCCCTGCTATCGCAGCCTCCGGCGTTGTTGCCTTTGAGTCATTATAATAGAGTATGCCGTGAATGCTCCTGACGAATTCCAGTCTATGTTCGAGTCCTGAAAAATGTATCACAGCATTTCCAATGGCCCTGACAGGAACACCCGTTACTCCGGCAGCACAGACTGCTGCCAGTACATTTTGTACGTTGTGAAGCCCCTTTAACTTAATCTCTGATATATCAGTAATTACACTTTTCTTTGAATCAAAATGTAAAACAATCTCATTTTTACTCAGGAATGCCCCCTCTTCCAACTCTTTCGTAACACTATACCAGAGAACGTTACCCTTACATTCATCTTTCCATTTTCTTACTGGCTGGTCGTCATAATTCAATATTGTATAACTATCCTTATCTTGAAAACGAATAATTGCTTTCTTGGCTTCAATATACTCCTTGAGAGTCTTGTGTCTATCCAGATGATTTGGAACGATATTGGTTACCACGCTTACATCGGGACTTACCATGATCTTCCCGAGGGCTTCCAGCTGAAAACTGGATAACTCGATAACAACGGCATCATCCGGCTCCATCTCATCAACATGCTCTAATAATGAAACCCCTATATTCCCGCCGATCCATGTCTTTCTCCCCGATCTCTTCAGCATCTCGCCCAGGAGTGCCGTGGTAGTGGACTTACCGTTACTCCCCGTAATTCCCGTGATTGGTGCAGGACAAAGCCTGAAAAAGATATTTAACTCTGTATCGATGGGGATATCATTATCTCGTGCTATCTGTAAAAATTTTGAACTCTCAGGTACTGCGGGGTTGCCAATCACCAGATCCACACTGGAAAAATCTTCATCAATATGTCTTCCAAGCCGAAGGTTAACAGGTAAATCCTCCAGTAATTTGATTGATCGTGATAGCTCTTCAGCACTCTTCAAGTCTGTTACCGTTACATAAGCTCCCTGAGAAACCAGAAATCTGGTAACACCTACACCTCCGCCAAAGAGACCTAATCCCATTACGGTTACCCTTTTGTTTTTAAAACTCTCTTTTTTTGCGGTCGTTCCATCCATAACCAATTATTTTCTCCGACACTCTCCCCGCCAACATGCATATATGCGTTTATATTTTATTTAAAACCTATTTTACCTTTTTTCTTTACCGGTGGATTTAACATTTCCTGTATGGCCTTAAAGACGACCTGAAAGTGTTGATCATGCTTGTCGTGCCGTTTCTCCATAGATTCAATCTTCTTCTGTAATTCTTTATAAGAGATCATCATTTCTCTTAATTTGGTAAATGTCCGCATAATCTGAATATTAACCTGGATTGCTTTTTCACTATTGAGCACGCTTGAGAGCATAGCAACACCTTGCTCAGTGAAAACATAGGGCGGATATTTTCTGTGCTGCCCGCGCTTTAAGGTCACAATTTGTGACCTTAAAGAATTGTACTCATCTTTTGTAAGTTGAAACATAAAATCCTCGGGGAAACGCCCTTTATTTCTTTTGACCGCCTGGTTAAGCACCTTTGTTTCTACTCCGTAGAGCAAAGCCAGGTCTCTATCCAGCATCACTTTCTTATCCCTCATTAATAGTATCTTGCTTTCTACATAGTCCTTGGGGATTGGGGTCACTCCTGTGTCTTTCTGTTTTTTCATATAAGAATTCTATCAAACTGAATATGTTTGTCTATCTGAAAAAGAAACGGTAAACAAAACACCGCTCATGTGGGGAATCGTGGGTAGATTCGTCTCGTCTTTATCGTTTGTTGCCAATACCTGTTCTCAGACAGGGTTGTCAACTATTGACTTTTGCTTATGCATTCGATTACCATTTTTACTCCGGCGCTCACATAGATTGAGTAATAAACAACCTGGATAACATTTTAGGCGCTTACAGTGCCAAAACTACCAACATGTTGTCGTTAATTAATTATGCAGCTATTTTTATTCCGTAAAGTTGTCTCAATGCTTTTATTTCATACATGATTGTAAAATCTTGAAGATTGTTAAATTGTAATCAGGTTTCTCGATACACACCTCAAAGCCAGGTCTCTCTGTCTTACGGTTATGTGGACGGTTTTTACGGCCAAAGATTCTTTTTAAACGTTTGATATCAAGTTCTTTTCTCGTCAAGTCAATGATGTTTTGATAAACATCATCTAAACATGTGCCTCACTGAAATAGAAAATTACGACTATATTCAATTTGATAAAGAGAATAATTGTACCGAAAGTATGTACGTTTTTGTTCTTCATAAGAGGGCCTTTTTTTGCGTCTAATATCTATGCTGCAGTTCTCAAACTTTTTTATCTCCCATAGTAATGCAGGGGCTTTGGACACAAATATTGCAAAAATACCGGTAAATGTCTGATCTTCAGGTAATAACTCTTCGGCTTTCTCATGTTTTCTTTCGCCTGCTTGAAAAGACATCAAAGGAATATTCTTACTATCTGCAAAAGCTTTGACTCTCCTGCTGAATCTTCCTGAAAAAGCATGAGTTGATTGTTGTCTAAATCTTTATCCGCACCTTTTAAAGCTCTGAACCAAAGTCTTAAACCCCCGGCTATATGAAGATTTGTGCAATAAGCATTTAAAACAAGCCTGTCTATGCAATCGTAACTGCCTTCTAAAACGGATGAATAGTGTTCACTTAAATTGTCTCTGTATTTCATAGGTCTGATTGTAAGGGTAAAAAATAATAAATGGTCTTTTAAACTTTTAGAGTATATAAAAAAAACCTTGAAATAATCAATAAAGTTTATAACCTTATTGAACATATCAAATGATCAGAAACAATTACGTTTTCATATCATATTACATATGGAAAATTGCCATTGCTGTTGTTAGCTACCCGCTGAAAGCGGCTTTTTTTCTAAGCTCGTCTTAGAAAAAATTTAGTAACTTAATAAAAATATTTTGACCAATCTTGGGAAAAAATTACGAATTACGATTTTTAGTAATTTAGATCATGGATAAAGTTCAACTACAGAATCTGAAAACATGAAGATAGAATCAAAAGAAATCCGGCTAAAAGATTTATGGTGGTAATAGCAATTTGATAAATCAACTTGAAGAAGTAAGTAAATACTTGAGACATTGTCATTTACTATTCTGAATTCAACTCATAAAATAAAAAACTTAAAAAACAAATCGAAATTCGTAATTTGTAAATCTGAAATTCTTTTCCGACTCGTTCGGTTTAAGTGGACAATGCATATTTCCTTATAAAAACTACTCCTGATTTTGGAAGGGACACGCACTTGAAAGAATCTGACGCACGAAAGGTTTTATTTGTACGGTCTATCGAAGAGGGCGATCCCGCCGGAGCAGTTCTGCCAAAAGCAGACCGGTTAGTGGCAACGCGAAAAGCGCAACTGCCTGAAATATTGATTTCTGAATATAAAACAGAGCTACGTCCTCTCAATCAGAAAGAGGAATCTTTTTGTGTCAGACGGGCAGAGTTACTCATTCAAACGCTGGGGGACATCTACCCTGAATCGAGAATTGATATTCACAGTAAGCAATGGAAAGGCTGGCTTTCGGCTTCGCTGTTTTTTTTAGCCTTTTTTTCTGGTTTTATTGCCAATGAGTTTGAATCAGGCAGACGGTTGAATCTGTTGGCTTTTCCCGTCATTGGTATGCTCATCTGGAATTTCGCAGTATACGGGTACATCGGGTTTACGCGTATTCAAAGCAATTTTAAGAAGAAATCTAAAGAGATTTTTTCCGGACCCATCATTTATGCTGTATCAAGTCTTTCGCACCGGCAGATGTTAAGAACGATCGATTCTTCTTCTGAGCGGGCATCAATACTGAACAGATGTTTCCTGAATTTTTCCCGTGAGTGGTCTCAGCTTTCTGCCTCAATCTATAAAAATCATACCGCACGCGTAATGCACGTCTGTGCAGTGCTTTTTGCTGTCGGTATCATTGGAGGAATGTATGTACGGGGTATTACAACTGAATATTATGCCGGTTGGGAGAGTACATTTCTGGAGCCCGTAGCCGTTCACCGGCTTATGAGTGTGGTTCTGGCACCGGCAGCTTTGATAACCGGTCAAAAACTTCCGAAACTCGAACGAATAAAGGCTATTCAGTGGAAAGACGGCAGTGCCGGAGAAAACGCCGCAGACTGGATTCATCTTTTTGCAAAAACAATATTCCTTTTTGTTATCCTGCCACGATGTTTTCTCGCTTTTGCGGCATTGAAACGGGAAAAGCAGTTGCAGATCCATTTTCTTACCCCTTCTGCAGGAGATTCCTATTATAGTAAACTGTTAACTACCAGGCCTGGGCAGAAAGAACTCATTCGCTTTGTTCCTTACTCTCTTGAACTTTCTGATAAACAAATGGTCGTTTTTCGTTCACTGCTTGATCAAACCTTTGGCTGGAAGACAGAAATCGAATTTCACCGGACAATACCCTATGGAGAAGAAGATAAATTTTTGAACGCGGCTGCTCATGCCGAAAGAGCAGCCGAATGTTTAATCATTCTATTCAACTTATCCTCAATACCGGAGAATGAAATTCATGGTACTTTCATTGCTAACCTGAAGGAAGCTATCGCAGTTGGTCATTCAGCGAAACAGCTTCTTGTTGCCATTGATGAATCCCATTTTGATTTCAGATTTTCACACCAGGAGAATTCAAAAGAGCGGCTCCTGTCTCGCAGGGAATTATGGAAAAGGACAATTGGAAGCAAAACACTACAACCTGTCTTTATTAATCTTCACAACCCTGATGTTGACGACTGGCTCATAAGCGTTCGTGAAGCCCTCACGCCTTTAAAGGATAAAGCCAAGAAAAATGAATAAGGCATCGCAATCAATTACCCTGAGCCTCATATCTCACACCAACGTAGGAAAAACTACTCTCGCACGCACATTGCTGAGAAAGGACATCGGCGTAGTGCGAGACGATACCCATGTGACCGACATGAATGAAGTTTATATCATGCTTGAGACTGACGAAGGTTCTGTCCTCAGCCTCTGGGATACACCGGGCTTCGGTGATTCTGCAAAGCTGCTTCGCCACCTGCAAAATATTCCCAAACCAACCGGCTGGTTTCTGAATGAAGCACTGGACCGTCTTAATGATCGTGCGCAGTGGTGCAATCAACAAGCTATTCGTAATGTACGGGAAGATGCAGATGTTGTCCTCTACCTTGTCAATGCTGCCGAAGATCCTGACGAAGCCGGATATGTTGATTGTGAAATGCAAATTCTCGATTGGCTGAGTAAACCGGTTATCGTGCTTCTGAATCAAATGGGACCTCCGCGTGGAGCCGAGTTTGAAGCCGGAGAAGAAAAGTCCTGGGAAGAACATCTCAAACAGTTTGAAGTGGTTAAATATGTGATGGGACTGGATGCCTTTGCACGGTGCTGGGTTCAGGAAGATATGCTCATGAAAACAATCGAAGGGGTACTTCCGTTCGCAAAAAGAAAGTCATTCGCAATGATTCGCAGGGACTGGAGAAATATCAATCTCTCTATTTTTGAAAGAGCAATGGATTCCCTTGCAAGACAAATTTCATCCGCGTGTTGTGACCGTGAAATCATTTCCCAGAAATCTCTGTTCGAAAGGGTTCAATTTAAAATAGCAATTCCGGGAATGATTACAGAAAAGAAAAAAGATAGAGAGGTGGCTATGAGAAGATTGGCTGAAAGGATGCAAAATAATGGAAGGATATCTCTCGATGAGCTAATCCATCTCCATCAGCTTGAAGGTAACGCAGCAACAGAGATTATTAAAAGGATGTCCGGTAATTTCTCATCGAATAAACCTGTAAACGAAGGTATTTCTGCGATAATTGGTGGTTTTGTCACCGGCGCATTAGGTGGAGTGAGTGCCGATTTTCTATCGGGTGGCCTGACTTTCGGTGGAGGAGCTGTTTTGGGAGGTATCCTGGGTGCAGTCGGAGCCGGTGGATTAGCCAAAGGATACAATTTTATCCGTGGAGATAACAGTTCATTTATCCGCTGGTCATTACCGTTATTTCAGGAACTGTTTCGAACTGCATTGCTACGCTACCTTGCAGTAGCTCATTTCGGAAGAGGACGGGGAGAGTATGCAGAAAGTGAATACCCTGAGTTTTGGAATGTAGCGGTTCGCCACATCGTCGAGGAGCAGCACAATGATATCAAATCCCTCTGGAATGCCGGTAAACGGGAAGTGAACGCATCCAAACTTACTTCACGCGCGAATAAAACTATCATAAAAATGATTAAACAGCTGTTGAATGAATTCTACCCGGAAGCGAATACCTTTGATCCATCGAGTTAGCGCATCCTGCGCAACTCTTTCAAAATGGCGTAAAGCAACGACATGAATGTCGTTGCTTTACGCCATTTTGGATATGTGCTGGCGCACATAAAACATGATTTTAAAATTCCTAACCTGGACGAGACAGAACCAAACAGAAGTTAATAAATAACCTGTCTGCGTGCGACGCACAGGTAGACAAATCTCAAATCACAAATTCCAAATTCTAATGTTTGCCTGCCTGTCGGCAGTCAGAAATGATCAAAACCAATCTGTTTTGAATTTTGTATTTTTTTATTGTGATTTATCTGTTATTTGGAATTTATTATTTGGTACTTAACCACCGACAATTTTGTTAACATTGAAATTCCTCATATACATCGAATTAGCGCATCCAGCCCGTCAGTAATGAATGGCCAGCCATACGGTTTCCTCACGAGGATCTGTCCACTCAACTCTATGTTTTCGATGAGCGGGTATATTGATGTAGTCGCCGGGCTTCAGCATCACCGCTGTGTGATCACCTTCGAATAACAAACCAGCACTCCCTCTGAGCACAATCATCCATTCATCATGTCCCTGATCGTACCATTCACCATTTCCTGTTGAATGACCGCGGGAAATAATTCGTTCAATTCTGAAGTGTTCTGCCCTGAAGACTTCTTCTAAAACCTCTTCTGGTATTTGTTCCGGTATGTTTTCAAAGATGTTTTTGAGATTCATAAAGATCCTGGTATCTGATTTCGGTTTTCCTAAGGAAAGCTTGAAAACCGTTGGTTTTTATTTTACAACCTGGTCGAGCCAGCTCCTATTAGGGTCTATACCCTTTTTGGTTCTTCTGGGTCGGCCAGGTTGGGATACTGGGCTAATTCCAACAATATCCCGTCAGGCCCATAAAAATAAGCCAGCCGTTTACCGGTCTTGGGATACGTCTGTATCGGGCTTAAGAATGTGATACCCTTCCCTTTCAGATCCTGCACAGTTTCATCGATATTATCCACTACAAAGGCAATGTGGCGATATCCGAGCTGATTTGCCTTACTCATCATAGGATCATGACCGGAAGGAGGAGTTTCATACTCAATCAGTTCCAGATTGACACCCAAACCTGACAATGACAGTGATGTATATCTGGCGCTGACATTTTCAAGGCCAACTATTGCAGATATCCACTCGCCCTCCAATATGCCTTCGTCTCCCACTGAGAATCCGAGTTGAGTGAAAAACGCTTTGGCTTTATCGAGATTGCTAACGACTATATTAACATGATCTATTTTTTTCAAAACTTTCCGTCTCTATCAACAATTTCCCGGTTACGGTAATGTTCAGCATCATTACAATATCTTTTTCTTGAACTTCTCAAAATCCTTTTTAAAAGGCGCTATGAGTGACTCTGTCTTCTCTGATAATTTTATGACTCTTTCCGCATCGAGATTGTAGGAGTAAGCATGCCTGAAGACATGTCTGAATCCTCTGAGTTCATCCAGCAGCATAAAGGATTCATCCGCCAATAGTTCTGGTCTGACTCCTTCGATCTGCAGTTTCATCCTGTTAAGCAATTCAGAGTGATAGCCCGATATGTCAGCAATCTGGTTTTCAAAGAATCTGGCTATGAGTTTAAACAGATCTTCGTATGCCGAGTATAAATTGTGAAGTTTATAAGCCAGACTGTTAGTCAGGTCTTCATCATCAGGATGAGACCTCAGCCTTTTTGACTTCTCTTGAATCGTGGAGTGGAGCTTGAATATTTCTTTCCGCTGAGCCTCCAGTTCTGCAACGAAAATTTTCAGTCGTTTTTCCATCGGAGCCCTTCCATCAATATCTTATCTTTAAAACTGATATCCTCAAGATGTATGATGTTTACATTCCTCCCGATTTTTCCGCTAATGTAACTCGTCACATAAAACAGCTCGTCTCTGTCGAGTCCCAGAAATGCTATATCAACATCCGAATGCTCGCTGAATCTATTCTCTTCCAGCACAGAGCCGAAGATATATGCATCCTCAAACTGTACTTCTTCAGAAAGTTTCCCGAGAATATTACAGACGTTTTGCAGAGTTTTTATTCGCAGCTTTTCTCTTTCCGCATCTTTCCTCTGATAAGCTTCTTTTATTTTCTGCATTTTGAATTGTTTCTCTGTATGATTGGCCTTTTTCATATTCCGAACACCGCTCTGCTCTTTCGTTTACAACTAAGGAACCTAGGGTTGTTAGAGTTTTGAGTATCGAGCATTGAGTTAAGAAAAAACTTATATCTCATTGATAGGCAAGCCACTGATTTTACCATTGAGACTATCAAAGGTCTCATCTTCAGGTATTTAGTATAATAGTAGTCCCCGTCAGAACTGCTCGTCGCCCGCCCGTGCCGGTACCTGCCCGACTTCGTCATTCAGGCGGGAGGTCAGGGGCTGGCAACTGGCTTGATGGTTATAACAAACCAGAAATGAGTGCCTCATGGTAGACTGTAATAGTTTATCACATTCAAGGTACAATTGTAAATACCATATAGCTTTTGTGCACAAGTTTAGGAAGAAGGCATTGTTTGGTAAAATAAAAAGAGGTTTTTAGGGACAACAAGACTGAGAAGGATATTGTATAATTCTTTATGGTTTCAAGATAAAAGACTTATGGGATAACCCAGTACAATTTTTACCGCGTTGAGACTCTATCAAGGGAGGAGAGATCCGTTACATACTCATCTTATAATGGTTTTCGGATAAAATCCGAGAAAAAACGGAGCGAGTAAAGTCCTCGGCGCTTTGTCCGGGGATACCTTCACCAAGCTTTGGTTTTTAGAAAAATCTAAAACCAAATCGGTTTTAGTATATATGTATCGGGTTATCCGTAGTCTACTTTTTTAGCAGATTCATTGTATAGTTTATATCACGGAAAATCCTGACAGGAAAACTGTTATAATAGCTAATCTGCCAGGCAATCAACCTTGTCATTATGAAGACATTCTGACTTTGGAAGGACATCACCCTCTTTCCGGTTTTTTCCCTTGAGTAAGTCAGTGTATTCCCCCTGACTCCAAAACTTGAATGGCACATGCTTAATGCCCTGGGCTTTCTCTAAAAGCGCCAGTCTCTTAAGCCGTGAAGCTTCTGCCTTTATGGCTATCAGTTTTCGATTCATCGGTATGGCTCCTCCTCTGCTGTAACTGGTATTTTCCATTGATGAGTGCGCGGCAGCTTTGTACACGTTTGTTATCTGATACGTGGCCATCTCAAAAAACAGCCGTTCAATATTGGAGACATTGTAGATACGCGTTTCTCCCTCAGGCAGAAGACTGAAAATGTTATGTCCCTTCCAGTCAGGCGCTAACCCATCAGGCATGGGATCCAGCACGCCTTCGTTATAAAGATCTATTATAATGTTGTACGCCTCTCTTACCTTTGCGAAATTCAGATTAACGATATCATCCATGGCATTGAGCTGATCTCTTGCAAAGTTTGGCGAATGACAGTTGTTGCAAACTTTTATCCATGCATTACGTTTCTTCTCGTGTTTTGGCGCTCCACGGTCAACTTGTGATGCTCCCATATACGTAAACTCTGTTGAAGCCTCCAGAATATTGTGATTTCCTTCCGGCATATGGCAGAAAGCACAGGTCGGGGTTCTGGGAGCCGGTAATTGCCCTTCATAAACAGGTTTTGCCCAATCCTTCAGACTTCTGTTCCAGTTCCATTCGTTCCCTTCCGCCTGATAGATCCGACCATGGTACGAATCAAGCCATACCTCATAGTCATAATGTTCAAGGCCAAGATGGCAAATTCCGCATGTTTCAGGTTTCCTGGCTTCCACGGCAGAAAATCTATGTCTTGTATGACAACCGTCGCACCTGTTTTCAGCAATCCCGTGACATTGCGCGCACCCGTACAACTCTTCAGCAGGCGTGTTAATCTGCATTGACTGCTCCTCAACCTGCAGATGGAACGAGTGAATATGCGAGCCGGGGCCACCGCTTTTATGCTGGTCAACTTCCAGAGAATGGCATTCAGCACATACATTGTAGTCCGGCATTCTCAGTTTTGTATGGTCTTTGCCATGGCACTTGTCACAGGTCACTTTCATATACAGTTCCATAGACGCAGTCTTTGCCGGTTTCGAATGCCCACTCCTTTCCCAGTCATTTACAATGCCGGGGGTCTGCACCCTGTGACACATGATGCATTGTTCACCAGTAAATTCGCCTGTGACTTTATCAGTTGATTGATAATAGTGTCGCGGGTCATACCACCGCACCGCCTGCAGAAAATTGAACAGGTTTTTGAATTTGCCTTCTCCGGGAATCAGCTTTTCCGGCCCTGTATATCGTGCCGTTAAACCCCAAGTATAAACTTCACCGTTATTATCATCACCCACAGCCTCTCCAAAAATTTTAGACGCTTTTTCCTGGATAGTTGGAGGTTGGATAGGAAGAGGTTTATCTTTCTCTGTTTTTTCCTGAACAGCGAGAAGCTTGTCTTCTGCAAAAACAGTTAAATTACTGAAAATAAAACAACAATTAATTCCGATCAAAGCAGCAATCACTCTTTTACTTGTAGTCTTCAGGGTAAATTTTTGCATCAATTTTGACTCCTTTCCAGAAAAATTTTGTCTTTATCTGTCCATGAAAAAACAATGTTTCTCTTTCACCTTTGAAGAGAATTTTTTACAAAAAAACCTCTTCAATACAACTGTATGGTCAATTCCCCCTTTATATATAGCCTTTTTATGCTTAAAATAAAATTAAAAAAATATCCCTGAATAATTGAGACTTGAAATTGATTTCCGTCTCCGCAGAAAAAAAATATTGCTTTCATAATTGATGGAAACTAAATCTTTTTGAAATTTTCTGATTTATATGCAGGAATGAGGAGATCTCCTCATTCCTGCATACTGAAAACAAGCCATATTTCGGCACCTTTTCCCGGGGCAGACTAGAAGTTATACCCTATACTGAACAGAACACTATAATCCGTCTCCTGATGATCCCTGCCAAGATTCTGGAGAACAGGCACGAAAACAGAAGCGGATGTATTTAAACCTTTTGTAATACTGCTGGACAATCCGGGTGAAAAGAATACCGTTGTCCCCCCCGAGTCACTTACCCTTTTAGAATCTTCGTGATCTTTCTCCGCAAATAGTGCATTGACGCCTGCCAATAATTGTATTCCCGGATAGATCCCACGCTCCTTAACCGTATATGCCCCCTGTACATTATAGCCAGTCTATCGATCCGGTTCCCGGTTGTTCTTCAGTTTCAAACCTGTTTCCAACCTTGTCTCGCTGGTCTGTCTCTCCTGTAGGAGTCTTAACGCCAAATATGGCAGTTGCTCCAAAGAGTTTATTATAAAAGCGATATTTCCCAAACGTAATTATATCTCCCATGCCTTCTGATCTCTCCCTCTGGCCAAGAAAATCATGCTCTTCCACCTGTCTCATGCGCCTTTCCACATATGGGATCTGAAGGGTAACAGATAATTTATCAGTAACACCGTATCCGATAATGGCATTATAAATTTTATCTTTTATTCTTGAGTGTGAGTCGCGGCCCTCTTCATGCAGCTCATGGGCTTTCTCCGGATCGTTATTTTTCCAGTCCTGATACTCAAAGAGAAAGCCAAGCGATAACCTGTTCTTGCCCACGATTTCGGGTGAAGAAATCGATTGCCCCCTTAAGGCTCCCTGACTGCCTCCAAAACCTCCGATTCCGCATATGTCACACGCAAGTAAGAGATTTTGACTTGAAAAGATAATGCAATAAAAGAACAGAAATGGAAATATCCATTTATTCTGTTTTTGTAACATGACTAGCTCCTTTATGTTTTGCAAATATTGTTATTGCAATCCACTACCTGCTGAAGATGCATTCCGCTCCTGTCACGGCGGAACTTCTCGTCAACTTTCAGAAAGTAATGTCAAAATCGTAGAGATTCCTCCATACCGAAATCAACACGGGTATTTTACACCATTGACACAACTTCTCTTGAAGTGGTCATGATGACTGCAAAAAATTGATTGATTAATTATGGATTTATGGGGTCAGGCAATTCTGGGAGGTTTGTCAGGTGGTGAGATATGAAATGAATTTGGATAGACGAGTTTCAATTTTTTTAGATAGGCAAACAGGAAAATATCCGGGATAAATACACTATCACCGGGTAAGGCAATACTACTCGTTCCCACTGCAAACATGTCTGGAATCCCCGCACACGCCAGACTTTCAATAAATGCAGAAGCAATCTCTCCCGGGTTTTTCTTTAACGCACATTTCATATCATATGTGTCGGGTACCTTAACACAGCAGCAGTGGTTTAAGCAATCCGGTTCGGTTTTACATCCGCAAATATGATGTTTACAGGCAAACTCGCCTTTTTCTCCAGTAAATAAAGGCATGAACCTTGGTATGAAGAGATTCACCATCAAACAAATCGAGATAACGATGCTGATTACCACTGGCGAAAAAAGATATTTCATTACTTCTGGTATAAATGTCTGGTTAAGCATTGATTACGATAAAGCAGGTAAGTATTTGCTGAAATATAAAAACCTGTTTATCAAAAGTCAAATAATATTGAGGATCTTTTGTGGTGATGGTAACGTTGGGGGAGGGGTACAAATGATAGTAACGAGCTGGAAATTACCTGCGTAAGTGTATGCCTCTTCTCTCTCTGAAATACGATATTGATTCAGGAAACGAACCGGTACGAAAATGGCTTAAAAGTTTGGGAGCTGCAGACCGCAAGATTATCGGAGACGATTTACAAACCCTTGAATACGGCTGGCCTATCGGTATGCCTTTATACCGCTCATTCAGCTCTCACAAGGGTCTTTGGGAACTGCGGATTAATCTAACACAGGGCAGGATTGCAAGGATTCTTTTCTGTGTAAAAAATGACCGTTTAATAATGCTGCACGGCTTCATTAAAAAAACACAGAAAACACCCACACAAGACCTTGCGATTGCCGTTAAGCGCATGAAAGGATAAAAACAATGGTAAAGGAAAAAAATATTTGTTCAACTCTGGAAAGCTTTCTTAAAGAAGAAGGTCGTTACGAAGATGCACAGGCAACAGCTATTAAACGCGTGATTGCCTTTCAGCTTGAAAAGATCATGAAAGAACAAAATATCAGTAAATCAGAAATGGCGCGGCGCATGAAAACGAGCCGTGCATATCTTGATCGCCTGCTCGATCCAGAAAATGACAAAATTCAGCTCAATACGCTCTACAAGGCTGCTGCCGCCGTTGGCAAAGAACTCCATGTCGAGCTTGTTTAAGGACAAATATACTTTAGGAACCTCTGAAAAACATATACGAAAGAATGCAAGGCGTATACGCATGATTACATCATTTAGAATATTTGATGCTTTCAGGTAATTCGAGGGATATTTTATTTCTTCAGAATTCCCCTCAAAGCGAATTTTTACAGATGGAGACGAATGATACCTGATAAAGATAGGTAAGGCTGTGAGGGGAACCACAGAAGTAGGTAAAACCTCTTCACCGAGAAGTGCATTTAAAAAGGTACTTTTTCTTCTTTTAAATTGTCCAAGGACAGCAAGATTAAAGTAGCCATGAGTTAGACGCTCTTTCAGATGTTCAAGCATTTGTCTTTCTTTAATATATTCTTCCCCTAAATGGAAGATAGACAAGATAAATCCTGACAAATATGACATCATTGGCGGCATAATTTGTCTTGTTGGTGTATCTGTAATTATGTATTGGCCAAGAAATACCTAGCTGAATCTTTAGCCTTTTAATTTGATCATGTTTCTTCTTCTCCGCCGGTTTTGTTTTCCTGATGTCTCCCATGATCTTTTCCGCCGTTAATATTTTTGACAATACTATACTATCAGCTTTTTTATCTCTTCTGGTGGCGGAACAGTGCCCGCCACTCCTGCAATTTTTACCTTGCCATCAACAGCCAGGGCGGGCGTCAGCATTACGCCAAATTTTATTATCTCATTAATGTCCGTTATCTTTTCGATTTCGTATTCAATACCCAGTTCTTTTGCTGCTTTTTCCGTGTTCTCGGTAAGCTTCTTACAGTTTTCACATCCGGTACCCAGTATTTGAAACTTCTTCATAATGGCTCCTCCTGTTAATTATGGGTTTAACGAGTATTTGTTGTATGGAAAAGAAATTTGCCACAGCATAATGTGGAGACAAACCAATGTTAACTGTTAAAGGCAAAGGTTTATTGGCCATCTCCAATGGTACGGAATGGCCATGGAGCATAGACAAGGGTATCACCTCTTCCTGTTTTTGGGGTGCTTTAGGTTTCGCCTCTTCCATGAAAGAACCTCCTTCCGGGGAACTAGTCCCTCCCCAGAACGTGCCAAATAGCATCCCGGCGAATGTGGACATTATGATCACCAGTATGATAAAGACGATCGCCCTGAGACTTCCCATTATTTTCCAGATAACAATAAGATTGGGCAGCGATAGAGCGGGGCCTGCCAGGAGCAACGCCATAACCGGACCTTTGTGCATACCCAGTTTCATGAGAGCGTGCGTAATGGGGATCTCGGTCAGTGTCGCAAAGTACCAGAAAGCGCCGATAATACTGGCTGCAAAATTGGACATGATACTATTGTCGCCTACCCATTGCGCCACCTCCTTTTCCGGCAGTAAAACACTCACAAATCCGACAATGAAGACTCCTCCATAGAGAAGTGGCACCAGCAGCTTGGCGAAGTCCCATGTATTATGCATCCACTGGTTAACTTCATCACGATTTGACCATCGCCAGGTCATCAAAATAACAATCAATCCCATCATCCCTGCCAGATACCAGCGCACATGATATATCGTCATTACCCATGTTTGCCGTTCCTTCATTGCGGCTATTCCTATTTTTGGAAGAGTTATCTTGTCGCCTGATTTGGA
This sequence comes from Candidatus Scalindua sp., assembly GCA_031316155.1. Lineage (GTDB taxonomy): Bacteria > Planctomycetota > Brocadiia > Brocadiales > Scalinduaceae > SCAELEC01. Next base: position 30,869 of record JALDRB010000019.1, read on the forward strand.
TGAGTCAATATCCTGTTCAAGTTGAAAGCGGATCGCATCTTTAGTCTCATTAATGACAACAGCCTTGAATTCCCGGCCGTCAGTAGTTGTTACGACAACATTGCCCGGGTTATACCAATCACTGAATACAAGAAACAGGATCATGAATGTAATGGGCAAGGCAGTCTTAACTATTGACCTGCTGGCCTTTTCCGGCTCAGGCATCTGCAATGCGGCTTTGGCCTTTGCCCGCTCACTCTTACGAAATACCAGCGCCATAATCAGTCCAATCACCACGGCAAAAATTATAGCGCCCACAGCTCTACCCATTCCAATGGGGAATCCCAGCACCCTGGCGCTCAGAAAAATAGCGAGGATATTGATGGCCGGGCCTGAATACAGGAAGGAGGTGGCGGGCCCAATGCCGGCGCCAAGTTTGAAGATACCGGCAAACATCGGCAGCACGCTGCACGAACAAACGGCCAGGATACAGCCTGACACGGATGCAACGGCATAGGCAATAACCGGATTAGATTTGGGCCCAAGATAACGCATTACGGTGCTCTGCGATAGAAATGTGATAATGGCTCCTGCAATAAACAGTGCGGGCACGACACAAGCTAAAGTATGGTTGCGCGCGTACCACTGTAGCAACCGAAACGCCTCCTGGATCGCCTCCTGAATCTTTGGGTTTCCCAAAGGTAAAGTATAAGCTACAACAAAGATGGCAACTAATGCGCCAAATATCTTCCATTCTCTATTCATAAGAACCTCCTTTTTTCTAACACAGACGAGCTGGAAATCCCAAATTACAAGCGCCAAATAACAAACAAATCTCAAATACAAATAAGCGAAATTCAAAATCATTTGTTTCGGTTATTGAAATTTGGATTTTAGAATTTATTTGGTATTTGTTTTCTGGTAATAGTAATTTTAAAATCGCGCAATTTCGGTATTATAATATTTCACTGTATCTCCGCTTCACTTTGAATCAGTTGAGGAGTTTTACACTGTGGCAATTCCATATTACATTCTTTAAATAAACCACATGTTTTTTTACAGATCGAAACAAGCAGTAACATTACGGGGACTTCAATCAAGACACCAACTACCGTAGCTAATGCAGCGCCGGAAGAGAGACCAAACAACATAGTTGCTGTAGCGATTGCAACCTCGAAGTGATTGGAAGCGCCAATCATAGCGGAAGGAGCGGCGTCGTGATACGAGAGTTTCAAGAACCGTGACAAGACAAAGTATCCCAGGCTGAAAATAAATATTGTCTGGATAAAAAGTGGGATTGAAATCCAGAATATTGTCAGAGGATTGTTTGTTATAATCTCGCCCTTGAAAGAGAACAGGAGCACTAATGTGGCAAGCAGGGCACCTATACTGACGGGTGTGAGCCAATGCAAAAACTTCTCGTTGAACCACTCCAGACCTTTATATTTGATTACCCACTTTCTTGTGAAATAGCCGGTAACCAGGGGCAAGGCTACGTAAATTGCCACAGAAAACAGTATCGTCTGCCACGGTATCGGCATGGCATTTACCCCTAACAGGAAACCTCCAAGAGGCGCATAGAGCACAAGCATTGTTAAAGAGTTTATGGCTACCATTACCAGGGTAAGCCCGTCATTTCCTTTTGCCAGATAGCTCCACATCAATACCATTGCCGTGCAGGGAGCAATCCCCAGCAGGATCGCCCCGGAGATATAACTTCTCCACAACTCAACTTCCTGACCTGTCTTAAGGATTTCAGTTCCCGGTAAGTATCCTTTAAACAAATACCCCAGGAAAAACCAGGCAATCAGAAACATCGTGAACGGCTTGATAGCCCAATTGATAATCAGGGTCAAGGCAACAGGCTTTGGCGTCTTTGCCGCGCTTAATACCTTTGTAAAATCAATCTTAACCATGATCGGGTACATCATAAAAAAGAGACATACAGCAATAGGGATAGATACCTGATATACCGAAAGAGCATCCAGTTTTACGGCAATGTCCGGCGCCATCTTCCCCAGGCCAATCCCTGCTCCAATACAAACCATGACCCAGAGTGTCAGGTATTTTTCAAATACAGATAATTTTTTCCCTTTGGATTCTTTTATCCGCTTTTCTCTCATATTTTTCGAAATATTATTTCTCCCGATTTTATTGAGTTCATTGATCAGTTCCCGGTCGGATAATTCACTCAGAGGCAACTCAAGCATCTTATTGATCCTCTGCTTCAAAGTATGATAGGTGCTTTCAAAAGCTGCTCTGATTACATCCTCTTTACCTGTCACCAGTGCAGGATCAGCCAACCCCCAATGTACTCTGAGTGTTCTATTCAAATATACAGGACACGCTTCATCTGCTGCCTGATCACAAACGGTAATTGCTATATCAATCTGTTTATCTGAAAATGTGTCCAGAGATTTACTGTAAAGCCCTTCTGTTGCAATACCATGATTTCTAAGTGTTACCAGAGCATTGGGATTGACCTGTCCGGTTGGGCGGGTTCCCGCAGAAAAAGCCTTAATACGCCCTTTTCCCAAATGATTAAAAAGCGCTTCACCAATAATACTGCGACAAGAATTACCTGTACAAAGGATTAATATGTTAAACATTATCAATTTCCTCTCTACCCTCAATAATTAAAAAGGCATCACATTTTGATATACGCATTTGCATATATATAAAGCAAAAAAATCAGTTGCCGCATACTGCCTCACCGGACCGTGCTTTCATTGCTTTTAATCGTTTGCGATCACCCTTGAACCTGTGACTCTTTTTCAATTCAGTTACCACTGCGGCTAAAACTTCCAGTGCCCAGGCAGGAAGAGACGGATTTATTCTGTAATAGACCCATTGCCCTTCTCTTCGACCTAGCAATACACGGCATTGCCGCAACAGGGCGAGATGTCTTGAAATCTTTGGCTGTGATAATTCAAGTGAGCAGGTTAATTCACAGACACAAAGCTCTCCTTCCTCATAGAGAAGCATCATACATCTCAAGCGTGTTTCGTCGGAAAGGCATTTAAAATAAATATCAGGTGCGATTATAGTGAACATTATATATGGATATACATATATGTCAATTTGTATTTAAACGGATATGTTTAAACCGGAAGCATCTATAGTGTATCAGAACAGTTGATAAAAAAGTTCTCCGTTTCTTTCGGAGGTTTCTGTGTTATTCCTGGGTGGTCTCAGCTTCCACTTCTTGTATTCTTTTTCGCATCTCTTCTGCCCATTGTGTAACACTTTTTATGTTTACGGGTTCGCCTCCCCTTATTACCTTGAGCTGTCTCCCCTCAAGCACCTCTTTTTCTTCACCACCCGTCAAAACGGTGACACTACCCCTCGCTGGTGTCACATAAACCTCAAATTCCGATACCCTGATGTCAATGTCAGCATCATGTGCGCTCACGATGCTTTCATTTGCTGTTATGGTGAACGGATTTTCTTCTGCATGAATACACAGGAGTATTTGCCCCTTTACAATATCAAGGTTTCTCTCTTTTACGACTCTTACATTCGTATCTACATCCATAATAACATACGTGCCATCCTTTAAGAGAAGAGAAGCTTTACTGCCCTTTCCCGTTTCCAGTGTTGATCCGTTATGTATTTTAGATTTATCTGTTAACACCCGCCATTGGTTATCAACAGAAGCGAGTGTTTTTACAATGCCTGTCGAATGTATTAACTTCGCTTTGGTTGGCAGTGTGAAAATCAGAAAAACGACGAAAACAAACAGGGCACCGAAACCCAATAACATAAAAAAGCGAACAACCGCTTTTTTTGTGGGCTTAATCAGGATTATGCCTATTTCGTAAAGCGCAATCATTGGTATGGCCACCATAGTCTGTGTGAACGGATCAGGTGGTGTTATAACGGCCGCTATAATAAATATAGCGAGAATGGCATATTTTCTCCATTTAGCATAATCTTCAGCCTTAAGTATTCCAATTTTAGCAATTAACAACATGACGAGAGGGAGTTGAAATACGATACCTAAAGCGATTGTTAACAGGAAGACAAGGGAAACATATTGATTCATCGTTATAATCGGTTCCACACTTGTTCCCAGTATTTTTATCAGAAACTGGAGCCCAAACGGTATCAGAAAAAAATACCCGAACAATATACCTGATACAAACGCTATCAGGGAGACAGGAAGAAAAATTATGACATACCTGCGCTCTTTCTTATACAAACCGGCTTCAACAAACTTCCAGATTTGATACGCGATTACCGGATAGGCCATAAAGAGTGCGGTGATTATGCAGAGCTTCATGTATGCATAAAACCCTTCCTGATAGCTTAATACCTGAAGAGATTGGGATAACCCCAGATTTTTCATCGCAAAATTATGTGGCTTTTTGATGATATCCAGGATTTCTGATTTAAACAACCAGCTGATAAAGAAGAAAACAACAACAACGATGATCGATTTTATGATTCTTGATCTTAACTCTTCGAGGTGCTCACTTATCGGTAATCTTTTTTCTTTGATCTCTTGACCTTCTTCCATTGTAAGTACCTAATTTATTTCGGTTTAAGCGATCCTGCCTTCCCCGATGAATCCCTGCCCGACGAAAATCCTTCAGGTGGGCAAGGAAAGAATTCGGGCAGGTGTGTTTCCGCACAAGATAAGATTAATGAAATCCTTATATTTATTTATATTATCCAGATTTAAAATGGAAATTCCCATACAATTTAATAATTCTCCTTTTTAAGTTGGGTGATTATAATACTAGGACGAGGGTAAAATTACAAGATTCAATCTTTCTTAACTTTCTCTTTACGTTTTTCCCTCCTGATACTTCCCTGCCGGCAGCCGGACATCAGCCAGAAGTAGCTTTCAAATGAGATTTCAGACGATTCTCTTCACTTAAATGACTTAAATGGGCAACAGAAAAGCCTTGAAAGGGCTTTTTCTTTTTGATACTATCAATCGTTCAAGTCCAGTTTCGGTTCCCTTTACTCAGGAGATGTCAGAATGGTAAAATCATTTGAAGGCCATCTTATCGGCACGGGCAAGACTTTTGGTATTATTGTCAGTAGATTTAACAGTTTCATCACAAAAAAGTTGCTGGAAGGGGCTCAAGACTGTCTGGTCAGGCACGGTACAGATGAGAATGATATTGATGTTTTTTGGGTTCCCGGTTCTTATGAGATACCGATTACGGCAATGAAATTAGCTAAAGATGCCAGGTACAATGGTATCATCTGTCTGGGAGCAGTGATACGCGGAGAAACACCTCACTTTGATTATGTTTCCAGTGAATCTGCCAAGGGCATTACTGAAGTCGGCCTTGCAACCGGTATTCCCACAACGTACGGAATCATTACTACCGATACCCTGGAACAAGCCATAGACAGAGCAGGAACAAGAAGTGGTAATAAAGGTGCAGAAGCCGCCTTAACAACGCTTGAAATGGTGAATTTGTTTGAAAAAATAAAGAATGCATAACTATATCGAATATACTAAAACCGATTTGGTTTTCGGTTTTACTGGAAACCAAGCCTTGGCGAAGGTATCCCCGGACAAAAGGCGCCGGGGACTTTACTCGCTCAATTTTATACCGGATTTTATCCGAAAACCATTATAAGATGAGTATATTTCAGGCATATGCCTCTCTGGAGATCTCAGATTGCGAAAAAGAACTCAGTCTCGTGAAATAGCTTTACAGGCGTTATACCAATTAGAGATTCGCGGTGATGAAATCTTGAGAGAGATAGACTCTTTTTGCAAAAATCAAAATCCGGATGATGAGATATGGAAATTTGCATCATTACTCGTGAAAGGGTGTTTTCAGGTTATCCATGAGATTGACAAAAAGATAGTTTCGGTATCTGAAAATTGGAGTTTGCACAGGATGCCCGTTATCGATAAAAGCATTTTACGACTTGCATGTTATGAGCTTTTCTATCTGGATGATATCCCGCCTAAAGTTTCCATTAACGAAGCAATTGATCTTGCAAAGAAATACAGCACGGAGAAATCAGGCTTATTTGTGAACGGTATATTGGATAAAGTATATTTCTCCTACCTGAAAAAAAATAAAGATGTTCAAGCTGATATAACTATAGATCTGCATGAAAAAGATCACGGAGGAATAGGGAAACGCAAGGGCTCAGGTGCGGATTTGCATATTCATACAGAATATTCCGATGGCACATTTACACCGGAACAGATAGTTGAAGAAGCAGTTAGGCAAAATCTTCGTACCATTGCAATCACTGATCATGATAGCGTTGAAGCTATAGAACTTACCAAAGTGATCTGTGATAAACATGAAATAAATTTCATTCCTGCAGTTGAACTCTCTTCTTATTATGATCCTGTCGATATCCATATTTTAGGTTATTACATAGACATAAAAAACAGCAGACTCACAGAAAAATTAGCCGACCTTCGTTATGAAAGAATAGAACGAATAAAGAAAATATCAGAGAAACTGCTCAAGTTGAAAATTGATGTCGATCCACAAGAAGTTTTTGCAGTTGCCGCAAAAGGTGTACCCGGAAGAGCTCATGTTGCTGATGTTTTATGCCGAAAAGGTTATTGCAGTAATATGCAGGAAAGTTTTAATACTTACCTGGCGGATAACGGCCCTGCCCACGTGCCTAAAGTTGTATTGTCCTTAGAAAATGCCATCGAACTTGTAATCTCTTCAGGCGGTGTTCCTGTTTTTTCACACCCCGGAGCTACAAAAAGAGATGATTTGATTCCAAAGATGATTCAATACGGTTTACAGGGAATAGAAGCCTATTATCCATCTCATCAACCGGATACGGTTAAACGATATATACGATTGGCCAAAAAATATGATCTTGTTATTACGGGTGGCTCCGACTTTCATGGTGAACGCAAACCGGAAGTAACTCTGGGCTGTATAACAATTGATGACAGGTTAGTTGAAAAGATTGCAGAAAGATGCGATCGTATGGTTGGCATCTTGAGTTAGCGCATCCTGCTCAACTCTTTCAAAATTGCTATAATGACATCCGTGTCGTTGCTTAACACCATTTTGGGTATGTGCTTGCACACAAAAAACATAAACTATTGATTTATCTGTTCTAAAAATGGAAATTTCTATACATTGAATTAACTCTGCGTGAAGGAAATTCAGATTGTTTGTGATTACGGCAACTCCGATTATTGATCGGAGTTGCCGTAATTTTATTTCCTCCTGTTTGAATCCAATGTGCACGGGAGGCTTTGCTAATAAGATTAGTTCAGGTGAAATATGGGATGGTTTTCAAAAAAGAAATCACACATACAAAAAAGAGGAAACGATGAAAGCAAATCACCCTCTTCCTTCCAGAGATTAAGAAAAAGTCTTGAAAAGACGCGTGCCAAGATATCTTCGAAGTTTAAAAACATAGCATCATTCAGGAAAAAGATTGACGCGGGAGTTCTGGAGAAACTGGAAGAGATACTGCTTGAATCTGATGTGGGAGTTGTACCTACAACGCGGATCATCCAGGAAATAAGAAACGCCTGGAAATCCAAAGAAATTGAAGAGACATCTGACGTATACGATTTCTTAAAAGATAAGCTGAAACAGGGACTCAAAGAGAGGGATGTTTCGATCAGAATGTCATCCGTTCCACCAACTGTGATTATGGTTACAGGCATTAATGGAGCTGGCAAAACAACTTCAATCGCCAAACTTGCCAATTTATTTATAAAACAAGGGATGAAAGTTATGTTAGCCGCCAGTGATACCTTTCGAGCTGCTGCAGCAGAACAACTTGACATCTGGAGCAAAAGAATTGGATCTGATATCGTAAAACATCAGACAGGTGCTGATCCTGCTGCCGTTACGTTCGATGCTCTTGAAGCATGTTTAAAGAGAAAAATGGATGTTTTGATAGTTGATACTGCCGGGCGTTTACATACTCATGATAATTTGATGAACGAGCTATCAAAGATTAAACGGGTAATATCAAAAAAGATCGAAAATGCACCCCACGAGGTACTTATGGTCCTGGATGCTACCACGGGGCAGAATGCAATATCACAGGCAAAACTTTTTAAACGGGCTGTTGATATTACGGGTATATTTTTATCAAAGCTTGATGGTACTGCTAAGGGTGGTGTCATTCTGGGCATGCGCGACGAGATTGATATACCGGTAAAATTTATTGGTATCGGTGAAGGTGCTGAGGATATCCAGGAATTTGATGCGGATAAGTTTGTAGACGCTTTATTTGATTAAGATACAATTTAGGCCTTAGGCAAAATCCTTGCACATTTATTATGCGTAACCTGGGCGAGCAAAAACAATACATGAGTTATAAAATTACAAATCTCAAATCACAAACAACAAACAAATTACAAATTCAAATGTATACCTGCCTGTCAGCAGTCAGAAATGATCAAAACCAGTCTGTTTGGAATTTTGTATTTGTTTATTGTGATTTGTCTGTTATTTGGAATTTATTAATTGGTGCTTACCCGTCCGACCGAGTTATCCGGCCTGGTTTCTTACTCGCCGATAATTTTGGTAACATTGAAATTCCTCTTTTAAATAAGCAACCACCGGGAGCAAATTTATCAAATTTATAATGAAAGAAAATATTTCCAGAAGAACGTTTCTGAAAACGGGTGCTGCTATAGGTGCCGGTCTTTATGGTTTAGCATATCTGAGTTCAATTGAAAGACCAAAACCTTTAAAGAAGTTAAAGGAGAATGCATTAAAAAAGAGCATGATTGTCGTACACGGTGACGTTACAGGAAGTGACCGTAACGAAGGCGCCGTGATAAAGGAGATGGTTCGCAGGGGAATTCGTGCCCTCGGGAACATGGAAAAACTCGTATCACGTGGAGACAGGGTCGTTATTAAACCAAACATTGCATGGGACAGGAAACCTGAATTTGCTGTGAACACAAACCCTTATGTAATTGCAGCATTAATTGAGCTGTGTCTAGAAGCCGGGGCACGGGGCGTAAAAGTACTTGATCATACCTGTTCGACCAATCCAAGGCCGTCATACATGATGAGTGGGATTGAAAAGGCATCACAAGAAGCAGGTGCAGACGTGAGGTTTATCAATAAGAGTTTTTTTACTGATGTCAAGATACCGGACGGGAAAGCACTGAACTCATGGCCTTTTTATGAAGAGTTGATACACCTGGAGGAACTTGATGTCTTAATTAATGTTCCCATTGCCAAACAACACAGCACTTCCCGTTTGTCTATGGCTCTTAAAAATACACTGGGGATGGTAGGAGGTAACAGGGGTTTACTGCATAAAGATATACATCCCAAAATAGCCGACCTTAATAAAGTTGTTAAAGTTGATCTTACCGTACTTGATGCCTTTAGAACCTTAAAACGAAATGGACCCACTGGCGGAAGATTAGAAGATGTTGATAACTCTTTTGAAAACGCAAGAAGAATCGTTGTCAGCACTGACCCTGTCGCAGTAGATTCTTATGGTGCCACTCTGTTCGGATTAAAGGGAGTGGACATTGGTTTTATACAAGAGTCACATGATGCAGGATTGGGAGACATTGACTTCAGGCTCAAGGGCTTTGAAGAGATAACGGTTTAAAGTTACACAATGTCAGGACAGCGAACTATCAATCCCAGAAAACGATCACACGCTTATAAAATAAGGATCATTGTACAGGGAATCCTTTTTGTCGTTTTTCTTTTCCTTCTGATATTTGCAGATCCCATAGCCGAAAAGGATACATCAGTAAACGTTTTTCTGCGATCGAGTCCGCTTTCTGCAATCGGGGCAATGGTGGCTGCTAAAGAATTTATTGTTCAATACTGGCCTGCCCTTCTTTTAGCAATAGCATCTCTTTTCCTCGGTCGTTTTTTTTGTGGTTGGATTTGCCCTCTCGGTACAACTCTGGATGTCACAGACAGGTTACTTACATCACAAAGGAATAGGTTTCCCTATAAGATTTATGATGGAAAAAGATTCAAATTTTATCTTTTAGCCTTTCTTCTTTTAAGTTTAATCATCAGCTACCAGATGGTTGGGTGGTTTGACCCGCTCAGTATTGCAACTAATGCGTTTACTGTTGTTATCCATCCATACTGCGTTTCTCTCGTCAACTCTTTCTTCAACCACCTTCACGGTTTCCCTCTTGTTAACTTTATAAGTGACCGGATACACAGTACTCTAAAGGAAATTCTGTTTGCATTACACGCACCCTTTTTCAGAGGCCACCTTATTTTCCTGATCATCTTTACGGCAATTGTTTCTTTCGGCCTGTTTTATAAAAGATATTGGTGCCGGAATGTCTGCCCGTTGGGAGCCCTGTTTTCCTTACTAACCGAATGGTCATTGATTAAACGTGTGGTGGGAGAAAATATTTGTGATGGTTGTAATAGATGTAATAGCGAATGTAAGATGGGAGCCATTGACGAAACGGGAAAGAAAACTCAGGAGGGAGAGTGTATCTTATGCATGAAATGTCAGGATTTATGCCATACAGGAGCAGTCAGATTTACAAAAAAACAACCCTTTGATCAATCATTCTCTGTTGATTTAACGAAACGTGGTTTTTTTGCGGCTTGTGTTTCAAGTGTTATTTCAGCACCACTTTTATCACTGAACTTTTACAAAAAAAGAGGGGGAGGAGACCTCGGTATTATCCGCCCTCCCGGCTCACTGCCGGAAAATAGCTTTTTGGCTAAATGTGTCAGATGTGGTGAATGTATGAGGGTGTGCAAGACAAATGGTTTACATCCAACGATTCTGGAAGCAGATTTGAGTGGGATGTGGACACCGCAACTCATTCCACGTATTGGATATTGTGCCTATGATTGTGTTCTTTGTACCAGGGTTTGCCCTTCCGGCGCTATTACGAAACTTCCGCAAGAGGTAAAGCAGAAGCTCGCAATAGGAAAAGCCAGGATAAACAGGAACAGATGTATCCCCTGGGTAGGTTATGCAGGGTTGCCCGAACTTGAAAAGAACTGGCGAGACGTTAACTGCGGCGTTTGTGAAGAAGTCTGCCCCGTTCCGACAAAAGCAATTCATTTTAATACCTATGTCCATGGAAATGGTAAAGAGATAAGAAGGGTATACGTTAGAGAAGAAGTTTGTATCGGATGCGGCTTTTGTGAAAAGGTTTGTCCGGTATCAGGACGATCTGCAATTATTGTCGAAGGGATACAGCCGCAAGAAAAGATCAAAACAATAAGTACAGGTAAAAATAATCTTTTCCCCGAATCCATTGCACAATGGCAAAGAGAAGGAATACCAAACGAATACAGTGGAAGCCGTAAACTCTTTGAATACATTAACGGTGGCGCAGAAACATATTTAGCCTATTCGTTTGTCCGGGTATCTAACTCAAAATATCATTTAAAAGGATCAGAAAAATTTATCAAAATTGATATCTGGGAGTTTGGTAATTCTGATGACGCTTTTGGGATATTTGCCAAAGACAAGGCCGGTCAGCATGTGAAGATTGGTGACAAGGCTTCATCATACGAAAATTACTTATGGATATGGCAGGGAAAATATTTTATAAGTATCGAACCATATACAGATAACATTACCTCAGATGATGTGGCCCTGATCGGTACTTCTCTTGTGAGAAATCTTCCTCCTGGCAATGGCCATGAACCTGATATGTTAGGATATTTACCGGAAGAAGGATGTATTCAGGAAAGTATAAGGTTTTTCCATAAAAAGATAAATCTTGATAACATCTTTATTACAGAAAAATTTATGAAGGAAAACGTATTACATCTCAGCGAACATACGGATGTTGTCTTTGCCGAGTATTATTCCGGGAAAAACAACTTACCGTTTAAAATACTCATCGTTAAATATCCAGACAAATCATTTTCATCAGATGCTTATAACAATCTTATAGAATTAAAAAAATCGTGGGGAGAAGAAAAAGTCACAGATACAAAAGAATTTGATACTTTTGAAGATACGAAAGGTAGATTTAGCAGCGTATCTTGTGTAAATGGTTTTATTATTGCTAGTTTTCTTTTTGAAACAAAGGCGATGTCCCAAACATACGTGAATAATATTATCATAAAAATTCAGGCATCCCAAAGGTAAGTTTTTTTGTTGATAATTCAAAAACCTTTGTGTTATAGTAAGCACAATTTAGTTAGGAGATTTATTATGGGTATAGAAAAAGAGCAGAAAAAACAGTTAATCGAAACTTATAAACAGCATGATAGTGATACCGGTTCACCAGAAATACAAGTCGCTTTGCTAACCGAACGAATAAAACACTTAAGCGGTCACCTTCAGAGCCACAAAAAAGACCATACTTCGAGGCGTGGCTTATTTATGATGGTAGGCAAAAGAGCCTCATTACTTAAATATCTTAACAAAAAGAATGAAGAGGCCTATAAGAGTTTGATTGAGAAATTGGGTATACGGAGAAAAATTAGCTGATAAAGGGGTATCAAAGTGAAATTCAAGTTAGAAGAGACTATTGGAAATGATGTGATAAGCATTGAAACCGGGGAAGTTGCAAAGCAAGCAAATGGAGCAGCTATTGTGCGTTGTGGGGATAACGTGGTATTGGCGACAGTTGTTTCTGGTGATTCACGTGGCGATGCGGGTTTTTTCCCTTTAACAGTTGATTACCGAGAAAAGACTTATGCCGCCGGAAAATTTCCTGGTGGCTTTTATAAACGCGAGAGCAGGCCTACTGCTAAAGAAATTTTGACGATGCGATTGATAGACAGGCCGATGAGGCCCCTCTTCCCAAAAAATTATTTTAACGAAGTACAGATAATGACAATGGTCCTTTCTTCTGACGGGGAAAGTGACCCTGATATCCTTGCTATGATCGGGGCGTCTGCGGCTGTTGCAGTTTCAGATATTCCGTATAACGGGCCTGTTGCCGCTGTCAGGGTAGGTTTGATAAATGATGAATTTGTGATTAATCCAAAAAATTCAGAACTTGAAAGCAGTATTCTCAATCTGGTTGTTTCTGGAACAGAAGATCATGTTATGATGGTTGAATCATCTGGAAAGGAAATTTCAGAAGATAAATGTGTTGATGCAATAATGTTTGGTTTTCAAGAAATCAGGAAGTTAGTGCAAATGCAAAAAAATCTCGCTATGGAATGCCCGAAGGAAAAGCAGGTGATTCCAGAGCAAGAAACTGATTCTTCTCTTATCGATAAGATCAAGGCTAAGGTTTACGACAAGATCAAAGAAAAATCTACCGTTCCAGGAAAACATACTCGGGACAAGGAGTTGCATGAAATACGCACCAAATTGCTTGAAGAATACTGTGCGGATTCTGATAGTGAAATCACTGAAGGAATGGTTAATGCCGTTTTTGAGAAACTTGAAGCTCAGGTTGTCAGAGAACAGATTGTAAACGAAAAGAAAAGGGTTGATGGCAGAGGACTCAGAGATATAAGACCGATTACGTGTGAGGTTGGATTTTTACCACGAACACACGGTTCAGCTTTGTTTACCAGGGGAGAAACTCAAGCCCTTGTTGTTTCTACCCTTGGAACGTCAATAGATGAGCAGCGGGTAGATGGTTTGACAGAAGAATATAAGAAAAAATTTATGCTTGATTACAATTTTCCCTCTTTCTGCGTTGGTGAGGTACGGCCTATTCGTGGACCAGGTCGAAGAGAAATAGGACATGGAGCCCTGGCTGAAAAGTCTCTTGAACCGATGCTGCCTTCATATGAAGATTTTCCTTACACTATCCGAATAGTATCTGATGTTCTTGAATCAAATGGTTCCTCCTCAATGGCCACCGTGTGTGGCGGTACCCTTTGTATGATGGATGCTGGAATACCCATAAAACGCCCGGTTGCAGGAATAGCAATGGGATTAGTGAAAGAGGGCGATGAAGTTTGTATATTATCTGATATTTTGGGAGGTGAGGATCATTTTGGTGATATGGACTTTAAAGTTGCCGGAACTGAAAAAGGTATCACGGCTCTCCAGATGGACGTAAAAATATCTGGAATAACCGAACAGATCCTGAGGAGTGCACTTGAACAGGCTCAGGAAGGCAGAATGCACATTTTAAAGGAAATATTAACCGCTATAGAGAAACCTCGCAGTAGTATCTCCGTTCACGCTCCAAAACTTATTAAATTTAAAATAAACCCTGAAAAGATCGGTTTGGTTATTGGCCCTGGAGGCAAGACTATCAAACGGATTCAAGAAGATTCTGATACACGGGTAGAAATTGATAATGACGGAACAATTGTCATCTCATCTATGTCTCTCGAATCAGTAGAAAAAGCAAAGGCATACATCAAAGGGTTAACTGATGAACTGGAAATAGGAAAAACGTACTTGGGAAAAGTTATAACCGTTAAAGAGTATGGCGCCTTTGTTGAGATAATGCCGGGACGAGAAGGTTTAGTTCATATTTCTGAGCTTTCAAATGATTTTATAGAAAAAGTTGAAGATGTTGTAAAAGAGGGCCAGGAAATAAAGGTTAAAATTATAGGAATTGATGACCAGAAACGAGTAAAGTTAAGCAGAAAAGCCACTTTGAAGGATGAAAAGCTTGCTAAAACTGATTAGTTAAAATACCTTGACTAATTTTTTTTGTATCGAGTTATTGGAATTTTTCTATAGGAGGTAAAAAGGGGCAAAAATAATCAAGAAATTTGAAGTATTTTTTATTTGTAATATGTTTTTTTTACGAGGAGAAAAGATGTCTCACAAAGGTACTGTAAAGTGGTTTGATGCAAAAAAGGGATTCGGGTTTATTCAGCAAGAAGGTGGCAGTGATGTATTTGTTCACTACTCAAATATCTCAGGACAAGGTTTTAAGGTTTTAGAGGATGGAGATCCAGTTGAATTTGATATCGTTGAAGGAGCCAAAGGACTACAGGCCCAAAACGTCATAAAATCTGAAAGCAGCGAATAATCTTTGTAATTAACATTTAGCCAGGAAAGTTTTGTAAATACACACAACTTCCTGGCTTGTTTTTTATTTACGGATATATACTCATCTCATAGTGGTTTTCGGATAAAATCCGAGATAAAATTGAGCGA
>JALDRB010000002.1 GCA_031316155.1 Candidatus Scalindua sp.
TTAACTTTAAGCACTTTAGTTCACTTAAGACAATTAAAACTTTATTACAGCTATGTAGTCTTATCCTATCCCATACTCATGCCGCAACCACATCCACCGGAACCGCATCCAGGTGAGGAGGGGCCATTTCCACTTGAAGAAGCTTCCGATGTCCCACCGCTGGCGAATACGGAGAAGAGTTTCTCTAATGATTTTCCTCCACATTCAGGACATACTGTTTTTTCGCTACCTTTTTGTAATAGCTCAAAATTCTTATTGCATTTTTTACATCGGTATTCATATAAAGGCATATTTTCTTCTCCTGAAAAAATGATTATTGTTAGTCTCTAAGCCGACAACTCCTTGCTTTTTTAAGCTGCCCGTCCGAATGGCCTCTCTTGGCCGGGCGGTGAAATCGTCACCTTATAGACTGTTTTACCACACCTTCGGTATGGTAACGAAAAATAGTAATACCACAGCTAGGCTTGCTGTTCTTTTTTTAATTCATCCTCATAGAGGGGTGACATCTGCCAGCATCTCTCTACTACCTTGGGTAATGTATCCAGAAAATAGTCAACGTCTTCTTCAGTATTGTCCTTGCCGAGGCTCACGGTTATAGAACCGTGACATACATCGGGTGGCACACCTATGGCAGTCAGTACATGCGATGCCTGCAGGTCAGGTGAACTACAGGCTGAACCGCTGGCAGTTGCTATACCGCTGTAATTCAAGAGTAAGACAAGGGTCTCGCCTTCCGCAAAGGATATCCAAAAACTTGCATGTCCCGGAAGTCTTTTTGTTAAATGACCGGTGAAGTGGAGATACTTGACTCTCTTTGGGAGTCCCTCTATAATCTTATCACGAAGCGGAGTGAGGTGTTCGATTCTCGACTGCATTTCGTTCCGGGCGATCTCAGCAGCCTTACCCATTCCCACGATTCCGGGAACATTATCGGTACCCGGCCTGCGGCCACCTTCCTGAGCACCTCCGCTCATGATGGATACGATATCAACATCTTCTCGCAAGTACAAAGCAGCAATGCCTTTCGGTCCATAAAAAGGCTGTGAAGCCATGCTTAGGGCGTCTACTCCCAGTTCTGAGACATTGACGGGAATGATTCCCGTTGTAGCAACGGCGTCGGTGTGGAAAATAATACCTTTTTCTCTTGTAATGCGTCCAATCTCTTTGATGGGTTCGATTACGCCGATTTCATTATTTGCATGCATAATAGAAACAAGAGCCGTTTCTTCTGTTATGGCCCTGGCAACATCTTGAGGGTTTACCAAACCGTCTTTGTCTACCTTCAGGTATGTTACCTTAAAACCCTCTTTCTCTAATTCGCGTGCTGTGTACAATATTGAGAAATGTTCGACTTCTGAAATGATAATATGTTTTCCTTTTGCTTTATTAGCAAGGGCTATGCCTCTTAATGCCAGGTTATTCGCTTCACTTCCGGTAGATGTGAAGATTATCTCATCGGGTTTGGCCTGAATCAGACTTGCAACGTTAGCCCTCGATTCATCAACAGCCTTTTTTGCCTTGAGTCCATTTTCGTGGAGGTGAGAGGAGGGGCTTCCAAAATTTTCTGTAAAAAAAGGCAGCATCGCTTCAACTACTCTAGGGTCTGTAGGTGTTGCGGACATATGGTCGAGATAAATTCTCCTCATGATAACGACTTCCCTTTCTCAATAGGATATAAAATTTCCGAGTTGTTATAAGGCTTCGTCCAATTTTTGTTTAAGCTTACTCTTACTGGTAACACCTACCATCGTGTCTTTTACTTCGCCATTTTTAAAGAGCATCAAGGTCGGTACAGACATGATACCATATTTGGCTGCCAGGTCTTTATTATCACCAGCATCTATATCTGCTTTGACGAACTTAATTTTTCCGTCAAAATCACGGGACAATTCATCCAGAATAGGTGAGAGTGTTTTACATGGTCCACACCAAACTGCAAAAAAATCTACAAGAACAGGATTCTTCGCCTGCAGGACTACTTGATCAAAGTCATCGCTTGTAACAGCTTCTATGTTTGACATTTTTTATCTCCCTTCATATGTTTTTTTTTTGCTAGAATAGAGTACATATTATACTACATTTGTATAAAAAGAAAAACATATTGTATAGCAAAAGTTGAAATATACTCATTTCGTAATGGTTTTCGGACCTGCCTGTGCGTAAGGAACGCACGCAGATAGGTAAAATCCGAGATAAAATTGAGCGAGTATAACTGCAACCAAGATTTAGTTTCCAGTAAAACCGAAAACCAAATCGGTTTTAGTATAGTGTAAAAAAGTTCATGTGCAATATCAGGTTTAATGCCTTAAGTGATAAAAATATACCAATTTTTCCGGTATAAAGAGAAAAGAAGTTGCATTCACCGGACGCTTTTCATATTATTGTCTCCATGTGGGAGAAATAATGAATAGTATTTTCAGAGTCCTGTTTTTGTATGCTCATGGCATGGAGAAGAGGAGGGCAAATTCTCCTGAATATCGTTGTCTCGCTGTTACCGAGACTGGCTGGTGTGCAGGTTGTAGCTGACGCGAGACATTCTGTAAATGGTAAGATAAAATTCAAAAGAGGAAAATATCGTATGAGTATGATCACAAAGATGAGTATTGATGAAGGTTTTAAAAACAAGGAAACAATACACATGATGGTTGAGGATGTTGCTCATGAACTGGGTATAAGTCACAAACTGAAAGAGATAAAAATCAAACATACCCCTTCTGAATCTCCAATAGACATGAATTATCTTAATGCCGGAAAGAAGTCTCTGGTTTTGGAGATTGTAGACGATCTGGATAATCTGGAAGGCCGTGTTATTCACGAGCTCATGCATGTCTTTGATCAATTAGAAGGTGAGTTTCAGTATAGAGAAAGCAGTGTGCCGAGAGAAGGAACCGGTGCACATCGAAGGTACAAATATTTGTGGAATGTGTATATAGACGGACGTCTTGTAAAGAGAGGTAAACCTGCATATAATACCCGAGAAGAGAGGGAAAAGGAGATTGAAGAGTGCTATCCTGAGTTAAGCGCTGATCTGAGAAAGAGCATCTTTGATTTTCTCTGGGGGCAGGAAGTGCTTAATCACCAACAAATCGTTGGAATGAGCCATGATCTCTTCTCCTGTTCAAAAGAGCTAAAGTCTCTTGCCGATTCTCGACGAGAGAAATTACAGAACTTCAAAACAGCGGAAGAGTTAAAAAATTACAAACAGCAGGATGGAAGAGGTAAGTGATGTGTTTCCAATTTGTAAGTCAAAGTTACAAATTTTCTTCGGAAACAGAGCATTACTATGAAATCCAAAAATATAATTTGTACCTGTATGTCTGACTCTCTCTTTCTGGGAAATGCTGTTTGTCATCCTGAACCGTTCAACTATATCAGGGCGATCAAAGTATTTCTTTCATGTCCGTGCATCTCAAGTGACTCTATTTTTGGTTTGTCCAGCTTACGGGAGTGGAACATTTAGAGATGAGAGAAAACGAATTAGCGGTAGAAGCCATAGACCTGAGAAAAGAATTCTCAGTAGACGATTCCGGTAAAGGGTTTATGGGAAGGATAAAGGCCCTTTTTCATAGAAGACAGAGAAAAATTGTGGCTGTTGATGGTATCGATTTTCAGATAAAGCGTGGAGAGTTTGTCGGTTACGTCGGTGAGAATGGTGCCGGTAAGTCGACGACCATAAAAATGCTAACGGGTATTCTTGTGCCGTCATCCGGTATTGCGAAGGTTAGCGGAATTGTTCCTTACGAGAATCGAAAGAAGAACGCTGCGAAAATTGGTGTAGTATTTGGTCAAAGAACACAGCTCTGGTGGGATTTACCTGTCCGTGAATCTTTTGAGATGTTGAGAGTAATATTTCGTGTATCAAAAATTGATTTTAATCATCAGATGGTGCGCCTGGAAAGGGCGTTAGATCTTGAACCGCTTCTGAGAATGCCTGTCCGGAAACTCTCTCTCGGGCAGCGGATGAGGTGTGATTTGGCAGCATCACTTATCCATAGGCCTCCCGTGCTGTTTCTGGACGAACCCACCATCGGTCTTGATGTGCTGGTGAAAGACGCGATAAGGAAATTCCTTGCAGAGATAAATCGCGAAGAAGGAACCACCATCATCCTTACTACCCACGACATGAACGATATAGAACAACTTTGTAAACGTCTTATTATTCTCGACAAAGGAAGGATTATCTTTGATGGAGAGACAGAGTCTTTAAAACGTCATTTTGTTCATGAAAAGGTAATAGAGATTGAGTTTGACGACAAAGAGTCTCCTGTCGAAGAGATTCCGGGGATTACGGTCATACACGAGGAAGGATGCAGGAAATGGTTGAAATTTGATAGCGACAATACAAGCATAGGTGAAGTTATCAGCTTTCTTGCTACAAACTACAAGATAAAAGATCTATCGGTAAAAGAACCGTCTGTTGAGAGTATCATTAAGAATATTTATATGAATCGTGTTTCGCTGTCAGCGTCTCTGGAGAAAGTGGTTTCATAGTCTCTTAGCAAAAATATTTTGACCAATCCCTGGTTCTGGTTTGTCCAATTTACGCATAATAAAGGCGCAAGAATTTTGCCGAAGGCCTAACTTGATGCATAGGAATTTCAATTTTACCAAAATTGTCGGCGGGTAAGAAACTCGATCGGACGGGTAAGCACCAAATAATAAAGTCCAAATAACAAACAAATCACAAAAATCAAATACAAAATGCCAAACGGGCTGGTTTTGATCATTTCTGTCTGCCGATAGGCAGGCGAACATTGGAATTTGTAATTTGTTTGTTGTTTGTGATTTGAGATTTGTAATTTTTAACTCCTGTTTGGTTCTGGCTCGTCCAGGTTACGCATAATAAAGGCGCAAGAATTTTGCCGAAGGCCTAACTTGAAAGAGTTGTGCCAGTCCGACGAGCGTTCTGTCGGGCAGGGTGGATTCTCGATAACATGAACCTTAAAATATTTTTTAAATTTGTTTCGATATCATTTCAGAAGCAGATAACGTACCGGTTTGATTACTTTGTTGGTATCGTAAACGGTTTTCTTTACGTCTTTATCTTTACTTCATTGTGGAGAGCCTTATACTCTCAGTTTGACGATAAGGAACACAACGGTTTTTCCCTGACGGCTATTATTACGTACGCAGTTGTTGCGATGGCCGTAAGGATAGCTTTTACAATGGATGATTCGATCATTTACAAAAAAGTACAGGATGGTTCTATTGCAATAGAGCTTATACGGCCTACGTCCTTTTTTTTTATGAATCTGGCGGAGAATATCGGACACTCTTTTTTCCATTTTCTGGCGAGAACTTTTCCTATTATTATTCTCTCAGTGTGTATCTATGATATCTCTATTCCGCTTGAACCGTTACGCCTCCTGGCTTTTTTTGTGTCGGCACTTTTGGGATACCTGTTACTCTCCATGCTGCATTTTACCGTTGGTTTGCTTGCTTTCTGGTTTGTAGAGATCTTTCCGTTCATGCTGTTTAAGTATTCTCTGTTTACGTTTTTTGCAGGCGGGATAGTTCCCATCGATTTCTTTCCGGACACGTTAAAATCTCTGGTAGATTTTCTTCCCTTCAAACACATGCTCTACTCACCAACCATTATCATTATGGGAAGAGCGTCATTAACGGAGATCCATTCCATAATTATTACCCAGTTCCTGTGGCTTCTGATAATGGGTGGTATCGGTAAACTCATGTGGAATGCCGGGAGAAACAAATTAATCATTCAGGGAGGGTAGTTGAATACGTTAAGAATTTACCTTTCCATTATCTGTACATCCATCCGGGCCAGGATGGAGTATAAGACAAGTTTTCTCTTTTACGTCTTTGCTATCCTGGTATTCTACAGTGGTCAGATTGGTCTCCTCTTGGTAGTCTTAAACCGTTTCCATGAGATACAGGGGTGGACGATGGGGGAAATGGCTTTTTTGTACTCTCTTCTCGCATTAGCGCAAGGATTTACCAATCTCCTGTTTTCTCAGTTGGTACACTTTGATCAAATGATTGTTGCCGGAGAGTTTGACAGAATGCTGGTTCGACCTCTGAGTCCGCTGGGCCAGGTGATTTTTTCCAAGTTCGAGATTTCAACGGTGGCTCATCTTATTATGGGGATTTCAGCTTTCTGGTTCAGCACACATTTTTCCAGTATCGAATGGACGCTTAAAAAGATCATATTGTTTCCCATAATTGTGACTGGTGGTGTTTTAATAGCCGGAGCAATCCGTCTCATGGTATCTGCGGTAGCCTTCTGGACACTGAGAAACCGGTCGCTGGTTCATACTGCCGTCTTCTCAAGCAAAGAGTTTATTGTGTATCCGGTGAGTATTTACAACACAGGGGTGCAGTTTTTCCTGACTTTCGTATTTCCGATAGCGTTCATAAACTTTTATCCGGCGCACCTTTTTTTAGACCGATCGGGTGAAGAACTTTTGCATCCGGCATTAGCGATGGGAACACCTCTTGTGGGTATTACTCTGTTTACGATCTCGATTATCGCATGGAAAGTCGGTGTAAATCATTACCAGAGCTCCGGTTCCTGAAACCGAATCAGGAAAAACCGAAGAAGAGAAATTTTACCATAGAGGTTGCCGCACGACCTGATAGGTGGGAGTGTAACATTTTCTTTCTTTGCTGGTAAGCATCAAACAACAAGATCCAAATATCAAACAAATTCCAATAAATAAAATTTACAATATTCAAACAAACATTTCATAAATTGGAATTTGTAATTTATTTGTAAGTTGTGATTTGATATTTGTAAATTATTAACATTCTGGTTGGATCTGGTTTGTCCAGGTTAGGATCTTAATGAGATGAAACGGTATGAGGATTTATTACTGTTCTATCGCAAAATTTATCTCTTTGAGATGTTTCTGCCAGTTCCATGCCGTACGTAAGGAGTCTTCAAGTGAATACCTGCATCTCCAGTTCAGGAAGTGATTCGACTTGTCTGCGTTTGCATAAATTGCCGGCACATCCCCGTTGCGTCTTGGAGCAAATTCATAAGCAAGTTTTTGACCGGTAACTTTTGTAAACGTATTTACTAATTCCATTACCGAGTTTCCTTTTCCTGTTCCGAGGTTAAAGATTGAAACCTTCTCATCTTGTTTATCTAAATACTCAAGGGCTTTTACATGTGCATTTGCCAGATCAGAAACATGAATAAAATCCCGAATACAGGTACCATCGGGTGTATCATAATCATTTCCAAAGATAGAGAGTTTATTCCGAATCCCTATTGCCGTTTGTGTGATGAAGGGGACAAGATTGTTTGGTATCCCGATGGGTAATTCTCCGATTTTTGTTGACTCATGTGCCCCGATAGGATTGAAATAGCGAAGGAGAACCGATTTGATTCCGGTTGAAAGTGCTGTATCGGTAATTATCTGCTCTGAAATTATCTTGGTTTGTCCATAAGGGCAATTTGGTTTCTGCAGGGTGGTATTTTCGTCAACTTTAATTGCACCTTCAGGGATACCATAAACGGTACACGATGATGAGAATACCAGGTTGTTAACACTATTCTCATTCATCAAGTCCAATAAGGTAAGTAGTGATCCCAAGTTATTCCGATAATAGAGAATCGGTTTTTCTACCGATTCTCCTACTGCCTTGAAGGCTGCAAAATGAATCACTCCTTTTATGGTATCATGCTCTTTAAAAACGGTATGAAATGCCTCTTTATCAGTGCAATCAATCTGATAAAATAAAGGTTTCTGTCCCAGAATCTCCTCGAGCCAGAGAAGTACATCGCAGTATGAATTGGCAAGATTATCTACGATGATGGGTACATACCCATTATTTGCCAATTCGACAACTGTGTGTGAGCCAATGTATCCCAATCCTCCGGTTACGACTATTTTTTTCATACACTCTCCGTTTTTCGTTTAAAAGCATTAAAATAAAACATATTTTATGAAATCAGGGGATTTTCAAGATCAAAATAGTGATCATAGTCATTGGAGTTATCATATACTTAGTTCATCGAAATATCAAATGAGAAAATTCAATAATTCTTTACTTTTTGCGCTGAATGTGCAAGTTTAAAAGACCGTAAAAACTGCAATAAACGGTAGTTTTAGCTTTTTCAAAAGTTAGCCAGGATTGCCTGACATATGAGGGATTTCCATTTTAAATGTAAATAAAGAGGGTACATTTCTTGTGCTTAAGCACACTCGGCCGAACGAATCATTCGGGCAGGCAACAATCATTCTGGCGTGCGGGATGCACTAACTCCAAGAAAAGATGATTGATTTTTTTTTGGATTTCTTATACATTTTATTTTTCGTCCAGAAAAAGAAAATGAAGACAGTCGTAATCTCAGATATCCATGGAAATAGAGAGGCTTTAAATACAGTATGGGGATATATAGATAAACTGGAAGGGGAAAAGCGGATTGTCTGTCTCGGCGATATTGTCGGTTATGGTCCTGATCCTGTTGAGTGTCTTGAGATGGTTGGTTCACGAACAGATAAAATATGTCTCGGAAATCACGATTATGCTATGTTGAGCAGTGACCTCGATTACCAGATTAATCACTATGCGCTGGATGCAATTAAGTGGACAAGAGATGTATTAGATGATGAATCA
This sequence comes from Candidatus Scalindua sp., assembly GCA_031316155.1. Lineage (GTDB taxonomy): Bacteria > Planctomycetota > Brocadiia > Brocadiales > Scalinduaceae > SCAELEC01. Next base: position 8,587 of record JALDRB010000002.1, read on the forward strand.
AAAGACTTCATAAAGGAGTTTTGTTGCCAGTTAGATGTAGGGAGTGTGCTGTATGTACATGCATCACCGGAAAATCCCATGGAGTGGAAGTATATTGCTAATAAGAGAGACGCGTTCTTAAGTATGAGAGCAATGGAACATTCACTCTGTTTTGTCGGTCATTCGCATATACCGGGAGTGTATGCAGACTATGATCTTTACCGTGAAGGGAGAGGTGTTATTCTCTCTGAAGAGGGAAAGACGATTGTTAATGCAGGAAGTGTAGGGCAACCCCGTGATGGCTCTCCCTTACTCTCCTTTGCCGTATTTGACGATGCGGACTGGAGTGTTGAGATCGTCAGATTGGCATATGATTACGAGAAAACGATGGCAAAGATAGAGAAAGCGGGTTTGCCGTTGTTGCTTGCTCAGAGGCTTATGATTGGTCGATAACTCGATTGGATGATAGGAAATTGCTTTTTAGGAACAGAGTGAGAATATAACAACGACAGGTAGAAATCAAGTATTTTATTAAAATGCCGCGCTAGAAATGGAGAAAAAGTGGTTGTGTTTTCGATATGTTTGTGAATATAGTTTTTGTGATAGTAAATTGATGAAAAGTAAGCAGACCTCTCCTCATATCCCTCCTATTAACAAATTACAGAATACTCAATTAAAAACAAAACAGGGATCTTCATAGTCAAGCCCTTGACACTACCTTACACAAAAGGGATCAATTTATCTTTCGGGAGAGGAATTCCGGGGTGGTGGAGCTCTGGAAGGCTTCTGTGCCCATAGGCCAGGGTGTTCAAGGATTTGTTTTATAACAACAAAGTCTGTAATAAAACTTATGATCTTCACCCCGTTAGATAGCAGATATCTAACAGGAATCATGAATGAAAAACACCCTCGATTTTTCAAAGTCAATATGATCATGGCAATATCTCACGAGGTGAATCTCTCCACCGCATTTCGGACAACAGAGCGGATTAACTTCTTAAATCTTTCCCCGCTTAAACACTGCGGGGACAAGCATGTATACTCACGCCATTTTTTAGATGGAATGCCTGGTGGTTGATAGTCAGAAACATCTATAATCTCTATATTAACAGGTTCCTGTTCCAGAGATTCTCTTGGTTTGAGAATTCCCTGTTTCTTGCGTAGTCCGCGTGACTTGTTTGAATACAAAACAATACTTCAGGTGCTGAGACAGATGAAAGTAAAACGAAATAGACAATGAAAAGCAGAAAAATACGGCAGTGAAAATATATGCAATCGTTGACAAAGATTCAAAAGTACGTATACTTTATTATTACCATTTATTGTACATGAAGTATAATTCAGTTATACACAGTTCTATCCAAAAAATTGTTGATTGATGTATGGCAAGATGTGTAAAATTTTTATAAGGAGATAATGTTTATGTGTAAGACTTGTGCACGGCATAATCCGGAGATGAAAAAGAAGACAGATGTCCCGAAAAAGAAAAAGACACCAAAAAAGAAATGAGATAATATTTTGAACCCGATAAATTTTTAAGCAGATATTTAAACGAAATCTGTAGGGAGTCGTTTGAGGTTGAAATCAATGTGCGACGGTTTTAACGGGGGGTCCACTCATCAAAGAGCGGAAGATTACCGGAACAATCGAAGACTAATTCCTTAACAGGGGATATCTGGTCTAAGTTTTCGGATCCTTTTATTTCATCCAGGAAAGCTTCAGATACTATCGCCTTTTCTAAATTAAGGGTATTTTTTACCCAAACGATCCTGGTTTTTTGAGGGTCATCTACGCCGCATGTCGAAATCGCTGCGGCAAAAGCATCTTTGTCGCAATTAAATGTCATTGGGATCTTTGCACCTTCAGGACGAAGAGCTGTTAGACAATTGATATATGTTTCTTTTGTCATTATCTTGTCAACCAGTTTTTTTGTAGTAAAATCTGCCAATCCGATTCCACATGCATTCCCATGTGATTGGGGGGTTAGGTCACGTACAAATATTCTTGCAATCCTGATATCTTCTATCAACGACTCATCTCTACGCCCAATTACATTTGTATCCATACCCGTACCGCTTATGTCTTTACCCATTTCGTCTACAATTAATAAATCTATGTCTCTGAATGGCAGCTTTGCCATCATTTCGAAAGAATAATTTTTAAGTTTCGGCTCCACATTAATAAAATCTTCACCGGGAACTGCCTGGATTTCAGCCACTTCACCAAAAGCGTTTTCAATGATGGCTAACCCGAAAAGTACCGGTAATTTGGACTGAATCACCGGTAAGACTGATGCGGTAATTTGATCGAAAGAATACTTCATGATTGCTCGATGATAAATCTTTGCTCCTGTGTCCTTGCCAAGACCAACCATTAACATTTTTATGAGGCCGCTCTCAACCTTTCCAATAAAACGAGTATGCGACTTAACCCGATTAATTACGACAATATGATCTGCCGTGAGAGCGTTTTTGTCTGCATAGACAGGAATTCCCTCTCTGCTTTCCCCAATCCTGGTTACTCCCATTGATGATTTGATAGGTACACCCATTGTCTCTTCTGTAATCCCGTATCCTGTTAAAACATTAATCTGACCTTTGGCAGTAGCTCCACCATGACTTCCCATAGCCGGAATAATAAAAGGTTTCCCACCCAGTTTGATTAATTCATCAATAATTATTCTTGTGATAGTCTTAATCTCTGTAATGCCGCGGCTGCCTGCGGTAACAGCCACGGTGTTACCCGACTTAATCCGGTCATGGAGTTTTAGTTTGGTTAATTCGGATTTGATAGTTTTGTTGATATCCTTGACTTTGTGGAGTGAGAACTTCTGCTTGATTTGTGTAAATTTAGGATAGTCGGTCGTTTTGTTCATACGTTGTGGTTTTTTCGTCTGTCTGGAGAATTCAGATCACATCACGGCAAATGTCCCTTGATATATCCATACGATAAAAAAGAGGGAATGGGATGGTTAAAAATCTAACTTTTCTCAACTTTGAGGATTATAATTACCCGTAACGTGATCTTTGGAAAATTCAATTTCTTCCGGTACCAGGATTCCGCCAGAGACAATCAGTTTAATAGCTTCCTCAACTGTCATATTCGTCTCGACGATTTCCTCTTCAGGGAGATAAATGAGAAAACCTGAAGTGGGATTTGGTGTTGTAGGGATAAAGATACTCGTCAGTTCGGTTCCATCATTGTTTTTTATACTTCCTGTGACAAATGCCACGACCTTCATTCCAATTCGTGGATAATCAACAAGAACCACACGTTTAAATGCCTTCCTGCTTGGGAGGCCGATAAGCTCAATCAATTGTTTGGATGACTTATAAATATTCTTTATAACAGGCATATTGTCCATTATCAATTCAAAATAACCTATCAAAAGTTTTCCAAGGAAATTGGTTGCAAAAACCCCGATGAAATAGAGAGCAATGAAGACGAGAATAAATGCAACAAATGTGACAACAAATTCGTCAACAGAGCTGTTTCGCAAAGCAAAACCAAAGAAAAGAAAAACCTTCCGTACCAGGGGTGAAAGTATCCCGCCTAGCAGTCCAAGCAAAAATTTGATGACAAAAAAAGTAACATATATCGGTAAGATAAAGAGAAGACCTGCTAATAATCTTCTCCTGATGTTTTTCTTTAAATTACTTTCTATGTGTATTTTCTTGTGTTTCATTGTTACGCATTATCTCATAAGAGTGTTTTAAGATTCACAAAAGCGCCAAATTACTACCATGATGCCTGCAAGTATAAAGTTGGAATCGGTAATAAACTCGCAGGGTAATCCACTTGGTATGAGGCGTTTGTGATAGAGGTACAGATATCCACATGCGTATACAACACACGGGAGGAGATAATAAGAGAGTGTTGAAGATAAGCCAATCATGGGGCTTACGATGAGGAGTATTGCCAGCACTATTGAAATTGCGATCAGGAGTTGTTTGGTTTTCGTCTTCCCGATTGCAATTGGTATGGTTTCTTTTCTCACTATTCTGTCACCCAGTACATCTTCTACTCCAAGGAGTGAGGTTCTTATAAAGGCCATACTAAAGGTAAAGATTAATACGATTGGGAGAGCCGGAGAAAAGCGAACGGAAGATCCTAAAAAAGGAATCAATCCTGTGCTCACAGCCCAGGCAATGCTGATGAAGATCTCTTTCGAACCCGGTATCTGTTCCAAGCTGCGATACCGGACAATGCTGGGAAAGTTTTTCGGAATAACTGATATCTTATAGGCTATTCCGAACAAGGCCGCAAAAAATACACAGAAAAACACCTTAATACTCACCATAAATCCCAGGGTAAATGAGATGATTGCTGCTGTAATACCGAGAATAACGAAAAGGACTTGATGCTGATTATATAATTTTGCTCTGGACGGTACATTCAGTGCAACAGCCTCTTTGTATGCAAAGTGGTTGAGAACATACATGGAAAAAAGAAACAGGCTTGCAATGGTACAAAAACTCAATTTAGAATTGACACCGAGAAGAACGGAACCGGTGTAACTAAGACTTGCTGCACCAATACCCAAATACATGAAACTTCCAACGAGAACTATCGAAGCCTTTCTGGTAAACATTCGTATTTTCCCCACCTTTTCCGCCTGGAAAACCTCGACTTTGTCCACAACCTGCTGTATTAACCAGTTAGGTGTTGAAGCTCCGGCTGTTACCCCGATAGCTCCATACATTATCAGTTTATCTCTTTCAAGCTCTTTTTCCGTTTCAACCAGAAAGGTGGGTGTCCCTTCTTGTGCAGATATTTGTACCAGTCTGTTTGTGTTAGCACTACCCCTTCCACCAACAACAATCATCGCATCAACAGATTTACTCAGATTAATTATCTCTTCTTGTCGTTTCGAGGTTGAACTGCATATTGTTTCAAAGACTTTATGATTCTCGTATCTCTTTTTAAGCTTTTCAACCGTTAATGCGTAAGTTTTCATGTCTTGTGTTGTCTGTGCCACTATACAGACTTTATTCAAGTCCGGTAGGTTGGAAACTTCTTCCGGTGAAGATATTACATACCCATTACCATTTGCATAACCAAGCAAACCAGCTACTTCTGCATGTCCCTCATCGCCCACAATGATGGTGGAATATCCCTCTTTTGCATGTTTTCCGATGATTGTTTGCACCCGCATTACTCTGGGACATGTAGCATCACAGATGGTAGCACCGGTTTCTACTAATTCCTGTCTCCTCTGCGGGGTTATGCCGTGTGCTCTTATGACTACGGTACTTTTGGAAAGATCGGTTTTATCTTTCAGAGTTTTTATTCCCTTGTTTTCCAGCATCTCAAGTACCTGAGGGTTGTGTATTAAAGGTCCTTCAGTAAAAACAGTTCCTTCATGGTTCTTCTTTTTATCATAGGCGTCCAGAACCTTTTCCATGGCCTTTCTTACGCCCATACAAAAACCTGCTGTTTTTGCTACGATAACACCCATATTTTCCTCAATCTTAATACTGATCCGTGATTTAAAATGCATAGGTAAAACATCATTGGTATGATTTTATCAATACACAATTTTCTTGTCAAAGAAATTAAGATCTGATAAAATAAAAACTTATATTTTCTACTACGAGATCAGGAAGGTAATTGCGTGAGAAAGACGAAGAAGATTGCGGTTTTTGATTTCGATGGCACTTTGATTAAGGACATTTCCTCCGACCACCAACTTTTTAATACCCTGGGATCGTTATCCTTAAAGACGTTTTTGAGATTATTACGGTATCTTTGAAGGGGGTTATAAACCGAAGCGAATGTTGTTAAATCATAAGCAGCTTTTATTTTATATTTTCTAAAAAAATTAACACAGGAGGGGCGGGTGGACTTTTACGAAGTTATTCGTCAAAGAAGGAGTATCAGATCATATAAACCGGATCCTGTTGAGGAGGATAAACTTAATCGAATACTCAATGCGGCACTACTTGCACCATCTGCCGCAAACAAGCAGCCCTTATATTTATTCGTTATCAGGAATGATAAAATCAAACGAAAATTGAAGGAAGCGTATTCACAGAAATGGTTTTTTACGGCACCCATAATAATATGTGCATGTGCGTTGCCTGATAAGGCCTGGAAAAGAGGGGACGGGAAGCTGTATGTAGATGTGGATGTGGCGATAGCAATGGACCATTTAGTCCTCGCAGCTTCTAACGAAGGGCTTGGTACTTGCTGGATAGCAGCGTTTAAATCACAAGTAGTTAAAGATGTTCTGAACATCCAGGATAACGTTGAACCCTTAATCTTAACGCCATTGGGCTATCCTGAGATTATTCCTGAACCAACGTATAGAAAATCTGTTAAGGAAATGATTAGGGAAATCAATTGAATGTACTTCTTTTATCCATGCCGGATACCGCACCTCACTTCCACGGAAAGAGATGGAAGTCTCCGAACCTTGCCATAGCATCAATTGCTGGTAACATTAAAAACCATAACGTTTTTGTTGCAGACCTGGTACTGAGAAGACAAAAAATCGAGGAGTCTGTTTTAAAGCTCTTACGAAGATATAAACCCTCGATAGTCGGTCTCAGTGCAATGAGTTTTCAGTTTGAAACGTCAAGGAAAATTGCTCAACTCATAAAAGCGGAAAACAGAGATATTAAAACTGCCCTTGGGGGGTACCATGCAACGTTACTGTATAATGAAATCTCCGATAGCGATTCTGCAGAATTCTTTGACTTTCTGGTAAGGGGAGAAGGGGATTTAAGCTTCAATGAGCTTCTGGATGCGTATGAAAAGAAACTGACCATAAACAATATTTTGGGTATTTCTTACAAAGTAAACGGTAAATTCATTCACAATAACCCAAGGCCACTCGAGAACTTACATGATATCAGATTACCTGCGAGGTCAAAGAGAGTGTATAGGGGGTATAAATACTATGGATTCACGTTGGATATCATTGAGACATCAAGGGGTTGTACCATGCCATGCAACTTCTGCAGCATAGATAAGATGTATGGTAAAAGTTTTCGTGAGTATAGCATTGACAGAGTAATGGATGATATTGCTGATGCCAAGAAACATGGTGCAAATTTTATCATCATCGCAGATGACAACTTTTCACTTAATGTAAAAAGATTCGAAGATATTTGTGATGCTATTGTTGAATCCGGCCATAACGATGTACGTTACATCATTCAGGCTAGCAGTACGGGTATCGCCTCATCAGAAAATCTGGCGGAAAAGATGGCAAAGGCCGGCTTCAGGATAGTCTTTCTTGGGATCGAAAACGTATCAAAGGAAAATTTGAAGAACCTGAAAAAGGGAAATATTATAGAAAAGACCAAAATTGCCGTAAAAAGATTGCATGAACAGGGAATCATGATCGTTGGAGGTATGATCATAGGACATCCAAACGACAAGGAAGAGAACATTGCCGAAAACTATGAGTTTTTTGTAGGATTAGATATAGATTTTTTTGCAGATCAGATACTTACCCCTTATCCGAAGACTCCATTGAGAGAAGAGATGATTGAAAAGGGACTCGTAACGAACAAATACGATTACAGCAGATACAATTGTTTCTGGGCGAATATCAGAACAAACTATCTTACACCCGATGAGTTGCAGTTTCTCAGATGGAAATATAACAAAAAGTATGCAGATTATATATGTACCACCAAAGCATTTATCAAGAATTATCCTGCCGCTTATTACTATAGAACCTATTTTATGAGGCCTTACAGAAAACTGAAAAATCGTATCTTTCGTAACAATTTAACGGAGAGGGAGCTTTACAGGGAAGATATGAACAGGGCTGAAGAGATGAATAAATTCTTTTAAAATGATTTTTTATTTTTTTGGGACGTAATAATGTCAACTGTTTCGATTTCATGTTGTGAGGATTATGATCTTGTTAAGGTAAGTCTTGCCGCAAGAAGGTGCCTGGATTTAATAGGAAATGTGGCAGATCTTGTGAAGCCGGGCATGAAGGTTTTGTTAAAGGTTAATCTTCTTTCCGCAGCTTTGGGACCTGAATATGCCGTTAATACTCATCCTTCCGTGATAAGGGCACTTGTTGACATATTTCAGAAGGATTATGGATGCGAAGTATATATTGGAGATTCTTGCGGAAGCCTGAGAACAGGTTCTACCTACCAAGCCTTCAGGGTCACTCAAATAGACAAGATAGCAAGAGAAACCGGGGCTATAATCGTCAACTTTGACAAGGATGAGTCTCTGGACATTTTTAATGATAATGGTGCGATTTTAAAATCCTTTAAGATTGCCAAGACTGTTAAATCTGTCGATATGGTTGTGTCCGTTCCGAAATTAAAAACACATGGTCTTACCAGGTACACAGGCGCCATTAAGAATATGTTTGGTGCTATTCCTGCGAATGGTAAGAAGAATGTGCATCTGATTGCACCCAAGCCCAAATTGATGGCACAGGCGTTGGTTGATGTCTATCAGATGGTACAACCTCATATTACCATAATGGATGGTATTATCGGCATGGAAGGTAACGGTCCGAATGCCGGAGATCCCCGGAAGGTAGGCGTAGTCATTGCAAGTTATGATGGTGTTGCTTTGGATGCAGTTGCCAGCTCGATAATAGGTTTTAATCCAATAACGGTTCCTATAATCAAGTATGCTTATGAAAGAGAGCTGGGTACAGCTGATATAAATAATATTAACGTTGTGGGAGAGGAAATAGACAGAGTTTCTGTTCCGGATTTCAAGAAACCTTCAAGCTCTGCTCAGGATTTTGCATCTCGATACATTCCGAATTTTATTCTTGCAAAATTATTTGACAACAGCTGCAGTTCTGTCTCTTCTATTTATGAAGCAAATTGTACAAGATGTTATGAATGCATTAGAAATTGTCCGGCAAAAGCAATGTCAGCTCCGAACGGGATGGTTATTGTGGATGAAGATGCATGTATCGGTTGTTTTTGCTGTGACGAAGTATGTAACTATAAGGCAATCGTGATGAAGCGGACTCTGTTCGGGAGAGTTTTTCTCAGAATGGCGGAGTTTCTGGGCGTAGAGAGAACGAAAGAATAGGAAAAATGGATACGATAAAGAACATAATAAAGATGACACGGGAAAACCCCTTCTCTGACATGAGGATGTTGAAGTGGGTTACGAGAATTCTCTCTTTTCAGATTGATGGACGACTGAAGAGCGGATACAGTTTTTCACCTTATCTTATCCACATGATGCCTACGTATCTGTGTAATTTGCGTTGTAAGAACTGTGGCCAGTGGGGAGAGGCGGGTAACTACTATACAAAAGATACCAGTTTGCTGAGAGAAACTATGCACATCGATGTGCTCAAGGGTTTTATTGATGATGTCTCAAAATTTTCACCAACCATCTTCCTGACAGGGGGAGAACCTCTCTTTTATAAAGACATAATAGAGTTGATAAGACATATTAAACAGAAAAACCTGATCTGTTGGATCGTTACAAATGGGACACTCCTCGATAAATATGCAAATGATTTTGTCGAACTTGGGGTTGATGTATTGTACATCTCACTCGATGGTCCTGAAAAGATACATAATGAGAACAGGGGCACTAAGGACGGTTACCAAAAAATTGCATCCGGAGTACGAAAGATTATTGACATTAAGAAAAATACGAACAAGCGAAACCCTCTCTTATGCCAGGTTTTTACTATTAGCGAATCTTCACATCAGCACTTGGAAGAGATGCCAATCATAACCGAAAAACTTGGTTTTGAAATGTTACTTGTCAAGCATCCCTATTTTAATAACACCAGGACAGGAGGAAATTATGAAAATGTTATGGAGAAGCATTTTCAATGCAATGCGACTTCATGGAAGGGGTGGGTAAGAGATGAGACCTGCATAGATACCGTGTTGCTGCAACAGAGTATTTCTCATTTACTTACCAGAAAGCACAAGTTTAAGCTTGCATTTTTTCCCGCGTTAAAGATTTCTGATATTCCAAGCTATTATTCTCCTGAGCAGGACATTTTCTATAACGGAACCAAACCGGGAGGCAAGATTAAACGTTGTATTGCTCCCTGGACGCATATCATGATATATCCTAATGGTGATGCTGTTTTTTGTAATGATAACCCTGATTATGTTTTAGGGAATATAAAAAACGAACGATTCTCGCAAATTTGGAATAACACTAAATCGAGAAAATTCAGGAAGTTTATCAAAAACGATTTTTTGCCCATTTGTTCAAGGTGTTGCGGGTTATATTACCATCCATTTTACCGTTCCGGTTCAAGTTTAAAGGGTTTAGCAAGATAACCAGATGTTGTTTTCTGGAGTATCTGTATTTCATTGAAGTATCTCAACTTCGTTAGGGTTATCTGGTTTGTATTAGAATTTCCATTTTAACAATATTGACAATAGTCTGTTATGTTAAATAGTTTTCTGGCAATATACGTGGATAAGTGAGAAGAGATGCTTAATGAGGAAATTCGATAATTGTTAAAGAGCGCTTAAATTTACACATAGAAAAATCAAGAGTTGCGCAGGATGCGCTAACTCAATATCAAAGAAAGTTTAACGTACAAATTTTCAGCCAGTTGGTTTTCTAGGTATCAAAAAAATATGAAGTGGTACAAGATATTTACACCTGAATTAAAGGAACTGATAAACACGAAGAATCTTAAAGGTCTGAGGTTGATTCTCCGAGAACTTCACCCGGCTGATGTTGTGGACGTTATTAAAGAGTTAGAACCCACTGAGAGAACAATCGCATTTCGGATGCTTGACAAGGAAAAGTTTGCTGAGGTCTTTTCCCTTCTCGACCCTGAAGAGGAAGAAGAACTACTCAGGCAATTTACCGAACACAAGGTAAAAGAAATCTTGCTGGAGATGAGTCCTGATGACAGAACGCAACTCCTGGATGAACTGCCGGCTTCTGTAGTAAATAAGCTTCTCAAGTTATTACCGCGGGAAGAGAGAGAAGAGGCAAACATACTCTTAAATTACCCACCGGAATCAGCAGGAAGGGTAATGACCACTGAGTATGTGGATCTGAAGACAGAAATGCTTGTTTCAGAAGCACTTGAACGTATACGTAAGACAGGACCTGACAGAGAGACTATCTATACGTGCTATGCAATTAATGAAAAAAGAATACTGTGCGGAGTGGTTTCGCTTAAGGACATTATCCTGGCAAAACCTGATCAGAAAATAAGCCAGATTATGAATGAAAATGTTCACAAAGTAAAGGCAACGGACGATCAGGAAGAGGTAGCTAAGGCGATCCAGAAATATGATTACTTTTCTTTACCTGTGGTTGACAGTGAAAACCGTCTGGTCGGCATAATTACGGTTGATGATGTTCTTGACATTGTCGAGGAAGAGGTTACGGAAGATTTCCATAAAATGGCGGCTATACAATTACCAGAAGAAAAATATTTCCGTTCAGGTGTTCTGAAACATGTTTCCGGAAGAGTTGTGTGGTTGTTTGTCTTGATATTGGCGGCTACTATCTCAGGAAAGATCCTTCAAAAATACACAGTGACACTTAGTTCCATAATTGCCTTAGCCTATTTTATCCCTATGCTGACGGGTGCGGGAGGTAACATTGGTTCTCAATCATCAACTCTGGTGATTAGAGCTATGGCGACTGGTGAATTAATGCTCAGTCAATGGTTGAAAGTACTGTGGCGGGAAGTGTGCGCCGGCTTTCTTTTGGGTCTTGCCTTGGGAGGCACGGCATTTATAGTTGCCTTAGTATTTCTCAGAGACATAAAGTTGGGGATTACGGTAGGTATATCGGTAGCAACTGTGGTTCTTGTAGGAAACATAGGTGGTGCTACAGCCCCGCTCGTCTTCCGTTATTTCAGAATCGATCCTGCGATGGTTTCTGCGCCGCTTATCACTACGATCCTTGATGTAACCGGCATAATCATCTACTTTGAGATTGCAAAGAGGATTTTAAATATATCAAGTTAGGCCATCCTGGCTAACTTTTCCAAAATCCCTAAAACTGCCTTCCATGGCAGTTTTAGGGATTTTGAACTTGCGCTTTCAGCGCAAAAAATAAGGTAATATTGAAATTTCTATGCATAAATTAACTCCCTTTTATTTGCTCTGCAAAAATAAAGGATCCATGCATGTTCAAAGGATGAGGTTTCATAAGCAAAAAAAAAAGTGATCGGGGCGTAGCTCAGCTTGGTTAGAGTGCGGCGTTCGGGACGCCGAGGTCGGCCGTTCGAATCGGCTCGCCCCGAGTAGTAATCAGAAAGACTTATGACTTTTTTGCGCTTTCTTTTTTCACCCGTTTTCTCTCGCCTGATAATACTGCGGCGGGCAGTAGCATCCTAAACACAAAATTTCATCTACAGTGTCCCCATTATATTCCTCAATATACCGGATTAAGCTTATTATAGGGTGAAAATCCGGTATGCCAATCTGCCTCCGGAACTTTATTTTTCAGCTTGACATTAATGTTCTCTTGTTTTACTCCCGGAATCGAATTGTAAAACTTGTCCGCATCTTCGAACATGGTGTCAAGTGAACGCTGATGCAAGTAAGGCATGTGACCGCCGTGGTAGACCTTGAGCTGTATATTTTTCCGAATCGCCGGATCCAGTACCATTTGATTAACCGTGATCACGGTAGCGTAATATGGAGCTACCAGATCGAATACGCCATGAATAATCCAGACCAGTATTTGGGTATTCAGGCTCATGGACTGTTTTAAGTCCACTGCCGCCACTGCTACTGCCCGCCAGTCGGCGGATCGAATCCGCTGAATTGGTGGTGCAAATGCTACGAGACCGAGAAGAGCAGCTACAATACTGACGCAATCAAAACTTGCGCGCTGCCAGTAGCTTCCACCCAAGTGCAGCCACATGCCGAACTCGTCGAATGTGAGGGCCAACCCCACTCCGTAGACTATTGCCGCAGCCAACAATGCACCTCCGATAGAGCGAAGAAACAACAAATAGGCCCCGATGCCAGAGAGAAGAAAGATACCGTAGTTCAAGTGATGCACATGTGTTCCTCCGAGATGAAGGTAGAAGTCCGGGATCCAGCGCGCCATGATCATAAATACGGTGATGCGCGTAAGAGCGAACGTCACCAGGAAGACAAAGAGCATGACCCTGGCCAGACGATGAATATTGTCGTGCGTAAACGCATTGGAAAAAACGTCCGGAACCATTATGGCGACCTCCGCGGAACAGCCGCATGAAATTCAAGCTCACCTGCCGAAAACGCGCAGCGGTTTCGGCAGGTGAAGCGTGTTGTTAGCAACAATTTCTTATTTAACCAAACAATTTTGTTCCTATCATGCCAATAAGAAAGCCAAGAATTGCTCCAAGCGCCGGCTCCCAGTGCTTCCTCATTTTTGATAAGGGCGCAATATCTTGGAATATCAAATACAAAATACCTCCTGATGAAAATAGCATAATCCCCTTAGTAAGGTTACCACGATCATTTAAGAAATATCTTCCGGCAAGTGCTGAAACGATGCCTAAAAAACTGAGATAAAAAAATATAAGCAAAATATTTTTAGGGGGATAGTTACTTTTTCTCAAATCAAAATAAGCATTAAAAGATTCCGGTAAGTTCTGAAAGCCAATAAAAAAAGCCAATAGCACCCCTAATTTATGATCATGGACAAAAGTAGCACCCAACGCAATGGCTTCTGGAATAAAATCCATCAACATTGCCATTGTCTGTGCTAGCAATCCTCCTCTTTTTTCTATACTTTTATCAAGAAAGAAAAATATCAGTGCTCCAGCTGTGAATATAATTGTTAACTGCGGAAGAGAAAACACTTCAATGGCTTTTGGTGTTAGAACGAAGGCAACAGCAGCAACGAGTATTCCTCCTCCAAAAGCGACGGTCCAATGAAGGATATAAGATTCTATTGTTTTCTTGGTGTATTTTTCAAACGTTCTGGCCCAAAGACCACCGGAAAATATCGTTATTCCAGCGAATAGAGAATAAATTATAATTTCTATTATTTCTTTCATTGAATTCTATTTTACTGCTAACATGAATTAGCCGTATTTTCCGGCTGTCAGTATATATAATACTTTACGGATACCTTATAATACGGCCATTTGGGTGTATAACAGAGTTTGCTACTAAAGTATCGATACTATTAACAATTGTTAAAGAATTCAAAGTTTTTTTGACACTTAATTGACAACCTACCAAGAAGATAACCAGTATCTGAATAACGCATCTAATGCAATAATATCCAAATAAACCTGTATTTCAATTGAAAAAATAACAGATTTGGTTAACTGATTTTTATTCTGAATATCAATCAAAAAAACGCATGAAGGTTCTTGTAATTTGAGAGTGTCTTCCCTGAGTTTGTTTCTACGCACTGACCATACATCTCCCCCGATAATGGCTTTACCTAAAGCGGCTATCGTTTCGATTGCTTCAGGAGCATCACAACGCTTCCACACGTACTCCTCACCGTTTCAATATAAACGCTTTCTTCGATCTTCTAAGGTCGGCGCAAGCGTTCAGTATGCAAAAGTAACCCCAATCTGGGCAGTCCCGCCCACATAGCCCGATCCGGTGGTGAATTCCGGCGCCACGACGCCGTATGTAGCGACGCGTTCACTGAACGTCCACAAGAATCCCGCGCCAGCAAGGTGGCTCCATCCTCCGTCTGAAGGATTCGCGGGATGGGTACTATTGCCGGTGACGTACAGCTGAAGGTCGCGCGCAATGTCATTTGCGACGGACCACTGAAAACTCGCCTGTAAGAACGGGTCATGTTCGTCGTCCAGGGAGGTTTCAAACCCCAGGTTCCAGTGAAAGGAGAAATTGGCCGGGAGGATGTGATCGACGTTCAGTGATCCTGAAGGCAGCACAATATCGGGGTTGAGTTCGTTCGATGATGCAACCGGTAGCTCGGCACCAAACTCGATGCCCACTGCGGGATGAAACCACTGCCGGGCTCCGTCCCGTGCGTGGTACTTGAAGCCGATGCCGAAGGGACCTGTCCCAACCGTATCTTGCCCTGGCTGTTCTGAGTTGATGATGGTAATTGCACTGCCAGAGAGGCGCAGTTCCAGATCCTGGACGATGCCGGTGCGAAAGAATAATGCGATACCTGACGTGAGACTATCCGGTTGGTTGCTCCATTGGGACGTGGGTGCTATTTCCATATAGTACACCCCCGGCGGTACGACACCGGCGCTGTTTGGGAAATCCCCAAAGTCGACGCCGGGTTCTCTGATACTGGGAGCGTGCTTTTTTTTAGATTGCTCGAAAGTCTCCTGTGCATCGGGCTTATGGCCAGCCGGAGCGGAGAGCATCCGTGGCTGGGTCGGGTTGTCCTGTTTCGACTGACCCGTCGAATGCCACCCCGCTACTACCAGTATAGCAATCAGAGGGACAGCGTGCTTTTTCCACCACTTCGTTTTTATGTACCCAAAAACCTTCGGCTGTTTCAAAATAATTTCTACCGCTTGCAATGTTGGACTAATAACTTGAGTTGCGGAATTTACCAATCTCACCAGCCCAAACGGAAGTGTGGTTGTTTATTAACTGTATCAACGGATGCGAAAGAAAGCAAGCAAAGGATCGTCTTCTCAACAATGAGATTCCGGAAGCAACAACTAGTCCGGTGCAAGCTTCAGATCTGTCTAGGTCACGTGTTCATTTAAGGGCTTCCAAGATCATGGTCTAGACCACCATTGATTATAGAAAATTGATCTTTAGAAGTTTGGCAATATTAGTAAAATAATTAGCAAAATTCAAGTATTTTCAGAAAATTCTACTCTGAATTGATCTCCTTTAGTAAAAAAGTGATCGAGAAATGGATTTCGTTATTTTTCCCCAAAGTGTAATTCTGTAAGTTTTGGGCAGAGATGGGGAAAAATATCTTTTCCAAAAAACGTTATCCCACTTTGTCTGATGTTTCAAAGTCTGTTCTTCCTTTCCCAGAATCATCTGTCTTTTCTCATACGTAATTATGCAAAAACTGTCATATATTGTCGTAGAGTATCCTTAATTATCATAGATTAATCCACCTTGTCATATTGACGCATTTGATAAAATTAAATTAATAATAATTTAATGAGGTGGTGTTGCATGCGAAAACATACCATGGACATATCAGGTTTAATAACTACCAGGTGGCAAAAACAATCATATTATGTATGTAAGAATTTTGCCACAGACACTTGTCCACATAGATGCCATCCGGCATTAAAAAATCGTGAATTTTTAAGAGAAGCTATTGAGAAAAACAGTAATAAAGATTATGGTACGCTCAAAGAATACTTTGAACGCAAGATAATCTGCAGAAATTGTAATACGTTTATGAGAATAGAATTCTTATAAAAGGTAAGGAAAAAGCAGAAAACAATTTCTCTTGCTTCCAGGTCACGGTATATGCAGTCTTCGACATTTCTCACTTTGTAAAATCATCTTTTTCAGGTACCCGAAGGAGATGCCTTCCGGATGAGTGCTCTGAGCCATTGTTCAAAATACATTTGTAAAGACTTGTTCGTTTTCTTATGATTGAAGAATATGTGCATGGTTAATTATTTTATCAGTAAGGATTAATAGCTTATAATTAAAGTGTTATAGAAACTCTCTCCTGAAATTTATTTCAAAGACTGCTTGAAAAGGAGGATTATGTTGCGGAATAAATTAAAATGGATTCTGGTGATTATTGCTATACTTATTGTTGTATTGGTTGTTTCAATCTATATCTTTTTGGCAAGTTATGATTATAACAATCTTAAACCTCAGATTACCAAGGCTGTCAGGGATGCAACTGGTCGAGAACTGACCATTGGCGGAGATATTGACCTCCATGTTGGTTTTAAGCCTGCACTTGTACTATCTGATATAAAATTCCAGAATGCACCCTGGGGATCGAGGCCTGAACTTGTCAAAACCAGGCGTTTTGAAGTTAAAGTATCCATTTTTCCTTTACTTACTGGACACATAGTAATCAAGCAGTTTATCCTGGTTGAACCCGATATTCTGGTGGAGACAAATAAATCTGGAAAATCCAACCTCGAATTTGAAACACAAATAAAAACAGATCAAGAACAAGAAGCAAAAAAAGGTCATCTCGAAGTCCTTACAAAACTTCCAGTACTCTCTTTCAACAAGCTGAAGGTTGAAGGAGGGCTTATAATATACAGGGATGGACAATCAGGGAAAAGTTACCAAATAATGTTAAATCAACTCACTGCCAAATCCTCCGGTTTTGACAGACCCTTAGAAATTGCATTGAAGGGAAATTTCAATAATGAATCTTTCCACATTAGCGGTAATCTTGGACAAATGGCAGCGTTAGTCAAACCAGGAAAGGACTGGCCATTTGATATCAAAATCGAAGCCCTGAATGTTACTGTTACTCTAAATGGTTCGCTTAAGGATGTATTAAACCAGAGAGGCCTCAATCTTGACTTCACAATTCATGCATCGGATCTGACAAAATTGGCACAGTTTGCCGGAAAACCTTTACCACTCAATGAACCGTTTGTAATCTCCGGTCATGCAGCGGATATTGGCTTAAAAACCTACAGGATTTCTGAACTCAAGATCAGTATGGATGATAATAATATTAACGGTCTCATTGAGATAAACCTGTCTAAAAAGCCACCTCGACTCTCAGCAGAACTGTCTTCCGAAAGACTCGATCTGCGGCCACTGATGCGACAATACCAGGATATAAGAAAATCAGATGCAAATTTGAACAATGGGACAAAAAAAGGAAAAAGAGTATTCTCCTCAAACCCATTACCGCTTGATGAGACGAAGAAAGTTGAGGGAACCATTAAAGTCCAAGTCAAGCAGCTCCTATTGCCTGAATTGGCAGCCAACGACATGACAGTTGAAACCACCCTAAAAGATGGGCAGATAACCTTTGATCCAATCAAAGCGACAATTGGCGGTGGTACCTTAAATGGCCTCATTACCCTGGCCTCTCATGACCAAACCGCAGCCTTGATCGTTGACTTAAAGGCTGAGGGAGTAGAGATTGGGAGTATGCTCAAAGAACTAAACATCACCAATGTACTCGAAGGGAAAATCGATGTGGACATGAATCTCAAGGGGCGTGGTGAATCAGTGGCGACTCTTATGGCAAGCCTTGATGGTCACACTAACGTCTTAATGAGTGATGGTCAGATCAAAAATAAATACATAGATCTGCTCGGTGCCGATCTCAGTACCAGCATTTACCGACTCATCAATCCGATAAAGAAAAAAACAGATTTTACAGAAATCAACTGTATGGTTAGCCGCTTTGATATAAAAAATGGACTTGCAGAAAGCACAGTCCTCGCCATTGACACTAACAACATGAGTGTCGTAGGTGAAGGACAAATCGACCTCGAGGAGGAGAAACTCGATTTATCACTTAGGCCATTGCCAAAGGAAGGTATTGGATCTGGCAGTTTTGGCAAACTTACCCTCAGTCTTGGTGAACTAGCCAAACCGTTCAGGCTAGGCGGCACGTTGGCTGAACCTTCTCTCGTTCTCGACCCAAAACAGACTGCGATCATCCTCGGCAAAACCATAGGTGGTACAGTCTTATTTGGCCCGATCGGCATTGCAGCGGCATTGATCAGTGGAAGTTCGGGTGAAGACAATCCATGTTTAGCCGCTATCGAGGCCGCAAAAAAGGGAGTCAGTGTCTCAGGGGACAAGAAAACAGAAAAGGAAAAGGGCATGGCCGAAAAATCCGTTGAAAGCGTTACCGAAGAAATCAAGGAAACCGGCAAGAATATTGGAAAAACTCTTAAAAATCTGTTCGGCAAATAAAGATTAGGGCAGAGCATAGATACCTTTTGGGAATTTGATATTACTTTAATCTTTTATGAAGGAGATGATTCCCGCCTGGTAAAAAGTCAAATACATTGCGCAAAAGAGTACTGTGATTGCTGCGCGTATAGGGGGTGGTGGAAGATGTGTTATAAGAGTTGACAGGAAGAAACTATATGTTTTCCGATAATGAATATTTGTTAAAAATTGTGAAAACACGTATGCCATTTGGTAAATACAAAGATATGTTACTGATTGATTTGCCTGAGTGGTATATAGTATGGTTTGCAAATAACGGGTTTCCGGAAGGCGAGCTGGGAGACATGCTCAAGTGGGTCTATGAAATCAAACTCAATGGATTAGAATACCTGTTTAAACCGCTGCGGTAATTTAACGGTGAGGGATACAAAAAAAGAGCATTTGATGTTATTGCTCGGCAATGCCTATTTTTTTAGTTTTCCATCAATCGCCTTCCTGCTTCGACTATTTCTTTTAGAACAAATACTAATAAATGATCCTGTTTATGTATTCCGATTTTAACCGACTATCAGAAAAGCCGTTGCCGTTAGTCCTTGCCATTATTATAGTGATTTTTTTAGTTTTGTTAAAAAACCAGGTGAATCAACAGAGACATATATTTAACTTAAACTTTTTTCCAGCACTTTCTCTATAGGTGACCCTGATGATATAAACGTCTTTTCATCTGATATTGCTTTAATCCCTTCTCGATGTCTCACTGCATTCCACCAGTCAACGCACTTCGCATATTCTCAAATATCTCAGTTGCCTGGTCTACGGTTAAATCACCTCGATCTACCTTGACGCACAGACCTAACCTCAAAGCATGGAGAGTGTGAATCTGCATGTCATCAGGATGTTCCTGAATCAACGCTTCCCACTCCATATTGGCATCTTGATCATCACAATAGTTATTCTCCTTTGCATTGAGTGTTAGCGAAATTACCTCTTCTGGGAATTGGTGTTCAGAACAACCATCAGTGCTGTCAGTGTTCGGCGCACGTTCATGGATACCAATATAATGAGTCTCTACCCAGAGCAGGACATTGTCACCCGATGTTAAACCTAACTCTGCGTAAGATACGGTATACCTAAGAACATTACCAACTAAGTCGATGATACCCGGCCCGGTATCTTTGTCGATCTGTTTGTGTATACCATGCATCTTAGTAGCATCGTAGGTGGTCAGACAACTCTGGTTATTATCAATGAGAGTGTCAGGCTCATTCGTTACTAAATCGTTATCCAGATCATTCAGATCCTTATAGTCTAATCGGATAAAATATTTCGTATAATCCACGGCATTGGAACAGAGTTCAACGGTAAGGATTATATCAGTCCCGTCAGACGTAGCGGTGATTTTTTTGATGTCGTTGCCTCCTCCGCCAGCGTCACCGCATGGGTCGCTTACTTCTAGTGCTTTTACCGTGACACAAAAAGCGATAGCTGCTGCAAACACCAAGACCGATGTAATTGTTAATTTCTTTATTACTATTCTCCTTATTTCTGAGAGTTTGTTAGATAAAGAAGGAAATATTTTAATTGCTATCTGTCAAATTTGCATTGAGCGGGCAATCCCATTCAACGGATAGCAGGGGGGCGGTGAACCCTGAACTTTTGAACCGTAAACGGTTACATAATTATGAGAAACGATCTGGAAAAAACTCTTAGTTTTTAAGGACTTTTGAATTTGCTCCTTCAGCGCAAAAAACAAGGAAATAGTGAAAGACTATGCATCAAGTTATTCTATAGTTTTTGCATAGTTATAAACTATCACACAATATTTGACTTTTTTCAAATGTATTTTATCATTTCCTAGTTGTAACGAGCGTATTTCTGTCAAGTGGCTAAAACAAACGTTTTCCCAATTCTTTAATTTGATCACTGTTTTTCTTGGATGGTTTTGAGAGTGGTGGGTGTCTGGAGTTTTGAACTGCTTATCAATTAAAGTGATACGGCGCCTCTTGATTCTAAAGAGATCTTTTTTCGTGTCAATAGATTAGGTTTGATAATCTCTTTTTTCTTTTTACCCGATTAGATTTGATTTTTATCCAATAGTTGCTTACCATAAATTACAGTTAAAATATGAATTTCGTTACATTTTATTTCATAAATTATACGGTATTGAAACGAGAATATTTCACGGATGTTTTCATTCCCAATTTCTGGAACAACACGTCCTCGTTTTGGGAAGTTAACTAAAGATTGAGGCACTTCATATATTTTAAGGACTGTAGATTCGGCATAAAACTCAGAGTCTCTTGAAATGTATTTTGCAATAGCTTCGATATCATCCAAAGCATCTGGTGACCAAATTATTTTGTAATCCATTTCGAAAGTCTGGCTTTAGCTTCTTCATTGGAAATACCTTTACCATCTTTTATAGATTTTTGTCCCTTGCTGATTTTTTCAAGGACATATAAATGGTATTGGATGTCTTCTAATGTGGAATCTTCTGGCAAGTGGTAAATCAGTTCTGCAATTTTGTCTTTTAAAGTACTCATGGTTTAATAATATAAGAATCATCCTATTTTTTGAAGTAAAATTTTGAACCTTTCTTATGAGTGAGAGTTGTTGGTAATTAAGTAGCAAGAGGATACGGTAACATGAAAGAGATTGCACGCTTCCTTAAGGACATTAAATGTGCCTATTCAGCTTTTATCAATTTTGACGGTTCATATAGAGTTTGTAGCTTTCGAATTATATCTCCCGGATGAACAGCAACACCCAGGTATTTATTTTTATTAATGAAAAAAGTATGCCTATTTTCTACTGGTCTGTTTACCCCCGAAACAGGTATAAATAGTAGCTTTCGGTTATAAGAGTTATATGCCGGTGCTTCTCTGCTCCCTTTGCTTCCAGTATTATTCCCATCTTTTGCTTGAAGCATCCAGTAATATCCTCCTGCCAGATTGTCAAAATACCTCCATTTGTCCGGAAATGCCCATGGGTACAGCACTTCATTGTTCACTAGTTCGATCAAATAAAGATGTCCAACTTCAGTGTGGTGTGGTGATCCAGAGTTATAATCTTTTCCTCCTATGAGTGATGGCAGCCGCCAGTCTGCAAATTCAGTGGTGCCAACTCTTACAGATAATTGATCTGACCACATTACCGCGTCCTGGTATTCAGGTGCGAAATAACTCAAATCATACCATGTGATGTCAAGATCGGTATCATAGACTAGATTATGACTTAAGTTATCTTGGCCTCTGAGTATCAGTTCGGACTTAACCGTTTTCCCCCAACCAATTACTACTGCCATAGCAAATAGAAAGAATAAAATTTTCTTAATCATTATTAAGTCTCCCCTTCTAGTATGTAACAAATTGTAAACAAGATATGATCCCATAAAATATTGAAGAAAATGTTTTTTATAGACACTTTCAGAAAAAACTCAAGTCTACTTATGGATTAACTGAAACTACCTATTAAGGCAATAGTGTGGGAATCAAGAATATGACATTTGTGCCATACAGTTAATTTATAAGAATCTTCAAATTGCCTCAAAATTACAACCGGGTAAGAACCTGTTTTTATTGGGTGGTTGGGAGTGGTGGCTGGAGAGTTTGTCAATTCATAATTTTAAAAATGCCAAGCTTCTCCAAAATCCCGAAAAAAAGTCACCACATTTTAGATTTGCCATTTTTACTCTAGTATCTATACGAGTATTGTTACGATATAGATCTTTGATTTGTTCTTCTATAATTTCTTTGTCGCTGTCAGAAATCATTAAGGTGGTAGCAAAACACATAATTCTACCAAATTGATTTTTATCATAAAGAGAACTCGGTGATATTAAATCCATATTTAATTCATGAAAGGCGAATCCCAGAAATACCAATTTAGACGTCAAAAACATATGTTCACGGATTTCTTTTATTTCGCTTAAATTTGGGGTTACACCTTCTGTAAATGTTTTGATTTGCTTCGCAATATCCAGTAGATCTTTCGGGTACGGTTTTGAACCAAACTCCACTGCTCCTTTGGGGTGAATCCAAGGCAAAGTACCAACTTCACCATATGGGTGAAATATCTTGATATTTTTGACTAGCATGGCGGCTTCTGTTTCAGGAAGCTTATAGTAATTTTGCAGTGCGTAATAAATGAAATGTTCTATGCATCGATCATAATTAAAAATGATCAATGTTATAGATTTAAACCTAGTTTGAAGATCATTCTTATTACAGTTTTCAGTGAGTAACTTAAAAAAGGGGATGTACCAAGTTTTTTCCAGAGTGACAAAATCTATATTTGAATCTATTTTTTGTCTTTCAAAATAAAGGAGACTTTTTTTCTCAGCATCTAATATTGATCGAACAATTGCTAGTTTTCCACATAATACAATTTTATCATTGTCCTGATGCGCATCAATAAAATTATCTATTGATATGGCCAGAGGTAATGCATCAATTATATGATGGGCTGCATCTAGATATGGATTAATATTGCCTTTGGTACCGTCTGGCTGGCGAACAAGTAAACAAAGAGCTTCCTCAATTGTTGGGTCACCGCTATCTCGATAGCCTAATGAATTAAAAGTTATATCAAGAAGTTTTGATATTTCCCTTTTAAGTTCAGAGCCAGTTGGTAAACCAGCTTCTTTACTAGCACCGGCTCCAATCACAAATACAGTATTTTGTGACATCTGTGGTATGTTCTTATGAATGTTAACGTTTAAACAGACAGCGACAATGCTATCTTTCACTAAAACACTTATACAAATATCATGCTCAAATCAATTCTTATAAACATGCACCTTCGTTCTCCTCTCAGGTATTCTCGGACATGCAATGGGTTTTTGCATCTGTTCGATCTTATCATCCTTATCCAGAGTTTGTCATTACAAAAAAAGGTTACAATGCGCGTTAATTCTTCTTTATGCGTTTCATCTTTATTCCTAAAAATTTCTACAAGCTTATTGGCGAGGTGTTGCTCTTCTTTGGTGCATTGAACTTGGCAGGTTTCAAATGAATTCTTCTCAGCTTTTTCATCCCCGATGAAAAGCCAATCATGGCTCATATTCAACTTTTCGGAAAGAATTTTTAAAAACTCATATGACGATTTTGTATATAATGGGGGTAAATCTGGTTAGGGTTCAACTGGCGGGCGTGCTACTTTTTTCTTCCTCAAATGACCAAATTTTACCTCTAAATCTTTTAATTCATCATCGCGAGGTTTTAAATATTTTTCTCCAATTTTCAATCTTATCTCTCTCTGTAATTTTACAGAATCTGTTTTCTTCTTCATTTCAACACCTGAATACACAAGTTTTACCTTTTTGGTGTCTATTATTTGCGGTCATTATACATAAAATCTGCCTTAAATCAATGTGACAAACTATGACAGACTAATACTACGGTGACGAAATTGAATTGGATTAAAGTATTTGTCAATATAATGGCATTGAACCTCTATGCTTTATTTAACGTTATGTCAATAAGAGGCTTGATTATCAACAAGACAGTGCTATACTCATCTCATAATGGTTTTCGGATAAAATCCGGGATAAAATTGAGCGAGTAAGTCCTCGGCGCCTTTTTTGTCCGGGGATACCTTCACCAAGATTTGGTTTCCAGTAAAACCGAAAACCAAATCGGTTTTAGTATATATGCACTGTAACTCAGAGATCAGGTATGGTAGTCAGCGTTTATTGTTATGTACTCTTTTGATAGATCGCATGTCCACATGGTAGTTCTTTTTTTCCCCAGCCCCAGACTTAATTGAATTAGAATTTCATTTTTCTTCATTTCATTATTAAGATTTCCAGGTGCGGGTGTGACAGGCAAACCATTTCTGAATATTACGATCTTATTAATGGAAAGCTTTATCCTGGACTCATCAAGACGAATCCCTGCGTAACCGGCAGCCGAAACGATCCTTCCCCAATTTGGATCTTCACCATGTATGGCTGTCTTAACCAGCGGTGACTCAGCAATAGATCGTGCAATCTTCTTTGCATCCCGTGTTGATTTTGCTTCATGAACCTCAATCTGAATAAATTTTGTAGCTCCTTCACCATCCTTGACAATAGCAGCTGCCATAAGCTGAGTTACATGGTCAAGAGCTTTCTGAAACAGTGCCAGTTCCTTTTTCGTGGAAAACGTTATATTTTTATTACCCGCCATTCCATTTGCAAGGATTGCAACCATGTCGTTTGTGCTCATATGGCCATCAACGGTGATTTGATTGAAAGATTCTTCAACTGAATCTTTGAGACATGACCTTAAGGTATTCAGGGAGATTTCAGCATCGGTGGTGATAATGCAGATCATTGTTGCCATTTTCGGTGAGATCATACCTGATCCCTTGGCAATGGCCCCAATAGTGACCTCTTTTGTCGCTATTGGTATCTTAACGGCAATATGCTTGGGTACAAGGTCTGTAGTCATTATGGTCTTTGCAATATTGGTTGCATGGGTGAGATTGTTTCCAAGAGAATCAGCAACTTTGCATATGCCTGCCGTTATCTTCTTCATAGGCAGGGGGCGCCCTATGATGCCGGTAGAAGCAACGAGGACTTTGTCCGGAGTTGTATTCAGCTGTTTTGCCGTCAGATGTGCCATTGTTTCTGCATCTTTGTACCCCCTCTTGCCGGTACAGGCATTGGCGTTACCACTGTTTACGACAATGGCATGGATGTTTCCACTTTTTATGATCTTCTGACTGTAGGTTATCGGTGCGGCTACAATCTGATTTGTAGTAAAGAGTGCAGCAGCCTTGCACGGCGTCTCTGAAGTTATGATACCGATATCATATTTATTATTACTTTTTAATCCACAATGTGCTGATCCTGCCACAAAACCCTTTGGCGCTATAACTCCTCCGGGGACTTCCTCAATCATGGTTGCTCTCCAAAAAAAATAATAGGTAAATATCTGAGAGCACTACATTGTACTCAAGGATGCGAAAAATGCAAGGGTAAGGTAGAAAGTTATCGTTAGTCTCTAATCCGACAACTTACTGATTTTTTTGTAAATAACAGAGGAAAAATTATATCACTGGTACAGCATGGTATGATTACGGCAAATATGATGATTATGAATACACTCCCTACATGGTTTACCCAATCCACCAATCCGAAAGCAATGAGATAGAGGATGGAAGCCATGCTGCTCACAAAGACATGGCCTGAATGAGAATAGAATGTTGTTTTTTCAACTCTTTCCGTTGCTATTATCCCTACAAAAATCCCTATGGTAACGAATGGTAAGATCATGTGAGGATGATCCAATATGCACAAATGAAATTGTAAATTGTTGTTGAGTATTGTCCCAGAACAAAAAGGGATTATCACATCGCTAATCCCACAGGTGAGGATAGAACCTAAAAAACCAATAATAGCTACTTTTATCACTCTCTTTTCATGACGCCAGAACATTGCAGATGTGGCGGTGGCACTCAACAGTATATGGACAGGATGAAAAATATGAAAGAGATTTTGTGATCTTCTCTGAATAATGTCTTCTTTTAAGGTAAAGGCTATAGCCATCAGGCCCCCAACAACGATCATGGCCATGATCGCGCTGAAAACTGTAAATGGCAAGTGTTCTTTGAGTTCAAACAGCACATGTTTTAACTTGCTGCTGTTGCAGGTATCATCATGTTTCATTTTGCAATTTTCCAGAAAAAGCTTGACAACAACAAACGAGACTTAATAATAAATAGAATCAATTAAATATACATTTCGTTATTGTAGAGTATGTCATGTTTCCTTTCAAGTTAAAACGAAATTTTAAGAAGATATCGATTCTTCTGGTTGTTTCCTACATAATCCTTTGTATAACCTCTGGCGGCCTTCACTCTTTTGACAAAAGAGCTTACCATGGGCACGGGCTTGAGGTTTGTGGAACCTGTGACGGAAGAATTGAAAATCAGGTACCGTATAATCAGATTATCAAGAACAGCGCCTCTCTCTGTTTTAATGATCACAGCATTGACAAATGTGACATATGTCAATGGCTCAAGAGCACGCTTTCAAAGGTTCAATTTATAGAAAAACGCACTTCCCTTTTTCAAAATTGCAGTAAATTCTGCATAATCTGCCTTGCTCCATATGATTTCTTAGAAATCCACACAAAATCACCGCGAAGTCCTCCATTATCCATTTCCTGATGTTTACCCGTATCTATTTATCATTATTTCATGCATAAAGGGTATTCAGCCTCTTTTATCTGGTTTAAGATCAAAGTTAGAATACGTCTCTGGAGATCCCCGGACATGCGTGTAATTTGTTTCCGACTCGTACGAGTTAGAAATTTCATAACTATTTTTGTGAATGTTGGTCAGGATGATCTTAAGTCAATGCCGGCCTGGTTGGGTCAAAATTCTCCAATACAAATGAAAAGAACAATTGTTATCATCCTTTGTATTTATCTCTCTCAACTATTTTTTGCTCCCGTAATCCATTTTTGGGGTGAACGGAGTAAAAGAGATTGTGCAGATTGTTACAGGGTTGCCCACTTAAATTCTTCCTGTAACGATAAGCACGGGCCATGTAAAAATCCTGCTCACCACCATCATAAAAATCATAGACATGACCCGGCTCAATGTTCTCTTTGCAAGAAATTCTTTAAAGATGTTGCATATTTTCCCATCTGCTGGAAAATTTCTTGTGACTATTTTTTTATAACCTTCAACAGTGCTGTCACTTATTCTGCTACCCTCTTAAGCGGATTGTTTCTTATTCGCGCACCCCCTGGTCAGAATTCCTTTACCTGAAACTACAGCAACGAGTAATACTCTTTCCACGGCATCTCGAGAATAATTTCTCTTTAAATAAAATGTTTTGTAAAAAAGCTGTAAATAGTCGCTGTAGTTTAATCATTCAAGTTACATCATTGAAAATTTGAACAAAATTAACAAATATGAATGAGGAGGTTTATTATGGTAAAAATATTTTTTTTTCTGGTCGGTTGTTCTTTTTTTCTGTTTGATAATATCTCTTTTGCTAACAATAACGTTACTCTCAATACTATAGCTTCAGAACTTCAGCAGTTAAGAGATGCCTTTCATAAGATGGAAGAGGATTACAAGGCAAAGATTGAGAATCTGGAGGAACAGTTAGCAGGACAGAAGACCGAAAAAGAGCTTAATGCAACGATCCGGGAGGTGGAACGGGACTACAAGACTAGAATCCGTACCGTGGAAGAATTGCTGGGAAATCAGAAGACGGAAATGGAACAGGATTACGGCGCAAAGATTCGTACCCTTGAAGAACTGCTGGAAGAAGAAAGAACCCGTTCACAAGAGGAGTATACGAGGATAACTCAAAGAGCAGGGACAGAAACAAGGCCTTTTTTTTATGGTACCAAGGGGTCACTCATGAATCCCGACGTTAGCATCATCGGAGATACCTTTTATCATTTCAGTGATTCAAAGTTTGGCGTGGGAGAGTTTACTGACGAAGATCTCTATTTAAGGGAGGTGGAACTGGCAATACAGGGATACATTTATCCGGGAGTCAGGGCGGAGTTCTATCCCGTCTGGGAGGTCGAAGAAGGAAAGGTTGGAATCGAAGAGGCGTTTGCAAACTTTTTGACCCTCCCGTTTAATTCAAACCTCCTCGTCGGCCGGCACAGGATCAGGTTTGGTCTGGTAAATCCAATACATCAGCATTATCGAGACTATGTGGATGTCCCTCTGGCAGTGCAAAATTTACTGGGTGCAGAAGGCTACACTGACGATGGTATCAACTTCTCAGTTATGGTTCCCAAAATCAGTATTCCTGTGGAGCTCGGATTTGGTATCTTTGACGGAGATAAGCCTCTGGCAGAAGAGGAGAAGGAGGAAGAAGAAGGCATCAGGACATCGCAAATTTTTGAAAGTGAACCGGTTGAATTCAGTGATCACGTTTTCCTGGCCAAGATTAATACAAATTTGCTCATATTATCAAACTTCGATATCTCCATGGGGTATCATGTTCTGTGGGACGGCAATAGCTCAGGAAATACGGCGATTCATAATGGGCAATTTTCATTGAGATATCGATTCCTCAACAGTTGGTCCAAACTCCTCTGGCAGAATGAGCTTTATGTAGCAGATGACGACAACCGGGATATTACGAGCAAGGGTTTTTACTCTTTTATAAATTATACCTACAACAAATTTTTTGATGCAGGATTTCGCTATGACTGGTCAGAGCTTGGCACGAATGATGATTCCCATATCTGGGCACTGAACCCGATATTCACGTGGCATTTAACTGAGTCCTCGTATGTAAGGGCGCAGTACCGTTATGGAGAATTGGAAAGTTCAATAAGTGGCAACAGCAGCGTTAACGAAGGTTTTATCCAGTTTGTCTGGGGTTTGGGACCTCATGCACACAGTTTAGAGCAGTAAGATGGCTTACCTTTCTACAAATTTGCTTATGGATGGTGTTAGAATAGTATTTTTTACTTTAAAAGGAGTTTACCATGTTGAAAAATAGATTCGTGCTCTGTTGTATCCTGTTAATAATATTCTTCTTTCCCTTTGTGAACAAAGCGTATGCCGGCAAAAAACTGAAAGTTGTTGGAACGTTAGAGTTCCTGGCAGATTGGGCACAGCAAATAGGACAGGATCAGATAGAGGTTGATTCTGTTCACGACAGCAGGCTGGACGTACACTACTTTCAACCAAGGCCCGCTCATGTCCTGCTGTGTACGAGAGCTGATATGGTTATTATTGCCGGGCTCGATTTAGACATATGGATGCAGTCACTACTGGATGCATCGAGAAATCCAAAGATACAGTATGGCGGGGCAGGTTATGTGGATGCATCTTTTGGAATTAGCCATATACTTCAGAAACCTATGGGTCGAGTTGATATGGCGATGGGAGATGTACATCCATTTGGTAATCCGCATTATTTTAACAATATGGAGAATGTTGGTATAGCTCTCGAAAATATCGTTATAGGACTTTCAAGAAATGATCCAGAAAATACAGAAACCTATCGAAAGAATAAGGAGGGGTACTGGCAGAGAGTTCAGACCACTTTCAAGACCCTCAAGGAGTTAATGAAACCTTTCAGTGGCACAAAAGTAGTTGCTTACCACCAGAGTTGGGAATATTTTGCAGAAGAGTTTGGTTTAGAAATTTTAGGTTATGTGGAGCCAAAGCCGGGTCTTCCTGCTTCCCCCAAGCATACGAAAGAGTTGATAGACATCATGAATCAGCATGAGGTGAAAATAATTCTGAAGGAGCCGTATTATCCGAAGGGACCGGTAAAGAAATTGATGAAACAAACGGGAGCTAAGATGGTAGAATTGGTAAATTATCCCGGCGGGCGCCCTAAGGCACGAACCTATTTACAAAACCTAGAGGCAAATATCCATGATTTGGTTCAGGCGATTGGAGATTGATTTGCGATGTGACTTGACAATTTGATTGTATAGGGGTTTCCAAACTCGATTATTGGAGTTGAATTTCAAATTAAAATTTACTACATTGGAGAGTTTACAGAACCGTTATTTATTATTGTGCTATTACTCTCTAAGGATACGAATTCATAATTAAAGATAGAAAGAGATATGGAAATTACAAACCGACCTTTGATAACTTTTACGGATGTCTCTCTCGGATATGGGAAGAAGCTAATTCTGAAAAACCTGAATTTTGATATTCTCTCTAATGATTTTCTTGGAATTATAGGGCCAAACGGTTCCGGAAAAACCACCTTGCTGAAGGGTATTCTCGGTCTTGTCAGGCTGAGGAGCGGCACCATAACATCTAAAGCTTCTGATATAAAATTTGGTTATGTCGTGCAGCGACAGTTTGTGGATGAGGTATTTCCACTTACAGCAAGAGAAATTGTCTCTATGGGTAGATACAGAAATATCAGGCTGGGAAGAGGGCTTCGTAAAAGGGATTGGGAGTGTGTGAATCACGCTTTAGAGATTGCAGGGGTCAGTTCCATAGCTCACCAAACGTACCGTAGTCTCTCCGGAGGGCAAAAACAGCGCGTCCTTATAGCCCGTGCCCTTGCTAGTGAGGCGAATATCTTAATCCTGGATGAACCTACAAATGACCTGGATATCAAGGGTGAAACACAGATCATGGAGTTAATAAAAAAAATTCATGCGGAACGGAGTGTAACCGTCGTTATCGTCAGTCACCTTTTACACAATATTATCAACTATGTCAAAAGGCTAGCCTTTATTACCAGAGACAGGTTCTTTATCGAACCTGTTGAAGAGGCTACTAAGAATAATTATCTTTCTGAAGTCTTTGATTGCCCGGTAAAAGTGGGTGAAGTTTCAGGAAAAAAGGTAGTCGTTTCCAATGGATCTACTGATTGAAATTTTTAGTGAACCATTTATCCAGGTAGGATTAGCAGCCAGTCTTATCCTGGGTGGTATCTGTGCATATCTTGGGGTCTTTCTGATCTTAAAGAGGATCGTCTTTGTTGGCGCAGCTCTTTCACAAATGGCGGCAGTCGGCCTGGTAGTAGGCCATATGATTGGGCACCAGATAGGCCTTAATCTTGAAGCATTGGCATTTCTTTTCTCTGTCCTGGGAGTATTACTCTTCTGGCTTCCTGTTTCTGATGGTTCCATCACAAAAGAGAGTCTTATCGGGTATACCTATATCTTCGCATCTGCCCTTGCCATCCTCATCATCGCAAAAGATCCCCTCGCAGAGGCGGAAAACATTGATCTTTTTTCTGGAAACATCCTTTTTGTGACGAGATTTGATTTGTTCTTGATCTCTATCATTTCAGGGCTTGTTTTTATCGTTCATGTGTTTTTTCGCAAAGAATTCGTCTTTGTCACTTTTGATCCCACGACTGCTCAAACCTTGAAAATTCCTGCACGTTTCTATGATTTTCTTATCTATTTAACATTGGGCATTGTGATTTCGGTGGGTATTCGTTCCGCCGGTATGCTCTTCATCTTCTCTTCTCTCATTATTCCTGCAATGATTGGTATGACTCTTTTTCAACGGTTAATATGGATTTTTCTTGCATCTGTTATTTCCATCTGGATTTCTTCAGTTTTCGGGATAGTATTTTCTTATAAATTTGACTTGCCCACCGGACCAACCATTTCAGCTGCTAATGCGATTATGCTGCTCATTTGCCTTTTCGTAAAAAGATTTCTATTGAGGAGTTCATAGTTATACAATTGATTAACCCAACATGGCCGAACCAGAACCAGAAAGGAAAACAATTCATAGGTGCTCCTGTTCTGCTATGTTATTAAATGAAAACCTATCAACCTGTGCGAGCCCTCGCCTGTCTGTGTGCATCGCACAGGTAGGCGGCAGACAGGCGGTTTTCAAACTTTCCCTGATTATCTTATGGAGTAAAAGTGTGTATAAAGTACTAACTATCGCAGGTTCCGATTCATGTTGTGGTGCTGGTATTCAGGCTGATTTGAAGACCATCAACGCATTTGGCGCCTATGGTCTTTGCGCTGTTACGGCAGTTACGGCACAGAACACCCTGGAGGTGAGCTCAATCTTTGAAGTACCAGCTGAATTTGTAGGGCAGCAAATGGATATGGTTCTTGCGGATATTGGTGCAGATTCTGTAAAGACGGGTATGCTTGCCAACGAAGAGATCGTTGAGGTTGTCTGTGATCGAGTCAGGAGACACAATCTTAAGAAGCTTGTTGTAGATCCTATTGTAAAGTCACACAGGGGGTCATTTCTTCTGTCTCCCGATGGCATCAGACAGCTTCGCTTAAGCCTGATACCCCTGGCGTATTTAGTTATGCCAAACATCACTGAGGCGGAAATTTTAGCAGACATGAAGATTCGTAATTTCTCTGATATGAAAGATGCAGCCGAATCCATATACGAACTGGGAGTCAAAAATGTGTTAATAAAAGGTGGACATGCCATTGATTGCGGCATTGACGGGGGGGAATTTTTTTCGAAATCCGAGATTATTGATGTTCTGTATGACGGCAAGTCCTTTCAATGTTTTAAAGCAGAACGGATAGAAACAGAAAATGTGCATGGCACGGGGTGTGTCTATTCAGCTGCAATAGCCGCAGGATTGGCCAAAGGGTACAATCTTACAGGGTCCGTTACCAAGGCGAAGGGTTTTGTTTCAAAAATGATTAAAGAGTCGCTGAAGCTCGGGAGCGGGTATAAATTAATTACTGTTCCCCAACCCGGCCGAACCAGAACCAAAAAGGAATAAATTTCATATGTGTTCTGGTTCGGCCAGGTTGCAAATTCATACTATTTTTTAATTGATTTCTTGTTATTGGTGGTAACAACGTCATTACAGTGGTGGAAAATGTCTCTTTGTATTGGAGTCTATTTGAAGGGAGACGATACAAAGATAAAATGAATCCTTGAAGTTTTGAGAATGGTGGAACGTTTCAGTTCCGGGTAGTAGGGAGGTGCATCACAACTTTTGCCATGGCAATGGCGTCTGACTGCGGTATATATTCAATTTTTGATAGTGTACTACCGTCTGAGCGTATCCGTTAAGGATACGCCCAAACGATATTCATGAACTTTTGGTAATTCTCCCGTGTAGTACACGTAAAAAATCAAAATAATCTAAAGACTATTCGTAGAAGTTAGTAGATTCGGTTTCCTGAACATCTCGATCTAATTGATCGCTGTTTAAGACAACTTTAAATCTCACGTCGCCTTCACCAACAGCCCTTACAATAACCCTCCAAGTTGCGGTGTTTTTCGATGCCAGAGCCGGCAGTGGTGCAAATGTTACGATATTACCCGTAGTGGAAGCGGTCGTCGGACCATCAGAAGAGACATATTCCATCGTACCAGATTCCAGTGAACATACAATCGATACGTTTGTATCGGTAGCTGTACCCTGATTGGTTACTCTAATCTCATAGGTCTCATTTGCACCGATCTCAATTGGGTCTGCAAGATCGATAACTTCAAGGAGAATTGCAGGAATTCCCGATACTACGGTTACACAACAATCCTTTACCGAGTCGGCACATTCGGCGCTGGCTAATGCACAGTTTTCAGCCTCTCCCAAATTGTCTGCACGAACGGTTACAGAAACCTCTCTCGATTCCTGAGGTTGCAGGGTTCCCAAGTCCCACAGCGCACCTCTTTCCGTTACCGTGGCTCCGTCACTTGCGCTAACCATCGTGGTGTTTAAAGGTATGCAGTCATCCAGAGTAGTGTTTACTGCTGGTCCGTTACCCTCATTTGTTACTACGATGTTGTAGGTAATATTTCTTCCAAGGTACCTTTTTGCCGGACACGTTTTAGTTACCGTGAGCACAGGTTGTGTGACAACGGTAGTAGTTGAATTTGAATCAGCGCTCAAGTTGCCTTCAGCAACGGCAGATGCTGTGTTATCGAAAGTACCCCTTCGGTCTGCTTTAACATCCATCGTCACCTCTCTCGATTCTCCTGCATGGAGTGTACCGACCTCGTACTCAACAGAGCCCTCTCCGCTCATTGTCTTAAGTCCTGAAGGAAGAGTGTCCTTAATCCTTACATTTTGTGCAGCCCCTGTACCTGTGTTGCTTACAACAACCGTGTAGGGGATTGTGTCGCAAATCATAACCTCAGAAGGGGCCTGCTTGGTTAGTTTCAATTCCGGCTGCACAACAGCGGCAGTCATACAAAGCGACGGGTCGTAATTATAGGTAACTTCAGTACAACAGAATTCCATGTCCCCTAAACTTGTTGGTGCTCCTGAAACCGTGATCACCTTTGTTTCTTTCGGACCTAGATCTCCCACTAACCAGTGTACCTTTTTTCCATCAGGATCAGCTTGAATGGCAGGATCAGAGCTTCCAACTTTAAAACTGTCTGGAAGTACTGCATAGACCACAACATCTTTGACTAAACCATCGGTAAGGTTTGTTACCTTAGTTATAAAGTCAAATGGGTGGCCAACTTGAGTTTCTGATGGTAAACTTTTTTCTATGAAAATTACACTTGAGTGTCTATCTCCTGTTGGAAATGCTCCGGATTGTGATGCACGACCGGCACTGGCATAACTTTTTGTACTGCTGGTGCTTATAGTTTCTTCGCTATACGCTGGCGCCGTTTCAACGCCCTTTTCTTCTACGACAACCTGACTCTGTCGAGAAGCGCAGCCATACATACCGACAAGCACTGCAAAAAATAAAACGAGACCAACATTTATTCTCTTCCTGAAAATCATACCAACCTCCTTCTAAAAAAGTTATAAAACTAATACATCAATAACTATAGTTACTATGTATTACCTAACAATGAAGTGGTTTTGTAACCGCAACCTTAATGTTGCGTAATTTACATGACCAATCCAATGATGAAAATGGAAGTTAATGCCAGCGGCTACGCTACAATGATGTGTAATATAAAATCTCATGATTTAAAGTAATCATTAGATCAAAAATAATCAAAAAAAGCAACTAAAAACGTTGAAATATGAAATAATTAGTTAATCAAGATACCTTTCCTGTTTCGAAGAGATGGATACGGTAATCAATCGAAATTTTTAACAGATTATTAAAAAATGAGCCGGATTGATGGCAAGAATTCTTGCTTTACAAACTACCGGGAAAATAGCATAATCATAAGAGTGGATTGTACCTGATGAAAGGAAGGCGACAACATTGCAAACTGAGAATCTGCCGGTGAGTATTTTAATTTTACTGCTTGGTAGAAGTTGATGGTTAGTGAAGAGAACGTCTGTATGCAGGTGTAATGTTTAACTTTAAGGGGAAACCTTGATCGTCTGAGCAGTTATTTGTTTTAAATGGCGGTGAATAATGATAAGGAGGTAGAGAGATGATGAAAAAGAGTATTTGGTTCCTGATCATTCTTGTTCTTGTTCAGGTTTTTCTTCTATATCCGAGTTATGGGGGTATTTTTGATAAAATATTTAAGAAATTTGGTGGTTCGGCAGACACAACACTTAATGAAAACAGGATAATATCTGCTCTTAAAGAGGCAATTTCGATCGGTTCAAATAATGCCATAGATTCAGTTTCAAAGATTGATGGTTTTTTTGCGAACCAGGCAATTAAAATACTCGTACCGGAAAAGATCAAGATGTTAGCAGACGGTCTCGGAAAGATTGGCTATCAGGAAAAAGTTGACGATTTTATTCTGAGTATGAACCGTGCTGCAGAAGAAGCAGCTCCAAAAGCGCGATCACTTTTTATCGATGCTGTGAAGGAGATCTCTTTTGATGAGGCAAAAAATATTCTCAATGGCGGCGATACTGCTGCAAGCGATTATTTTAAGAGTAAAACCAGTGACAGTCTGTATGAGGCGTTCAAACCCGTTATCTCTTCTCATATGAACGATGTTGGTGTTACCAAGTATTACAAAGACATGGCAAGTAAATTTGCATCTTTGCCGTTTTTGAAATCAGAAGCCCTAGATCTTGATGATTATGTGACGAATAAGGCTCTGGAGGGTCTTTTTTTTATGATCGGTGAGGAGGAAAAGAAGATCCGGTCTGATCCTGCAGCAAGGGTGACCGAACTCTTGAAAGAGGTATTTGGGAGAAAAATGAATTAATGAATTCGAGGAACCGTATCAGAAACAAAGTTGAGAGAACAGGGGGAGAATAACAGGCTTTTGTGTTAGGAGTAAAAAATGGAAATCTTTAGTTCAATCGGAGTGTTATTAGGGAGTTCATGGGCTTCCGGAGTTAATCTCTATTTGAGTATGGCTGGTTTGGGTATTGCCCACAGGATGGAATGGATCAAGCTTCCGGGAGATTTGGAGATTATTTCCCATCCTTTAATTGTTGGTATTGCTATTTTTCTGTTTTTTGTCGAATTTGTCGCAGATAAGGTTCCTTACATTGACTCACTTTGGGATTCAGTTCATACCTTTATACGCCCTCTTGCAGGAGCTGCTATAGGGTACACGGCCATGGCGGATTCAAGTCAGCTGATACAAATCGTTGTAGCCCTTTTGACGGGAGGGATTGCTCTGGATTCTCATCTTATCAAGGCTACATCACGGCTGGCTATAAATGCATCACCTGAACCTGTGACTAATTCTATCGCGAGTGTCACCGAAGATGCAACGGTAATCGGGACTTTGTATTTAATCTTGCATCATCCGTTTGTGATTGCAATCCTGGTAACACTCTTTATTATATTTTCTCTCTGGTTTCTCAGGAAGATGTTCCGGTTTGTAAAAAGGGTTTTTAGTCTTTCGGACACCGGTAGACCAAAAGACTCGAATCTCTTAACAGTAAATGGCTCACAATAACAAATCTTAACGCGTAGCTGAAAATGGCGGGTCAACAACCTATTGAGAGAATTTGGTAAGTTCAAAGTGCCTGAAGTTTGAAGTGAGCTACCTTTCCCTGCCAGAATGAGTATCGGGCTGGTGAGCGGACTGATGGCCGGGCGGGAAGTTTTGGATAATAAAAATTTTTGAAAGTGAAGCAAGCCTGTCCAGTGGAATACGAAGCCTATTCCATCTGGGTGAAACACAATATCGGATCGAAGTAATTCTAGATACAAAATGGTTCTCTAGAGAAGAAGCCAACACAGATTGCGAGGAGTGCAGTGAATTACTTGCTATTTTCACATCTATTGGAACAAAGTAAACCATAAACTTTAGTCATTTTGGTTTGCGGCTCGCCATACTATGATTATGCAGAATCTCAGTGTTACGTTTTTTTATGACCTGGTTCGATGTCTTTTTCAATTTATTCCTGGATTGTTTACAAATGGCTAGAAAATCAAGGTTTGAATTTTTTTGGAGGGAGAAATCTGTGATGCGAAAATTACTCGTTCTGCTTACACTATATTCCATTACTCTCTATGGATGTGCAGTCAATCCGGTTACTGGCAAACGACAATTAAAAATAATACCAGAATCTCAAGAACTTCGGATTGGTGAACAGCAGTATGCACCGAGTCGTCAGATGCAGGGTGGGGATTATGAGGTTGATTCTTCATTGACAGAGTATGTTAATAGCGTGGGGCAAAGATTAGCTGCGGTCAGTGACCGCAAACTTCCTTATGAATTTGAAGTTATTAACAACTCCATACCCAATGCCTGGGCATTACCGGGAGGAAAGATAGCCGTTAATCGGGGCATACTGATTGAGTTAGACAACGAGGCTGAACTTGCTGCGGTTTTGGGGCATGAGATCGTGCACGCTGCGGCGAGACACGGAGCCCAGGGAATAGAACGGGGAATGTTACTGCAAGGCGCTGTTGCCGTAACCGGTGTTGCTGCAGGTGGAAGCAATTATGCAAATCTTGCTGTTCGTGGTGCTCAAATGGCTGCGGGCCTGGTTAATCAGAAATATGGACGGGATGCCGAGCGTGAGTCTGATTTTTACGGTATGCAGTATATGTCTCGAGCCGGCTATGATCCAAGGGCAGCCATTACTCTGCAAGAGGTGTTTGTACGGTTGTCCGAAGACCGGAATCAGAATACGGACTGGTTGTCCGGGCTCTTTTCCAGCCATCCACCATCACAGGAACGTGTTGAGGCAAATCGTGAAACAGCAAAGACCTTGCCGGCAACCGGTGAGCTTGGTGTAGAGCGTTATCAGAATAAGATTGCGCACTTGAAGAAGACGAAGAAAGCTTACGAAGCTCACGACAAGGGGAGAGAAGCTCTCAGTAAGGGGAAGACAGAGGAAGCACTGGCTCTTGCGAACCAGGCAAATCGTATTGAACCCAGGGAGGGGCTGTTTGATGCCTTAGTCGGAGATGCGTATTTGAGTCAGCAGCAATATCAGCAGGCCTTAACAAACTATGATAATGCCGTGAAAGATAACGATAAATTTTTCTATTTTTATGTCCAGCGTGGGCTCGCTAAAGAAAAGTTGGGTGATCAAACGGGTGCGCTGAAAGACCTGGAGAAAAGCACTGATCTTCTCCCCACTGCAACCGCCCTGAATGCACTTGGCAATTTGTCCCTTGCGCAGGGGAACCGGCAGAAGGCTATACGATATTTCAAAGAAGCTGTTACTTCTGATTCTGAGCCGGGCAGGCAGGCTTCGAGGTCTCTTGTAACCTTGGACTTGCCGGTAAATCCGAACAGTTATTTGAGAACGAATATTGATTTGAACCAGAAGCGTATGGTGATCGTTCAAATTTCTAATCCTACTCCGGTATCTGTTCGAGATGTGAATGTGCTAATACGATATCCGGATTCTCAGGGCAGGGCACTTCAAGTTGTTAAAGAGTTAAAGGGAACAATTCCACCAGGGAAGTCGGCTTTAATCGAAACGGGAATAGGGCCGATTCAAGATCCTCAATTCCTGCGATACTTGAAGTTCGGGGTGACGAACGCCGATGTCGTTAAATAGCCGGAGTTTTGACTGAAATTATTATGATAGAAAAAATAACCAGTTTCATAAAAACCGATATCTGGTCCATTCGTTTGGAAAGCGCCCCCCCCACAAAGTCTTTTTTTGTCAGACAACTCAGGCTGTTTCTTTTAACAGTACGTGGATTTCAGGAGCACAACTGTAAATTGAGGGCGTCTGCTCTTACCTTTTACTCTTTGCTTTCTGTTGTGCCGGTAGTTGCTTTGGCGTTTGGGATATCGAAGGGGTTTGGTTTTGAAAAAAATCTTGAAAAACAACTCATCGAAAAATTTCCCGGTCAAGAGGAGGTACTTGTTCAGGTTGTCACCTTTGCACGTTCCTTGCTTGAAGAGACAAAAGGAGGGATAATAGCCGGTATCGGTGTAGCTGTTCTCTTCTATATAGTAATTAAATTATTAAGCAACATAGAACGTTCATTTAATGATATCTGGGGGATAAAAAAGTCACGAAGTATCGGGAGGAAATTGAGTGATTATCTTTCCATCATGCTTATTTGCCCGTTGCTCATCATCATGTCGAGTAGTACGACGGTCTTCATCAAGACACAGATTGTACACATAACCGAAAGGTTCACCTTTTTTGGAGTTTTTAGCCCCTTTATTTTGTTTCTGCTCAAATTGCTGCCTTATTTTGTGATCGGAGGTGTTTTTGCATTTATGTATATATTTATGCCTAACACTAAAGTTAAATTTAAGTCCGGTATTATTGCCGGTGCGATTGCGGGAACTGTTTATCAGCTTGCCCAGCTGGCGTATATTAATTTTCAGGTTGGGGTAGCAAAGTACAACGCCATTTATGGCAGCTTTGCAGCGCTGCCACTGTTTTTGATATGGCTGCAGCTTAGCTGGTTGATAGTTCTTTTTGGTGCAGAAATCTCCTTTATCCATCAGAATGCAGCTTCATTTGAATTTGAATCGGAATGTTTGCGGATCAGTTCATCTTTTAAGAGACTTCTCTCTCTGAGAACAGCCCATGTGTTAATAAAAAATTTTTCTGAGGGACAGAAACCCTTAACCTCCAGCTTTATTTCACGTACCCTGGAAATTCCAATTAACCTGATGAGACAGATACTGGATGAATTAGTTGAGAGCGGAGTGGCTTCTGAAATCAAGACTGATGAGGATGATGTAATGGCATATCAACCTGCAAAGGATATTAATATCCTTACCATTAAATACATTATCAATTCCCTGGACAAAAGAGGTTCTGATAATATACCCGTTGCACAAACGAAGGAATTACAGGTTTTGGCTGAAACGTTGAAAACGTTTAATGATACAATCGAAAAATCTCCTGAAAACAAACTTTTAAGAGATATATAAATAGTTTCCGTACGGAAACTATTTAAGCTGCTGTATTACTGATAATTGTTTTTTCTGCACAATTTTCAAAAAAATCGTATCCGGAACCCGCTTCCCCAATGAGGTGTATCATTTTTGATGCGTCTGTGATCCTCACTCCACCCAGAATTGTCACACCTCTTTTAAAGAGAGGTTCAGGGTAAACACTGGCGGTTGGACCTACCAGAATAATGTTGCTTGTTTTTCCGGCAAGCTTCAGGATAGGGCCAAGCGTATGATTGATTAAGGTAACGCCCGTTATTATGAGAATATTTGATTGGGGTATTATTTCCTCCAGACGTGCTTCGGATTCTATTTCAATATTGTCGCCTTTGCCAACAATTCGGGGATTTTTCTCAATCACAAAAAGTCTCTTTGCCTCTTCCTTGATCTGTTTTATAAAAGGGGGAAAGGCTCCTACCATTGCAACCGTATCTTTATCCGTAACCTTGACGAGATCTAATGCATTGCCAAAAGAAGAGGGCTTATACTTACAGGTTTTCTCTTCAAACAGTATTGCAGAAAGAGCATTAATTGTTGCAATACCTACAGCCGCTTTCAATGCGTTATCTTCGAGAGCGTAATTCATCAGATCGGTGATTTGAAAATCAAGTAAAGAACCGGCTGCAGGCATCTTGGCATGGGATTTTGGGCAACAAACTGCTTCCGGAATTTCCTGAACAGGTGTATATGACAGGCCTGAATGGCCGGTGTTTAAGACCACACCAGTATAAAAAACACCGATTCGAATATGTTCAGGGGTAATTTTGAGTCGGTTAATGATATCTGAATTGTTAATGATTTCTATTAATTCTCTCGTGATTGATTTTCGGTCATCAAAGCCCTGCATACAATGTGTCCTTTATAAAAATTATTATAAACTTTACAAGATGATGGAGTCTCTTCTCTGCAAAGATTTGGGCGCAAATAAAACCAGGATGTCAAAATGTGATACTTTTGCTTGATCACGAACAGCCCTCTTAAGACTGGTATTGACAGAGCCTATCTCCATGAATTCGAGGGAAATATGATCTGTCCGGAAAGTGCAACTCTGTACTCCAGAAATTATGAAAAATAATTTACTCTTCTGTGACGTCTCCCTCCTTCCTCTTCCGCTCCAAAAGAAGGTCTGTATATTCTCCGTGTTTTCAGAACTTATATGCCTTATGTTTTACTCCAACCTTTTTCTCCAGTTCCGAGAATCTCCTCCGTTTACTTGCTTTTGCTGCGGAAAATTCATACCTTGTATGACAACCATCACAGCTGTTTTCAGCCTTACCATAACAAGTGGCACAGGCCGTAACCTCTTCTGCAGGCTTACCTACTTGCCAGGTTGACTCATTGGTGCTGACATGAAATGCGTGTGCGTGTGAGCCTTTACCACCGGCCCGGTGTTCCTTTGTCTGCTTCGGATGACATTTGCCACAATCTTTATACGTGGGCATGTATAATTGATGATGGTTAGAACCGCGACATGCATCGCAACCAACCGGCTGTTTCCATGATGCGGCATGTTTGCTTTTCTTCCATCGTGCAACGGATGCCCGGCGTCTTAATCATATGGCAAAAGGTACATTGCTCATGAAAACTGTTGTGACAAGCTGAAAACTGTTTAAGTCTGCCTATTTTTTTTGATTTGATCTTGTGGAATAAACAGGATACGAATCCTGAGACTGAAAACAGATGAAACAATCAACCAGCTCAATGTTTATTAGGTGCTGATAGGTAGTTATTGCCATTTTGATTTTACCGTTAGTAGATTACCGAAAGCTAAGGTAGTAGCCAATCATAGCAAAACTAGATGCGTTATGCTCTGCTGCGATTATGGTATCCCGGAGTGTTTGGAATGTTTGTTTTAATACTTTGGAAGTAATCTTTGGCTTATAACTTAGACTGCACCTGATCAAGCGATGCCAATACTTCATCCATATTTGTAGATGAAGAAGCCGCCAATTGTGCAAAATCATCTAAGAGTTGGATAATTTCAGATGACTCACTGGATTGTCCCTTTGCTTGATCAACCAGACTACTCAATTTATTTAACAGCAATTGACGCTCAACTTGAGAATATGAAAACTGTAAGGAAAGAATAATACTCCTCATTGAATCAAGTGTTGCTTGTATGCCGGCTGGACCTTCATTTGACACTTCAGTTTCGGTTGATTCTGTATCGTTTGAAGCCTGTATCTCTTCTGCTTTCTCTGCTTCATCTGATGCCTGTAGATCTTTTTCCATTTCCTCAACCTCATCCGACAGAGATTCGGTTGAAGACTCCTCTTCATACATGCTTAAGCCCCCGTCATTGGTGCTCAGTTGATTCCTTAACTCTTCAACAGCTTGCCTTGCCTCTATCAGGTTTTTTGTGTAACCGGCTCTGTCCGTTTCTAAAACGGCCTTTGCAATGGTAACTGTGGTTAGTTCTACCTTAACCTCTTCAAGTTCTGAATTCAACTCTTCGTTTGATTCGGTAAGATCGGCCATCTGGGATTGTAAATCCTTGCTTTCCTTATCGGCTTTCCTCAGTTTACCAATCATTTCAGGTACCTTCATAACCTCTTTTTTACCAGCTAAAATCTTTTGTTCCATGTGGTGAACTCTCTTTTTCTGTGCAGTATACTTTTGAAGAGATGTAACGGAAAGACCAAAAAAGAGTATGGCGCAAATAGCGAAGAACACTGTAGTAATCGAAAATAGCTTGACATTTCCACCGGCCATTATTCCAATCTCCTATATTAAAATATTTAATATGTAAAATTATGATACAAAGCAGTAAGTGTGGCTAATCTATCAAATAGCTTTTTTCATGTCAAGCACGAATTTTCCTGAATTCTTTTTGTCCAGCAAGTTCTTATTTCTTGCCCGTTAAAAATATTAACGGAAACCGTTAGTAAAGACGAGGTAATCCCAAAGGAAATTGCTCTGTTTTGCATCATAAATATCATATTTATCAACGTTTATGACTGTTATAAGGTAAATAACTCTTCAGGTTGACGGGAATTGTATGGTTACTGATTTTTTTTTTGTATGAAGTTTGCAGGTTTTGATCTAATTTGCTAATATAGTTCTGCCATTTCTTAACGTGAAAAGATGTAAGCTTATTTCGCACTTGTACAATTTACCTTGGCTTACGACAAATTGCTTTTAAAAAATCAGATGAAAAAGAGAATAAATCAAAAGAGCTATTCTTAATAAAAAAGGGAACAAAAGAAGGCTATCGTTTGTTCGCATATTGAAGCACAAAACATACTGTCAAATGAGAAAGGTTGTTCTAAGCCATTTCATTTAATCTCTTAACAAAAACATGTTGACCAATACCTGCTCAAATTTACCCTGTTAATAAATATTATTCGTTATGCTCGCAATAGTTGGTTATCATTTTTACATATTAATACCCTAAAATTGAGGGGGGGGGAGAGAAAATGAGTAAATCAATCAAAAGAAGAGATGTGTTGTTGAGTGCAGTAGCTGTTGTAGGAGGAGGTTTTGGACTATCTGAATTTACTTCGAGACCGGAGAAGAAGAACTCTGCAAAAGCTGTGTTAACTCATCATAGTAATGATGATATCAAAGAACCGGAAAAAGTTCCGGAAAAAACTGAAACCGTTAAGCCATCAGATGATATAGGAAATGGCGAACAAGGTTTCTCTCGAGATGAAAAATCTTGGGAAGTAATTGTGAAGCGTTTTTATAAACTCTACATGCCCATCAGAATCGACGGTAAGGATGAGCCGGATCCTTCACTGTTTTTAAAAGGACCTCTTGATCCAAACCTTCTCTCTCTCGACACAAATTTGACTTTTAAATCACAAGAACCAGATAAAAATTTGAGAAGCTTTCAGGTTGAAACACTGCTTAGCCAAGCAGCGGATTTGTTAAGGCGTGCTAAGATTCTCCGGTCTGAATGGCAGGATAAAGCAAATAAAGCTGTGAACCTGCGTTTGGAAATATTGGAGTACCTTATAAACGATACAATTCATCAAGATGAGATTAAGGCTGGAATCTATACACTCCCATACAAGCGAAGTGTTTCCGAAGTAAATGCGCTAACTGCGCGTAAAGAAGGTTTGCAGTATGTATCGTCTGTGATCAAATCCACCCTTGATAACAATTTCACTCTTGATGCGATGAACAAACACTCCGGGAATAGTCAGCTTCTTGCACTTCTTCCCTATTACCCAAGTCACGAGACTCCTTATCTCAAAAAAGCGGTAAATCTTACCTGGAACTATACACCCAACAATTTTGCAGAACACGCAAAAAAGGCAGCCTTTGATCAGAGTT
Source organism: Candidatus Scalindua sp. (assembly GCA_031316155.1). Lineage (GTDB taxonomy): Bacteria > Planctomycetota > Brocadiia > Brocadiales > Scalinduaceae > SCAELEC01. The sequence continues at coordinate 53,172 of JALDRB010000002.1, forward strand.
TTTACCATATGCACAATAAAAAATATGCGTTGTATACCCAGAAGTACATGCGTGATATGGATAGAGATGTTGTTAAACAGAGATATGAAGGTTCTCATGAACAAATGGAGTGGGCGAGAAAGGAGATTGAATTCAGGAGAAGGCGGGCGCAAGCAGCAAGAGAGGTAGGAGATTTGAAGATCAGGTTGGCGACTGAACCGGGAGGGGTTCTCAATTATGCGGAACAGATGGACAAGATCCGTTTACAATATGAGAGAGATCTCCGTGAAGCGCTTGCAGGGATAAAGGCTGCGTATGAGGGTTTACAGCTTATTTACGGGTATAATAAAGCGTTGCCTGTCTCTATTGCGTCACAAGTAAAACTTGAAAATCAAGATAAGAAAGGGCAACAGACACCGTGTTCAGTTCTAGACGATAGTGTTGTTTGGGTAAGTGACACCCTTGCATGGTTAGGGAATAATTCAATGATTGACCAGAAGTATACCATGTCGATCTCAGTAAGGCAAACGATAGGTGATAAAAAGTGGTATGAGGGAAGAAAATCTGGTCAGTGGAAGTTTGAGATTCCGGAGAGCTTCTTTCCCGACCAGAAATATGTTCGGTTGAGAGGCATAAGTGTTTATGTATCAGGTATTCGTGCCAAAGGTGTCTGGATGGCCAGAGTTGACCTGCCAAAAAAGAGTTTTTGTCACCACAGTTTTGGACGTGTTGCCGATCTGGATCAGACATCAATTCCTCCCATACTGATTGGCCGCATCAGTAAACGCAACAGGACATTTCAACAGGAAATTGCGGGCGCCTCAATTGTACATAATGCCAGTCCCTTTGGAGAATGGAGAGTCTTCCTCAATGAAAAATCGACTGCGGGAAATGTTTTAGATTCAGTGGATGAAATTGAATTAGTGGATGATTTGGAGCTCGATCTCGAAATTGCGGCAAGGTCATAATAGTAATTATCCCGGGTACTTTGTTCAGGTTTCATTGGGGAAAATAGCCTCTTAACAAAAATATTTTAACCAATCCCAGTTCCAAGCATACAGGGACAAGATTTGACAAAATATTTATTAATAGCGTTTTTCATGATATCTGATCCGCCCGGATGATTCGTTCGGACAGGTAAGCACCAGATAACAAGTTCCAAATTACAAATAAATCACAATGAACAAATCAAAAATTCTTTACCCTGTTAAATCATTTAGAATGATTTCATTACCGCAGCTTTCAAAATTCGTATTTTTATAAAAGCAAATTAAAATGCCAGGATATATATTTAACAGGGCGAGCAAACTGGTTTTATAATGTGAAATTATGGGGATTCCTGGTTGCTATTGTATTATTTAGTTTTATCACTACTGTCTTTGCTGAACCGGACTGGTCAAAGGAGTTTGACACAACTCTGGATATGGGGAAGACTGTTACCCATAGATTTAGTGATGGCAATCATGAATGGAATTATGATGGGAGAAGCGGTTTCTCCACAAGATTCCGCTTTTCGAGTGATTAAGGCCACTTGATTAAATGGGATACTCTTGAAAACGAGTCTAGTATCTGTGCATAGACGATTGTCTCCTTTTGTAGATTTTTGGTTAGCAAAACATCATAATTATTCTCTGTGAAAGTTAAAATATATGTTGGAGAAGAGGTCAAACTTTTTTGCATTTGTTTAAAATCAGTTGTATAGCTTTCCATTTTAAATATTTGGGAGTTAAGGCTTTAGTATTCTATTTTAACGCAGAGGACGCAGAGAATAATAAAGGCTGATGAAAAATAAGAAGGGATTTATTCATTATGTTATGAATACGAGATATCAGAGAAGATAATTGGTGCTGCAATAGAAGTTTAATAATCAATTTTTATGTTGAAGCATTATGCGATGGAATTGTCCGAGTAGTCAACAAATTACAGCCAGTTACCTATCAAGCGCAGCTTGACATAAGCTCTGTGCGGCCTCTGCTTGCCTATTCGGCGTTAAGGTAAATTTCTCGCATATTCACGTTTGTTACACTTCGGATCCCAACCCGAACAGGCGGGCTCTCAGTGTGACGTTATTCCGAACGGAGTCGAGGAACCTAACTTGATGCATAGGAGTTTCAATATTTCCTTATTTTTTGCGCTGAAGGCGCAAGTTCAAAAGACCGTAAAAACTGCTATGGACGGCAGTTTAGCAATTTTGAAAGAGTTGCGCAGGATGCACTAACTTGAATAATGTTTTCCACTTTTCTTTTCGTTTGATATAATAATTTTGTTTCATTAAGGTGCACAATTTACGGCATACTTACAAACGGATTTACTCTTAATAATCAATGAGGTGAATATATGTCAAGTGTAAAACAAAAAGTTATAGAAATGATCCAGTCCCTCCCGGTAGAAGTTACCGTTGATGATATTATGGCGGAACTATATTTTAAACTTCAGGTTGATGTGGGTTTAAAGGAGCTGGATGAAGGTAAAGGTATTACCCATGAAGAGGTTGAAAAACGGATGTCTAAATGGCTTACAAAATAACGTGGTCTCCACGTGCGATTGCAAACTTTGAAGATATTTGCAGCTATATTGCCAAGGATTCAGAGTATTATGCCGCCATTTTTGCGAAGAAATTAAATGCCATTGTTAAAACAATCCCTCGATTTCCAAAAGCTGGAAGAGTAGTCCCAGAATATGAAGATAATAATTTACGCGAAAAGATTTATAGGAACTAAAAAATCGTTGAAATAGTTGCAATCTGCCATGGATCCAAACCTGTAAACCCTATATGAACTTTTCTTTCCTGTCTAACGTGGGACATCAGTACGGACGCATGGATTTCCATTATCATGCATTGTGTTGCCAATTAGCGGCATGAAAATTTATTACGGAACAATAACATTTTTTTGTTATGCATTTGTAACAAATCTTACTTCGGAAAATAACCGGATTCTTTATCTTTTTGCACCACCATTGGTTAGAGCACTTCTATCTTTAAAGAAAATAGTGGCACTAAGTTTGCATTTAATAGTTTTCAATGAGCTAAAGTAATAGGAGAAATCTTGTTTTCGATTGACATCTCTTATTAAATTTTGTTTATTGTCCTATTATGTTATAGTGTATTTTTTGTGTTAGCAGTTCCAGTATAATGAATCAAAAGTTACTTCCAATACGATTAAGGCAAACCCTGAGTGATCAGGGGACGCAAAGGGAAGGGTCTTTTAAAGATACAGGGATGTAATTTAAGAGATAGCACATCCGTATTGAAAAGATAGCCTTACTGCAAAAGTTGTTTCACATGAAATCTTTGCAGTAAGGCTTTTTTTATTGGAGAAGTCCTTTATGCTCAACAATCCTCAAAATAATAAAGGAGAGAATAATCAGGAACCTGCTCAGAATGGTGATGGCGCACAATCTCTTACTCCGGCGATAAATCTTCCGAAAGGCGGAGGTGCCATTAGAGGAATCGATGAGAAATTCAGCGTGAATCCCGCTACTGGTACCGGATCGATGAGCATTCCCATTGCCACGAGTCCCGGTCGACAAGGGTTTTCACCTCAGCTCGCCCTGAGCTATGATTCCAGCGCTGGAAATGGCCCATTTGGCCTCGGATGGAATCTCTCTATCCCATCCATTACGAGAAAGACTGATAAGGGAATCCCTCGATATGAGGATGCGGTTGACTCCGATACCTTTATCCTCTCCGGTGCAGAAGATCTCGTTCCCGTGTTGATCTTGATCCATCAGGAAGATTCAGATACCTGGGAAAAGGATGTTTTTCCAAGAACCAGAGATGATGTACCATACACCGTTCAGAGATATCGTCCTCGTATTGAAGGGCTCTTTGCCCGCATTGAGAAATGGACAAATCGAACCAGTGGAATTGCTCACTGGGAATCGACTACCAAAGACAATGTGAAAAGCGTCTATGGTAAAAGCGCAAATAGCAGGATATCAGCCTCACATGATGACTCCCGCATTTTCAAATGGCTCCTTGAAGAGAGCCACGATGATAAAGGGAATGTCATTTTCTATACCTATAAGCAGGAGGATACTGGAAATATTGAGCCTTCCTGGCCTCAAGAAAAGAACAGGCTCGCAAACAACACGAGTTATGCCAACCGGTATCTGAAACGTATCAAGTATGGCAACGAAACCCCTTTTCAGCAGGGTGAAGACCTCTCTACTCGTGACGACTGGCTCTTTGAGGTCGTCTTTGACTATGGTGAACATGATCTTGATGTACCCACACCAGATGATGATGCCCAAACCTGGCTAGACCGTCCGGATGCCTTTTCCAGTTTCCGAGCGGGATTTGAGATCAGGACGCAGCGCCTCTGCCGTCGCGTGCTCATGTTTCACCATTTCCCTGAATTAGGTGATACTCCCTGTCTGGTTCGTTCGACAGATCTTACCTATGAGGAAAATCCGGTGGGTACCTATCTCATAGCGGCCAGACAGACAGGTTATATCAGGCTCTCAGATGAAGAGGGATATCAGAAGAAGTCATTACCACCGGTGGAATTTACCTACACCCGACCTGAGATTGACGAAGAGGTTCGTATGATTGATGAAGAGAGCATTGCAGACCTTCCCGCCGGCCTCGGTGGCGGTCGCTATCAATGGGTGGATCTCGATGGTGAGGGCATTTCAGGGGTGGTAAAGGAGCATGACGAATCGTGGTTCTATAAATCAAATTTAGGGAATTTCAAGTTCGATCCGGCAACTCTGTTCAATAAACAGCATCCGCCGGATCCACCCGATTACGGTGAACATGACTTTTCTCGATTCTCATCAGCACGGCTTGTTGCCACAATACCCTCGCTTGCAGATATAGAGGGTGGTCAGCAGCAGTTTATGGACCTGGCAGGTGATGGGACGCAGGATCTGGTGCTTTTGAGTGAACCGGTGACCGGGTATTACGAACGGGGAGAGGCAGGCGGATGGGACCATCTTGCACCATTCAGTTCATCACCCAAAGTGACCTGGAATGATCCGAATCTCAGGTTTGTCGATCTCAATGGAGACGGTCACGCCGATCTCTTGATTACACACAATGACCTCTTTGTCTGGCATCCTTCCCTTGCGGAGGAGGGTTTCGGCCCGGCTGAGATGGTGAGCAAGGTTACCGATGAGGAGCATGGCCCTGCCCTCGTATTTGCCGACAGAACCCAGTCAATCTATCTTGCGGATATGACCGGTGACGGACTTACTGACCTTGTTCGTATCAGTAACGGTGAGGTCTGCTACTGGCCAAACCATGGATATGGCCATTTCGGGGCAAAGGTCACGATGGATCATCCTCCCCATTTTGATCATCCCGATTACTTTGATCAGGGTCGTATTCGGCTTGCAGATATCGACGGCTCCGGTACCTCAGACATTATCTATCTTGGAAGGGGAGAGATCAACCTCTGGGCTAATCAGGCAGGAAACAGCTGGAGTAGTCCTCAGAGGCTTACCAGATTCCCCGCGGTTGATAATATTTCGTCCGTTACCGTCGTTGACCTTACCGGTAATGGCACGGCATGTCTCGTATGGTCTTCGCCTCTCCCCGGCGATGCCTATCAGCCGATGCGGTATATTGACCTTATGGGAGGAAAGAAGCCCCACCTGCTCATATCAGTAAAGAACAATATGGGGGCAGAGACAACGCTGCACTATGCCCCTTCAACAAAGTTTTATCTGGAGGATAAGGCTGCCGGTACCCCCTGGATCACAAAAGTCCCTTTTCCCGTTCACGTTGTTGAAAAGGCAGAAGTTTTTGATCACATCAGTAAAACGAAACTGGTTTCCCTCTACCGGTATCACCACGGCTATTTCGACGGTGAAGAACGTGAGTTTCGCGGGTTTGGCATGGTAGAACAGTGGGACACGGAATACTTTGATCAATTTACGAGTTCTGATGACGGCACTACGGATACCGAAGCGGAAGAGTCATTTCACCTGCCGCCTGTCTACACGAAGACCTGGTTTCATACGGGAGCCTACATTCAGGGAGGAAAGATTTCACAGCAGTATGAAGAAGAATATTATCAGGGTGATCCTCAGGCAACACTCTTACCCGATACAATCCTCCCTGCAGGTCTTACTGCTCAGGAACAGCATGAAGCTTCACGTTCCCTCAAGGGAAGCGTGCTCAGGCAGGAAATCTATGCAGTCGATGATTCAGCCAGGAGAGAACATCCCTATACCGTTTCGGAAAGCGCGTATAAGCTTGAAATGCTTCAGCCAATGCAGGATGGCCATTATGCGGTCTTTTATGCATATCCGTGTGAGGCCCTCAATTATCATTACGAACGCAATCCTGAGGATCCACGAATTAACCATTCAATGACCCTGGAAGTGGATAATTTCGGTAACGTGGTCAAGTCCGCGGCAATCGGCTATCCACGCCGCATTCTTGAATTCACTGAACAACAAGAATTCCCTGAACAGGAAAAGACATATATCACCTATACAGAGAATAGAGTGCGGAATAAACCGGACGAGGATGAGTGGTACCGTATTGGAGTACCCGTTGAGGTAAAGACCTATGAGATAACGGGACTGACTGCAGGCAATGACCCAGTCCTCGAATTGGAAGAGGTAACCCGGGTGCTCGCTGAAGCGGCTGAGATTCACTATGAAGCTGAGCCTGATTCAAATAGTACCCAAAAACGCCTTATCGAGCAGAGCCGGACATTGTATCTCGTGAATGACCTCAGTAACCCATTGCCCCTGGGTGAGGTGGAGTCACTCGCACTCCCATTTAAGATCTACACCCTAGCCTTCACCCCGGGTCTCCTTGAACAGGTTTATAATGGGAAATTTGCGAATAATGAGGAGAGAGACGAGACGTTACGGGAAACAGGCAGGTATGTGAGTGGATCAGACCTCAAGGTAGAAGGCTTGTTTTCGGCAGAAGATACGGATGATATCTGGTGGCTTGGGACGGGACGACCCTTCTTTTCACCAGACCCGAACAACCCTGACCCGCAATTCGCGCGCGATCATTTCTTCCTCGTACAGGGCGCTGAGGATCCGTTTGGCAACGTTTCTACCGTCATATACGATGACCACAACCTTCTTGTTGTTGAAACAAGGAATGCTCTGGGCAACACCACGAACGCGACAAACGACTACCGAATCCTTCAGACAAAACGTACGATCGGACCAAATCGCAATCGTTCTCAGGTTGCTTTCGATATCCTGGGTATGGTGGTCGGTACCGCCGTAAGGGGTAAGGATGATGGAGAGGGTGATTCGCTGGACGTCTTTGAGGCTGATCTGGATGATGATACCATTACCAGCCATATCGAGGATCCCTTTGCCAATGCACACACAATCCTGGGGGATGCCACTACCCGGATGATCTATGACGTTGAAAGGTTTCAACGCGAGGGGAGACCCAATGTGGTCTGTACCCTTACTCGTGAAACCCATCTATCTGATCTGGAACCGGGAGAGCAGACAAAGATTCAGCACAGTTTTCTCTACTCCGATGGGTTTGGCCGAGAGATCATGACGAAGATACAGGCCGAGCCCGGTCCAACACCGGCCCGTGATCCTGACACCGGTGAATTGAACATTGTAGACGGTGAAGTGCAGATGACGGAAACGGATACCGATCCGCGCTGGGTAGGTACCGGTCGCACGATTTACAATAATAAGGGAAAGCCGGTGAAACAGTACGAACCGTTTTTCAGCGATACCCATAGATATGAAGATGAAAGAGAACTGGTACACTGGGGGGTTACACCTCTCTTATTCTACGATCCTCTGGCGCGGGTCGTTGCCACCCTCCATCCCAATCATACCTATGAAAAGGTAGTCTTTGATCCCTGGAAGCAGACGAGCTGGGATGTGAACGATACCCTCCATCCGGAACAGCGGTTTGATCCACAATCTCCCGATGTCCTGCCCGATCATACCTTCAATCCGGTCAATGATCCTGATGTGGGTCACTATTTCTTAGCCTTACCGGAGGAAGAGCATCTGCCCACATGGTATAACCTACGGATTGATGAGACAAATGCTCTTGAGGAATGGCCTGACCCGGTTGATCGTGAGGCTGAGGTGTCTGCTGCCCGGAAGGCGGCAAAACATGCTGCCACTCCTATCATTGCCCATATGGACACCCTTGGCCGTACCTTCCTCACCATTGCTGATAATGGTAATGCTGAAGACGGCGCTGAGCAGAGATACGAAACCCGTGTTCGGATGGACATCGAAGGGAATCTCCTAGTCACTACCGATGCACGGGGAAATGACGTAGAGACCAATATCTTTAATGTGCTTGGAGAGAAGATTTTTACTCACGGCATGGATTCAGGAGACAGGTGGCTGCTGACCAATGTGGCCGGCAACCCGATATTCTCCTGGGACAGCCGGGAACACCGGTTCCGTTCTCATTATAATGAATTACAGCGTCCGGTAGCAACCTATGTGCGGCAAGGTGAAGAAACAGAGCAGCTCGTAACGCTGATTTTGTATGGTGAACGGCACCCTCAGGCAGAAGCACTGAACCTGCGGGGACAGGTATTCCAAATTTATGATCAGGCAGGAGTAATTACCAATGTAGGTCGTAATCCCGAAACGGGCGTGGATGAGGCCTTTGATTTCAAGGGAAATCCGCTGCGTTCTACTCGCCGGATGGCACAGGATTATAAGAACACCGTGGATTGGTCGGTGATGGAAGCGTTTCTGACAGTTGAAACTCTGGATCTTGAAGCCCTGGAAGATGAAGCTACATCTTTTTTAGAAACAAGGACATACCAGAGCACGACAAGGTACGACGCCCTCAACCGACCGGTTGAACTCCAGACTCCTGATGGCAGTCTACACCGCCCTGCATACAATGAGGCAAATTTTCTCGAGCAGATGGCTGTCCAACTCCGTGGCGAGGGAGACTTTGTAACCTTCGTTTCAGACATTGACTACAATGAGAAAGGGCAGCGTACGCGCATCGAATACGGTAATGGGGTGATAACGGAATACACGTATGATAAAAAGACCTTCCGTCTTACGCGTCTCCTGTCAAACCGTGAGACAACCCCATCACGTCTGCAAGACCTGAACTATACCTATGATCCGGTAGGGAATATTACCGGGATCAGGGACAGTGCTCAGCAGACCATCGACTTTAATAATCAGGTTGTTGAGGCATTTAATCAATACGAATACGATGCCATCTATCAACTGATCCGGGCAAGCGGCCGTGAGCACGTTGGTCAGAACACCAATAACCTTCCTCAGCATAGACCGGAACTCAAACCCCATTACGACTTTAACGGCAGTACTCGCCGTGGCTTAAATCACCCTCATGATGGTCAGGCCATGCGACGCTACGTCCAAAACTATCTCTACGATGAAGTCGGAAACATCATGGAGATGGCCCATAACGCGAACGGAGGCAGCTTTACACGTCGGTACGAATATGCCCAGGAAAGCAATCGTCTGCTGGGAACGAACCTTCCCGGAGACGGTGAAGATCAATTTTCAGGCCGTTATGGATATGATAACCATGGCAATATGACTCAAATGCCTCATCTTTCTCTGATGCAATGGGATTCTCAAGACCGGCTTCATGCAGCCCAACAGCAGGTGGTGAACAGTGGTGGTACACCGGAAACAACCTACTATGTCTATGATGCATCAGGACAGCGGGTACGGAAAGTCACTGAGAGACAAGGCTCGTCAAGTGTAACACCAACACGGATGAACGAGAGGATGTATCTGGGTAGCTTTGAGGTTTTCCGTAGATACGAGACAGACGGTGAAACGGTAACACTGGAACGCGAAACCCTTCATATTATGGATGATACGAGTCGTATCGCGCTTGTTGATACACGAACTGTGGGTACAGATGAATCACCCGAGCAAACAATTCGCTTTCAGTTTTCCAATCACCTTGGCTCTGCAAGCATAGAGCTGGATGAGAATGCCGCCATCATCTCCTATGAAGAATACCACCCCTATGGTACCACCTCGTATCAGGCTGGACGCAATGTTTCTGAGGTGAGTCTAAAGCGATATCGTTATACAGGCAAGGAAAAGGACGAGGAGACGGGATTGTATTATCACGGAGCGCGTTATTATGCGTGCTGGTTGGGGCGGTGGACTGCAGCTGACAAAATGTCTATTTCTATAGGACTTAATAAATATAAATATGTAGAAAACAATCCAGTTAAATTCGTAGATCTTGATGGAAATAAACCGGTTACAATTGATACTCCCGGATTTGATGGAGATATTGAAAAATTCTTTGGTTTTTTTACATCTAGCTATGACCTTGTTGAACATAGAGAAAAAGCGAAGGATGAAATTAATAAACGTAGTGACCTTAGTGATGAACACAAGGAGAAATTAACCAAGAGAATAGATAAAAATTTTGATGAATTTTATGACAGAGATTTACCCAAATTCGCAACAAAAAAAGCACGAAGATTCAAGAGTTCTTTAGAAAAAATAGCATCACTGGATAAATCAGATATGCATTTTTTAGCGGCTTCTGTAATCATTGGGACAAGGGAGTCAGAAGAAATTTATTTACCAGTAAGGATATAGGCGATACTTTCGCTTTTGGTGGGTTTGACTATCTATACGATAATCAGTCCAAAATGAGACGCAGAGGACTGTTACCTAATAATATGAGATTTCAAAAAGGATATCAGTTTGGATTGCTAAATCCTGAGGTGTCTGGTGCGACAATAAGAAGTGCTGCGATACCTGTGAAACATAAATTTTTGGTGGCGAGTGCCAGGGTAGCACTTGCTTATGATACTTTTAAGCAAAATGCAAAGGATTTTGGTTTTACTGATGCAGATATCGAAAATCTATCAGATTTTGAACGAAATTTCTGGATTGCACAAGCTTTTTCTAGGCCAGGAGGGGACCTTTGGGATAAAAATAATGGTAAATTTGGTCACAAAACAATACTAAGTTACCTCAAGGACCATGGTAAAAAACTCTCGGATATAAGTGAGATCGTACATTTTACAGGTACAAATAAAGCGACAACTGATATTGCCCTAGCAACAGCAGCTATCATTACTGCGCTTGAGTCTAAGATGGAAGAATATGGCAGACGGGAGGAATATAGGAGAATTAAGTCTCATAATATCCATGAAGCACAGCTTCATTCTAGTAATCCTAATCACATACCACCTTAAATGGAATGTGGTTGTGACAATTTTGTCGGACTTACCAACTCAAGAAGGGTAGGCACTGCCTACCATAATTTGTCCACATCAAAATCTTTATAATGGCGGGACATGAAATTCGATGAATGGGTTTTAATTGTCCCTTGGAATTGGGGTTGTTTTCGGCAGGCGATGCCTGCCCTACATAAAATTCAAATTGCAAGGATGGAAACTTTACAAATATGCCGAATTATCGCAGGGCGTTGGTACCTGGTGGGACTTTTTTCTTTACTGTTGTTACATACAAACGGCAATGCATTCTGACAAAACCTGAAAGTTTGAAGATTCTTCGTATCGCCACAGACTTACACAGACTAATGCATAAAATGAATGATTGTACTTTCCATCACAATAAAGGAAAAATCTAAAGAGTCAAAAACTGTAGATTGGTTGTCAAAAGAAACAGGAACAACAGAAGAAATTAAAAGCAGTCTATTTCAGTCAGTGAAAGTCAGTGGCAAGATGTTATTTGAAGCGTAATGGATATCTTTCAGGGTGCGTTAATATTTCTGTGGACAAGTCAACATCAAGTTCCGGCCAGTAAAGGTGGTGATCATGAATCAGCTCAACATTGATTAAGGATGATATTCTGGCATTGAGAAACCAGAGATATTCCGCAAAAGGGAGAAAGTATTCTTTTTTTCTTAAAAGTATCCAGAAACCATGTTCAGAAATATTTGTTATTTCAGGCTTTGAAATGTTTTTTCCATTTTCTAATGATTTCATTTTTATGTCTCTCTACTGTTTTTTGTAAATGATTGAGTTCTCTTTTTGTTAAACCGAAATAATTTGCTAGTGAAATAGTTGGTTCTAGCCAGAATTTAGCCTCTCCATCAGGAGAAACAACATGTATATGGATTCTTTCTTCTTCTTTTGAGAAGAAATGAAAGCGGTATTTTCCTTCTTTGAAGACTGTAGGACTCATAGGGTGTTAATATAACAAATACAAATTATTTTGTCTCTTAGTTTTTTTCAGTCAGTACAAGTCAGTGGCTATTATTTTTTGGCCACTGACCTGCACTGACGGATTAATAAGAATATGAGTAAAGGTTACTTGTTTGAAGATTTGACCAATAAGATAATTAAATGTTTCTATAACGTTTATGATGAGTTAGGTAACGGTTTTTTAGAATCGGTTTATGAAAAATCTTTAATGATTGAATTAAAAGATATGGGGTTAAAAGCTGTTAATCAACAAAGCCTGGACGTATTTTACAAAAAGCATTTAGTCGGAGACTTTAAAGCGGATATTATCGTTGAAGACAAAATAGTAATTGAAATAAAAGCAGTGACTAAATTAACACCTCATCACGAAGCACAGCTGATAAACTATCTTAAGGCAACAGGTATAAAATTGGGATTATTAGTAAACTTTGGTGAGGAGTTAGAATTTAAGAGAAGGATTTTTTAGTCAGTGAAAATCTGTGGCTAGTTTTTTTTGCCACTGACTTACACAGACAGAATAACAAGAATTATAAACGGATAGTTCAAATAAAGTTAATCTTTGTGCTCCCTGTGACTTTGTGTGAGAATTATTGAAGAATTAGAATTAAAAGAGAAATTTGTTTAGTCAGTGTAAATCTGTGGCAATTATATTTTTGGCCACTGACCTGCACATACCTGAAATCTGTAAGGTAATACCATTATTTTAAAATGATAAGATACGTGGAGGATAAATGAATAACTGGAGTGAATGGAAAGGTGCAGGAAAACCTGCGGGGTGGACACATCTGCACCAGATAGCAGTATTACAAAATGAGGATGGTCGGCAGGAGCTCTTTGCCGTAAATACCGATGGAGCTCTCTGGCATATGTGGCAGACTGTTCCCGATAATGGATGGAGCCATTGGGAGACGAGAGGAAAACCAACGGGAATTGGTATTGAACGTACCAGTACGGCTGTCGGCAGGTCACTTTGTGCCGAACGAAGCGGAGATGGGAGATTTCATGTAATTGCGATTGCCGGGCGGGATGTGTGGGCAATTACTCAGACTGCGCCCAACAACGGCTGGGGTAATTGGTCAAGATTAGGATCACCTCTTTTTTCTGGCGGTATCGTTTCAATTGACGTCATCTGTAATCATGATGGCCGGCTTCAACTTTTTGCGCTGGGATACAACGGCCGTCTTGCGACAATTCAGCAATTGAATCAAAATGGTGAGTGGGGAGAGTGGGTTACTGAATTTCCACATGATCCCGAAATACCAATAAAATCTCTGGTTGTCGGCCAAAATGCTGATGGTCGTCTGGAACTTATTGTGACACTGAGTAGCGGTACACTCACATTAGTTACACAGAGTAAACCAGGTGGTTCTTTTAACAGTGGTTTTGGAAACACCGGTATCGGTGAAAGTGTAGATTCTATTGGGCCTCTGACAATGGAGCGTAATCGGGACGGCACACTTGAGGCCGCAATAACGATTGAAGCAAGACTCGTCCACATTCGACAGCATGTCCCGAATCAGCCCCCCAGTCCAGGAGGCGGTGGATGGGCACGGCATAATCTGGGACGACCATCTGAAGCTATCACCGTCCGAGAGCCAGTATTAGCGGCAAATCGACACGGTAGCCTTGAGGTCTTCGTTCATGGAAGCGACAATAAACTCTGGCACCGCTGCCAGACAGCTGCAAACGGTAACTGGGGCAATTGGGATAACCTTGGGCAGCCCCACGGAATAAACACAGCTTCATCCGCATTTGCAGTAGGACAAAACAAGGACGGGAGGCTGGAAGCATTTGCAGTATATGAAGGAAAACTCTTTCAGATCTGGCAAGTGAAGTAGCCAAGTAGGGTAGGCACTGCCTACCATGGAAACCTATATGATAGAGGGAGGTTAGATTAGAAGAGTGTGTATTTTGTGTTCCATTAAAATGAGGATTTATTTTTGACAAGCTCGCCAAAGAATACCTTGGGTAAACTCGCAAAAAAAGCTCATCGGGCAGGCATTGTTTGCCCTACATAAATTATTTAATCCAGGGAAAATAAATCTACAAAATTTCAAACAGGATATTTAGATTTGATATGAAACGATACATGTATGGATAATTAGCTGGAAATTTTATAAGTATCAATAAATATTTCTACTACAAGGAGATTATTACATGAGATTACAAGGACGAAATCTTGAACCCAATATGAGGGGAGACGATGTCAAGCTGCTTCAGGATGCACTCCGCCAGCTTGACTTTAATATTTCAGACACACAGAGATTCTTTGGTGCTGAAACGCTTGCAGCAGTTCGAAAGTTCCAAAGAGAACAAGGTATCGAGCCGGCAGATGGAATCGTAAATAACAAGACGGCTGAGCGCATTACAAAAATGCTCGCAGTGCGAGAAGGGCCCCAGCCCAATGTTGTAAGCGGCCGTATCTTGAACGCAGAAGGAAAAGGGGTTCCTGATCGGCTTGTACGTCTCTTCTTCGTGAAGTTAGATGAAGAACAGCAGCTGGGTAGTGATACGACTGACGATCACGGTGCATATGCAATCAAGTATGTTCTTGAGGAAGACTCGGTGAACCTGCAAGTCAGAGTATTTGATTCTACTAGACCTAAAACAAGCGAGGTTTATCAACCACACACGTACTCATAATATTTTAATCAATAATTGGTTGCTTGTTTGATCCCTTATGCATCTCTCAATACTTTTTTTGTTTGTAAAACTTCTCGAATTCGTAAAAATACCACTATGAACAGACAATATCACTGTGTCATGATACAATGTTGATGTACCAATCCCGCAGACTTTTAACTCCATTCATTTTTCTCACAAAATCTTGTTACCCTCTCATGCATATCTTCAGTTTTCTGATCCGCTCCCAGGTAGCAAAGAAATCCTGCAACCAGTCATTGTACCCAAGAACACGATACAAGATCTTTCTCCCCGTTTTGATAATTTGACACGGCAGCAAAATCAGTGTGTTAAGAAACCTCCGAAATTCCATCTTCACAACCTGTGTACCTCTTGCCTTGTCGGGCATTAACATCCCAAACCACGCCTTTATATTCCACGCCAGCGCTGTTATTACCATATAAGCCCAGTTACTCTCCAAATCTCTTACCGGCATCTTCATCGCATTTACCCCGTTCTTTAACTGCTCTACCACATTCTCCTGATTGCATCGCCCATTTGCTAACTCCACTACTTCCTCTTGCCGGTATATCGCTCAGGGTTGTAATGTAAAAAAGTATCGTACGTCATCAACATACATCTCATCTGACCCTTTCTACTCTCAAGGTCTTCCTGACCACTACCACTCGATACCTCTTCTCACACTTCACCGGTCGATACGCAAACTCTCCCACGTGCTCTTCCTCAAGACAAATATTCTTATACCCTCGCTCTTCCACGATCCGCTCTTTTACCCTCTCTGGCCTCTTTCTCTCGTTGGTCTTTACCGTGTATTTCGGTTTACGCCTTATCTCCTTCCATGATTCCTTCGATAGCTCCCCTGCCCGTCTTTCCAACACCGCATGAGCATTCATACCAAACACAAAGTCTGCCTGCTCAGACCAACGATCAAAATTTCCCGTTAAGGAAAAATCCGTATCTCCTCTGATACATACCCTCTTCGCGTATCGCTTCACCAATCCTATCGCACGGTCTATCCACTCCACACAACCGTCATGGCTCGGCCTGTTCCCGGGACGATTCACCAGATACAACACCTCCTTCGTGTTCCCCAGCGATATCACCAGCGGCGCATACCCCCATATCCCCTTATACGATACATCCATTCCCTCCTTGCACTCTCCATACGTTCTTGCTATCGTACCATCTACATCTATCAGTGCCTCCTCCATGGAATCCTTCCTGCTCTCTTTCCATACGCGAATGCGTGCGGTATTGATGCACTCCATCAGTCTCAGGATATCCGCTTTCTTAAATCGACGGGTAAACTCCCCGCTGTCGTCGGATCCGGTATCCTCTGCGCTCCTATTGCATTGAGTACCCCGTATCCTGTCGGTTCAACTCTATGTCCTCTAATCGTATATTTCCGCAAAGGACATTGTATGCTATATTCAATACATGATCTGACTCGTGGTAGGGAATATGGCTTTTCAGTAATTTGACCTGCCGGTTAATCTCGTGTACCAAACCACTCTTCAGTACCATTTGATGTATTGCTCCTATTCCTCCGCAGTTGATTGCCTGTGTCTTCTGCTATTTCGTAATGGATATTCCTGGCGGTGAACATCGGTTGGGGTTGTTCCTCCCACTGCTTCCTCTCCAGTCGTTTTTTAATTTCTCGTTTCTTTCTCTTGAGTGTTTTGGTATACTTCTTTCGTAATTTTTTGTTCATCTGAAATGCCCCTTTGCTGGTTATTGGTTTTTTGAGAAATCCTATTTTAACCAGTAAAATGGGGTATTTCAAACCTCTTCAACTCTCTTTGTTAAAAATCACGCTTGCATAAGGACTAGAGGGAGGGAACCTTTGGTTAGCTCACCTATAATTCTCAACGCTGAGCGAGAGGAAATACTAAATCTTGCGATCGGGGATTACAAACATCGTGAAGAAGCGATATTCAATCAGGCTGAAGCTGCTCTCCTTTCAAAAACGGAACCTGATGTCTTACCTCGACTTGGTGAAAAGGAGAAGATCTTATTGGCACGGCAAACTGGCTTATCGGAGCGAAGTGCATCTGCCGTGGTTGAGGCTCACAAATTGGCTGATCGTACCAACGTAGACGCAGCGGTTTGGTTTGCTTTGTCCGGGGAAGATAGAACCACAGATCTATCCTCAATTCTCGCGGAAGGACAGGCAGCCCTTCGTTTAAGACTTAAGTCCGCGATTCATAACAACATTATTCCCCCTTCATATGAGGAGCAGCTCGATGATATCGTTGGCAAGCTGCAGGAATTAGCTGTTGAGGACTTGCTTGAGGGAAATGGCTCGTCAGAAACGGGAGACGTTGCCGCCCTCCTTTCGACGGGTCAGATTTCGGACGTACAAAAGCGAAGGTTTCTTCAGGTTCACCTCAACAATGAAGACCCCCTTCCTAAGTTTTGGGAGCGACTGAAAGAAGACGATGTGTTTGATGATAGGACTGTTGATGAGTTACAGCTTACGTTGCAGTTGGGAACCCTGACGCTAAATCATGCCCCGTTGGTGAGGGTTGTCAGAGAAGTTAGAAACGTGGCAGACGCACGGGAACTAGCCGGGCTTGATCTGGAAGACTGGCTCGAGCTTATGACATCTGTGCCAGCGCCAGAGGAGTTTGAGGGTGAGACGGCTAAGGAAGAGTACGCAAAAACCATCGTTTCGCTGGTGGCAAAAGCCTACCCGACTGCAAGACTGATGAACAAGTGGACCCGGGATAACGATCTGGGGACGACTTCGTTTCGTACTTTCTGGAACAATAATCCTGAGTTTGAATTTCGAGGAACCTCGGTAAGAAAATATGTGACTGAAAACCCAGGCAGCTTAGACGGTATAGTTGACCGAGATAACTTCGTTCGCGAACTTGAAGGGGTGCATCGGTTGTTCAATCTGGTACCTGACGCTGAGAAGTTCGAGCCTGTTAGCATCCTATGGCAGGCAAACTTTCGTTCTGCACACACTATAGTCAGGTATGGACGTGATCCTTTCCTCCGCCAGGTAGCCAGAACGATAGGTGAAAAACGGGCGATTCAGGTATACGCTCAGTCACGTAAAATGGCTGCGCTCTCGCTTGCCACACTCGTGAAGTATTCACCTCTCTTTAACCAGTTGAACCCACAAATTCTTGGGAATCTTACTATCGAAGAGCCTCCCGACACGATTCCGGAGTGGTCTTCCCTTTTCGGGTCACTCGACTTCTGTGAATGTCTCCACTGTCGCTCGATTCTGAGTCCCACAGCCTACCTGGTCGATCTCCTCCAGTTTTTGGAGCGGGCTGACTCCGGTCAGCAGAGTGCCTTAGATGCCCTGTTTGAGCGCAGACCGGATCTAGCACATGTTCGACTGGACTGTGCAAACACCAACACCTCCATGCCGTACATTGATCTTGTCAATGAGGTGCTAGAGAACGCTGTTGTCAACGGCTTATCGAATTTGGATACTGCAGTTGGTCTGCAAACCACTTCTAAAACCGAAATACTGCGGGCGAGCCCGGAGCATATCAACATTGCGGCATATGCTGAACTGGCTGGGGCTAGTTTCCCTTGGTCTCTACCTTTTAACCTCTGGCATGAGGAGCGAGCGATATATCTTGGTCACCTTGGCATCAAAGCTTGGGAGCTTATGGATACTTTTCATCGCGAAGGTGAGGCCCCTGAGCCGGTAGACCGTGCTGCGGCGTATTTTGACATGACTCGCGTTGAGCGTGACATCATTGTTGGTACGAGTGGCAGCCATAATTTGGGAAGTACCGATGCTGTTCTGACTCTCATGCGACGTTCACATACAAACTTCGAAGAGCTTGAAGAGCTTTTGACATCTAGATTCATTAACCCTCATGAGAAGGAAATTGTATTTGCTGACGGTTCATGTGCGCTTGAGGATGCAACGTTAGATCTTGATAATATTAATGAACGTAACCACTTTCATCGCTTTTTCCGTCTTCTAAAAATCACTAAATTGTCTGTTTTCGAGTTGGATTTGATTCTTGATGTTCTCCCCTTTGATGACATTACGAATGAGTTCATTATTCAGTTAGCCTTCCTCTGTCGATTGAAAGAACGCTTCAAATTACCCGTTTCAGAACTCGTTAGCTGGTGGGCTCGTACCATTCCGACGAGGGGCGATGGCAAAAACGACAGTCTTTATACAAATTTGTTCCTTAACCAGATAGTCAACAATCCTCTCACAAACGTTGAAGAGATCTTTAGACTCGACTTTAGCGGTGATGATCCGGAGCTGGAGAACCGTCGCCCCTTCTTTGACGCCGAGGGGAATCTTGATGCAGAAATCAGCCCGCTGGTTGTGGGTGCACTCGGAATAACAGAAGAGCAGCTTCGACTACTTATCGATGAAGCACTTCCGTCTACTGAAATGAATTTTCTCAACCTATCTCACCTTTACCGTATGACGTCGTTGAGTCGCGCTTTAGACCTCACCGTACGTGACATCTTAACACTTGTTCGCCTAACTAGTGAGACGGGAATTACTAGCTTCAACCTTACGGACAGTTCACTCGTACAGGTCTTACCGGAGGAGACTTGGACCTGGGTCAGTTCCTATGATCGTCTTCGAGGTCCCGGTTTTCGAGTTGACGAAATCAGTTATCTATTGCTTAACCGTTTCGAACCTTCTTTTGCTCTTCCATTGTCGGATGAAGAAATTGGTGTCAGTTTTATCGACCTTAAGAGCGAACTACGTAAAATGAGACCTGAACTTATAAGAGGCGAGGTACCCACAGCTCAGGAAATCGAAAATATTACAGAGTGGCTCACAGAAAATCTCTCTTTTGTACTGGATGACGTTGAAGAAGCTTTAAATATAATCCGTGGTGTTTCAGAAATGACTGAAGATGATCAAGCCAGTTTTGTCGAGGAGAATTTTTCTGTGTTTTTAATGCCAGAGATACTGGCTAGCTTGACTGAGGAGAATGGCCGACTTTTGCATGTTTACCAGCAACTTCTTGATTATCTTTCAAGAAATGTTGTTATACAGCAGATTGCCGAAACAACTGGGCTGGAGGTTAAAACTACACAGACGCTACTCCTAGAACTTCTAAACAGTCCGATCACTGCTGAACAAAAGGCAATTCGCGTATTTCTGGAAAACGATTTTCTTGACAGCAGTGATATTGAGAATCCTATGTTGCATCCAGGCCCATACGCGATAATGCATCGTCTGGCTAAGCTCAAAGTAATTATTGACCGACTCGAAATTATCCCTGAAGACTTGGTCTTTATTCTATCCCGCGGTGTCGATATGGGCTGGTACGATTTGCGCTCTATCCCAGTCGAGCCTGTTACGGATGGATCTGTCAACATTGAAGCCTGGAGTCGTTTTTTACATGCACAAACTTTGAGCCATCGTTTGTTCAAGCATCCGTTCTCGCTCACAAAGCTTTTTAACCACATTGAGCAACAGGATGCCACCAGGAGTGAAGTTCTCACGACTTTAGCTGATCAGACAGGCTGGGAATTTGAGTCGCTTGAATTCCTTACGGGTTCTGGAGGCTATGATTTCTCCTTCCCAGAAGATCTTTTTGGAGAACGTTGGTTGAGCCGTTTGAGTGAAGCCTTTCGTTTGATCAGCAAGTCAGGTGTTTCTGGTTCGGAGATTTGGCAGTGGAATGTGCCAGAAGCAAATGAAAACGTCGCACGAAACATTAAGAATGCTTCGAAAAGTCGTCACAGTATAGAGCAATGGCTTACAATCGCACCTGATCTTAGCGACCAACTGCGCATCCGCCGTAGGGACGTACTAGTGGACTTCTTGCTAGCACAACCCGAAGCATTAAATTTAGATATTCGAGATTCTGATAACCTTTTTGAATTACTTCTAATAGACCCGGCAGTTCAACCCTGTTTTTTGACATCGAGAATTAAACAGGCTATATCATCTGTTCAGCTGTTTGTCCACCGAGTTTTCTTAGGTCTTGAATCTGGAGTTCGCTTTGATTCTGACGATGTTGACCAGTGGATGTGGAGAAAGAACTACCGAATCTGGGAAGCTGGACGGAAGGTCTTTCTTTATCCTGAGAACTATGCAGAGCCTGAGTTGAGAAGTGATAAATCTCCTTTCTTCCAGGAGCTCGAAAACAACCTTTTACAAGAAGAGGTGACTGCTGCTTCGGTAGAGCGCGCCTACATGCGTTATCTACGCAACCTGGACGAGGTGGCGCGATTGGAAATCGTTGGTCATTACATCGAAGAAGAGGCGAGTATCATTCATATTTTCGCGCGCACACCTGGCGTACCCCCTGTGTATTATTATTGCCGCTTTATAGATAACGCTTACTTCACTGCTTGGGAAAAGGTAGAGGTGAACATTGAAGGTGATCATATTCTTCCTGTTATTTACAACAGACGATTGTGGCTCTTGTGGTTTGAATTTACCGACAAGGGGGTTGAACCGGATGATGATGATCTTAAAAATTCAAGCCAACCGTTGAAATACCATGTAATCAAGCTTATCTGGAGTGAGTATAAGGATGGTGGGTGGAGTAGTCCTAAGAAATCCAAGGATTCGATTACAACACTTGTGGAATTAAATGGTAAAGACATTCATGAATATGGTTATGAAAAAGATTTTGAATTTTATTATGGCAAAAAACGTCGCTTTTACTTCTGGGCAGAGGTTGAGGACGGTGTGTTGAGAGTTTACCCATTCTACCATCCAAAAAAAGACCCTTACGATTATGACCCCCAACCCAACCAACATTTTTACATTAAAGGATGTGACGGCAACTTCTTTGTAGAAGTTGATAAGCAAAGAGAAAATCAGAAAGGTAAATTTACTGGAGCACATATTAGGCGACGTATTCCATACCGTGTGCCTTATAAAGACTTATCTCACCGTTACGCTATGAAGTTTCGTCAGGACTATCATCTTAGGATTTGGTCGCAACTAGGAGTCAATAAAAATGGAGTAAAATCCAGTGAGAATCAGGAGCTTCTTCTCAACAGGGCACCGTATAAATTTTTCCTTAAACTACCTCATCAGTATACTCGATTTTTCTCTCAAGCCCCTTTGTTTTATGAAGATACAAAACGTACATTTTTGATTCGGCCGGAAGTGGTAATTAGCACAAGCGATCCCAGTGGAACGGTAATGCTAGAAAAAGACGAGAGCAGCCTTAACCTCATCCGAACCGTACGAGTTACACACCTACCAACTTTACCACAGAGGGAGGAACCAGACATATTAACTACTTTGCATGATCCTCTGATATTTAATACTTCTGTCTTTACATCTAACTCAGAGAATTTAGTTATTGATCGTAAGATAGCTAACTTGACCAGCTCTTTTGCTGAAGTAGATGAGGATGCGGATGAGTTTGGAAATAAAACGGTTTTTCCACCTCCACCCCCACCTCCTATCCCACCACTAGATCCTTCAGGTAGTGGAGAAATAGTATTAACAGACAAGCTAATAATGGAGTATCTTTTTCAAACATTTTATCACCCTTATAGCTGCTTGTTCATAGAGCAACTCAACCGTTTTGGTATTGATGGTTTACTGAAGCCAGAACCCAAAGGACCTGGAAAGGAACTTCACCGGCAGCTTACGCCAAATTCCAGCTTTGCATTTTCAACCTACGGCCCCCAACCAAACGTCAAACTTCAACATCCTGTCGAAGATATCGATTTTAAACCAGGTGGCGCTTATAGCGAATACAATTGGGAAGTTTTCTTTCATATACCTCTTCTCATTGCTGACAGGTTATCTCAGAACCAGCGCTTTGAAGAAGCACAAAGATGGTACCATTATATTTTTGATCCTACAGAGACGGATGATACTGATCTTGAGATTGACGAAAGTTTCAGACGCTTTTGGAAGATTAAACCCTTTTTTGAATATAGTAGGGCCTCGTCGATTCAGGAAATTGTCAAACTTATTAATGAAGGCAACGAGGACTATGAGAATCAGGTTGCACGTTGGGAAGCTGATCCTTTCAACCCTCACCTTATCGCCAGACTACGCGTGGTATCCTATATGAAAATGGTCGTGATGAAGTATCTTGACAATCTCATTGCCTGGGCGGACAATCTATTTCAGCGTGATACGATTGAGTCTATCAACGAGGCTACCCAGCTTTACATTCTGGCAGCACAGATCCTCGGACGCCGACCTGTTGAAGTACCAGGGAAAGAAGCGGCCCCTCGCACCTTTGATAACTTGCGTGGCAACCTGGATGTACTGAGGAACGCACTGGTGTCTCTTGAAACACAGATTACAGTGAAGACAAATTCTTCCACTTTCAAAACCCTTGAGAATACCCAGCCAGATCAGGGAGGTTCGGGTAGGAATGTCTTTCTCGCTTCAAATCCTTTTGCCATTTCACCTAATGGTTTAAATCCAGTCGAAGCGAGTAGCATATTTGGTGGATCTCTAACGTTCATCAGTCCGGATGGAGAACCGGAGCCGGAAAACCCAATGGTGCTCTACTTCTGTATACCTAACAATCAGAAGCTGCTTGAATACTTTAATATTCTTGCTGACCGTCTTTTCAAGATTCGCAACTGCATGAATATTGAAGGTGTGACAAGATCTCTCGATTTATTCGAGCCACCCATTGATCCATCTCTTATTGTAAAAGCTGCTGCTGCCGGCCTTGACCTTAACAGTGCGCTTAACGATCTAATGCATCGACTACCTCTTGGCTGAACGTTTTACGTATATGCTCCAAAAGGCAATTCGAACTATGTAACGAAGTGAAAGGTCCTGGTAGCGCACTGTCAGCTCTGGAAAAAAGGATGTTGAAGCTCAGTTATACTTCGTGCTGGCAACCAGATTAAACCTCTCAAGTTTGCGGAAGAACTTAAAAAACTTAACATTAATGAATCCAATGAGAGTTTAGAAGGGCTTTTAGGAAAACGGAAGATGTCATTCAACAGCGTTAGTGACTTTTACTCTAGTAGAGAGTTCATGAATGCGCAGCGAAAAAACCAGGAGACACATCTTTAAATGGCAAACATTCTTGTAGCTTCTCATTGGGCAAGGCATGTTTTGATCTTGCTGCGAACATCGGGCATATGGTACCCGATTTTAAACTTGGCGTTCAGGGAATGTCTTCGCCGGAAGTTACTGGTTCATTCGGAGGGTCGAATGTCGGTCAGGCACTTCAAGTTTATAGCAAGATGTACTCGCTTTTAGCAACAATCTCCAGTCATTGGGCTAACATGGCTGGTATCAAAGCAGGTTACGAGCGTAGAGAAGAAGAGTGGGATTTTCAGGCACAACTTGCAGAGAAAGAGCTTGAGCAGATAGGCCGTCAGATTGTTGCTGCGGAAATTAGAGTGAGCATTGCCGAAAAGGACTTGGCGAATCAAGAGTTACAGATCGAGCTAGCTGAAGAAGAGGACGTGTTCTTACAGCAAAAGTTCACTAATCAGCAGCTTTACTCCCGAATGGTATCGCAGATCTCTACCGCCTATTTTCAAACCTACCAGATGGCATACGACCTTGCAAAGCAAGCTGAACGTGCTTTTCACCACGAACTTGGAGTGGAAAATACCAATTTTATTGAGTTTGGCTATTGGGATAATTTGATCAAAGGACTTCACTCGGGTGATCGCCTGTTAAAGGACCTCCGTCGAATGGAGTTAGCGTACATTGCACAGAACCGTCGTGAGTATGAGTTGACCCAGCATTTTTCACTAGTCTTACTAAATCCTCGATCGCTTCTAGATCTTAAAGAAAAGGGTAAGTGTGAATTCCATATACCAGAGCTGGCTTTTGATATTGCTTATCCAGGCCAGTATATGAGACGTATCAAATCGGTTAGCCTAACGATTCCTTGTGTGACCGGGCCTTATGTAAATATTAGTGCCAGACTTACTTTGCATAATAATCGTGTTCGTATAAGATCTAATGCTACTGAGCCTTACGCCTTTCAGGTCGCCGAAGACAATCGGTTCCGTCACGACTTAATCGGTACCCAGTCCATTGCTACTAGCAGTGGCCAGAACGATAGCGGTTTATTTGAATTAAATTTCCGTGAAGAGCGATATTTGCCTTTTGAGGGGGCGGGAGCAATTAGTACCTGGAGTCTAAGTTTGCCAGAACAATTTCGCCAATTTGATTATGAAAGCATTACTGACGTAATTGTAACGATCAATTATACTGCACGTGAAGGTGGTGATGCTTTGCGAACTGCCGTAAATAACCATATATCTTCAACCATTAATAATTGGCTTGATGAAGTTACCGCAAGCGGTAATGGTCTGCTCCGAATGTTTAGCATGAAGCGTGAGTTTTCTCCTGCACTCCATAAGCTTCAGCATCCACTTCAAGATTCAACACCGACAACAGAGATTAAGATAGAGCATCGTCACTTTCCCTACTTTTTACATGAGCGAGAGATATCAGTTGCTGAGGTAATCGTGATTTTGAAACCAAAGGATGGTCAGTTGCTTAATACGGATAATTTTGACTTACGGTTGAATGACCTGGAAGGAACGGATTGGATCGAATCTTCAATAGCAGATCCTGACAGAGCAAGTAAGCCCCAGGAGAAATCTTTTAGTATGGTAGAAACTATCGAATCTGAAGGTAACACCTGGACTTTTACCATTAATCAAGGTGAACTTCCTCAAGTGGAGGATATCTGGTTGTTGGTTAGATACACATTGAATTCATAAAGAATTAAAGAAAAGAAGCAAAAATCTAGAATACAGAATACTGTTGTCAGGAGTTAAGAAAAAGGGTACATGGGTACAGTTTTCAGGGGGCAAAAAAATGCAGGCTTCAAACTTTTAACTTCCAACTGTTACCTGATAACTGACAACTTGAAAGAAAGGAGGGAGAAGATACAATGTCCTCATTGAAAAAATGTTACATTACTTTGTTAAAAAATTAAGCGGCTATTTTTTTCTTAGCCCGCGCAGATTTTATTTTGAAATATTCATTAGCCAGTGTTTAGTTCTTTGATAGTTTATTAGTTGAGGACAATTCGAGCAAGGGATTGATTTCCTGTTTGAATTCGTTGAAGGTAACGGGTTTTGTTTCAAGGATTTTGTGAAGATAGGCATTTTGCTTTATCCAGTAGGTAAGAGTCCAGTCAATCAGACACAAATTCCAATATCTTTCGATCTTATCAATATGTCTGACCTGGTAGTGATCGAAGCAAAATGTATCCTTTAATTTTGAAAATCGAGAAAAGAATAGGAGGAGAAAAATGAGCATTGATTTGACCCGCCATCACCGTTATCCCTTTGCTCCACCTTTACAGCTTCCGCTTCGGCTTCGTGTCCCTCGGGGAATATTCGGGATTGATCGTAACCGAGAGACCATGAACTTTCAATCGCCGTTACGATGCGACGGTGAGAGCATTGATGAACTCACCCGTCGCACATTTCACACTGGCATCGATCTTCTTGCGGGAGACGGTTGTCCGGTTTTTGCTGCACGGAGGGGCGAGGTTGTAGATGTTACTTCAGAGTTAGTAGGACAAACCGTAGTGATCGCTCATAACATCAATGGTCTCGGTTATATTACGCGATATCTACATCTTGATGAAGTATACGTATCCGCGGGGGTCATTGTAGAGGCTGGCGTGACAATCGGTACTGTTATTGAGTATTCCGACGACGATCGAACTCCGGATCATCTTCACTTTGAAATTCGCCTTGTAATCAATAACGATGATCCGACTAGCTACTGGCACAAAGAGAATACCGAATTCATCGATCCAACCCGCAATATGTATGACTGGGAAATGATTTACTATGAGCAGGTCAAGGATATCGAGCCTGACACTCAAGATCCCACCAATCTTTCCGAAGTGGGGATTCTTAGGTTGAGTAGCGTGCCCATGTTTCAAACGCAAAAGGCCGGACCTTCTTCCCCTTCCCCGGGGGGTCAACGACTTTACATGGGGACGACAATTACTATCACATACCACTCTATGAACCCACCGTGGCCGAGCTGCGCCTAGTGGAGCAGCTGGAGTTTGCCTTTTTCAATGGCAAGGGAGTGCGGCTTGCGACACGCGACTCCGTGTTCTTCGGAAAACGTAAGATCATTACAGCGGCACGAGTGATGAAATGAAAGTGATCATCCGGCTGATTAATCTCAAGAAAAGGGAGGTAACGGTTAAGCTGGGTATATAAATAATCAAGGGGGTTTAAGTAGAGATTATGTAATTTCATGAAAATAGGGTCATCCATGATAAGTAATGTCAAGGGGAAAATGGAGTTTTCCCGTTTACCCTCGAATTAGGAATTACTCCGATCGTATCTTTTACTACGTTGCATTGTGGTACAGGGTCGGACCAAGCTAAGTTTTCTGTATATAAAAAGATAACCTTTAAAAAGAGGTTATTTTTGTTCTTAGAAACCTCTTTTTATTGCAATAAAGAGAAGTCTAAGAAATAGCGTTATGGCACGTGCAAATAGACATTATATCCCAAGCTATGTTTGGCATATTACTCATAGATATCATAAGAGAGAATTCCTATTACGATTTATGAAGGATCGCAAACGTTGGATACATTGGCTATTTGAGGCGAAAAAGAGGTTTGGGTTAAGGATATTAAACTATGCTGTTACATCAAATCATATTCATCTATTGGTTATTGATAGTGATCGTGAGGTAATTTCAAAAAGTATCCAACTGGTAGCAGGGAGAACCGCTCAGGAATATAATCAGAGAAAAAAAGTAAAGGGGCATTTTGGGAAGATACGAAGGTTAAATTAGGCTTCAAAGCAAAGGGCCGAAAGGTAGTTGAGAGCAATGTTAAGTTTGTGATCAAAGAGTCAATTGTTCTTTACAATGCACATTTACAGTCTGAAAAAGATCTTCTAAGGTCTGAAAACATGTATTATTAGGAAGGAAGCTTAATTAAATCAAGGTAAAGGGGTCCATTCTTGACTACATATGACCCCTTTATTCTTTATTATTATTTAAAGTATTAGAGTAAGAGAAGATGGAGGTAAAATCGTGTTATACAATACCTTCAATAAACTTTACTCTGATTTTATCTTTTACTTTATTAAAATCTCTATCCATTGTAATAATTTCTAATCCGTATTCTTTAGCTATCTTAAATTGGTAAGCATCATCAAAATCTAGATTCAAGTCTCTTTTGATCATAGTTAATTTTTCATACGAATCTTTTGACAATGTTAATATTTCCACCTTTGATAAAACATCATTGGAAAATTGTTGAAAAACATCCTCCTTTCCATGCCGGAACAAGATAACCCCAATAGAATGTAATGAGAAGTCAGAAATATAGTTACTCCCAATGTTGTCCTCTAGAATACTCTTACAATCCTGCTTGTTTTTGACCTAATAACACCTCCAAAAAAATGTTGGTATCAATCAGATACATTATCTCCACTCCGAAGCTTCATGCTGTAATTCAACTGAAGTATATTTATTTTGCAAATTCGATAATCCTCCCTCCCAATCAAATTTAAATTTCCCCTTTTTTATTTTTTGATGATGCTTGAACATTAAAAATTCAATAAAATCTAAGGCTTCTTTTTTTAACTCATGTGGTAACGCTTCTAATTTATTTTCTAAGACTCTATTATTCATCTTTATCCTCCAGAAAATGGATCAAAAAAGTCCAGTCCTTCCATTGCTTTATTTCCCATCTAGTGTTTTGCATAGCTTTAATAATTCTCCCACCCTCTTTATCTGTTAGGCTCAATATTTTTTAGCCAATATTCTTTCTCTAATACTTTGATTTAATTATCGTAAATTGTTACTATGATTAAATCAATGAAATTCTTTAATTAAAGGGGTCCATTCTTGACTACATATAAAGACCCGATATTGTCATGGTAGTTCACTGCTTTAAAGGGGTAACCATTCAGAGAAAAAGTTCTGGTACATTATTTGAGCTTTGATTTTTCTAATCGTTCAGCCAGCCACATCTTGATAAGAGATGTGGCTGGCCACACCGATTTGCCTTGCCTCTTTATCTATTTTCTGTAAAAAAGATGTGGAGAAATCAATATTAATCCTTTTAATTTTTTCATGGTATATACTCTCTTGTTTTTCTACTTCTTCTACAGGAGATAATTATTATCTTCTTATCTCTGATTGTGAAGATGCAGGGTAATAAACGTGCTTTTATTTTCCAATAATCATATATCTTAGTTCACCATCAGTAATAGCGGGAACTATTATACATTACTTGTCCAAATAGTTTTAGCTCCTTCAAAGTTAACTCCATGTTTTTGTTTGTTTTGCGAGGACTTGTTTAGATCATATTCAAATTCCATATTAGTTTTATACCATATCGATATATATTTTCAATTTTTTGTAAAATACATGATAAATATAGGGTCTGGAAAGAAGGGGATAGGATAAAAGGGGGCAGGGTACAAAAGAGAGGGTACAGGTTGCAGTTTTCAGGGTGCAGGATGATACGACTGATGCCTTACTACTTATTACTGATAACTGAAACCTGACATCTGACAACTTTAATCTGATAACTTAAAAGAAAAGTACAGGCAATGATATTGCTGATTGAAGATTGAAGTTTTGGTAGTAGCTTAAGTTTTACGATTGAAGAATGTCTTACATTATTTTTTTATCAGGGATAGCCTGAAAGTGTTTGTCAATGGTAAAGATTTCATACTGATATTTCTTCTTTCTCTAATTGCTGCCAGTTGTTTTCTATGTCAAATGTGCCCTGGTAGGAGAGAATTTTTTTTATTTGCTTCTTTTTGAGGAAGTCTTTGATGGCAATAGTGATGGCCCTGGTTTTTGATTTCTCATGAGTGGCCTCAAGTAGCTTTTTCATCAAAAAGTCGTCAATATTTAATGTTGTTCGCATATAATTGTCTCCTTATTTATGTGCTAATAAAATATGCTATGACTGTATGATATTGGAATATGCATGTCAACTATTTCCAATGAAATAAGGAGAATACCGGATGTAGTTTTCAGCAGGGGACAGGGAGCAGAAAAAAGTTGACAGGGGGCAGAAAAAAATAGACCTTGAATCCGTACCTGATAACTGCCCACTATACTGACAGATACTTACCCAACAGCTTTATCGTCTCTTTGTCATGGAGGTTGTCTTTACCGTATCCCATAACGGCTCCGCCTTCAACGGCTGACTCCATTTGCTCCTTGTAATTGGTCACCATCATCAATGGTGTATTACAATTGCCATCTTTTTTGAGTTCTTTTATCAACTCTAATCCACTCCCATTGTCAAAGGCTCCGATACGGTTTATTATGGCAAGATCATAGTCCCGTTTTTCCAAAAACTCTTTTGCTTCTTTCAGCAATTTCACCCGTGTTACCTTTGCAGAAAAATTCTTTTCAATAAGTGAGGTGATTTGGGGATGGTCAAGGTCGCAATGCCCGACTATTAAAACCTCTTTCATACGAGAACTCCTTTCAGAGTAATTTTGTTAAAAAACTATTATAATGGATACAGTGTTTTCATTAAAGATTAATCTGTAATTGAAGCGAAAATTCATAAACGCTTAATCTTACCCATTCTGACTGAGCCAGAACAGAAAAAATTGAACTATTCATTATACCACTGCTTTAAAAAAGTTACGCCAGCTCCAGTCCGCCAACCTGGATTGACATGTTGAGTAAGTACCGGCATGAGCGGGCTGGGGGGGCCGGGTGCTCTTAAATCGTTGGAAAAAACTTGACAAAAAGTCTTTGAAGTGTACATTAAGAGTGTACACGAAAGGGGGTTGTTTTATGGAGGCATCGATAGTAGATTTGAGACGAAAAATGAGTGAAGTGATTAAGGCGCTGGATCGAAATGAATCAGTAACAATTCTTTACAGGGGAAAAAAGAAGGGGACTCTCGTTCCAATAATGAAAAGATCAAAGAAAGAAAAACCAATCAAAGAACATCCCGCATATGGTATCTGGAAAAATCGTGATGATATGAAAAATGTTGTTGAGTATGTAAGGAAGTTACGAAAAGGAAGGATTGATGATCTTTGACACAGACATATTAATATGGTTTCTGAGAGGTAGTGAAAAAGCCGCTCATGTAATTGAAAAAGAAGATTTGAGAAAGATATCAACCATTACCTATTTAGAATTGCTTCAAGGCGTAAAAAATAAACAAGAGAGTAAAGAGATACGCAACTTCATATCTGACTGTTCATTTGAAGTAATCCCTCTTAGTGAAAATATTGGACATAGAGCAATTATCTATATGGAACTATATGGCCTTAAGGTCGATATATGTTTATCTGATGTTTTAATTGCCGCATCAGTAGTAGAAACCAATGAAATATTATATACAGGAAACACAAAGCATTATAGAATTATACCAGATTTAGAAATCAAACAATTTTGTGTGTAAGCACATTGTAAAGGAAATTCCATTTTAACCATTTTGACAACAGTATGTTATGTTAAATAGTTTTCTGAAAATAAATGTGGATAAGCTGGTAGAGATACTTAAGGAAATTCAATAATTTTTAAAGAGGGCTTAAACTTGTTGGACTAAAGATAAAGGAGTAATAAGTGAATCCAGAAAACAGTAAGCAGGAAAATGATTGTGAAAATGGCAAAGGTTCTTCTGTGGACTTTATCAGAACAATTGTAGCCGACGATGTAAGGAGTAACAAGTGGGGAGGTAAGGTAATAACCAGGTTTCCCCCTGAACCGAATGGTTATTTACATATAGGACATGGGAAGGCAATCTGTCTCAGTTTCGGTATTGCAGCGGAAAATGAAGGTGGCCGTTGCCATCTGAGGTATGATGATACCAACCCTGTAAAGGAGGAAGCGAGGTATGCGAATTCTATTCAGGAGGATGTCCGTTGGCTGGGTTGGGATTGGGGTGAAAATCTCTTTTATGCTTCTGACTATTTTGAAAAGATGTACGAATATGCAGTAGTTCTGATAAAAAAGAGTTATGCGTATGTCTGTGATTTGGCTACCGACCAGTTCGGCGAGTATCGCGGCACTTTGACGACACCCGGCAAAGAGAGCCCTTTTCGCAATCGTAGTGTTGAGGAAAACCTGGATCTTTTCAGACGAATGAGGGGTGGTGAATTTGAGGATGGGTCTCGTGTACTTCGGGCAAAAATCGATATGAGATCACCCAATCTGAATATGCGAGATCCTGTTATGTACCGTATCCTGCATGCCGACCATTTTCGAACCGGGAGTAAATGGTGTATATACCCGACATATGACTGGGCGCATGGTCTGGAGGATTCGATTGAGGGGATTACGCATTCAATCTGTACGTTAGAATTCGAGAATCACAGACCGTTATATGACTGGTATCTTGACAAGCTTGAGATTCATCACCCCCGACAGATCGAATTTGCCCGTTTGGAACTCACCTATACGGTTATGAGCAAACGGAAGCTTTTGCAGTTGGTTGAAGAGGGACTCGTGAATGGATGGGATGATCCACGCATGCCAACAATATGCGGTATGCGGAGACGTGGATACAGCCCGGAATCCATTCGCCAATTCTGCAGACTTATTGGAGTTAATAAATATAACAGTACGATTGATATTGCACTACTTGAACATTGTTTACGGGAAGATCTCAACAAAACTTCTTGTCGGGTAATGGCGGTATTAAGACCGTTAAAAGTTGTTATTGACAACTATCCTGAAAATGAAGTTGAGTGGATGGAAGCGGTGAATAATCCGGGAGATCAAAATGCCGGTACGAGGATGGTGCCCTTTTCAAAGGTGCTGTATATCGAACAGGATGATTTCATGGAAACTCCTCTCCGGAAATTTTTTCGCTTGTCACCCGGAAGAGAAGTACGATTACGTTATGCGTATATTATTACGTGTACCGGTGTCATAAAGGATGAAGACGGACAGATTGTTGAATTGCACTGTAACTATGATTCTGCTACCCGAGGCGGTAATGCCCCTGACGGGCGTAAGGTCAAATCGACCCTGCACTGGGTATCTGCTGCCCATGCGCTGAAGTCAGAAGTCAGGTTGTTTGAGCATCTTTTTACCGAGGAGAGACCGGATGATAGCTCAGAAGGAGATGGTTTCAGGTCAGGTTTGAATCCGAATTCGCTTCAAGTTCTCTCCGGCTGTAAAGTTGAACCTGGTCTAGGAGAAGCGAAACCTTTCGACAGATTCCAGTTTGAAAGACTTGGATATTTTAATGTCGATCCGGATTCCGTTGCCGGTTCGCTTGTTTTTAATCGCACAGTAACACTCCGTGATACCTGGGCAAAGGTGCAAAAGAAACAGGGTGAGTCTTGAAAATTGGTCTGCTGATTCTTCGCTTATTCGTATGCATTACTGTGCTGAATGAAAGAGGTAGTGGTTATAATTAAGATATACTAAAACCGATTTGGTTTTCAGTAAAACCGGAAACCAAATCCTGGTGAAGTCATCCCCGGACAAAACGCGCCAAGGCCTTTACTCGCTCAATTTTATTTTGGAGTTTATTTCCGAAAACCATTATGAGGTGAGAATACAATTAAATTATGCCTGAGATTAAGCCCAGCGCTATAAGAACCAACATAATCGAAACCAGTAATTGGATTCCGTGCATTGTCACTTTTTTCAGAAAACGTTTACCAATAAATACTCCAGAGAATGCGGATAAAACGGCGACAATAAGAAGCGAAATATTCCCTCCTTTAAAAGCTTCGGTAAATCTTGAACTATAGACAAAGAGACGACTCATATCTACCAGACATGCAACAGTAACGCCTGTTGCTATAAAACGTTCTTTAGAAAGGCCGCATCGTAAAAGAAAAACAGTGCGTAAGGCTCCCTGGTGGCCGGACAGGCCGCCAAAAAAACCACTTAAAATACCTCCAACAGGCAGATATTTTTCATCAAAAGAGATTGTATTCAATCCTGGAGCTAATTCAAAGAGAGCAAAAAGTAATATTAAAATTCCAATAATAAGCCCCACAGGCTGAATGAAGAACTCACTGTCTCCTAAATGATAGCTGAATACAGGATCTAAATTTGAGAACCATAGTAATAAAAATGCTCCGGGAAGTGCTGAGGCAATGGCAGGTAATCCAAATTTTATTACCACAATTTTACTTGCATATTTACCTAAGATGGACAATTTGAAAAGATTATTGAAAAAATGGACAATGGCGGTCATCCCAATAGCCACTTCAATGGGAAAAAAGAGGGCAAAAACCGGTAATAAAATTGTTCCCAAGCCAAATCCCGAGAAAAGTGTCAAACCCGAAGCAGTAATAGCCGCAAAGCCAACAATGATATGTTCCACAATCCCTCCTATATAAAATGCATAATTAGTTTTTCTTGATTTGTAATAAAGCATTTCGTATAAGTATGTATCTAAATACAATATCGTAATGCAATATAGTATGTAGATATTGAAATTTCAAGTGTTTTTATAGAAATTAATGGGGTAACAAAAATGGGCGAACAAACATTACGGGATTTTTTTCTTGGATTTATTAAGATCCATATTCTTTATCATGCAGCAAAAGAGCCCATTTATGGTCAGGAATTTTCTGAAGAATTAAAACGTCATGGATACGAAATCTCATTTGGAACGCTCTATCCAATTTTTCACAAAATGGAAGAAAAAGGTCTATTGGTATCAGAAACGAAAAATGTAAATGGCAAAATAAGAAAGTATTACACAAACACCTCGAGAGGTAATGAGGTGTTAGATGAAGCAAAAATAAAGGCGAAAGAACTGGTTGACGAGTTATTCGAAGATTGAGGAATGAGTTGATGAAAGTGAAAACAGATACACCGAAACACAATGAATTTGATTTGCTGCGAATTAGCCTGGTGAGAAAAATGGTTTTATGGGCAGGCTTTCCTTATATTTTTCAAATTTTAACATTGCTTGTTTTTCTGACATTGGCAATCATTGGATGGGGTTTGTTTCCTCCCAATGGTGTAGATGATAAATTATTCGCCAAAACCTGTCTCACCAATTTAACTATCTGGGGGCTGTGGTGGCCTTTGATGATATGGGGTGCTGTGCTGTTCGGGAGAATATGGTGCGCTGTCTGCCCAATGGAACTGATTTCTAATTTCAGCGAACGGTTTGGGAGGACAATCGGCATTAAACAGAAACCTTTGAGTAAATGGCTGAGTTCCGGATATTTAATTGTTGCCCTTTATGCTCTTATTCAGTTGTTAGTCGCAGGGGTGCATCTTCACAGAATACCGGCGTATACATCAATTTTTTTATTTACACTCCTCACTACTGCACTGTTTACCGGCCTATTTCTTAAAGACAGGGCTTTCTGCCGCGGATTTTGTCCGGTCGGCATGCTCTTGAATGCTTATGGGCGTGGCAGTATGCTGGCGGTTCGTCATGCTTCTGACCAGACTTGTGCTTCCTGCAGAAGCAGAGATTGCGTATTGCCGGCAAACCGTAAAAAATTAGTTGGACGGAGTTGCCCCAGTTTGCTCAATCCTGCTAAACTAAACAGTGCCAGCGATTGTCTGGTCTGTGGACAGTGTATTAAATCGTGCACTCCATTCAATATGAAATTATTTTTCAGACCTCTTTTTCATCCCGCTGATTACCGGGAACCTCTGGCTTCCTGGCCCCTCACCATATTTATTATGCTGGTTTCCGGATTTGTTACGTATGAACTGTGCACAGAATGGGAACAGGCGAAACAGTTTTTTTTATGGATGCCCCAGAGATTGTCTTTGTTCCTGGATTTGAATACCAATAACGGTTGGATACAAGGTTTTTGGACTCTGTTTCTCTTCCCGTTTTTACTCTGGTTATTCTTTGGCGCCATAGTGAAGGTATTTGAGAGAAGCTGCAGCTTCACCACAATTTGGAGGCGTCTTGCATTACCGCTGGTGATCGTTATTTCAGCGGGTCATATGGTCAAGGGTATAGCAAAATTCGTTTCGTGGGTTGGTTTTTTGCCTTATGCTGTACGCGATCCTTCCGGATTTAAAACCTCTCATCAATTTACTTCAGGTATGGTGCAAATTCCGGAACCGATAATTGGTCACTTGGTTGTTTTGATAACGGGAATAGCCGTACTACTGATTAGTGTATATTTTGCTAACCGGGAATTCAAACGAACCCAATGTGAATTACCTGCGTATTGGTTATTACCTCTATATATTTCAGGAACAATGTTTCTCTTCGTTGTATATAATTGGTGAATATCGGCTTCTATACAGTAAATTGATAGATAATTATGAATTAGGGTACTTATGGTCAGTATAGATGATGCTTCTGTCTCTTCGGTTCAATTACAATGAATGTTGTATCATCACAGTAGCTCAGCAGGTTATTGATATAGGTGAGAAAATAGTCTTTGATATGAGGGAAAGTATTAATGTAATCAAGAATGAAATTTTTATACCCTGAATCAGGAATTGTGTTTTTCTTACAGTAATCCCTCATTTTCCCTATATTTGGGTCACCGGAATAGAGCTTGAAAATGGGATTGAGCATACACAAAATACTTTTGGCTCTGAGATGATTATCAAGAAAAAATGGAAGATGGGTTATAAAGGTGGTACTTATTGTATCTGGTTCCATAATATATGATTGTAGTCTGCAGGATACATCTTCCAGGTTTTCTATGAGTAAAGCCTCTCTGATTTCATTGTCTAACGTGAGGTCAATCAATCCGTCGGTTGTCATCAATATTCTTCTTACGTCAACAAGGGGTATGTGTTCGAATTGGACAGTGTTATCATATTGAGATTCGTGATGTCCTATCCAATTCGATGGCATAAAGCTGTTTGTAAGGGCCAGGATTTTCTTCTCTATCTCATTTTGAGGTTTTCTTCCCTGGTATGAGCTTTGGGGTTTGGCCATGTCATCGGAAATCTGTGCCAGGCGCTCGTTGTTATACAGGATATAAACACGGCTGTCTCCTATGTGTGCAAGGTGAAAAGTATCATTGTGAAGAATACCAATATCGATGGTGGTTCCCGATTTTTCCTGTAATGAAGTTACTTCGTTGCGGGCTTGTTCCAGTGATTCATTCAGGACGCATTCAATTTCATCATTATTCATACTGCTGTTTAGTCTTTCCTGCAATAAATTGGAAATCGTTTTAACAGCAGTTTTACTGGCATTCTTACCGTTCCATCCACTCATTCCGTCTGCAATAATGAAAACACCTTTTTCTGTATTTATGAAAAAAGAGTCCTGGTTTTCTGATTTGTTCTTACCCATTATTGTCTTGTGTACAGTTTTTAACTTAATTTTCTTACATGTGCACATAGTATTATTTATTTTTATCAATTTTATTAAAGAGATGAGAGTAAAGATAAATCTGAGAAGCAAAATCGAAAACCCAGAACATACCGGTTAAATCAGATATCGAGAGGAATGATACAAAGCTCGTTTAAGAAAAAATAAATTTACCCATGCTGATGCTATAGTTATACAGTTTTCAAAATCCTGTTTTATAGCGAAAGCTCACCCGCCTCTTGTCAAATCATTTGGGCAGGTGAAGAGCGTTCTCACCCGAACGTGCCATTTTGTACGTTCGGGCAAGATATACTAATTTGATGCATAGGAAATTCAAAATCATTTTATATGTGCGGAAGCACACCCGCCTGAACGAGTTATTCGGGCACATACCCAAAATGACGTTAAGCAACGACATGGATGTAGTTGCCCGCCCGGCCTGCCGGCCATTCGGACGAGGTAGTAATTCTGAAAGAGTTGCGCAGGATGCGCAACTCGTAAGCCTGTTTTTATATGGGTGAAAAAAGTTTCTGTTTCGTGTATTGACTCTTTATATACTCATCTCGTAATGGTTTTCGGATAAAATCCGAAAATTATTTTGCTCGAGTAAAGTCCTCGGCGCCTTTTGTCGGCGGATACCTTCACCAAGATTTGGTTTCCGGTAAAACCGAAAACCAAATCGGTTTTAGTATACCAAAGCATGAGATCAATCCCGATTTGGTTGAGGAGTAGTTTCTGTTGAAGGGGGGAGAGTAGGGAAAGTAATTTGAGGCTGATCTCCCGTTAAGGTCTTTAAAAATGCAACAACCTTGGTCGTTTCTTCATCGGAAAGTGAAACTCCAAGCTGATACTCAGCCATGATTGTTACTGCCTCGCTTAAATTCCATGTGCTGGCATCATGAAAATAGGGGGCTGTCAGAGTAATATTTCTTAACAGCGGAACCTTGAATACGTACTTATCCTCCTCTTTTTTGGTTACGTTATATCTTCCAAGAGTTTGGGTGTCTTTCTCATAGGGTTTTACAAGTCCAAATTTCTGATAAGAGTTGCCTCCTACACCGATACCATTATGGCAGGTAATACAGCCTTTTTCCTTAAATAACTCGTATCCTTCTTTCTCCGATGCTGAAATGGCGTTATCGTATCCTTTCAGCCAGAGATCAAAACTTGCACCGGGAGTGGTTAATGTCTCTTCAAAGGCTGCAATTGCATCGGTAACTTGCAGGATATCAATCTTTCCGCTTCCGTACATTTCTTTCGCCCCATATACCTCTTCAAACCATTGCACATATTCGGGTATTGATTGCAATACACTTACTGCAATCTCATGTTTTGAACTCATTTCAATAGGGTTCGCAATAGGTCCTCCCGCCTGTTCCTGCAAGTCCTTTGCGCGACCATCCCAGAACTGAGCCAGATTGAATTTGGCATTTAAGACGGTAGGTGAGTTTATTGGACCAAAAAACCATTTATGTCCTATGGACGTTGGTAAATTGTCTGCACCGCCAGTCGAGAGATTGTGACAGGAATTACAGGTGATCCATCCGGACTTGGACAATCTGGGTTCAAAAAACAACTTTTTCCCTAATTCAACTTTTGCCCTGTCGTAGTCAAAG
Source organism: Candidatus Scalindua sp. (assembly GCA_031316155.1). Lineage (GTDB taxonomy): Bacteria > Planctomycetota > Brocadiia > Brocadiales > Scalinduaceae > SCAELEC01. Next base: position 91,650 of record JALDRB010000002.1, read on the forward strand.
GTAATCGGAATCGGCTGGATTGGTTCTTCTGCATGTGCTGATGTAGAACCTGCCTGCACTCGTCCTCCTCTTCCATAACCTACCTGAGACTTCTTCAAATTTGTATGAGTTTCCGACTCAGCCATCGTACTTGCTGGCATCAAAATGTTGATGGTGACAAGTGCTAACATACAGGTAATGAGAGTGTATTTTATGATTTTCATCATGTTCTCCTTATTGAAGTGAATTAGTAATTGTGAACCGTTTTTAGCTGTTTTTTTAACTGGGCATAACATAAAAATTCTTAATATTTAAAAATCAATGATAGATAATGTCGATATAATAGTCAAGTGTATATATTGTTATAGAGTATTTGTTTGTTATCATGCATATCTGTGTATGGTAATTTCAAACAGTTTGCATTTCCGGTAATTAATCAAGCTGATCTGTAGCGATGTGATAATCAGGATCGTGATAAATATCAACTTCCACGATACTGTTGGCTCTTCTGATAAGCTTTTGGCACTCTTTACTTAAATGTTTCAGTATGAGAAACTTTTTAAGCTCTTTGTATTTTTCGCTTATGGTATTAATAGCTTCCAGTGCAGAGTGATCATAGACTCGAGTGTTTTGGAATTCAATAATGACTCTGTCAGGATCTGCTGATGGTGTAAAGATATTTTTAAAGCTTGTGACAGATCCGAAGAAGAGAGGGCCTTCTAAAATATACGTTTTAATACCATTTTTTTCTTTAATTTCAGCACTGATTCGTTGCGATTTCTTCCATGCAAAAACTAAAGCAGAAATGATAACACCAATAGTTACGGCAATCGCCAAATCATGAGTTACGGTTACTGCTGAAACAATAGCGATAATCAGGAAGTCGCTTTTCGGTATCTTGTTCCAGAGGCGAAGGCTCGTCCACTCGAAAGTGCCGATTACGACAATAAGCATTACTCCTGTCAGTACTGCGACGGGTATCATTTCAATAAATTGCCAGAGAGGAGGAAAGATGATAAAACAAAACAGAAAGAGGGAGGCAGAAACACCAGACAGCCGCCCACGCCCGCCGGAACTGATGTTAATCATGGATTGACCTATCATTGCGCAGCCACCCATACTTCCAAAAAAACCAGCGACCATGTTTGCTATTCCCTGGCCGATACACTCACGGTTGCTTTTCCCACGGCTTTCTGTCAACTCATCAATCAGTGAGAGAGTCATGAGTGATTCGATAAGGCCAATTGCAGCCAGGGTAATTGCCAGGCTAAAAATGATTTTAGCGTCTTTCCATGAAAAGGAAATATCAGGTATCATGAAACGGCCGGCTTTGCGTGTCTCATTTTTTTCATAGATCTGGTCATTTCCGGAAGCAACGATATTACCTATTGAATCGATATCAGACAGTCTCAATTCGTCCTTTAACTCCTGGAATTGTTTCATTTTATAATTTCTCTCGATCGTTAATGCTTCCTGTGTATCAACAAAATCCTTTACCGTATCTACCTTGATCGGTGAGAACTGTATGGACAAAGTAATCAAGATGATGGCCACGAGTGTAGAGGGAATTGCCTTGGTAAGTTTTGGTAAGAAGTGGATAATCGACATGGTTGCGATAAGAATTCCTACGGTTGCGAAAAGATTGTTGCCACTAATCCATGAACTGGCTACCTCAATAGTTTGTGTAGCGCTGTTATAGACCAGATGATGATTACTTTTCAACTGACTGAACTGGGACCTGAAAATTACAATTGCAAGGCCGTTCACAAAACCCAGCATTACCGGTAGGGGCAAGAGTCGAACAAATTTCCCCAGTTTGAAGAGACCGCAGAGAATCTGTATTATTCCGCAAAGGATAACTGCGGCAAAGAGATATTCCAGGCCGTAGAGGACAACAAAACCCGTCATCACAACTGCCATTGCACCGGTTGCTCCTGAAATCATACCTGGTCGTCCACCTATGGAAGCCGTAATAAAACCGACAAAAAAAGCCGCCCACAGGCCAATAGCCGGGTCTACACCTGCAACAAAGGCAAAGGCTACAGCCTCAGGAACCAATGCAAATGAAACGGTTAACCCTGAAAGTAAATCATTCTTTAGATTATTCCTTTGTCTTAAGATCAAATCAAACATTGAGACTATCCTTTTAAAATCTTCATATTGGGAAGTATTTTTTCCCAACCTCTTTTTTCATTGGGATAAGGGTAACCAAAGTTTAACAATCAAACCCAACCAGGCTCTGTCCGTCCGTATGAATGATATATCGGGCCCGGGCCTGTATAGGCACGGGCGGCCAACACTCATTCCCACCTCGATGTACCATTCGGTGTTGGATGACAGCAGGTTTATTTGGGCAGGTTTCTCCGGCAATTCCACAAGTTAGGCCATCCTGGCTAACTTTTCCAAAATCCCTAAAACTGCCATGTACGGTAGTTTTAGGGATTTTGAACTTGCGCCTTCAGTGCAAAAAATAAGGAAATATTGAATATCCTCATACATTAAATCGCGCGTAAAATGAATGTCTTTCATTATCTGTATGACTTTGACTATCAGGAAAGGATCAGCCCGATAATAATTCCCGAACAGGTTCAGAAAAGAGGCACTATGAAGAGATAATAGTGGAGAGGGACACACAAAATATCATATTTAGTAGGTGAATGCAAATAGTAATTAGAATTTGTAATTTGAGATTAAAGCAATTTTATAAAAAATTGCCTTAACTTATTGGCCTCTGTTTGGTTATGGCTTGTTCGGGTTAGGTTTGTTATACAGGACATGATGTACTATCCGGAGTTCAATGACATCAGGATGAGAGAGTGAGGTTCTGATATGCTCCATAGTTGAATGGTGTGAGATAGCTTTATTTAATCTTTATTCCTGTATTTCTTTTACTTTATCTGGGATTTTAACTACTTGTAATACTCCTTGATTTTATTTTAGCCGTTATGTGCAAACTGCACACAATAGGAGAATGTCGGGGGAGAGAAAACGGTTCGTATGGCTGGATTACCCAAATATCATAAACAGACAGAGGTGACTTTCAGCGTTTCTGTGAACTGCAACGCGATGCATAATTTCTTTTTACTCCTACCGTAATTCAAAATATCTGTTTCGTTATGTCTGATTACCAGACCATTACCGGCCAGCGTAACGGTTTTGTCAGGCTGACTGGGTGCAGGGATATTCGCAACTATTTCGATTCGAATTATCTTTCCTAAAGGAAACAGTTTTAATTTATCATCATGTATAACAAATGAAACTCCCCCCGCACAGATATTTCTTGATGTTGTCACGACTTTCTGGTCAAGAAACAGCGTAACTGGTAATGAAAGATCCAGTCTCGTATCAGATCTTCTTTCAACTTTTTTCACTACCTTTGTTAAGGCGATTTTCATGTGTTTCTTTCAATTTACACTATCCCAACCTGTCCAAGCCAGAACCAAAAAGGAATACCTTTCTTATGTGTTCCTTTTTGGCCAGGTTGTTAAATGAAAATCTATCTGCCTGTGCGAGTTCGCACCTGTCTGCGTGCATCGCACAGGCAGATGGTTTTCAAACTTTCCCTTATTACGATAAAGAAATCGTCACCTTACAGACTAAATATTGTATTAATGATACAATAGATATACTATATATGTCTATTTGTCAAGGAAAAACTGAAAAATTGGAGAAATTTACCTGATGGACAATAGAGACTTAACAAATATATTTTGATCAGTCCCTGTTCCAGATTTACTTTGTGAAATAAATTTTATTCGTTGTGATCACAATAGTTGGTTATTATTTTTATATTTAATACACTTAATTAGTAGAATATTTAACAGGGCAGGCAGGGACAAGTTTTGGCAAAAAATTACGAATTATGATTTTCTGGAATTTGAGTACGGATAAAATCAATTACAGAATCTGAAAGTATGAAGACAGAAGTCTGAATTCAACTCATAAAATGAAAGACTTGAAAAACAAATCGTAAATCGAGACAATATAAGGAATCGTCCATAATCTGGAATCCTTTTCCGACTTGTTCAGGGTGGGATATCGTTTTAACAAGTTAGGCCATCCTGGCTAACTGTTCCAAAATTCCCAAAACTGCCGTACATATGGCAGTTTTTACGGACTTTTAACTTGCGTCTTCAACTCAAAAAATAAGGAAATATTGAAAACTTTAGATTAAATGAGATGTTACTATTCAGGAAGTATATGGGACAGGAATGAGACAACCTTGCTGAAGGGGTTAATGCAATTTTGTTTTCTTCCGTCCCTCCCATTTGACTGAGAAAGGGACGGAAGACGAGTCTCTCTTGAACAAAAAAATAAGCAGAAAGAATTAATCTTCAATGCTGATGCATTCGACAGGACATTCTTCGGCTGCTTGTCTACAGGTCTCTTCTAATTCAGAAGGAACATCACCGCTTTTTGCAACAGCGACATCTCCATCCATTTCAAAGATCTCCGGACATGTTTGAGTACAAAGTTCACACCCTGTACATTCGTCAGCGTCTACAACTGCCTTCATAGCATACCTCCATTAAAATAACGGTTATAAATTTTATTAAAGTAAGACAATTAAAGTAAGAACTTGAGAATGATAGAGCAAATAAAAGAGATGTTAAATATAAAAGTTTGAAATAAATTGTCAAGCTTTTTATATAGTAAAATCTGAAATATTGAAAGCTTCTTGAAATCTGTAATAGAGAATGGTTTTAGAAGTCTCTTTTACCGTTAAAAACGTATTTTTGCACCGGTTTGACAGAGTTGGTTTTTTTTCTTGAAACCCAAATTTACTGCTGTTAGCATAAGATTGAGTTTCAGAAGTTTCTTACTCTTCTAATTCTTGTAATTGTATAGGAATATCCTTTTTAAAAGCTAGTATATTAATAGCTTACATTTTCGTGAGAATTTTTTGATTAAGGAGCAAAGATGATCTACAGGTTCTTTTTTGTATCTTTTCTATTGTTTACGTTCATACCTTTACGAGTTTCGGGCGACGGCTTGAGATTGGTACATTTTGACGAAGAAATTGATGTCAAAATCCTTGAAGTGAACGAAAACTTTGTCAAGGCAAACATCCCTGACAAGGATATCCTGTCGGTGACGATCAAATCTGAGCTCGGCAGTCAGTATCCGGATGCCGTTGTTGTAGATGTGCATGGTGAGAGCTGCAGGATTGTTTGTAAGATTATTGAAGTGAGCCAGAAGCCCCGAGGGATTACTTTCATGGTTCCCCGGCAGGACGTTTCCACAATTCAGATCGCTTTTGATCGCGGGTACGATCTTCCTGGTGGTCATGGGGAAGCCGTAGAGAGAAAAGAAGAAACTGAAAAACAACAACTTTCACCTATTGATCCAGATAAATTGCGAGAGCAGATAAAGGGGGATCTACTATCCGAGTTTGAAAAAAAACAGGAGAAAGAGGATATGGCGATTGAAGAGATGAAGGAAGAGTTAAGGCTTGAATTTGAGGAAATGGAAGTCGAGAAGGAGAAGCGCATGGTGGAGAGCAATTTTGGTGATGTAAAAGGACGTATGCTTTTGAAAGGCAAACCATTACAGGGATGTCAGGTTAAGATAGTTATGTTAGACGAATGGGGTCTTATGGGAGGAGTAAAGGAAGGCGCACGATTCGAAACTATTACCGATGAAAATGGTCGCTATCATTTTGAAAGAATACCTCCGGGCGGATATAAAGTGTACTGGAAGCCTCCTGCCGAAACTTCCTGGATCAGGAAGATGAAGATGGAACCAGATTTTTATGTTGAAGTTGGGGAAACCTGTTATACACCTGACAGGGAGACAAATGTAAGAACAGCAAATTAGTATTTTATCCTATTTTTTATTAGGAAGCCAGGAGATTAAGAATTGTCAATTCCCGTAATTATGAATTTTGGTACTTCAGTTTTTACGAACGGCATCTTGACGCTGCATGTTAAGAAAACCTGCAACAAAGGAAGTGAAAATCCCGCCGACCCAGGCCATGAAGTCCGGATTCTTACCATTCATGTTTTCAGATAAGTATTGAACCATAAAAAAACACTGTTTGGTCTTCTTGGCCGAACAGGGGGGCTATTTTACGTCATAAAAGGGATTGATTTTTAAATAATAACAGGTATGATAATATCATACTGCATCATTGGGTATTTATGAAACAATGAGGAGAAAAAATCAATGAAAAGTAATGAAAAGGCTGAGAAAATTTGTATTACTCTACCGCCTGATATGCTGATGGACATCAAAGGAAAAGTTCAATCCGGTTCATATGGTTCTACAAGTGAGGTTATTCGGGAGGCAGTGCGTTTATGGCAGAAGCAAGAAGGGGAGTATCAAGCGCGGCTTTTGCTTATTCGTGATCGTTTGAAGCGTTCAGCGCAAAGCGGTAAACCTGTGCCGCTAGACCGGGCTTTTGAGCAAATTGAACATTTACATCAGCGGCGTATGGATATAACTGGTAATGAAGACTTATAAAGTTAGCTTAACACCAGACGCTATAAGCGACCTCAAAAATATTTATGAATATATTTGTGACAAAAGCGGACATCCCTCCGTTGCGTGGGCTTATATTCAGAGATTAAAGGATAAATGTCACGGTTTAAGAACGGCAGCCATAAGAGGACAAAGACGCGATGATTTGCGTAAGAATGTGAGAATTTTCCCGATTGACAAAAGTGCCGTTGCCGCCTTTGAAGTTAACGAGACAAAGCAAACAGTGACTATCCTTAATATTTTCTATGTTGGGCAGGATTATGACACCATTATGAGTAAAACATAAAAGGGTTAAATACAAAATTGAGCATTCATAGCGTGATTTTTTTCAAATTTTATACAATAACCACATTGTAACCTTCCTGCAGGTGGTAAATTAGAATTTAAGAAAGGTGATACAGGAGGTGTAAGTTTAAAATTTTCATCATTAAATCCGTGGCCTGTTGCAATGTTTCAGGTTTGCGTATCACTTGAGGGTAAACTTCTGGATATTGTTCCGGTAGGAGGCATAGGTCAATCTGTCATTTATCCACAACCATCTATTTTAGCTTGGATTATTTCTGATAAGCACGGATTATTTGGAAAGATTTGCCCATGCTGTAAATCATATTTTAGAACAACATATATGGGAAGAGAAGTTTTTTGCCCATATTGCGGCCAAAGAAACCATAATCTCCAATATGCCACACCAAATCAACTAGAATTTATTTCTGAATGTTGCAATGCATTTATTAAAGCAAATACCGTTAAAGAGGATATTATTATCAATCTCAATAATATTACTGACGGTTTAGCAAGCAATAAGTCACAATGGGTCTATTCCGAAGAAAAACAGCAAAATACATACAACTGTGAAAAATGCAGAGTAAAATATGATATTCTCGGAGAGTATGGAGGCTGTCCTAGTTGTAATCGGCGCAATTATTTGAAAATAATTAATAATAAACTGGACAAGCTTGAAAAACGATTTCAGGAAGCCGATGAAAATTTAACCAATGGACATGATAGAGAAATTGAATGGGAAAATCTGACAAGATGTGTATCAGAGTTTGAAGCAATGGCGAATAACCTTAAAGACCACCTGCTAAGAATACCAGCAACGCCTAAAAGAAAATCTGATATCAAAAATTTGAGTTTTCAAAACTGGTGATATAAAAATACAAATTAATCAAACTATTAGGTTAAGAAGCCGTGAAATAAAAAGGCTTCTACCTTTGATTAGAAAAATATCAACAAATTTAATTTCAGGTTTTGAAAGTATTAATTAATGCATATCCATACCATGAAGGCGGATTATATTTTGTGGTCAGATGTTAGACTTTAAATGTTCTACTAGAAAGTCGACGTCAAGTTTCTTGGCAACAACTAAATTTCGCTTATTGCAAACATTTGGCGTAAATTCAGAATTACAGCAAAATACTCAAATATACAGGAGTCAAAAAATGAACTCAATCGAAAAACTTACTACATTTCTTGGTTGGTCAACGGTTATTAACTTTGGGATGCTGATGGGCGTAGCAATTTTCTTGATGATAATGCGCGGATCTATCTCAAAAATCCATGCCAAAATATATGGGCTCAGCGAAACGGATTTATTGCGTGACTACTTTCAATATTTAGCTCAATACAAAATCGCTATTATTGTGTTCAATCTGGTACCGTACATCGCTTTGAAAATAATGGCGTAAGTGATACGAACTTGGCAATTGGACACGCATAGCAATAAGCTTGAGGTCGACGCTACGTCCTGAGCGTCTTAGCTTAAACATGAATATTTTCACCTATAATTTGCAACCGCACAAACTGTTCTGAAACACTGTTGTCCAATTCTGTTTCAAATTTTCCGATCCTTTGTTACAGAATAGGGTATTCTGTTTTAGGGATTTTGGAAAAGTTAGCCAGGATGGCCTAACTTGAAAAAAAATAGTTGACTTTCCCAGAAGGTTGGGTATTATTCCTCTCAACTAAGACTCATTCTCAACAAGGGGTAATTTTTCATATCTACACGTTTCGTAAAGCGGTGCTTATTGTTAAGAAAAATTTTTTTGAATTTATGTTGAGAGTGAGACTCAATATATGTTTCCTGTAATAGTGAAATGGTATGTTATCGATTGTTCTCTCAGGGGAAAAAATTTTTTAAACTTTATGAAAGGGGGAAGTGAACGAATGAGCGGAAAGAGATTTCAAATGGGATTTTTGGCAGTCATTATTATTGGGATGTTGTTAGCGCTATTTCCAAGGAATTCTCAGGCTATTCCACCATTTGCAAGGAAGTATAAAACGGCGTGTACTACGTGCCACTGGGGAACATTCCCAAAACTCAATGCATTTGGCAGGGCATTTCTTGCAAATGGGCTCAGGATGCCCGGAGGCGGTGACGAGATTTTTGTCAAGGAAGAACCTGTATCATTGGGGGCACCAGCATGGTCAAAATTGTTTCCAAATGCAGTATGGCCGGGAACGATACCTCATCTTCCCGCTATAGGTTTTAGAATATTTTCAGAATTCACGGTGACGAAAGAGAGACCGCGTAATCCCAGAGGAGGTGATTCAGGAAGACCAGAGAGGAGTTCAGATACACAGTTTGTGGGGATAGAATCTCTCGAGGTGCTTTTTGGCGGGACGTTTGGTGAGACATTATCATTTTTCGGCGCCGGTTCAATTGATGAGCTTGAGAGGGCTTACGTGAATTATGCACCATTTTTATTTGGAGAACAGGGGCTTTTTAATTTCAGATTGGGCCGATTGGATATGCGTGCGACTCCCATGACCAGTCACAGGAGACAGCTTTCGCTCGCCCCTTTCATTATGGATGTTATGCCCACCGTATCGTCAGGGAACTTCTGGGGTTTCCATCCGGCGCAGAATGGTATAGAATTTTGGGGTAGTGTAAATGGGCCTGGTGGTAAAGGAGGTCTTGAATGGGCAGCAGGTGTTGTGAATGGCGAGACAGGTGAAGGGATAGAACTGTTCGATGGTACAGGGGATATGGCGTCCATTTTGGAAAACGTTGAAGGCGAGTCAGGCGGCCCTTTTGGAGGAGAATTTAATAACAGTAAAGACTGGTATGTTACCGTTTCCTACAAGATAGGAGGTATGGGGGTACTTGGCGGAGGACCGGTAGATGATACATCGGTTTCAAGAAAGAATTGGCAGGACAACTCTATCAGGATAAAAGGCTATTATTACCGGGGCGTTACCGGTGCATTTGTGGATGATCCGTTTACGGGCGGTGCCGGCAACCCTCTGGTGGGTGGTGTTTTTGACAAGGATGCAAACAGATTCAAACGATACGGTATTGTGATAGATGCAAACTGGTGGAACTTTAATTTCATTGGTGCTGCATCTTTTATGGAGGATGATATTAAAGGAGCAATAACGTATGAAGCCGGCACGTTTGGAGAAAATTTGCCTCGTGAATCGGGTTCAAGTTTTGATACATCAATCTATACGGGTGAGGTTCAATGTGTGGTCTTGCCATGGCTTGTACCTGCATTCAGGGTAGAAAATGTTAATCCAAGTTATGATGCAAGGGATATTAAGTCATTTACCAAATACACGTTTGACACAACTATCATACCAAGGGCAAATTTTAAGGTATTAGCCGGGGCGTCGTGGACAAATTATCCTGATGCGAATTCAGGTACGGATGGTCTCGATGTAGACAAGCTGGATTTTGGTAGTTTCCTGGATACGGTATACAGAATCGGAGTCGATATTGCATTTTGATCTCAACGGAATAATTTTGCGGTTTTCCTGGTATATTTATTGTATAGGGACATCCATTTAAATTGCATATAATTTAAGGTGTTACGTTTTTTGTGCGAAAGCACACCCGCCTGAATGTGACATCCGGGCAAGTATCCAAAATGGGATGAATCAAGAGACCAGCCCTGTAGAATAGATTATTTCAGGTTACTCTAGCTGTGCTAAGCAAAAAGAGGAAGCGCTTAACCTTAAACGTCCTTTTATGTATTATTCAGCAGGACAAGGAGATTGTTGCCCGCCCGGATTGAATCCGTTCGGACGGTACCGCCCTGCCAAAGAGGCAATTCGCCAGCCTGATACTCATTTTGGCGGTGACGAGGTAGCCATTTTGAAAGAGTTATGCAGGATGCACCAACTCGACAGAGATCCACTTCGAGCGGGTATTGCTAGTAAAGGGAGAGAATTTCCGGGAATGGATACCTGTTCCCATTTCATTAATCGACTTTTTCTACCTGAATTGAATCTATCCATTTACCCTTATGCATAACCTGGGTAATTGCTATAGTGTAGTTATCCCGTTCGACCAGCTCTTTTTCCTTTAAAAGATTGATGGCCTTTTCCACGTTTTCGATCGGGTTTTCTTCGGAAAACTCGATAAGAAAAGGGCGCACTCCCCAATAGAGTGCCAATCGATTAACGACATCCCGATTATTGGTAAATGCATATACTTTTGTATGAAGTGTGCGCATCCATGCTGCATAACGAGCCATCCGACCCGTTCGGGTAAAGACAATCAATGCATTTGCTTCGACTTCGCGAGCCATGACCGATGCTCCTTTGACGAGCTTTGCTTCCAGACTGTCGAGCCTAGCTAATTTTGCGTAGTCAGCACCACCGCTTCGCTCAACTCGCAGGGCAATACGATTCATGACTTCAACACATTGTCTTGGATATTGACCTACCGAGGTTTCTCCCGACAACATAATGGCATCAGCTTGTTCGAAAACAGCATTGGAGACATCGGTTATTTCAGCCCTAGTGGGAAGGGCATTCTCGATCATGGATTCAAGCATGTGGGTGGCCACAATGACGGGTATACCTTTCGTCAGACAGATCTTTACGATGCGCCGCTGTATAATTGGCAATTCTTCATAGGGGCATTCAATGCCTAAATCACCCCGCGCTACCATAATTCCGTCAGCGACGTCGGCTATCGCTTCAGTATTCCTCACTCCTTCCTGGTCTTCCAGCTTGGCAATGATCTTTTGAGAGGCCCCCTGTTGGCTCAATAGTTCTCGAAGCATAACCACATCTTTCGCCTCCCGAACAAAGGACATTGCAATAAAATCGACACCCAGCTCTATTCCAAGCGCTACATTCTGAATATCTTTTTCCGTTAGGGCAGGGAGTTTTACCCGGATACCGGGTAAATTAATGTGTCGGCGGCTTCCCAGAACACCCTCGGTCAGTACCTCACAGGTCAAATGATTCTGCTGTTTCTCTAATACCTTCAACTGGATAGTTCCGTTATCAACCATGACTACATTACCGACATGAATATCTTCTATGAGGTCGTCATAATTAACATCTACCGAATGTTCTTCTTCGGATTGTTCTCCGCGTACGGTCAGGGCAATTCGTTCTCCCGGAGTAAGATCCAGAGCATTTGGAAGATCTCCTGTACGAATAGCCGGCCCTTGCAGATCCATGAGCAATGCAATATGGCGGTCGTGCTTTGAAGATAATGCTCGCACTCGCTCTACAGTATTGCGGACTTGTCCGTCTGTTGCATGTGACATATTTATCCTGACCACATCCAGTCCCGCCAGTACAAGTTGTTCTAATGCTTCAATCGATTCCGTTGCCGGGCCTACGGTTCCTATAATCTTAGTTCTGCGTACATTGTCCATCATATCATTTACCTTATTCTTTGCGCTGAAGGTGCAAGTTCAAAAGTCTGTAAAAAAACTGCTGTGTAAGACAGTTCTCACCCGGCCATCAGACCTTTCGCCAGCCCGATACTCATTCTGGCGGGGACGAGGCAGAGATTCTGGAAAAGTTAGCCCGCCCAAACATGCTATTCAGTACGTGCGGGCCGGGATGGCATAACTTGTTGTATGAGATAATCCATTTTTGTGTTACTGTCAGGGGTGACGGTTTTACCATAGGCAATCAAAAACAAGGTACTCATGATTGAGAGGAATTATTGAGAGGTTTCATGCTGTTTCAGGTTTATTTGTGGTGTCTATCTTCTGTGATAAATATTTCTGGAATTTGGTGATGATTTGATCATTTTTCCCCGTCCTTTTTTCAAGAAAAACCTTAATGCTATCGATGATATCTTTTTTCTTCTTATTTTTCATTCTTAATTTTGCCACATCAAATGCCTCAATTGTAAGATCATCAAAACCGAGCTTTTTTATTCTATTTGATGCAAACATCATTGACTCATCCCTAATTTCTGATAAAAACTCTGACGTAATCAGTTTGCATCCTCTTTCTCTTGATCTTATTTCCATGAGTTTGTAAATTCCAGGCCTTACGAAATCAGGAGCTTTTTTAACCCGTTCCAATGCTTCAAGGGTCCATTCAATCTTCTCGCTTTTGTCATTCTTTTTTAAAAGAGAGAGAAATGGAAACATCATCTTTTTGTCTACTGCCATCTTTTCCTTTGCTTCCTTCATGATTTCGGGCGTAATACGGAAGACGCCATTTTCTCTTGCGTACTCTTCGACTCTCTTGATAACCATTCCTCTGCCGAAAGAAGGCACCTTGTCCAGTCTTTTCCTGGCATCTTCGCTCCACGAGAGTTCAAAATCCCTTTTCAAACCAAAAGTGTTCTCAGTCTTGAGTGTTATTTTCTTACCGCCATATTTTCCCGGCTCATAATCACACCAGGAGTCTTCAGCCATTTGATCGCCCGTGGTGGCGAGAGCGCGTGCACGGCAGCCTTTGCATAGGGAAACAAATTCGCACTCTCCACATCGCCCTTTGAGATCAGCATTCCTCAGTTCTTCCAGGACTTTGGATGTATCCCAGATTTCACGAAAACTTTTTTCCCTAAGATTGCCGCAAGAAGTATCCATGTAGGGACAGGGGGTAACATTTCCTTCAGGCGTAATCCTCACATAATTGGTTCCCGCAGGGCATCCGCCTGAATAATATTTTAGCAATGCTGACTCCGGATTCATTTCATAGGCTACTCTACGGTAGTGAGGTGCACATTTTGCGCTCACGAGCATCTTACCTTCGTACTGTGTATGAAGTTTGTAGATTTGCTGGAGTGCTTTTTCGTACTGTTCTGGAGTAATATCTGTTAGGTCCTGCCCTCTGCCCGTGCAAACTAAAAAGAAAAGATTGAAGACTTTTACACCTTTATCGCTGGCAAAGGCAACGATTTCTGGTATTTCATTATAGTTTTTTTTAAAAACTGTCGTTTGTATCTGGACTTCAAGTCCTTCTCTTTTGCATGCATCTATCCCCTCAACTGCCTTATTCCAGGAACCTTTAACACCACGAATTTCATCATGTAATTCAGGATCGAGAGAGTCAAGACTTATACCAATTCCGGAGAATCCGTTTTCTTTTAATCTTCCGGCAGTTGCATCATCTATAAGACAGGCGTTAGTTCCTAAAAGAACCATCATTCCTTTCTGTGAGGCATGTTTGGACAAATCAAAAATATCATCTCGCAATAAGGGTTCTCCTCCCGTCAGTATTAAGATAATATTTGGGTTTATGGCTGAAATATCATTTATTACCTGAATTGCAGTGTCTGTATCTAGTTCTTGATTATCATCTGTTTTTTTATCCGAGGGTGCCGAAGGTTTTGTGTATTGGCGTTGTTCTGGAAAAGTGCTATACTTTTTAGAGAGATTTTTTGGATTATTTGTAGGGAGATAACAGTGTGAACATGACAAATTACATGATTTAGTAAGGTTCCAAGAAATTACATGGGGTACATGTTTCATTAATCTTAATAATTTAAAGTCAGGAGAATATTCAAGGCTATGCTTAATATACAATAATTGATTGAATCAAAAAAAGTAATAATAGTCAACGGAAAATAATATCTGCTTATTTTTAACTATTCCGAGATAACAGATGCTTTGATTGGTTGGTTTTCTTCAAGGAACCGGGGATTGAAATTATTTGTTATTTTTTATACAATTTCTCATGAAATTGTTAGCTTGTTTTGATTAAGAGGGACGAAACGCTATACCTTTCTGTGATTTTAGAGATTTTTTTAAGGGGTAAAAACATATGCCGTTGACCGGTCAGGTTTTTTATTTAAAAGAAATTTTCTTTTTGTATTTAAGAGTAACAGATACTTAAGAAAAAGTAACGTTGCAGTTAAACTGAGTGTTCCTGTTTGGCATTAATCTTGCGCGGTCACAATGTTGAAAAAAATATAAATTTTTATCTTGAAAAGTTTGTTAAAATTAATATTATAACAAACTTTGTTACCACCTGTTGAGTTTTTTAGTACATTGTTTGGTTGGTTTATGTTTAGAAAGAGAGGTTATTTGATATTATGAAAAATATTATTAGTTTTATCTTGTTTATAATGATTGCTTCTTTCGTTGGGGCGTCTAACCTTGCAGCTCAAGAAGCTCTTACAGAAGAACAGGCAAAGATAGCTCAGGAGAAATTGGAAAAAGCATTGCAATCCCTTAAAAAAGAAATAAAGGGAGAAATTAAGGTTGAAAATGGTGGATCGATTACGGGTAAGGTTGATTGTAAAAGAGTAAAACATCCTGAGGATGTGGTTGTTTATCTTGAGAAAGTTGATGCAGCATCCTATGAGGCACCTAAGGAGCATGGAATTCTGGATCAGCTGAATTTGACATTCGTTCCTCACGTCATTGCAGTGCAAAAGGGTGCTACGATCGATTTTCCTAACAGTGACTCTGTTCGCCATAACGTTTTCACCCCACCTGATTGCTGCAAACAATTTAATCTTGGTACGTATGATGTGGGTGTGGTAAAGAGCGTTACTTTTGATGAATCATGTGATTTGCCGATTTTGTGTAACGTGCATGCGGAGATGTCAGCGTTTGTGGTCGTGGTTGACAATCCTTTTTTTTCGATAACGGGAAAAGATGGAGTTTATAACATAGAGAATGTGCCTGCCGGTACATACAAAATAGCAGCGTGGCATGAGAAGCTCCAGACCGTTGTTAAAGATGTTACCGTTGATGCAGGGAAAACAGTGAATGTTGATTTTCAGTTGAAGAAAAGAAAATAAACCATTTTTTTCATAGGCGATAAAATGACACAAGAGTTAGGTGGAAAAGAGGTCAATACAGGTTGTGCGGGAGGACATTATAAGCATCTGGTAAAAAAGGGGATTAACAGGAGGAGGTTTTTTTATCTTGTTGGTTGGGGCTTTATCGGTGTATTTATGGCTTCAGTTGTGGGAGCAGTGATAAGGTTCTTTTTTCCTCGTGTTTTGTTTGAACCTCCTACAAGATATAAGGTCGGTTTCCTGTCTGACTATACCCTGGGAGTAAGCGAAAGATTCAAGAAACAGTTTAGGGTATGGGTTGTGCGCGAATCTGATCGGCTGTACGTTATTGAAGCAAAGTGCACCCACTTGGGTTGCACGCCAAACTGGTTGGCTGCGGAAGGTAAGTTTAAATGTCCCTGCCACGGTAGCGGATTTACACCTGATGGAATTAATATTGAAGGTCCTGCACCAAGGCCTTTGGAGCGATTTCAGGTTACGCTGAATGAAAGTGGACAAATACAGGTTGATGAGGGTATAAGATTTCGTGGTGAAAGGGAAGAGTGGGATAAGCCGGGTGCATTCCTTGCCGTCTGATGTTGTGTTGTAGATGTTACAGTTTAGAAAGCTGTAACAGTTTTTACATTAATAATGAGCTAGTATTGTAATTTGTTAATGACCAAATGCTTGTTGGTGTCAGCATCATAAAGTCTCAAAGAAGGGGTTAAGTTAATTTGAAGAGATTGAGATTTAACATGTTGAGCATAAGTATTTGATTACCATATGAACTTAGTAGTAGGGTGTCGGGAGGATAAAATTGGGTAACAAATCAAATAAGGGTAGTGTTTCGAGAATTCTGGATTTGATAAAGGAGAAAGGGGTTACAGGCTCTATAAAAGATATGATCCTGAATTCACAGATCTGGCGTTCGTTTTTTCGTCACGGTCTTGAAGACACACCAAAGACCCGGATGGAGACCATCATCGGTAACTCATTTCTCCATCTTCACCCTGCTAAGGTAAAGAGGCACGCACCTTTGTTTCGTTTTACTTGGTGTATGGGTGGAATCACTTTCTTTTTGTTTCTGATTTTAACGATTACTGGAGTTTTTCTGATGTTTTATTATCATCCTAACGTCAGGGATGCCTATTGGGATATGAAGGGGCTTGAACATCATGTCCCTTTTGGTATGCTGTTGCGAAACCTTCACAGATGGGGGGCGCATCTTATGGTTATTGCAGTCTGGTTTCATATGTTCAGGGTTTTTATGACTGGCTCATATAAACCGCCAAGAGAGTTTAACTGGGTTATTGGTGTGGTTCTCCTGGTAATGACGTTACTTTTGAGCTTTACGGGTTATCTGCTTCCGTGGGATCAGTTGGGTTTTTGGGCTGTAACGGTAGGCACAAATATGGCACGTGCGACGCCGCTCTTAGGGCATGAAGGCCCATTCGGCAGCCTGATGGGTATGACAGCCTATAACGATATCAGATTTGCTTTGCTGGGGGGATCGTTAGTGGGAGGTAATGCATTATTAAGAGCGTATATTTGGCACTGTATTGGTCTGCCAATGATTGTCAGCACATTTCTCATTGTTCATTTCTGGAGAATTCGCAAAGATGGTGGTATTTCCGGTAAGTTATGAGGAGGTTGGTTGATGGAGAATATTTGGTTTATTATAAGTAAGCCTGACAATGTACCGATAGTTGGCTTGATGTTATTATTAGTGCTGTTTACGTGGATGTCATTCAGTCAGGCCTTGAAAAACGATCGTAACGAGGAAAGTGGTGAATAGTTTTAAAGTGGATTTGAGCGTATCTAAATAAGCGGAGATTCGTTTTTGAAATGAAATATAGTATTGTCGAAGCCAAAGAGGATTGGTTTAAGGAAAATATAAATTGCCAACATGCCTGCCCTGTTAATACACCTGCATCCAATTATATTGAGAGATTGCAGGAAGGGGACTATAAGGGAGCATTGAGTCTGAATTATATGGCTAATTTGTTCCCTCATATCTTAGGTAGGGTGTGTACACATCCATGCGAGCGTGCTTGCCGAAAAGGGGTAATAGATAAACCGATTGCCATCTGTACTCTGAAAAGAGCCGCAGGAGACTACGCTGATTCCGATGTGCTCCCTGATATGAATCTGAAAAAAGTGAAGAAATCGGGTAAAAAGGTGGCTATTATCGGGGCTGGGCCATCAGGACTTGCTGCTGGAAATGATTTAGCCATAATGGGACATTCGGTAACAATTTATGAGGCCCTTCCGATGGCTGGCGGGATGTTGAGTGTTGGAATTCCTCCCTACAGATTACCATGGCACAAGATAGAAAATGCAGTAAAATGGGTTGAGGACTTGGGTATTGAGATAAAATATAATAGCCCTGTGAAGAGTGAAGAAGAGCTTGATTGTTTGATTAAAGAATACGATGCTGTTTATTTGGCAGCCGGAGCTCATAAATCTCCTTCGCTTGACATCTCTGGTGAAGATCTTAACGGGGTGGTGCACGGCATTAAGTTTATGAAAGATTTAAATCTGGGGCATCAAGAAAAGGTGCCTCCGAAGGTTGCTGTCGTAGGTGGAGGCTTCACGGCAATTGATTGTGCCCGTTCTTCATTGAGACTTGGGGCAAAAGAGGTATCAATTATTTACAGGAGAACGTTAAAAGAGATGCCAGCCGGCGAACTTGAAGTCTCCATGGCTGAGGAGGAGGCTATCAAAATACTCTTTTTGACAACTCCGGTAAGAATTCTTGGCGATGCGAATTCAAACGTGAAGGTTATTGAGTGTCTGAAGAACAAGCTGGGTGATCCTGATGATAGCGGAAGGAGGAGGCCGGAACCTGTTCAAGGGAGTGAATTCACTCTACCGGTAGATATGGTTGTGGCGGCCATTGGTCAATCAGCCGATATGAGTTTTGTGTCTGAAGGGTTAGGTTTAAGGTTTACAAAATGGGGCTCTATTGTTGTGGATCCCAAGACATTAATGGCTGATAGAGAAGGCTTGTTTGTAGGTGGTGATTTCTTGACAGGGCCGAGAAACGTTATTGAGGTTATTGCTGACGGGCGGAAGGTTGCGAATTCTATCGATGAGTATCTTGGTGTTTCGAAGGAGAGAGAGATAAGTTATTTTTTTAAAGACATGGACCCAAAGAGAAATATTGATAACTATGATTCACTGCCTCGTCAGAAACAGCAGGCACTATTAATGGATGTAAGATGGGATGTAAATAAAGAGGTGGAACTCGGGTTTACAAAAGAAGACGCGCAGAAGGAGGCAGACAGATGCTTGCTGTGTCATTTCAACATTTTTATAGATGATCAAAAGTGTGTTCTCTGCGGTGGCTGTATAGATATTTGCCCGCATAACTGTATCATGATGATCTCACGTGATAAAATTGAATCGGAAGGGCTGCTTGAAGGTGAAGTGAAGAGTGACTGGGATGCTGTAATGGCAATTGATGAAGAAAAGTGCATAAGGTGTGGACTCTGTGTTAAGAGATGTCCTGTAGATGCTATAACTATGAAAAGATTTTCATATGCTGAGAGATGAATTTGCAGAACATTATATTCAGGTGTGAAAAAATAGCATCAAAATCTAAAATAAAGAGTTGATTGTGTGAAGGGGATAGGGAATGTCGGAAGGTAAAGAGATAACAAAGGGTAGGTATCGTGCTCTCGCGTTTGTTAAGGGTGAATCTCTTGCTAAGGAGAAGGATAGAGAGGTTTCGAAGGATGAGGTTCATACATGGCCGTATTTGGTAAGGGTTGAATTTCTTGCAGCCATCATTATGACTATAATTCTGATGGTATGGGCGGTAGCACTTGATGCACCTCTTGAAGATCCTTCTGATCCAACACTTACTCCGAATCCCGCAAAGGCGCCATGGTATTTTCTTGGGTTGCAGGAGATGCTTGTTTATTTTGATCCATGGATAGCCGGGGTGGTTTTTCCTTCGTTTATCGTAATTGGCTTAATGGCAATTCCTTATGTTGATATGAATCCCAAAGGAAATGGTTACTATACGTTAAAAGAGAGGAAATTCGCGATTTTTACTTTCTGCTTCGGGTTTCATGTACTCTGGGTATTGTTAATCATAGTAGGTGTTTTTATGCGCGGGCCGGGATGGCTATGGTTTTGGCCTTGGGAAACGTGGGACGCACACAGGGTTGTGGCAGAGACAAATTATGATCTAACACAGTTTGTTGGTATAGATTCAAAATCCTTCCTGGGTTCTGTGATCGGGGGAGGTGTTGTGGCAATCTACTATTTTGTCACAATGACATTACCGTATCTGTTTCTAAAGCTTATAGGTAGTGAAACACTGCAAAAGTTGGGAATTATTCGGTATTCAATTGTAGCATTTTTATTCTGGACTATGATGACTTTGCCGATTAAGATGTTTTTGAAGCTGGTCTTTCATATGAAATATATATGGGTAACGCCTTGGTTTAATATATAGAAAGAATATTGCGAATACGGGAAGCTGGTATATTATGAAAAAATTAGAAGAGATTTCTTACGCAGGTAGATATGCGTTGTTGAGTTTCATACTTGTGTTAACGATGGTATGTGCTATCTGGAATGAATTGATCGTAAAAAGACCGTGGAAGTTTTTTCAGTCTCGTTTTCATGAATTAGAGCTCGAGAAGATAAAAGATCGATATGATGGTGCAGTTAAAGAGCTCGAAGAGCCTGAAGCTCAAAAAAAATATGCTGAATTGAAACTAAAATTGGAAGAAGCAAAAGAAAATTTTGAGAGACCTGTCATTCAGGAAGAGTATCAGAAGGCCTTGGAAAAATTGCAGAAACTTGATAAAGAAGAACTTTCCCCTTTGAAGTTCGAAGCTATTATTACCCGCAATAAGCTCCAGGAAGAGGCTTACACGTATGGTAAGTATAAGAAAGAAAAAACACTTGAAACAATAAATAAGCTGGAAGAGAGGAAGAAGGAGTTAGCCAAGGAAATTCAGCGTATCGAGGGTAAGAGGGCAGTTTACAAAAAGAGAGTTTATGCGTTTAAGAGCAAGATTACTCACTACGAAGAAGAATTGGCATCCTATACATCTAAAATAAATGAATATAAATCAATGATGGATAAATTGGCATCGAAACGGCCCGGGCTTCAGGGTTATCAGGTTCATCTGGAAGAGATTAATGAAGCTGACAGGTGTATGAGCTGTCACCCGGGAATAGATAAGAGTGAGAGTGTTTCTGAAGAGCAGCCATATTCAAGTCATCCAAGAAGAGACGTATACCTTGGTAACCATCCACCTGATAAGTTTGGTTGCGTATTGTGTCATGAAGGTCAAGCTCAGGCAACGACAAGTCCCGAGAAGGCGCATGGAGAGGTAGAATTTTGGTTGAGACCAATGCTCAAGGGGAAGATGATACAGTCATCGTGTGTTACCTGTCATAAAAATGTTGTAGGGCTTGAAGGTGCAGAGAAAATTTCTGAAGGGTTGAAGCTTTACGGGGAGTTAGGATGTTACGGGTGTCATCAAACTAAAGGTTTTGGTGATGATAAGTTTATGATGATAGCGCCCAGTCTGACCGGGATTGGGAGCAAGGTGAATGCATACTGGTTATACGAATGGTTAATGGGGCCGAAGAACTTTAGAGCTTCGACAAGGATGCCAGATTTTATACTTGAAGAGGATGATGCCAAGGCAATTGCTTCGTATCTTTGGCAAAACTCCGAAGGTTTCGATGCTGGTGAAGTAGAAGAATTTGATGATGAGACCATTGATGAGGGTGCGTATATATTTGAAAGTGTTGGATGTCTGGCGTGTCACAGTGATGTAGCAGAAGATGGGATGGTACACGGTCCAAACTTGGCAAGGATTGGAGAAAAAGTTAATTTTGAATACTTAGTGAGCTGGCTCTTGGATCCGAAGTCTCTCCAACCGAAGACTTCAATGCCGGACTTCAGACTTGATGAAGAAAATGCTAGAATGCTGGCTGCATTTCTGACTACACTTAAGAGTAAAGATTATGAACCAGTTACAGAAGAGGCTGAATGGATTAATGATGAAGATATGGCAAAAAAGGGTAAGGATCTGATTGTCCGCTATGGCTGTTTTAGTTGTCATGAAATAAGGGGGATGGAGGAGAGGTAAAATCGGAGTTGAGTTGTCGGAGGTTGGTTCAAAACATGTTCATCTTTTGACTTTGGGTTGAAGGAGCATGAGATTCTCCATGAACTGGGACTAAAGCATCCTACCGAAAATGTTGCTGCAACAAGAAGGGCGTGGATTGAGGCAAAGCTAACAGATCCTCGGCAATTTGATGAAGGGAAGTATAAAAAACCGTCTGATAGACTGATTATGCCGAATTTCAGGTTGACTGAGGATGAAGTGGAAGCTTTGGTGACGGTGCTTCTGGGAATGCGAGAGGGGGAGATGCCAGAAAGTTATCGTTTTAAAACTACCGAAGAACAGGATTCAATTTATGAGGGGAAAAGGGTGGTAAGGAAATATAATTGTACCGGTTGCCACCAGTTTAGCATTGATACGTTATATTTGAACGATGGTATTGTGTTGAAGGGCATGGTTAAGTTAGAAGAGGATGAAAGTCTGTTTTTTCAGCTTTGGGAGGATAATGACTCTTTTGGTAGAAAGGCTGGGGAGACCGTCCAGATTGAAACTGCTCAAATCAAAGAACGTGTTAATGCGGAAGGTGGAGATATCTCTTCCTTTATCATCGATTACCATGTTGAGGTTGAGGGAAGGGTTCCTGAAGAGGCTAAAGTTTTTACTCCTCCGGTACTCTATAAGGAGGGGAAAAAAGTTCAAAGCAAGTGGGTTTTTGATTTCTTGGAACAACCGGTTGGATTAAGACCGTGGCTTGATGTTAGAATGCCAACATTTACCCTACCCGCTGAGGAGGCGACTTCCTTAACACGTTACTTTTCTGTTTTAGAAAGTGAAGAATATCCGTATGAATTTATTAAAGAGACGAAAAGTGGTTACATCGCAAAGAAGGAGGAGGAGTGCCCCGGTTATTTGGCTGATGCGAGAAAGTTGTTTGAATCAAAGGACGTTAATTGCGCTTCGTGCCATGTAAGAGGTTCGATTACACCAGATGGTGAACCATCAGAGTGGGCACCTGACTTGTCCTTGGCTAAAGAGAGGCTGAAACCTGATTGGATAAAGAGGTGGTTATTAGATCCTCAGCTTATTCAACCCGGGACGAAGATGCCGAAACTGTTCAGAGAAGGGGTTTTTCAGGATATTTTTCCAGGTGAACCTGAAGAGCAGGCAGAAGCGATTAAGGATCTGCTGATGAATCTTCCTGATGAGATGTTTGTTGAAGACGATGCTGAAACAGATGATGAGTAGTGTCGGGTTTGAGAAGTTTTATATTTTTATGTAAAGCTTAGTTATTGTGAATTGTGTGATAGAAAGTACTTTTGTTATTTAATAATTAGTAAAAGGAGTAGTTAAATGAGATATATTAATAAATGTTTTGCAAAAAGTTTTTTAATAGCATTTGTAATGGTTTCTTTATCTTTCCTCGCAGGTACAAATAATAGAACTTTTGCTGATTATGTCGGTGGAGATGTATCAAACGGAGGTTCGATATCAGGTGTTATCAAGATGGTTGGTGATGTGCCGTCTGCAAAGATGCTCAATGTGGATAAGGACCAAGGGACCTGTGGTCACGATGCAATACCTTCTGAAGCGTTAATAGTCTCTCATGGCAGTGAATTAAAAAATGCTGTTGTATCTATTACGAATATATCAAAAGGGAAGAAGTTTTCCGAAGGTAAAGTGGCGATCGATCAAAAGGGATGTATTTTTGTCCCTCATGTAACTTTGATTCCGAAAGGGCAGAGTTTGGATTTGCTTAACAGTGACGATATTATGCACAATCTTCATTCTTATTCAATGAAAAATACTGCTTTTAACGAGGGTGTAACCGGTGGTAACGCACTTTCTAGGATTTTTGAGTATCCTGAGACAATTAAGATTACTTGTGACGTCCATACATGGATGACCTCATGGTTGATTGTTCAGGACAATCCGTATTATTCTACGAGTAATGAAACCGGTGCTTATAAAATAGATAATGTGCCAGCAGGTGATTATACACTTCAGGTGTGGCATGAGTCGCTTGGTAAAACAACGAAACAGGTATCTGTTAAGGCTGGTGAAAACTCTGTAGTAAATTTTGACCTTGAAATGAAAGCTCAGGGGAAAAAAAGAAGAAGAAGATAAGAATTTAAGGTAATTTAAATTGATAAAAGTAATTTTTGATTTATATTGTTCTTCTTCTTATCTTTTCCAAATGATGTGTGGTTGAATTAAAAAATTAACTTATCGTATTTTTTCTCATTGAAGATCATCATAAATAGGTAAAAAATAAAATTGAATAAAGATATAGGAAGTTTATTTAAAGGTAAAATTGCGATTGCAAT
Source organism: Candidatus Scalindua sp. (assembly GCA_031316155.1). Classification (GTDB taxonomy): domain Bacteria; phylum Planctomycetota; class Brocadiia; order Brocadiales; family Scalinduaceae; genus SCAELEC01. The sequence goes on from JALDRB010000002.1 coordinate 115,466, forward strand.
ATTTTCATTCTTGTTTGTTGTAATGTTTCAGGTTATTGCTTCACATGGTGTTCACGCCCAAGAGGCAGATGAGATGGTTCAGTACCGTAATTTTTTCGGAATTGATGCACGGTTGGTTGTGTGGATAGTTTCTGAATTACATCTCATGTTTGCTGCATTTGTTCTCGGTGTACCGATGTTTGCCGTTACCGTCGAGATTATTGGTGCGAAGTCTGGTGACATTAGATTTGATAACCTGGCCCGTGAATTTACCAAACTGTTATCTGCAGCCTTTGCGACAACTGCGGCAATGGGTGGATTGCTTGCATTTTGTTTGTATGGTCTGTACCCGGGATTTATGCGGTATATGACTGACGTATTTCATCCAATAATGTTTGTCTATGCGCTTTTATTTTTTGCCGAAGCCTTTTGTTTGTATGGGTATTATTATTCTTGGGATATACTTAAAGAGAAGGGTAAATGGTTTCATATTTTCCTTGGAATAATGCTTAACGTTTTTGGGACAACTTTGATGTTTTTAGCAAACTCTTGGGCAACGTTTATGATGTCGCCGAGTGGTATAGATCTTGAAACTGGAGCTCTTACGAGTTTGCATGCCGCATTTGAAAACTTTCTTTGGATGCCGGTGAATATTCATCGACTGATTGCAAATGTGGCTTTTGGTGGTTTTGTTGTCGGAGCTTATGCTGCTGTAAAGTTTATGGGTGCCAAAAGTGATGAAGATAAAGCCCATTATGATTGGATGGGATATATCGGTAATTTTATTGGTCTCGCCGCTTTAATACCGCTTCCGTTTGCTGGATACTATCTTGGTAGAGAGATTTATAGTGCTAGTCCGGTGATGGGAAATATTATGATGGGAGGAGCGTTTTCTTGGACTTTCATCATACAGGCAATTCTGATCGGAATGCTCTTTATTGGTGGAAATTACTATTTGTGGAACGGTATGGATAGGATTGAAGGTGCTGAGCGGTACAGAAAGTTTATTATTTTTATTAATGTAATAATATTTTTCTGTTTCGCGGTATGGTTGACACCTCATAACCTACCGCTAAGTGGTGAGGAAAGAGCTCTGATAGGTGAGCAATATCATCCATTTTCAAAATTCTTTGGTGTTATGGCAGCTAAAAATGCTGTTGTGAACCTCTTGATACTATCGACCTTTTTCAGCTTTCTCATCTACCGTAGGGCAAATAAAGGTGAAATTCTCCCCTTTTCAAAACATGGCAATTCGGCCAGGATTGCCTTGATAATTACGGCTGGTCTCACTATTCTATACTTGGTATGGTATGCGCTTGGTCTTAGCCATTTAGAGTTAGAAGCTGATGTGAAACAGTATGTCTCTCCTCTTATTAAGTGCTTAATAATACAAATTACAGCTATTGTAATAACAATTTTGTTGACATTTTCTAACAGAGGTAAATTTGCTCAAGTGTTTCTCTTAATTGTTACCTCGCTGATAGCGGTCGTTTATCTTGCCTATTATGGCTTTGTGGTGATGGAAAAGGCTAACATGGTTTTACGCTTTTTGTCGGTAACCCAGGTGTCTGTTGTTATCAGTTGTTTGATTGTTACGGCTGTGTTAGATGTGTTTATATTTAAAAATGCTAAGGAAGTTGGTCAGATTCGCTGGGGGAAAATTCCCCTTCGTTCTCAATACGCGTTGTTACTGCTCTGTGTTGCCATTGTCACCTTAATGGGGCTTATGGGATTTATACGTTCCGGACTTCGGATGAACTGGCATATTTATGGATATATGCAGGACACTTCTGATGGTGCTTTTACGCCCAGTATAGCATATATGGGGTGGACAACGACCTTAATTGTAGTACTTTTTCTAGCACTCGTTTCCTTTGTTTTCTGGTTGGCTGGCCTCGGAGAAAAAAAGAAAGAAAAGACAGCTTGATTAAGGTCTCGTATTCCTTAGTGCTATTTATTAACTGTATTCTGAGAATCTACAAATTGGGAAAAGCTTTCGTAATATTATGATTTTTTCGGAATATTGATAAGCAGAACGGTGAAGTTTCAAAATCTTAATTTGGAGTGGAAATTAGAGAATTGCTGAAATGGCACTGTATGATAAGAACGAGAAATTTAAAATATTTACTTTAAAACATAATGATGGGAGTTAATACATAAAAAGATGGCAAGTTTTGGGAAATCTGTAATTTTTACATTACTGGTTCTGGGCTTTTTTGTCTATGTTTGTTTTTATGTAACAGGTTTATCCGGTGGTTCAGGTGGAGGAGAGGCAAAGGGTGTTAATCCAGAAGCAGGAGAGCAAATATTCTGGGGAGACGGTCAGTGCAGCACTTGTCACAGTATCGGTTCTCAAGGCAGTGCTACGCGAGGCCCAAATCAGGAAGGGCTTGCAGCTAAAGCAGAAGAGAGGGCGAAGGAGAGGGGGCTATCGAGTGGTCTTGAATATTTAATTGAGTCTATCGTTACTCCTGGTGAATACGTCGTTCAGGGGTTTGATAACATTATGCCTAAGGTGTATGAAGCACCTATTTTGTTGGGACGTGAGCAGATAATGGCTGTTTTATCATATTTGCAGACTCTAGGTGGTGATGCGGACATTGCAGCCATAAACAAGTTTAAGGATAAAATTCCGGAAGCATCTAAGAAAAAGGTGATACCCTTTGTTCCACCGATTGAGGTTGACCCTGCTGAGGGAGAAAAGATATTTTTTGATGATACTCGAGAAGTAACCTGTTCAAAATGCCATATGGTCGGTGGTAAGGGAGCAAAAGTTGGACCCGATCTGACGGGAATAGGTGCGGTACAGACTCCTCAATATCTGATTGAATCGATACTCAAACCAAGTCAGGTTATAGTTAACGGTTTTGAAACAATGTATCTTATAACAACTGATGGAATGGCCTACAATGGTATCGTACAGAGTCAGACAGAAGAAGAGGTGGTTTTGTTGGTAGATGAAGAGGGTGAAATCGCAGAGTATGTTTTTTATCCTGATGAGATAGAGCAGATGCAAAAGCAGGATATATCAATAATGCCTGGTAATTTTGGTGATTTGTTAACTACCAAAGAGTTTTATGGTATACTTTCATATCTTTTAAGTTTGAAATAGTAATGGTGGATTCAGTTTAAGCGTTTGTTTTTAGGGAAGAAGAAGAATGGCAAAAAAGAAAGATTCATATTCAATGATATGGGCAATATTGTCGATAATTGTTGTCTTTGTCATAATAAAATTTGTTTCACCTTATGTATTCAAGATCCTGTTGAAAAAAGATCACGCAATGCCTACACCAAGTACACTTATGCTCTGGTATATGATATTGGGAGTTCTTGGAGCATTGGTTTATGTTTCTACGAGTGATTTAAAATGGGCGAGTTTTTTAAGTTTTATGTTGCCGACTGAAGATGATAAGACAAAAAAACTTCTCCAGAAGATGATTGTTATTGCATTCCCGCTATTATTGGGATGGTTTGTATATTCTGGAACCGTTCCAGGGACAGCTTCTCCGGTAGAGTTAAGGATTCAGCATCCAACGTTGCTGCAAAAGTATGAAAAAATGGAAAATCCATACTCCCATGTATCAGAAGATTTAAAGTTGAAATATATCGAAGAGGGGAAAATACTCTATCAGCATAATTGCCGACCGTGTCATGGATCTAAAGCTGATGGTAACGGTCCGTTTGCAAACGCTTTCAGATTACGACCAATAAATTTTACCGATCCAGGTACCATCGGTACAGTTGTTGAAAGTTTTGCATTTTGGAGAATTATGGAGGGTGGACCCGGACTTCCTGATGGTTCAACACCATGGGATTCTGCAATGCCAGCCTGGGAAGGTACTTTAACAGATGAGCAAGTTTGGAAAATTATCATGGGGGAATACGCAACAGCTGGAGTTGTTCCCCGTCAAAGAGAAGAGATGGAATAGTTTTTTGTACAATGAATTTATTTGATGAAAAAAATTTGTTTCGGCTGCTAAAAGGATAACTATAACGAGAATTAAATACCATGAGAATGAAAAAATACGAGTTATGTAATGTTTTAAAGTTCCTGAAATTGTTTATAATGTCAATTGCAGCATTTATTCTCAGTACGCAAATTGGATACTCTCAGACTTCTCAGTTGTTCAGAACTTACAAGAAAGAGGTATCTTCGAAAATTTCAGAAACGAACGAAGCAATCGAAGCTGGAAAAAAGCTTTATGAAAAAAAATGTTATTACTGTCACGGCATAAAGGGTGATGGTAAAGGGTCCGCTGCCCTCAGACTTGATCCAAAACCAAGAAATTTTGTGAGAAACGAATACAAAGTTCGTTCAACAGCCTTGGGTGAATTACCGACAGATGAAGATCTGTTTAGAATAATATCGAGTGGTATTGAAGGAACTGCTATGCCTTTTTGGAGCTCGTTGAGCAATGAAGAGAGATGGCAGGTTGTATACTATATAAAAACCTTCAATCCTGATTTTAAAGAAAAAGAAACAAAGGTGACAGCTGATGAGGGTAATATAGTACCAGAGAGTCCTGAATCAGTTAAGAAAGGCAGCGAATTATTTAAAGAGGCAAAATGTATTCACTGTCATGGTAAAGATGGAAAGGCTGATGGGCCGATTACGACAACTCTGGAAGGAGTTTGGGATCTTCCCTACCAAGCAAGAAATTTAACGAAAGGTTGGTTGTTTAAAGGTGGAAACTCAGTATCGGATATTCATAGGACGCTGTCCAGTGGTTTTAACGAGTCTCCAATGGGTTCTTATGCAGGTTATCTGTCGAGTGAAGACAGATGGCACTTAGCGCACTTTGTTAAATCAATTTCGCGAGGTATGAATACTGAGGTTGTGCTTACATCTAAAATTGCTATGGATGATCTGCCAACAGTTCCAGATGATCCAATGTGGGATACCATTAACGCTGTTGAAATACCGCTTGCCGGACAGATCGTTGCAAAGCCGAGATTATGGATGCCCTCTGTTGATTCTATTCGGATAAAATCGTTCTACAATAATGAAGACATTGTGTTCCTTTTAGAGTGGGATGATAAAACAAATGTTCAGGATGAAACGTATAGCGATGCAGTGGCGTTGCAGTTCCCGACAAAAATTCCTGAAGCAGCACAGAAACCCTATTTCGCTATGGGTGACTCGGGGAATGGTGTTACAATATGGCAGTGGCGGGCTTACGATGAATTACTTGAAAACAAGCAGCAAAAAACTGATATGAACGGTTCGGCGACTGCAACCGATGGTGGTACCAGTATTAGTGAAGCCGAAGGCGCAGACTCAGTTAAAAATGGAGAAGCTGAAAGTGACGTCAAAGTTCCGGATGAGGGAGCCAATCAAGAAGGAGTTGCGGAACAAGAGCCTCCGAAACCAAAGTTTGTAGGTTTTACGAATATGCAAGAGATGAATGCTAAGGGATTTAAAAATGTTGCTCTTCAACCTTCAAATAGCCAGCTTACTAAAAGTATGGGGTCATGGAAAGACGGTAAATGGAAGGTTATGGTAACAAGTCCAATTGCAACCAATGATAAGAAAATTGACATCCAGTTTGAAAATGGAAAATTGATTCCCTATGCTTTGGCAGTGTGGGATGGATCTAACAGTGAACGAGGTGGTTTAAAATCTGTTTCATCGTGGTATTACTTGAGTTTAGAGACTACTACACCGAAGAGTGTCTATTTTTATGTTGTGATTGCCATAATAATCGGAACAAGTATACAGTTTTGGGTTATAGGAAGGGTAAGGCGTTTTCCCCCTAAAGTTTAAGAAGAATGATAAAACATAAAATGAAAATAATCAAAACAATGAATAAAAATATTCTATTTTACACAGTATTGTTTCATATTGTTTTCTGTTTTACCGGAGCCTCAGTTAAGACCGTTTTTTCAGAAAGTATAAAACAGGAACAATTTTATCTGGAATTGGAAGAACAGTATAATGGCAAAAAAGAGTATAAACAGTTGCCACTAGAATTGGATGATCCATACAAGCGTTCTAAAAACGGGCCTACGTTGAAAAACGTGATTCACAAGGCTAATAATGAGTGGTTAAAGAAATGGATTGCAAATCCTCCGGCGATGTTACCAAATGCCAAAATGCCAGTACTCATGCTTAGTGATGAGGAGATTGAGGCTGTTATAGCTTATCTGACAAGTATAGCAGATAAGGATTTTCCTAAGCAAAAGTGGGATGCGTATCTCATGAAAAGCGAAGATGATATGAGCGATGATGAGTATGATCAGATGAATGCCTTGAGCGACAAGGGTAAAGGTGTTTGGGGCAGGGCCAGGTGCAATTTGTGTCATCCTGTTAAAGGGAAGGGTGGTGACGTTGGAGTTGGGCCTGACCTCGGTCGTCTAGCTGAAAAGGTGAATCGTGACTGGTTATATTCGTGGATAAAAGAACCCAAAAGTTATTTTCACAGTACACAGATGGCCAGGTATAGGTTTAATGATAAAGAGCTTAGACAACTGATAGAATACCTTATGCAGGCATATGATTTTAAGCCAGAAGAAGAGGATGAAGAAGATAGTGATACGACAATAGATGCAGGGAAAAGTGAAGATCCGGCAAATGCAGAAAAGCAGGATGACATTGTGAAAGTTTCTTCCCTTATTCCAGAAGGCTCACTGATTGAAAGGGGAAAGAGGATAATCGAATTTAACAGATGCTTTATATGTCACGAAATTGAAGGAGTGTCTGAGCTGCTGCCGGTTAAAGAGCCGATAGATGAGCCTGCCGATACATTTGCACATTTGTTGAACGATGTACGCTGTATGACTTGCCATAACATTCAGGGAGAGGGTGGCTCGTTTGCTCCTGAATTAACACATGAAGGAAGCAAACTTAAACAAGCATGGATTAAAGGGTTTTTACAAAAACCCGACATTATACGTCCTCTTTTACAGCAAATGCCAAAATTTAATATATCTGAAGAGGAAGCTGAAACTGCGGTTAAATTTATTGAAGAATATTTTGTAAATGATGACATTCCCATTGATAAATTTGCTGACAGTCAACCTACTGAAGAAGAGGCTGCAAGGGGAAAGGAGTTGTATGATCTTAAGGGGTGCAGAAGCTGCCATACAATTGAATCTGGAGGTATTGTGGGACCTACTCTAAAAAGGGTTGGTGACAGATTGGAAAACGGATTTATATTCTATCACCTGAAAAATCCCCATTTAGAAGTACCCGATGGAGTTGAACCAAATTTCAATCTCTCCGATGATGAAGCAATTGCTATTACGCGTTACCTTATGTTGTGTAAAGATAAAGATAAAGATAAAAATTAAACCTTACATTGATAATTTAATTATGAGAAATTCACTATTACCATTTACTTTAAAGAACGTTACCTGCATTTTTGCCTTTATACTCGCTTCGGTTATATTTCTTAGGGGTTTGTACTGTGAAGAGAGTATGCCTGTACCAGAGGATGTGGGTAGTACGAACGGGAAATTGATGTTGCTTGAAGAGTATAAAACCTATCTTACAACTCCCAAGAATACGTTTCTCCATTACTGTGCGCCTTGTCATGGTGGCAACGCTGATGGGAAAGGAATTTATTTTACCATTGATCTGGAGCCGAAACCAACAAATTTAACTGATGTTGATCATATGGCAAAGTTAACAGATGATTACCTCTTGAACTTCATAACAAAAGGTTCTGCTGGAATGGAAAAATCTGATTTATGTCCACCTTGGGGAGGTACATTAGAGGAGGAGAGAATCAAAGGCATTATTTCATACCTCCGTAATTTAACTATTGCGAAATCAACTGCCGCAGAAAAATCAGTTGTTAAGGAAGCGAGTGCTAGATTGCATCAGAAGCTGGAAGCACCGGTACTCCTTCAATTGTAAAATGGGGTGTGCTGATAGGTTTGTGTTTCTTTTTCATGATTTCTGCACGCAAGGAGTGGATGAAATTAAAAAATGAAAAAGAGTCGCTAAAACAATAATTAAAGGAATATTTTTATTTACTAAAAGAGACAGTACATTGTTTAAACATATATTTATACCGATAGATAATTCGAAGTACTCTGAATACTGTTCAAATATTGGAGTAACGATAGCAAAAAAATTTAAATCTGAAGTAATCGGTGGCCATGTGTATGCCGCAAATTTACATCACAAGCGATTTAAAGAGATGGAAAACGGTTTACCAGAAAAGTACCGTAATGAAAAAGAGTTGCAAAAGCAGCGGGAATTTCACAATTCTTTGATTGGTCGCGGTCTTAAGATGATATCCGATTCATATCTTGACAGTCTTAACAAAAAATGTCTGGAGAATAAGCTACCATTTATACGAAATCTGCAGGAAGGTAAAAACTATATAGAGTTAGTTAAACAGATTAAGGATAACGAATATGACCTCGTCGTTATAGGAATACGTGGTCTCGGCGAGGTAAGTGATAAAGTAATCGGTAGTGTATGCGAGAGGGTAGTTAGAAGAATTAATACCGATGTTTTGATCGTTAAGAATGACAGGCCGGTATCAGGCGAGGTGTTTGTTGCTGTTGACGGAAGTAATCAGTCTTTCCGTGCTGTAGAAATCGCAGGTAAATTGGCACAGAATTATGATATTAAGATTGACGCATTGTCTGTTTACGATCCTCATTTTCACAGAGTTGCTTTTGATGGAATAGCGAAGGTTATTTCGGGTGATATGGGCAATGTATTTAAATCTGAAGAACAAGAGGAACTTCATGATAATGTAATTGACAAGGGATTAGAGAAAATATATCACGACCATTTGAAAGTTGCAGTCGAAAAGACTAAGAAACAAGGTGTCGATATAAAAACAACTTTGTTAGAAGGAAAATCCTATGATGAGATTTTAAAGTATGAGGATAAAGTAAAACCATCACTCTTAATCGTTGGACGAACCGGAATACACACTCATGACACTTTGGACTTGGGTAGTGCCACAGAAAATTTGTTACGGTTTGCAAATTGTAACATACTTATTACTAAAAATGTTATGGTTGATAGCGTAAATCCATTTTTTGACAAGAAAGAAATAGATTTAAGACTGGAAACACCTTTAAATCTTAACTCTGAAATTGGCGAATTTTCATGGAATGAAGATGCAAAGTCTTTAATTTCCAGAGTTCCTTCGTTTGTTAGAGAAATGGTGATAAAGGAAGTTGAAAGCTATGCAACAAAGAAGGGTAACAATGAGATCACGCAAGAAATTGTTGAAGAGGCGAAAGCCAGATGGGCAAACGTGATGAATCCTTCTTAGGTAAAGCTTCTATCAAAATACAAAAAGTTTGAAAAGCAGTTCCCCAATATCCTCTTTCCTGTTTTAATATAATCCATCTTCACTGTATCAAGTTGTATAATAATTATCTGCCATTTCCCGATCAACGAGTCCAAAAAAAGATTACGATAACAGGTAAGGTGTTTATTTTGTTTAGATCACAAGTAAAAAAATGTTAGGAATATCTACTGTCTGGAAGTCTCAAGAACTCAAGGATGGACGGGAACTACTCAAAGGTCTTTCCAGGCTTGGAATAAACAATTTTGAATTAGAATACAGGATATCTGAGACTACTTTCGCAGGAATTAAAAAGGTATTGGAGAAAGATAATATCCTCAGAATAACCAGCATTCATAATTACTTTCCAATCCCACATGAGAGTGATGTTGGAGGTGGTGATATATTTATGCTCTCTTCAGCTTGTAAAGAAGAACGATTGCTGGCTGTTCAATATACCATACGTACCATACAAATTGCCGCTGAGCTTGGAGCACATGCAGTAGTTGTACATCTAGGAAAAGTTCCTATGGAAACAGTTAAAAATGAGCTTTTTAAGTTATATGATGATGACAAAATTGGTTCAGCAGAACACCAAGTGGCTCTGGGTAAGTTTGCTAAAAAAAGGGAGGAGAACAAGGGTAAGACTTTTGATATGCTGTTGTTGAGTGTTGAAGCGTTAATAAAGGCTGCAGAGACTGTTGGGGTCAAAATTGGAATCGAAAACAGGTATTACTTCAGTGAGTATCCCAATTTTGATGAGTTTGGTATCCTTTTAAGAAATTTGGGAATGATAAGATAGGATATTGGCATGACGTAGGGCATGCGAAAGTTCAGGAAAACCTGGGAATCATCCTGCCAAACCAGCTCCTCAATGAATATGGTCGTTTCTTGATTGGTTTCCACCTTCATGATGTAAGAGGGTATTCAGATCACCGTGTACCAGGTGCGGGTGAAGTAGATTTTAACTTTCTCAAACGATACCTGAAATCTGATACTCTGAAGATAATAGAGGTACATCCAAGAGAAAGTGAAACAGAATTACTTGAAGGAATACGTTTTCTCAGAGATACCGGTTGGGATGAATAAGACAGCATAGCTTCCCAATTATTATGTTTGAAGTCTCATGTTTGCATGTTCTCTCATCGGATTAAGCAGAAGAGGTAGAAACATTTCAGGTCAAGACGATGCGTCATTTGTATTCGGTCCAAAAACTTCGGAAGCTGGTCAAAAGAAGATTTTTCAGCTTGAAACCCTTTTGTTTTTATGCTATATATCTTTACAAAAACAGAGAGCATGAGAAGCATTTCTTTCCACCATTATAAAGGTTGCCATGCCGGAGCTTTTCATGGTTTATAAAAAGTAGGAAGGTAAATTTTTTTGCAAGGAGAGGAAAAAAGATGAGAAAAATAATGGGAACGGTAGCGATTTTATTATTTATTTGCTTTCTTGTACAGTCGAATTTTTTAAAATACGCAGATGCCAAGCCATACTCTGAACACAGTACGGCAGCAAAGACAGGTCTGGTTACCGGTAGCGTTTTTTCGTCTGCCGTATATGTACCATTCAAACTGGCATATGCTGTACTCGGAGGTATTACGAGTGGTTTAACGTATGGTGTGACACTTGGAAAAGAGGCTGAGGCGGCTAACAATATTGCCGTTAGTTCCTTTTATGGTGATTGGTATATTCATCCGGATATACTTACAGGTGAAGAAACATTATATTTTAGTGGACCAAAAAATACTTCAAGATAGTGTTTCTCTCTCTAAAGATTGATTATCTCATAAGTTACGATTTCCTCCCTGTTCTCTTTTCCTTTGGCGAGGATATTTCCTGTAGGAACAATAATCTGGGAGAATCCGAAGTGCCGGATTTTTTGTATCTTTCAGATTATCTTCCTGTCAGTTTCATAAAATCAGGGTCGGTTTTATAGTTTTCAAAATCGGGAACCTGTTGTAATGACATCTTATAACCAGGGTTCAGTTCTAACGCTCTTGTTAAGGAACTCAGCATCTTCTCCTTTTCTTTAAGGAGAGAGTATGCACATGCTTTGTTAAACCATGCTGCATCAAAGGAGGGATTGATTTGCAATGCATTATTGTAAGCCTCAATAGCTTCGGCATGTTTACCAAGTTTGTCAAGAACGAGACCTTTATTATTAAAGGCTGCAAAAAAGTTCGGGTTGATTTGTACTGACTTGTTAAAGGCTGTTATTGCTTCATCAAGCTTTCCAAGATCTTCAAAAACAAAACCTTTGTAGTTCCACGCCTCATAAGAATCGGGGTTCAATTTTGTGACTCTGTCAAATGCTCGCATCGCCTCTTCTAATACACCGTCCCTCACGTTTGCCAGTCCCATGTTCATCCAGGTAGTAACGGAGTCCGGGATAATCTTTACTGCTTTATCAAATTCTGCTGATGCTTCTTTGTATTTCTGCATCCGAACATAGGCTAGTCCTTTTCTGTTCAATGCAACGAACTTAATCTTTGCAAGCCGTGGAATTTCGTAAGCCTCTTCATCGGAGATTATTTGTATAGTCCTTTCGTAAGCATCAATGGCCTGTTCAATCTGACCTGATAACTCAAGTGCTTCCCCTTTAGTATTCCATGCTTGTGGATAATCTTTCTTGAGATTTATAGCTGCTTCGGCTGCTACCAATGCCTCTTGAAATTTTCCGAGTCCGGTTAATTCCAGGGCCATATTAGTATGTGTTTCGTATGAATCAGGTTGAAGTTGTAGGGCACGTTCATATGCTCGTATGGATTCACTTTGATTATTCAGGCGTGAATAGGCGAGTCCTAAATTCGTCCAGGCACCGTAAGAATTCGGATCAATTTCTACAGCTTTTTTATAAGCTACTATGGCGTCCTCGTTCTTCCCAAGTTTATCAAGTGAGAGCCCTTTCCCATTCCATGCAGCGTATGAATCAGGCTTAAGTTCAATGGCATTGTTAAATGCTTCAACAGCCTTTTCGTTTTCTCCGAGATCTGCGAGGGTAAAGCCTTTATTTGCCCACGCAACATGCTCTCTAGGTTTTATCTGAATTGCCCTGTCATAAGCCTTTACGGCATCATCATATCGCCGTATGCGTACTGCGGCATTCCCTTTGTTAAGCCAGGCCTCATAATAATCGGGATTTATGGATATTGCCACATCATAAGCTTCAAGTGCTTCCACTCTTCGATCAGGTATGCGTGCCAGGGTAAGACCTTTATTATTCCAAGCTTTGTATGAGTTCGGACGCAATGCAATAATACGTTCATATGTTGCTATTGATTCATCATATCTGCCGAGATAGTCAAGTATGTTTCCTTTATTAAAGAGGGCCTTTATGAGATCTGGTTTAATCTCCAGTGCTTTGTCAAAAGAGGAGATAGCTTTTTCATACTGAGAATTATGATCTAAAGCCTTGCCCTTCATAAACCAGGCATCATAATTACCGGGATCAATCGTGACGGCTCTGTTTAAAGCCTCTACAGCCTCTTGGAACCTACCGAGATAATCCAAAACTATACCCTTATTGAATAATCCCTCAAAGGAGTCAGGCTTTAATTTGAGGGCATCATTATAAGTAGCAAGTGCTTCGTTATACTTTTTCTTGACGATTAATCTGTTTCCCTTGACAATAAGCAGATCATGTTTGGATACATCTTGTGCCTCAGTACTGTTCATACCGAGTGAAGCGAAAAAGAGTAAAAATAAAAAAAATGCTTTCTTACACACGGCAAACCTCACTTTCATTACTTTTGTCTAATTACGAAGATTTTTTGCTGAAATTGATCAAGTATTTTCTTGAGGGGCTACATTTATGTATAGCTTTCGATGTTCCTTATTTTTGGTGCTGATGGTACAAGTTCAAAATACCGTAAAAAAACTGCTATGGACGGCAGTTTTCCGCACGGCCCACAGGCTATTCATCTAAACCCCCTGGTTCTACTAGCACGGGCAGACAGGAGGCTCTTAAGTTGATTAAGGGGATTGTTCGGTAGTTTGTTGAACTTTTATAATCTCTTCCAGTGTTCCTTCCTCTAACCTGTAGGGTAAAATATAGCCTCTTCTATTCATCAGTTTGCCTGTATAGGTAACCGTGTCACCGGCCTGTGTGCCTAAAACTTTATCTTTCATGTCAATATTAAAGCACAATTCTACATCTGCTGTTTCTGTGTGGCTTACTCCCATTATCAGGCCGCTAACCCTTCCCAATCCTCTGTTTATTACTTTCCCCTGCCAGCGAACACGTTTACCTTTGTATTCCATCCATAGCTTGTCTTTTTGTGATTCAGTTATTCTGTTTTCACTTCCAAAAATTGCTTCAAGTTCTTCAAAAGATGTCTCGATAAATCCTTCTTGGGTTGTAACAATTTCCAAATCCTCTTTCTTAATTACTTGTGGCGCCATTGTTTCTGCTTTTATAATTTCAGACTCTGTATTTGTTTCTTGATCGCCATCGACAGGTAAATCCGGATGTTGATATGCTGACCTCTCGCTTTCATTTTCAAGGAAAGTCTTGTCTCCGATTTTAACTATTGCGACATTTACCACGCTGCATAAGAGGTTTCTCCCAAAAAGTTTTGCTAGTTTTCCCGTATAGGTAATGTCATCCCCTCTCTTGATCATTTCGATCACTTCCTTTTCTGTTTTTTCCCGATCAAGAATAAGTTCTATGTTAGTGCCAGTCGTGTGCATGATACCAATCCGTTGTAAATTTGTTTCCTCTGTATTTTTATACGTGACAAAACCTTTCCATCGAACACTCTTTCCTTCATACTTTTTCCATAGTTTTTCTTTTTGTGCAAAAGATAAACTACTGTTACTTCCAAAAACTCTATCCAGATCAGAAAACGTGAAATCAGTTGATGTTTCTGACAGATTTCCGGATTCTGTTTCAGACACGGGCATTTCTTCGTTTTGAGTATCTATAAATTCTTGTGGTGGGAGTTTTGTATTGTTTTGTTGTCTTTCTATAAGATTTTTTACAGAGATACCATTAACTTTTTCTATATTTGCATCTGTGAGCTCAAACATAAGGTTTCGGTTAAAAAGTTGAGACAATTTACCTGTGTAGGTAATGACATCCATTTTATTAATCATTTCAACGATTTTTTTCTTATCGTAATCAAATAGTATCTCAACATTAGTGCCCACATTGTGCCTGACGCCAACTCTATTCCAATCATGCTCGCCAATGCCCTTGTAAGCGACGATACCTTGCCATCTTACGTATTTTTCCCGATGTTCATTCCAGAGCTCATTTTTTTGAGTGTCAGAAAGTGTTTGGGAATTACTGAATATCTCGCTTAAATGATCAAATGAGGCATCGATAAAGTCGGTTGTTGATTTTTTTGTCGAAAAATCAAACCCCTTCAAGAGAGATGGATTTTCTCCCTCCGCAAAAATAAAGGTTGATAAAGACAAGACTGAAGCTAGAATTCCTAATAGAATAGTTTTTGTAAAAGGCATAGAACTTAGCTCCTCGCAGCCAACTCTTCCGTTTTGCCGCCTGGGTCACAGCCCGTTCTCTCCGGGTACTTGTCCGAACCTTCCGTACGGACGGAGTCTTGGAATAGTACATTCTGACTGAGATGAATGAGGGACTTATAACCGGGTGTGCTTCTTAGACTGATTTATTATTAGTAAAAAATACTCAAAAAAGTTTCTTTTTTTGATAAAATAGATGCTATTGCAAATTTGTTCAAGAGTCAAGTCTTTTATGTGTCTGAGGTTTTTATAATGATAATGGTCGAGGGTTATGGTTGCAGGAGAATTCGAGTTATAGGGATTTTCGCTCTGTTTTTCTGTTTAATGATGATAACAAGTATCCTCTTCTTTTTTTCCCGGACGAGGATTTTAATTGCAGAGAGTAATCCCGTTATAAATAGAGAAATTAATCAACTGAATCATGTCTCCCATACCAGTGAAGTGTTGTTTCAGGAAATATTCCAAGCTGATGACGAACAGGTGGATCTTGCTCATATATCTTTACGTCTTGCACAAGAAGAGTATCCGGAAATGAAGATAGAAAAGTATCTGGAATGTATAGATTGGTATGCAAGAATTATAAAAATAAGGATATCTGATCAAACAGAGCCAGAGAAGGTCATTAAGATTATCAGCGATTTCATCTTTGCTGAACTTGGTTTCTCGTATGTGAAAACCGGTTATTTAAAAGATATCTATCTAAATGATGTACTTGATAGAAGAAAGGGGAATTGCATTGGAATGTCTATCCTTTTTCTTACGATTGCAGAGAGATTGGGGTTACCTTTTTATGGTGTTAATGTACCGGAACATATTTTTGTCAGATACGATGATGGCGAAACGAACATAAACATAGAGACCGGTCACGAAGGGATCTGTTTGAGTGATTCCTTCTACATAGCTCATAGTTTAGAACAGTTTGACGTGAGAAGCATGGAAAACGGTACTTATTTAAAAAATCTGACGAAGAAGGAAGTGATCTCAAATGTTTTTTTAAATCGTTCAAAAAACTTGAGGAATAACGGTAAACTGAAGGAAGCATTGAGTGATTGCAATAAATCCATATTACTGAAACCGAAAGACCCCGCTGCTTACGGTAATAGGGGAGTAATTTATGAAAAAATGGGAATGATACCTGAAGCGATAAAAAGCTATGGGAAAGCGATCTCTCTTAACCAGAAATATTCATCGGCATATTATAATAGAGGTTCACTCCTTGGTGCGGTGGGCAGGATCGATGAGGCTATCAATGACTTTAATAAAGCTATTTCTCTCAATCCTGAGTTTACCATATGTTACTTTAACAGGGCGATAGCGTATAAGAAAATAGGCCAGTTAGAGAAGGCTATACAGGATTACGATAAAGTAATTGACAACGATCCTGAAAATGCTCAAGCTTATTCCAATAGAGGCGTTGCCATGGCAGAACAGGGGAGGTTTGAAGATGCGATTAAGGACTTTGATATGGCAATAGATTTAGATCCTGATCTAAGCGATGCATATTTTGCCAGGGCAATATTCTTCGCAGATACGAGTCAGCTGAGAAGGGCAATTGATGATTTTGGCAGATGTATTGATTTGACTCCTGACAAAACCTTTGCTTACTATCTGAGAGGAAAGCTCTACGGCCAGTTAGGTGAGACGGAAAAGGCGATTCAGGATCTTAGCAAAGCAATTATTATCAAACCGGAACTCGCAGGATTATATGTAGAGAGAGGTATTATTCTCTATCAAATAAACAGCCTCGAGAAAGCTATCGTTGACTTTGAAAAATCACTTGAGCTTTTTCCTGGAAACCCGATTGCATATCTCTATAGAGGCAAGTCGTTTGAGAAAAGCGGTCAGTTTGGAAAAGCGTTTGAAGATTTTGAAAAATTTCTGGAAATAGCCCCTGAATCACCCGATGCAAACACGATAAGAAAGAAGCAGCAGGAGCTCAAGCTGTTACCTCAGGCGGTTCGTTAATAAAGAAAGATATTCAGCTTTTCTTTCCGGTAATAAGGGAAAGTTTGAAAACCGCAGGTTTTCATTTTACAACCTGGCAGAACCGGAACACATATGAAATTTATTCCTTTTTGGTTCTGGTTTGGCCAGGTTAGGTTGCAGGAACTACTTTTTTGCCAAAAGCACGGAATATTGAAGATATCATACCGATGAATGTGATAATCCAGGCAACATAGGCAAGATAGATAAAATATTGTGAAATGTTTGAGATAAAAGGAATTTGTAAAGCCTGTGAAAGTTTAAAGGTACAGGCGGTATACATACCTAGGGGGAAAACCATGCCCCAGTCAAGTGGTGTATACTTATACGGTGTTTTGCGTACAATGAACTTCCAGATTCCCAGAATTATCAGGAGCGGTATCCACCAGGTACCGAATGACCAGAAAAACAGAGTAAATCCTTTTACGAATATTGAGAAATCATCAAAAATGCCGCCTATATTAGGGATGTTTATGCTAATAATTGAACCAGCTAATGTGGTGATGGCTATTGCCCCCATATTGATCCAGTAAGGCGGTATCAATGCCTCAGGAGCTAACTTGAAGAATACCAATCGATAGAAAAGCAGGGTAATCAAAATCAGATAGAGGAAAGCTCCGATCATCCACCACACAAGAGAAGAAAACATCACGAAACTTCCATTACTGACAAATTGAGATGCAAGTGCCGCACCGAGAACTGCCACAGACTGTGTTCCGACAGTCGCTATTAACCAGCCACCGTGTATTACTGATTCCGGTCCTTCCTCACACTTGATAAAGAGTATACTGAATGAGAATAACGAAACAGTAACCCAGAGAAAGATACCAAAATACCAGAAAATTTTCGCGATTTCCGGTTGGTTTACTATAGTGATAAATTGCGCACCCAGCACATTTGTAGCAGCGACTGTGGTAAAAAAGACCAGACTTAGCTTCGGATTGCAAAGATCTTTGTACAGGTTGTCCCAGTACATAAATACACGGAGTATTTGGAAAGGCAAAAGTATCGTGTAGGCAATAATATTTATGTAAAAAAGCGCATGCGCAATGCCCGTAAATCCTAAAAACTTAGATGCAATTGAGATAATTCCTGTAGACATTACCATAGCAAAATAGGCCGGATGAAGGGTCTTGATTGAATCTTTGATAGCACGCATTTTTGTAATACTCCTCCTCTTTTAAAGAAATAAATTGTGTTCTATTTTGTCAAGAGCGATTTGCGCACTATAACGCTATGATTACCGTTTATCAAGTAATTTTTCTGCGATCTGAACTGCATTCAGGGCAGCACCTTTCAGCAGATTGTCACTGACTATCCAAAGATTAAGTCCATGATCAACAGAAGTATCCTCCCGTATTCTTCCTACGAAGGTATCGTCTTTCCCTGCTGCCTCTGTTGCCAATGGATAGAGCTGTTTTGAAGGGTCATCAAGTACAGTGACCCCCTCTGCACCGCTAAGCAGAGCTCTTGCCTCATCTACGGTTATCTTTTCCTGAGTTTCGATATTAACGGATTCGCTATGGCATCTGAAAACAGGGACCCTGACGGTAGTTGCGGTTATTCGAAAAGAGTTGTCATTCAGAATCTTTTTTGTTTCCCTGATCATCTTCATCTCTTCATCAGTATAGCCGTTTTGTAAGAAGGCATTACTTTGTGGTATCTGCGGTAGTACATTGAATGCGATTTGATGAGGGAAAATGTTCCGAACATATTCAGATTTGTTTTGTAAAAGAGATTCGGTTTCCCTCTTCAGTTCTTCCATGGCCTTGAACCCCGCACCTGATACTGCCTGATACGTTGATACGACCACCCGTTTTATCTTAACTGCTTCATGCAGCGGTTTCAGAATCAGAACGAGTTGAATAGTTGAGCAGTTCGGGTTTGCGATTATGCCTTTGTGCTTAGAGATCATTCCTGCATTTACTTCGGGCACAACTAGCGGAACATCATCGTCCATTCTAAAGGCGCTGGTATTGTCAACAACGACACAATCGCTTTTTAAAGCATGAGGTACGAATTTTCTGCTTATGTCACCACCTGCGCTGAAAAGGGCAATGTCTAGCCTCTGAAAAGAGTTTTCTGTTAACTCTTGTATCGGTATCTTTTTCCCCCTGAAGACAATATCCTTTCCTGCCGAACGGCATGAAGCAAGCGGCCTTAACAACTCAACAGGAAAATTCCTTCTTTCGAGCACCTTGAGCATTTCCGTCCCGACAGCTCCGGTTACCCCAACTACCCCAATATTAAGCCCCAAACTTCTTACTCCTTTCTCATTTTATTCTCATTAAGATATCATCCCTAATGCCTAACTTGATCCTGGTATCATGAATCTCAGACAAAAACCTTTTTGCATCTTTCGGATAACCGGCAGTAGGTCGTATGTTATTTACCTTTTCTTGCCAAAACGTGTTGAATAATCTGATAAATAATTCACGGATATATTTGCTGAACATTGACGCCATTGCTGTTGGAAAGTACTTTGCGTCAGCCCCTTCAATAAACGATACGTTCATCTTTTTCTTTTCATCAAGGATTGTATAGGTTGATTCACACTGTCCTTCCGAAATCGTATTTACCGAGCATCCGGTAAAACCTTTTGTCAGTAATTGATGATAATAGTTTCTTCCACCATGTTTATCAATTAAGACCCGGGGTTCCTGCTCACCAAAACAGTGAAAAACTTCCTTCAGGTGTTGGAGACTGTTGTTGAAGAGGAGTAAAGCCTTATTTCGGTCGCATTGAATCTCCCTGTTTATTTCATGAACGCAAAGAAAAATACTCTTGAATTCGTGAAAGTTTACGTTTTGCTGACGTATCGATTTCTTTATCGAGTCTGCAAATTGTAGTAGCGAAGATACATTTGATGCAATTGGTAGATTAATATCTTTTCCCTTATACCATGGATATTTGTCAAATACGTTCTCATCATGGTTAGATAGTAATCTGAGTAAATCTGAAAATCTTGTGACCCGGCCTCTTATGCTCCAGATAAAGGATAAAACAGTCTCCTCCAGTATGCTTAGTCCGCTTTTTTGCGAAAATGTTTTCTTGCTGTCATTTACTACGATACGTTTCCCTCGTTTTTGGATCGTATCCGAAACTGCCTCCTTCAGGAGATGCCAGATATCAGTCTCATGACTACATCCGGCTGGTAGCTCCATTACAACCGCTGTCATTACAAGAGGACCTATTTTGGGACCGTATCCAGCTTCATCAATCCCTGCGATTATGGGCATCTCTTCTCAAAGGTTTATATGTATACTAAAATCGATTTGGTTTTAGATTTTTCTAAAAACCAAAGCTTGGTGAAGGTATCCCCGGACAAAAGTCGCCGAGGACTTTACTCGCTCCTTTTTTCTCGGACTTTACCTGTCTGCGTGTATTCCTTTCCTTACGCACAGGCAGGTACGAAAACCATTATAAGATGAGTATATCCCGATATGTTATTTCAAAATTAAACTTACCATAAAGGATAAAAAATGTTGAAAGATTATAACATGCTCGTTATTACTGTCAAGAAGCCATTTATCGTTTGTTGTTACCGGAGGGACTTTATCTTCAACAGGTAGTAAATTTAGAAAGGAGATATATGATTGTTTGATGCTTTGTCTATCTTATGTCAATTCTCCTTGACAAAGAGAGGGGGTGAAATATAATGAATCAACTATGGAAAAGTTGATAGAAGGTAACGTAGTAAGGATACTCGATGAATACAGAATTGTAATTAATGTCGGCAGTAATGACGAAGTAAAAGTCGGCATGGTTTTTGTAATTTTTACACAGAGCCAAGATGAGATAAGAGATCCTGCCAGTGGCGAAATACTCGGAAAGCTGGAAAATGTAAAAGAATACGTTTCCGTAATTCATGTTCAGAATAGACTGTCCACCTGTGTTGCGAGAGAAAAGCAAAGCAGATTCCAGGAAGGTGAGGATATGGGTGTGCAGACACTGAGCGGAGCGATGATGGCAGAATCTTTGACTGCAAGGCCGGAAAAAGTCAGATACGGTATGAAGAAATTGAATGTTAATAACTCTCAAATTACCGGTATACCTCAATTAGGGCCTATTTCCGTTGGCGACCGTGTGCGTTCTATTGGATGAAAGTGGAAAGAATTAAAGCCGGAGGGGTAACATCTCAGTTGAGCGCTATAAAGTTCACAGCATCTTGTGTTCATACCGTGGTATAACTCTATGGTGATAGGTATTTCTGTTTTTTCTCCTTCGAGTTTGTGCTCATACGTGGTTAACTTTGGACAGAAGCAGAAGAGATTATGTTTTAAACAAAGGATAATATGAAAGTAATAAACTTACAAGATGGCGGTAACATGCATGAGATCGACAAGATTAAACAGGGAATATGCCTGTTTGCTGATGTCCTTTCTGTGAAGATGAAACAAAAGACGAAAGAGGTCTTTGGTGAACAACTATCTCCACTAGAAAGTGTTAAGCATATTGTTGCTGATGTAAGGGGAAATGGTGATCGTGCCCTGATATATTATACAGAAAAGTTTGAGGGCGTAACTTTGTCTGTGAATGATTTTAGAGTCAAAGATGATGAGATCGAGGAAGCTTATGGAAAGGTTTCTTCCGACTTTCTCCGTGCTATAAGAAATGCAAAAGAAAACATCAGGGTTTTTCAGGAACATATTCGTGTACAGGAACCTGAACCGTTTTATGCGAGGGGTACCAGGATTACTGTGAACTATGTACCGATTGAAAATGTTGGAGTCTATATACCGGGAGGTTCTGCATCATATCCATCCACTGTGCTCATGAATGTGATACCTGCTAAAGTGGCAGGTGTGAAAAATGTTGTAGTTGTTTCCCCAACCGGAAAAGACGGGAATTTATCGCCTGAAAGATTGGTAGCCTGCAAGGAGTCACAGGTAGATGAGATATATAAAATAGGGGGTGTACATGCAATTGCCGCGCTTGCTTTTGGTACGAACACCATTCCGAAGGTTGACAAGATAGTCGGGCCGGGGAATATCTATGTTACGCTAGCCAAAAAAGAGGTATTTGGGCATGTGGGAATTGATATCTTAGCAGGCCCGAGTGAGGTCTTGATAATAGCCGATGATACCGCTAATGATGTATTTATAGCCTCTGATCTGCTTGCTCAGGCTGAACATGCCCCCGGTATATCAATCCTGGTCACCAACTCCGGGGAATTTGCTGATAAGGTTTTGGTTGAGACATCCAGGCAGTTGGAGAGTTTACCTCGGGGAGACTTTATCAGGGAGTCACTCGATAAGTTTGGTTTCATTGTTCTCACAAAAGACTTGAATGAGGCTGTTGATATTGCTAATACGCTTGCTCCCGAACACCTTCAGATAGATACCAGGGATGATGAACACGTGTTGTCCGGGATAAAACATGCGGGTGCAATCTTTGTTGGTCCTTTCTCACCTGTGTCCGTGGGAGATTATATTGCAGGCCCGTCTCATGTCTTGCCGACGGGAAGTACCGCAAGGTTTTTCTCCGGTTTATCTGTGAACGATTTTCTTAAAAGAATAAGTATCATGACAAATTCAAAGCATGACCTGAATTCTCTGGCAGATGACATTATTACTATTGCAGAAGCTGAGGGTCTTGTGGCACACGCTCAATCGGTCAGGGTGAGAACTGGGAAATGAATTTTTACGTTGATTATATGATGAATTTCAAAATCATGTTTTATGTGCGTTATCCGTACCCCCTGAACAAGTCATTCGGGCAGGTTACCGGAACGGGCGGGCGATGTGCGTTCCGGCGGGGACGAGGTAGCACATTTTGAAAGAGTTGCGCAGGATGGTCTAACTCGATTGTGTAAGAATTTCAATATTTCCTTATTTTTTGCGCTGAAGGCGCAAGTTTAAAAGACCGTAAAAACTGCCATGGAAGGCAGTTTTAGGGATTTTGGAAAAGTTAGCCAGGACGGTCTAACTTGTTATGACTATGAGAACAAAATCAAGTTACTTCAGGAAAAACATTGACAGGATGGACGGTTATGTTCCAGGTGAACAGCCTCAGGATGGTGTATACATTAAACTTAATACAAATGAGAATCCGTACCCGCCATCATCAAAGGTCCTGACTGCCTTGAAGGAATCCGTAAATGAAAAATTACGACTCTATCCGGATCCAAACGCTACAACGGTTAAGGAAAAGGTGTCCGAGATTCTGGGAATACGGCCTGAGCGTGTTATGGTAGGTAATGGTTCTGATGAGCTCTTAACAATTATAATACGCTCTTTTGTAGGGGAGGGAGATAGGGTTGTTTATCCCTATCCAACCTATCTTTTATACAAAATACTTTCTGATATACAGGATGGTCAGGTTTGCACCGTGAACTTTCTTGAGGATTATTCTCTCCCTGAAGAAATCGCAAACAAAGAGGCTTCAATTATTTTTATCTGTAACCCGAACTCTCCTTCCGGCACGATGGTATCTGTAGAAGAAATTTCAAAAATTGCAGGGAAAACAGAGAGTGTGATTGTGGTCGATGAGGCTTATGTGGATTTTGCCAGCGACAATTGTCTGAGGTTGGTAGAGGAGCATCCAAATCTGATTATCTTAAGAACTCTCTCCAAATCGTATTCTCTGGCAGGAATGCGCCTAGGGTTTGCTATTGCACAGGAAGATTTGATCAAGGGGATGATAAAGGTAAAAGATTCTTATAATGTAGACAGGCTAAGCATAGCAGCGGCAATCGCGGCATTAGATGATCAGGAAACATTTAGAGAGAACGTTGTTAAAATACAAAAGACAAGAAGGCACCTGATGGATTCTCTTGGGAATTTAGGGTTTCATGTATATCCATCTCAGACTAATTTTGTAATGATACGCTGTTCAAGTAACCTTTTGGCTAAAGAGATATATGAAAGATTAAAAAAAGAGAAGATCCTTATCCGGTATATTGAAGAACCAAGACTGGCCGACTGTTTGAGGGTTACCGTTGGGACAGACAGGGAAATAGACATTTTGCTTGATAAGATGAAACAAATAAAATCTATTATACATTAACACATCACAAAAACTCTATGAAAAAAAGAACTTCAAATATTAACAGGAAGACAAATGAAACCAGTATCAGTCTCTCGCTTGACGTTGATGGTTCGGGGAAAAGGGCCATATCAACGGGAATTGGTTTCTTTGATCATATGCTTGATCTGCTTGCAAAACACGCCTTGTTCGACTTAGAGATTAATGCATCCGGAGATACCGATGTTGACTATCATCATACGGTTGAGGATGTTGGTATTTGTTTAGGCCAGGCAGTAAAAGAGGCTTTAGGTGACAAAGCCGGAATTACCCGTTTTGCCAATGTTAGTATTCCCATGCAGGAGACTCTGGCCGATGTGGCCTTAGATATTAGCGGACGTTCTGCCTTTGTTTTTCATGTGAAAATAGATGCTGAAAAGATCGGGGATTTTGATACCGAACTGATTAAAGAATTTCTGGAAGCTTTTTCTGTAAATGCAGGCCTGAATCTTCACGTAAACGTCCCCTATGGTGGAAATGCGCATCACATATCAGAGGCCATCTTCAAAGGACTTGCAAAGGCACTTGACAGGGCTACCAGAACAGATGCGCGAACTGGCGATGTTCCTTCGACCAAGGGAGTTCTCTCATAAGTTGGCTCTCTTTGGTCGCCAATTTATGTGTATTTTGTTCCACAAAACGTATTTCTTGTTATTGGTTAGACGAGTGAATAAGAAAATGAGTATGGTTTTGCTATGAGTGAAAGGAATTAATTTTTGATGTTGATGCATAACAGAATTTTTTTAAGATATGAAGTATTGTTGTTTTTGTTTTATTGCTATGTAAGTTTTTTTCTGCC
Organism: Candidatus Scalindua sp.; assembly: GCA_031316155.1. Lineage (GTDB taxonomy): Bacteria > Planctomycetota > Brocadiia > Brocadiales > Scalinduaceae > SCAELEC01. The sequence continues at coordinate 139,991 of JALDRB010000002.1, forward strand.
GTATTGCATTCCTTCACGAATGGCATGGTCGGATGAGCAGGGAGGCGAGAGTACATCTTCTCAAGAGAAAGATTTCGGAGCAAAGGTTGCAAACACTCCCTGGCCCATGCACCGCCATGACCTACGCCATACGGGACGAAGCCCTTACGCCGGTGCTCAGACAAATGATATAAAATGGACATTCCAGACAGGCGCGGCAATTTCTTCTTCTCCCGTGATAGGTATTGATGGAACTATTTTTATTGGGTCACAGGATAAGAACCTGTATGCAATCAACCCGGATGGTTCTCTTAAATGGAAATTTGAGACAGGAGGTGAGGTGGATTCATCTCCTGCAATAGATATTGAGGGTGTGATGTATTTCGGTTCATGGGATGGGCACCTTTATGCGCTCTATCCGGACGGCACGCTGAAATGGAAACAGAAGGTAGATGGGGGTATTATATCGTCCCCTGCCATAGGAGATGATGGAACCGTTTACTTCGGGTGTTGGGACAATAAGATACATGCCGTGGACGCGGACGGTAAGCACAAATGGGAATACAAGACGGCGGATCACATATGGTCTTCACCCGCTATCGGAGCCGAAGGTATGATATATTGCGGCTCTGAAGATTACTATATTTTTGCCCTTCGGCCTGATGGCAAGGCAGTCTGGTCATACGGTACACACTACCTCCTGGAATCATCACCTTCAATAGGAGATGACGGGACTATTTATTTTGGTTCCGAAGATGCAAATCTCTATGCTCTGACTCCAACAGGTCAACTGAAATGGCAGTTTAAGGCTGAGTATGATATTGATTCATCTACTGCCCTGGCAACTGACGGGACAATCTATATAGGATCCGGTGATGGTTTCTTGTATGCTCTGAATCCTGATGGAACACAGAAGTGGAAGTTTGAAACAAGATATTCAGTAATGTCTTCTCCCGTTGTAGATGCCGAAGGGATAGTATACGTAGGATCCAGGGACAAAAAGTTCTACGCCATTAAGAGTGATGGCACGCTCAAATGGTTTATTGAAACCGGAGATGCCATTGAATCATCAGCTGCAATAGATAAGGACGGAACCATTTACATAGCATCAACAGACGGCAAGCTTTATGCAATTGGAAAGAAAGATTGAACTTCTTCAATAGCAGTTTCATAGATTTCTAGACGCATGTTTAATAACCTTATATACTAAAAACCGATTTGGTTTACCGTTTTACCTGTCTGCGTGCGACGCACAGGCAGGTTCGAAAACCATTATGAGATGAGTATAAGTTATGTACCGCTTGCTTTTGTTTTTAGTTGAGATATGGCGTTAAAAATATCCACAGTCAAGGGGATGATAGTACTGTTCTTCTCACCTGCCATCTCTACTAGGGTCTGCAGGTACCTGAGCTGTAGTGAAACCGGTTGACTTTGCATAATCTCTGCTGCTTCAGCCAGTGTTTTTGCAGCCTGCTGTTCACCGTGGGCATGAATAATTTTTGCACGCTTTTCACGTTCTGCTTCAGCTTGTTTGGCCATGACCCGCTGCATTGTTTCAGGGAGAAGAACATCCTTGACCTCTATAAGTATAGCTCGTACGCCCCATGGACCTTCTGTCTGTTCCTTAATGATATCTCGCATTCTCATGTTAATCTGATCACGTTTTGAAAGCAGATCATCAAGATCAGATTGCCCCAAAACACTTCTCAGGGTTGTCAAAGCAAGTTGAATAGTTGCGTTTTTATAATTCTCCACATTAAGAACAGCTTTTTCCGGATCAATAACTTTAAAATAGACTACTGCATCTACCTTGACGGTAACGTTATCATTTGTTATTACCTCTTGAGGCGGCAACACCATGTTTATAATTCGAAGGCTGACTTTAGTCATGCGGTCAGCAATTGGAATGATCATGTGAAGCCAGGTTCTCTTAAAGCATCCAGTCTCCCGAACCGAAGCACTACGCCCCGTTCATATTCTTTACAATCCTGATAGACAATGCTAAAAATACAGGAATCGCTACTCCAAAAAATGAAATTGTACAAATAATCCATACTTGCATAATTTCCATTCTTAGAATGATTGGTTGTCAGGAGTAATGATTTCAATTACCTGACGATTTTTAAAAATAAACAGATACAAATGTATCTTAAGTTTATTATATACCTAATATGCAAAAAAAGAAATAAATTCATTTGCTAACAACTATCAAGATATACTAAAACCGATTTGGTTTTCGGTTTTGTCTGCGTGCATCGCACAGGCAGGTCAGAAAACCATTATCAGATGAATATTTCAGAGTTGTTTATTGGTAAATAGGAATAGAATTATTATGTCTGTTTTTCTAACACTGGATAGTTAACACATCTTATGAAAAAAATTACTGTTTTTATAACTCTTTAATTCTGCTATTCCGGCAGGAGAATTTACTCTATCCGAATTGAGATACTACTGACAGCGAGTTTTGCTGATTCTGGCCAGATTGGAGGTCAATAAACACTATGCGTAATAGTGACCTTTTTCTCAAAAACGGCTCTAAAATCGCCATAATTGGTGGAGGCCCTGCGGGAACTTTTTTCGCACATTTTGCATCGAGGTATGCAAAAGAGAGTGGGATTGATGTTTCTATAAAAATATTCGACAGAAAGAATTTCTGCATGAAAGGTCCTCAAGGTTGCAACATGTGTGCGGGTGTCATTTCCGAGAATTTATTTAATAAATTAGAAGAAGAAAAAATACATATTGCGAAGTACTGTGTTCAACGGAAGATAGAGGCATATAATTTTGTTACACCAGACGATTGTGTAACTCTTCACCATCCTGTTCCGGGACACATTCCCAAAATTGTTACGGTGTTTCGAGGAAATGGTCCATTATCTTCTTCGTATGAATACAATGTCAGTTTTGATGATTTTCTTCTGGACCATGTTCAAAATCAGGGAGCAGAGGTGCTCCCTGAAATTATAAAAGAGCTCAAGTTGCCTCCGAAACAGGGTGGTCCTGTAAAGGTAATATATGGCGAGGGGGCGTCAAGGACGGAATGTGAAGCAGATTTGGTGGTTGGCGCATTTGGCGTAAACACCGGGATGATGGAAAGACTTGGCAAAATGAGTTTTGGCTATAAGCCGCCAAAAACTGTTCGAACGTGCCAGTGTGAGATAATGTTGAGTAATGACCACATTGAAAGGATCTTTGGTAACAGAGTTTTTGTTTTCGCATTGGGCAATAAAGATATCAAATTTGCTTCAATTACGCCAAAGGCGGGATATGTTACGGTTAATCTCGTAGGAAGAACAGACTTAACCAGAAACAATTTAATAGCCTTTCTTAATCATCAGGCAGTGCGGAACTTAATGCCGAAAGAGTGGGAGATTCCGGAGAGTTTTTGTACCTGTATTTCCAAGATCCCTATATCTTATGCAAAACATCCCTTTGCAGACAGAGTAGTCATATTAGGGGATGCAAGTATTTCACGTACGTATAAAAGTGGTATAGAGGCAGCCTTTAATATGGCAAAACTCTCCGCTTATACAGCTTTCAAACATGGAATATCGGATAGAGCGTTTATGAACGGTTATTTTAAACCGGCTAAAAGGCTTCTGGCTCGTGACAATGTATATGGAATTTTCATGTTGAAAATTAACGATTATATATCATCTAAAAGGTGGATAGCAAATACCCAGATAAAGATGATAAAATCTGAGAAGGATCTTAAAACGGCAAATCAGATTAATGAAATATTGTGGAACATGTTAACAGGAAATGTCCCTTATAAAGAGATATTTTACAAGGCTATGAACCCCCACCTTATATCAAGAGTTTTGCCCGTGACTTGCGTTGCGTGGGTAAGACAAAAGTTGGAATTGGTAAATGTCTGGTTAAGAGAGCATCGTTACATTAAAAATGCATAATTTACGTAATGAAACCTTAAAGGCTCGATTGGATTTCCCGGTTAAGATGTTCTTTTTACATCAGGTCGATGACATATACTCATCTCATAATGGTTTTCGGACATGCCTGTGCGTCGCACGCAGACAGGTAAAACCGAAAACCAAATCGGTTTTAGTATATTCCCAATCAAACCGTAGCAAAAGTTTTTTTAATACGAATGAGATATGACAGAAAAAAATTTTCTTCTCAATGATGGTTCACAGATTGCCATAATTGGTGGCGGTCCTTCCGGGAGTTTTTTTGCCCATTTTGCATCAAGAATTGCCAGAGAAAAAGGAATCCAGGTTAACATAACGATATTCGAGGGAAAAGATTTTTGCCAGAAAGGACCTCGGGGTTGTAATCTGTGTTCGGGAGTTATTTCAGAAAAACTCACTAGCGGATTAAAAGAGCAAAATATATGTGTTCCTGACAGATGCATAGAAAGTGTAATTGAAGGTTATACCCTCCACACTCAAGATGGGCATTTAGAAATTCACCATCCAAAACCACTTCCCGATAAAAAAATTGTGACAGTTTACCGGGGAAATGGTCCTATGTATTCGGATCCTTCTGAGAATATCAGTTTCGACAAGTTCCTTTTAAATCATGCTGAAAGTCTGGGCGTTAAGGTTTGTGAAGAGGTAGTGAAAGAGGTAATATTACCATCAAACCCAAAGGAACGGGTAAAGATAATTTTTGGGAAAGAAGGGTTAAATAAAGAACTGACAGTAGATTTAGTAGTGGGAGCATTCGGGCTGAATACCGGTATACAGGAAAAAATAAAGAAAATAGGATTTGGTTATATTCCACCTCGTACCGTTAGGGCGTGTCAGGCGGAGATTTATCTGGGTGAGGAAGTGGTTCACAAATTATTTAAAAATAAAATTCACATATTTTCGCTCGGAATAAAACCAATTACGTATGCTACGCTAACACCCAGAGGCAGGTACGTAACGGTTGGATTGATTGGCAAAACTGACCTAAATAAGGCTCATTTACACGAATTTTTTATTCATCCTATTATCCGTCATATGTTTCCTGAAGGTTGGAAAATGCCAAAGAAACATTGTATCTGTTTCCCTAAGATACAGACCACACAGGCACGGCATCCGTTTACTCATAGATTTATGATTTTAGGGAACGCCGCAATCTCCAGATATTATAAAAATGGAATTGAATCTACTTTTGTTGTCTCCGAAATAGCTGCCAGGAGTATATTTGAAACAGGTGTTTCAGAGAATGCTCTTCAGCATGGTTATTATGAGCCAGTCAAGAAACTCATTGGATCTGATAATTTTTATGGCAGAAAGATATTTGATCTTAACGAATTTATTACGTCCAGAAGACGTATCTCATTCAGTTACCTATCATTCCTTAATTCAAACAGGAATTCGCCTATAGTTAAAAAGCAATTAGAAATTTTATGGAATATGTTTACGGGAAGTACCCCCTACAGAGAAGTTTTTTTTAAGGCGTGCAATCCGATTTCACAGTTCAAATTAATACCTGTATCGGTGACTGCCCTGACGAAACATGCGGTAGAGTTAGCTATTAGCAGTAAAGAGCTGAGACATGAAAAGAGATTAAGCAATTTGGGAAACAAGGGGCTTGGCCCCCTTGAAGATGGTCAAACGGTTGTAATTATAGGTGGTGGCCCTGCAGGAACTTCGTGCGCCATTACGCTCAGCAGATTAGCTAAAAGAAGAAACCTCGACATCAATATAGTACTCTACGAGGGTAAGGATTTTGGAAAAGATCAACAATTTAATCCATGCGTAGGGGTACTTTCTCCGCCTATAGAAGAGATACTCGAAAAAGACCTGGGTATTCCTTTTCCCGATCATCTTGTACTTGAAAAAATTCCCGCATATTATCTGCATTCTGATGACGAAGAGATAAAGTTAGAGGGCGACGGTGAGGTATCTGTCGCCGTACACAGAATGTTGTTTGATAATTATTTATTAAATAAAGCAAGAGATATTGGAGTAAAAGTTATTCATAGCCGTGTAACCAATATTGATATTGACCCGAGTGGTGTGATGGTTTATAGCGAAAAGGATAATATACGAGCCGATGTTATAGTGGGAGCTTTTGGTTTAGATGAAGGTGCGTGTAAGGCCTTTGAAACAACGACCCGTTACAAAACACCTTGTTTTATGGGAACGATCTTAACAAAGTTTTATCCGGAAAAAGAGGATATGGAGAAGTTTGGAAACTGTATTCATGCGTTTCTCCTCTCACTGAAGGGGATAGAGTTTGGTGCCATAACTCCGAAAATAGACCACGTTGACATAAACATTGCGGGTTCGAGGGTTAATTGGCGTTGGATGGATAACTTTCTTTTACTACCGCAGGTAAACAAGGTTTTGCCTCCTAATTTTGCTATGCAGAGACATGATCTGTTTTACAGCAGATGGCAATTTCCAACATCTCCTGCGAAAAATCTCTTCGGTGATAGATATGTCACCGTGGGTGATGCAGCAGGTATTATTCGTGCATTTAAAGGTAAAGGGGTAAATACTGCATGTATTACGGGTATTAGAGCTGCTGAAATTATGATGGATACAGGCATATCCAAAGAGGCTTTTAAGGATTACGTTAAGAGTTTTTCTTATATAACGGGTGACCGTCCTTATGGAAGAGCTGTCAGGTTTCTTGCAACATTCAGTGCGCATTTTGGATTGTTTACTCCAATGATTCAGCTTGCGAAAGAAGATGAGGCGTTAAGAATGGCTCTTTTTAATTCTGTAGCCGGGAGCAAAATGTTTAAAAGAATTATTCTTGATACCATCAGTGTGCGTTTAATCTGGAAAATAGCAAAGATTTTTATTGTGTGGTCTTTTAAGAAATGTTCTTTTGTTTCATGGGTTGGAAAACCTTTCAGCAAACGTATAGAGAGTAAGAAAACTTGACACGGGTTTATGCTGATCATCCAGTAATTCATGGACAGTTTTGCTTAATGGAATTTTATAAGGTATTCTCCAGGTATACAACAGTTAAAAGTTGCAGGGGGTATCAGTATGATGGGCAAGAATAAGAAAGACAAAGCAAGGATAAACAGATATATACTAAAACCGATTTGGTTTTCGGTTTTACTGAAAACCAAATCTTGGTGAAGGTATCCCCGGACAAAAGCCGAGGACTTTACTCGCTCAATTTTATCTCGGATTTTATCCGAAAACCATTATAAGATGAGTATACTTGCTAAACAACAGACTGGAGCAGTTTATGAAGCAGCCCGTCTTTCATAAGATCAATTTGTCTCCTGTAAGAGAAACTAAAAATGTTCCGGCAACTCTGTCAGGAAAGATAACTATTATCTTACAGTCTTAATTTTTCTATCTACTTCCTCGATTAATTTTTCTCTGGTAAGATGGGGCTTTTCAATGAATACAAGATTTGGATCTATCTTTTTAAGACTTTTGTATTCTTTTTCTGAGAAAGCGCTAATTATTATTACGGGAATGTTTTCAAACTCAGGCATCCCTTTTAGATGTAAGAAAAACGTGTCTCCTGTAACCATATCCATAAGTATGTCCAACATTATCAAATCAGGCCTGGTTTGTTCCAGTTTCATCAACGCTTCGTCACCGTCATAAGCAAAAACCAAATCGTAATCTGTTCCCTCAAATATAGCATTGTACAAATCGTGAAAGGTTTGTTCATCCTCTACTATCAGTATTTTCTTAGCCATATATCACATCCTTATAAAAAAAGTTCAATTGAATGACACAAACTAAGGAGAAGTACACCTGCAGAAATCCTCAATTCCAGGTTTAGGAAGTGTAAACTTAAATATTGATCCCTTATCTTTACCGCTGCTTTGAACACAAATTTTGCCGCCATGTGCCTCAATAATTTTATCACAGATAGAAAGTCCCAACCCAACACCCTCATTTCTTGATTTCTCCTGGAAAAACCTGTCAAAGATCTTTCTCTGCTGGTTTTTTGGTAAATTTATACCTACTCCGGTATCTTTTACTGATACTTCGATTTCATCATTTCTTTTACCAATTGCTATTGATTGTGTCAAATTACCACTCGTTACTTTTTTGATACCCGTGAGTAATTTTCTTATGTCTGTACTTAAATGGTTGGAAATGACAGCCGTGCCTGCAAGTATTAAAAATGCCGCACTGCCTCCTGCAATACCAAAAATATATTTTAATTTTGCCAGTGGCAAGAACGCTTCTTTCAGATTTTTCTCTGCTATAATTGTCCACTTCGTTTGAGGTACAAACAAGTGTGTTCCTAACACTTTAACCCCAAAGTGATTTACATATATACCGGAATACTTTTTGCTTAATCCAGATATTCTTCGTGCTGCTTGAAAATCAATTGTGTTCTTATGAGAAAGATTATCAGCTGTTTTTGTTTTAGCAATTATTACTGAAGTGTTAGATATAATATATACATTGCTGAAAAATTCAAAATAGTTTTCTTTTTGTTCTTGTGTATCAATTATTTTCTGAAGAATGTTGCCATTCACTACTATAGCGATAACACCCAAAGGATTGTGAACTATTTTGCCTGTTAAGATTGAGGAAAATACGAGTTCAGATACGCTTTCTGTGCCTGACTCAGGCATTGCATCTGTAAAGAAAAAGCCTGTTGTTTCTGGTGAAAGGTATGGGAAACGGAAATAGTCTTTTTGGGATTCTTCATTTCCGATCAGATTTTGAGTGGTTGAGGCTATAATCTGACCGTCAGGACCAAGTATAGATATGCTGATAATATCGGGATCCAGACTTAACTTGTTTGATAATAAGTGGTTGTTTAATTTTTTTCTAATCTCAGAATTTTTCTCAGACTTTATTAATAGCTGTTCTATGCAATCTCTGATAAAACCATCTGAACTGAAATCTAGAACCCTGAATATCCTTTTCTGTAACAGAAGGTTCAACTGTGATTTAATGTTATGGGCAGTTGATTCTAATGCTCTGAAAACTTCATCTTTTGTCTGGTTATAGAGATATTTGTAGACGATTGTGCCTGCAATGCCAATGGGTATTATTGAAACGAAAAGAAAATAGCATAAAAGTTTTTTACCTATTTTTGTGAATTTCATTTTTTTGACACCGGAGAAGAGGTTCTTATCATGCAGTAATGTTATAAGGTTATGTTAACGTTCAATGGTATGCTTCTATTAATCAATATTCTTTATGATCTATTGGAATAGCAATACTTATCCCGCCACGAATATCCCCTTCTTTGTACCCAAATGCCTGATCATGCGGGTATTTCCTTGTCATAAACTGTTCAATGCAATTATGTTTCTCGTAACCTCTAGCAGGTTAGTTATTATTCTTGCAAATTTCTGCAAGTTTTCCTTTTCAGCAGTTTCAGGGTTTTTAGATATATCGATATGCGAACCATATGCAAATGGCCGTTCATCATTCTCAACCGCAAAACAAACATTGTTTGTAACACTATATATCAGCAGTAAAAAGACTATTACAACAAGCTTTAAATTCAAAAGAGTATAATGCATTTAAATGTTCCCTCCTCTGTAAAAGGGTTAGGTTTGAAAAGTGATAGGGTAAATATAGTTGAAATAGATATAAAAAACAATTAAGAGCATCATTAAATGCGCATTCTCTTGAAGGTGAATTTTCTTTGTAACTATTTATTGACGAAATGAGAAAGACTCTTTACTTGCGTCTTCCTGATCGCTCAAGGTTTGACTTTGTTGTGCGAGAATTTGTTGTTAAATTGTCTAACTGTTTAGTTCGCAAACATAATACCAATATTCCATAATTCTTAAATACAAACTTTACAAGTAGTTAAACATTTACAATATTTTGAAAAACTCTTTCTGTTACGGGTGAATAATAAAAAATGTTATGAACATATAACAAAAAGACGAGTCTGTTCCAGGTCGGTTGAACCGATAACCTTACCTTGAGGGTTAATAATTCAGATCTCAACAATATCGGGATCCAGGCTTTTCTTATTTATAAGGAGGTCCCTGTTTAATTAATTTTTTCTTGAAAATTGTAATTTTCAGGTTGCCAAGAGTGTCTTTTGGCAACTGTGGAGTAAAGCTGCATGGTTGTTTTCTTCTGAGGCAAGTGTAGACCAGAAAGTCGCATCTTCTGGAAATAAGGTATTGAGGGTTGTGTAAATTTGTCTAATACCTCTTAGTAGTATTTTGAAAAAATATTTTGATTTTGGAAATATCGTAAATTTATTTACGCTTGATCTTAGATAATATAAATATATGTCAAGGATAAAAAGAAATATTTATTGAGGAACTATGACAAACGATATCAGAATGTGCAGCGTGAATACCTCAATGTTAATCGAATAAAAACATACTAAAATAAGGCAAAGTTTCCTCAAAACGGTTTTAACCATATCATGAACCGTTTATGAATATTTATGAGTGAGGGGTGAAATTTTCACTTGCTTTCTAAAAAATATTTTATTACCCTCAGATTTGTGGAATATGTGGTAGTCAATTTTTCTTGAGTTGTGATTCTACAGAAGAGTATGCAGAGTAATTTCTGTTCTAAAGAAAGAGACTTAATGAACCGCAACTCCGTGAAATCTTATCGTTAGATGAACAGGAAAGGAGTATTTTATGCCTTCGAATGAATATGTATCGACTGAAGAAGTTCAAAGAGTATGCAAGAAACTTGGTTTGAGAGACTGGACTAAGATTAGTGATCCGGTAGTAACCGAAGAAGAATCTTCCACGATCTTAAAATTGGTAAATACTTCAAATATGGATATTGCTCCTGAAAATTTTAAACAGGGACTGGAAGTAGAGTTGGAACATGGTACGCGATATGAGGATGCAAATGTTACCAACAACCATCCGATCCTGACGGGGAAAATTGTATTAGCGCATCTTAAGGAAAGTATGGATTATTATAAAAGAATCGATGTTGCCGAAATAGAGGGAGACCTGCTTGCGGCAGTACGATCAAAAAATCTTGCAAAAATTGAATCCAAGTATAAGAAGCTTATTGAAGCACAGAAGATTTTAAACCAGTCAGTTGCTGATCAACTAAGGGAGGATGCAGGGTAACCGGTTGTGTGGTAAAATGATTGCCGTTGTATATATTAAAACCAAAGCTTGGTGAAGGTATCCCCGGACAAAAGGCGCCGAGGACTTTACTCGGGCAAAATAATATTTGAATTTTATCCGAAAACCATTACGAGATGAGTATATCATGCTGAGCACCGTTAAGTTACAGATTTTCCTTGTCCGGAATGTTTCTTTAAAAAACCTATATTTTTGTAGATAAGATCGGCTGCGAGAAAATTTGGTGCTTCATTTCCCGGGATTGGTTGGAGTTCCATAACGTCAAGGCCGACGACTCTTTTCGCTTCATATACCTTTCTGAGGAAGTTGAGAGTTTCGTACCAGCCCAGTCCACCCGGAACAGGTGTGCCTGTAGACGGCATTATGGAGGGGTCAAGTCCGTCAAGGTCTATAGTCAGGTAAACATTGTCGTTTAATGAATCTATCGCCTCTTTGTGCCACCGTGTGTTATTATAAATGTCTTGGGCGTAAAATATCATGAGACCCTCAGCTTTTTTGTTTATATAATCATGTTCTTCTTCAGATGTAACCCGTATACCAATCTGTGTTAAACGGCACTCCATATCGATAATTCTCTTAGCCACGCTGGCATGGCTGTATTCTGAACCTCCATATTTTTCCATCAGATCATGATGTGCATCGAGTTGGAGGATCGATAGATTTTCATATTTTTCTCTGTATGCCCTTACTGTCCCATTGGTTACAGAATGTTCCCCTCCTATCGTAACTATGAATTTGTCATCTGAAATATACTTTTACTCACTTCATAGACTCTATTATGACATCTGCGGGATTTACGTGTATGTCTTCAGTATCTAAAATTCCTGCAGTATATATTCCTATTTCAAAGATGTTACCCAGGTCTTTATCGTAGTGCTCAAGGTTTGGAGAGGCGTGTAAGATACTGCTTGGCCCGTTTCTGGCGCCTGGTTTGAAAGGTTGTCGTTCCGTCGTAGGGTACCCCGACTACGACGACCTTAGATCCTGCATATGCTTCAGCCTCATCTTTGAAGTCATATTTAAAGGCACCAAAGGGTGAAGATTTTATCATATATTTTTTTATGTTAATCATGTGAGTGATGATTATAACCAAATTTTGTTAATAAAGTAAATTATTTATCCAGTGGCATATTTACTCAACGAATACTTCTTAAGATTTTCGTATCATGGGCTTGGAGTGTACATGTCTGAACTTTTTTTTTGAATTACGTATGAAGTCGGAGAATGTTTCTCTGTTCTGGCAAAATCTCCGTACTGACACAAGCTATTTTATACTTGACAGGATAAGGCATTCTTTGTTAAAAGCAGTTTGGTCAAGGCATTTTTTCCCGTACACGTTTCTTTCAAAGTGTGTCTGTAATTTGAATGATGTACGTTGGCATCGTAAATTTCACAGTTCTAGACTGTATTATGTGATATAGAATTTCTTTACTCTTGACAGTATCGTATACATGCCCTCTCTGAGAAAGTGTTTGCTGCCAATTCGTTATTACCTGTAACGGGCGGGATTACGAAAAAAAGGAATCCTTCAATAAATTAATTCACTATCGCTTCAAACAGTTTAAAATCAATTACTCGATGTTTACTCTGGTTTACCGTGTGTAAGGTTTAATGAGACTCTTTCCAAACGTAACGATAGAGAAAACAAAGGGTTGAGAAACCATTTATTATGGTATTATAATAGTATTAAAGAAGCACTTTTCGCTTACAAGAAGATTCTTGGGGATTACAAAAATGTCTGAGGAAAAATATCAGCGTCTCATTGAAAATCTCCGGGACAATTATTTCTTCTACTCGCACAATACTGAAGGTATCTTTACCTACATCAGCTCTTCAATAACTAGCATACTTGGATATTCCCCTCAAGAGTTTCTTACTCACTATTCTGAATATATGACGGACAATCCGATCAACAATGAAGTTGTGCTTCACACGGAGCTCAGTATAAAAGGTATCAAGCAACCTCCGTATGAAGTTGAAGTTTTTCATAAGGATGGTTCACGACGGATACTGAGGGTGCAGGAAATTCCTGTCTTGGACAAAAAGAACAGAGTTACCGCAGTGGAAGGCATCGCAGAAAACATTACTCATATCAAACAAATGCAGGAAATGATCTTGGAGTCGGAAAAATTAAAGGCTTTGGGTGTGATAACTTCCGGAATATCCCATGAGTTTAACAACATTCTTGCAATCATTAAGGGTTTTTCACTTTTATTGTTGGAAAAATACAAGGATCACAGGGAAGTAAACGATAAGCTTAATATCATCATAAAGAGTGCCAATGATGGTGCCAGAATAGTTGGCAGAATGCAGGAGTTTACCAGGAGAGAACCGGATCGAGAGGGGTATGCCCCCGTAGATATGAGAGTGTTGTTAAGACAGGTAATTGGAGTTTTAAAGCCCAGGTGGAAGAATATTGCTCAGGCTAAGGGAATAACGTATCATTTAAATAAGAAAGGGTTAAAGAAAGTTCCTCTGGTTTATGGTAACAGCACAGAGTTGCAAGAGGTGTTATTAAATATATTGAATAACTCGTTAGATGCTATGCCGCAGAGTGGCGATCTGACCTTCCGTACCTGGAGTGAAGAAGCTACTGTCTGTCTGAGCATCTCTGATTGTGGTACGGGTATGGCCAAAGAGATTCAGAAAAAAATATTTGATCCCTTTTTTTCTACCAAGATGCCGAAAGGAACGGGATTAGGTATGAGCGTCAGCTATGGCATTATTCAGAGACATGAAGGCAATATTGAGGTAGAAAGCGAGGTTGGAAAGGGGACTAAGGTTACCATACGCTTACCAGCAATTAAGAATACTCTCAAACTTGATATAGATCCAAAATCCGAACTGGAACATGAAATAGAACCAAAGAATTTACGTATTTTAGTAGTAGACGATGACCAGCTCATGTGTAATATCTTGAATGAATTTCTCTCCCAGGCGGGGCAGAATGTTACGAGTGTCTGCAGAGGAAAGGAGGCAATCATACGGTTGCAAAATGAAAGCTTTGATCTTTTACTCTGTGACCTGGTTATGCCGGATGTAGGTGGAAGAGAAGTAATCAAAGCGTTGGACACTTTAGACAAAAGGCCCAAGGTAGGCCTGATTACCGGTTGGTCAGAAAAGATAGGAACTCCTCAAGAGAAAGAGCTGAAAATAGACTTTTTTGTAAAAAAACCTTTTGATCTTTCAGTGCTTTCGAAACATATAAACAGATTATTTAGCACGAGTTAGCGCACCTGCACAACTCTTTCAAAATTGCAACAACGACATCCATGTCGTTGTTTAACGCCATTTGGGGTACCTGCCCGAATGACTCCCTCCTGAATGAAGAAGTCGGGCAGGGTTCAGTCGGGTGTCCTAACGCACATATAAAATGGTTTTGATTCTCCTTGCGTGTTCCGCTCAATAACCAATAACCATTCGGTTGAAAATTTCATTCAACTACCTTTTCTTTCAACAGCTTTAACTTTCGTAATCGTTTTAATGTTTCGAACATTTCCATTCCCCAATTCAACTTTCCTGTTTAATTATATGGTATAGGCTTTCACATCTATTACTACTCTAATGGAGAGTTTTGGCTCTCTGTCATCTGTTGTCACTATTTGTCATCTTTTGTCATATTGACACATTAGCTAAAATTGAACCAACACTGTTGATGAAGGTGATGGTTCGCGCAGCATAATTTCCTTTTATTTGAAGCACATCTCACTCTGCACAATTTTTTTTCAATAAAGCCGATGTTTAAACCGCAGCAAGAATATTTTGAGTGTGAAAGATTTGCTACAGACGAATGTCCTCATAGAGAAACACATGCGTTAAAAAAACGTGAGATTCTCTTGAAAGAATATTTTGATGTTATTGAGAGTGAGGATCCTGACACTTTTGAAGAACATAACGAGCGCAAACAGGTCTGTGGGATGTGTACAAAATTTGTAAAAAAAGATCCTTAAGGATTTAAAGAAGTAATCGGTTCAGGTCAGTGCAGCAAAATATTTCTGACAAGTTCAATGACAGCCGGTATGTGTCTGAGAAGCTACAGGCGATTTGATTAAGAAATTAAGAACAGCTGAAAACGTGGTAAGGAAATTACATTACGAGTCAAATGAACACGACAGGTAATAAGGGAGATTTTCAAGAGTTACAGACAAGGCAAGGTGCAGGGCGATTATCACTACAATAATCAACGCTGCACCCTGCAAACAAGAGTCAAATGTGGGTTATCTGACTCCTGGGACTTCTATTTTGAATTGAACCCTGTGTGAAAACAAAAACTGAGGGACAGCTTGTCATTTACCCGCAGGCAGGAAAACTTGATGCACAACTGAATAGTATAACATTCAGAGGATCAGACAGAGTGATGCTGATTTGCTAATAATGGATCAAGGAAAAAATATCGTAGCTGTTTAACTTGTTTTTTCCGTTTAAAAAATCTAGTTCTATGATAAATGCGCACCCCACTATTTTCCCACCGAGAGATTCCACTAAATCACATGAAGCAGCCATTGTTCCGCCTGTAGCCAGAAGATCATCGACCATCAAAACCCTATCGCCCGGTGTAATCGCATCTTTGTGTATTTCAAGTGTGTCTGTACCATATTCTAACTGATATGTCATAGTAGCTGTCTCACAGGGAAGTTTCCCGGGTTTTCTTATCGGAACGAAACCGGCATTTAAATTCGTTGCTATTGCGGGACCAATGAGAAAACCTCTTGCCTCCGCACCCACAACAAGATCAATGTTGTTTTCCGCATAATGGTCTGATATTTTATTAACGATTTCTTTCAAACTTTCAGGATTACGGAATAAAGGCGTTATATCTTTAAAAATAATCCCCTTTTGAGGAAAATCCGGAACGTCACGAACAAGCTCTTTCAGCAATTTTCACCCTTTCTTTTTCTAATTATCGTGTCTTTCTTCATTAACAGTCATATCATCAGAAATTTTCGTTTTCGCGCGGACATCCTGGGGAGTGCTTTCTTCTTCAGACTCTTTATGAACGCCCTTGAGACTCAATCCTATTTTTCTTGCTTCTGCCTCCATTTTGATAATTCTGACCTCTAACTCTTCGCCAATAGTAAGGATTTTTTCAATGTCATTCACCTTTTTGTCAGAAAGCTCAGAAATATGCAAAAGTCCTTCCAATCCATCACCAAGGTCAAGGAAAGCACCAAAATCGGTTAATTTAGCCACCTTGCATTTTACGATATCGCCAACAGCATATTTTTCGGGTATTGCTTTCTTCCAGGGATCTTCTTTCAGTTGTTTATACCCTAATGAAACCCTCTTCTTCTCTTTGTCAACGGACAAAACTACGGTCTCAATAGTGTCACCTTTTTTGACGATTTCCGAAGGATGAGTAACTTTCTTGGACCATGATAAATCTGATATATGGAGAAGGCCGTCAATCCCTTCTTCAATCTCAACAAAAGCACCGTAATTAGTTAAGTTTCTCACTTTACCCATAATCTTTGTTCCTGCCGGATATTTTTCTTCAATGAGAGTCCAGGGATTTTTTTCAACTTGTTTAATACTTAAGGAAATCTCTTCCTTTTCCTTGTTTATGTTTAAGACAATAGCTTCGACCGTATCACCGATTGCAACAATTTCAGACGGATGATTTATGTCTCGTCCATGACATTTCAGAAATATGCACTAATCCTTCAATGCCGGTTTCAAGCTTAATAAAGGCCCCATATGACATAATATTGACAACCTGACCCTTAATTGTTGACCCAATCGGGTATCGTTCTTCTACATTTACCCACGGGTTTTCTGATTTCTGTTTTAATCCAAGTGCTACCTTTTCTTTTACCTTATCTATCTCAAGTATCTTTACTTCTACCTCGTCACCAATCGCCAACATTTCTGAAGGGTGACTTATTCTTCCCCAGCTAATGTCCGTAATATGGAGCAGACCGTCGATACCACCAAGATCGATAAAGGCACCAAAATCTGCAATATTTTTAACAACACCTTTGACAACCTGGCCAACCTCTACGCTATCCAAGAACTCTCGTTTTTGTTTACTTCGTTCTTCCTCAATCAACTTCCGTCTTGAAACAATTATATTCTGCTGAACCTCGTCGATCTTTAATATTTTGCAGGTAACTTCACTACCGATATAATCGGCAATCTCGCCCGGTGGCTTCGTATCTATCTGTGATGCGGGTAAAAATATCGGAATACCAACATCAACAAGCAGTCCTCCCTTTATTTTTCTTATCACCTTCCCGGTTACGACATCTCCTTCTTTATATACATTTACTATTTTTTCCCAACCACGTATGCGGTCGGCTTTTCGTTTTGACAGTTGGATTAAGCCGGTATCATCCTCAAACGATTCCAATACCACCTCCAGCTCATCACCCTTATTAACCTCATCAACACTGTCAAATTCAGAAAGTGGAATAATTCCCTCAGACTTGTACCCTGTATCAATTACAACATCATTACCGATAATTCCCAGGATTTCACCCTTTAATATCATTCCCAGTTCGAAATTTTTGATTGAATTATTGTATACTTCATCAATCTTATCGAAATCATAACTCTCTATCAATTCTGCAATTTCTTTTTCTATCTCTTCCTCTGGAATATCGTATTCCTTTAAAACATCTCTATTCGTCATTAAAATTTTTCTCCAAAATAATAAAATGTTAAACCATAAACATTATAACTCATAATTTTTATAGACTTGTGAAAACTCTCGTTTGTTTTTCATTTGTCTGGTATCATACTTGTGCGTTTACGTGTACATTAAAAGGAAGCGAAGAAAGCAAAATTCATTATTGATAAATTATTTTGATATTTTTTTAATTTCTTCAATCAGAATTGTAACAACTTCTTCTCTTGTTAGCCTTGTTGTGTCAAGATAAAAGGCATCATCTACCTGTTTTAATGGTGCCACCTCTCTCGTCAAATCCTGATAGTCTCTTTGTTTAAGATCTTCTACTACTTTAAAAAGCTTACTTTTCCCGTCAAAAGCTTTCAGTTCAGAATATCGTCTTTCTGCCCTCTTTTCGATATCTGCATCGAGATAGATCTTTTTGTCTGCATCTGGAAAAACCACTGACCCCATATCTCTGCCTTCCGCAACAATATTTTCCCCTTCAGCGAAACGTCTTTGCAGTTCAACCATCTTACCGCGTATAAACTCGTTATTTGAAATATAGTGGATATTTTCTGTTACAAATGGAAGACGTATTTCTTTTGTAACATTAACATCATCAACATATATCTCAAAACCATCGTCGGTACTTTCAATTCTGATACAGGTCTCATTTACCAACTTGCAAAGCTGTTCATCATCATGAAAATTAAGCTTAACTTTCGCAGCTTTCCAGGTAAGGGCCCTGTACATTGCTCCGCTATCCAGATACTTGAAACAAAGACGTTTAGACAACATTTTTGCTACAGTGCTTTTCCCAGACCCAGCAGGCCCGTCGATCACAACGACCACTCGGTCTCTCCAGATAAAATGTTCTCTTTTCTAGCGATTTAGGCTTTTTTATAACAAAGCAGATAAACGAATGCAAGCTATTTTTGCACACTGTTTTTCGCCGGCAAGCTTCTGTTAACGATACTTTTCTATTTTTTCTAATTTTTTTGCAAAAGTACGTGCAATACTCCTGGATTTAATTTTAACGGAGGCCTCATGATTTTTTCTCAAGGCACTGTAAGTCCAGTTAGTGCTGCCAATTATAGTTATATATTCGTCGATGATGAGCACTTTGCTATGCGTTACCTGTTTTTTATCATCATAATATACAGGAACACCGTTTCTTGAGAGGAGATCATAGGCATACTTGCTTTTTCTCTCTATCCTGTCTCTCTTACTCCCTTTTTCCCAAAACATGACATTCTGGTCAAATATTACCTGCACTTTTACTCCTCTTTTATGAGCATTTATCAGATCCAGGACTAATTGATATTCATCACCTTCAGGATGCATTGGATCAAGTTTTGCCAAAAACATAACACACAAAATAGATTCCCCGGCACTGCTTAAAGCCTTGTGTACTTCTGGATAATATTCCTCATTAACAAGCGGGATTACATCATCAGCGGGAAGAGAAAAGGCAAATTTTACGTTTAAGAGCAGGAGGCCAAGAACGATGAATAGGAGTATTATGAGTCTCTTAACAAAAATATTTTGACCAGATTTATCAAAATAGTTATCGATAGCGTTTTCCATGATTATATGATAAGCACCAAATAACAAATTCCAAATAACAAACAAATCACAATAAACAAATCCGAAATTTTTTACCCTGTTAAATCATTTGGGATGATGTCATTACCAGAACTTTCAAATATCGCATTTTTGTAAAAGCAAATTAAAATGCCAGGAATATGTATTTAACAGGGCGGGCAAACCGGGTTGATAATTCGAACATTGTAATTTGAAATTTGTTTGGGTTTTGTACATTGTGATTTGTAATGTATTACTCTCTGTTTGGCTTGTCCAGGTTAGGGTACTCTTATACCTCATTCTTTTACCCTGGAGAGAAATTTTGATAATACAAAGTCGGGAGAGACTTTTTCTACATGAACATTCACAATAGTCTTCACAAGATCATCACTACCAGCAAAGAGAGCTTTTACGTATCTGTCTGAGTACCCGCACAATTTACCTGTTTTCCTGTCCTTTTTATTTTCTACAAGGACGTTCACATTTCTTCCAATGAATGATGACTTATACTCCAAAGAAGAGTCTATTGCCACAAACTCAAGTTCTTTCTTGCCTTTACCTCTGGAGGTGTACATCTGTCCGGCATCCTGTAAGCAGGCGTACATTCACGTGGACTAAAAGGAAAGATATGTCTCCCGCTTAAACCACCTTTTCACAAAACCTCCGGGTTGTTTTAAAATTAGCCACCAGTCTTTCCGCTTCAACAAGAATATTCCTAATGTTTTTACTGGAAATATCTCCTCTGACATACGGAATTATACGATAAGAACCAAAGTTGTCACACCCATCTTCAATTTTCAAAAAATCCCTTGTATGCCTCTCAAACCGGCTTATCTTCAAGGGAGACTTGGATACTTTCCGTTGCACAGCATCCGGATGTGATTCTAAGGCAGGGTCCGAAACAACTTCTGAATTTCCCGGCAACACAAAATCACTCTTTACGAAATTAACTATAGCATTCTCCTGTCCTTTCTCAAAGACACCGTCAACACCATCAATTTTTCTTATTTTTCTGCATTTACTTCTGCCGAACCACCCACCGGTAACGACTACACAGGCGTCTGGTTTTTTCTGATAACCCTTTTTATCTGCTGCCGGGATTTCTCATCACTCGTAGATGTGGCTGCGCAGGTATTTATTACATACAGATCAGCAGCAGAATTCGTGGAAACCTCATTATAGCCATTCGGAAAAATAGCCTCCCTGAGAACCTGTGTCTCGTACTGGTTAGCCTTACATCCTAACGTAATAAAGGCACATTTCTTCATGGTTTATTAAAAATTATAAATTATTTGATTTTTGAAAGAGTTGTGCAGGAGGCACTAACTCGGGTGTTACAAAATATCTTGACACTATAGTACGACAGTTTTAGACTTTAATTCAATAATAAAATTCTGAGAACCCAATCCGGCCGAACCGGAGCCAAGAGGAATTAATAAATTGCGAATCTCAAAGCACAAACTACAAGCAAATTTCAAATTACAATGTTCACCTGTCTGTGGGCAGAGAGGAATGATAAAATCAGATCGCTCGCCCTGTTAAAAATGCATACGGGCATTTAAATTTGACTTTTTAAAAAAGATGACTTTTGAAAGGTGTTGCAGTGTCATTATCCTAAATGATTTAACAGGGTAAAGACATTTTGAACTTGAGTAAGCAGTATTTGTTTGTTATTTGAATTTTACTAATTGTGGAGGAACGATGATGAAGGTTATCATAAAAGAAGCAAAAAATGTATATAACGATATATTTAAGATAGAAAAGGTTATCCTTCAACACGAAAAATTTGACGGTTCAATGAGTAAGGAGATTGTCAGATTAAATTTCAATCGGGGCGACACGGTAGCGGTTTTGCTCTATAATTCGGGTAAGAAGTCGGTAGTACTCGTGAAACAGTTTCGTTATCCCGCTTATGTGGATAACGGTCCCGGCTGGCTTATAGAATGTGTTGCCGGAATTAAAGACAATGGAGAAATATCGGTAGCGAGGAAAGAAGTCCTTGAAGAAACAGGCTTTAAGATTGAAAAACTGAGATACCTGACACAGTTTTACCCGAGTCCTGGAGGATGCTCTGAGAAAATCAGCTTATATCTTGCATTTGTTGAAACAGAGGATAAGGTAAAAAAAGGGAAACACATGGGAGTAGGAAACGAAGATATCTGCGTTATGGAAGTACCTGTTGAAAAAGCACTTGGCATGATTAAGAGTGGAGAAATCTGTGATGCGAAAACCATTGTCAGCCTTTTCTATCTTCGTGACTTATTAGAGACCCTCCCGGATGAATCTGTTCCGTCCGGACGGGCTGGTACCGGCACCGGCAGGTAAAATGCATTCTGGTCGGAATGAAAGGAGTAAAATCTGACTAACAAAGTAGTCTTCGTAGATATAGATACCCAATATGATTTTATGAATTATCAGGGAAATCTTTATGTCTCTCATGCTGAAGAGATAATTGATAATCTCAAAAAACTTTTCGAATATGCGAAAAAACATGAAATCAGGATCTTATCTTCAATAGATGCCCACACAATTGAAGACAAAGAATTCCAAACCTTTCCTGCGCACTGTGTAAAAGATACCAGGGGATATCTGAAAATCGATGTTACGAGATGTAAAGACGCCATCGTTATCGAAAACAAGAGACATGTTATTACCGACTTTATTCTTGAAAAACAGCAGATTATCATTGAAAAGCAATCATTTGATATATTTGACAACATCAATACTGATACGATTGTAAGCAGGCTGAATGCAAAGAGTTATGTCGTTTTTGGTGTGGCAACAGAGTATTGTGTAAAAGTTGCTGCCCTTGGACTGAAAGAGCGCAGACATAGGGTTTTCATAGTTTCGGACGCCATAAAAGCCATTACACCGGATGGAGAAAAAGCAGCGTTGAAGCAGATGAAAGATGCGGGAATCATTCTTTTGACCACAGACGAGGTTATAAAAGAGAGACGAGCGGAATTGATGCGTTTGGAATCGCCAGACATCAAGAAATATGATTAACCTGTTCATGGTAAAAAATCTGACATTTTCTGTTTACCGTGACATGAAAAACTTTTTACTTGACGAGTTACAGATAAAATAATAGTATTACGTTCCTTAATCTTATTAGCGTAGTAGGTTGTTCAATTTTTTATGAGAGATGGAGTTAGCGTTTATGGCCAAGGTTCAGATTTCTGAAAATGAAAGTTTGCGGGAAGCGGTGAGAAGGTTTAAGAAGATGTGTGACAAGGAAGGTATTATAAATGCATCGAAACGGTATGCATATTATGAAAAGCCTTCAGACAAGCGCCGGCGTGAAGCTAACAGAAGAATTAAGAATATTAAAAAAGCTCAAGATGAGATTTTCTAAATTATTTACTTTGTTTTCATAAATCTTTGATCACGACAAAGACAACTGTGCTCAGAGCACTTTGGCGCATTCATTTCAGCACCTTAAAATAAGTCGTTCGAGTTATGTATAGCAATTCTCAGAATACACCTTTTCAATAATTTCGTGAACAGTAAGGCCCTTCATATCTCGCGGGAATTCCACACAGCTGCATTCTCATTATTTCTTGTGCAACATTAAACTATCTTTTTTTATGCTCCGATGTTTGCATTGTCTGGTAAAAGATGACTGTTTTTACAACTCAGAAAGAATGGTTAAAAACGCACCGGTATTATCCATTTCGTTTTTACTTAAAAGAGAAATACCCTTTCAAAGTACATAAAATTTCTCTTCATGCCGGTTTCACTTGTCCAAATAGAGACGGGCTGGTTGGATCCGGAGGGTGCACCTATTGTGATAATAAAAGTTTCAGCCCAAATGTAAAAAAAAATATCTTATCCATAAAAGAACAGGTAAACAATGGTGTTCTTTTTTTTAAAAGAAGATACGGTGCTGAAAAGTTTATTGCATATTTCCAGTCTTTTACCAATACCTATGCAGACATCAAGACACTGAAGGCTCTCTACGATGAAGCGCTCTCTCACAAAGACATCATAGGTCTTTCTATTGGTACGAGACCTGATTGCATCACGGATGATGTGTTAAATCTTATTAATGACTACACAGATAGATACCATGTATGGATTGAATACGGTTTGCAGTCAATCCATGACCGTACGTTACAATTGGTAAATCGTGGACATCATTACAGGGATTTTGAAGATGCTATATCACGTACTAAGTACAGGTCAAACATAAAAATCTGTGCACACATTATCCTTGGCCTGCCAGGTGAAGATTGGGAAGATATGATGGAGACAGCGCAGACAATATCTTCTCTTGGTCTTGATGGCCTTAAACTCCACCATCTGTATGTTTCTGAAAACACCGTAATGGCAGAGGATTTTTTTAAGGGTAACGTTAAGACTATGAAAATGGAAGAATATGTTTCTGTGGCCTGCGACTTTCTGGAAAGGATTTCCCCCGAAACAGTCATACAAAGGCTGGTTGGAGATACACATGGAGAAACTCTCATCTCACCTGTCTGGAAGGAGAGTAAGAGCGAAGTGCTTTCTGCAATAACAGAAGAATTAAAACGCCGAAACAGCTACCAGGGAATAAAATACATCCCCTGAGATGCGAAATTCCGCTTAAAATTTCTCTCACTCTCTAAAAATTCCTTATCAGTGCTGAAATAAGATCAGAGAAGTATACGTTACGTGGTAATTATTGGTTGATTGCCGGCTCCTTCATGCCGGCAGTTGAGAATACCCCGTGGCTCCGGGTTATTTCCCGTTCTTATTATCTGATTTGAGGGGCAGGGTATTCTTATCTTGATCAGCCACGTAATGGTCAGGTGCAGTTGAAGAAATCAACTTTGTCTTAATTAAATCATTAATCCTGCGATCTTCCTCTTCGATAAAAGACTTGACAATAGGAATTCTTAAAACTAACTCACGCGCAACTTCCTCGCTTGCCCTTGCGGCGTAAACATCTCTCAGGCTCATATAGTTCTGAAACGAAGCAATTACATAATCAAAAGGGTTTGTTGCTATACGAATATCATTATCATATCGTTTATGCTCTCCTTCAAAAAAAATGCTTCCGTCTACGGTTGAAACACACTTTATGTGCAGGCCGATCCTGATCTGAGCAAACAGAGTGTAATACGAATTTTTAAAGTCGGTAATCTTACCATAAATCAGTGCATCTGCCCCGAGTATTCTGCCCAGCTCCTGAGGGGTAGTATTGTATAAATCATTGGGTGTCTTGATATTCAGTGCACTCAACACTTTATCGACATACATCAGCTCTATATCTTCAAATTCACGGGCCGAGAAGTGGCCAAAGAAAAACTTTCTCACTCTGTTCGCATAAGTCCAGTTCCAGTCGCTCTCCTTATCCTTATCAAATCTGGGTATGGGAACTTCGTTTAAGATATAATTGCCTCCGACCAGATTATCAAATGGTAAAATTGCCACTCTCTTCGGAGGATTTGTGTAAAAGGTATCTGAAATTTCAAATTCCTTATCCCCCGGATCGATTTGGTAAAGCCTGTCTATTGTAGTTTTTTTCCCATGTTCTGAAACTCCTTCTTCATCCAAAAAGAACTGTTCATTTCCTGTTGTCCTGCGATTACTGGATGAACATCCGGCAACAAGCAACGAAAAAACGAGTAAGACGATAAAAACGCTGAATATCTTCCATAATGACATATAAACCTCCCTGAAAACTTTTAAGTTTTTACGTACTACAGTTTTTTATTTTTGCTAAGAGACTAATCGACATCTTCTCTCATCTTCTTCCGGAATTGTTTCTTCTGAGATCTTCTCCTTTTGTTCTTCTGAACTTGCTGTTTAACATGCCTGGGCTCTTTTGTCAGAATCCGTTCTTTCTCTTCAATGTTTAACTCCATCAATTTTACCTGCAGCCTCTTGAAAGCAAGCTCTCTGTTTCTGATCTGTGAGCGTGATTCTGTCGCTATTATCCTTAATCCTGTGGGTTTATGCAATACTCTTACGCATGACAGAGTCTTATTCTTATGCTGTCCACCCGGCCCGGAACTCTTAAAATAATCTATTCTCACCTCTTTCTTTAATTTTCTTAAATCGATTGAGTGTTTTTCCATTACTAATTCAATTCCCCCTTTGAAGGGGGACAGTTTTGCCTTCAGGCTGAACCCGTGGTATGTATTGTATAACGAATTACCTGTAGCCATCACCCAGCTTACTGACGTTCGCTTTTCCGGGGATGCGAAGAATATTTTCGTATCTTTAGTAAGTTTACCGTTATTGTATCCCTTTTCAATGAAAAACTTTCAACCCGATAAATCCTAACCTGGACAAGCTAAAAACAAACAGGGGTTAATAAATTATCTGTCTGCGTGCGACGCACAGGCAGGCAAATCTCAATTTATAAAGCCCAAACAAATTTCAAATTACAATGTTCGAATTATCAAACCAGCTTGTTTGGAATTTTGGATTTGTCCGTTGTGATTTATTTGCTATTTGTAACTTGTTATTTGGTGCTTACAAGATATCATGAAAAACGCTATTAATTAATATTTTGCCAAATTTGGTTAAAATATTTTTATTAAGAGACTAATACTGTGGAGACCATTTGGATAAATTTAAATGAAATGGTGTAATAAAATGGTTGCAATCTTTCAGTGTTTTGTTTACCATCCTACCTCAGTAATAGAGTAACACCTTTCCATAGAGGATAGATGGTCCTTAATTATGGCACATTGTACGCATAAAAAATTTTCTTGAGGGTTTATATATGTCTAAGGCAATTATGAAAACAAGTAAAGGAACGATTCATTTAACACTTTTTGATGAAGATGCTCCTGAAACAGTAAAAAATTTTATTGATCTCTCCAAAAAGGGGTTTTATAACGGATTAACGTTCCACCGGGTAATCCCAAACTTCATGATCCAGGGCGGCTGTCCTGAAGGAAGCGGGAGGGGAGGGCCTGGCCATTCAATCAAATGCGAAATCAATAAACAGTTACATACTCCGGGAACACTCTCAATGGCACATGCAGGAAAGGACACCGGAGGTAGTCAGTTCTTCATCACACATGTTGCTACACCTCATCTTGACGGAGTTCATACCGTCTTCGGTCGCACCAGTGATATGGATGTCGTCAATAAGATTCAGGTCGGAGACACGATAGAATCGGTGACAATTGAAGATTGATGTGTGATATTTTCATATTTTTAAACGCTTAAAAAAAGGCTTTTCACTCATATTTTCCCGGAAAGATAAATCTCCTTTTTCAGTTTTAAACCACACATTGTCCATCTCATCTAAAACAAGAACTTGCCGTACTAATCGCCGTCTTATTTTACGGCTGTTAGTACCTGTAATACTTTTACTGGTGAAGTATTATATGGTCATTCCGGTGTGTAATACAGTTTGCTGTTAAACCAATTACATGCTCGATTACCTGTATACAACAAGCAGATCTCCGGCCTCGACACTATCTCTTGGTTTAACCAGAACCTGGCTGATTTCTCCGTCACATTCGGCATAAATGGTGGCCTCCATCTTCATCGCCTCCATAATCAAAAGCGCATCATTTTTGACTACCTTATCACCGGCGGCAACTTTTACGTTGACTATCATACCCGGCATGGGCGCACTGATATGTTTGTTATTTCCTTCCTCTGCCCGGGGACGTCTGGTTATTAAAGCCGCAACCTTACGGTTGGCAATAACAACTTCACGCGGTTGCCCGTTCAGTTCAAAAAATACCGTACAGTTGCCATCCTCATTGACCGAACTGATAGCCACCAGTTTGAGAATCAGAGTTTTTCCTTCTTCAATATCAATGAAAACTTCCTCATGCATAGGTAGGCCGTAAAAGAACACATCTGTAGGAATGACAGAGACATCATCATACTTCTTCTTGTGCTCTGCATATTCAATGAATACTGCAGGGTACATTAAATACGACATGAGTTCTTCGTTCGTAATGGTTCTCAAGATACGGGCCTCAACTTTTCCCTTCACCTCTTCAAGGTTTACGGGCGGCAGGTTAGAGCCTGGTCTTTCGGTAAATGCTGGCGCTCCCCGTAAAATTTTATCCTGGACTTCTTTCGGAAAGCCGCCTGTCGGCTGGCCAAGACGGCCCTCAAAAAATTCAACAACAGAGGTAGGAAATGAAATATCTCTGTCTCCGCTGAGAATATCCTGAGCCTTCATATTATTGGTAACCAGAAATAGCGTCATATCTCCTACCACTTTTGAAGAAGGAGTCACTTTTACAATATCGCCAAAAATCTGATTGACATCTGCATAGACATCCGTAATTTCACGCCACCGGTGTGTCAGCCCCATTGAGTGTGCCTGCTGGAAAAGGTTGGTAAACTGTCCTCCGGGTATTTCATGATGGTATACCTCTGCGGTGCTCGCCTTCTGAACGGATTCAAACGGCGTATAAAACTCTCTGACCACTTCCCAGTAATCCGAGAGTAGCCCCAGGGCCTTGAAGTCCATGCCTGTGCAGCGTTCATGAAAACGAAGCATCTCTACCAATGTGTTCAAATTAGGCTGTGATGTTAATCCGGAAAATGGGCCCATGGCCGCATCCACTATATCCACCCCTGCTTCCGCAGCCTTTATCAGAGTTGCGATTTGACCGCCTGAGGTATCATGCGTATGTAAATGTACGGGAATATTTATTTCTGACTTCAAGGCACATACAAGTTCATAAGCAGCGTATGGTTTCAGAAGTCCCGCCATATCTTTTATTGCCAGTATATGTGCGCCCAGTTCTTCTAATTCTTTTGCCATCTTTACATAATAATCAAGACTGAACTTGGTACGCTTCGGGTCTAATATATCACCGGTATAGCATATCGCCGCTTCACACAAAACACCGGTTTTCAGAACTGCATCGATCGCCACTTTCATATTTGCAACCCAGTTAAGCGAATCAAATACACGAAATACGTCTATCCCGCTTTCAGCAGACTGTTTGATAAACTCCTTTACAACATTATCGGGATAATTTGTATAACCCACGCCGTTCGATGCCCTGAGCAGCATTTGAAAAAGTATATTGGGAGCAAGCCTGCGCATGGAACGCAAACGGTCCCAGGGACACTCCGTAAGAAATCTCATTGCAGTGTCAAAAGTTGCTCCTCCCCACATTTCAAGAGAGAAAAAATCAGCATGGTTTCTGGAATATACCTCAGAAATTTTCAGCATATCTATAGTTCTCATGCGGGTTGCAAGCAATGACTGATGTGCATCGCGAAACGTCGTATCAGTCAGCAACAGTCTTTTTTCGTCACGAATATACCGGGCAAATTTCTCCGGTCCCATTTCAAGCAACAGATCACGGGTCCCTCTGGGCCTTGGTATTTTATGGTCAAAAGGAGGTGCCGGCGATTTGCGGCGGCATATGGATTTGGGTATTTCCCTGATGAGAGAGTGTCCGTTGACAAGAACATCTCCGAGAAAACGCATAAGAAGGGTAGCACGGTCTCTGCGTCGGGGAAAACAGAAAAGGTTCTGATTTTCGTCAATAAAATTTGTAGTGCACTTTCCTTCCAGGATATCCTTATGGTTGACAAGGTTTATCAGAAACGGAATATTCGACTTTACACCGCGAATCCTGAATTCGTCCAGAGCCCTGTCCATACGGCTGACTGCATCCTCAAAACAAATTCCAAATGCCGTGACCTTCACAAGCAGTGAATCATAATAAGGGGTAACAATAGCTCCGGAGAAAGCAGTTCCCGCATCAAGACGGATACCCATGCCGCCGGCAGAACGATAATGCTGAATACGTCCATAGTCGGGAATAAATTTATTGGCCGGGTTTTCTGTGGTAATCCTGCATTGAAAGGCGGCCCCCCTGATCTGGATTGAATTTTGGTCAGGTATACGGATCTCCGGAGAGTGAAGAGGGTGCCCTTCACTGATTAATATCTGTCTTTTGACAAGATCGATCCCGGTTATCGCTTCCGTGACGGTGTGTTCAACCTGAATTCTCGGGTTGATTTCAATAAAATAAAATTTACCCGTTTCTGTGTCGAGAAGGAATTCTACCGTACCGGCATTATCATAATTTACTGATTTACACATTCTTACCGCAGTGTCACAGATATTTTGCCTGATCTCTGCATCAAGATTCTGTGCAGGCGCAATCTCGACAACTTTCTGATGACGTCTTTGAAGAGAGCAGTCACGCTCATAAAGGTGCACAATATTATGGTGCTTGTCTCCGAGAATCTGCACCTCGATATGTCGCGCCTTTTCAATGTATTTCTCGATGAAACATTCATCGGAACCAAAGGCGGTCATGGACTCGCGCTGAGCCTCACTGAGGCGGCTGATTAATTCCGGCTCGCTGCGGACTACGCGCATTCCCCTGCCTCCCCCTCCATGAACAGCCTTGATAATAACCGGATAACCCAGTTCACTGCAAAATGCCACGGCTTCCTCGGAATTTTTCACAGGAGCATTGTTCCCCGAAAGTATGGGTACCTGCGCCTTTTCGGCAATCTGCCTTGCAGAGGTCTTGTTGCCAAGAAGCGAAAGAATTTCCGGACGGGGTCCAATGAAAACAATACCTGCATTTTCGCACGCGCGGGCAAAGTCCGTATTTTCAGAAAGAAAACCATAACCCGGATGTATGGCGTCAACATCCTTGTCTATAGCAAGCTGAATAATTCCTTCAATATCCAGATACGCCTTAATGGGGTTTTTATCCGCACCCGTCAGATACGCTTCGTCCGCTTTAAATCTATGGAGCGCAAAGCGGTCTTCGTGAGAATATATTGCGACAGTCCTTATCCCTAATTCATGTGCCGCCCGGCAGACCCGTATTGCAATTTCACTGCGGTTGGCAACGAGTAGTTTTTTAAATTTTCTGATTTCCATAAATATCCTTAAAAGCGTTCCAAAAAAAGCAACGTTACTGAAGATGTTATTTACATTGTTCACTATCTGTCTTAATAGAAATACTCCCTATTCTATGAGAATCCTGTTTTAAAGCAGATACTGGTAATGTGACGCATTATTCTCTCATGTATTTCAGCATTTTCAATTAATTTATTGAGATACGAACCCGCATTTCTCACCCATAAGGACCCCATACATAACATAATCTATAGAGATTTGTTACGGGGCCATAACGAAATTTGTTATTCTTCTTTAATAAAAGAGTACTGGGGAGTCGAATCAAAATCTCTATCATATTATTCTGTAGACTTTTAAGAATCACGAATCTCATAAAATTATTATGGCATCAGGTTTGCACTTCAAACATTCCAGGTTTTAGTAATCACTAGATAGTATACAAAACGGTGACTCTAACATGTACATTTTTAACGGTTATAAAGGAGAGGATGAAATGATAAAACAACAAGATGTTAAAAATTCAGATATTTCTACAGAAGAAGGGATAAATTACGCAAGGGAAGTTGAAGAGTCGGATAAGAACGATGATGATTTTTCACCTGATGACACGAAAAGTAATCCGGAGGAAGAGGAGGAAGACAAGCTCGATGTCTTTGAGATATTAAAACTCCTTTTAAGTGATATGTAACAATTCCTGCACTGAAATGGGAAAGAGGAGTACTTTTGCTGCTTGCCGGGTGTGCTGCTTCATATGTGAATGGCATTACCCGGTAAGAGCAATTTCAAAATCAGGTTGGTTATCCCTGTTACCCCATCTCCATCTCAATAATATTTTTTATCTTTATCAATAATTGATGTATGACGTGTTACTACTGTCATGTGATGCATCTCTCTGTACTGAAGAGAGGTAAGCCAATAGTAATAAAACGGTGACTGGTTTTTACTGTGATGTTCTGTCACTTCGTGTCATATTGACAAACACTATTTCTTTCTATAGTCTATTGAAAAACAATCCCGCCGCACCTTCGGTGTGGTAAAGAAAAAGGAGGTGATTATTAATAAGGAAAAAGCAAAAGATATGTACTATGCCAATATGATGTGTGAGTATCACAAGGTAACGGAAAAGACCAGGCTGTTCACAAAGAAATACGCGATGTCATTTGAACAGTTTGAAAAGAAAATAAAAGGTCCTGAGAAAGAAGACTTTGAGAAGTGGGATGATTATATGGAATGGAAAGGGTATGAAAATGTCTTACAGAATCTGATCAAAGAAAAGATGGAGCTGGAAGTTGGAGATTATAAAGTGTCTTGAAAAAAGTAGTGCAGTCAGAGTAATTACTATCTCCTATGTTTCATGACCTATTGCCAAGCAGGTGATCTTTTGTTATATTTACAAAATCTACTACTTTGGGAAACATCTCATCCACATCTTCTTTTGTAACTTCTGACTCTTCCAAATAATCACCTTTTTGCCTGAGTTCAAAAGCGCGGTGCGATGTCTTAGATAATTCTTTGTCGAATACTCCATTTTTCACAAATTCCTTATCAAACTGAGAAATTACACCGGAGTGTTTTGAAGTAGCTATCTGCTTCTTCTGTAAAAGGGCCAATACTGCATAAAGCATTGCGTAATACATCCTATTCATTACAGAGCGCATGCTCATGCCTTCTCTGAGAAGCACCTCTGCTTCCTTTAGGGAATCGCCAGCCTCTTTTAACCTATACTTTATCAAGGCCATTACGTCTTTCACACGACAACCCCCTCATGATAGATTTTTTTAATGAAGACCGACTCCCTTATGGGACTGTTTTTTAGATTATCTATACTTATTGCAATGGGCATAACAACAACGTCCTCTGGAAAGCCTGCTTCCCATGCACAGTCGCTAATATATCGTTCTAGGGAATGGTCAAGATGGTTTACAACAATAAGAACATCAAGATCTGACTCAGTGACAGCATCGCCCCTTGCACGGGAACCGAATATCCGAAGTTCGTGCACCTTTATTTTCTGTGATACAAGCGCTCTAAATTTTTCAACTATATTCAGATCTCTTTTATCCAATTTTTTCTTCATATTTTTTATGATAGCAACATTATTAAATTCTTGTAACTAAATTAAGCATTAATCGGTAAAAGATTTAACCCAAAATTTTCTACGAAATCAAGGCTTACAAAAGCACACTTTGTGTTTAAATAGCCTTTTTTAGAAAAATATATCTGTTGATAAAACCACAATGTACCATTGGACAAAAAGGTTTTTACAGTATGAAATCATTTTTTCAACCAAACCAATTATTTTATTGAAAGGAATTAACTCTTATTACTGTACCCTATTCCGGATATGATATCTGTTCTTTTTCTTGAAATATACATACCCCTCAAATACCCCGTATACAATGTATTATCACTGATCAATGGTTTGCCCCTTGGATAACAAAATTCGATTCAAAATACTCCCCTATTCTCTCTTTAATGCGATTTCCAAAATTAGTTATTTGAATCATTTAGGCAAGGATTGAGTTGTTTGTCATTATAAAAGATTTGGCGCCTGTCATATTTGACCCTGTCATACTCCAATCCGTTACAGATTCAAGAGCTCTGTAATTCTACTACAGGTAAACTCAGAGTTTTTAGTTTGTATTTGTGAGATTTAATCATATTAAAAATTTCTTCTGAGATTGCAGGATTTATTACCTTCTCCCCGCAATTCTGACACTCTTCAAGCTTGACATTGTTAACTATATACAATTTATTTTCTATTCTTAAATCCAGTTCTGTAATTCTTTCTATCATTTCTTGTTCACATGCAGCGCACTTCATCTCATTATCCTCCTATGTTTAAAATCTGAAGACCATTCATCAGGCTTTTCAGATGGATCATAACAGGTGATTACCCATACGGGGTCACATGTAATCTGAATATGTAGTGGCCTTTTCTCCCTGGTATATCCCATAATGAGACAACTCGGGAGATATTTGTCCTGAGGATACTCCTCAATTATTTCCCCGTTAATGATTGCATCTTCAATCTCTTTTTTTGAAATATTTCTCTCAATCCTTCTTTCCAATGCATGAATAGTAAACCGATACTTTCCATCCTTTACATGAGACTTTATTACTTCCAATGTTTCTCTATAATTATCCTTCAATTTCACCTCATGCTAGCGAATTGATTTCCTTATTATGGAAGATCATTTTTCTCTCAGTCAGGTTTTAAAAAAAATAACCAATTGAATATAAAGACAAAAAAAAATATTCCGTTTATGCTCTCATAAACTCATGATCCATCATTGTACTGCCTTACATCTTGTATGTCAGTTGTTTTTTTCAAAATATCTTGCGTGTTTTTCTCCTGTTTCGTGGTTAAAAATGTGCCGTCTGTTTCACTTATTCATATCCTCACTTATCCTCTCAAAACAGAGCTTTACCTACTGGGTATTTGATGGCGTAGTTGATGATGAAATCGAACTCTTTTTTCGGCGAAACTGTAGTGCCAGAAAAGAGTTTCCGATTTTCCATATCAGGATTTTTTTCGAATATAAAGTCTATCTCTGAATAGACACGTCCTGACCCTTGATATTTAATGCGATTATTATGTAGGCTCGTGAACTCTTTCGTAAATACTTACTTCTTTTTCGAGTTCTTTGAAAGTTTATCTTCTTCAATGTCAAGGTCGTAATCCATTTGTTTTCTCTTTATCAATAGAATCAAGCCGAATAAGTATCTGTTCAGGTTGGACGTTATTTACTGTTTATAAGATGGAAGGAAACAGAGAAAAAGCCCACCAGCAAGCGAAACAGAAGTCGCAGAGGCAATTCGCAATCCGGGAATTTTGAAATGGCTATAAGTAAAACCAACACCTGATATGCTTGCTGATGAAATGTAATATTCTGGATGTGATATCTGTTCTTTTTTTATCTTGAAATATAAATGTCTCTCAAATACCCCGTATAAAATGTATTATCACTGATCAATGGTGTGCCACTTGGATTACAGAATTCGATTCAAAATACTCCCCTATTCTCTCTTTAATGCGATTTTCAAAATTGGTTATTATTTGTTGTATCATTCAGGCAAGGATTGAGTTGTTTGTCATTATGAAAGATTTTACCCCTAATGTTCACTTACATCTCTGTGAATCCTGATGTTTACATTTCCTCTTGATTTTAATAATTACTTGAGTATTATAAACTCTGGAATATCTTTAAGTTGCAGTATTTCATACCGACCATCTATACCATCAGATTTTTAGAATAAACCCGAAAATTAACGTTATAAGTGTAATGATGAAATTAAATGTATAATCAATGCAAAGGAGGTGTTAAATGATTCGTACAATAGAAGCAACAATTGATCAAAAAGGCCATATTAGTCTGTCAGAGCCTGTAAAACTGACATCACCCTGCAGGGCGTTGGTAACGATACTTGAAGAAAAACCACTAATCCATGTTAATGAAGAAGCTCTATTAAGTGAAGCAGCCCTTTCTGAGGATTGGAACCGTCCAGAGGAGGATGAGGCATGGCAACACCTTCAAAAGGCTCAGTAGTATTGATACCATTCCCATTTTCTGATTTATCACAGTCAAAGTTACGCCCATCTGTAGTTTTAGCGCGATCTGGAAAAGAAGATTGGATTCTTTGTCAGGTTACAAGTAAGCGATATATGGATGCAAAAGCTGTTGAAATAACAGATCAGAATTTCCAGACAGGTTCTTTACGGGTTACCAGTTTTGCACGTCCGGGAAAACTATTTACTGCAAACAACAGTTTAATAATTTCAGAAGTAGGCAAATTGAAAAATACAATACTTAACTCAATTATTACTTCAGTTATAGATATATTAAAAGAAGATTGATATGTAATTCAACAACGAGCCATCATATCAACCGGACTAAGAGGAGAAATCGTGTTTACTTTATACCTTGATTGTAGAGATTCCTGAAGGATTAAGAAAAGCGAAGGCTACTAAATCTAAAAAAAATGTATGAGATGAAATAAAGATAGAAAAATTATAATCATTTTGTTTTAATCACTAATCAAGGTTTGACTCTGAATTCTCATCATTGATCAATAGTTTGCCCCTTGGATTACAAAATTCGATTCAAAATACTCCCCTATTCTCTCTTTAATGCGATTTCCAAAATTAGTTATTTGAATCATTTAGGCAAGGATTGAGTTGTTTGTCATTATGAATTATGAAAGATTTGATCCCATACATAATCTATAGAGATTTGTTACGGGGCCATAACGAAATTTGTTATTCTTCTTTAATAAAAGAGTACAGGGGAGTCGAATCAAAATCTCTATCATATTATTTTGTAAACGTTTAAGAATCACTAATCTCATAAAATTATTATGGCATCAGGTTTGTTCTTCAAACATTCCGGGTTTTAGTAATCACCAGATGGTATACAAAACGGTGACTGGTTTTTACTGTGATGTTCTGTCACCTTGTGTCATATTGACAAGCACTATTCCTTTCTATAATCTATTGAGAAACAATCCTGACACACCTTTGGTATGGTAAAGAAAAATGTTTAACAACAAATCATCTATTTATTTTTCCACATGCTGTCAGTTTTTACGTCACATCACCGTTTTCCCGGATTCTTGAACAAGTAGCAAAGTATACTGTATTCCATGAAAAGATACCATTTTTAAGGGGAATGTATTGAAAAGAAAATATTTTGCACACAGCTTGGAAGGCAGGCCGGTTTATGAGTGGCATCAGCTTGAGGATCATTTAAAGAATACTGCGGAAATTGCCAAATCATTTGCGGATGCATTCGGCTCAGGAGAATGGGCTTATCTTGCGGGGTTGTGGCATGATATGGGGGAGGAATTCAAATATGTTTTGGAACACAGATTATATCGCTCATCGTAGAGAAAAAGACGAAGAAATACATTGGTTATCACAACATCTAGCTGAAGTATCAAAAAAAACAGGGGAGTTTGCTTCAAAGATCGGGTTGAAAGAGCAAGGTGAAGTAATTGGACTTCTACATGATATAGGTAAAGCAAGTCAGGAATTTCAGCAATACATTAAATCAGCCGTTGGACTTATCAGCCCTGACGAAGATGATTATGTTGATGCTACCCGCAATAAAGGAAAAGTCGATCATTCCACCGCTGGGGCGCAGCTTATTTATAGTGAGCTATCCCAAAACGAAAAAGATGCACTATTTTCAATTCAAGTCTTATCAATCTGTCTAGCCTCTCATCATTCCGGCTTGATAGATTGTATTTCGCCTGACGGCAAAAACATCTTTCTCAAGCGGATAGAAAAAGACAAAGAGAAAACACATATTGATGAGATTGTTGGAAAGCTCAGCGAGCAGGCAGAAGAATTTATTAAAAACCGGTTACAAGCGAACAATCTTACAAAAGGGCTTATTGAAAAATTTAAGTTATTGAAAACGGCTGATGATTCTAAAGAAACTTTATGCTTTAAATATGGCCTGTTGCTGCGTTTTCTATTCAGTTGCCTCATAGATGCTGATAGGTTGGATACGGCTAATTTTGAAGAGCCAGCCTTAAAGAAATTACGGCATTATGGAAAGTATGTAAATTGGAAAGTTTTGATAAATAGATTAAACAAAAAGTTGGAAGATTTTGACTCAAAAGGGATTAATGCCATACGCCAGAAAATATCACAAGAGTGTCGAGATTTTGCAGTTAGGCCGAAGGGGTTATATCAACTGACAGTCCCAACTGGAGGTGGTAAAACGTTTGCTAGTCTGAGGTTTGCTTTGCATCACGCGGACAAGCACAAGATGGACAGAATTATCTATGTACTGCCCTTCACAACCATTATTGACCAGAATGCGGATGAAATACGAAAAGTTTTAGAAGAAAAGGACAAGAATGGGAGGTATCTAAATCGTGTTGTATTGGAACACCACTCTAATCTGACGCCTGATGAAGATACAACGAAACAAAAGGTGCTTGCTGAAAATTGGGATGCGCCTGTTGTGCTGACGACCAATGTGCAGGTTCTTGAGGCTTTATTTGGTTCTGGAACACAAAGCGTGCGCAGAATGCATCAGCTTGCAAACGCAGTGATTATCTTTGATGAAGTTCAGACCTTGCCGGTAAAATGTGTGCAGTTGTTTAATACGGCTGTAAAATTTCTGGTAAATGATTGCGGTTCTACGGTCGTACTTTGTACCGCGACTCAGCCTCTTTTGGATAAGATTATCCCGAAATCGAGGGCATTGCCTATTACCGCGAAACAACAAATGATTCCGAATAGGAGACAATTGTTCGATGATCTGAAGCGCGTTGAGGTTACAGATGAAACAAAAGTTGGTGGTTGGAGCAACGACGAAATAACAAAACTTGCAGGTCAAAAGGTTCTTGCAGCAAGCAGCGTTCTGATTGTGGTGAACACGAAATCGTCAGCACGAAATATTTACATGTTATGTAAACAGATAAGCAATGTTGAGACATACCATTTAAGCACTCATATGTGTCCTGCACATAGGCTTGATGTGTTAAATCAAGTGAAGAAATGTCTTGATCCAAAAGACCCGAAACCCGTTATTTGTGTCAGCACCCAGCTTATTGAGGCAGGTGTTGATATTTCTTTCGGTTCAGTCATTCGTTTTTGGGTAGGGCTTGATTCAATCGCTCAAGCTGCCGGAAGGTGTAATCGCCATTGTGAGAGACGAATACCAGGTCAAGTATTAATAATCAATCCGGCTGAAGAAAATATAAACAGGATTGAGGATATCAGGATTGGTAAAGAGAAAACTGAGCGACTTCTTGGTGAGTTTAAAGACAACCCGGAAAGACTTGGGAATAACATTATAAGTCCTGAAGCAATGGAGCAGTATTATCAATATTACTTCTATCAAAGGGCGAAAGAGATGAAATATCATGTTACTGCAAATTCTCCTGTCGGGCGGGAAGATGATTTATTCAATCTCCTGTCGGTTAATTCATTGTCAGTAGAGGAGTATAGGAGAAAAAATAGTGATAAATATCCTAAAATACCTTTAAAACAGGCCTTTATGACTGCTGCCAAATCTTTTCAGGCGATTGAGTCTATTACGCGCGGAATTATTGTGCAGTATGGGAAAGAAGGAAAAGATATTGTCAGCGAACTTTGTTCCGCCTATGAATTAGAAAAGCAATATAAACTAATCAGGCGGGCGCAGCGTTATTCGGTAAATGTTTTCCCGGACGTTTTGAGAAGATTGCAAGAGCAAGAAGCCGTTAACGAAGTGCAGAAGGGATCAGGGATTTTGTATCTTGATAAACAGTATTACAGCGATGAATTCGGATTAAGCGAGACTCCTGTAAAAGACATGGGTTTTTTAAATGGTTAATAACAAGGAGGTGTTCATGGAAAAAGAGAACAGAGTAGAATTTAAAGTTTCAGGGAAATACGCCCTCTTTACTGATCCTCTGACTAAGATCGGCGGAGAGAAATGTTCTTATCACATTCCCACTTATGAGGCATTGAAGGGCATAATAAGCTCGGTTTATTGGAAGCCTACTATTGTGTGGATTATTGATAAGGTTCGAGTGATGAAACGTATTAAGACTCAGACAAGAAGTGCAAAACCGATTGATTATGGTGGAGGTAATTCTCTCGCAATCTATACTTACCTTGCCGATGTTGAGTATCAGGTTCAGGCTCACTTTGAGTGGAATATGAATCGTGAGGATATGGCTAAGGACAGGAATGAAAATAAACATTTTTTTGTTGCTAAACGAATGATAGATAAGGGGGGCAGAAGGGATGTGTTTTTAGGTGCGAGGGAATGTCAGGGATATGTTGAGCCATGCAAATTTGGAGAAGGGAAAAGCGATTACGATGATTACGGCGAAATAGCATTTAACTTGATGTTTCACGGATTTGATTATCCTGACGAGCTTGGGGGAAATGAACTTCATGCCCGTTTCTGGTGTCCTAAGATGATTGATGGCAGGATTGATTTTATTAAACACGAAGTATGTACGATACGGAAAGTCGTTATGACCATGAAAGCCAATCCGCCTCAGTCGGTCGGATTAGAAGAAGAAGGCTTGCTTGAAGGAATTGAAGAGGAGGTTTCACAATGAGTTGGATACAGAAACTATATGAGACTTATAATAATTGTCAGTCAATGATTGGCAAGGTTACTTCTGAAAAAGATGTCCCGCTTCTTCCAATCTGTCACACAACAAATAAGGCGCAAATTGAGATTGTTATTGATAATCAAGGGAATTTTAAAAGAGCCAGAGTTGTGCCAAAAGACGATGCAAGGACAATTATTCCATGTACGGAGAGTTCAGGGGGTCGAACAAGCGGTGGAGCCCCACATCCTTTGTGCGATAAACTGCAGTATGTTGCAAAAGATTATGCTAAATATGGCGGAAGCAAAGATTCATATTTTACGAAGTATGAATCTGCGATTGAGAAATGGTGCACGTCACATCCAAAAGCTCTTGCAGTATTTGAGTATATAAAAAAGGGGCGAGTGATTGAAGATTTGATTACTTACAAGGTGTTAATTACAGGTGATGACGGAAAATTGATTGAAAAGTCTGTAAAGAAGAGCAAGGAAGCCCCGGATATTTTCAAAGTATTAAAGGATCAATCTGAAGCTTTCATCCGATGGGAGATCGAAATCCCCAATGATAAATGCTCAAAAGTGTGGGAAGACAAATCGCTTTGGGATAGCTGGATAAACTATTACTCAAATATAAAGCAAAAAAAGACCCTTTGCTACGTTACAGGCAAAGAACTTTTAGACGCCGAGCAGCACCCAGCTAAACTGCGTAATGATAAGGATAAAGCAAAACTGATTTCATCTAATGACGCCTCAGGGTTTACATTTCGCGGGCGTTTTACGAATGCCGATCAGGCATGCGGTGTTGGCTTTGAGGTAACTCAGAAAGCGCATGGCGCATTACGATGGCTTCTCAGTCGTCAAGGTTATCGTAATGGAGATCAGGCTATTGTTGCATGGGCTACTTCAGGTGCAGAGATTCCAGACCCCCTTGCTGACCCTTTGTCTATTTTAGGAGAAGATACCCTCAAAAGTGATGATTCTGATAACGTTTCGGTTGCACAAAATCTTGCTGTAAAATTGAGACAAAAAATAGCTGGTTATAAAACCAACTTAGGAGACACAAGCGGTATTGTGGTTATGGGCATTGATTCCGCAACTCCGGGCCGCATGGCGATCACTTTCTATCGTGAATTAACAGGCTCTGATTTTCTTGAACGTTTAGAGAAATGGCATGATACCTGCGCTTGGGTTCATGACTATCGGTACAATCTAGAAACCAAAAAACGTATTATATTTGTCGGTGCTCCGGCGCCAAGAGACACTGCGGAGGCCGCATTTGGAAATAAGGTAGATGATAAATTGAAGAAGGCAACAGTTGAACGTCTTTTGCCGTGCATTTTTGATGGGCAGATGATTCCTCATGATGTTGTTGATTCAGCAGTTCGTCGGGCAAATAATCGGGCAGGTATGGAGGAATGGAATGGAATAAAACTCTTAGCATAGCCTGTGCGCTTTATAAGAAATTAAACGAAAAGGAGGGATACAATATGTCATTAGATTGTGATCGAAAAACAAGAGACTACCTTTATGGTAGACTGCTCGCAATTGCGGATAGGCTTGAAGGACATGCTCTTTATAAAGCTGGAGAAAAACGAGACACAAATGCAGCTCGCTACATGCAACAATTCGCTGAACGTCCTAACAAGACATGGAGGCAGATTTACCTTTCATTGTCTCCGTACATGGCGAGATTAGGCGGTGCAGGATATTACAAGAACATGTTAGATGAGGTGATGATTAAATTTGATCCAATAGCCGACTTCACGAGCGATAAACCATTAAGTGGTGAGTTTTTACTGGGGTATCATTGCCAGCGAGAAGTATTGAGACTCAAGAAGGACGAATCACCAAGCATTGAAGATGAAAATTTAGTAAAAGAATAATTTCAAAAACAAAATGGAGGGCTTTTATGGAAACAACCAAAAGAGAAGAAGAAAAAACATTGCAGAACAAAATTGATTTTGCAGTCGTGTTTAGTGTGAAAGGTGCTAACCCCAATGGTGATCCGTTAAATGGCAATCGTCCAAGGACGAATTACGACGGTTTGGGTGAGCTGTCTGATGTTTGTATTAAAAGAAAAATCAGGAACCGTTTAATGGAATCAGGACATAGCATTTTTGTCCAATCCGATGATAATAAATTGGATGATTATCCCAGCCTGAGGAAAAGAGCTGAAGGAGTAATAAATAAAGATAAATGGAAAGATAAAAAGATATTTCACAAAGCTGCTTGCGAAGAATGGGTAGATGTACGAGCGTTCGGACAAGTATTTGCTTATGGGAGCGAAAAGAAAGGTGAAGGGGTGTCTGTTGGAATTCGAGGTCCTGTTTCAGTACATTCTGCTTTTTCGGTTGCACCAGTAAGTGATCGTATTTCAAGCATACAGATTACAAAAAGTGTTAGCGGAGAAGGAGACGGCACGAAGAAAGCGTCAGATACTATGGGAATGAAGCATCGTGTTGATCACGGAGTATATGTGACATACGGTGCTATAAATCCACAGCTTGCATCAAAAACATTGTTTAAAGATGATGATGCTAACGCCATAAAAAATGCGCTTGAACATTTGTTTGACAACGATGCTTCTTCTGCGCGACCTGAAGGTAGTATGGAAGTAGTCGCGGTTTTTTGGTGGCAACACAATAATCCTTCTGGACAATATTCATCTGCTGTAGTTCATCGGTCATTGGATGTTAAACCTAAAAATGAAGTAACTGACCCTAAAAAAATTGAAGATTATTCGATTAAAATAAAGTCTCTTTCTGGATTGGAGCCTGAAATATTCAATCCGAACAATGTTGACATTGGAAAGATTTAAAATGACCGACAAAAATAAATATCCCTAACTTATCCGGCCGCACGGCGGTTATCAGGAGCTTCAGTCGAACAAGATGTCGGAGATTGTCTATGAACCACATTGGTATGTTGCAATCAGTTTATTAATATACGCTAACTCACCCATGACCAGATTGTGCAAGTGGCGCGTAGTGGTAAATAGAACATCGCCGAAGTCAGCATGACATCGTGTACCTCTGAAAAGAGCGAACTCAAGTTTGTAGGTTTAGTTCGGGTGAGCACCGAAGAACAGCTTCTGGATTATCAGGATTTCCTGAAGGAAGACGGGTTTACGGAAAGGTTCTATCGAACACGATTACAAATAAGCAATAGGGGAAAGAAACATTGAACTATTCAGAGGGTGATCTTGTTCAGTTATCGGCATTGCAGCACATTATATTTTGCGAGAGACAGTGCGCGTTGATACACATTGAGCAGTTGTGGAGTGAAAATATATTCACTGCCGAGGGAAGAATCATGCACGACAAGGTTGATACGGCAAAGCTGGAAAAACGCCGTGATATTCGTATTGAATATGGCGTGCCGCTCAGGTCTCTGCGGCTAGGCCTGATCGGAAAGGCAGATGTGGTTGAATTTCACCGAGAGGTGAATAGCTGGCATCCATTCCCTGTGGAATATAAGAGGGGCAAGCCCAAAGGGGACAACTGTGATAAGGTTCAGCTCTGTGCACAGGCCATGTGCCTTGAGGAGATGCTCAATTGCACTATTACCAAGGGTGCACTGTTTTACGGGACAACAAGACGAAGAGAGGATATTGTGTTTGATGTAGCCTTAAGAACGGAGACGGAAGAGACAGCAAAGAAAGTACATGAAATTATCACTTCGGGAATAACTCCGAAGCCGGAGTACTCAAAGAAGTGCAAAAGCTGTTCACTCTTAGAATTATGTATGCCAAAGGTATGCAGTACTAAGGGAAAAGCAAGCAAATATCTGTACGGATTTATAAACCAATCGGATTCACTACCTGATCCGGCATTGGAAAAATAATGATATGAAAAGACACCTGAATACTTTATTTGTTACAACACAGGGAGCATATCTTGCAAAAGAGGGCGAGACTGTTATCGTTAAAGTAGATAATGATGTCCGCCTGCGTATCCCGGTGCATACAATTGGGGGTATTGTCTGTTTTGGACAAGTTTCCTGCAGTCCCTATCTGATGGGATACTGTGCGGAGCAGAATGTAGCAATAAGTTTCCTGACTGAGTACGGGCGGTTTCTTGCAAAGGTACAGGGTCCGGTATCGGGGAACGTTCTATTACGACGTGAACAGTACCGTCAGGCTGATAACCCTGAAGTATCGGCGGTAATTTCAAAGGCTATCTTGACCGGCAAGATAGCCAATTGTCGCATAGTGCTTGAACGGGTGCTGAGGGATCATTCAGATAAAATTGAAATAAATGCTGTGACCATGGCATCACAGAAACTCGCATATTCGTTAAGAAGGCTGCAATCAGAATTACCACTGGATATTCTGCGCGGAATCGAAGGAGAAGCTGCATTGACTTATTTCAGTGTATTCGACCATCTGATTACATCACAGAAAGAAGATTTTGTATTTCATGAGCGAAACCGCAGGCCTCCTCTCGATACGGTGAACTGTCTCTTATCATTTATCTATACGATTGTCATGCATGATGTCAGATCGGCATTAGAGACTGTCGGTCTTGATCCAGCAGTCGGCTTCCTTCACAGAGACCGTCCCGGACGGCCCAGCCTGGCTCTTGATTTAATGGAGGAGTTCCGCCCGTTCCTTGCAGACCGCCTTGTACTTTCACTGATTAACCTTGGCCAGGTGAAGGGTAAAGGTTTTGAAGTTAAAGAAAACGGCGCGGTACTGATGAATGATGAAACAAGAAAAACCGTACTTACCGCTTATCAGACAAGGAAACAGGATGAAATTGTGCATCCATTCCTCAATGAGAAGCTGACAATAGGACTTCTTTTCCATGTGCAGGCAATGCTTATGGCTCGTTATCTGCGCGGTGATCTGGATACCTATCCGCCATATGTGTGGAGGTAAGAGAGAACAATGTTTGTATTAGTTAGTTAT
Source organism: Candidatus Scalindua sp. (assembly GCA_031316155.1). Lineage (GTDB taxonomy): Bacteria > Planctomycetota > Brocadiia > Brocadiales > Scalinduaceae > SCAELEC01. The sequence continues at coordinate 183,929 of JALDRB010000002.1, forward strand.
GACGTTGCTTCAGAAGATTATGGGCAGCGCCGGCTGCGCAGAGTAGCACGGGCATGTAAGGACTACGGCCAGAGAGTGCAATATTCAGTCTTTGAGTGCATTGTTGATCCTGCACAATGGACGGTCTTGCGCAATAGATTAATCAACGAGATTGATCCTGAAATAGATAGTTTGAGGTTTTACTTTCTGGGTTCTAACTGGAAACATCGTGTAGAACATGTTGGCGCTAAAAAATCGTTGGATCAGGACGGACCATTGATCGTTTAAGTAGTATTGCGAACCCGGAGTCCACATACATTCCCAGTCAAGTTCGCAAATCAATAAAGCATTATTATTGTATATGTTATGCACAATGTTCTTTGACAAACTAATAATTAACTGTGCAGAATTGAAGGGTCGCAAAAAGAAGTGAATAAGCTGTTTGCTATTAATGAGTTATAAAGCTTATGTCGCTCCCCGTGCGGGAGCGTGGATTGAAACTTAAGAGCAATACCAGCACCAAGTCCAATAATGGGTCGCTCCCGTGCGGGAGCGTGGATTGAAACCTGTTATCCGGGTTGCCGCTATCCCACCATGTGGCGGTCGCTCCCCGTGCGGGAGCGTGGATTGAAAACTCTGTTCCCTGGGGATCCGGACAGAGAGGAGAGGTCGCTCCCCGTGCGGGAGCGTGGATTGAAACCAGCCAGAGAGCGTCTACAGTTATGCCAGCATCAGTCGCTCCCCGTGCGGGAGCGTGGATTGAAACATAGCCGTGCGGCACTTTTTTTACGATGAATAACGTCGCTCCCCGTGCGGGAGCGTGGATTGAAACAGGCGGGAGTTTGGGGATTCATCGGCAGGAAAAAGTCGCTCCCCGTGCGGGAGCGTGGATTGAAACTGAAATACTCATCCGGGACAAACGATCTGAACCCGTCGCTCCCCGTGCGGGAGCGTGGATTGAAACGATTAATTATTATTATGCGAAGTATTGTTTTGGTCGCTCCCCGTGCGGGAGCGTGGATTGAAACGATATCGCTCCGTATGAGCGTGAAATGGTGGAAGGTCGCTCCCGTGCGGGAGCGTGGATTGAAACTGCGTCACGAAGTGGGAGAGTCGGTCACGGTGCGTCGCTCCCCGTGCGGGAGCGTGGATTGAAATCGCTCAAAATTGTATCCGGCTATCGACGGTCCTCCGTCGCTCCCGTGCGGGAGCGTGGATTGAAACTCCTCTTCCCACTCCTTCCACTCATCGAGCTTTGGTCGCTCCCCGTGCGGGAGCGTGGATTGAAACAAAAAACAAAAAAAGGTATTCCATAAAAAATTGTCGCTCCCCGTGCGGGAGCGTTGGATTGAAACATTGTATATAACAACATTGAGGGAGTAATGGATTGTCGCTCCCCGTGCGGGAGCGTGGATTGAAACCAACAAGTTGTGAATTATGGGGCTAGAAGGGTTTGTCGCTCCCCGTGCGGGAGCGTGGATTGAAACAGCATCATTTAATCAACCGTTTCACATTGATAGAGTCGCTCCCCGTGCGGGAGCGTGGATTGAAACCACTGAATAATATGCCATAAGCTCTGAATATTGCCGTCGCTCCCCGTGCGGGAGCGTGGATTGAAACAATTCCTCTGCTGATAATTTACCAAGAGCTTGCAGTCGCTCCCCGTGCGGGAGCGTGGATTGAAACGGACAATGGAAATTTTTAGAAGCGGCTTTTACATAGTCGCTCCCCGTGCGGGAGCGTGGATTGAAACCATCAATGATAGGTATTATGGGCCTTGGGGTCTAGTCGCTCCCCGTGCGGGAGCGTGGATTGAAACGAATTATCACAGAATGAAGTTAAAGAAGTTTATGAAGTCGCTCCCCGTGCGGGAGCGTGGATTGAAACTAAGTGCGGTATCTGAGAAGCCTTGGGTCACACCTTCATATTTTAATTTACCTAAACACACCCGGCTTATTACAACTCATCCACCCTCATGCCCTTTCGTTTTCCTTATCTCCTCATTTCATAATTATCTTATATCTATCAAAGTAAGTACCTGAAATATGTTTCACAAAGAAGAAGAATGGAGTCGGGATTCCCCTTAACTGCATATGAGAATATGATAAAAGTGATTCCGGGCTGCGCCATTAAAAATAATTTGAGAAGTGAAAACAAAATACCTGAATCTGTGCATTAAATTAGGAGTCAATCTGCGTATTACGCTCAACGACGAAAACTAATCTGTAATTTCTATACCTTCTTTTAATATCTGAACTACAAATAAATCGTCTCTTGTAAAATCTTCAGGTCTGAATGGATGTGTTTCTATTCTTGAATCAATTCTTATTAAATATGGATTAAGCCGTTTTTTATCGTAGAATCTAACACCTGTAAAATCTTTTGAGACCATGGCAATGTCAATATCACTCCATTCATTTCGAGATGTTTTTCCAAATTGAATCTGTAGTGCCAGGTTAGGTTTTGCATGTGCGGTTTTTTTATCATACTCGAAATCTTCCTCGATACAATCACTCGATGACAAGCTTATCAGGTATCCAGATACTCGTACATCCCTCTGGATTCCCGCTAGAAACATGCGGGAATGACAGCTTTCAGACAATAGATAAAACAGAAGCAAAAACTAACCGGACTCTACTGAAATAGAATGTATCACGATATGAAGGTGTATTATACCATTCGAGTCAAGATGACAGAGTAAGACATCACAAACCTCATTCTTCCTGTAAATCCACACTTTAGATTAACACATTAGCCCTGGAAGTATAGGCAAGGGTAATTTACAAAAGTTTCTTAAATTCTTCAATGCTAATACCTGCCATTGTAAAGGAATGTATGGGATTTGCTCTTGGAATAGTAATAATACGTTCACCATCAGTCATTATTATATGCTTTCCCTGCCTTGCAATACGGAATCCAACCTTTTCAAAAGCTTTTATTGCACGTTGGTGATTTATGCCAGGAACCTTAGGCATTGTCTCCCACTTCTACATAACGGGACTCTTTATCTTCGCTTAATTTTTCAACTGTTTCCAGATACTCCTTTATGGCATATTTTATATTTTCCAGGGATTCTTCTTCTGTCTTTCCCTGTGACCAGCAACCAGGAAGCCCCGGAACCCAAATAGAGTAACCTTCTTCTGTTTTCTTAATGTTTACTTTGTACCTCATAAATCCCTCCAAATTCAATAACTATTCTAAGGCAATAAAGATGTTCCTCTTAGTAATCTCTTTTGGGTTTATCAATGAACAAAATACGTATTATTCCGCATATAGTCAATAGTAATCTCTACAACCGTTAATCGTGAAAGCGGCTGAAGGTATACCAGTCATCTTTAAGAGATGTTTTTCCCAAGTTGAATGAATTATGATATGAATTTTTATTATACCAAACGGATCAACAGGGCAGGGGATGACAAGGAGTGTTGTACTGTCTGTGTTTCATAACAGTTTGTACAGTTGCAAATTATAGGTGAAAATATTTAGCATTTGTCTCAGCTGCAGCAGTTTGTTAGCTGTTTGAGATTCAAGTAAACAGGATCATTTGACAGACAAGCGCAATTTCTGCTGAAGCTCAACCATGGGACTCTGGTTCACTTTAAACATTCCTTCTGCGCCCCGGTCAATATCCAGAACAAGTAATAAAATTGCCGAAAATACAAGAGACAGAATCAGACTGATCAGAATACCTCCTCCTCTGTTTTGGCCAAAGTCATAGCCTACAGAAAACATTGTTAGTATCATCACAAAATAAAGCACCATCCAGATACTTCCAGGTATGCGGTACACAAGAAAGACTGTTACCCGTTTCTCTTGCAGGTCAATAACCTCGTTTAGTGACTGTGCATAGAGTCCAAACAATACCGAATCGTTATTTTTCCTGGAAAGTGAGGTCACCTGTGACCAAAGCTGCCTATGCAACTCCTCTGATTCCACCAGTGTTTTTGATAGTTCTGCTGGATTCCTAGCCACTTCCACCCGGATATCTACATATCTCTTTAATATTTTTCGAGTCTCTGAACCTTCTGGTTCAGCCAAAAAATCTGTGCGCAAATAAGCTGTACCAATAGCATTGACCTCGTCCAATAATAATTGCTTGCGAGAATCAAATCGGGAAGCCGCCAGCCCAAAAGTGAAAGCGAGTACGAATGCAAGTAAGCCGAGCATTGAGCCAATAATCGTTCCTGTTGGAGCTTCTATTTTATTTTTCTTACGCTGCCTTATATAGTTTCCCAGTTTGAATCCAATTGTTATCGAGAGAAAGACTATAGCAGTTGTGATGATATACATCAACGGAAGGGGAATTTTGTCAAATGCGAAATTGATATCCATACAATATACGAATCCTTTCCCTGGACAGCTGACAAGAATATAATCAGTTTCTGAATAATACAACTATCGCAATAATAACCAAATAACCCTGCATTTCAATTGAAAAAATAGCAGAAATGGTAATCAGGCTCAATTGTGTGCTTTCATTGACTCAACAAGCATAGGTGAGAAAAGTACCTCCGGATACCTCGGGAAATCAACGATTACGTCAGAAGGTTCAATACTCGCTATCTCCGGTATAGTAGGTGCATATGTTTCAAAGAGTTGCAGCCGCTCCGCAATGGCAAATGATCTGGGATGCTCAAGCAGGAATGAGCTGAGTGGGGCAATAATCAGGGGGATAATCACCGGAATAATCCAGAGAATGAGATGGCTTTCTGAAAAAAGGATCGTTATGAGCCAGCTCAGGCCGAATAAAGAAACCCATTTATGATTTTGCCAATGAGTAAGCCAGCTTTCATGGGTGACCTCTCTATTCTGCGGAGCCCAGTCAACTGTTATCCCAAAGAGGAATGAAAAGATAAAACGGACATGATAGTACATAATGACGGGAGCAAGCAGGACAGAGACCAGAAACTCCATGATAAAGTTAACAGGTAATCTGAGCAGGGTTGCAGTGGATTTATGAGTTTCCCGCTTAATCTCATATTCAATAAGTCCTAATATCTTGGGGATAACGAGCAGTCCCAAGGTAAAAATATAGATAGAAAGCGTGATCAGAGTATGAGATACCGGCCAGTCAGGAAATAACTGGTATATCTGGGTGAAGTAAGAATGCCGTTCGACAGGTATTAGTGCTTTCACCGTTGCCGTGCCGAGGAAGAGCAGCCAGATAAATGAGGAAAGATAGCAATACGCCCCAAAGAACAGTTGAAACCTTGAAAAAAGGGTAAGGTGTGGGAATAATGAGACACGCAGGTGCTGCAGATTCCCCAGCATCCAGCGACGATCCCTCTTGAGGTAGTCCTTTACCGAATGTGGCATTTCTTCGAAGGTGTCCTCAATATGTGGCAGAAGGACACTCTTGTAGCCGGAACGTATCATGAATGTCGACTCAACAAAATCGTGGCTCATGATAAGTCCTCCGAAAGGTGGTGTGCCAGAGAGATGGGGAAGAGCACAATGTTTTTTGAAGGCATCAACCCGAATGAGGGCGTTATGTCCCCAGTAATTGGCTTGATCGGCTTGCCAGAATGCAAAACCGGAACTGAAGACTCTGGAATACACCAGAGAATTCCATTCAATGATTCTGGAGAAAAGCGATCTCCCGTGTACTGGACGGGGAACGGTCTGACATATCCCCATTTTCTGGTCCGCTTCCATAGCCCGATGAAGTGCGAAAATGGTCTTTCCGGTGATTATGCTGTCTGCATCGAGAACACAGAAGTACTTGTAGTGATTTCCCCATTGTTCAAGAAACTCCTTCACATTACCTGATTTTTTTTCTTTGTTTTCTGTTCTCCTCCGGTAAAAAAGTTTATTCTGAGCTCCAAGTACTATTACTGCTCTTGACCAGCATGCGATCTCTTTTTCTTCATCCTCTTTGGGGGAGTCGCTGAGAATATAAAAATCTGTATGATGGAACAGGGGAAATACTGATAAACTGTGATAGAGATAGCTCAGCCGGTTGACAATTTGCCCAAGATCCTCCCTGTAGGCTGGTACTACTATGGCAATTCTGTGATCCATTTCAGCGTTATTCTGACCAGTTTCAATGTCGGCCGTGATGGAAGATAACGATTTGAGGGAAAGTGGATCGCGGTTCTGTAAGGCTAATATAAAGCCGACAACCGCAAGCACGAATGAAAAGAGAAGATGAGCCAGACACAAGGAAAAAAGGATGAGAATAGCGATATCCACTCCTGACATTTCCTCGGATGCCAGCACACTGAAAAATCTCAGCACTATAAACAGAAGAATACCCAGTACAATGATTGCGACGATCGGCCGGCGCGCCATAGGCCCGTGAATATGCATGATTGCTATTGATCTTTCTTTGCACTGTACAGATATAGCAGTGTTTCTGTAATCTGCTCCTTGCCTCTTCGCAAGTATGCCCGGATATCCGTATGATCAGCAGCGGGAGCAAGGCGGAACCAGAGCCGGATTCCTTTATCAGGTTCATTAATCTGAACGTTTATAGCAGAAACAATCCCTGAAGAGGCCTCAACAACCCCTTCAATTACTTCAGCAGAGAGTATTTCGGGGAGAATTCCTCCGGTAAAATCTACAACAAACTGACGTATCTCACTCGTCTTATCCAGCGGTGCCCCTGGTTCATGATAGTCCCCGACACGGAGCCGTTTCACGTAACCAAAAGGATGAAGCCCTTCTGTCCCGTGTTTTGCATAAAGTGTATAGGCCAGCGAAATTTCCTCCTTCGGAGGCAGAGATTTATCAGATACCCAATAGGCTACCATATTGTCGACGGTTTCTTCGATTGTCGGTATTTCAACGAGCTCGATAAATCCAGGCCCCCAGCTTCCTTGCGGTTCTACCCATAATGAAGGCCGAAGTTCGTAACGGGTTTCAAGATCAAGATAATTTCTGAACTCTTTATCCCGCTGCATGAGCCCAAATCCCTGGACATCAGCATCAAGGTAACGGGTAGTTCTCACATCGATCGGCCATGGATTTTCCAGCGGCCTCCAGATCCATTCATTCTTTCCATTGTGGATCATAAGGCCATCAACATCATGTACTTCGCTCCGGTAATCCCTGGTGACATCACGGGAGTTTTCACCGAATAGGAACATGCTCGTCAGCGGAGCTATTTCGACCTTCTCTATATTCGCTCGCGGAAAGTTTGAAACCTTCGTCAGAATTTTCGTTTCCTGACCCGGATTGATAATAAAATGGTATGCTCCGGTTATCCTTTTGCTGTCGATAAGTGCATAGATCTCAAGGGTCTTTTGATCCTTGGCCGGCCTTTTAATCCAGAACTCCCTGAAATAGGGAAACTCTTCTCCGTGGCTCGATGCCGTATCAATTGCCAGACAACGGGCGGATGAGCCAAATTGCTGGTTCGCACTCACCAGTCTGAAATAGCTTGCACCCAGAAATACGGCCACTTCATCCTGTATTTCTGAATTGTTGAGAAAATATTTGACTTTGAAACCGGCAATTCCCCCTTTACTTTTTACTTGATCCAGTTTTTCCATATCAGTAAACCCCTCATATATAAAGAATTTCGGATCAAACAAGAGGGTGCTGGATACGTTCTTGCCGTCAACCAGGTTAATATCAACGGACCGGTCAAAAAGGAACCCGACATGAAAAAGTTCAATCTGGTACAGAGACCCGGCTTCCAGAATATTGTTTGACGAATCGTATCGGATTTTTCTCCATTCGTCATATTTGAATGATTTCGTGATGGGATCGACATGATTGTATTTTTCATCAAATGAGCTTTTAGCCATTGCTCTGGCTTTCTTTTTAATAGTCTCAAAGGTAACAATCTCAGTGGGAGTGGGAGCTGGTTCACCTGCGGCTTCGCTATTTTTAGCCTGAGGGGGAGAAATATTTTGCGGTTGTGCCACAATCCCGGAACTGAGGAAAACGAATAGAAATAGGAGGATTAAAATTGTATTAACCTTGCACACCTTGCTGTTTGAATAGAGAAAAGAAATTAGCATTGAATGTATACTAAAACCGATTTGGTTTTCGGTTTTACTGGAAACCAAATCTTGGTTGCAGTTATACTCGCTCAATTTTATCTCGGATTTTATCCGAAAACCATAACGAGATGAGTGTATCATAAATATCTCTGAGCCTTTCGAAGTTTTGATATATTTTGTTATCCTGAATTTTTTCATCATTTTTAACGGAGCGAGAAAAGGAATATCCTCTTTCAGCTAAATTATGAATACCAATTTTGATAAACATATGAGAAACTAATGATTTATTATATCAGATTAGTATATGCGCGCAATATTTGAATGTTCTAATACATAACGATATGTTAATCTTTATAATAGCATGTTTCTTCTCTGTCTCAATATTGGATATTGACTCAAGTAAATAATTCGTTACAGTAAAAATAGAGAAACAATCTAAATTAAATTTATAAAGAAAGAATTATGATGACAACAGGTTGTTGTTTCTCGATCGCTGCACGATGTGTCACCCGGTAAATCGAATCTTGAAAGAGAACAGGCCTCCAGAGGAATGGAAGAAAACGGTAGAACGAATGCGTTCTGAAGCCGGTGAATATATAACGGAAGAGGATGCGACTCGTATTTCAGCATTTCTTTCAGAAAGATCAGAGGTTTTAAAAGAAGACGCAGGTAGCAGTTTGTTCGTTTCTAAATGCCTTGTTTGCCATCCTCCAGGTGAAAAAGTTCTTCTGGCAAAACACAATAAAGTTGAATGGGAAGAGATTGTAAAGGACAGGCAGGAATTCGCTAAGAAAGCAACTCCGATAATAAGAATAGGCACGGAGGAGGCACAACTGATTGTGGAACTGCTTATAAAAACTCAGGGAGTCCAATCTGAAGAAAGAACACCATAATCAATTTGATAAGTAAAAGGGAGTCCTGGGATCAACTCATACAAAATGGCTGAAGAGGAACCTGTAATGGCATTAATTCAAAACATGATATAAATTATGATAGACATACACTCACACATACTCCCTTCTCTTGATGACGGGCCTGAAACGTTTGAGGAATCAATTGAAATGTGCAGGATAGCGGCAGAGGATGGGATAACGACAATCGTTGCAACACCTCATTCAAAGGATGGTGTGTATGAAGCAGAAAGTGATAGTATCGTAAAATCAGTTAAGGAGCTGAATCTCAGATTGAAAGAGGCTCAAATCGAAGTGGAGATACTACCGGGAGCAGAGCTGCATCTCAACGAAACATTAGTAGAAAGCTTAGGAAATGGTGAAGCGCTGACAATGAACAATAACAAAAAACATATCCTTCTCGAACTTCCCTTTCTCTTTATCCCGCCGGGGACTGACAAACTTATCGGTAACCTCAGATCAATCGGTATTATTCCAATTATCGCACATGCTGAGAGAATAACATTTTTTCAGAGGAACAATAAGACCCTGGAACAATTAATTAAGTCCGGAATACTTGTCCAGATTACCGCTCAGAGCCTTACCGGGTTTTTTGGTTCAAGAGAAAGGAAGTGTGCTGAAAAGCTTTTAAAACACAAGATGGTGCACTTCATTGCTTCGGATGCGCACTCAGCCGTCAGAAGACCCCCGATACTCTCAAAGGCGGTGGAAATGGCTTCCCGGATTACAGGGAAAGAAGAGGCAAGAGCACTCGTTTTTGAAAACCCCAGACAGGTTATCTCATTACAATCAGAAACGAAACAGGGAACATAGAGAATTTCAGATCCGTTCGGATGTTAAATTATTGTTGCGCAAGCATCCGGGATAAGAGATTATATACTCATCTCGTAATGGTTTTCGGATAAAATCCGGGAAAAAATTGAGCGAGTAAAGTCCTCGGCGCCTTTTGTCCGGGGATACCTTCACCAAGATTTGGTTTCCAGTAAAACCGAAAACCAAATCGGTTTTAGTATACCTTTTCAGAGAAAACGAGTAAGGTATTTCCACCCGTAAAAATTTCTTTTGAAAGGGTCTCTTTTAACCAATATCTCTCCTTTGCCTTCTTTGGCCAGAACCAGCAATACAGCTTGACAAAGGCTATAACAGGAAATAATAAAAACATCTTTGATTTTTTGCTGTCGATATCAAGCTTGATTATGGAGTGGCCATTACTTTCAAGCAAAAATTTTAAAAGAGGATACCCGATCGGATTAATATGCATCATGGCCAGGCTGCAGTTAAATTTCTCCTTAAACATCTTTTGACTTACCGGCTTGGTAAATGAACCGGTAAAGAGGAATTTCATTCTCCTTTCAACATTCAGATAGTTTGGAATGGATATAATTAACTTTCCGCCTTTTTTTAAAAGCCGTTTAAATTCCCTCATTGCATTGTAAGGATTTTCCAGGTGTTCAAGGCCATCAATACACGTAATATAATCGAAAGAACCCGTTTCGAACGGAATCTTCCCGTTCAAGTCCCCAACTTTGAATTCCAAATCATACGCCTTGAATCCGTCAGCGTTTATGTCGCAACAGGAGCATTCAAAACCTAAATCGCTCAGTTTGGCAGATAGTACCCCGCTTCCGGTCGGCACATCGAGGAGTTTTCCCCTTTTCTGATGTTGTAAAAACCGGATTATCTTTTCATGTGTTCCGGTCCTCGAGAGGGTAACAAACTCTTTCCCTTCTTTTTTAACAGTTACATCGCTGCTTTTCATAAGTTCATGTATAGGAAATTCAATATTTTTTTATTTTTTGCGCTGAAGGCGCAAGTTCAAAAGACCGTAAAAACTGCCATGGACGGCAGTTTTAGGAATTTTGGAAAAGTTAGCCAGGATGGCCTAACTTGTTTATAATTTTATTCATTTATACTCATCTGATATTGGTTTCCAGTAAAGCCGAAAACCAAATCGGTTTTAGTATATTTTCTTTAAAAATCCGGAATTAAAAAAACGCATTATATCACGTTGCCAGGTAAAAGAAATCTCTATTTTACAAACTGGCCGAACAAGAACACATATGAAATTTATTCCTTTTTGGTTTTGGCTCGGCCAGTTTGGGAGGGTGAAATATGTTTGCGTTCATTTCGTGGTCATGATAGCATCGCAACTGTTATTTCCCTGAATTGAGTGGTATTTATACTAAAACCGATTTGGTTTTCGGTTTTATTGGAAACCAAATCTTGGTTGCAGTTATACTCGCTCAATTTTATACCGGATTTTATCCGAAACCCATTATCAGATGAGTATATATCCTATATCGTATGAATTAAATGTATAGGATTTCAATATTTCCTTATATTTTGCGCTGAAGGCGCAAGTTCAAAAGACCGTAAAAACTGCCATGGACGGCAGTTTTAGGGATTTTGGAAAAAGTTAGCCAGGATGGCCTAACTTGTTAAACAAGCCGAGTGCCGGATCCTGTCTATCCCTCTTCCTGTACAGGAAAAAAGGCTCATTTACGACTGTAAAACAGTAATATGCACGAGACAATGAAATACGTAAATTGTAACTTATGCAACAGTAACGAAACAACTCTCCTGTTTATCAAAGATGGTTATAAACACGTCAAATGTACTTCGTGTGGTTTAGTCTACGTCAATCCCAGGTCAGAGAATTCTCAAGAAACATTAGACAGTTTTTATACCTCGGGAGCAGATGCGGATAGTTTTATCGAAGGCCTCCTGAAAAGAGATTATTCTCTGAAAAGGCAGAAAATCTTTACTTCAGAGATAAACAAGATGGAAAGATACAGAAGAGTTAACAGGATTCTTGATATAGGGTGTTCGTTCGGTGGATTTTTACATGCAGCAAGAAATTGTGGCTGGGAAACGAAAGGGATAGAAACCGTCTCTGAAGTTGGTAAATACGGTAAAGAGTTGTATGATCTCGATATCATTTTCGGGACACTGGAGGAATCAAATCTTGAACCTTCTTCGTTTGACGTAATCAGGCTCAACAATATCATAGAGCACGTGCCTGATCCCCTGGCATTTTGTTCACAGATACATAATCTTCTCAGAAAAGGCGGACTATTAACCGTTGCGACAACAAACTTTGACAGTTTTTCTGTCTCAATTTGCGGTAAGGATTGGATTTACTTCGACGGACAGCATCATATCGTTCTCTTTACACCCACAACCTTAAGAAAACTCCTTCAAAGGAGTGGTTTTACAACCATAAACATGCATACGAAAGGATTTCATATGAAGACCAATGATCATCACAGGAATCCGGTAAAAGAGAGGCTGTTCAAGATATCGGGAAAAATAATATCTCAATTTGTCGGCTTTACAAACAAAGGTCACCGGTTAAAAGTCTGGGCGGAAAAGAGATAATCTTACCTCGATCAAGTGCATCCTGCACAACTCTTTCAAAATGGCTACAACGACATCCATGTCATTGCTTCACGTCATTTTGGATAAGTGCTTCCGGACAAAAAATGTAATATATTGATTTAGCAATACTTAAAATGTTTTTCTTTATTTATATTAAAATCTCAATATCCATTTCTAACAAAGAATAAGGTTGTTATCATTTCATAAATTGGAATTTGGAACTTGTGATTTGTTTGTAGTTTGTAATTTGAGATTTGTAATTTATTAATTCCTGTATGGTTATGGCTCGTCCAGATCGGGAAACCGCGAATAGATCGTCAAGCCACTTTCTTTGCTACAACAATAATAGATTTCGTATAATCCATACCTATCAGACGATGGAGGGGGCCAAGAAAAGTTTTTTTGAAAAAGAATTTTAATTTTGAAGCATTATAGGTGCGATAAATTTCCTGAACCTCAAGCCCTGCACGCAGACACAATCCACCGAGTTCCTCATAGCTGTAAGGGGTACGGTGAGTAGAATCCATAAGGTAACAGGATGGATTAAAAATGTTAGGAGTGCTGATAACCAGGTTTGCGCCCGGACACAACACTCTCGCACACTCTTTTATCAACTCTTCACCCTCGTGAAGATTAAGATGTTCGATAACTTCCCAGGAAATAATAAGGTTAAACCCATTCTGAACTTCATGCATGCTGCGGTAATCCGGATTAAGATCCGGATCAACATCCACCGTTTTGAAGGTAACATTCGCAAAAAACCTCTGTAAACGTCGTCCCCATTCCGAATTTCCTGCTCCAACGTCTAATACCCGTACTCCGTCATTCATCAGCGATTTAACAAGTTCAAGACGTTTCCGCAGAACAGGAACCTTCCATATAGAGTTATACCGCTCATGAATTGTATCACGGCTGCGAAATATGCTGGACCAGGAAATTTGCAAATCCTTTTGCGCTTTATCTGACATGTTCTTATTTAAACGCAAAAAAGTGGCGGGAGTCAAGGGTATTTTACCTCTCGAACAACTCCTTTACTCTCTTTAATGACAGAATCACTAATTATTACTTGATATTTTCTATTAACGAATCATAATACTGATTCCACGATGTATTTTTTCGTATACTAAAACCGATTTGGTTTTCGGTTTTACTGGAAACCAAATCTTGGTGAAGGTATCCCCGGACAAAAAGCGCCGAGGACTTTACTCGCTCAATTTTATCTCGGATTTTATCCGAAAACCATTATGAGATGAGTATAACAAATTGTGATAAATCTATTTTGAAAAGCAGAGTTCGATGAAAATAGCCCTGAATATCTATAAATTTTTACCATCGAAGGGCGGTGGTGAGGGATACCTTGCAGGTCTCGCAAATCAGTTGGCAGACCGGGGCCATGAAGTGCATGTTTTTGCGCACGATTGGGAAAGCCACAATAACCGCATACATTTTCATACTATTCCGGCCATACGGTACCCGAAATTTCTTAAAGAGGTTTCTTTTGTGATAAATAGTATGAGAGCTATGAAGAAAGGGGATTTTGATATAATACAGGTAGTCGGCAGAGCGCTCGGAATGAATGTATTTAATCCTCACTGTGGTGTTGAAAGAGCATGGTTAAAACAGAACTACCTGGCAACAAAGAACCCTGTTTACCGGACACTCAAACGGATAGGCAGTTTTTTCAGCCTGAGACAGAATTTTATTTTATGGCTGGATAAACGACAGTATACTGATCCAAAAGTTTCCAGAATCATTGCCATTTCAGATATGATAAAGAACGATATACGAAAATACCATCATGTTGATCAACAAAAGATAGATGTTGTCTATAACGGGGTAAATATCAGGAGATTCAATCCCTCCAATAGAAAAAATTTCAGAGAAGTTATCAGAAAAAGACTGTCTATCGGTGAAGAGTGTGTGATACTCTACATAAGTAATAACTTCAGGTTAAAAGGCCTCTCCACGCTGATAAGGGCTCTTGGAGAACTGAAACGGTCTCATAAAGACTTTAAGGCGCTGATAATCGGGAGAGGGAAGAAATCTTCATACTGCAAATTGGCAAAAAAACTTAATTGCATTGAAAACCTGATATTTTTAGGCCATGTAAATGAAATTGAAAAATATTATGCAGCATCTGATGTCTCTGTACACCCGACACTGTACGATTCATGCTCGCTTGTAGTTACTGAAGCTCTGGCAAGCGGCCTGCCTGTTATTACGACCATATATGACGGAGCGAGCGGCTTGATAGATGACGGCATAGACGGCTTTGTTATGAGGGACCCTCTGGATTACAGGAAATTAGCGGAAAAGATAGCAGTTTTCTTTCATGAAGAATTACGACAGAAAGCTTCGGTTGCTGCTCGAAAAAAAGCTGAACAATATCCTGAAGAGGAGAATTGTGATAAGGTACTTAATGTGTACAGGGAAGTAGTAAACAACTCTGGCGAAATCCATTCGACCCGTCGTCTTACCCATGTTCCAACCTGAATGACAACTTCTGGCAGGTTCTGACCGACTGCCAGCTATGCATTTCTGCCCGAACGTGCCGTTCCAGTTCCCGCCCGAATGTACCGTTCGGTAAAGGCAGGCTGATGGGTGTGTTTTACGGGCGGACTGGCGGCAGGGGTAATTTGCAGTATTATGTGTGATTAAAAAGAGGTGAGAGAGTATGAAGGTGTTATTTTTAGTACAGGGAATTGATGTGGCCGCAAGCAGATATCGGGTTCTTCAATATCTGCCGTATTTAAAAGAACACGGTGTACTGCCAACCGTTCTCCCCTTTCCAAAAGGGTTTTTTAAAAAGATCAGATTATTCCACAGTATTGGTAAGTATGACATTCTGTTTATCCAGCGGAAAAGATTTACTTTTCCCTGGCTTCAATATATAAGAAAGACGGCAAAACACATAGTTTATGATTTTGATGACTCCGTCATGTACCGGAATTCGATGGCAAAGAGTCCGGAATCAAAGTCACGGACAAGAAAATTTAAAAACATGATTAATTCCTCAGACTTCGTAATTGCCGGAAACGAGTTCTTAATGAGGAAGACAATACCCTATAGAAAAGATGTCATAACCATCCCTTCTCCGATAGATATGAATCTGTATTCCCAGAAGAACTATTCAGAAAAAAAAGAGACTGTTACTCTGGGCTGGATAGGCGCACACGGAAGCATACATTATCTCGAAAAGATGAGGCCTATATTTGAAACTCTGGGGGCAAAACATCATAATGTGAGGCTAAAGATCGTGTGTGATATTTTCTTTGACTGTGACAACATGGTTGTTGAAAAAAAGCTCTGGAGTGAGCAGGATGAGGTTAAGGATATCCAGAGTTTCGATATTGGACTCATGCCACTTGTCGATGACCCCTGGTCGCATGGCAAGTGCGGGCTCAAAATATTACAATGCCTGGCAGCAGGTGTCCCCGTAATATGCAGCCCGTTCGGGATAAACAGGGAGATTGTTGAAGATGGCGTACAGGGCCTTTGGGCAAATACACAGGAAGAGTGGATAGAAAAACTGGAAATATTGATCAATGACAAAGACCTTCGGGAAAGGATGGGGAGAGAAGGGAGAAAAAAAGTCTCCAGGGATTACTCAGTAGCGAAACATGCACCGCGGATGCTCAATATATTCCGGCGACTCGTGAATGATTCTTTCCATGAACCGTTAAAGAAAGAGGCAGCATATTAATCTCTTAGAACTGTAGAGGAAATTTTTTTACATGAGAATACTTTTTATCTATCCGAATATCAACGCGCAGGTCGGCTTTAATTTTGGAATCGTCTTCATTTCTGCTCTCCTGAAAAAACATGGGCACGAAACGAAGCTCATAAACCTGAATGAGAAATTATCCAAGGTGCCGGACAACAGGGAAATTCAAAAAATAATAGAAGAATACAAGCCACAATTAATCGGATTTTCCGTTGTTACTCCGCAATATCAATATGCCTTGAAAATAGCGAAGCATATCAGAAGTTTTTGTGATATTCCCATTATTTGCGGAGGTATTCACGCCACCATGGTTCCTGAGGAGGTCATTAAGGAAGAGTGCATCGACTATGTCTGTGTAGGTGAGGGAGAAGAAACCGTCCTCGAATTAGTTACCAGCCTTGAAAAACAGATTGACACGAGACACATTGCTAATTTATGGACAATGGATGGGGGGGAAATAGTTTCGAACAAAGTCAGACCCCTCCCGGATCTTGCAAAATTACCAAGAAAGGACTATGAGATCTTTGATTTTCAAAACATGATTGATGCAGAAAACGGCTGGGTTCGTCTCATGACCTCAAGAGGCTGCCCCTTTCGATGTACCTATTGCTTCAACCACTCAATTGTTGAACGGTACAAAAACGAAACCGGCAGCACCGCAAAAGATCTTAATTACATAAGAAGGCATAGTGTTGACGATATCATGGATGAAATTAATTACCTGCTCACCAATTATAAAAACATCACAACATTTATTTTCGATGATGATATCTTTACTTCGAATAAAACTTATCTGAAGGAATTCTGTAACAAGTATAAAAAATCGGTAAAAATTCCCTTCGTTGCAAATGCGCATATCAGGGCATTTGATGAAGAAAGGGCGCAGCTGTTAAAAGAAGCCGGATGTATGATTATTAAGTTCGGACTGGAGAGCGGGAGCGAAAGGATCAGAAGAGAGGTGCTCCACCGGCCAATGACCAATGAAGAGATCATCCATGCATTTGAGTGCGCCCATAAGTATGGTCTGCACTCCTCAGCATTTGTGATGTTTGGCCTCCCTTATGAAACGAAAGAGGACATATACGAAACGATCAAGCTTCTCGGCATCATTAAACCGGGCCGATTCAGATGGACAATTTTTTTCCCGTTTCCAAGAACAACTGCTTACGAGATCAGTAAAAAAGGAAATTTCATAAACTTTAATAAGATGAAAGAACTTGATAATTTCACCGATGATACGTGCCTTGATTTCGGAGAGGAACACAATCTCTTTATTTCAAGACTGCAGCGAACCTTTCCATGGTACGTCAATATGTATTGCAATAATTCGTCAAACGGTATCTTTTCGATTTTAACCAAAATGATAGAAAAAATTCCATCCCATGTATGGGATGGAATGAAAGATTTTATCATACCCTGTGACAGAGAGATTTCACAGCTGTTGAAACAGGTAAACGTAGAACATTACACAATCAAATACAATTCATTTACCGCCGTGAATTCGAAATGGGACAGATAATGAAGGCAAAAAAAATCCTGGTCAGGGCGCCAAACTGGGTTGGTGATGTTGTCATGGCAACTCCTTCTTTCAGATGTATCAGGGAAAACTTTAAAGATTCCCATATAACTTTGCTGATCAGGCAGAACTTAAGGGGCATAATAAATGATTCTCCCTGGTTTGATGAATTGATTGAATTGAAACCCGTAAAAAAGAGGAGTACAGACAGATATTCTCTGCCCTTGGTAAATCATATCAGAGGTATCAGGAATTTTTTCTCTCTTGTGTATCAATTGAGACAGAGGAGATTCAGTCTGGGTATTATCTTCCCTAACTCTTTCAGCTCTGCCTTAATTGCCTGGTTAAGCGGGGTTGGAAGGCGTGTCGGATACAAACGTGATAGTCGTTCTTTTTTGTTAACCGATGGCCTGGAGAGGACAACTGATAACGGCAAATTCCGCCCGATTTATATGGTTGATTATTATCTGAGATTGTGCGCACACGTTGGGTGTGAAATAAAATCCCGGGAGCCGGAACTCTTTATCAGTAAAACAAGTGAGAAGAGAGCAAATCAGTTATTCAGGAAATACCATTTCGGAGAGAAACCATATATCCTGATCAATCCCGGCGCTTCTTTTGGTACTTCAAAATGCTGGTATGCAAAAGAGTTTGCCAGGACTGCGGATTTATTGAAGGAGAAGACAGACTGTGAAATAGTTCTCGTTTGCGGACCGGGAGAAACCAGACTGACCGATGATATCGAGAAATTTTCAGAAAAAGGCCTGATCAATCTTTCTCAGGATTTTGTTTCCCTGGAGGTTCTTAAAGCCCTTGTTAAGAGAAGCATGCTCCTCTTAACTGTTGATTCTGGTCCCCGGCATTTTGCTGTCGCTCTTAAACGCCCAACGGTAGTATTGATGGGGCCTACTGATCCCAGGTATACAGAAACAGAACATGAAATTGGTGAGGTAATAAGGGAAGATGTTGATTGCTCTCCGTGCCATCTGAAGATATGTCCGACAGATCACCGGTGCATGACACGCATATCCCCCGATGAGGTTGTTAAAGCATGTATACAGGTATTAAAAAATCTTTGCGCTGATGTTAAGGGATGCTGAGTACAGTGTACCCGATCTAACGTTTTTCATCATCACCATAAAGGGTTAAAAACATGGAAAAGGATAAAGATTCATTTAAGGCGCTGATCAATAATTTTCACAATATAACGGTTGGCGTTATCGGTGATCTTGTTGCCGATGAATATGTATACGGAAGACAATTTAAGCTTTCACGGGAGGCTCCCGTAATTGTTGCAAAGTATGAAAATGAGGAGATTCTCCCGGGAGGCGCAGGAAATATAATTAATAATGTTGTTTCTCTCGGAGCCTCTGTCTTCCCTATCGGTCTGGTTGGAAACGATGATAATGGGAAAAAACTCTTACACTATTTCACAAATCATAAAATCATTACAAAGGGAATTTTTACCTGCAATTCCAGAATAACCATAACCAAAACCAGATTTCTGGTTGGAGATTCACATACCACCAAAAGGCAGGTAGTACGTTTCGACAGAGAACCTGATACCACCATGGACAGTAAAACAGAACAGAAAGTCATCGACTTTATTGACGCAATTGAGGATAAGGTTGACCTGTGGGTTATATCTGACTATGGTTATGATATCATTACTCCATCCACCATTGAACGTATCAGGGAATTAGCAAAGAAAAAGACCGTAGTTGCTGATTCCAGGCATAGAATTAAAGAGTTCAGAGGCGTAACCGTTATTACGCCAAACGAATCAGAAGCCGAAGAGGCTGCAAACAGAAAGATACAGAATCAGAACCATTTATATGAGGTGGGCGCTCAGCTTTTAAGGGAAGTAAATACCAGGGCAGTTTTAATTACCCAGGGGAATCAGGGAATGACACTTTTTGAAGAGGATGGAAATATTGAGCAGGTTCCCATCTGCGGCAAGAGTAACGTGATTGATGTAACAGGTGCAGGTGATACCGTCGCAAGTGTCCTTTCTCTCAGCATGGCATCAGGAGCCAGTTTGTCACAGGCGGCAAGATTGTCTAATTACGGGGCATCTATTACCGTAATGAAGAACGGACCGGCTACTATCAGTCAGACAGAATTACTTCAGGCAGTAAATAATCGGTAATGATAAAGGGGGCTGTATGACAGCAGAGATAATACGAGACCATACTCTATTACGAACCACTATTGAAAGGCTTAAAAAACAGGGGAAAAAAATAATATTTGCCAACGGATGTTTTGATATCCTTCATGTAGGCCATGTCAGATATTTACAAGAAGCTAAAACCCTCGGTGACGTGCTCGTTGTTGCCGTAAATAATGATGCGTCAATGAGAGCTTTAAAGGGTAAAGGCCATCCTTTCATGCCGGAAGATGAGAGAATGGAGATATTGGCAGCTTTGCGGTGTGTTGATTATATTACCCTTTTTTCTGAAAAGACGGTAGATAATCTCCTCTTACACTTGAGGCCCCAGGTACAGGCAAAGGGTACCGATTATACCGAGGAAACGGTACCGGAAAGAGAAACTGTCCTGTCATACGGTGGTGAAATTGCCATAACGGGTGATAAAAAAACGCATTCAAGCTCATGGGTAAAAAATGACTTACAACACAAAACCAATTAAAACAAAAAAAAATGGAACAAACTGGACTATGAGGAGAGGATACGAATATCTTTCGGACAAAATACATTTTAATGATCAGGATTCCATCTTATGGGAAAAATCATATGAACTGATAAAGAACACCGGGGTACGATTCGTTGTTTCAATGCCGGGTTTAAATGGAAATGGTAATCGGGTTTACATTAAACAGTTTAAGAGAAAGACCAAACTCAACTTAAAATATTTTTTTTTCCCGGCCAGAGCAAAGATTGAATGGCGGGTCGCAAACACCTTATTAGAGAAGGATATAAAAACCTTCCAGCCGGTTGCAGTAGCTGAGAAAAGAGCGTTGGGGTCATTACGGATAGACTTGATTGTTTCCAGGGAAATCACAAACAGTACATCATTTCACGACTTCTGCCAGACGAACTTTAACGGCTCGTTGTCTGAGGCAAAAATAGTCGAAAAGAAGAAGCTGCTCAATATTCTTGCACTCTTTATAAGGGATCTCCATGATAAAGGTGTCTTTCATAGCGACCTTACGTCAGGCAATATATTGATACAGTCCGGTAACAGACACTCAGAATCAGGTCAGGGGTATTCCTTTTATTTGATAGACCTCCACCATGCAAAGATCCTGAGGAAATTATCAAAACGGAAAAGATTGTTCAACCTTGCCCAGATGTTCAACGCTTTAATATCGGTTCTCACAAAATCTGACAAATTAGCATTTATTGAAAATTACGGAAAGAATATACTGGATAGTAAAAAAAATATTCAGGAGCTTACTGATCAAGTGGATACCTTATCGTCAAAGATCAGGGGTGTCCATTTCAGAAGCAGGTTAAAGAGATGTGTGAAAAATAGCAGTGTCTATTCAAAGAACAAGTTCGGCGCTTTTAAGGTATTTTACCGAAAGGCCTATGACACCGGAAGTTTTTTAAATCTCATCGTGAAACATCGTAAGGCGCTGGCGAATAACGATTGTGGCAGTATCCTGAAGCGTGACGCCAAAACATGCCTTACCCGATTTCCTTTCGAGGGCAAGGAAATTCACAGTGTTGTAGTAAAGCAATACAAAACACCGTCCGTACTCTGGTTTTCAAAAAACATCTTCCGTATGCAATCGGGAAGAAAAGCCTGGATTGCCGGCAACGGTTTATTAGTCTATGGTATTTTAACTCCCAAACCTATAGCCTTACTTGAAAAGAGAATAGTGGGAATTGTTACGGACAGTTACATAATTATGGAAGCTGTTCCAGACTCGCTTGAGATGGACAGGTATTTGCTGAAGAATTTCCAGAACCATTCAGGAAATTGCCTGTCACCGGGTACGGGAAAGAAGAGAAAATTTATTGACTCATTTGCACAAACCATAGGGGTAATGCATGAAAAGATGGTATTTCATCATGACCTCAAGACCTGTAATATCATGGTTAAAGCGAACGGGTCGTTCGGTTTTATTTTTCTCGATTGCGATAAGATTACGTTCGGGAAAGGCATAAGTATCCGGGAACGGATAAAAAATTTAACACAAATCAACCTCTCCACACCGGGGTGTATCACCTTTAAGGATAGACTGAGATTCTTGAGGGAATACCTGAAACAATGCAACATGCTTGATGAAGAGAAAAGCATATGCAGAGAGATCATTAACCTCTGCAGGGGAGAGCAACTGCTCTATGTTTCATCCAAAGGAGACATAACCGAAGAGTGGTAGAAATTTCTTTCATAATCGTCAACTGGAATACCCGCGACATCCTGATTAATTGCCTCAATTCAATTTACAAGACCGTCAGGGATATTGATTTTGAGATATTTGTCGTCGACAACAACTCAACGGACGGGAGCCAGGCAGCGGTGCGGAAACACTTTCCGGAAGTTACACTCATTGAAAACAGAACAAATACCGGTTTTGCCCATGCAAATAATCAGGCGCTCAAAATGATGCACGGGAGATTCTCCGTACTTCTCAACTCTGATACCGTGTTACCGGATGCGGCAATAAAAGAACTCCTTGCTTTCATGAAAGATTCGACAGAGACCGGAGTGGCAGGTGTGCAACTTGTCAATGAAGATGGTTCGCGACAAAATTCAATCGATAATTTTCCCTCAATAGAGACTGAGATCTTTAACAAAAGTCTCCTGCGCAAGCTGTTTCTCCATAAATATCCGAGTAAAGGCGTAATCTACAACAACCCAATCGAAGTAGATTCGGTAATCGGGGCATGCATGATGGTGAGAAAAGAGGCTCTGGATGATGTCGGTTTTCTTGATGAGGATTACTTTTTTTTTCTCGAAGAGACCGATTGGTGTCTGAGGATGCGTAAAAGAGGATGGAAGGTGCACCACGTTCCCGGTGTCAAAGTCCTTCATCTTGCAGGGCACAGTAAAAAAAAGGCGCCCTGGCAGGCAGAGATTGAATACTACCGGTCCCTCTACCTGTTTTTCAGAAAAAACAGGAATTTTTCCTCAACTCTCACCATCCGGATACTTAAACCTGTTGTGGTTTTCATAAACCTCGTTCTGAATTTCTGCGGAAACATGATAACACTCTTTCAGAATGAACGTCTCAGAAACAAGCTGGTAAAATATCAGATGCTTTTCCTGTGGCATTTACTTCTCTGCCCGGACAGTATGGGAATCCGGAAGAAACCCTGAAAAAAAGAGTCATCGAGATAAACGTATGGTGCAAATGAGCAAACGTTTACCTTATATTTAGAACTAAATAACAAACGCATCTTCAGGAGAATCTGTAGCTGATTGGATGTAGTGGAGGCATTGGAGGATGACGAGCATTCGGGTGGTCAGTAGTATGCGCTTAACTCGATAGTCCTTGTTCCAAGATTCTTGTATACCTTGCAGGAAACTGCGTATTTACTTATGTGTAAGTTTTTTCTGTTCGACTTTTAATTTGTCTATAGATTCTTGCAACTCTTTTGTCATTGCTTCAAGTATTTTTTTGTGTTCAATTTCTTGTTGAGCTAGTTTTTTGAACATCTCCCTGGAACTTTCGTCATCAGCAGAACTTGCCAGTTCTTGATAAAAATGGAGACTGGCATCTTCTTTTGGAATTGCTATCATCAGGACTTCCTTTTTTTTCTGCAATTTCTTGATTTTTTGTTTTATTTCTCTTCTCTCTTCAAGATCTTTCGAATATACTTTCGTGCAGATATGCGGAAGTGTACTTGCTCCCAAAATAACCTTAAAGACAACATACTAAATTCAATTCAATCTCTGTCGAGTTGAACCGTGACTGCTGTCGGTTTTGCGATGCTGTTGAAAACCGGGGAGTATTTTTTGGCCATATTGATGAGCTCCTCCTTCTTTTCCTCAGAAATATCCGCATCGATTTTGAAGTACACTCTGATATTCTGATATCCCACCGGAATGTCCTCGGATATCCCGAGAAAACCACGGAGATCTAAATCTCCCTCATATCTGGATTCCACTCCTCTTATTACGATGCTCTTGGCGGCTGAATGAGCGATAAGGCTTGTCGTCAGACATCCGGACAGGGCAACGAGAAGATATTCCACTGGATTCGCCCCCAGATTCTGACCGCAAAGAACCGGCGGTTCATCTAATTCAAAAACCAATGGGTCACGCGAAGCATCCTCCTTTAAAGCGCCATAGAAATTTCCGACAGTAGCCCGGTTGTGTGTACCGTCGATCCATGTGTTAGTAGCCCGGAATTTGAACTTGGCGATTTCCGGGTTTTTTTTAACCTGTTCTATTGTGCCGAACAACTGATCTACGTTTACTCCATTTACTTTCTTTTCCTGCGTCATTTTGAATTCTCCTGTGTACTGTTTTGAAAACTGGTATAGGGTAGCCCAACAAGGTATTCTATAGTTTTCTCTATAGTTACAAACTATCACAAAATGTTTGATTTTTACAAGTGTATTTTTATACGAAGTTATTCTGCAATGACGAGTATTCTTTAAACGATTGAACCGATATTAATCTTTTTCATGGTTGCATTAAGATCTTCGATATACACTTTCGTGTAGATATCAAGTGAAATAACGGCGCTTCCTCTTTGAAAATTTCATGTCTGCAATAGGGTTAAAGGTGATGGCTTTTGTCTGAATGCAGAAAGCTGTCATCCTCTTAAACAGTCCTATGGTACGATTCTATATCTTTGCCAATTTTCCGTCTTCAAGCCTTGCATGTATGTATTCATTAAGCCTGTGGCGTAATGTGGGAAGTTCAACACTTCTCATTTGGGTGAATGCATTATTAAGAATTGTCTCGTAATCGTGGTATGTTTTCTCAAGTATACGGGGCTTGAGTTCAAGTAAAAAATCATTTTTCAGTTTATAAAGGCGGATATCCATCAGGGATGATCCCGAATGCTGCAAACTGATTCTGGGAGACTAAATTATTGTAGATTTTTAGCCGTTTTTTTATCGGTACTTAATTTTTTGCATATTCTCTTCCCGCTAATATAGAAGTCTGCAAACCAGCTATTTCCTAATTTACGTATTGTCATAGAGAGCTAATATTTTTTTAGATTGTTAGCAGTACAAAATTTTTCGATTTTCTCAAGGCATTGTTTAGCATTTTTAGCAATATCGTAATCGAATTTATAATTAACATATCGTGCATTGTGACACAGGTCTTTTAGTTTATTGAATTGTGGTGCTATTATGGGGAAAAGTGACTCGACTAAATCTGCTCTTGCTTTATGTTGGTTGATCTTCCCTTCTTTATTCTTAGAATAAAAATCATAATATCCATTAAAAGTGGTGAAGTTAACAGGATATTTTGATAATTTTAAATCCAGAGGAAAAATTTTGTAGTCTATAAAATGGAGAGCAGAGTAAAAAGCGGTAGTGATAACCCAATCACTAAATTTGGGTTCCTTGCTTAAGTATTCACAGGCTTCTTTGTTATGAATGGCATGATTAAGGCTATCATTTTTTGACATATTCTAAAATATACCCATCAGTCGATAGCTTGTCTCTGTTCAAACTTTCAGAGTAAGGGATAAAAACAAATGAAAAATGAAAAGTATCACTATTTGCTTTGGCTTTCTCTGAGATAGCAAGATTATAAATTTCTTCAAATCGTGGAGAAATATAGTCATCTTTATCAATAATAAAAATAGACTCAAACTCAATAATTTGTTTAGGACGCAATAATATGTGTTTATACTTAATTCCTTTTTCTCTCAGTATTTTGGAAAAGTTTGCACTGATCTTTTTTGCTTTTTCAAGGTTTTCGTATAATTTTTCAGTTAGTATTCTTTCATTTTCAATGTTCTGATCTCTTCTTCCCTGAAGATATGCATTAATGACAGCATCGCTGGAAAAGAATCTACTTTCCGTCTGTTCTTTAGTCGCTTGAATTGCCCAGTCTCCATCTATCCTGTTTGAAGTTTCTGTTGTCGACATTGATGCCTTCCTTTTTTTATTATTATAATCGGTATGCATGTGTTCTGTTTTTAGTGTGATTAAATTATATCATATCAAATGTAATCGTACAGAATTAGTTTTATAAAAGCAAGATTAGTTTGGTAAACAATTTCGTGCAAGTTATTTTGCCGTCGCTCTTAAAGCCTTTGTTGGGCATCAAGGATTCAACAACTTTCTTTATCCCCATCTGCAGAGTGCTCATTTCTGAACCTTTGTACAGCCTCTTTAATAGCTTCTTCTGGATTTGGAGGAATGATATTAACGGGAATAACTACTTCACAATCGATTGGTTCAAGATCGCCTTGGGTAAGCTCTGCTATTCTGTTGCCTATCACATGATAGAAAAATGTGGCATATGATACAACGTCAGCCTCTTCAGGACTGTTTTCACCATAAACAAGCCCGCCATCCTCCAGATTCGTGTGGATTTTTCCGCTTCGGTAATCAAGAAAGAAAATTAACAAAATGGTCTTGCGTTCGTTGATTAGAACAATTTTGATCACACCGTCTTTGACTATATCGACATGCATGGTCATTTTCTCTAGTCCCAAGATTGGACCGTCCGGCCAAAGCCCGACAGACACTGTCAAGCCTTGTAAGTCGGAACAGTCTGCTGGAGTTCCGCCACATCTGAGAACTTCCAAGGTGCTCTGTGGAAGCAACGAATCCCAAGGCGATAAGTGATTTCGTGATCTATACAACGACCTTAAATCTGGTACCTTTAATTCATCTCGAATATAAATCCGGGCAAGCTCTTCCATTATAATCATGTCTTCAGATAGACGGCGCCTATCAGATGGGATATCGGGGTCAACGATTTCGCCTTCCAATGATGCGTGAGCTACGGCGCACCGACCGCTTTCAAAAAGATGACGGCTTACGTCAATGCCCGATTGACGAAGTTCGGATACGCGTTTTCCTGCTCTATCTGTAAGATTGTCAATAGCTGCAGTAATCCATACAACTTTCTTCTTTGTATCCGAAAATTGGGATTCTATAACTTTATAGAAACTCAGAAACGCATAACTATCATGTATATGGCATAGTCTCTTGCCCTCTCGCCAAAAGGCAAGAGCCTTACGAACATTCTCATTTTCAATTATTGGCATATGATTGCAGTTGAAAGATTTAGTTCCCGCAATGCCAAGAGATGAATAGACGAGTTTTTTATCGCCATAGAGGATAGGGTGACTGCCCGAGACATAGCCAGACACGTATACATATCCCCCCAAAAACCAGCTCAGTATTGAAGTAAAACGGTAAACCTTGGAAATGGCATTATCGACATTGTTACGGTTACACGCAATTGTAATTCCAGGAGGAGAAGGTTTACCTTCCCGCTCTGACCCTCGTAAAAAATACTCATCTCCGGCATATTCAATACATACGTCCAAGGAAGGCCAGGGGATAGAGGACGCTACGCCTGCTGTAAGCCATCCATGCCGGCTTTTTAGCTTGCGAGCTACTTCAGCACCGAATGTATGTTTAACATATGGCGTCTTCATTTCTTAATTCAAAGTTTCGGCCCAACATGAATTAGCCGTACTAATCGCCGCCTTTTTCGAATACCATGAAAAATTTTGATGAATTTTTGTATGGCTAAAAAACTTTTTGAGTATATCATTTTATTGCTTTTGCTTCTTCTTAAATGACTTTGATGTGAAATTCCATAGTTTATTTAAGGTTTCTTTTGCAAAATTTCCTAATACGTTTATTATTTGTATAAAACCAACAACCACCATAACCACTGTTAACCAATAAATTCCATTAGTTAATGACTCCATTTTTTCATTTGATTTCTTGCTAGATTCATTCAAATTTACTATTTGTTCTGTTAATTGATTATTGCTGTTTAAGATGTTTATCATTTCCTCATTTGATTTATTGTTTGATTTAGTTAATTCAACGATTGATGCTTTTAATTCTTGCAAAGTTTCTTCTTTTGCTTCGCCTTGATACCAACCATATACAAATGAAGTTTGTAGAAATATAAGAACAAAGACAATTGATATTCTTTTCAATAAAAATATTTGAATTTTATTAGTTTTACAAAACATTATTCAGTATCAATTTCCCAATTATTTAATTTTGCTCATTGATTTTCTTGGGTGGTTGGTGTTTGGAGATTTGCTAACTGCATTTACTCTAATCAATGGTTAGGCGCTCTCCTTCTTAGCTCTGCTTTTTATCTTTCAATTCAATAGATTGTTTTGTATCATGTTCAGATATATTTCTCAGTAGAATATCATTTTTCATAGATTCTCTCGCAGTTTTTAATAAAGATTCATTAATCAGTCCCCGCTTTTTGTCATCAATTGAATGTAAATCAAAGTAATTTATTGTAGGCCTTGTTTTCATAATTTCTTTAACCAGAGCTCTTCCAGATGGCCCCAAACCTACAGTATTTTTTGAGAAAAATTTTTCTTTTAAAAAGCGACAAACACCATCCATCCCCGGAAACAATGTCATTTCATTGATACCCATTAAACTTAGGTCCTTCATAACTTTTGGTTTTTCATTTACAGAAAGATCTAAAATGTAAAGGAATTTTTTATTCTTTTGCTGGCCTAAATTCAAGAGATGGTCTTCCATGTTATTTACATTAGTAATCGTGTATGAGCCACACTGAGCAATAAGTCTTGGGTTATATTTAGCAAGTGGCCGAATTACACTGACATAGTCTTTAGTTCTTTCTCTTAAATTTAATATTTGCTCATAATCTATTATCCACTCTGATGCATCAAAAACGTAAATTTGAACATGATCTGATTGTGGTTCTTCATCATTAATATTTCTAAAAGCAAAGAAAGCTGCGATATAAGGTGATAAAGTCCAGTCCAACAGTGGGGTCGGAAATCCATGGTGTTGGATTGAAGCTAGAAAGGCGCCAAATTCATCCGGATTATTAAGGTCTAGTACTTCGTTATGATGAGCGCAAACGTAATAGTGCACTTCGGGAACAATGGAGTTTAAATAATCCAACAAATTATATCCAAAATATTGGGTATTCCTGTGGAATGTTGTTTGCAACTTCCATGAAGGTCTCTTTGGCCTCGGTAGTAATAATTCTTTTTAGAGTCGATAGTAGCTTCGACCCATTTCTTATAATCGTTCCAAGTTATTATTGGCATTTGTGATGGACATTTAAACAGCTAGAATTTAAGTATACTGCAAGTACCCTATCTTTTATACAAACACTTTCAGAAAATCAAGACTCGATCCAATTTTTATAAACATGCATCTTAATCCGCATTAGAGGTAATTGATTAGCCTTATTGGCTTTAAAATTCTTAGCTTAGATACCATTAATTAATCGGCCTGAATGAATCGCAATTATTACAGAATCTTTTATTTATCTCTGCACTCTTACTGTCATCATATGCTTTATAGGTTTGATCAAAGGGAACATCTCTTCTAAATTGCTTCATATATTCATCTTTACTATGAGGGCAGGGGAGGTCAGTATCATAAAATACACAGTTGTTCCAAGTTTTTTCAATGGACATAACAATTTTCTTTCAAACTTCAATTTTTATAAACAAATATCTTATTTTTTGCGCTGATGGCGCAAGTTCAAAAGTCCGTAAAAACTGCCATGAACGGCAGTTTTAGGAATCTTGGAAAAGTTAGCCCGCCCCGGAACGTGCCGTTCGGTACGGGCGGGCCAGGATGGCCTAACTTGCTCTAGGGTAACTCCCAGCGCTTTTGCCGCTGTTTCGAATGATGTATATAGATACGTCTTTCCTATTTATAATGGAACAAGGCTTTAATACCAATGAAATTGTTAAGAGAATTATGTACAATAATCTCATAAAAGTCAATACGACAAACTAAGACAATTGAAAACGAAGGAAATGAAATCAGGCTAGATTAAAGCGCTGTGTGCGAGGTCGAAAGAGATGCAGTATTAAAATCTCTTGCCCGGCCGCTGGATCTTTGGTAAACTTATATGAGTAAACTTTTTACCGTCATAACTCACACACAGAATTGTGAAAATTTGGATATTAAGAATATTGGTGAAATAAAGTAAAAGAGAGTAAAACTTCTTCGTATATGACATGGGGGAAAACCCTGAAATTCTTCTCATATTTGTATACTCATCTCGTAATGGTTTTCGGATAAAATCCGAGATAAAATTGAGCGAGTATAACTGCAACCAAGATTTGGTTTCCAGTAAAACTGAAAACCAAATCGGTTTTAGTATAAAACCCGGTTATCATAATGTTAGAAATTCAGAAATTAAGAATTGGTCCGTTAGATTCGTGTTGTTACATCATCTCTTCCGAAAGGTGTTCGGAAGCAATGATCATTGATCCGGGGGGCGATGTAGATCAAATACTCAAACTCCTGGACGAAAAGAGGCTCATATTAACCGTCTTAATTAATACCCATGGGCATGGAGACCATATTGGCGGTAATAAGGAGTTAAAGAAGGTGTTTCCGGATGCCAGGATCTGTATTCATCAGGATGATGCAGAAATGCTGACAGATCCATTTAAGAATCTTTCCCTTTTGGGCGGAGTGAGATATTCATCACCACCCGCAGATCGGATTTTATATCACCGTGACAGGGTTATTTTTGATGGATATATCTTTGAGATAATCCACCTTCCCGGTCATACACCCGGAGGAATAGGGATTTATGTTGATCGTGCAAATGATGGTGAAGTACCTCTTCTTTTTTCAGGTGATACCCTTTTGGAGGGAGAGATTGGCCGTACTAATTTACCCGGCGGTAATCATGACCATATTGTAATGTCAATAAAAAACTGCATTTTTACGTTAAGCGAAAAAACGATTGTAAATCCGGGGCACGGTCCATCTACAACGGTAGAAGCAGAAAAGGGTAGATTGTGCCTGGATTTTCTGAACGAAAAAACTGTGTTATAGGCGGGAATTTATTAGTTCGTGAACTATACTCATCTCATAATGGTTTTCGGACCTGCCTGTGCGTAAGGAACGCACGCAGACAGGTAAAACCGAAAACCAAATCGGTTTTAGTATATCACGTATTTCATGTAAACAGGTAAACAGGGACTGAAATGATAGAAAACAAGGGAAACATAAAAGACATCCTTATTGAAGAAGAGATGAAGAATTCGTATTTAACCTTCGCAATGAGCGTCATAATGAGCAGGGCGCTGCCTGATGTCCGTGATGGCTTAAAACCTTCACAAAGAAGGATACTCGTTGCAATGAATGATCTGAATCTCGGGCCAACTGCAAAATATAGAAAATGTGCAAAAATTTGCGGAGACACCACCGGAAATTATCACCCGCATGGAGAACAGGTAGTGTATCCCACTCTGGTAAGAATGGCACAAGACTTTAACTGCAGATACACCCTTGTAGATGGTCAGGGTAATTTTGGTTCAATAGATGGTGATCCTCCTGCTGCAATGCGATATACGGAAGCGAGAATGACGAGCGCTACGGTTGAAATGATGGAGAACCTGAAACAGGATACAGTTGACTTTGCGCCCAACTATGACGAGACGCGGACGGAACCTGTTGTGCTCCCTTCAAAATTCCCCAATCTCCTGTGCAACGGGAGTTCTGGTATTGCAGTAGGAATGGCAACCAGTATTCCTCCTCATAACGTAATCGAGATATGTGATGGAATAATAAGGGTTATTGACGATCCGGATGTGACTATTGATGAACTCATAGAAATAATTAAGGGTCCCGATTTCCCAACCGGAGCATTAATCTGTGGAAGAAGTGGTATAAGAGAAGGGTATAAGACCGGACGTGGGACAATTATTGTTCGTGCAAAGACACACATCGAAACGGCAAAGAGCGGTAAAGTGAGTATTGTGGTAACTGAAATACCCTATCAGCTTAACAGAGACAGGATAATCGAGAGAATAGCAGAAACGGTTAAGGACGGCTGGATAAAGGGAATAACAGACGTTCGGAATGAGAGTGACAGACACGGCAGCAGGATTGTTATAGACTTGAAAAGAGGAGAACATGAAGAGGTTATCTTAAATCAGCTTTATAAACACACAAAGCTGCAGGACTCTTACAGCATTATTATGATAGCGCTGAAAGATAACCGCCCTCAGACCTTAAATCTGAAGCAGGTACTCACTGCCTATGTTGATCATAGAACGATTGTGATTCAGCGGAGGACACGTTTCTTGTTGGCACGTGCTGAAGAAAGGGTTCACATCCTTGAAGGTTTGAGAATTGCGCTTGCGAATATTGATGAGGTTATCAAATTAATCAAGGCTTCCAGAAATACTGAGGAGGCAAGAAGTTTATTGATATCAACATTTTCATTATCCGAGGTGCAGGCAAATGCAATTCTCGAAATGAGACTTCAACGGTTAACAAACCTTGAACAGGCTAAGATAGAAGAAGAATATGAAAAAGTTTGCGCAAATATAAAGGAATTGAAGGCTATTCTTGCCGATGAGAAGCTGGTACTGGATATCATACGGGAAGATCTCTACGAAATAAGGGAGAAATACGGGGACAAACGAAAGACAGAAATCACAGACCCGATTGGCGGCTTTGAGATGGAGGATCTCATAACGGAGGAAGAAGTTACGGTAATGGTTACTCACGAAGGGTACACAAAAAGAATACCTTTGAGTACCTACCGAACACAGCACAGGGGAGGAAAAGGGGTTACCGGCGCTGATATGAAAGAAGGTGATTTTGTTGAACATCTCTTCATCGCCTCGACACACGACTATATACTCTTTATTACCGATTTGGGGAAGCTGTACTGGCAGAAGGTTTACGATATTCCCGAGCTGGGAAGAACAACAAGAGGGAGGGCTATAGTTAATATCTTAAACCTGAATAAGGATGAAAATATCACTTCGATGATACCTGTTCGTGAGTTCGACAATAGACAGTTAGTTATGGCAACCCAGAAGGGAACGATAAAAAAGACCATTTTGAGCGCCTTTGGACGTCCGAAAAAAGATGGTATTATTGCCATTCTTCTTGATAAAGGAGATAAACTTATTGGCGTGAAATTAACGCATGGTGACCAGGAAATCATGCTTGGGACAGAAATGGGAAAAGCGATACGGTTTTCAGAAAATGATGTAAGGACTACGGGACGGGCAACCCGTGGAGTCAAGGGGATTAAGTTGCAGAAAGGCGATAACGTCAAAGACCTTGTTATCGTTGAAAAAAATGGAAGTCTCCTGACTGTCTGTGAAAACGGATATGGGAAGAGAACAGA
Organism: Candidatus Scalindua sp.; assembly: GCA_031316155.1. GTDB lineage: Bacteria > Planctomycetota > Brocadiia > Brocadiales > Scalinduaceae > SCAELEC01. The sequence continues at coordinate 216,637 of JALDRB010000002.1, forward strand.
ATATAAAGAGTACCTTGTTCAGAAAAGAGGAGGGATGGGTGTTATTAATATCAAGACATCTGAGAGAAATGGCAATGTTGTTGCCATAAAAAATGTCGGAGATGATGATGCCCTTATGATGATGACAGCAAAAGGGATGATAATCAGAACGGCTGTTAATGCAATGAGAACCATTGGACGTAATACTCAAGGAGTAAAACTTATTTCGCTGGAAGCAGGTGACAAATTAGTTTCTGTTGCCTCCACCGTGATTGATGTGAAAGATGAAACAGCATCGGAGGAGGATGATGGTCCTTCATAACAGATAAACTGACTGAGGAATATAACAGGCAGGCAACATTGGAATTTGTAATTTGTTTGTTCTTTGTGATTTGAGATTTATAATTTTAGAATTCCTGTTTGGTTCCGGCACGCGCAGGCTGCGTATAATAAATGTGCAAGGATTTTGTCGAGGGCCTAACTTAAGGAATTTCAATATTACCTTATTTTTTGCGCTGAAGGCGCAAGTTCAAAAGACCGTAAAAACTGTCATGGAAGGCAGTTTTAGGGATTTTGGAAAAGTTAGCCAGGATGGCTTAACTTGAATAATAGATCATGCAAAAACCGAAAACGGTAAAAGAACTGAGAGAATCCGGTTATAAGGTAGTATCTGTCAAAGACGAAATGAGGTCAAACTTAATCGTGAAGTTGAGACAGCATACGCCGTTGTTTCCCGGCATTGTCGGATATGATGATACAGTTCTGCCGCAGATTGAAAATGCAATTCTTTCCAGGCATGATATTTTGCTCCTGGGTCTTCGGGGACAGGCAAAGACAAGAATTTTACGAAGTTTGATTCACCTCTTAGATGAAGAAATTCCCGTCATCAAGGGGTGCGAAATAAATGATAATCCTTTCCATCCTGTTTGTAAAGCATGTCAAGAGAGGGTCAATGAGCATGGTGAATATACTGAGATTGCCTGGTTATTGAGGGAAGAAAGGTATAGAGAAAAACTGGCGACACCTGATGTAACCGTGGCTGATTTAATTGGAGAAATAGACCTAGTCAAAGTTGCAGAAGGCAAATATCTTTCAAATGAATCAACCATGCATTTCGGGCTTATCCCAAGAACGAACAGGGGTATCCTTGCGATAAATGAGTTGCCGGATCTTTCTCAGAAGATACAGGTAAGCCTGTTTAACGTATTAGAGGAACGAGATATACAGATAAGAGGGTATCCTGTCAGGTTGTCCCTTGATGTTATGATAGTCTGTTCTGCTAATCCTGAAGACTATACAAACAGAGGGAGAATAGTTACGCCGCTGAAAGACAGAATAGGTTCCGTAGTTACTACTCATTATCCCCTGACCAGAGAAGATGGGATAATGATTATCGAGCAAAATGCCTGGATTGACAGACAAGATGGTATTAAGGTTACGGTACCGAAATATATAAAGGAAATAACAGAGGAGATTTCCCACATTGCACGGGCTAGCCAGGAAATAAACCAATCATCAGGTGTAAGCGCAAGAATGTCAATCTGTAATTATGAGACACTCATAAGCAATTCAGAACGACGCGCAATACAGATGGGTGAAACATGTGCAGTGCCAAGAATCAGTGATCTGAGGCATATATTTACGTCTTCAAGAGGAAAGATTGAATTTGATCCAACAATTGAAGAAAACCAGGATGAAGAGGTTCTTCGCACGATTTCGAGAGAGGCGGTTAAAAAGGTCTTTAACCAATATTTAAACGTTGATGAGTATCAGGAAGAGATAAAAATGCTTAATAATAAGACGTTTCTGGTGTCTGATGAAATGCCTTCTGATCCTTACGTTAAGATTATGTCTGAGGACAAAGAGGTGAGTAAAATGGTAGATGCCCTGCAAAATAAAATGAATGATATACCCGTGGAGAAAGAGATTATGCCGCCGATGTATGCATCCTTAATTGAATTCTTGCTTGAAGGTTTGCACGCAAACAGAAAGCTGAACAAAGATATATGCGCAAATAAAACTGTATATACAAGAAAAAGGATTGAGATTTAATGCCGGTTTTTTTCAAATATTCGAAATGGGATGGTTCGCAGGTTGCAGATTTTGATAATCCACAGCAGCTAATGAACCAAGTTTCTGAATTTATTCTCAGGTACGGGGTTACTTTGGATGTAATACAGGATAAGACAGGGTTGGACTTTGGATCCCTTGAAGGCGAGGGGTATGTAAAAAAAGTGAAAGGGAAATTTGTATTATCTCAAAAGGGATTAAAAAAAATGGAACGAAGAGCAATGCTGGAAATTTTTGCTTCAATGAAGAAGAGTGGCGGCGGTAGCCACGAATCTCACGTTAAAGGAACCAGTACCGTAGCTCATGAAGGATCAAAAGAATACGAATATGGCGACCCGCTTGCAAACATTGACTTGAGTATGACATTAAAAAAAGCATTAAACCGTACAGGGCCTTCTCTGCCAATTGAGATGGAGAGACAGGATTTTATGGTTTATGAATCAGAGGAGCAGTCAAGATGTGCAACCGTCTTATTACTTGATATGAGTGGGTCAATGATGAGGTCTGCCAAGTTTTACAACGCAAAAAAGGTTGCTCTTGCGCTTCAGGGATTAGTGCAGACTCAATTCCCGAATGATAAGCTCTATTTTGTGGGTTTCTACTCATTTTCAAAAGCCCTTAAGCTCATGGATTTGCCATATGTCATGCCACGTCCCGTGAGAATCTTCGATTCATGTATTTATCTGGAATTAGAGAAAGAAGACCTGGAGAAATACAAAGGTCGTATCCCCGAACATTTTACGAATATTCATGAAGGGTTGAGGGTTTCACGGAGAATACTTGCAAACGAAACATGTCAGAACAAACAAATACTCTTAATAACCGATGGCGAACCAACTGCCCATTACGAAGGTAGCAAACTTTTTCTTATATACCCGCCAAATGAGAGATCAGTTAAAGAAACGCTCCGGGAGGCAAGTAAATGTAAAAAAGCGGGAATTACGATTAATACCTATGCCCTGATTGATGATTACTACTTTTTTGATCTTGCTAATTTTGTCGGCAGGCTTACGAAAGTGAACAGAGGAAGGGCGTTCTATCCAACTTCTGATGAATTGGGCAAGTATGTCCTAGACGACTTTATAACAGGAAGACGGAAAATGTTGTGGTAAGCAGAAACATTTCGCCTGAAATGTGTTCAATCAAGTTCTTATGAGTCCGGAGAAACTGGTTCTTTGGCGAACTACTGTAACTGGGTTCTTTATGGTAACAGAAGAAACAAATGGTAACTTGGTAATATTTTCTTGACCATTCCCTGTTCCAAATTTACCCTGTGAAATACATTTTATTCGTTGTTCACACAATAGTTGGTTAATATTTTTATAGATAATACCTTAATTAATAGAATATTTAACAGGGCAGGCAGGGACAAGCTTTGGCAAAATATTTCTTTGAGTTTTTCAGGCATATCTTATCCACCCGGCCTATAGGCAATTCGCCAACCCGATACTCATTCTGGCGGGGACGGGTAAGCACCAAATAATAAATTCCAAATAACAAACAAATCATAACCAGCCCGACAAGCATTCTTGTGGGTAAACAAATCCAAAATTTTTTATTTTGTTAAATCATTTAGGATGATGTCATTACAAGAACTTTCAATTATCACATTTTTGTATAAGCAAATTAAAATGCCAGGATATATATTTAACCGAGTAAGCAAACTAGGTTGATAATTCGAACATTGTAATTTGTAATTTGTTTGGGCTTTGTAAATTGAGATTTGTAATTTATTAACCCCTGTTTGGTTCTGGCTTGTCCAGGTAAGGTAAGTTGTGAACGAAAAACCGAAAATACTCATTGTCGATGACAAGATCGAAAATCTTGTCGCTCTGGAAAAGACACTTGCCGATCTCGATGCGGAATTTGTCCGGGCAACATCCGGAAATGATGCGCTGGCCCTGATTCTGGACAATGAATTCGGCCTTGCATTGGTGGATGTTCAAATGCCTGAAATGGATGGCTATGAGACAGTTGAGCTGATACATCAGAATCGGGGAACTGAAAATTTGCCCGTAATCTTTGTTTCCGCTGTATGGCAGGATGATTATCATCTGATTAAGGGGATAGAGGCAGGCGCTGTAGATTTTATAGCGAAACCTATTATACCTGAAGTTTTGCGGGGCAAGGTCCGCGCATTTCTTAAAATCTATGAACAGAGAAAGAGACTCATAGAGGCAATGCAAGTAAAATCACAGTTTCTTTCTGTTGTTTCACACGAATTGAGGACCCCGCTTACAGCGATAAAAGAAGGCATTCGCTTAGTCCATAGTGGAGTAACCGGTGAAATTAACGATGAACAGAAGATGTTTCTTGATATTGCCAAGAGGAATGTGGACAGGCTTGCAAGATTAATCAATGATGTTTTGGATTTTCAACAACTTGATGCGAATAAGATGAAATTTGATATGCAGGTAAATGATATTAATGAAGTTGTCAAGGATATTAACGAGACGATGTCGTCTGTGGCGAATGGAGAAGAATTAAGACTCGTTACCAGACTGGATGAAACCCTGCCTCCAATTAAATTTGATAGTGATAAAATTCTACAAGTTTTGACAAATCTTGTTAATAATGCTGTCAAATATGCAAAAAAAGGTACTATCACCATTGCGACCTCAAAAAGCGAAAATACCATCCATGTGTCTGTTGAAGATACGGGCCCGGGGATAAAAAAACAGGATATACCAAAGCTTTTCAAAGAATTTGGGCAATTGGCTTCAGGCAAGGAAAGAGAAACGGGTAGCACCGGGTTAGGTCTTGTCATTTCAAAGGAAATTATTGAGAAGCATAATGGGAGAATCTGGGTAGAATCCGAGTATGGTCGGGGTGCTGTCTTTCACTTTGTATTACCCATTCATAGACGCAGAGATTAAGGGGTAGTTTTATTGGAGGAATATTGCCTGCTGATTGTCCAAAGAACGTTTCATCTTAAGCTGCTTATTAATCACAGCTAATATTTCATTAATATTATACGGTTTTGCAAGCATGATGTTGCCGCCAGTTATATGACTGTCTTTATTTTCCTCGTCCTTTGAGAGCAGGGCGGTTAGAAAGATGATCGGGATATTCTCTGTTTCGGGATAATTTTTAAGTTCTCTTGCAACCTCACCTCCATCAATGTCCGGAAGGCAGATATCCAGCACAATGATGTCTGGTTTCTGTTTTCGTGCAAGTGTTACGGCGTCAGTACCGTTAAAAGCGGAAATAACTTTGAAACCTTTAATTTCCAGCCATTTTTTTAGCACGGTAATCATATCTTTTTCATCGTCAACAATTAAAATTTTATTTTTTTTCATGACGGCTCCATTTTTGTTTAAGATAAGAGGTTTTTTGTAGTATTATTATCGCCTTTTTGCTAGAAAACTTTGGATAGAATCTGCTGGGTATCTGTTTTGTGACGGTTGGATGTCGTAAGTGAAAGTGTTTAAGTAGTTATAATAAATTGAAGTATGGGGAATTCAATATTTCCTAAATTTCGCCTCACAGGACTAAAAGGAAGTTCTGCCTTCTGTTGCCTGAGCTTATAATTTGATTGTGATCATGGCAGTTTATGCTGAGATTTGAGTCTTTCGTGAGGCCTCTTCATTAATCAAACGGGAAATCCTCAGACCACGCTTGCTATATGTATAAACCTTTTTCCAGGGTTAATTGTTTACCTATCATGCAACTTTCCTTTGATCTTAGTCGAAGAAATGATAGCCCGTTATTGGCTAACTTTAACTTCAACTTATAGAGTAAGAATATTTGCTTTTATTGTTAGAATTGGCGACCTTATTCAAGTTTATTTTTGTATTGTTTGCTAAGTGCTTCAATATGGGCATTGTCTCCGATAACAACAAGAATATCTCCAACTTCGAGGATATCCTCATTGTCAAGAGTAGTTTGCCAAACCCCTTGATGTTTGTAGGCAATAGGCTTGACACAATAGTTTGATTCGAAAAGAGGTGATAAAATAGAGACACCTACCCAAAAATATGGCACGTCAAGTTTGGCAATTTTCATCGTGATAGAAAGATCGATGGTTTCGTAATGGATATTTTTCACCATAGTTTTAACAATCTTTTTAGCAGCTTCCATCTCAGGATAAACCACTCTGGCAGCACCAATTTTGGAAAGGATTTGGCCATGAATGCGCGTAATTGCTTTGGCGAAGATGGTAGGTACACCAATTTCTTTGAGTGCCATGACCGTCAAAATACTGGATTCAATATTTTCTCCAATGCAGACTACTGCCACATCCACTTGTCCAATCCCCGCTTCACTTAGAGCACGAATGTCGGTTGAGTCAAGCGTAATTGCATCTTGGACATACTCACTGATTTCTCGAATCTGTTCCTCGTTTTTATCTGCCACGATGACATGAACGCCTTGTTGTGCTAATCCTTTGGCAACATGAAACCCAAACTTTCCTAAACCAATCACAGCAAATTGTTTCATAGTATAATTCTTCCTTCTGCATATTTGATACGACTCTGAACCGCTTTTCCGATAATGACCACCGTAAAGGCAAAGACACCAATACGACCCATAAACATTAACACAATGATATTCAGTTTTCCGATATCGCTAAAAAGCGCACTGTAGCTGAGAATATCTCCATTCCCAGTTGAGAGTCCCACGGTACCAAACGCTGAGCATGCCTCAAAAAGTGTGCGTAAGAATGGTAACTGTTCAACTTCGCTTAAAATAATCGTAGAAACTACCACGTAAATTGAAGCAATAAAAATGATAGTGTATGCTTTGTTGATTTGGTATGGTGAGATGGAGCGATGAAAAATATGGGCATTGGTATCGCCCCTAAGAGTGTACCACATTCCCAGAAGTGCCAAAGCGACTACAGTGATCTTAATTCCTCCTGCGGTTCCACCGGGCGCTCCACCTGTCATCATAAAAAATGTTCCAAAAAATAAATTTGAATCGGTGAGTGTTGAGAAATCAATCGTATTAAATCCAGCAGTTCGATAATTGACAGAAGCAAACCATGCAGCCATGATTTTACGATACCACGGCATCGATGCAAAGGCATGATTCCACTCCAAAGAGAGTAGGAGTAGAATGCCAAAGACAATGAGAAGCAGGGACATTCCTAAAACAATTTTAGTATGTGTTGAGATGCGAACCACTTCTTTCTTGGAAAAATTATAAAGTTCTATCACCACCAAATAACCCAACCCTCCCAAAATAATAAGTAACGGAATAGTGAGATTGATAATAACATCATCACGATAGTCCATCATATTATTGGCAAAGAGTGAAAAGCCTGCATTGTTGAAAGCAGAAATGGCGTGAAAAACACCAAACCATATGGCTTTTCCGATAGGCATATCCACCCAAAAACGAAGGGTTAAAATAACCATTCCGCCTACATCAATAATGGCAATAGAAGCAAAGACAATTCTTAAAAAATGTACTAAACCTTTCATGCCCGGATAGTTGAGTGATTCTTGCAGTACAAGACGGTCTCTATGATCTAATTTTTGGTGCCGTATGACTGTTAAAAATGTAACTGCCGTCATGTAGCCAAGGCCGCCAATTTGAATCAAAAGCATGATAATGATTTGTCCAAATAAGGTAAAGTCATGATGAGTGTCTTTGACAATGAGCCCCGTAACACACACTGCAGAGGTAGAGGTAAAAAAGGCATCAATCATGCGCAGCTCACCCTTGTGGGCAAAAGGAAGCAAAAGAAGAAAAGTTCCAATGCCAATTAAAATTATGAAGCTCAATAAAATAAGCTTCATTTCACGAGTATGTAGCTTCGTAGTCAATCCTTTAAAACAATATAATATTGTATATTTGCAGGACTTAAGATAAGCTTTTCAGGCTCTCCCTGCAAGTCATAAAAGCAATCTAAAACTTTGAAAGCTTCAGATGATAGAAAATTGCTTTTTTGGAAGAAGTGAGAATAAAATAACGACAAGTAAAAAATCAAGTATTTTCATAAAATGCCATATTAAAATTAGCTCAATTGTCAGGCTACCATATGATTTGGCTTTTTCTAATCATAGAATATCGTTCGTATTTATCTAAGCTATAAACAATAATTTGTAAATAAGACATTTATAATTGTGATACAGTCTGAAAGTCATGCAGGTACCGTCACGGGCAGGCAACCAAAGTGCCTACCCGCCTGATCAATCAGTTCGGGCAGGAAGTGTAAAATGTCTAAAGTGACTAAAGTTAATGGTTTTATGCAAATCCGTTGTGTGTTAACCATCTTTCTGCATCGAGTGCAGACATGCAACCGGTGCCTGCAGCAGAAACTGCCTGCTTGTAATACGGGTCCATCACGTCTCCGGCCGCAAAAACGCCTTCAACACTTGTTGCTGTTCTCCATGGTTTTGGTGTGACGATAAACCCCTTATCATCCAATTTGACCTGACCGTTCAGAAAAGCCGTATTCGGGGTATGGCCGATTGCCACAAACAAACCTCCGCAGTTTAAGGTTGACTCTTCCTTTGTTTTCTTATCCAGAAGCTGAATACCCGTGATTGATTTGTCTCCTAATACATCGGTGATGATCGAATTCCATTTGTATTCTATTTTTGGGTTAGCTTTGGCTCGGTCTTGCATAATGGGGCTTGCCCGGAGTGTGTCACGACGATGGATGATAATCACTTTACTGGCAAATTTTGTGAGATATAAACTCTCTTCAATAGCTGAGTCACCTCCACCAACGACTGCCAGAACTTTGTCTCTGTATGCGGGAAGGGCGCCATCACATATTGCACATGCGCTTACACCTCCTCCGGATTGGGCAAGTCTCTGTTCATTTGGCAGATTAAGCCAGTTTGCCGTTGCGCCGGTTGCAATGATAACAGTTGATGCCTTCACTTCGGTATCATCAGAGGATTTGAGAAGAAAAGGGTGTGAACTGAAATCTACGGAGGTAATATCTGCAGGATTAATTCGTGTATGGAACCTTTCTGCCTGTTTTCGAAAAAGAGACATAAGTTCTGTGCCCTGAACACCGGGAGGAAATCCGGGATAATTTTCCACTTCAGTAGTGTACATAAGTTGACCACCGGGTACCATGGCAGCCGAAGGCTCTCCCTCGAACACGAGAGGATTCAAATTTGCCCTGGCTGCATAAATTGCTGCTGTCCATCCTGCCGGTCCAGAACCTATAATTACTAATTTCTCTGTCATAATTTCTCTCCATAAAAGTATAGGTAATGTTATATTACTATAATCAAGTATTGAAAATCACGAGTCTTTTTAAGAAAAGAGTTTGTATACTCATCTCATAATGGTTTTCGGACCTGCCTGTGCGTAAGGAACGCACGCAGACAGGTAAAATCTAAAAATTATTTTTCCCGAATAAAGTCCTCGGCGCCTTTTGTCCGGGGATACCTTTACCAAGATTTGGTTTCCAGCCTGCCTGTGCGATGCACACAGACAGGTAAAACTGAAAACCAAATCGGTTTTAGTATATGTTGCTGTTTTGCAATTTCTTTGTAAATATTACCATTCAGGATCATGAAAATCAATTATGGAATAAAGTATTGTGAGATGTGTTGCTTTAGGCATGTATGCGACATGTATGTCATATGTATTTGACAAATTCTGGATGATTTGGCGACAATGGACAAAAATGGGATTCGCCAAGATGTCGTGAGTTCTTGACATAATTGGTCGGGGCGAGAGGATTCGAACCTCCGACCTCCTGCTCCCAAGGCAGGCGCGCTAAACCAAGCTGCGCTACGCCCCGAAAATGCTTTTATTTCAACATACGATGTTATAAGACAGTTTTTTTCAGATTCAAAAGAGATAATTTTTTACAGATAAAAGGGGAGTTGATAAAAAGGAGATTATTGTTAAAGAGGAGTGATTTCTAAAAATTAAGTCTTATCCGGCTGTTTTAGAAATGTGGCATAGTTACAAGATAACTCTTAACTATCATGTTACATGAAGGAAAACCCTTTACACGTTAGTCCTCAAGTTCACTTTCTTCTCGTAGATCTCTTTCTATCTCAAATTCTACCTCTTTTTTTGGTGTTAGGATTAATTTTTCATATCTCTCTTTGATTAAGGCCAGCCTTTGTACCTGACTGTTTTTATGATTTCTCTTTATTGATACCTTAAAATCAGAAATCATGATTCACCTCTCTTTTTTAAGCTTGTACAAAATAAGCCTTATAGAAAAGTAGGAGTTTAAGGTAAAAAACGTTTAGGTTAAAAGATTTACTTCCAGTCTACCATAACTGATTTTGCGTTGAATTATACCCTTCGGTGAAACAAAGTCAAGGTGATTGTTACATTTTCTTAATAAAATTTCGTTAATCTTGGTGTGTATTATAGAATTGATAACTGTATTGTGCGAGATCCATTAAAACCTTAAAGTGATGGGAAGAAATTATACAATTTCTTCTCGGATGACTCATTTAAAGCGAAATCTTACAGTTGTTACTATTGAGTTATTGTTGATCCGTTGTTTGTGCAGTGTTAACCTTTTCTTTCATGAGCTTTCCGACTTTAAAGACTACGACTTTTTTTGCCGGTACAAATGCTTCGTCTCCTGTTCGAGGATTCTTGCCTTCCTTGCTGCTCTTTGTTTGACTTCAAAAACGCCAAAATCCCTCAGCTCTATCCTGTTTCCATGAGACAATTCCTGGACAATTTTGTCTAAAAACATTTGAATCGTTTCCTTTACTAATAGTTGAGAGTTGTTGGTTTTTTACTATCTTTTCACACAAGTCTCTTTTGTCGTAGTTTGCATTAATTATCTCCTTCTTCTATTTATTAAAATAATTTCAAACTATTTTATATCTTCGGCACATGCTATCAAGTATAAGTCCTTATGTCAATGTGATTTTCTGGTATTTTTTAGACATTTTTGATAAGCATAAGAGGAAAAGTTGGACTGTCATCTTCTGTTGAATTGTGTGAGAATGAGTTTGGTTTTTTTGTCTGGATATTTTTAAAGTTGCTCTTGCCGGCACTCTCTAAGGCGGCAATTTCTTGATTTCTTTGACTTGGAATCGCTGCCTTAGAGAGTGAATATTTTACCAAACGTTGGTGTGGTAAAGAAAAACATCTAATAACAAAACGAATGAATTAAAACTAATAAAGCAGGCTTTGCTTTGTGTATAACTTATGTATGCTTGGTGCGTATTCTTATCGTGGTATGGTTTACCAGTCTCCGTCCTCACGCCTGAATGAAGAAGTCTGGCCCTTCCACGTTAGAACCAAAAAATAAATAAATCTCATATGTGTTCCTGATCAGCCAGGTTGGTAAAAGGAAAGGAGGTAACTCATATGAGGAATTTCAATATTATCTTATTTTTTGCGCTGAAGGCGCAAGTTCAAAAGACCGTAAAAACTGCCATAAAAGGCAGTTTTAGGAATTTTGGAAAAGTTGGCCAGGAGGGCCTAACTTGAAAAGTCTATTGTTTGATTGTTCGATCGGGTGTTATAGAGCGAAACATGTTTATCGCCTGCTACTGAATAACAGTTCCTTCCATATACCAGGGGATTTCTACCTGCATGTGATGTAATACCGTTGGTGTTATATCCATTATGTGCAAGCCATTCCTCACTTCAGCATGATACTGGTTATTACTCTGCATCACAAAAATTCCATACTGGGAATGGTTTGCAGAATCCTGACCGGTATCGTTTTTATCTATCCACATGGTGTTATGGCCGACACTTCCTACAGACCTCCAGGCCAGGTCTCCATAATATACAAGCAAATCCGGAGGTATATTCCTGCACTCAGAGTAGATCTCGTCTGGTTTGAAAACCTTTGTATTGATTTTTTTCCCATGTTCATCTCTCAGGTCTTCGAGTTTAAACTTCAACTCGTTTCTCATGATTTCATACTGTTGAAGCGGAATTGTCCCTCTCGGTTCGCGACCTTTCACGTTAAAGAATAGACGTCCGTAGTAACCTCCTTCACCCCATACCGTTGTTTTATCCCAGTCAATGAGATACTTACTGATTTGAGTTATTTTGTCAGGATAATGTGTTAGCTTCAAATATCCGTTGTTTAGTAACCATTCGTTTATGCAGATACCTCCTTCCATCATTTTTGCTCCGTGATCGGAGACGAGTAAGACGATTGTATCATCATCTAACAGTTCCAGTGTCTTGCCTATCTCATCATCTACATATTGGTAATAATCGAATATCACGTTTTCATATTTATTGCCCGGTGAATATGATCGATGTCTCTGATCAAAAAATTCCCAGAAGGCATGTTGTATTCTATCCGTTCCCATTTCTACCATCATAAAGAAGTCCCAATCCTCTTTCTGGAGAAAATGTCTTGCGAGTTTAAATCTTTTTCTTGTCATTTCATAAATCGTATGTAAAACCTGCTCTTTTTCTTCATTTCTGAAATCTTTAATATCCAGGATATAACCGTCAGAGACCCTTTCCACCTCATGTCTTAATCCGTCAGGATAGGTAAACTGACAGTTTTTGTTTGGTGTAAGAAAACAGCTTACCATTAATCCGTTCTGAACAGGTTTAAGAGGGTAGGTTAGCGGGACGCCAATGATGATGGACTTTTTGCCATGTCTTGAAAGTATGTTCCAGATGGTCTCTTCCTCAACAGAGTTTGAATCCGCAAAGCTTAAACCCTCATAATCATAATGACGTCTGTTCCTGAAACCATAGATACCCAGCTTGCCCGGATTAACACTTGTGACCATTGTTGCCCAGGCGGGACAGGTAATGGCCGGTATCGTGCTCTCCAGTTTACCATATATTCCGTTTGAAATGAGGTGTTTGATGTTTGGGAGGGAATCAAGCCACCTGTCAAAAACCAGTTCGGGTGGAGCCGAATCCAAACCGATTATGGCTACCTTTCGATTCTTTAAAGTCATAATAAAAAATATCCCATAATAGTGTTTCACAACAGCCATTAAGAATACTATTTGTCAGAATAATCTTGCTCTTCCAAACCTGGACGAGCCGGAAAAGGATTTCAGATTAACGAATTACGATTTGCGATTTGTTTTTTACGTCTTTCATTTTATGAGTTGAATTCAGAATAGTATATTACTATGACTCAAGTAATTACTTACCTCTTAAAGTTGATTGTATAAGAATTTCCATTTTAACCATATTGACAATAGCATGTTATGTTAAAAGTTTTCTAGCAATAACTGTTGATAAGTTGGCAGGAAATTCAATAATTGTTAAAGAGGGCTTAAAAATCATTTTATATGTGCGTTAGCACATACCCAAAATGGCGTTAAGCAACGACATGGATGTCGTTGTAGCAATTTAGAAAGAATTGCACAGGATGCGTTAACTCGATAAAAGAGCTTGGTTTAATTGAAAATGTTTACACCTGTTCCAATGTTTGCAAATCATATTCAAGATTCCCTAAACCAATTTTATGTGCATGTTCCAGTTGGACAGTGTAATCGATCTTTGGCCATATGGATCTGAAATAATCCCTGCCTGTGTGGAGGTTTACCATGTCAATGGTTGCCTTTTCCACTGCAACAGGATCTTTGGAGACCAAGATGCCTATGTCGGGGATGTCGGGTTTATACGGTTTGTCCATACAGTCACAATGAATGGTTATATGGGTGAGGAAATTAAAGAATGCAACCTTGCCTTTTTTTTCTTTTAAAATGGCCAGGCTGTATTCTGCAACCTTTTTCTGCAAATTTATTGTATCTTCATCCCATGCAATCTTGACGGCATCGAACTGGCAGACAGCGAGACACTCGCCACAGCCAATACATTTTTCCGGATCAATGATGGCGGTTTCCTTTCCCATTGTGATTGCATTTGCAGGGCACCAAACCTTGCAGACATTGCATAGGTTACATTTTTTTTTGATTATTTGAGGGAGTACACCGGAATGCTGAGCGAGTTTACCGCCTCTTGAGGAGAGTCCCATTCCGATATTTTTAAAGGTAGCCCCCATTCCCGTGGCAAGATGCCCGGTAACGTGAGCAACTGATATAAGGGAATTCGAAGCCTTTGCTACTCCTGCAATATAAGCATTCTCGCATAATTCCTGATTAATCCTGACAATACAGTCATGTTCCCCGAAAAGCCCGTCTCCTATAATAACGGGAGCACCGGTATTTTCAATGGTAAAACCATGTTCATGGGCATGCATTAAATGGTCTATTGCATTTGAGCGCTTACCCACATACAAGGTATTTGTCTCGAAGAGAAAAGGTTTCCCGCCGCTTACCTTTACCTTGTCAACAACTGCTTTTATTAATGGCGGTCTGATGTAGCCAATATTCCCTTTTTCTCCAAAACTGGTCTTAATGCCAACCATATCACCCCTGTTGATGGTACTTTTGATTTCCGCTGAATCAAAAAGCAGTTTTATCTTTTGAGCTATTGAAGAAAGCGGTTCACCGTCATGAGTTTTGATAAAAAAGACCTTACTTTTCATGTGGGTTTTATTTTTCGTGAACAGGAAAAATTGTTTGGTTCTCTTAAGAGAAAATTATAACAACGTCTGATATGTTTGTTAAGTAAGCTCGTAAGGGAAACGGCTCTTTTTTGTGAAAAATACCGGAGAGCGTTTTCTCCCGGATTTGGCTTTCATTCTTCTGAATATATTCGTTATTATCCCTTCCCCATTTACATGAATGTAGTTTGTGGCAGGTAGATAATTCTTGCCCGGATATCAGTGGACAAGTATAATTATTATCGTTGTAGACTAAATTGTAGCATCTGTCATAAAATCACCTACACGTAAACAGCAATCCGTTTTTCTTATGAAAAGTTGTTTCAGTTAATCAGGAAAAACCCGAAATACCAGCACATAGTGAATGACATGCTGGCAGGAAAAGAGTGTTACATTCAAGGATTATGGGGATCGTCTCCGGCTTTTTCATTTCAAGCCTTGCCCATAATATAACGACTGTAAACAATAGAGGAATACTCTTCGTAACGCCAAAAATAGAAGAAGCCGAAGAGGCTTACGAGGATTTTAATATTTTTTTCCCCGGCGAGGTTTTCTACTTTCCTGTTGTTGATGAGATACTTTCCCAGGAGTCTCATTATGATTATGAGACAAAAGTACGGCAGTTAAGCATCTTGTTCAAGATGCTGAAAAACAAGGGAAGACACGCAAGCGTAAACCAAATTATCGTAACACCAATTCAAGCTTTGCTGCAGAAGGTTCCTTTGCCACAGGAAATTGAAGGAAACGTCCTTCCTATCAGGACCGGGCAGGAACTTGAACCGGAATATCTTCAAAACTGGCTTGTGAAAGGCGGTTTTGAACGGACACGAATGGTTGAATTGCCGGGTGAATTCAGCCTCAGGGGAGGGATCCTGGATATTTTCCCTCATACTTCAGAAAAACCCTATCGCATTGAATTTTTTGGAGATGAAGTCGAATCAATCCGTACGTTTTATCCGGAGACACAGTTAACTGAAAAAACGGTGAGTGAATGTGAACTCCTTGGAGTACAAATAGACGCCGGGAATACCCCTGCCTGCCAGAGCCCGGTTTCTCCGGGAGGGGAGGGAATCGGTAATTCAGCCAACGACATGAAATGTGAGGTGTTCCAGCCAGATGGTGGACTTGCATCTCTCTTTGATTATTTCCCGGAGAATTCCTGGATTGTCTTTAAGGAGTTTAAAGATATTGAAAACAGGATTAATACGATTGACGCGATTGTGAAATCTCAAACGAATACAATTAGCCTTGATCGCATTATTGAATCGTGCGTTGGAATGACGAAGGTGTTTGTTTCCCGTTTACCATTGAAAGAAGAAGCTCTTCATTCATTCAGCGTAAAGGAACCAGACCATTTTGATAAAGACGTTAACGTTTCGATGAAAAAGATAAAAGAAATTAGTCTTGCTCATAAGTATACCCTGATCTTTTGCGGTAATGAGGCAGAGAAACAACGGTTATGTGACCTCTTATCAGGATCTGACTCATCCAGCGAATCATCTGAACCAGCATTACTTGGCGGACAGAAAGCAAACGGGAAATTTTTATCTTCTGATCATATTGAATTCCGCATTGGGAATCTGAACCGCGGATTTATTTTTGAGGATACTTCTCTGGCGTTTCTCACCCACCATGAGATATTCAGCCGTTACCAGTTGAGAAGAGATCCGAAGAAAGTAATTCGTACGAGGGCTATTGATTCATTCCTCGAATTGGAGGAGGGTGATTATGTAGTACATGCTGGTCATGGTGTAGGAAAGTTTCTGGGGATGCAAATGCTCCATGATGACGGTGATTATGAAAGAAAAGGTGAATTTCTCGTGCTTGAATTTGATGAAGGTGCAAAGGTATATGTTCCGGTGACAAAGATTGAACTGGTGCAGAAATACATAAGTGGTTTTGACCATATACCAAAATTAAGCAAGTTGGGGAAACAAACATGGAAAAGAAAGAAGGAATTAGCCGAGGTGGCTGTTCAGGATGTTGCAAGTGATCTGCTCTCGCTGCATGCAATCAGGGATGCGAAACAGGGTATTGCGTATCCGGAAGATACCGAATGGCAGAGAAAATTCGAATCAGAATTTGTTTTCCAGGAGACTGAAGATCAATTACAGGTTCTGGATGAGATTAAAAATGATATGAAATCATCAAAGCCTATGGACAGGCTCATTTGTGGTGATGTGGGATATGGAAAAACTGAAATAGCAATCAGGGCAGCGTTCAAAGCAGTTATGTATGGGAAACAGGTTGCCGTACTCGTACCGACAA
Source organism: Candidatus Scalindua sp. (assembly GCA_031316155.1). Classification (GTDB taxonomy): domain Bacteria; phylum Planctomycetota; class Brocadiia; order Brocadiales; family Scalinduaceae; genus SCAELEC01. The sequence goes on from JALDRB010000002.1 coordinate 233,351, forward strand.
CCCTGCTGGCTCAGCAGCATTATCGGACTTTTTCTGAAAGGATGGCGGATTATCCTGTTCATATTGATATGTTATGCAGATTTAAAACCCGTAAAGAGCAGAAAGGGATAGTCGAAGATCTGGAAAAAGGAAGGTTGGATATTGTTATCGGGACACACAGGTTAATACAGAAAGATGTGATCTTCAAGGATTTAGGGTTAGTGATCATTGACGAAGAGCAGAGGTTTGGAGTTGAACATAAGGAAAGATTAAAGAGATTTCGACAAACGGTTGACGTCCTTACCTTAACGGCAACACCAATTCCACGTACCCTGCACATGTCTCTTTTGGGAGCAAGAGACATATCCTCTTTGAATACACCTCCTCAGACAAGACAATCTATCCAGACGTATTTACTTCGTTTTGATCCAACCACAATCAGGAAAGCAATAATTCGTGAATTAAATCGTGACGGGCAAGTTTATTTTGTTCACAATCGTGTAAAAGATATCCATAGAGTAGCTGATCTGATCAGAAAGATTATACCTGATTCCAGAATTTCTGTAGCACATGGCCAGATGCCTGAAAGGTCGCTGGAAAAGATTATGGTTGAATTTGTTAACGGTAAATCGGACATTCTCGTATCCACAACCATAATAGAATCGGGTCTCGACATCCCGAATGTAAATACTATATTTATTAATAATGCTGACAACTTTGGGCTATCTGACTTGCACCAGCTGCGTGGCAGAGTGGGGAGGTATAAACATCGTGCTTATACATATCTTTTGTTACCGAAAAACAGACCGATTACTCCGGAGGCAGAAAAGAGATTAAAGGCTCTTATAGATTTTTCTGAACTGGGAGCAGGCTTTAAGATTGCCATGCGAGATCTTGAGATCCGTGGCGCAGGGAATATCATTGGTGTTCAACAGCACGGGCATATAGAAGCGGTTGGTTATGAAATGTTCTGCAGACTGCTTGAAATTGCCATTCGGAAGGCGAAGAATGAATCTGTTTCAGTTTGTCCTGAAGTGCACATAAACTTGCATCTGGAATCATATTTACCAGTTACCTATGTTCCGGATTTAAAGTTAAAGATAGGGATTTACAGAAAAATAAATCGTTTATCTTCCTTCAGGGAGGTAGCCGAGCTGGAAAAAGAGCTGGTTGACAGGTTTGGACGTGTACCGAAACCAGTTAAGAATCTTTTAACTGAAAGTGAAATCAGAATAGCAGCACAAAATTATCACATACGTTCTCTGAAGCGGGTTAATGGCACCATCATCTTTTTCTTTGATAATATGAAGAGGGCAGAAACTCTTTTCAGGGATTTTCAGAAACAGGTCAAAGTCCTGGATAGTAACGAATTGCATCTCAGGTTACCAGGAAAGAGAATGACACCTGAAGATTTGGCAGAATTTGTTAAAGATTTACTGAATACCTGAGTTTTTTCGTGCAATACATAGACAAAATCTTTCTGATATGGTATAAAAGATTACCTGATAAAATATCTTCATATGGTGTATGTTACAAACTGTTTGTAAGGGTGATCAGCGTTTTATCTATTTTTTACCGTTTATTTTGTTGTTTTTTACCCTTTGTGATGATGCGCAGCGGTCTGTTTCAAGAAATCAAAAAGTTAGAGGAGTATAATACGTGAAATTCTCATTATTCTTGTTTTTCATAGTACAATTCTTCTTTTTGTGCCGGGTGGATGCAGATAACCTGAAAGCAGTACGGGTTGTAGTAAATGGAGAGATAATTACGGAATTTGATGTAAGAAACCGTGTTGCGGAGGCTTTCTATCTCGCGGAAGGAAACTATTCCGGGGAAGAACTGCTTCAAAAGAAACGTGAGTTACTTAACAATGCTGTTGAAGAATTAATTGAAAGGAAAATTCTTGTGCAGGAAGCGGAGAAATTGATTCTTTCTGATCCTGACAAATCAGCGGCGGTTGAAAAGCAATTAGAATCGTTTTTACAAGGAGCCGTGGATGAAGTAGGTTCTCTTTTTAAGTTTTATGAATTAGCTCACAAACAGGGAATTGATCCCTTGAAAAAAAGGGTGGAATTAAAGAAGGATATAATGGTTGATGAAATACTGCGTGAGAATGTTTATAGAAAAATACACATTACTCCTAAACAAATTAAACGTTATTACGAAGAGCACATGGAAGATTTCTCAGAAGAGGGAAGCTTAAGTTTTCGGCAGATATTCGTCCGTTTTTCCAGTTATGATTCACACGAAGAGGCAAAGTCATTTGCAGAGGAGCTCCTGAAGAAACTGAAGAACGGGGAAAAATTTGCAGATATTGCCAAGGAGTATTCACAAGGACCACATTCGTATAAGGGAGGTTTGTGGGGAGCTGATGAAGTAAAGGATTTCAGGAAAGACCTTGTAGCAGACATTGAGAAATTAAAGAAAGGTGAAATCAGCCAGATAGTGGAAACCTCTATTGGTTATCATATCTTCAAGGTTGAGGATGTTACTCATGCCAAGAATCTTTCTTTTAAAGAGGTTCAAAGTAAAATCGAAAATATCCTTTTTCGTGATGTGTTTCTCGAAAAGAAAAAAGAATATCTGGAGAAACTTAAGAAAAATGTGGTAATTAAGAGGTACTATTAACAATAATTTTTGCAAAACGGCGTTTTCCGACCTTGAGGACCATCCCGGTTTTTATTTCAACTTCAACTGATGGATCGGTTAATGTCTTATCATCAATACTCACGGCTCCCTGTGTTATTAATCTTCTTGCTTCTCCGTTTGTGCTGGAGAAGCCACTTAATACCAGTAATTTTACCAGCCACAGCTTGTGATTCTCTCCGGTGTCTTCTGAAGAGATTTGAATTTGCGAGACATCATCGGGAAGTTTCCGTTCCTTGAAAATTCTGTCAAACTCTTTTGCTGCCCTTTCGGCTGTTTCTTCACTATGATAACGACGGATAATGGCTTTTCCTAAATTGACTTTTGTCTGCCTTGGGTGGACTTTTAAATGACTTTCTATTTCTTCTTGAGTTGCATCAGTAGCCAGCTCAAAATATTTACACATAAGGTTGTCAGGGATAGACATCACTTTACCGAATATCTCCTTTGGCTCTTCATAAATACCGATATAGTTTCCCAGGCTTTTACTCATTTTCTTGTTTCCATCTGTTCCTTCGAGCAGAGGGGTGGTGAGGGCAACCTGTGGTTCCATGTTTTTGTCCCGCTGGAGGTCCCGCCCTACGAGTAAGCTGAAGGTTTGATCGGTACCGCCAATTTCTACATCGCTTCTTATCATTATCGAATCATATCCCTGCATCAGTGGATAAATGAATTCATGCAGGCTTATGGGAATTCCCGAATTGTATCTTTTTGTGAAGTCATCCCGTTCAAGCATTCTCGCTACGGTCATTTTTGATACTAATGAAATTACTTCGGTAAATTTCATTTCACTGAACCAACTGCTGTTGTAATGGATTTCAGTTTTTTCTAAATTCAGTATTTTACCCAATTGGTTTAAATATGTTTTTGTATTATCCTTTATCTCTTTGTGTGTTAACTGTGGCCTGGTCTTATTTACACCGCTTGGATCACCCACGAAAGCTGTATAATCACCAATTATGAGAATTGCAGTATGCCCCAGCTCCTGGAAATGACGTAACTTATGGATGGGGACTGCGTTTCCAATATGTATGTCCGGAGCAGTAGGGTCGAGACCAAGCTTTATACGGAGAGGTTTGTTTGATTTTATTGATCTGCGGAGTTTATCGACAAGTTCATCTTCCCGAACAATGTCGACAATACCTCGCTTAATTATCTTTAACTGTTCTTCTATGTTCTTAAACATGATCCTTAAAAAGCTGTTTGTATGAGATGAGAAAGGCTAAGGTAATTGAATTATGCAATATATGTACGGTTATAGGTGCTATCAACGATCTGGTTTTCTCAAATAAATATGCCAACAAGACTCCTAATATAAAAATTTGAAGAAATACATGGATATTCAAATGGACTAATGCAAAGAGAGAACCACTGAATATAATTGTTTTTGTTTTGCCGAAGACAGGTCTTATGGCAGGATGAAGGAAACCTCTGAAAAGAAGTTCTTCAATAACCGGTGCTGCTAATGTTCCGAAAAAAACCATGAAAACGAGCACAGGTAAAGAGTCCTCCTCCAGAAGTTTCATAATAATTTCCTGATTTCCGGGAGAAATACCAAACAATTTAAATATAAGATCAACGGTGTAGCTTGCTAGTATGATAAAAGGGAGAATGATAAAGTAATGTTTGAGTCCTAATCGTACATTGGATTTCCAGTTATCGGAAGTCAATCCGAGGGCACTCAGCGGTTGGCCGTAATTTACATGAATGATATAGAACACGTATAAGCATGCAAAAACATTAACCCCTAAGGATAAAGTCAGTATGGTAACATTATGACCGAGTAATTCGGCTACATCCAAACCTAAAAATGTTTTAAAGATCTTCAGGAGAAGCGGTATTCCAACCATCATCATAGTAAAATAGCAGAGAAATACTTTACATATGTCTCTTAAATTCCAACGGATATCATTCAGCATCATAGGTTAAGGGGATGTGAGCGGTATATGTGCTATCTGAAGCTTATTAAAATGCAAAAAACTTAAAAAATATTTTTTTTTCTGGTAAAAATAAACGTGATTTATTGAAAAATTCTCAATGAAGGTATTAGTGACCGCCCAATAGTTGGACGATGACTTCCCTTGTTCGAGGACCATCAAATTCACAGAGAAAAATGCCCTGCCATCTACCTAAAGCGAGTGTTCCGCCACTAACCGGAACATTTTCTGATGAACCAATCAATGAGGTTTTAATATGGGCGGCTGAATTACCCTCGGCATGGGCATAATTACCATTCAGAGGGACAAGTTTGTTTAAACCATATAAAATATCATCTTTTACCGAAGGGTCAGCATTTTCATTAATCGTTATTCCAGAAGTTGTGTGAGGAGAAAAAACAGTGCAAATACCATCTTCTAATTTTGATTTTCTTATAATACCATCTACTTCTCTCGTGATATCTATGAATTCTGTTTGTGAGTGTGATTTAACTTTTTAAAGTATATTTCATGACTTCTTACCCTTTTTTTAAGGCTTTTTTTTTATACGCTTCGTATTCTTCTTCATTCATAAGCAAATCAAGTTTCAGGTTCTAAAATTCGGATTTTTTTATTAACCAGCCTTCACAAAAGGATCTTTTTGCAATTTTTTTAAATTGTTGTATAGATCAAGAATTGGTCTTAATTACTTCACCATCAATTGGTACAACCAAATCCTGTAACTCGTCCATAGATTCTTCGCCATAAGCAATATCGGAAACAACTTCATCTCCAACCTTTGGCAGGCTAAGGGATATCAGATTTCCAATCTCGCTTAACAGAAAATCTGTTACTCCTATGGTTGCAAACTTTCTTTTTAAATTAATCCAGTTATGAGATTTCGTAAATTTATGATTTCCTGTACTCATTTTCGTAAAGTTGAAATTTTTTTATAGTTGTGTAAATAGGGCCATACGGAGTTAGTTCGCTTTGAATTAAAGAAATATAATGAATCTTTTCCTGTCCAAAGAAACGATCGGAATCAGATTGCAACAGTTCTGTGAGTTTGCGTAAATTCTTCTGTGATTTTGTCCTGCCAATAGTAATATGGTAACATAGTTCTTCGTATCCCGTTTTTATACCATACTCTTCTATTCCTTTTTCAAGCTGTTCAAAAATCTTTGTCAGATTATTGTCTTTATCCTGTATACAAACAAACGGTATGCGGGGTTTTTTTATCGTTGGAAACGCACCAACGTTGCTATTTGTATTCCTAAAGGGCTGAAAAATGACACAACAGCATCAATAAATTTGATCAATGCGGGAAGATCATCAATATTTCCAAGAAATTTTACTATTGAATGTTTTCAGAAGCCACCCACCGAACACCTGCATCAGCTTTTTTCAGATGATTTAAATATCCAAGTATACGCTCTTTTATTCTTTTTTCAATTTCAATTGCTAAAAATAATCTAATAGCCATTTAATTTTGACCATAGATACGTATTGTGTTAATAGTTTTTGTTTATAAAAATGTTTTCATTGCGTATTCCAGCCGGTTGAGCGTCTTTTCCTTGCCCAAGAGCTCTAATGTCTCAAAGATTCCTGCGCTTGCACTTTTTCCGATAATTGCAACTCTTAACGGTTGGGCCAATTTGCCAAAACCAATACCATGTTGGGTTGTTATATCCCGTAAACAATCTTCAATTTCCTGAATCGAGAAATTCTCAAGTTCTTTCAATTTTGCGTATGTATCACTAATTAAACGAGAAGCTCCATCTATCTTGAGGAATTTTTCAACCGCACTACTCTCGTATTCTATCTGATTTCGAAAGAAAGGAGACGTTTGTGTTGTGAATTCGGATAATGTCTTAAATCTGTCTTTATAAAGTTCAATCAGTTTTTTCAGCCAGGTATCCGAAAGTTGCGTGGTGTCAAAGCCCGCCTTTTGAATATAGTAATGCAATTTAGCTGAGAGCTGTTCCGCAGGTAATTCCCGTATATATTTACTATTCATCCAATCAAGCTTTACGGTATCAAACCTTGCACTGGCTTTATTGACCCGTTTTAAAGAAAATTTCTCAATCATCTCCTGTTTGGTTAAAATTTCCTGGTCGTTTCCCGGTGACCAGCCAAGTAGTGCAATAAAATTAATTATTGCTTCAGGCAGATATCCTTTTTCTCGATATTCGACAGCGGAGGTTGCTCCGTGCCGCTTACTCAAACGGGTGCCATCCTCACCAAGGATCATGGGAATATGAGCAAATTTGGGTAAATCAAATCCCAGTGCATGATAAAGGGCGATCTGCCTTGGCGTATTTGATATATGGTCGTCTCCGCGAATGATGTGAGTTATCTCCATCAAACCATCATCAACTACACAGGCAAAATTATAGGTAGGAAAACCGTCACCTTTCTTGATTATGAAATCTTCGAGAAGAGCGGTATCGAATTTAATTTTTCCATGTATTAAATCGTCAATATCCGTAATCACATCCCGAATCTTAAAGCGTACAGCTCTCCCTTTTTCAGGATCATCGATGTATTCGGCGTCTCCCTGCTTCAAAAGTTTTTCAACATATTCCTGATAGATATTAAGCCTCTGACTCTGATAGTAAGGGCCCTCATCCCAATCTAATCCCAACCAGGTTAAACTATCCAGAATTGACTGTGTAGCCTCTTGTGTAGAACGTACCTGATCGGTATCTTCGATTCTCAAGATCAGTTTTCCATCATTATTTCTGGCAAAAAGCCAGTTGTAAGAGCAGTCTTGCTCCACCAATATGCAAAAAACCGGTTGGGCTGGGAGGAAATCTTTACCTTTACTTTTGTCATTTGTTTTACTCTCCTGTCACAATTACTCGGCATGATAATACATTTCTCTATCGCTCTGCTGTTTCATTCTTTGGGTCTACTATATTATTCCCACGAAAGCGGGGATCGGTAATTAGGCAACTATTTGCAAAGATCTCTCCACCGTAATGAAAAATCACAGACTGATGTGTCCGATGAGAGTCGCTAAGTTAATGCATTATCTTTCAGAATCATGTTTTATGTGCGTTAGCACACCCGCCTGAACAAGTCATTCGGGCAGGTGCCAAAGAAGGGCGCAAATCAAGCGACCTGCCCTGTAGAATAGATTATTTCAGGTTACTAGTTGTACTAAGCAAAAAGAGGAAAGAGCTTAACCTGAAACCTCCTCTTAAGTATTATTCAACAGGGCATGGATATCGCTGCCTGCCCGGCCTACAGACCATTCGCCAGCCCGACGAGCATTCTGGCGGGGACGAGGTACCCATTTGGACAGAGTTGTGCAGGATGCACTAACTCGATGTATAGGAATTTCAATATTTCCTTATTTTTTTGCGCTGAAGGTGCAAGTTCAAAAGACCGTAAAAACTGCCATGGACGGCAGTTTTAGGGATTTTGGAAAAGTTGGCCAGGATAGCCTAACTTGTCAAAGGAGTCCCATTGTCTCACGATGGCCGCACATGATATTCATATTTTGCACTGCCTGTCCTGAAGCACCTTTCATTAAATTGTCTATACTTGAAAAAATTATTGTACGTTCACCTAAAACTTTTGCAGAAATTTCACAGGTGTTTGTATTAACAACATCCTTTATCTTTGGAAGTTTGTCATCTGAACAGACTCGAACAAATGGCTCTCTTGCATAAAAATCGTTGAATAAATCCCTGATCTCCTCATTGGTGATCTTTTTTTTCGTCTTAACGTACATTGAACACAAAATGCCTCTGTTCATGGGAATCAAATGTGGTGTAAAATAGACGAATGTATCTGAATTTCCGATCAGGGAAATGATACTTTCTATTTCTGGCGTATGCCTGTGTACTCCGACATTATATGCCTCCAGATTCTCATTCCGTTCACAGTAATGTGTGCTCTCTTTTGGTTCACGGCCGCTTCCGGATATTCCGGATTTTGCATCTATGATAATATCGTCATTATAAATAAGGTTTTTCTGGATCAAAGGGGCCAAACCAAGGAGTGCGGAAGTGGGATAACATCCAGGATTTGCTACAAGCGTAGCACCTTTAATCTTTTCTCTAAACAACTCAGGAAGACCATAAACAGCTGTTTTCAAATGAGAAGGATCAGAATGTTTCACCTTATACCATTTTTCGTAAACTGATATCTCCTTGAACCGGTAGTCGGCGCTGAGATCAACTACCTTGATTCCTGCATCTAAAAATTGAGGCACATATTGCATGGATATCGTTGGTGGAAGTGTTATAAAAACCAGATCAACATCCTTTGGCACATCGTTTTTACTCAATTGTGAGCAGGGCATATCGAAGGTCTTCGTTAAAACAGTAAAAACGTCAGAAATCCTGATTCCTGTTTCCTGTCTCGTACCAAGATAGGTAATTTCTGCATCAGGATGTCTTAACAGGGTCTTAATGAGTTCCAGACTTGTGTAAGCGGTAGCCCCAACAATCCCAACTTTTGTCAATGCTTCTCTTCCTTTTCAATGCCGAAAAAATCATAACTTCTTAAAAGATAATCACTTTTGAATTATTTTGAATGATAACAATCATTCACGAAAACGTCAATTGAAAATTTGAGTACGACTAAAAAGCACGTATACTTTAAACTTTCGGGAGATGAACTGATAACGTATTTCTTGTCAAATTTAAGGTAGCAGAAAAATGGTGCAGGATTAATTTTTCTCAGTTTTCTGAATATTTCATGTGGAGGAATATTGTCTTTATCTTCCGTTTCTTTATGTTTCCGAAGATTTCTGGTTCTTTCTGCATGTTAGAAGCCTGATTGAGAATCCAGGTAAACTGCTTGAATCTTTTTTCTGTACTTTTGATAGTAAGCGGACTAAAATTAGAAGAAGCGAGTTAATGCCTGTTTTCTTGATGGTTGCGGGTCAGAATGGTATCATAAAAACTATGGCAAAGATCATAACCAAAATATCCAACTGCTCCACACGTAAACGGTACAGAATCAATATGAGCATCCAGACGGAATCAGTTCAAAAGATTGCGTAGTTCATCAAAATGGTTTTCCCTCTTTTTTGTAATTCCCAGACGGTCTTGGAGTATTATATTCTGGCCTTTTGATCGTGTCGTGAGGAATGGATCATACCCTATGAATGAGTGTCTTCCTATATGGGGAATCACTAGAGAACTGTCGAGGTAAAAGTTTTTTGAATGCTCCTGGGCGCAAAGAAAAATTTTAGATAAGCCTGTTTTATTGTCAATCTCTCGAATTGTTAATCTGTTTTTTTGGTTTGCTGGTTACGCTACGCATCAGAGAAGATATTTTATCATCATTTTAGCAACTTTCACATTACAAAAGTAATAGGAGAAGGTTTCGCATGCTTTTTCGACTTATTATACTGTTTACCGTTGTGCCATTAATGGAATTATATCTTTTACTCCATGTGGGAAAATATTTGGGAGCTTTTCTCACTATCCTGATAGTCGTACTAACAGGTATATTTGGAGGTTTGCTTGCGAGGGGTCAAGGTCTAAGCATTTATCAAAGCATAAGAAAGGATTTGGAGAGCGGGATAATACCGACGGATGGACTTTTAGAGGGCCTGTTTATTTTAGTTGCTGGCGCATTATTAATAACACCGGGACTGGTGACGGATATTGTCGGTTTTCTTCTTATGGTTCCGGTCTTGAGAAAATGGGTACAAAATCATTTGAAGAATAGATTAAAGCGAAATTTTGAAACCAGACAAATTCACATTTATTCTCACCATCATTCGTCTGATGGAAGGAAAAACAATCGTTTTTGAGAAGACCTCTTCTTATTTGCAGGTATACTAAAACCATTACGAGGTGAGTATATCTTTTTGCGCCGTTACATTCTGGCCAGACGTTCTCTTGGTTCTTCGATTATTGAAAGTGTCTCACTTTCAGGCTCTACTCCAACTGCGGAAAAAAACTTTTTTCTGACAGCATCAGAGGTAACTTTTAAAAGGGAAGCCTTGTCGTTTGCATCGCCAAGTATGCCAAGATTAATTACACCAGCTGCCATCGTAGCATGGCCTCCTGAATTTAACTTACCAAAGGCACTTTGCAAAAGGGTTCCCAAATTGATCCTGGTATCTCGGCTTCTTGCCGACAATTGAACTTTATCTTCGTTGATACCAAAGATGAGTACGGTGTTAATGCCTTCTAATTGCAGCATCATCTCAGCCGCTTGTGGCAGAGCGTCTCTTTCACTGATAAATTCTACAAATGATGCAAGATATGAGCCTCTTATCTCTCTGTTTCGTATCGCCCTTCCGATGATGTCGAGCGTTTCTGAGCTCATAGGGGGAGATTCTAACTGATTCAAAATATTACCATCAGCTAAAGGTGAAAGATATGATACCGCAACCAAATCGTCAGAAGAGGTGTTTCTGGTAAATTCTCTGGTGTCTGTTCTGATACCATACAGCAAGGCAGTGGCTAACTGATGGTTTGGCTTGATGTTTAACTGGCGAATGTATTTGGTCATTATAGTAGATGTAGCGCCCAATTTTGGTTGAATATCGACGAAATCTCCCTTAACCGATTTAAGATCTACAGGGTGATGGTCAAAAACCAGATTGGGTGTTACATCTGCTGGTAAGATGTTATTTTTAGATGGAATTGAAGCCTCGACTAATGCAATCTTTCCAGCTTTTCTGACGATTTCCATAGCTTCTTCTGTTGTTTTTGCCTCTATCAGGTCCATGTTTAACAAATTAACCAATGCTTTATTTTTCTGATGGCTGATAGTCCCGCCATAGTAGATGTTGCTTTCCACATCAAAAAATTTACTGATGTGTTTCAGGGTGAGACCAGAGGCTATCGCATCCGGGTCCGGATTGTCCTGTAAAAATATAGCTAAGCCCTTCTTGTTTGATTCTTTTATTGCATTCACTAATGCGAATGCAGATTGTTTCATCTCGAAACCCTCAAGTTCAGGGAGGATCGCTTGCGCCAGTATTTTGCCGGAATGCAAAATCATATCGGCGCCATTGTCTTTCAAGGTATCAGCTTCTTTTTGATTAGAGACTTTGACAAGAATAAATTTCTTTGGGAATTTCCTCTTTAATTTTTGAAGCAGTATCAAATTATTTTCTGAATCTCCTGTGAGAATCAGGATTACGCTTGCATTAATACAAAAGGGACTGTTTAGGTCAAAATTGTTCATTTCAGCTGTTATTACCTGAACATGTTGATCCTTCCACTTCGACAAAACTGCTTCATCCCGATCTACTACTACTACCTCTTTTTCCGCTTTCGTTAAGGTTTCAATAACGGCATTCCCGGTTGAGCCACATCCGAAGACAATGTACATAAACTTATTTCTCCGTAACGGTTATTTAAATATAAATTTTAGAGAATAGGAAATAGTAATAACTTTCAAGGATGGTTGTTTTTCTGCGTTACTTAGTATAAGAGTATGAATAAAGCAAGCCGGTATTCATAATAAAGAAACCTGAATTGCTTAACAGATGAATGGGAAAACGACTTGTATAGAATAAATACTTAACTCTGATCTCATAGATCAACTCATCTCCGATAAAATAGAGTTGTCGGCAGATCTATCAACAGAAGAAGTATACATTTGGTTTAAAGAGTTGTCAATAGGAAAAACCCTGTTGGTTACATATGCCTGATAATCGCCTCACCAAATTCTGAACTGCTCAGCAAAGTGGCATTATCGATTAAGCGTTCTAGATCGTAGGTTACCGTTTTTGCTTGAATGGCAGCCGATACACCTTTAATGATCAGGTCTGCGGCCTCTTGCCATCCTATATGACGTAATAACATTTCGGCTGATAGAATTAATGATCCCGGATTAACTTTATTTTGGCCTGCATATTTGGGCGCAGTTCCGTGAGTTGCCTCAAACAGAGCTATTTTATCAGACAAGTTTGCACCGGGTGCAATTCCAATTCCACCGACTTGGGCTGCCAGGGCATCAGAAATATAATCGCCATTGAGATTCAATGTGGCAATCACATCATATTCTGCAGGACGTAACAGGATTTGCTGCAGAAATGCATCAGCAATAGAATCTTTAATAATAATTTCTTTGCCTGTTACAGGGTTTTTCAGAGAACACCACGGCCCGCCATCTAACTCCCGGGCACCAAATTCCTCTCTGGCAAGATCGTAACCCCATTGTTTAAAAGCGCCTTCGGTAAATTTCATAATATTACCCTTGTGTACCAGAGTTACTGATGCACGGTCATTATCAATAGCATATTGAATAGCCTTGCGAACAAGACGTTTCGTTCCTTGAGCAGATACCGGTTTGATCCCAATACCGCAGTTTTCTGGGAATCGGATCTGGGTGACACTCATTTCATTTTGCAGGAAATCAATAACCCGTTTTACCTCTGTACTATTTGCCTCCCACTCAATCCCGGCATAAATATCTTCAGAATTCTCACGGAAGATCACCATATTTGTGAGTTCTGGTGTTTTCAGTGGACTCGGCGTGCCGTCGAAATAACGGACTGGCCGTTGACATACATAGAGATCGAGCAGCTGCCGAAGAGCAACATTTAAAGAGCGAATACCGCCACCCACGGGTGTTGTCAATGGCCCTTTTATAGCAACTTTATATTCTTTCAGCGCCTGAAGAGTCTCTTCAGGCAACCACACATTTTTCCCATAGATTCGGGTTGATTTCTCACCTGCATAGATTTCCATCCACGCGATTGAACGTTCGTCACCGAATGTTTTCTCAACCGCAGCGTCTACCACATTACGCATTACCGGAGTGATATCGATACCTATGCCATCGCCTTCGATGAAGCCGATAATTGGATGATGAGGAACGTTCAGGGAAAGATCTTCATTGACGATGATAGGCTTCCCACCATCCGGAACAGCAATATTTTCATAACTCATAATAGTAGCCTTTACTCTCTAAGCCGAAAATTTTTTCCTTTTTTGACTGGAAATTGTCAAGTAAGAGAATAAACAAAATATCCCGATATTTCAACTTTTTTTTCAATCTTGTCAATCTTAGTCTAAAGCTGACAATTTCTTGCTTTTTTTGACTGGAAATCGACACCTTAGAGACTGTTTAATCACATCTTCAGTGTGGTAAATAAAAATATTTATCTTTTCTTCATCGTTTAAAGGGAAAGTTTGAAAACCCTAGGTTTTTATGTTACAACCTGGCCGAACAAGCACAGATATGAAATCTATTTTTTTTGGTCCTCGCTCGGCCAGGGTGGGTGAAATTTGTTTACGGTTGTTCATTATTCGCTTTTTCAATTTGAACAAGGTTTGTGTTATACGTTGATCCACCGCCCATGTCTGCCAGCCTGTCCGGCGTTGTCTGGTTGCTGTTACACCCACCCGGACTTAAGGAATTCCACCATATCCCCTTATTGACGGCAACGCCCTCTTTTATACTGTCTTTGACAGCAGCCCACAGCAAACATGCTCCACGTTCATTAAAGACTTTTACGAGATCCCCTGTGCTTATTTTACGTTCTCTTGCATCTTTTGTATTCATTTCTAACGTAGGTCTCTTCTCTTTATTCCTTGAGTGAGAAATATTGGCAAAGTTGGAATTAAGGAATGATTTTGCCGAGGGAGTAAGAAGATAAACCGGATATTTTTTGTAGAGTTCTGGTGAACGTAATGGTCCTTCCTCAATTGGGATATGAGCGGGTAGGGGATCGAAACCATTCAATTTCATCTTTTCAGAATAAAATTCTATCTTTCTTGAAGGGGTCGGGAAACGAAGATCCTTGTAAGGCATATGATACTCATCCGGTAGACTTAAGCGTGCCACACCACCTTCTCTTATACGATCAAGCGTAATCTCTTTTAGATACTGGCTATTCGTTTCTAATGCGCTGTTTATTATGTCAAATTCAGTGTCTTGAAAGAAGGTATCGTTAAAACCCATTGCTTGTGCCAGCGACTTGAAGGTGTCAATATTCGATCTGCTTTCACCTAATGGCTCAATTACCGGTTCATTCAGCTGTAGTGACAGGTGGAAGTATGAATAGTGAAGGTCAGTATGTTCGAATTGGGTTGTAGCAGGCAGGACAATATCGGCATATCGAACCGTATCGGTAAGAATTTGCTCGTGTACAACGGTAAATAGATCTTCACGACAGAGGCCTTCTATTACCTTTCGTTGATTAAAGAGTACCGCAGCAGGGTTTGCATTGTATATGTAGAGACCGTAAATTTCGGGCTCTGCATGAATGAGAGCTTCACCCAGTTGGTTCATATTAATCGTTCTTGGAGAGTTCGGGGAGAGATCATTTTTTTCGAGTTTTTCCCAGTTAATGGGGAAAGCCTCACTGGTTGGGTAGAAAATGCCTCCTCCCGGATATTTCCATGCGCCTACCAGACCGGGAAGGCAGGAGATTGTCCGTATCATCATCCCTCCATTTGTATGATGCTGCATTCCTGAACCTGCATAGATAAAAGATGGATTATGGCTCGCATACATTCTCGCAAATTCTCTGAGAACCTCTTTTTTAACCCCCGATATCTCTTCTACCTTCTCTGGGGGGTATTCCTGGACTCTTATCGATAATGCTTCAAATCCCTCTGTATGCTTTTCTACAAACTCTTTATCATACAGGGAGTTGTTGATGATTATGTGCATAACTCCCAGAGCGAGTGCGGCATCGCTTCCCGGTGTCGGTTGAAGAAAGAGATTTGCCATGTCAGCAGATTTCACCTTATATGGGTTTACGACTACATAAGCAGCACCGTTTCTCCTTGCTTCCTGTATCAGGGGAATCTGGTGGATATTCGTGGAATAGGGATTTGTACCCCATGAAATAATGAGTTTTGATTGTGGAATAGCGAAAGGATCCGCTCCAAAGGAGGCTCCAAGCGTATATTTGTATCCGATTCTTCCTCCCTTAGAGCATATTGTTCGGTCAAGACGTGATGCGCCGAGACGATTAAAGAATCTTTTGCCTGCAACCGTCCCGTTTACTAACCCCAGTGTTCCTGAACCGTTAAAAGGAAGTATTGATTCGGCTCCATATTTTGAAATTATTTCATGAAATCGTCGAGAGATCGTTTCCGCTGCTTCCTCCCATGTTATCCTTTCAAATTTGGCTGCTCCCTTCTTTCCGACTCTTTTGAGAGGATATAATAGTCTGTCCTGGCTGTAGACTCTTTCCGGATAATTTGTTACTTTGTCGCAGAGGAAGCCTCTGGTACCAAAATGGTCGGGGTCTCCCTGAACCTTGATAAGTTTCCCCTTATGAACAGAAGAAATTATTCCACAGGTATCCGGGCAATCGTGAGGGCACACACTTCTTGCTCGTTTCATCATCTATTGAAGCATTCGATATTGCATTGAGAAAAAATAAAGAGTATAAAATAATGAGAGCAATAAATATTGTCAAGAGATGATTTGCATAACATGGATAAGCCAGAACCAAACAGCGGTCATTAAATAACAAATCTCAATTTACAAAGCCCAAACAAATTTCAAATTACAATGTTCGAATTATTGTGTTTAGAAAATAAGAAAAGTGTGTTTACAAAAGATTCCGAGGTCATGATCGTTAAAATTATAACATGTTTACTACCGGTTGTTTTCCTGATTGCCCTTGGATGTGCCAATACCGGACCAGTAATTCCCGGTGAGGAACTGGAAAAGCTTGAAAGTGAGATTGAGAAACAGGCAACAGAAGTATATATACATGATTGGGCTAAGATTTGGGAGGTGGGTATCAGGATTCTCGACAACCTTCCCGATGGAGCCGTAACAAAACGTGCTGTTATCGGTGCCCTGATCGGGGATAATTCAGAAGAGATTGCCGAGCTGTTTCATCTTCCTTCTGATAAGGGCTGTGTTGTAATAGAGGTTGCTCAAAACAGCATTGCAAAAGACGCAGGTATCAAATCAGGTGATCTTATAAAGGCTGTTAACGGTAATGAGGTGGATGATCACGGAGACGTTGTGTTTGAAGCCGGCAAAACCAACACGATTGTTTTAGAAAGAGATGGTCTTAAATTCTCATGTAACGTGAAACCAAAGGAAGCCCCTTATGTAAGAATTAGTCTTGATCAAACCGGCAATATTAATGCCTATGCAGGGCTAACGGGAATTCAATTTACCTTAGGAATGGTTCATTTTGTTGAAAATGACAATGAATTAGCCGTAATTATGGGACATGAATTAGCACATATTACATCAAGGCACATCCCCAAGAACGCCGGTGTGGCGGTGTTGTGTGGTATCTTCAGTGGTATAACAGGGCCATTTGCACCGCTTACTTTTAAGTCCCTCTATGCCCCGTATAGCAGAGAGAAAGAGAGAGAGGCTGATTATGTTGGCCTTATCTATGCTCACCGTGCAGGTTACAACATAGAGAAGGGTATAGAACTCTGGAAGAGATTTGCGTTAGAAATACCCAGGAGCCGTTCAAAAAGTTTTCTCCATAACCATCCTCCAAGTACCGAACGCATAATTCGTGTTAAAAAGGTAGCTGAACTTGTAAAATCTGGTAAAGAAATTTTGCAGAATGATAAATTTCACCAAGGTAATTCTGATTAAGAATGAGTCATTAATAAATAAACCCTGGATTTCTTGTTTCTGTCAGTAGTATCATTGAGTTTATAATTATGTACATCAGCATATACCGCAAAAAGGTAGCGGAAAGCTTCCTGCTCAAGCTGCCCGGTGTGGAAGATAGCTTTCAGATAGCACACTCTTTCAGCCAGCGTGCAGCATCTTTTGCCCAATACGTGAGGATAATGTCCGCACCCGCCCGTTTCATACCAATCAGCGACTCCAGAGCAACGGCCTTTTCATCAATCCACCCTTTCTCATGTGCAGCCTTTACCATAGAAAATTCTCCACTGACGTTGTATGCGGCTACAGGGTGTTCAAAGGTATCCTTAATGAGTCTGATAATATCTAGATACGGCAGAGCTGGTTTTACCATCACAATGTCTGCACCCTCATCAATATCCAGAGATACTTCGCGTAAGGCTTCTCTTGAATTTGCCGGATCCATCTGGTATGATTTTCTATCTCCAAAGCTTGGCGGTGACTCCGCAGCATCTCTGAATGGCCCATAAAATGCTGAGGCGTACTTTGCGGCATAGGACATTATGGGTATTCCCTCAAAACCATTCTCATCAAGGATATTTCTGATAGCATCCACACGGCCATCCATCATATCGCTGGGGGCAACAATATCTACACCAGCATTGGCATGGGAAAGAGCTTCCCGGGAAAGAAGTTTAAGCGTTTCATCATTATCTACCTGATGCTCTCCGGTTTTCTCATCTTTTGTTACGAATCCGCAATGGCCATGATTCGTATACTCACACATGCAGACATCCGTAATAACCAGTATATTTGAAATTTTATTCTTAATTGCCCTGATTGCTTTTTGTATAATACCGTCATCTGCATAAGCTTCGGAACCTAACTCGTCTTTTTTTTGAGGGATACCAAATAAAATAACACCCGGAATGCCCAGATTCGCAAGTTCACGGACTTCTTCAACTAATGTATCAACGGAGAATTGATAATTGCCCGGCATTGATGGAATTTCAAGTTTAAGGCCGCTTCCGGGACGAACAAACAGTGGCATAATGAGATCGTTTACTGATAGATGTTCCTCGCGGACGAGTTTGCGTATCAATGTATTGGTTCTTAATCTGCGAGGTCGATACTTGGGGTATTGCATGATATAGTTCCTTAAAAATTTTATCTAACGGGTAAATAACGGGGTCGCAATGAGGGCATAAAAACAAAATGTTCCCCTGCGTAGATATCGCTTTTCATGAAAAGATTCAGTGTATAAGGAAAAACTTGATTGTCAAATAGTATTTAATCTCTCAATCAACCATTTCTTGCTTATCTTGACTGAAAATTTTCGATTGAAAGACTTTTGTGCCACACCTTTGGTTTGGTAAATAAAAATCTCAGAATCATCGTTCATAACAGTCTGATAAGGGAAATAATGAGGTGGTTAGAGAAAGCGAAGCGGAAGACTTGATACGGATAAAAAATTTTTATCAGGAGATAACGTGAATGGAAGAATTAGTAAAATTCCTTTTTGAGGTAGGCCATTTGAAAAATGTGCAGAGAAGCGGATGGTGGTTGATTGGAAACCGTAACCCAGAGAGCGTGGCCGAACATTCATTTCGGTGCGCAGTCGTAGGGTATTTTTTAGCAAAGGCTGAAAACCTGGATACGTCCAGGGTTATTTTGATGTGTTTATTTCACGATCTTCACGAATCAAGAACAAATGATTTACATAAAATAGCGCAACGTTATCATAACCTTAAAGATGGAGAGAATAAGGCGTCACAAGACCAGATAATGTCTTTGAACAACTCTGAAAGAGATGAAATTGGATGTGTGTTGAAAGAGTTCTCGGACCAGGAGACCAAAGAGAGCGTAGTAGCGAAAGATGCGGATATTATAGAGTGTGTATTACAGGCAAGGGAATACCAGGTACAGCAGGGGCTTAAGGATGCTGAAGATTGGCTGAAGAACGCTCAAGGTTTGCTGAAGAGTAAATCCGCAAAAAAACTCCTGACTTTAATTGAAGGTTCGGATCCAAATGAGTGGTGGAAGAAATTGAAAGAGTAAATTGAAGAGATCTGGTAAAAGGAAGTAAACGAAATTACGTGATCGGAGAAACGGTTCTGTACAGTATGTTTTCACATAGTAAATTACTGAGCGTATTTTGCTCATCGAAAAAGTCTCTTTGATTAAATCACCTCTGCAACAAAAACATTTTGACAATTATTGCTTATTATCCTAGAATTTTACCATTTCTAGCCGGTGTTTCATATCAGTTAAAAAGGGGAATATAGAATGAAGACTCAACTCGAAAGGGCAAGAGATGGTGAGATAACGCCTCAAATGGAAGATGCTGCAAAGTATGATGATGTGAGTCCTGAATTTATTCGTGAAGGAATCGCAAAAGGCCAGATTGTAATTTATGGAAACCCGCAAAGAGAGTCAAGGGTTATTGGTATTGGAAAAGGGCTCAGAACAAAGGTAAATGCGAGTATCGGTACTTCACCGGATATAATAGACTTTGACATGGAAGTGGAAAAAGCTCTTGTTGCCGAGAAATATGGAGCTGATACACTCATGGAACTTTCGACGGGAGGAGATTTAACTGAGGTACGAAGGAGAGTGCTGGAGGCAACAAAATTAACCGTTGGTACAGTTCCGCTTTATGAGGCTGCTATAGAAACTATCCGTAAAAAGGGTTCGGTAATTGATATGGAAGCTGACTTCCTGTTTGAAGTGATCGAGAAGCAGGCAGCGGAAGGAATTGGATTTATGGCAATCCATTGTGGCATTAATCTCATAACATTAGAACGGTTAAAGAGACAGGGATACCGGTTTGGAGGATTAGTAAGCAGGGGCGGCTCTTTTTTAACCGCCTGGATGAATCACAATAAAAAGGAGAATCCTCTTTATGACCAACTAGATAGACTGATCGGCATCATGAAAAAATACGATGTAATCTTAAGTCTTGGAAATGGTTTACGGGCAGGTGCGGTACATGACAGTACCGACAGGGCACAGATACAGGAGCTGATTATTAACTCAGAAGTAGCCGAATATGCTCAGAAGAGGGGGGTACAAATAATAGTTGAAGGGCCTGGACACATTCCGATAGATGAAATTGAAGCAAATGTTATTATACAAAAGAGGATGAGCAATAATGCGCCGTTTTATATGCTTGGTCCTATTACGACCGATGTGGCTCCCGGTTATGATCATATTTCATCGGCAATCGGTGCTGCTTTGTCTTCTCGATATGGCGCAGATTTTATCTGCTATGTAACGCCGCCCGAACACCTTGCGCTTCCAAAACCTGATGATGTAAGAGAAGGTGTTATTGCAGCCAGAATTGCTGTTCATGTGGGTGACATGGTTAAGCTTGGCGGCAGAGTGAAAAACCGGGACTTGAAGATGGGCATTGCGAGGAGGGACCTCGACTGGAAGACACAGTATGAGACTGCGATTACCTCTGAAAAGGCAAAACAGATAAGAGAAGAGAGACCTCCCGCGGAAGATGACACCTGCACAATGTGTGGTAATGTGTGTTCGTTAAAGGGTGTCAGGGAGTATTACAAAGATGATTTGAAAGAAAGCAGGAAAAAATCTTTTTCAACTGCTTTGTGAAATTTATTCCATTTTAGAAGTAATAAATTAGCGGATAACATTTTTTGTGCGTTAGCACATACCTAAAATGGCGTGAAGCAAGAGACCTGCCCTGTAGAATAGATTATTTCAGATCATTAGTTGTGCTAAACCAAAAGAGGAAAGCGCTTAATCTCAAACGTCCTCTTAAGTATTATTCAACAGGGCACGCTGGCGGGCAGGATACGCTAACTCGAGAGAAAGAGCTTAAGGATGGAATGGTATATACATAAAGGCGCAAAAAACTGCTCACGCTGTGAAAGGCTGTTTGAAGAAGAGGAGGAATATTTTTCGGCGCTGTATGATACTGATAACGCCTATACAAGAAAGGATTTCTGCTTATGTTGCTGGGATACAAACCGACAAAATGAATCTTTTTCTTATTGGAAAACAAAAGTCCAGAAGAAGAGTGAACCTGTTCAAAAATATGCACACACAGAGATATTTTATGATCTGTTTGTGAGATCGGAAAATGAGGAGAATGTTTCAAATATAAACTTCAGATATGTTCTTTCTTTATATTTAATGAGAAAAAAAGTTTTGACACTTCTGTCTATTGATAAAACAGATGGTAATGAGTTTCTGATCTTTAGAAACCTTAAGGAAGACAAAGAGGTAAAGGTCTTCAACCCGAAGCTTGACAAGGAGGGAATACTCGCGGTTAAGGAAGAAATTGGTAAATTGATCGGAATTGCATGAATTCAAATGTATTTTAAACTATCCTGTCTGATCCCGCCTACAGTCAGGAAGAAGAGTTATTCCCGCCTTAATCCTGTTCGATTTTATTATTCAGACTGGAACAACCCAGAAATAAGGAGCAGTTCAGTCAGGATGCTTTGCCAAATTGCGAATTGTCTTAATCCATTATTATTAAACTGATAAAAAAATGTCCGTTATCTTGTTAGAGCACCCGAGGCCGAAAAATCATAAAAGGTTTGCAGATGTAGTCAACACTCCCTTGTCGGCGTGTTTAATGACCGGTTACATTGCTTCAGTCTTGAAGTCGGAACATATTGACACAGAAATTGTGGATGCAAATCTTTTTGGATGGTCGTTTCAGAAGACGGTAGAGGAGTTAAAAAGACGAAATTTCAGTCTTTTAGGTGTGCACCTTCTTTATCTCTGGGAGGATACGGATTCTCTATTCGAAATGCTTTTTAACCTTCGCAAAGAAGGTATCTGCGCCCATATAAATCTATACGGCCATTTCCCGACATTTGCATTCAGGGACATACTTTTTTATTATCCCTTTATCGATTCTGTTACGGTAGGTGAACCCGAATTAACTATCCTGGAACTGGCAGAAAAAATAGTTACTTCTCGAAAAAGAGCGATATTACACGTAATTGATGGTCTTGTTTTTCATTCCTGGTCAACAGAGGATAAGAATGGAAATGAATCGAATGGACGAAACCTGGTCGGCAAAGAACCAGATGTCGGAAAAAAGAGGCCGGAAATTATAGAGAACAAACCGAGATCTGTCGTATCACGCCTCGATACGTTTCCGTTCCCTTTTCGTCATCATTATGATCTGTTCAAGAAAAAAGGTATTGCCTCGTATATCCTTGGAAGCAGAGGCTGTTATGGAAGCTGCACCTTTTGTTATCTGGACCGGTTCTATGGAGAAAATTCTTCCTGGCGCGGGAGAAGTCCAGAAAACGTTTTCGAGGAGGTATATGATTTGTATCAAAAATTTGGAGAAAGATATTTTTACTTCGCTGATGCAAATTTTTTTGGTCCCGGTAAAAAGGGTAAGGAGCGTGCAGGTAAATTTGCTCGTTTCATTATCGAGAAAGGTTTAAAGATTGAATTTGGGATAGAATGCAGGGTGAATGATATCGAAGCCGATTCACTTAGCCTGCTTGTTAAAGCAGGATTGAAAGAGGTATTTCTGGGAGTCGAAAACGGAAGCCAGAATTCACTTAACAGGTTCAACAAGATGACGACGGTTGAGGAGAATAAAAAGGCCATATGTATGCTCAGACACCACAAAATTGAACCAAATTACGGATTTATCATGTTTGAGCCCGGGTCTACCCTCGGGGATGTACGAGAGAGTTTTGAATTTCTCAAAAAAATGAAAATGTTGCGTAAACCGGATATTACTGCACATCTCCTCTATCATCAGCAAACTCTTTTTAAGGGAATGCCTGATTATGAAAAGAGGAAAGATCATGCCGAATCCATTTCAAAGTTTAATTATGAATATTGCAATAAACTGAATGACAGGAAAGTCTCCCTCTTAGCCGAAAGAGTAAACTATTTTTGTTTAAAGGTCTTAAGTGAATTGTCAAGAACTAAAGATGATCAGATATGGCATGATTCGTGCCATTATGATGAAGAAGATTCGTTTTCAATGGAATTGAATGAAAAACTGATAAATCATTTTGAGGAAACCTTGTGTTCTTTAGAAAAGGTATCACAAAGAGAGGTACAAGTTCTTTAAGATGGGAAGTTATACAATTAAGCGGTAAGGATCCAATTTTTTATGAATAATATGAATAATTATAAGGAAGTTCAATATATTTATGAGTTGAGTTACGGTTACTGGAAGTCTCAAGTTCTTTTTGTAGCGGTAGAGATGGGAATATTTACGCTGATCGGAGATAAAGACAAAAGTTATAAGATTGTCTCAAAGGAGCTGGGGACGAATCCAAGGGCAACTGAGATGATCCTCAATACACTTGTCTCGCTTGGGTTTTTAAAAAAGGTGAAAGGGAGCTTCAGGAATGCACCTATATCCAGACGTTACTTGATAAAAGATATACCCCTTTATCAGGGAGACAGAGTACACCATTTCCATAATTTGTGGGAGTTCTGGTCGAGATTAGATGTTGCTGTCAGGACGGGAAAACCTACAGCTTTTGAAGACGTTAAAGATGATGATGTAGACGATCATAGATTAAGTGATTTCTTGAAATCCATGCATAATATTGGTTCAATACAGGCAGAAGAAATATGTAGAAAACTGCGGATAAAAGAGTATCAGAAGCTCTTAGATCTTGGAGGAGGACAGGGAACCTATGCTGTGCGGTTTGCAATGGAAAATCCTGAAATGATGGCAACTGTTTATGATCTTCCCTACGTCATTAAGATCACCAGGAAGTTTATTTGTGAGTCAGGGTTACAGGGGAGGGTTAAGACACAGGCCGGAAACTGTCTTGAAGAAGATTTCGGTAAAGAACGATTCGATATCATTTTTGTGTCAAATTTATTGCATATTTACAACCCTGCTGAGATTCGGAAAATACTGAAAAAATGTTGGTATTCTTTAATGAAAAAGGGTATAGTCGTGATTCAAGAGTTTACCTTGAATTCGGCGAAAACAAGGCCCACTTTCGGTACACTTTTTGGGGTGAATATGCTGTTAGGTACCGTTGGAGGTGGGATGTATGCCGGAGGCGAGATAAAAAAGTGGCTTCAGATGGCTGGATTCAGCAGGGTAAAAAAAATGACCTTGTCACTGAACTCGAATCTCATTATTGGACATAGGTAGTTTCTGTTTGTGCGGTTAGTTTGAAAGGAGAAGAGATGTTTAAGAAGTTTCTGTTGATACTGGTTTGTGCCTTCCTTGTTTTTCAATCTATGAGATCGGTTTATGCCAGCGAAAAGGTTGAGGGTAAAAAACAACAGCAAGATGGTGCTGCTGCGATAGTTAATGGTGAAATCATTCGAAGTGAAGAGGTTGATAAGAGATTAGGCGTCTACAAAAACCTGAATCAGGAAATAACGGATTCAACGAAGAGGCTTGTACTCGATCAGTTAATAGACAAAATGTTGTTAAAACAGTTTGTCAAGGAACAGGGTATTATAGTGAGTGTTGATGAAATACAGGCTGAGTTGGAAAAGGTTAAGTTTTTTTTCGAGTCAAGCCAAAATAATTCAGGAGTAACATTAGAGAAAATTCTGGAGTCTCGCGGTTCATCTGTTGTGAAGTTGAGAGAAGAGATAAGAGATACGGTTGCGTTAAGCAAGTTTCTGAGTAAGGATATAAAAGATGAAGAGATGAGGGCATTCTTTGATTCGAACCAGGATTTATTTAATGGAGAAGAAGTCAGAGCAAGCCATCTGTTGATTGATACGCGAAATCTTAAAAGTGAAGAGGAGATTGATAAAGCAAGACAAAAAATTGAAAAGTTGAAAAAAGAGATTGACAACGGAGCAGATTTTGCGGTTCTTGCAAAAAAAAATTCTGATTGCCCTTCCTCAGAAAAAGGAGGAGATTTAGGATTTTTTGAAAAAAAAGGTACGATGGTGGAGCCTTTTGCTAACGCAGCATTTTTGTTGAAAACAGGTGAGGTGAGCGATCCTGTAAAAACCCAATACGGTTTCCATCTCATAAAGGTGACCGACAGGAGAGAAGGAAAAGAGGTTAGTTATGATGAGGTAAAAGAAATGGTAGATCAAATATACAGGGAAAGAAAGACAGAAAACCTCCTGAAGAGCTTAAGAGAAAAAGCAACTATAGAACGGTTTCTTTAACAAGTTAGGCCATCCTGGCCAACTTTCCCAAAATTCCTAAAACTGCCGTCCAGGGCAGTTTTAGGAATTTTGAACTTGCGCCTTCAGCGCAAAAAATAAGAAAATATTGAATTTTCTCATAAATATAGCCAGAGTGGTGGAATTGGCAGACGCGCCGGACTCAAAATCCGGTCCCCGCAAGGGGGTGTGGGTTCAACTCCCACCTCTGGCACCATTTTTTGACTTAAATAATTATATTCTCATGCATTTCTTCACGCAGTCTTTTAATATCAGGATTTTCCAGATATTCATCAAAGGTCATCTTTTTATCAATAATACCATAAGGAGTTATCTCAATTATTCTATTTGCTATCGTTTGAATAAACTGATGGTCGTGAGATACAAACATAACAACACCTTTAAATTTGATCAATCCGTTGTTTAACGAAGTGATTGCTTCAAGGTCCAGATGATTTGTGGGTTCATCTAAAAGCAGTACATTGGCCCCGCTTAACATCATCTTTGCCTGCATACAGCGTACTTTTTCACCACCGGATAGAACATTAGCCTTTTTTAATGCTTCTTCACCACTGAAAAGCATTCTTCCCAAAAAACCTCTTATAAACTTGTCGTCCTTCTCTTTGGAGTATTGGCGAAGCCAGTCAATTAAAACAATATCTTCATGAAAGTATTCTGAATTATCTTTTGGCAGGTATGAACGAATTACTGTCGGCCCCCAGGTGTAATTACCACTATCTGGTTTAATCTCATCCATTAATATTTCAAAGAGTGCAGTTTTAGCCAAATCATGTATTCCGACAAAAGCTACCTTGTCATCATTGTTAATGGTTAACGTTATATTATTAAGGGATTCTTCCCCATTTACTCTTTTCGAAATATTTTTTATTGAGAGTACATTGTTTCCTATCTCTTTTTCGGGTGTAAAACGGATAAACGGCAACTTTCTTGATGAAGGTTTAATCTCCTCAATGACCATCTTTTCAAGTATCTTCTTTCTTGAAGTGGCCTGTCTTGCTTTGGAAGCATTTGCACTGAACCGGGCGACAAAAGTTTCAAGCTCTTTCCGTTTAGCTGATATCTTTTTGTTCGTGTCTTTTGTCTGCTGCAAAACCAGCTGGCTGGATTCAAGCCAGAAATCGTAGTTGCCGGTGAAGACGGAAACTTTCCCGTAATCTATATCTGCTATATGAGTACATACGTTATTTAGAAAATGTCTGTCATGTGAAACAACAATTACGGTATTTTTAAAATTGATCAGAAACTCTTCAAGCCAGTTAATGGATTGAATATCCAGATGGTTTGTAGGTTCATCAAGTAATAAAATGTCTGGATTGCCGAAAAGTGCCTGAGCCAACAGGACTTTTACCTTTTCATTACCCGAAAGTTCAGCCATTTTTTTTCCATGCAGTTCGTCTGCTATACCGAGCCCGCTTAAAAGGGTAGACGCCTCGCTTTCAGCCTCCCATCCATTAAGTTCAGCAAACTCATTTTCAAGGTCGGAAACTCTCATTCCATCTTCATTGCTAAAATCACTCTTTGCGTAAATGGCATCCTTTTCAACCATAATTTTAAAAAGCTTTTTATGTCCCATTAATACAGTTTCTCGTACTTCACATTCATCAAACTCAAACTGGTTCTGTTTTAAAACCGCAATCCTTTTGTTCGGCAATATACTTATGGTTCCTGAAGACGGCTCAACATCTCCTGACAAAATTTTAAGGAGAGTTGATTTGCCTGCACCATTGGCTCCGATAACTCCATAGCAGTTACCCGGACTGAACTTTGTGTTAACTTCTTCAAACAGTACACGTTTTCCGTATCGTAAACTTATATTATTTGTCTTTAGCATAACATTCTCTTTTCGTAAAATATGTAATATCTTTAAATACTAATATCTATTATTATTACAGGAGTTTCAGTATCTTGTGATTTTGTGGAATGCAAGGTTGTAAGTTTAAAATAAGAGACAGAAAATTGCAGATCAACAACGAAATACTGTAACGTTCAGGATGTGAAGTAATCTTTATTTACGACTGCCCAATCCGTTTGTGTACACACAGCTTATAGGTAGACTGACAGGGTATAAACCTCTTGTGGCAGAACTTTCACAGTCGCCATGATACGATAGCAACGAGCAAAAGGCAAGGGAGAAGTTGTAAAAAGAAGTCTGAACGAAGCCTGATGGTCAAACCTGCGAGCCGACCTTTCAGCAGAGAACATAATAGGCTGAGTAAAAGAGCCCTGGACTGGGTAGCCGAGAAACAGGGAAGTCTCACTGAAGGCCTGAACATGAAGGAAAGAGGAGCGCTATTGAGGGTAAAGTCTGATATGTGAAAAATTTCAAAAACTTCTTGACTTTTGACAATTATTTGTTTTAAAAAAAAGTATAGTATTTTTTTAATCTAATTCCTCATCTCCCTACGTTATATTTTTTTTACTTATTTTTTATCACAGTCTTAGAAAAAAATATTTACGTCACGCTTTTTGAAACAGGAGGTATGTATGTCTGATATACCGGTTCGTACTCTTGATCTCAACGGTGTTGTTGCTCTTGCCACAGTTCTCCAAGGGGTTTGGAAAGACCCGCAATGTCCCGGTAATTGTGGATGCAATCCAGTGTGCGGTTGTAATGATAATGATGGATGCTGCGAAAATAGGTGTGAATGTGAAAAAAAGGAAGGACTGATTGATATATATGACGTGTTGTCAAATCCAGTTTTTCGGGACGTTGTGCAAGGATTGGACCTCAACAGGATCAAAAGCGTACATGATTTTCAAGCCATCGTAGGCGAAATACGCACGAAGATGCGATCGTCCAGGCTCACGAGTAGCTCCTGATACAAAAAAATCCTAACGCCAAAAAAGAGGATCTGATACGCCAAATACCTTACTCATGCCAAAAAAAAGCAGCAAAAGTTGCACTATTACTTCAGGAAACCATTACCCATTCATCGAAGAGAGAATCGAAGGAGCAGGGGATACCTTCCTTGTTAAATTTCTAGACGGGTACTTGTACTATGGTCCCCTTGCTAATGTCAGCATGATTCTTGACGAGTTTGGTGCATCTGCCGTCAGGAAATATTACCGTAAAGAGGTACTTTTACCCAACGAGCAATCTCTGATCGATGGATTGGCTGAGCACGACGTGTTCAAAATCCAGATCCATATCCCTGAGATTCCGCAAGATACGTTTGCTCATGCCGGTACTCGATGGGCGCCAACCAGCGCGACCTTCTCAACTACTCAGAAGTGTACTTTGAGATGCAAGTATTGTTATGCTGAAGGGGGAAGATTGGAAGATTTAGATATCCCCTGGCCCGTGGCGAAAGCGGCAATCGATTTGATTGTTAAGAATGCAAAAGTTCAAAAGAAGAATCCGTCTATCAACTTTTTGGGAGAAGGCGAAGCAACTGCAAGTTGGAGCGAGTTTCGGAATATCATTGAATACTTTAAGGAGCAGTGCAGACTGAATAGTTTTACCCCTACCGTATCCTTAAGCACCAATGGTGTTTTTTCCCCATCAAGGTTAGATTATATTGCAGAGAACTGCGCCAATGTAACCTTCTCCTTAGACGGTGTGCGGGGTGTGCATGATGAGAATCGGGCTCTTCCGAACGGTGGTGGTTCGTTCGATCGCATTATTGCCAACATGAAGGGGCTCGAGGTACGTGGGAAAACATACGATATTAGATCGACGGTGACAGTAGCAGGTGTTTCGACACTGTCTGAGTTTGTTCTGTTCGTCGGGAAGAACTTGCAGTGCAAAAGTATCCACTTTGAACCGGTCTTCGATGTGACATCGGTCACGCACCTTAAGGGACAGATTGAAAATCTAGATGCGCAGAAGTTCGTTGATAACTTCCGTGAGGCAAGGCGAGTTGCTGCAGGATTTGAAATAGGGCTCTATTACTCAGGTTCTGCCATGAAACACCGACAGACGTTTTGTGGCGCAGGCAATGCAAGGACCTTCATGGTAACGGCACGTGGAATCGTGACGTCATGCAGCGAAGTCCTCCAACCTTGGGATCCCAGAGCAAAGCTGTTTCAGTATGGAGAGTGGAAACAGGAGGTTGGTGAATTCGTCGTGGATCTGAAGGCGATTGATCGTCTGGGGAAACTCAATGTCCATGAAATGCCGAAGTGCCAGGGGTGTATAGCCAAATACAATTGCGCAGGAGACTGCTATGCCAAGAGTGCATCGTCGAGTGGAGAGCCGGCTTCAGGGGGATACACGGAACGGTGTCATATAACACGGGAATTACTCAGGGATAACTTGCTCCTTGACTGGTCTCAAAGCAGGCTGGCGCTCAGACTGGCGAGACAGATCAAATCCCTTGTTCACTGTAGTCTCTTAATCCTGAAGGTCACCTTAAATGCGTAATATATAAATTCTGGTGTTAATTATTGGATGGATGTCAAACCTTATTCAGTAATTAAGAGCTTTTTCATAGTTAAAAAAAATTGATAAAACTCTCCGCAGTATATTTTTCCGGCCTCTTTTTGATGCGATCTCTTGAGTGTTTACCTGCAATAATCCAATGTTTCATGATAGTTCTTGACGCTCCGCATCACGCGCAGCAAGGTTTCCGGCCACTTATGCTCGGGTTGAAAAAAACCTTAATATCTATCTTTCTGCACTGAGAATTTTTGCAAACGTCATGCTGCCTTGTGAAGTTTTTTGATAGCTTTGTGTTTATTGTGCCGGTCATTCCTCTGGTAAAGATGCAATTTAACACTAAGCCCAGTCGTGACGTATATCATAGTAAAACTTACAATTGATGCTCGAATAAACGCCAGTGATGGACTTTCATTAAAACCCAGTTTTTTTAACAGGAAATTTGTGTTAAAGAAGAGAAAGAGGGCTATGAGAACCCTGATGGTTTTCTGAAAAGGGGTGCCTCCATCCAGCGGTATTCCCTTGACTGTCAAGAGAATAAAACTAACATTGATTCCAAGCAAATTACCGGGAAAGCTGGCATGATTTGGAGGAAGCATCCAGTAAATAATTAAGGGAATAATAAAAAAATAGGATAAGAGTATTAATGCTTTGGGGCTGAAGGGAAAAAATGTAACGCCCCGTGAAAAGGTATCCTTCATCAAATCAGATTTGTAAACGGTGTAATAGAAAAGGAGCATAAAAAACACTCCAATTAAAAGTCCACCTAATACATCCGCAAGGAAGTGTTCGCCGAGATACATTCTTGTGATTGGCATTAAAACAATAAGTGCAATCGCCAGCGTTTTTACCCACAATTGCTGAAACAATTGTGAAATAGAAATCCACAAAGCCGTATTCAAACTCACATGGCCGGACGGAAATCCATACGAGTAATACTTGATATTTCTGAAATATGTGACAACATCGTCTGGTAATCTTCCCAGAAAATGACTTGCACCCATGCTGTCAAACTTTGCAGAATTCTGATAATTTCTGTTTATGAGTTTCACATGGAAATCGACATCGCAAGGTCGGGGCAACGCAAAATATTCTTTTAAAAATATTGTTGCGAACACTGTCCAGAGCGAAACATGAAAAAGATAAAGTCCCTTACGAAAACTTATTCCAAATATGATGATTAAAAGAAGAGGAATGTAGACATAGTCATATCCAGCTGAGTTTATGGCTTTAAAAAAGAGATTCAGCAGGGAAGATTCAAATAGCTGTAAAAAGTGAATAATTTCAGTTTGGAACATTATTTACTGTAATGTTTGAAATACTACGGCTACCTTTCTTAATGCCAATTATCAGAAAGTTTGTATTGTTAATAAGAGGAAAATACTCTATGACATAAGCAAAATATAAGCCATACCGGCAAAAATGTCTATCTACTTAATATATTAGAACTTATAATATTTTGGAATGGTTAGGGTAAGTCTTGTTGAAGGAATTATCCTGCATCTCAAAAAGATAATGGGAGACAAATCACTTAACGAATTGCAAATCCAACATTCTTCATGTAGGTAATTAGATACACCCGTGTTACAGGAACTATTGTTTTCTTTTTGTTTTCCTATTGTCATAAAAATATGAGAGATTTATAGTCTGATTGTTTATGTATTTGTGTTAACAAACTCTCTTATATTTACAAGCTATACTGAATTATGACAGCAGTATTATAGAAATCAATAAAAAAAATTAGCAATTCTAAATTGTAATAGTTGCAATTCCTAAGTGTAAACAAAATATATACTTATGACTTCAGAAAAAACGGTTGAAATTTATTATATAAGGAGAGGAGTTTCTGTTTGTAATGTTTGATATTTTCATCCGGTTTTTTTTCATTCCACTGCGAGGCAAGTTTGCAATTATCGAAAACTCTCACTTTGCTTTTGTTGCCAATCACATAATAGGAGATCTGGTCGCCAGGCTGATAGTTACGCTTTGATTTGATGGCTAATTCATAAGATGCTGAGGCGCTCCGTCTCTTCCTGTTTACTTTTTCAGCATAAACGTCAAGAGATTCCTGCAGCGTTTCTGTTTTTATGAACATTTTTTTATCCCATTTGTGATTAGTAAGCTCGTCTATATATTTTTGTAAGAGATCTTCAATTTCATTTTCTCTGTCAGTAAGAACGAGATAAAACATCTCTTCCATGAACTTCCGTTGAAACAGTTCCAGACCTCTTGAACGGAGACCAGATCCCTTGATAATCATTTGATCGTTATAGTCAAGGAGTACATAGTTCTTGATCTTATAACTTAACATGGACTTGTATTTGCCGGCAAGCTCGAGGTTTATGCCTGGCGGCAATATGTCTGAGAGTTCCTGAACTATCCTTTTTTCTTCCTCGTCCGTCCTGATATTTTCGGGTGGCACAAAGTAAATGCCGTCGGTGTCAATTTCAATTACTCTACAGTTGTTGTCCTCAAGCCACGTGACCATACTTTTAATAAGTTCTCTCCCTTTTGTGGTAACCTTGTCAGCTGCACCGAAATCACTGAAGTGTCCATAGGTAAAACCCAAATAACCGTAAAATGAATTTATAAGGATCTTGAATGTGGATTGAAGCGCATCAAAATACATCCTTTCAGCCTTTGTCTTTCCAGCAACAACCATCTTCTTTGCCTTCAGACGAAAATCTTTTAAGTCTTCCAGTAATGATTTGAATATTTGCAACACATCTGTTTTCGGCAGATATTTGAAGGTTAGGATTATTGAGGGGTAGAGCGACTGTACATCGCAATACAGGATCCTCTTCACTACGCCCCGGCAAAAAATATCGGTATATCCACCTGAATATTCTTTCGGTCTGGGCAGATGGGGGATCGACTGGTTTGCGTTTATATACTCCCGAATAAAAAGTGAGTTGATTTTGGTTGCATTGCCCCGGATTATGACATTTTGAAAAGAATAGGGAAATATCTGAGTCTGATAAAAAAAACTTTGACTCAGAATTTCACTAATAGCCCTTGTCTCTCTGACATCGTCCATTGCATATTTCAGGAGTTCTTCAGGTTCATTATGATAATACCAGTTTATTTTTTCAGGTTTTATGTAAGTCCTTTCCAGGGCGGCAACATTAAAGTGTTTAGCTACCATCTTTAAACCATAACTTTCCAAACTCCGTGTGGTCACATCATACATCTGTGCAAGGAGATACGTATCGACAATATGGCGGCCATATGCCTCAAATTTTCTATAGGCAATTGTTCTTTCGGCAATGTTTAGGCGTGATTGATGCGACTTAATGATCTTCTTATTACGGCCAATTGCTAAGGGTACCTTATGTCTCTTTGCGCGTATGTCTATATAATGCAAATCAAAATTAAAGATATTGTGTCCCTCTATTACATCGGGATCTCTCAAGTTAATTTGTTCTATCATAATCTCCAGCATTTTCTTCTCATCAAAGTCTTTTCCTGAGATAGAGTATTCCCATCCGCTGTTATCTGAAAGCGAGATCACGATAATTCTGTCTTTTTCCCTTTCTGGATTTGAGAAATCATATCCTTCCTCACAATAGGTTTCAATGTCAAGCTGGAGTCTTATTAACTCATGAAAAGATATCCCTTTAAAAAGAGTGAGACCTGTGATAAGAAGGAATTGATGAACCGGATCATTCAAATAATAATATGGAGTATTAAAACTCGTTGATGATGCACCGGTGGTTTTTTTTAGATATTTTATTAAATGCTGCAAATCGATCCAATTATTCAAAAATATCACGTATTGATAATGTGCATCCCCCTGGAGTTTTTTTGCTTCAAAGGGATATGACCATTCGTTGAGAAATTCAGTTTTTTTTAAGAAGAGAAAAGGTTTGAATAGTTCCTTCCTGGATGTTATTTTTCCTCCTTTTCGGAAAAATATCTCCATACTACTGTTACCATCAAATTCAACAGCGGTAATGCAAGGTGTGGAATCGCGGCCAAAAAGGATCTTATTTTCGTGAAAGGAAACCTTTTGAAATTTCATATTTATTTGAATGCGGTAATCAAAAATACGTGTTAATTATAAGAGGTTTTTTTTAAATAACAACCCTGTTGAGACAAAATCAAACAGCTTTACAATTTAATTATTCTTTATATTGATATCTTAAGAGAAAATTTGAAAACCGTTTGTTTTCATTTGACAATCTGACAGAGCTAGAACCAAAAAGGAATAAAGGTATAATGTGTTCTAACTCGGCCAGATTGAGAAACGCAAATACCATTTTCCAGGGTTTCAAGCGAACCTTTTCAGCAATTTTGCACACGCTTAGACAAAGTGTATTGTCTCTTTTTAGTAATATACTCATCTGATTATGGTTTTCGGACCTGCCTGTGCGTCGCACGCAGACAGGTAAAACCGAAAACCAAATCGGTTTTAGTATAAAAGGAAGTTTCTTGTAGAATAAGAGGGTAAACTTTGTTTACAATGAAAATAAACATATTGAGACTTAGTATTTGCAGTTTTTTGGATAGGGGATTAAAATCTCTGTTTCCTGCTTGGTTCATGCCCGTTCGAAAAACAGTAATATCAAAGCTTTGGAATAATACATGGTTCTTTATAAAAGGTTTTTTTTAAGTAATAACGCTGTTAATCTAAAATTAAACAACTTTACATTTTAGCTTTTTTTATCGTAATAAGGAAAAGTTTGGAAACCGTAGGTGTTCATTTAACAACTTGACCGAACAGGAAAAGATATGAAATTTATTCCTTGTTGGTTCTGGCTCGGCCAAGTTGGGGTATAGATAATTATTGCTTTGCTGTTCACATGACACTCTTCTTAAAAGATAGGAGCTTAATAATATGAATATCGTGTCAAAAAAGCTGTTCGACCATATGGTCTATTTGCGTCGACAGATACATAAGTATCCGGAACTTGGATATCGGGAAGTAAAAACTGCCGCCATTATCAAGGAAGAGCTTAACAAACTTGGTATCGAGCAAACTACCGGTATTGGAGGAACGGGTGTGATAGGGGAAATTTGTTCATCACATGATAGGGAGCCCATAGTAGCGCTGAGAGCTGATATGGATGCAATTGCTATCCATGAGGAGACAGGTCTTGAATTTGCCTCGCAGGTAGATGGTGTAATGCATGCCTGTGGTCATGATGGCCATGTAGCAATGTTATTAGGAGCTGCATCATTATTGAAAGAATCTCTGAAAACCGGAAGTGTCTTGCTTGTTTTTCAACCGGCGGAAGAGGGTGGTGGGGGTGCGAAGAAAATTATGGATTCGAATTTACTGGAAAAGGCCGGTGCAATATTTGCCTGCCATTTGGATAGACATTATGCGGTTGGAAAGGCGGTAGTCCAGGAAGGCCCGATATCTGCTTTTACTGATCGATTTGATATAACTGTTAAAGGTAAGGGTGGACATGTGGCTCAACCACACGATACCGTTGACGCCATCGTTGTTGCCAGTCTCATCATCATGGCCTTGCAGACAATAGTATCTCGTGAGATAGACCCGCTCCATCCTTCAATCGTGTCTGTTGGTAAGATCGAGGGGGGATCTGTTCCGAATGCAGTTGCAGCAAGTGCCAGGCTTTCCGGCACGATACGTACAACAGAGAAACATGTGCGTGAACAGATAAAATCAGGTGTTCGACGCATTGCAGTTGCAGCAGGTTCATTGCATAATGCAGAGGTTACCGTTGAAATTATCGAAGGATATCCATCGGTTATCAATACTATTGAGGAGTCAAAGGTTGCAAGGAAGGCGGTGATAAATCTTTTTGGTGACCAGGCTCTCGTTGATACAAAATTTGTAAGCATGGGAGGAGAAGATTTTTCCTATTATCTCGAAAAAATCCCAGGTTGCCTTGTAAGGATCGGAGCACAAAAGAAAGGTTTTGAGAATGTTCCTGCTCATAGTTCTCTTTTCGACTTTGATGAGAACGCGATGGGTGTAGGTGCTGGTTTTCTTTCAGAAGTAGCAAAACTGGCCATTGAGAGACTTTCAAAGAAATAAGCACCAAATAATAAAAGCCAAATAACAAACAAATTCCAACAAGCTTGAAGAGCATTCTGGCGGGTAGGTAAAGTTCGAAATATCCAAACCATTATGAGATGAGTATAGAAGATCGGATATTCCAGTTTGTCAAAAATGTTTCTCTTTACATTATAAGAATAAGAAATTTTCAAAAACTATTTCTATAACATAGAATAAAGTAGTTTAACATTTCATAAATTGGAATTGGTAATTTGTTTGTAGTTTGTGATTTGTTACTTATTAATCCCCTACTTTGTTCCGGCTTGTCCGGGTTAGGTTTATTATCCTGACAATCTGGATCGGCCGGGGTTGGGTTAGAACAACCGATGGTTCTTTCTTTTTGCTATTGGAGGTCCGATTATTTCAGCAAATACTATAGCACCTTGAAGATCTTCCTTCGACTTGGTTTCCCAGGGGAACTTCTTATGGTAACCATCTCTCTTTTTGGGAGGAGCAGGTTGTTTTTTTTCTATTGCTTGTTCATTCAAAGGACTGGTGAATTCACCAGTCCTTTTTTTTACTTCTGGTTCTGGCACATTACTTTTTTTTAATGGTCCTGGTTTTTTCTTTATAGCAGTAATCTTTTGTTTATTTTCCTGGACTCTTCTCTGTGGTCTCCTCTCAGGTTCTTCAATACCAAGAATCTCTTCGAGGTATGTACTCAGGGTTTCACTTCTTTCCCTTCCCTTACGTTTTTCTTCAATGATTCTTTCTCTATTGGTACCAGATTTCATCTTCGCCCGGTTTTTCAGGGCAGTGATTACAAGAAAGATCACAAATATTATAGCCCAGATTAATTGACCAAATCCTACTTCCATATTTTTACTCCTTCCCTGGTAAAAGCCTTAACAGATAATGAGGAAAGAACTCGATTGTATAGGAATTCCCATTTTAAGAACAAATTTATCAATAGCTTACATTTTTTGTGCGCAAGCACATAATCGTTATGTTTTCGTACTGTCATCACCCGTCTTGGATATGCTCGTTCTCATTTCGGTATCAGCTTGAATATTTTTCAGATGATAATAATCCATTATTCCCAGATTCCCCTCCCTGAATGCTTGAGATATTGCCTTGGGGATCTCTGCTTCTGCAAGGACAACTTTTGACCTGTTTTCAACGACCAGGGCCTTCATTTCCTGCTCTCTTGCAACAGCCATTGCCCTTCGTTTTTCTGCCTCTGCCTGCGCAACAATTTTGTCAGCTTCTGCCTGGTCAGATTGAAGTTTCGCCCCGATATTTTCACCTACATCAATATCAGCAATATCAATAGACAAAATCTCAAACGCTGTTCCTGAATCCAACCCTTTCTCTAAAACCCTTTTAGATATGGAGTCCGGGTTTTGTAATACCTCTTTATGTGTTAAAGCTGATCCAATCGTGGTAACAATACCTTCGCCAACTCGTGCAATGATTGTCTCCTCGGTGGCACCTCCCACGAGACGTTCTATATTTGCTCTTACCGTTACTCTTGCCTTTGCCTTAAGCTGAATACCATCCATAGCTACTGCATCAATTGTCTGTCTGCCCTTCTTCGGATCAGGGCAATCGATTACCTTCGGATTCACGCTTGTTCTTACGGCATCGAGGACGTCTCTTCCTGCCAAATCGATAGCGCAAGCTCTGTCGAAACCAAGATCAATCTTCGCCTTGTCGGCAGCTATCAAAGCCCTTACAACATTTTGCACATTTCCTCTTGCCAGATAATGTGCTTCGAGAAGGGGTGTTGAGCAATCCAAGCCAGCCTTTTTTGCCATGATGCGAGATTCTACAATAATCCGGGCATTAACCCGTCTGAATGTCATTCCAATTAATTGTGTAAGTTCAACGTTAGCGCCGGATGCTAACGCTTGTATATATAACCAACCATATTTAAATATGAGGAGAAGAATAATAATGAGAAAGATTAAGCCTACAACAATTCCAACCGTTAAGATCTCCTTTGAAACGGCTAACAAGGGCATATTGAACATAGTTTCCTCCTTAATGTTGTTATAAATTTACCGGTTTAACAACTATTCTATTTCCTTTTACGTCTATCACCTTTACCCTGGTATTTTTGAAATCATTTCTCCTTCTGAAATAACGTCTACTCTTTTACCGTTAATGCTTGCGGTACCTGATGGTCGTAATGTCGTAACTGCAACACCTTCTGCAGATAATAGCTCTTGCGCTCTATCCATTGCAGAAGAAAAACCCTTTTCAGATGCATTTATGGTAAAAGTTTTGAAAGTATTTTGTACCACGAGAAAAAAAGATCGGTATAAAACAGACTCCCAGCATGAGCAATATGTGGCCTACCATATTTGATATGTGTAAATAAGCAAGAATAATGCTCGTTATAACACAGCCAGCACCACAGAGACCAACTATTACTCCCGGGATGAAAAGTTCAATCGTAATAGCCGCTAAACCAATAATATATAACGTTATGATGCCTGCAATACTCATTCTTTGTATTTTTCGGTTTTTGTCGTATGAATAGACTTAAATCGCTTTTACTACTATTCTGTTTCCCTAATCTCTATAATCTCTACTGGATGACCCTTTTCAATATACTCTCCATTTGTCACTACATCGAGAGTGTGATTATCTACTTCAATTTTTCCTGTAGGATGCAATGTTGTTATGGCAATTCCGCTTTTGCCTGTTAACGCACTTGAACTTTCTGGTTGAGAGGATATGGCTAAACCGTTTGTAGTTGCAGCTTCAGCGGTTAAAATCAAACGGCTGAAAATAGGTATACCGGGCATATATTTTACCAGCATGAAGATTGCAATTCCGCTTCCCAGGAAACTGCAAAGAATTGTAAGTATGTTTTTGGTGAACGTTTCCGTATCGTATGGTGTCTTGGGCAGCGTAAAATCCTGAAATGATAATGTAACACCTATTAATATGAGAATAATACCTGTAATTCCGGCGATGCCAAAGCCAGGTATTACCAGTATCTCTGCTGCAAGTAAAGCAATGCCGAGGAAAAAGACAATAATTTCAGGTGCTTCAGCCAGTCCAACAAGATACTTACTTAAGAAAACGGTGGCAAGGCACAGAACTCCAATGATTCCGGGAAGT
Organism: Candidatus Scalindua sp.; assembly: GCA_031316155.1. Taxonomy (GTDB): domain Bacteria; phylum Planctomycetota; class Brocadiia; order Brocadiales; family Scalinduaceae; genus SCAELEC01. The sequence goes on from JALDRB010000002.1 coordinate 272,019, forward strand.
CCGAAGCCTGGGGCCTTGAATTCTATCCATAGAGCAACTAATCCGATTCCAAGTAAAATAGGCGCCATCATTTCAAGAAATCGAACCATTTCCTCAGACCAGTTTGTCTCCAGCAGCGATATTGTGTTCTCGTCCACATGAAGTAGTCTGAGCAGCTCCTCTCTGTTCTTTACTACTTCCTTTGCAAAATGGTACTGATGAGCTTCCTTCGCATGCATTGTTAGGAGTTTTCCTTCTTCAATTATTAATTTCTTGGACTTGATTTTTTTTTGTTCCTCTTCGGTGAATTCTTTTAGTTCTCTGCTTGAAATGTAATACCCTTCCGGTTTCTCTTCTGTCGTTATAAAATATACCTCAATCTCTTTCGTTACCATAGCTTCAGCAAGCAAAACAGGGTAGCCATTTTTTTCCGCAAACTTTCTGAATTTTGTCCTCAAAACTGTTTGTATTTTCTCTCCCACTGTTTTGTAACCTCCTTCAGATGAAGGAACTATTGGTTCGCAATCTCCTAACTCAGATTGAGGAGCCATGTAAATCTCGTTACATGAAATTGCTATGAGTGCCCCGGCTGAAATTGCCTTTGTAGGGATAAAGGCAATTGTTTTAGCAAAACTGATGTTGCTGATATATTCAGATATTTCAAAAGCGGGTTTTAGGCTGCCACCAAAGGTGTCAATCTCTAAAACGATAAGGTCTGAACCGTTTTTCCTGGCAATATCTGCCCTTCTTTCAAGAGAGCTGCGAAGCCCTCCGTCGATCATCTCGCTCAAAGGGATGATTGACACATTTTTGTAAGTGCTATCATCTTTTGTCTGTAACGAAACTTTTGTTTCTTCAGAGTTCGCAGTCGTTATTTGTTTGGAAATGGCAGGACTTGCTAGGGAGAGTAGGAATAGTAACTGAAATATGGTGCGTATAAGTTTTTTCATTATAAAGCTTTAACATACTGCCTAATCACTTTATTCGGATCAAATTTAACAGAAAATGAAGTGCTTGTCAACTTCAAAAGCTTGTTTGGAAAGTATTGTTTGACAATTGGTAAGCATAAAGTTATATATATTACCGTTTTCATATCAACCAAATGCAACCTTTCTTCATGTACCCTATGTCACATCAATCAGATTCAGAAATAAGAGAGCACTGCAAAGATGGAAATTTTGATATTCAGGCCTTTGCCAATGAATATTTATATTCAATGGTGGAAAATGCCGGAGATGGTATTGTTGGAATAGCAAAAGATGGCACAATCTTTTCATGGAACCTCTGTGCTGAAAAAATTTTTGGATATGGAAAGGAAGAAGCAATAGGCAGCAATATAAATATTATCGTACCTGAAGACAAGAGAGAAGAAAAACAGCAACTCCTTGACAAAGTTATGGCTAAAGGGGAAATCGTAAAAAGGTTTGAAACGGACAGGATCATGAAGAATGGAGAAAAAGTTGTTATCAATGCAACAATATCTCCAATTAAGAATAGTGCTGGTGATATAGTGGGTACTACTGAGATATACAGGACTTTGACGGAAGAAGAATTTATGAGAAAGAGAATTACCCAATTTGAGAAGCTGATTTCCATGGGGAAATTGGCAGCAGAGATTGCTCATCAAGTAAATAGTCCATTGGGAGCTGTCATGGGTCGGATACAGTTAATATTGAAAAATATTGACAAATTTGACAAGGAAATGTTTATAAAAAATCTGGAACAGATGTTAAGCAGTTGTGACCATATTCGAACTGCTATAGGAAGTCTGTTAGATTATACAAGAAGAATTGTTACAAAAGAGCCTATAGAAATAAATGATATCGTCAGTGACTCCATCAAAATGATGTCCCACAGGTTAATGATTAAGAGTATTACTCTGCAGAAGACATTATCAGATAATTTACCTTGTATTCTGGGAATTAGTGGAGAATTAATTCATGTATTTGTAAATATTATCTCTAACGCTATTGATGCAATGGAGAATAATGGGAAATTAGTTATTGTGACAGATTTTATAAGAGGCTCAGAGTCTGTAGCTGAAGACTTAGTTCGAGTTACGATAAGCGATAATGGGCACGGTATTTGCGAAAAAAACATTAAAAAAGTTTTTACTCCATTTTTTACTACAAAAGATGTAGGGAAGGGTACCGGTTTAGGGCTTTCCGTTGTTAAAAGAATTGTAAAAATGCACAAGGGTAATGTCGATGTATTGAGTAAAGAGAATCAAGGAACCAGTTTTATATTTTCATTTCCTGCTTTGAATGCTGATGAAAAACAGACGAATGTATTAATTGTTGAAGACGATTTAAGTATGAGAGAATTTCTGAGAGATCTTCTTGACGGAGATTACCATGTGGATTGTGCAATCCATGGTGGTGATGCAAAGAAAAACTAGTAGATAAAATATATGATTTGGTGATAACTGACGTTATTATGCCAGAAGTTAACGGAATCGAAGTGTTAAAACACATTAAAGAAAAGTGTCCTGAAACATCGGTAATTGTTATTACGGGCCATTCGACCATAAAGGAGGCTGTAGAGCTTGTTAAGTTTGGTGCAGACGATTATTTTAGTAAACCGTTTAATATTGATGATATGCTGCTCGTTATCGAAAAAACACTGAATCATAAGAAATTTTTCAATGAAAGGAAAAAGCTACAGAAGACAGATGGGAAACCTTGTTTGTTTCCAGAAATCATAGGTAAGGCAAAAGCTTTAAAGCCAATATTTGAGATGATGAGAATGGTTGCAGAAACGGATGCTACCGTTTTAATTCAAGGAGAAAGTGGAACAGGAAAAGAACTCGTTGCAAGGGCAATCCATGAGAAAAGTCCACGAAATGGCCGTTCTTTTATTCCCGTTAATTGTGGGGCTATACCTGAAACATTGCTTGAAAGTGAGCTGTTTGGACATGAAAAAGGTGCCTTTACCGGTGCTTTAATAAGAAAATATGGCCTATTTGAAGTCGCAAATGAGGGTACTATTTTCCTGGATGAGATTGGCGAAATGCATCTCTCATTGCAAATAAAGTTATTAAGGGTACTTGAAACAGGAACGTTCAGGCATATAGGTGATACAAACGACATAAATGTTAATGTGAGGATTGTTGCAGCTACTAATAAGAATCTGAAAGAGGCAGTGGAGAAGAATGAATTTCGAGAGGACCTTTACTATAGACTTAATGTGTTTCCCATTACACTTCCTCCACTCAGAGAGCGTAAGGAAGATCTTGATTTACTGGTACAATATTTTCTCAAGAAGAACAAATTAGATGAAAAAAACATCAACTTTTCAGAGGATGCATTTAAGGTATTGGAAAAACACAATTGGCCTGGTAACATCAGAGAACTTGAAAACGTTATCAAACGTGCCGGTATCCTTTGTACAGGGAAAGAAATTAACATAGAACACCTGCCCAAAGAAATAAGGTATGCTGGTAATTCTTCGTTGTACGGCAGAGGGATTTATGAGAAATCTTTTAAGGATGCTAAAGCTGAATTTGAAAAAAACTATCTCGAACAACTACTTGAGAGGGCTTCATATGACATTACCAGAGCATCAAAATTTGCTCAAGTGACAAGGGCATATGTCTATGAAATGTTAAAAAAATATAATATTGATTATAAGAGAAAATGATCTTATTTATTGTTAATTGTGTAAAGTTTTTAATTTTCACAGTCATATGTAAAGGATCTATTATGCAAAAAAAAACTATTTTGATGTTACTTTGTTTTTTCTCGTTTGCTGGCTGTACAAATTTTGATCAGATTAAGACAAGCTCGCCATTAATTCAGGAGAATAGGTTGGAAGTCCTGAACGGAAAATATAGGCTTGCACCACCTGATGTAATCGAAATTCAAGTTCAGGATAATCCAGATATTGGTACAAGAACTACTATTTCACCTGACGGAAATATCTTTCTTCCTCTTTTGGGGGATATATATGTTGAGGGCCTCACGCTGCTGGAAGTTCGGGGAAAGGTACATAATCTATTAGGGCGATTCCTGAAAGACCTTCCGGAAGAATCTGTTTCTGTACAAGTATTAACATACAATAGTAAGAAGGTGTATGTCTATAGTTATGGTGGGGGTAGTGTTAAAGCAGTCCCCTTTACTGGTGATCTTAGGATTCTCGATGTTATTGCCCAGGCTGCAGTTTTGGCAAGGACAGATAACTTTAAAAAAATAAAGGTTGTGCGGGGTACAAATGATCCTGATAAAAATCCCCAGAGACTCGTCTTAAACTTGAATGACATCGTTAGAAAAGGAAATACAGAAAAGAACATTGTTCTCATGCCAAACGACGTTGTTTATATACCTCCCACAATTCTTGGATTTGTTGGTTATAAGTTGAAAGATTTACTGTTCCCGGTACAACCGGTAACTCAGATCGGTCAGACGTACGGTTACGCACAAACCGGAGGGTTAGGATTTAACCCGCAGAGAGGAGCATCTTTTGGGGGAGGTAGTTCTTTTGGAAATATTGGCCAGTAATTGATAATATTTTGTACAATATTGCTGAAAAAAACAACAATTTGTATTCCTGTTTGGCTGAAAAATCAAGGGTATAATACAAAATTGAACAAAAGCATTCAAAATTAGTTTACATTCTTAAACTTGCCGTTTCATAATATCACAAATTTGGAAAGTAGAGTACCATGTGATAACTCATTCCAATTGTTTGACATAAAGTACAAACAGTAATCATCGAATTTGTTCAGAACAATTTGAGTGGAAATAGGTATGTTATTTGCGATTCAGCAGTGTTATAGAGATTTAATCCCTGGCCATAAATGGCACAGGAAACCGATTTCAAAAAGGAAATTATCCTTCATGAAAAAGAGATTAACTATAACACAGGTAGCTGAAAAGGTAGGAGTAACTACGCGAACTATAAAAAGGTGGGAAGAGTCGGGAAAGATTAAAAAGGCCAACAGGGATTGGAGAGGGTGGAGAGTTTACCAGCAAAAAGATCTGAAAGCAATAATAAAATTTCATGAAATGCTCATTGTGTCAGAATAAATTCTGAAATTCATTTATAAGAGTATGCTCTTGAAATTTCTATTGTTATCTTTTCGGTTTTTGTAGATAATGGAATTTCACTGAATATTAAGGTGTATATTATTAGAAGATACGGTAAAAAATAAAAGTAGGTAATAGATACTCTTCACGAATGCAGGATTACGAGATGCATCATCAACAAGGGTGAAGTTTGAGTTGCTGACTATTTAATTATTATAGGGTTATAATTCAGGACGATAGATATGTTTATGGAAGTTGGTTAATGTTATGTTCCATTAATCACGAATTTAAAAGAAGTGTAAGAGAAACATTTAAAGGAGCATCAACGGAATGAACATCTGTGTAATTGGTAGTGGATATGTCGGACTTGTTACGGGCGCCTGCTTTGCCGAATTTGGTCTTACCGTTACGTGTGTTGACAAGGATGAAGATAAGATAAAATGTTTGAAGGCAGGGAAGACCCCTATTTATGAACCCGGTCTGGAAGAGTTGATTCAGAGAAATACGAAACAGGGAAGGCTTCTTTTTTCCACGAGTGTTGAAGAAGGGGTAAAAAGCGCTCTTGTAGTCTTCATTGCCGTTGGAACACCTCCAAAGCAGAATGGAGAATCAGATTTGAAATATATTAAGGAGGTAGCCAGGCAGATAGCAGATACAATGGATGGTTACAAAGTAATTGTAACCAAGAGTACAGTACCTGTTGGTACAGGAAAAATGATTTCAGATATTATAAAGAAAAACCAAAAGTCAACAATAGACTTTGATGTCGCTTCTAACCCTGAGTTTCTCAGGGAGGGTTCGGCAATTGAAGACTTTCTCAGACCCAACAGGGTTGTCATTGGTACTTCCAGTGGACAGGCTTTAGCTATCCTGAAAGACCTTTACCGGCCTCTCTATCTGATCGAATCACCGTTTGTTGCAACAAACGTTGAAACTGCTGAGATGATAAAGTATGCATCAAATGCTTTTCTTGCAACTAAGATTTCATTTATAAATGAAATCGCTAACTTATGTGAGAAAGTTGGAGCAGACGTACACATGGTAGCAAAAGGTATGGGCTTAGATAAGAGGATTGGGTCGAAATTTTTACATCCCGGTCCTGGTTATGGCGGATCATGTTTTCCGAAAGATACCAGGGCCCTTGCACAGATAGCAAAGAATAACAATTATGAAATGAAGATAGTCAATTCTGTCATAGAGGTCAACAAGCAGCAGATAACCATGATGATAGACAAGATAAAGAATTCAATTGATACATTTAAAGGCAAGATAATTGGTGTCCTTGGCCTCTCCTTTAAACCAAATACCGACGATGTTCGGGAATCACCTGCAATAGAACTTATCAAGCTTCTTGAAAAAAGAGGTTCAAAGATAAGAGCGTATGACCCTGTTGCTTTAGAAAATGCAAAAGAGGTGTTACGCAGCAGGAAAATAACCTATTGTAATGATGCATACGACGTCGCTAAGGGGGCACACGTTTTAGTAATTGCTACTGAATGGAACCAATTCAGGATGCTTGATATGAAAACAATCAAGCAGCTGCTGAAAGAACCTGTTTTAATAGACCTGAGGAACGTTTATGATCCTGATTATATAAGGAAACTTGGGTTCACGTATACATCGGTTGGAAGGCCCTGAGTTTTTTCTGCAATAAACGTGGTTAAGTTTGTAGAGATACTTGATGAGGAAATTCAATAATTGTTAAAGAGGACTTGAATTAACATAGAGGGAAATCAACATCATTTTAAATGTGTGTTAGCACACCTGTCTGAACGAGTCATTCGGGCAGGTGCCCAAGAACGGTGTTAAGCAAGGGACCTGCCCTGGAGGGCAGTTTTAGAGATTTTGGAAAAGTTGGCCAGGATGGCCTAACTTGATGTATAGGAAATTCAATGTTGCCAATATTGTTGGCTGGCGGGTAAGAAACCCGACCGGATGACTCGGTCGGACGGATAAGCACCAAATAATTAATTCCAAATAACAAACAAATCACAATGAACAAATCCAAAATTCCAAATAAACTGGTTTGATATTTCGAACATTATAATTTGAAATTTGTTTGGGCTTTGTAAATTGAGATTTGTAATTTTTTAACTCCTGTTTAGTTCTGGTTCGTACAAGTTACGCATAATAAAGACGCAAGAATTTTGCCGAAGGCTTAACTTGAAAGAATATGCGTTCAGGAATTTGTGAAATTTTTTGGAAGAATAACTTCAAATGTGCTTCCCGCGCCGGGATCGCTTTTCACCTCTATTTTTCCTTTATGAAGCTCAACAATATTTTTGCTGATGCTAAGACCTAAACCGGCTCCATCCGCCTCTTCTCTGGACCTTGAAGCATCAACACGGAAGAACCGCTCAAAAATCTTTCTCAGATTTTCTTGAGATATACCTATTCCCGTGTCCGAAACGCAAGCGATAACATCATTTCCTCTATCCTCCAGAGAAAGAGATATACTGCCACCGGGTGAAGTGTATTTAACGGCATTGTCTAATAAATTGTAAAACACACGCCGGAGCAAAATCTCATCTCCCTTAATTATTACGCCAGGTATCGTTTTAACTGATGATCTTATCTTTTTTGAATCCGATATCGGCATGAATTTACTATGAATTTCCTTCAGCATAGTGCCCAGATTGAAAGGTTTGACATCCAAGATGTTCGTGTTTGAATCAGACCTTGAAAGGTCTAATAAATCACTGATCAACCTGGACATTCTTTCCAGGGAAGTTAGATTGTCTTCCAGTAATTCACGGTACTCTTCCGCGCTTCTTTCCTTTGACAGCGTGACTTCAGTTCCTGTTTTAAGGGCTGCTATGGGAGTCCTGAGTTCATGAGAGACATCCGATGTAAATTGAACAACCTTTTGGAATGACTCTTCAATCCTGTCCAGCATAAGATTTATGGTATTTATCAATTCATCTACCTCATCTTCCGTGTGACTAGGCACAAGCCTCTTGTTCAGGTTTGACGCGGTTATTTCCTGTGCAGTTTTGGATATATTTTTTATTAGTGATAAGCTCCTTTTCGATATGACCCAGCCCCCTGTAATGCTGAATATAATGAGCGGGGGTATTAATAGTATGAAGTTTTCTTCTATATTTTCTATTGTTTTATATACGGGTTTAAGGTATAAACATATCTGAAGAAAATACTTTAAAGAGCCATCTTGATGTATCGTTTGAGTTAATAAGCGAAACGGATGGTTTCTCTCTTTAACCCGTATAGTCTTAAATACACTTTCACTCTTTCCTGCCTTCGCAACGGCTATTTCTGACTTAATCAGATTTTGAGTTAAAAAGTTATCAGAAGCAATAAGGGTATTTCCATCAGCATCCAGCAGTCTTGCTGATAACTTGTAATACCTGTCTTCAGAAAATTCCCGCTCAATTATACGCTTTAGATCACTCAATGTAGAATTTCTATCCATAATTGAAGGCATAAGTTCTTCCTTTTCATCCAGAATAAACTCGTCAGCTTTTTTAATAAGCGTATGTCGTAAACGGAAGTATAAAAATGTTCCCGAAAAGACTAATATTCCCATGACTGACAGCAGATACCATAAGACGATCTTAAAACCAATCGTTTTATGGATTCTCGCTTTGATCTTCGATGAAATATCCCGCCCCCCTTTTTGTATGAATGAGTTTTATGTCAAAGTTTTTATCAATCTTGTTTCTCAGCTTGGCTATATGAACGTCCACGACATTACTGAAGCTCTCAAAATTTGAGTCCCATATATGCTCTGAAATCATCGTTCGAGTGACTATCTGACCGGCATTCTGCATCAGATATTCCAGGAGGGAGAACTCAATAGGGGATATTTCTATCCTTTTGTTTCCTCTCATTACCTTTCTGGTTAATGGATCGAGTATCAGATCAGCCACTTGTAATTGCAGAGATGCCCTGTTGCTGCTTCTTCTCAGACAGACACGAACACGGGCAAGCAGTTCATGAAAAGAAAAAGGCTTCACGATATAGTCATCGGCCCCGATATATAATCCGGCAATCTTATCCTTTACTGAATCCTTTGCTGTCAGAAAGATAATGGGAGTATTAATTCCGGCGCTGCGAACATCTTTAAGTATGGACATTCCATCATATCCGGGTAACATAATATCCAGTATGATAAGATCGTACTCTTCATGGGTTGCTTGATGCAGACCATCTATGCCATCATGTGCTAAATCAACCGCATAATAATTTTCTTCGAAACCCTGTTTGAGGTATCTTGCAAGTTTTACTTCATCTTCTACAATAAGTATTCTCATGTATGTTGAAAAATTAACTTTACGAATGGTATCATTTCCACAATCAGTGATTCATAAAAATTGTATGTTCACAATTATACCAATTTAAACATTAAGAAAAAATGAAGAAAATATTAATATCTGTCAATGTAGGGTAATGATATACTAAAACCGAAAACCAGATTGGTTTTAGTATATCATTACCCTTTGCATAAGAGAGAACGAGTGAAACAAGAGTGTGTGGACGTGCGTGCGTTTACAGTGAGAATGCTTCAGCAGATATTCCTCACCTGCCCGCGCGGTGAGCTCAGACAGGTGGAGTGTACGCAACTCGATTGTTACCCCAAAAGCCTCTGAACTGTTCTGTCCTTGATTTTTGCCAGTACCATAAGGAGCACAGGAAGCACTATCAGCGTAAGTGGCATCTTCAACACAAGGCCGGAGATAATGGCAATCGCAAGAGGCTGAAGCATGCCAGCGCCCTCACCGATGCCACATGCAATGGGAGAAAGGGCAATGATTGTCGCAAGGGTGGTCATGGCAGTAGGTCTCATACGGTTCTTGCCAATCAGGATCAGTCTTTGTTTAAAGGGAATGACCTGCGACACATCACGATATTCCGAATAAAAGAACACCTCTGCCTCTGTAACAATACCCACGATCATTGTCAAACCCATCATAGCCGTAATGGTTAAATCAGTATGCGTAAGCCACAACCCGATAAAGACGGGTACTAGAGCGAGGAGGGTTGTCAGAATCATTGCTATGGCCGCCTGGAAACTCTCGAAGAGAAATAAAAGTAAGACGAAGACCAGAACAACTGCCGCGACGAAAACAGTAACAAGGTCTCGAAACGCACCCTGCTGCTGTTCGTATAAACCTCCAATTGTATAGTAAACGTCTTTTGGCAGGAAACCAGGTTGATCCAGTACCCTGATGACATCATGAACGGTGGAACCCATGTCTCTTCCACTGATTCTTCCGGTGACAGCAATCATTCGTTTCAGGTTATCCCGCTCGATCTGTGACTGGCCTGCAACCGGTTCTATATTGGCGATTCGTTTGAGTGGGAAGAGATGTCCGTCCAATGACTGAAGTCTCAGGTTTCTCACATCTTCCGTTGAAAAGCGGTCCTCGTACGGTATCCACACCCGCAGTCCAACCATTTTCGGACCGGATTGAATATTGGTGGCGACGTTGCCCATCAAAAAGTTTTCCAGCGTCTGTGTCACCTCTTCAGGTGTCATGCCTTCCAGCGCCGCCTTTACCCTGTCCACATGAATTTCAATGGCGTCTCCAGCCAGAACTATCCCATCCCGGATATCTACAACGCCGGGTATGTCTTTTATCTCCTTGGCAGTTTTCCTCGCCAGGCGTTGCAGCAGGAGACCATTGTCTGAAAACAACTTAATTTCGATTGGTTGAGGAACGGCCGTCAGATCTCCGATAAGGTCTTCCATAAGTTTGGCCATCTCAATTTCTATACCGGGGACCTCATGTACTATACGGTCTCTGATTTCATCCATAACAGAGTCAATGCCCCTCCTCGGCTCGGAAGTCAGCCTGATAAAGAAATCTCCTTCATTAGCTTCGGTAATGTGCCCACCCAGGCTTAATCCGGTCCGGCGTGAGTATGTCTGCACATCCGGTATTGCCTGCAGAATCTCTTCCACCTGCCGCAGCAGCCGATCTGTTTCCCGTAATGATGTACCCGATTTGGTACGATAGTCCAGGATAAAGCCTCCTTCATCCATCGATGGCAAAAAACCCGAACCTGTGTGTTGGTATGCAAAATATCCGAGGCCAAAAAGAGGCATGATTCCAAGTAAAATCAATAACGGGTACCGCAACACTACTCGCATCAGGGCATCATAAAGGTTGTGAGCGGCGGTGGTTATGGGCCCTCCCTCTGTTTGCTCCGTGTCCTTTTGCTTCAGCAATTGTCGCCCAAAAAGAGGCACGGCAAGCCAGGCTGTTAGAAAAGAGACGGCAAGGCACATGGCCATGGTCAGAGAGAGAGCCTTGAAGAAAGCACCCGTGACACTATTGAGAAATGCAAGCGGAGCAAAGATGATAATGGTTGAGGCGGAAGAACCTGCCAGCGGAATGGTAAATTCGGCCGCCGCCTCATGGATACGTTTCGCATAATGGCCGCTGCTTCCGCGCAAACGCCTGATGATGTGCTCAGTCATAACGATGACGTCGTCAATGACCAAACCCACTGCCGCCGCTATCCCTCCGAGTGTCATGATGTTAAAACTCATGCCCAGCCGTGATAGAATCAGGACAGTGGCAGCCAGCGACATGGGCACGGTTACCAACGCTATCAGGGTCAATTTCAGATTGCGAAGAAATATGAAAAGAACGATAACCGCCAGTCCAATTCCGATCCCTAAGGCATCCCGTACACTGCGCTCTGATGCCAGAATCAAATTGCTCTGATCATACCAGTTTGCGACACTGACATCCGACGGCATAATCTTTTTTAGCTCACCAAGTTTTATCTTACATTCATCGGCTATACGGACAGTGTTTCCACCGGGTTGCTGATATACCTGGAACAAAACCGCTTCGTGCCCGTCCGCATTCACGCGTATCCACTGCGGCGCTGTGCCGCAGCTCACTGCGGCCACATCTTCCAGGTAGACCACTCCATTTATATTGGAACGCAGTATCGTTTGCTCAATTTGACTGATGTCCCCAAACTGCGTATCGGAAAGTACCAGATACAGTTTATAGGTTTCTTCCATGCGGCCCACGGCCTTGATAACGTTTGAACCGGAAACTGCCAGAGCCACATCATTAATCGTTAACCCGTATGAATTCAGTTTTTCGGGATTGACAACGATCTGATACTCCTCGACAGCCCCTCCCAATACACCGACACGAGCAACGCCCGTAACCGTTGATAAAACAGGCCGAATACGGAACAGGGCAATATCACGTAACTCCACGAGAGAGCGTGTATCTGAAATTAAGCTGTACCCCAATACGGGAAACACCGTGGGGTCCATTCTTCTCACCAGAAAGTTTGTCCCGGCTGGAAGCGAGCCGCGAATCTGATTGAGAGCAGATTCTATTTGGAGCATGGCCGATATCATATCCACATTCCATTCGAAATTTACGGACACGTCCGCACTTCCTCGGCTGGTGTTTGAACGTACGTTACGCACGCCGGGTACGGAACGTACGGCCTCCTCAACCGGCCACGTGATCTCTACTGCCATGCGCTCTACCGGGCGGTCTCCCGCATTTATGCCCACTACAACTCGGGGAAAATTCATTCGTGGAAAAAGGCTTATAGGCATTCCCATACCGGCGAAAATGCCTGAAGCGGCAAAAGCCGTTAGTGCGAAGAGGATCGATCGGTGATGTCGCTGCGCCCACTGTGGAATTGTCATGGTTTGCGTTCCTCTAAGACCAGCATACCATCAGATAGCTCATAATTTCCCAACACAACTACAGGATCACCTTCTTTCAACTCTTTTGAGATTATTTCCATTTTTCCGGAAGTTTCCAATCCGATTTCCACCACATGTTTCACGGCGTGACCTTCCCGGACCGTAAAGAGACTCTGTCCGCCGCCATCAGGCAGAATGGCCTCACGCGGGGCCAGTAAGGCATTACCAGAACTTATTATAATCTTCCCCTCGATGTAGTCGTTGAGCAACAATCCGTCATTAGATATTGGCTTAACCAATACACTTACAAGACGTGTACTGGGATCGACCTGGCGGGTAACTGTCTGGATGATCCCTTCAATAGATTTAGAGTCTGGTGCAAGAATGGGTTTCAATTTTACCAATTGACCTTTCTGAAGCCGGTTAACGTCTTCGGACTCAACCCCGAGGCGGACAATGATCTGGTCCTCATGCGCCAGTTGCAGGAGGTTTGTGCCTGCCGGCAGGGTCTGACCCGGCTGCGCGCCGATGAAATACACAATGCCTGCTGAAGCGGCTCTGATTTCCTTCATTGATTCAACACCGCGCTCTTTAAAACTACTGAGTCTCTTTTCAGCCAGACTGATCCTGAGTTGTACCGGCACCATGTCCTGCTTTGTGGATAACTGCAACTTGATGCGATCGTTCAAAAGCTCCTCTTCCAGACGCGCGGATTCAAGTTCGTTCTGTACCTGTTCGAGTAGTAACTGTGTATCAGGGCTGGGATTGATTCTGAGTAACAAATCACCGGGGTTAACAACCTCTCCTCCCGTTACCAGCACACTGGCGACGAGACACTCGTAGGTAACATTATATGTTTCTATGGTGCTCGGAAGTGGTTCCACTATTCCGTGCGTTGTAAGCGTTTCGTTCATACGGCCATAGTTCAACGGAACCGTTTTCACTCTCACCACAGGAGAACTATTCTCTATAATTGCCTGACCGGCGTCGCCAGGGCCAGCAGATGCAGCGGTTGACGGTTCAGAGTGTCTACGCCAACAGTATAATGATAATGACACGATAATCAGGGTAATAGCTATTCCAATTACCGCTTTTAGACCTATTTTTTGAGTCATGACACTATTCCTTTTATTATGTTTTCTATCCTTATAATCATCTTTGTCAACAAACACAGGCGGAAACTTGCCTGCCTGACAATTAGTCAGGTAAAAAGGTTTCCACTACGGTTAACAATCGTAGAACACCCGGAGTCGTTATTTTAATGACACAGGCTCAGTAACCAAAGGAACCGACTCTATACTGTATATTCCGACGGCAAGTTCAAATGCGAAACGTGAATCCATCAGTTGCTGTTTCAGGAGGATCAGGTCAATACGTTTTTGCGCCAGGCTGCCCCATGTATTGTAATAGATAACTACGTCTGAATAACCTTGTTCCAGCCCCTGCCGATAAGTGAGAAGGAGCTTCTCCAATACTTGAATAGCCTCTTTGGAGACGGTGATCCTGTGATTGAGAGAAAGAATGACTTTTAAAAGTTTGGCGGCAGTTATCCGCGCCGCAAAAACACTGTTAACATATTGATCAAAGAGTTGTTTTCTGGTGGCGCCTTCGAAAGCTATCATTCCCTGATTGCGATTAAAGATGGGCAATCCTATGGTAATACCTGGACCAGTGTTATAGAAACTGCCAAAGTCACGCGCTTGGTTGACACCCGGGTTTATCATCGGAAACTGTGTAAGAATCGCTGCCCTCACCGCCGCTTCCTCACTTTTGTAACCTTGACGCAGTGCTAACAGGTCCAGACGACGTGTATCAATACTTGCAACAAACGGTTCGAGTAATGAAATATCAATGTTATCCATCAATTCGATGTTGTTCTGCAATTTTATCTCATAATCAGAAGGGAGGCCGAGAAGCTGTTTCAGTGTCAGAAGCTGCTGACCTGATTCCTGTGTGACTTGTAACAATGCAACTTGCGCCTGATTATAGGCAGCCTCGGCTGCGGCCAGGTCCAGTTTTGTAAGAAGGCCATTCTGTACCGCCTGACGAACAAGGTTGACATTTTCAGATAATAGCTGTTCCATTTCCTTTCTGATCTGAGCCTGTTTATTCAGGGCCACAAGTTGGTAAACGGCCATCCGCGCTCCCTGCGCCACCTGCAACTCCATCCAGGCAACAACAAGATCTATTTCCGCTTGTTTTGCGGACGCCACTTCCACCCTGGAGGACCGGCTTATAAGGGACTCAATATTCCAGTTGAGATTGGTTGCGAAACTGTTAACGAGTCCCTCTATGGCCCCCCCGGTGGGAAAATTTAAATTGTAGGAGAATTGTGGATTTGGCAATAACCCAGCCTGCAGCAATTGCGCCTCTGCAAGGAGTCGGCGGTCTCTCTCCACCGTCAAGGAGGGATCCAACAAGACGGCCAAAACTGCCGCTTCATCCGGTGAAAGTCCGTCACGATCGTCAAAGTCTATAGGTTTCAGAACAGGGTGATCAATAGATCCGGCCATAATACGAATATCATTTATAGAAGGGACGGCAAGTTTTTCCTCTACGGCCTCAGAGGTTAGATATCTCGGATGATACGAAGCGCATCCGGAAAAAACCGCTGATAAAAGAGATAGCCAGAAAAGCATCTTCATACCCTTAAGCCAAAAATTCTTATGTCTTGTGAAAGGAAAAAAGAACTTCTTATAACCTTGCAATACGGTTAAGGATTCCATTTTCGTGTCTCGATTGTATAAGAATATCCATCTTGATTCTCTGATCTTCAGGACTTCTTGTTTTTTATTGAGCATCCTGGTTACAAATACGTAATAAGAGTAATGTTTTCTTCTTGATACGTTTTTCATCAGGGATAAGCCTTAATCCATTTTTCCATTCCATTTTCAGGTAAGAGGGATTGGGTCGCTCCTCAAGTATAGGCTCATAATTTAACTTTGAAAGAAGGGAAAGATTATTTTTTTCTAACAGAACAAAATCACCCGGGACGGTTTTTTCAACAAGTTTTTTCACTAAGTCTTCCGGGAATGTATTTTGATCGCAAGAAACAGAGGGGTAAGGTGGATGCTCCAGGCCATAGATAAGTTTAGCATTATCCAACATAAAAAGAACAACTCTTTTGTTTCGGGTTTTCTCAGTCACTATTTTTGTAAACTCCCTGAAAGTAGAATTGTTTCCGATATCCGGAAGACTTACGTTTACAACAATAATAAGAGAAATTAAAAAAACAGTGAAAATAGTAATAACCGGAGAAAACCTCTTTTTCATCGCAACAACCAAAAGCACTCCTCCGAAAAGAAAAGTGGTAATTCCAGATGGATACAAACAGGCAGAATCGAGTCTATCCGGAATAAAAACAGAAATAAAAATAAGTAAAGCTCCCAGAATGAAAACCAGACTTGTCAGTATGAGGCTGTATATAAAAATACTTCTTTCTCTTGAGTTACCGGATTTGACGGCGGTTTCTTCACTTCTAATCAGCAGATGGATATGCGTGGCAATAAGTACCGCGGCAGCCGGTATGGCTGGTAAACAATAATACGGCCTTCTTGAAGCCATCAGGGAGAAAAAGATAAGGAGAGAAAAGAACCAGATTCCGAATGGTTCTTTTTTATCTTTTACCACTTTTCTGTCTCGCCACCAGGTGATCAATGCACCCGGTAAAAAGAGAGACCAGGGGAACAGAAATGAGAAGGGCGCTTCCAGGTAAACCCATGGAGGATTCTTGTGATCTATTGGATCAGCAACTCTATTGAGATTTTCCTGTATGACCATATGTAAAGGCAACGGTAGATTGTTGACAGAACCGGTGATCAGATAGGTATATATTTCATTTGTCGTATTGATTATATCACCCAGGATCCAGAACCACAGTCCGAAATAAGTGGCTCCTGCCATGGAAGCGCCTGCAAAGAAATGGGACAAGAATCTCCATGACAGAGATCTCAAACCCAGGCTAAGAATCCTGTGGCACAGGATAACCAGAAGAGGAAGTCCTCCAATCAGTCCTTTGATATGGCAATTGATACCTATAATAAAGCCCAGCAGCAACCACCACCAGAAAACCGGGTTTTTGTGAACGGTCTTAAAATATATCCAAACCGTTATGAGAAAAAGAAGCAGGTTCAACATGTCTGCGGAAGCCGTACGGCCAATCTGATACATTTGGAAGGATGTTAAGATTATGAGAGCACTGGTTAGACCAATCTTGCGGTTATAGAAAAAAGAGGCAAGATCATAAATAAGGAATGGAATGAGGAAGCTGGCCAGAACAGTCGGAAATCGAATCACCCATTCGTTAAGCCGCTGACTTCCAATGCCCGCCTTAACTCCGAGGATCGCCCAATAAGATAAGATGGGTTTGTCCCAATAAATCTGTCCATTTATCGTCGGCGTTTTCCAATTATTTGAAAGTTCCATTTCCCTTGTAATCTCTCCCCAACGTCCTTCTGAATGAGATAACGGAAGGGAATCAATATTCATAAAATAGACCAGTAAACCCACTACGAGCAGAATAAAAAGATCTCTGCTTCGTTTGTCAGGACAGACAGATTTAAGTTTTTCTCTGTAACCGGTTTTGTTTGTCTTCATTACTCAATAGTTTCATGTGTCTCATATTTGGGGTTTCCGAAAGAAGAACATTGTGAAATACATTCCTATCCCTGATGATTTTATATAATGGCATGCGATCCTGCTTGTCCACTACAAGCATAAGCACACTATTGTTTCTGGCTATAGATTCTATTTTATCCAACTCATTGACAGGGATGATATAATGAGAGGTATAAAAGGGTACAATAGCTATAGTAGTCTCATCGGGCTGTAATGCATAAAGGCTTTTCTCTCTTACGGTCATTATTTCACCCAGCTTCTCGCAAAATGGTTTGAAACTCTTGCGTTCATTTATATATGGATAGAAAACAAGTACACCGGAGAGATAAATCAGGCTCAATAATATTGAAATGCCACAGAGTTTAATAACCTTGTTTTTTATAAATGAACGAAAGACTACAATAGAACAAATTGCCAGCGCCGGTATTAAGAAATTAAACTGAGCAGTCCTGAATAGATCGAGTTTGAAAGCCTTGCTGATTAAGACAACACTACCAATACCGCAAAAGCACAGGATAGACCACTGACCTATCCTGTCAGTCCAGTGATTAACCTTACGGGCTTCCACATCATTAAACCATAAACCTGTAAGTATAGAGAGGGGAGGAAAGAGAGGTACAAGATAAATACCGCGCTTGGTTCCTGCAAGCGAGAGCATAAGAAAACCTGACACAAACCACAAGATAAGAAAGAGTCTATTTTTTTCAGCAAACCCTTTGCGGCAGGCATAGAAGAATACCACAGGCGTCAATATACTCCACGGCAAAAACACTTTCCAATAGTCAACTAAATAACGGTAGACGACATCTCTGTGTCCACCCGCATATCCACTCCCCGGCACAAAACGTTGAAGATTGTTATGAACCAGGAATGTATTAAGATATTCCCAGGAGCCCTCTTTCCAGAGGAACCAGAACCAGAGAGTGATAGAGGCACAGACGGTAAAAATACCGATCCAGGGCATGGCTCTTTTTATCTCTCGCCAATCCTTTGTCCATAATATCCAGCATAAGAACAGCAGGGCCGGAAATGCAAGGCCTACAAATCCTTTGGAAAAAAAGCTTCCTGTTGCAAAGAGGTAGCAAATTGTGTAATTAACTCTTTTTTTACTCTCTGTAGCACTTAAGCCTGAATAGAGCCAGTAGACGGTCCCCGTTACAAAAAAGACGAGAGATGGATCTACAAGTGATTTGTGGTTGATATAAAAGAATTCAGTACTTAATGCAAGAACCATGCAAGACCATATGGCAGTATTCCGGTCAAACATCTTTTTGCCCAGAAGATAGGTAAACACCAGTGTTCCCAGCCCGAAAAATACAGAGGGAATTCTGGCTGCTCCTGCCGAAGGGCCGCCGAAAAGTTTGTAAGAGAGAGCCACACACCAGAAATAAAGAGGCGGTTCTTCCAGAAATGGCTGAAGACCAAGTCGTGGCACCGCCAGGGAAGCGTTGTCATCAAGAAACTCACGGCCAATTTCCGCAACACGAGGCTCATCAGATGTCCAGAGATCATGGTCAAATATTCCCACAAATGACAAGACAAGGATTGTGGCTACAAACCAGTATTTAAGACAGAATAATTTGAATTTTTCCATTTTCTAGAAACGGGAATAAATCAATAGGTGAAATAAGTTTCATACTATACCAATTAATCATTAAGTTATAATGAAGGAAAGATGAGAAAACGTTAATGGGGCATTATTTTTTATTGCAGATAAGCAAGAAGACTTGTTGTGAGCGAAATTAAGTTTACGTCAAATGTGTTTCATTTGAAAGAATTCTGACCTGAACCGGATGATTTGAGGTATGATCCGGAATTATGAGTATTACGATAAACTTTCTTTATGATAAATAAGATGCAAATCAAAGAACCCCATATAATAAAACCTGTTACTAACTGATTATTATTACCAAAAAACCACTCATACTTCTCTCGAATTCGCACAAGGAAGAGGCTGTCAGCCTTCATCATAAATACCCATCCTGAGTGCAGGCCTATAGAAAGGTATAATGATTTTGTCAGAAGGAAAGCATAAGAAAGCACCACGCCAACTAAAAAAAGCCCAATGCTTGATGGCAGGTTTTCTATGAATTGAAGAAAAAGAGGTTTAAAAAACTGTGACATAGTTGTAAAACCGACAGATACCTGAAACCCTCTGGCAACAAGAACTTCAGTATTCAAAAAGTGAAGAACAGAGTAAATCGCACTGGTTGCACATACGGCAATTGCTATGGGCATATCCTTCATAAAGGATTGCAAGACAAAACCTCTAAAAAACAGTTCTTCAATAAAGCCTATAAGACAAGCTATTAAGAAATATTTGCTGATTTCAGATAGTATTATTCCTGCTGAATTAAAATCTATATGAATCATCCAAGCACCAAAAAGGATTGCAAGAGAGTAATAGATGAGTAAAGAAATTACGGCCATGAAAAACCCGGAAAGAAATTTCCTGAAACATCCCGACCTCATCTTCAAACCCAAAGCCATTAAGGGCCCAATTCCCAGAGACTTTCTTAAAATCACAAACACTATCAATGCAGCGAGCATTAATATTCTTCTCATTACTTTGCCAAAATCATATGTGCCATTTTCATAGTCTACACTATCTGCTAGAAATTCTATTTTTTCTAACATAAAATCCAGAGATATTTTTACTAGAGGAGCAAGGATGCAACTGAGAATTATTATGATTAAAAATATGAGCAGGAGTTTTCTGTATTTTTCCATTTTTTATATTTGATCGGTACCGGGTGAGAAACACCCACTTTTTATCCGTAACCAATAGAGGCGGATGTTTTTTCCATAACAGGAAGGATAAGAGATAACAGTAGAATAATTAACCGGCGTAATTGTTATTATGGTGAGCATTCAGGAATTACGTAGATAGTTTTTCATGTTTTTTCAAATACCGTGTTACGCAGTAAAAAACAAAAACCGGTATAAGACATAAAGAGATGACGAATATGTCCTTTTTCCTGGCGGCGTATCCGAAATGGAGAATCTCTGTCCATATTCTTAAAACGATAGCGCTGCCGACCCATATGCAAATCATGTTATATTCCTTCCTTAGGAAACGGAACCAGTCGAAGCCACCACTGCTCAGGGTATTTCGGATTCCGGCAAATCGTGGAATAAATCTGGGCACTCTGTTACAATATTCCTCGTACTCCACGCCAAACTTTCTCCTCAGAAAGTCTTCCTCAGCCATAACAATGGCTATATATCCAAAGATGAAGAAACTATACGCAGTGATATATCCCCACACTGAATTATAGATGATACCCATACCAATGATAATCAAGATATTTCCAAAGTAGAGAGGATTACGGGAATGGGCAAAGAGACCTCCCTGCACTAACCTGTTTGCCATCATTTTATTATCTCTTCCGCCTCTTTTGATGTAGTCTTTGCCTATCACCAATGCTCTCAATACCTGTCCGGTTATGGCTACGGCAAAGCCGGCAATATCCATACAATTGTCATAAAATGTACTTTTAAAGAGAAGTTCCGGTTTTGTGCTGATGATCAATGCAAATCCAACCACGAAAAACATCGTATTTCGATATCGAAACAGAGTGTTGCCGGTATGTATCATAGACTTTCTGAAAAATCCTGTACCGTTTGATGTTCTAATTTCTTTCATGCGCTTCATTTTCTGCATCAGAGAGTATTACTCTGTTTTTCATCAGGAAACAGATATGTTATTTTTGAGATTGGGAACTGCTTTTCAACGCTACCAGACCACAAAAGTTATACCATTTGAAGAAAGTATCGCAGTGGGCAAAACCAGCTCTTTTTAACAGATCCTTATTTTCATCTAACCGGTATGGTATGAGGATGTTTTCTAACGCTTCTCTCTTTTGTGATATTTCCAATTCCGTATATCCATTTCTTTTCTTCATCTCATAGTAGTATTTTATAAACATCCGGTTAAAGTCAGAGTTGTTACCCAGCACTTTTTCAATGAGGATTAAACAACCGTTTTCACACAAACCTTCATAAATATTCTTTATTACCTGATCTCTGTTCAAAGGACGCACAAACTGCAGTGTCAGATTCAAAACCACAACTGATGCGTTTGTGATATTAACCTCATTGTTCAAGTCCGCGCAAATAAGAGAATACTCTTTTGTTAAATTGTTTTCAGAAAACCGTGCCCTGCATCTGTCCAGCATGTCTTGTGAAGAATCTATTCCGATATACCTGACATCTTTCTTTGTTGCCTTATAGATATTAAAAAGGGTAATACCGGTGGAGCATCCCAAATCGTAGATATTAGTGCCATCAACTGCAAAATCCTCCGCTATTTCGCCTATCATCCTTTGTATTTCTTTATAGAAGGGGACAGATCGTTCAAGCATATCATCGAAGACTGACGCTGTCTCCTTTCCAAAATTAAAGTCTGACATCTTATCCTTCTTGTCTGCAAATATTTTATCTTTATTCATGTTTGGTAACTCACAGAGCTTTTTGTTTGCCACATTTCTTCTGTGGTATGATTAATAGATCGCGAACCAGAAGTCTTTCCAGGAAGCCTGATAAACAGGATCTGGCCAGAGCATACCAGCTCGGCTTTTCGTGGTTTCCTTTATAATAATCGCTACCTGCCGGTTGTCTTGATCATCCAGAAGTTTTTTCAGGCCTGCCGTATTGATGGAGCGCCCGGAGCTGTCCTGATAGGACAATCCGTATCTGAGTTCACCGTTGTTCAGAAAAAGATAGGCGTCTCTGCTCTTATACGTATAACAGACCGCCTGCACTGTTCGGTAATCCGATACCAGGAATGTATCTGCAGTTATGTGATCTTTCTGTGAGTCCAGAAAAGCAGTCATCCCAGCATGGACAGAATTTTCTACCGGCACAGCAAAAGGAAATAGCAGCATTATGGCTGCTGCTGAGAGTCCGGGTGCAACCATTCTCCACAGCCTGTTCTGCGTCAGCACGCTCTTAATCATAATTGCAAAACAGAACACCGCCGCACCGATGTAATACCACAGCTTATATCCCTCTTCCGGGACGTAAATCTTCCTGTGCAGGGCAGGCGTAAACGCGATGAGGAGCAGTACCGTAACCATTAGGCCGGTTAACACAACCGGCATAACTGAACAATAGTTGAATATACTTTTACTGCCATACCGGAAATATTCGGTAAGCCCAATAGCAACAAGCACTGCCAGTGGAGGAAAACAGGGGAGAATATAAGTAATTAATTTGCCTGAAGAAGCCGAAAAGAACACCAGCGAAAGAATCATCCAGCATAAACAGAAACGAACTAGCGGTTTACGCAGAAGCTCACGTTTATATTGGCCAATTGCCACGGGAATGACCAGTATCCAGGGGAACGCGCTGGCAAGGAAGAACGGAATGAAGAACCAGAACGGTTGAGCATGCATGCTGGAGTCTGCCGAGAGAAAGCGCTGGAAATGTTCTTTCCAGAGGAAATAACGCCAGAAATCCGGCTCACGCAAGGTAATCATCAGGCACCAGGGCAGTGAGACCGCTGCGGCGACGAGGTACGGAAGCCACGCCAGTGTGAACATATCCCTTCCGCGTCTCTCCCACATAAAGAATGGAATTGCCGTCAGCGCCGGCAGGACAAATGCGAGGAAACCTTTTGTCAGAAAAGCGGCGCCGCAGAAAATCCCAGAGAGCAACAGCCACACATTTCGGTTTCTCACAGTCTTGTTGGTGCTGGCAATAAAAAAACAGCCCAGCGTTGCGGTCATGAACAAATTCAGAAGGTTGTCCATTACGCACAAGGTGCCGACTCCGTATACTTCAATAAATGTTATATAGATAAAGGCGGACAGCAGTGCTGTTTCATCGCGTCCATGGAAGCGATGAACAAGCAGGAAGATCGTCAAGGCTGTCAAACCAACCGCGAGAGCGGATGGAAAACGAATGGCAAAACCATTATCACCGAACAGAGCCATGGATGCAGCATTCAGCCAGTATCCAAGCACCGGTTTTTCGAAGTATCTCAGCCCGTTCAACCTGGGAACAATAAAGTCTCCGGTATCCAGCATTTCCCGGGATATCTCGCCATATCGAGCCTCATCCGGTGTATTAACAGGGCGCATATTCAGCGGAGCGATGTACAAGAGAAGAAATAGTATGGCTAAACTGATCAATCCTTTTTTTATCATAGTAAAGTTGCCGGGACACAGAAATATTGGAATCAATCAGGCTTCTTTATTTTTTCCATATTCCTCTTTAGAACAATACTGATATATATCCTAACCCGAACGGTGCCAGAACCAAACAAGGGTTAATAAATTACCTGCCTGTGCGATGCACGCAGACAGGTGCGCCGCACAGGCAGGTAAATCTCAATTTACAAAACCTAAACAAATTTCAAATTACAATGTTCGAATCATATCAAACCAATTTGCTCGCCCTGTTAAATATATATCCAAGCATTTTCTGTGTCTTTATAAAAAATGATATTTTTGAAAGTTGTTGTCATTACATCATCCTAAATGATTTAACAGGGTAAAAAGTTTTGGATCTGTTCGTTATAATTTGTTTGTTATTTGGTGATTGCCCGTCCGACCGAGTCATCCGGTCGGATCTGATATCATGAAAGACGTTTTTAATAAATATTCTGCCAAATCTTGTCCCTGTATGTCTTGGACAGGAATCGGTCAAAATATTTTTTTTAGTATACTAATATATTGTACATTAATACGATGTGATGATAAGATTAAAAAAGGTTAATGCGGAATAATATTTTGTAGACAATAGATTATTTATTAATGCAATGAACGTTTCATTAATTTATGCAACACGTTCATTTATTATTTTGAGAATTAAGCTGATCAGATGGAACTTGCCACCAACCCACTCCTTCCGGGAATAGACTCGTAATTTATATCTCTGATTGGAGAGTCGCGAAAATGATTTGCTATTCCATTCAGTGAAATGTATTCGTAGCCCATGGAAATCGTTTTCTTAAGGAATTGATCAAATTCTTCTCTATATATTCCACCTCTACTTCTGCATGAATGGTAACTACATTCGGTATGCCTATGTGCAACCGAGATATCTGATACTCAACCAGATTATCATTATTCACAAAATCAGGACCAATCAATTCCTCAATACAAGGTTGGTTAGTTGGTATCTGGAGCGTCTTAAATGTCCTGCCATTCAAACGCGGATAAAATGGCACTCTTCCTCTCGTATCACTTGAGTACTCCAACCCCAACGAATCCTGTATCTGAAGGCTCAAAACTGCAAAACCAGGCAGGTGCCGCTGTCGCTTTCGGAGTTGTTCCCAGAATACTCTTGAATGACCTGAATGACTTTTCAAACTCCTCACTGATCCTTGCCCCGGAGAGTTTATCGAGGTTGTCCTGCCATAACCTATGATCCCAGGCATGGATCCCAATTTCATGTCCTTCTACGGCTATTTGTTTCGTAAGATTTGGAAGTGTTGAGGCTATAAGGGGTGCAGGGAGCAGTGTACCGTAAAGCATGGTTTTTAAGCCATAGAGACGCGGGGCGCCTGTCCTCACCATTTTTGAGAGAAATCCCTTCGTTCTGAATACATTCCATATCGCTTTTCCAGAGTTGTCAGGGCCAAAGGAGAGAAAGAAGGATGCCTGTATATCGTGCCTTCTGAGAATCGCTAAGAGAACAGGGACTCCCTTTTTCATGCCATGGTATGTGTCCACATCAATTTTTAAAGATATTATCCGGCTGTTGAAGTGCATAATAAACCATTTACCTTGCTTTCCTCGATAAAGAAATCAAGAGTTTGTTTAAGGGCGGTTTCCATGTCTACCTTTGGTTCCCATCCTAAAAGTTCCTGAGCTTTTTTTATTGACGGTTTCCTTGAAACAATATCCTGGTATCCCTCACCATAATACTCATTCGAATTTACTTTAACAATTTCAGAGGCACTTTCATATGCTTCTGTTTCTGGATGTTTCCTGTACAGATCAAGCAGATTCTCGGCAAGTTCCTTCATGCTGAACTCGTTATTCGGATTGCCGATGTTGAAAATCTCTCCGCTGCATACTCCATTTTTGTTCTCTATGATTTTCATTAAGCAGTCGATGCCGTCATCTATATACGTAAAGCATCTTTTCTGCATTCCCCCGTCAACCAGTTTGAGTGGTTCGTTCATCACAATATTTATTATGAACTGGGTAACTACCCTGGAACTGCCTATTTTGGCAGCATCAATGTCATCAAGCCTGGGGCCTATCCAGTTGAAGGGTCTGAAAAGGGTAAAATCCAGTCTTCCTTCAGTCCCGTATGCCCAGATGACTCTGTCGAGAAGCTGCTTTGCGCATGAGTAGATCCACCGCTGCTTCTTTATGGGGCCAAGCACAAAATTGCTCGTCTCCTCTGAGAATTCCGGTTCGTCACACATACCATACACTTCTGAAGTAGAGGGAAACAAGATTCTTTTCCCGTATTTCACACACAGGCGAACGATGCGGAGGTTTTCTTCAAAACCAAGCTCAAAAACCCGAAGCGGTTCTTTAACATAATGAGCAGGTGTTGCAATGGCTACAAGAGGAAGAACCACATCGCACTTTTTAATGTGATACTCAACCCACTCCCTGTGGATCGAAATATCACCTTCAATAAAATGAAATCTTGAATTATTGATTGAATCTGACAGTTTGGAATATGAAAGATCCATACCATATACTTTCCAGTCAGTAGATTCCAAAATTCGACTGACAAGGCTATGCCCAATGAAACCGTTTACGCCTAAAATAAGAATTTTCATTATTTCTCCTCCCTTATCTATTAAGTAAAAAATTCTCCTTTACGGAGTGAATATTTTTGAGCTAATTCATATCCGTTTGCTTCTTCTCCTCCTTCACTCTGACATTTTTTCAATAAGAGCGCCCCTTTGCCGGTAGCTACCATTATTCCCTCCTGATCAAAAGAGATCAAATTGCCGGGCTTGGATGAAACATGCACTGGCAGGGGTTTACATTGCCAGATAAAGAATTTTTTCTGCCTGAGAAAGCAAAATGCACCTGGCCATGGATGAGTTACCGCCCTTACAAGATTGTAAATTTCAATATTCTTCCTTTTCCAATCTATTTTTCCATCTTCCGGTTTCCTTCCTCCGAAATACGTGCCACGTGAGAGATCCTGTGGTATCCTGTTATTTTTCCCATCTTTTATCAGCGGCCAGTTTTCATCGAGAACAGCTATGGCTTCCTTCTCCATTTTTTTGTAAAGGCTATAGGCGGTATCATCGAATAAGATAGGAATTTTTCTCCGGGCAATGATATCACCGGCATCGGCTTTTTCTACCATATAGTGGAGGGTAACCCCTGTCTCTCTCTCTCCGTTTACCAGTACCCAGTTAACGGGGCAACGCCCCCGGTATTGTGGAAGAAGTGAGCCGTGGAGATTTATGGCGCCGAGCCTTGGAATATCAAGGATTTTGTTCGAAACCAAATTCCGGTAGTAAAATGAGAATATGACATCAGGGGATAGTTTTTCTATCAGTGATATCCACTCAGGGCTATTTATATTGTCCGGCGTGTAACAGGGAATACCATGTAACCGGGCGAGTTCAACCATCGAGTCAAAGAATAGGTTCTCACCGGGGTTGTCTTCATGAGTAAAGATTGCCACAATGTTTTCTTTTTCCTCTATGAGATATTTAAGACACCGGTATCCTATATTGTGATACCCCAGCACAATGATCCTCATTCCTTTTTTTCATCCCTCGTGTGCACATTCTCGATAACAAAGCGTGGTCTCCTCCGCACCTCAGAATATATTCTTCCAATGTATTCTCCGAGGAGACCGAATGCGAGAAACTGTCCACCAACAAAGAAAAAGAGTACGGCGAAGAGAGTAAATACACCCTCGGCTGCCCATTCACTTCCCATAATCACTCTTATTACGAGAAGAAAAATACCGAAACCAATGCCTGCCAGTGAAACCACCAGCCCCAGAAGCATGAGCATCCTCAGCGGCCAGATTGAGAAACTGGTCATAAGGTCAAATTGAAGCGAGATAAGACGTGTAAGGCTGTATTTTGTCTCACCACCACGACGCGGATTGTGCTTTACTTCGATTTCGGTCGTATTTTTAGCATATGATGTTGCCAGGACGGGAATAAAAGTTGATATCTCCTTCGATTCGCACATCAGTTGAACTATATTCCTTCTGTAGGCTCTCAACATACAGCCGTAATCTTTAAGATTGACACCCGTAATCTTTGCCGTAATTTTGTTTATTACATATGAGGCACACCTTCTGAAAATTGAATCTTTACGATTTATGCGTACGGTTGCAACGACCTCGAACCCCTCCTCCGCCTTGTTTACCAGTTTTGGGATCTCCTCGGGAGGATTTTGAAGGTCGGCGTCCAGCGTCACAACAATCTCCCCTGAACTTTTTTCAAAACCAGCAAAAATAGCGGCATGTTGCCCATAATTTCGATTGAATTCTATTATCGTCATGTCAGGAATTTCAGTCTGGCAGTGTTTGAGAATTTCAAGTGTGCTGTCTGAGCTTCCATCATCAATGAAGATTATTTCGTAAAGGCATCCCATATCCGTCAAGACCCTGTTCAGGCGTTCTGAAAGTTCCCGGATATTCAGTTCCTCATTGAATACGGGAATCACCACTGAAAGATAGGGGGTCCTAATTTCCATTAATAACCAATGCTCCTTTCCCGTTAGCAAACATCCGCCAGGCATAAATCAGGACAGCTGCTCCTACAAAAACAGCCAACCATAATGTAAGGGCTACTGCACCCAGTATAGCAGGCAGTGACATCTTTCTTAAAACTTCACGCATCCTCATTTTTTGAATTTCTCCACTATATCCCTGATCGCCGTAACTACGTCATGTACATCACTCTCGTTCATTCCGGAATAAAGCGGAAGAGAAACTATTGTTTCTGATATAAATTCAGTTTCCGGAAGAGAGCCATCGGGTACAGGGTAATGGTTCTTATAAAATGATAATTGGTGAACCGCCTGAAAATGAAGGCCTGTCCCGATATTTCGTTTTCCCATTTCCTGCATAAATTCATCACGCGCTATTCCTGCCTTATCCTTATCCACGAGTATTGTATACAAGTGCCAGGCATGCCTTATGTCGTATCGAGTTCTGCAAGGACGTGTGAATTCATGTACTTCGCTGAGAAGGTCATCATACAATGCTGCCAGCGTCATGCGCTTTTCAATCATTGTGTCAAGGCGCTCCAGTTGAACGAGACCTATTGCAGCCTGTATGTCGGTCATATTATACTTCCATCCCGGATGGTAAAGTTCATATCCAGCCTTATCTCCACAAGCGTAGCGTTTCCAGGCGTCTTTATCCACTCCATGGAAACGTAAGGTTCGAAGTCTTTCAAAGGTCTTATTGTCATGCGTTGTGATCATCCCTCCCTCTCCGGTAGTCATGTTTTTAATAGGGTGAAAGCTGAAGACTGCCATATTATCCCCGGAACCAATTCGTTTTCCTTTGTACTCACTACCGACGGCATGTGCCGCATCCTCAATTAGCTCTATATCATGGGCTTTGCAAATCTCCCTCAGTTTATCAAGATCACAGGACTGCCCGGCAAAGTGAACGGGGATAACTGCTCTTGTCTGTTTCGTAATAGCTTCTTCAACCTGTGATGCATCAAGATTGAAGGTGTCCCGTTCCACATCTACAAATACCGGCTTTCCTCCGCACAGGTGAATCATATTGACGGTCGCTGGCCAGGTGAGAGAGGTTGTAATTACTTCATCACCGGGCTGCAGGTCGAGGATTTCCATAGCTAGATGAAGACCTGCAGTGCAAGAGGTCAGGGTCAATGCGTAAGGACTACCGACATATTCGGCAAACGCCTTCTCAAAGGCTGCTACTTTTGGACCAGAGGTTATCCATCCGGAGGAAAGAACATTAACGACTTCGTCAATCTCACCCTGCCCGATATCTGGTCTCGAAAATGGGAGAAAAGTTTTTCTGGTCATATTTTATTTTCCTTTACTGGTCAACAATACCATATGTCTTTTACTTGATTGTCCTGAAACAAGAACATTTGAAAATATATCCTTAAGGCTATTATATAAGGGTCTGCTGTTACGCTCGTCCACCACGAGTACAAGGTTTCCGGGATTTTTCCCTATAAATTCTATTTCTTCCATGGTATAGATAGGGGTAATATAACGTCCAGTATAGAATGGTACCATAGCCCTTGAAATTTCACAAGGCTGGAAGGCATAAAGAGGTTTTTCTTTTACGGTAAGTATTTGACCTAACTCATTGCAAAAAGGTTTGAGGCTTTTATTTTCGTTTATATGTGGATAGGAAACCAGTACAAACGATATATAAATCAGTATCATCAATAGGGGAAGGCCATATAACTTAATAACTTTATACGTAATAAATGAGTTAAAGACAGCGATAAAAGAGATGAGAATTACGGGCATCAGTACTATAAACGTAATATTCTTGTACAATTCATACTTAAAAGCGGAGATGGCTAACAAAACAATGCTGATACCGGAAATACACATGATAGACCATTGGCTTATGATGACTAACCTTCCCTTAATCATGCGTGTTTCCACGTCGTTAAGCCATGCACCCGTCAGTATCGAAAGGGATGGGAAAAGAGGTACAAGATAAATTGGACGCTTGGTTCCTGCAAGCGAGAGCATAATGAAGCCGGAAAAAAACCATAGAACAAGAAAAAGTCTGTTTTTATCTCGAAACCCTTTACGATAGGCATGGTAAAATACCACTGGTGTTAATATGCTCCATGGTGCAAACGCACGCCAGTAGCGAACCAAGTAATAGTATGAAGGGTGTTCATGTCCTCCCGTGTATGTTGCCCCGGGAACAACACGTTGCAGGTTGTTGTGCCCCAAAAACGTACCAATATATTCCCAGGAGCCTTCTTTCCAAAGGCCAAAAAACCAGAGGCTGATTCCAGCACCAACAATAAAGAACCCTATCCAGAGCCTGGTACTTTTAATCTCACGCCAATCTCTTGTCCATACAATCCAGCAAATGAACAGGAAGGCTGGAAATGCAAGACCAAGAAACCCTTTCGTAAAGAAAGCTCCGGTGGCGAATATATAGCATAGGGTATAATAAATCTTTTTTTTATCTTTCTCAGCAGTTAGTGCCAGATAGAGCCAGTAAACAGTAGTCGTCACGAAAAAGACAAGAGAGATATCCACGAGTGATTTATGGGTAATAGTAAAGTATTCAGTGCTTAATGCAAGAATAATACAAGACCATAGAGCGCTGTTTCTGCCATACATTTTCCTGGCAAGGAGATAGGTAAAGACAAGAGTCCCAAGACCGAAAAATACCGAGGGGAGTCTGGCTGCGCTGGCTGAGGGACCTCCAAAAAGCTTGTAAGAGAGAGCTACGCACCAGAAATAGAGGGGGGGCTTTTCCAGAAAGGGCTTTCCACCAAGCCGTGGGACAGCGAGAGAATTGTCGTTATCGAGGAACTCTCTCCCGATTTCTGCAACACGAGGCTCATCAGCTGTCCACAGATCGTGATCAAATATCCCCACAAATGCCAAGACAAGGATCATTACCACAAACCAGTATTGAGAATAGGGTAGTTTGAATGTAATTTTCTGCATAATCTTCATACTATTTTTCCCTGAGGTTTTTTATAGATATTAAGCAGCTGTTATTAATTGAAAGCGCTGCTTTCAATTAATCTTATCAGCAAATAAATTTCTTATTATATATCAAATGAAACATTAAGAGAAGGTGACCGAAAGATTAAGAAATGTTAATGAGACAGATTGCTGATAACTAAGATTATACAGACGGGATTTGTGAATTGGATTTTGCGACCAGCTTGAAGTGTTTAAGTTATTTATCCAACTCCTTGATTCTGTGGATTGAGCATCTCAACCTTTTTTTCTAGATGACCCATAGAGGGAATTATGATGATTTTTCCAGTTGACAGGCTGTCCGAGAATACAAAATCAGAAAATGTTGGTATTGATATTAAAGGGCTTATGACTTGAAAATCTGCTGAAATACCTATTCTCGGACAGCCTGTTGAATGGTGACATCTTTATAAGTGTTCACTACGTTACCTTCCCCAGACTCAATACTACACGGTACGATGAATGAGAAGATACTTCCCTTGCCCGGCTCACTTCAGAGAGTTTAATTTGTGCAAAAGGTTAAGTTTTTGATGGAAAAAAAGAAAAAGAAAAGGCTCAAAAATGATAATCCATATATTAATAAATAGGAAAAAGCGAAAATGAAAAGTCCAACAGGAAAAAATACCAAAAAAATAACCATTGGTTGTTTAATGGGTTCCAAACCATTCAGTTCGAAGGGAAAAAAATAGAAGAAAATTTCCAACTTACGATAGCAAAGAGTATGCTCAAATAGCAAAGAAGCAAGCATATAATAATAAAAATGGTGCCGAATACAGGTTATTATGAACCAGACGAATACCTTTCCAAAGGGAAAACCAGAGATTCCGGCACCATACAGCAAACAGAAGGAAAGAAACCAAACGAATATAAAATTTTATTTTCAGATTGAGACCAGAAACAGTAGTCGTCACAAAAAGACAAGAGAATATCCAAGTGATTTAATAGTAAGTGCTTAATGCAAGAAAAATAGTTTGATTTTCCAAAATAAGCCGATCAAAAACTTAGGGGTTTTCCGCAGGGGAAAGATTAAAACTCTCATTCATCAGTCCACAGTGATCAAATATCCAAATGATACCACAAACCAGTATTGAAATTGTTTGATTAATTTTCTGCATAATCTTCATACTTTTTTCATTTTTTATAGATATTTTATTAATAATTAATTTATCAGCAAATAAATTTCTTATATCAAATGAAACATTAAGAGAAGGTGACGAAAGATTAAGAAGTTAGACAGATTGCTGATAACTAATTATACAAGGATTTGTGAATTGGATTACAGTTAAGAGTTATTATCCAAATCGTATTTCAATTTTTAGATGACCATGGATTTTTCCAGGACACTGTCCGAGAATACAAAATAAAGTTGTATTGGACTTGAAAATCTTGATGACACCTTGAATGGTGAATTTTATACGTTATTCCAAAATAGGTACAAATGAGAACATCACCCATATCGTGCCACCATGACGTTCAATAATCTCTTTGCAGATTGGCAGCCCGAGACCCGTTCCTTTTGGTCTGCTTTTCATACTGCTTTTTACCTGCCCGAATTTCTCAAATATCTTCTCCTGGCAGTCTTGGGGTATACCTGTGCCGGTATCTATCACACTCATCATGACCTTGTTGTTTATCTCCACGCCCTGCATGTTATAGATCCCTTTTCAGTGAATTTCACTGCATTTTGAAATCAGATTAATCATTACCTGTACCAGCCGGTCCTGTCACCTGAAAATGTCGGAAGCCCCTCTTTTACATCCTTTATGAGCTCAATACCATACTGTTCACAGGAGCCAATGGTTATGTTCGTTGCCGTTCAATAATCTCAGATACTGAGATGGGTTTCATATCACTCAATCTTTCCTGCCTCAATCTTGGTGATATCGAGGAGGTCATTTATCAGGTCGGTCAGTCTCTTGCCCTCAGAATATGATGGTGCCAAGATCCCTTTTTTACCGTCCTTGTCAACTCCAGAACCTTGCCATCGCCGGCTCCGATATGAGGGAATATACCTTTCTCAAACCTGTTGCTGATAATCCTTGCAAAACCTAATATCGCTGCAAGGGGTGTCCTTATTTCGTGTGATACGATGGATAAAAACTCCGTTTTTGCACTGTCTAATTCCTGAAGTTTTGCATTAAACTCTTTTTCCATCTTTATCACTTCGTCAACTTTTTTCTTTTCGGTAATATTCTTAACCTGTCTCACTGCGCCCTGAAACCGGCCTTTCTCATCAATAAGCGGATAGGTGGATACGAGGATATTTCCACCCATATTGGGGTCGTTAATTTCTTCAGATTCCGGTTTTAAACTTCTCGCACATTTTACCAGGAGACAATTACGCAGGACATATTCGGAGCAGTGAAATACATCTGAGCAATATTTCTCCTCCAGCTGTTTCTCGTTAATGCTAAACTTGTCAAAAAATGCCCTGTTTGCCTTTACAACTTTAAGACTTTTATCATGAATTGTGAAAATGTCGGCAGATGCATCAAAGGACGTTACCCACTCATCGCTACTCCTCTTTAACTGTAAGAATGGTAGATTTTCCTTCCCTATAGAATGGACGCTAAACACGTTTGAGGACCGGTAATTATTCACCGCCGCATTGATCGATTTTCCCAGTTCTCGTAAATCATCCGTATTTTTATATTCCAGTATCGGATGCTCTAAATCACGACTTGCCATCCTCCTGGTCACTTCGGTAATTTTGTTAACAGATCCTGTAATTGTCTTAGAAAGAGCAATCGCAATTGCCACGATAACGATGACCCCCGTTGTACCCATAAGGGCAGTAAAGTTCCTTAAAAATATGACAGGAGCAAAGGATTCTGAAACCTCCTTGCTTGCAACGATAACCCAATCCATCGCTTCAAAATACTTGGAAACACCGAGTATCGGGATATCCCGATAGTCAGGGTAAATACCGGTCATGCCTTTTCTGTTATGGAATGCAGCCTGGACGCCTTTGGTGTTAACTACCTGGTTAAACATGGCGTCTTTTCTGAATCTTGATCTGGAAATCATTACGAGGTTTCTATTAACAATATATAACTCTCCTGTTTCCCCCAATCCATATAATTGTTTTAAGTGGCCGAAGTCTCCGGTAATTCCACGGCGAGTAAGTCTCCTGATGCAATCACCGCTATATCTAGCAACGATCATGCCGACAGGGAGTTGCTTCTCTTTGCCCAAGAGGAGGCTCGCTACATCAAAGAAGGTATTCTCTTTAGACTCAGGGAAATAAAGGAGGTCATTTATATATGAACCTCTTTTTATTGTCTCTGAAAAATAAGGCTCGCCTGATACATCTCTATGTAACAGGCTGGCATCGGTTGAACTGATTACCTTGCCGTCGAGATCAACGACAAAGAGCGTGAGAATGTCAGGATCAAGGTGAAGTTTGTTTGTTGTAAGATGGTTTTTTAATCGTTCGGTATGGGCCGGAATTCTCTCATCCCTTTTTGTCATATCCTCTGCGCAGTCTCTGATGAAGCCATCAGAACTAAAATCAATAGTTCTCCATTTTTTTCTTGTTAAAACAATCTTGACATTGTTATGCAACATATCAGCGACTATTTCCAGTTGATTAAAGATATTTTGTTCGAATGTTTTTTTCGTGTAGAAATAGCAGAAGGCAACCGCAACAACTGCAATCAAAATAGAGGGAAGCAAAAACCAGAATAATATTTTGTTTCTGATAGTCATTTTTGGAACCTCCGGACTTTTGTATCTTCAGGTATTTACTGAATGCCACGACAGGGGAGTTGGAGTTGTTACGTTTTTTCGTCAAACTTAACATTGGGTTTACACCATTCCATAATCGATGTATTGCAAGAATGGGAAAAACAATAAATATATGGTTCGATTTCCTGTCTATTAATGAAAGTACAGCGAGTAGTTCTATATATTAGCAACCTTGATGCCAAATTATAATTTGAAAAAGAAGTTTTATAAATAGTTAATTATAAATGAGATAAGAATTACAAAGGATATCTTTATTGAAATTTGTTATGGAAGAAAAACTTATTTTGTTATGCTTCCATAACAAAATAAGCTAATGTATTATTTCAGAAATTATTTTTCTGTAATACAGAAGCAGAGGGAGAATTTGAAATCACAAAAGATCAAGCGGTAGAATGTATTTTTTGTCAACAATTGTCAGCTGTTGATTTTTTTTTGAATTGACAGCCTTTTTGCTGGAGGTAAGCAGTTATGATAGAACAAAATAAAACAGGAAGAATATTTATTTTAGAAAAACTGGAGAAAATGATAAATGATTTGAAATGGAGAAACCTGGCAAAAGACGAGAAAGAAAACCCGGCAACTCTTAAAAGGGAAACTGCTGTAAAAAATATG
Source organism: Candidatus Scalindua sp. (assembly GCA_031316155.1). GTDB lineage: Bacteria > Planctomycetota > Brocadiia > Brocadiales > Scalinduaceae > SCAELEC01. Next base: position 307,280 of record JALDRB010000002.1, read on the forward strand.
GACAAAGAAGCATCTGTATCCAAACAAATAATAAAAAGAGATGCCAGGATAACAAAAGAGTTTCTTAAGACCAGAAAAGCATGCAGAGTAACGTTCAGATTGCCAGGGAGCGCTGCTCCTGATGCTAAGAGCGTATGTATTGTTGGTGAGTTTAATAATTGGGATATTCATGCTAATCCTATGGAAAAGCAGGAAAATGGAGATTATATTGCAGTATTCGATTTAGAGTCAGGAAGGGAATATCAGTTTCGCTACCTCATCGATGAATCAAGATGGGAAAACGACTGGAATGCAGATAAATATGTGAAAAGTCCTTACGGAGACAGCGAAAACTCTGTTATTATAGCCTTGAATGAAGGGAAGATTTGAATGCACCCCTACTTAATCATTAATATGCAAGAGGTTATTTCCGGAGACGGGGGAGCAGAAAATCCGGAGGTTATGCATTTAGCAGTATATGGCCAAACGGGTCTTGAAATGGAATGACAAAATTATGGATTTCTAATCTTTGAACTTTGAAAAAATCCCTTCAGAATAACTCAACATATCATCAAATATGCTGTCAATGCCATCTCTCAGTCCTTCCCACATGCTTTCGTGTGCCTGCTTTAATTCTTCCAGTTTTTTCCTGACATGTGTTTGTTTAGCTTTCAAGTGTTCAATATGTTCAATGCATTCAGCTTTATCTTCCGGGTTAGCCTTATCAGCCAGCATATTAAGTTCATTTAGTTTGCTGTCCCATTCACTCAGCTCTATTTCCAGCTTATGTATATAGTCTTTCTTTACACTCATATCTAAAATCCTTTCATCGTATGTTAAACAGGGATTACATTGTGAAGGTTGTCAAATCAAAATTATTGTAATAAAAAAACAGGTAAAGACAAGGATAAAAGTTTAAATAGAATGTGTGACAGGTTAATTGAAGGGTTTGTAAACCAAGCTATGTAAAGAGGCGCACACATTAGTGTTTCATCCAGGCAGCATCTTACAGAGGTTTTTTGTTCAATTGGTTTCTTATTCAGTCCTTTATCCGATGTTTTCTGTTTGCATGTATTGATGGATAAGAATATAGTATGAACAGAGAAGCAAGATTTATGGTCTATATTTCTGTTTATTATTATTTTAGCAATATCTTGATTATATCATTAAATTAAAGTTACAAGACATAAATAAGTTTTATGTAAGATACTATTTACTTGCTAAGGAGAAGGAAACGTATGTGCGATAAAACAAGAGCACTGAAGAGTCTTTGTCTGTTTTTATTCCCTGTGCTGTTATTTTTTGGTACGGGGTGTACGAATGTTAGTGAGTTGCGCAGGGAAAACCAGTCATTGTCTGAAAAATTTTCACGGTTACAGCAGAAAACAGTTGAACTTGAGAAACATTACCAGCTTGATGAAAAACCAAGTCCCGTAATTACCGTCGCAAATCAGATGTGCGTTGCATGCCATAAAAATCTGGCGCCCGCTCTGGTAATGGAATGGGAGCGTTCACGCCATGCTCAAAAGGGTGTAGGGTGTGTTGATTGTCACAAGGCTGATAAGGGTGAGATAGACGCCTGGCAGCATATGGGAGCCTTGATTTCTACCTTAGTTACCCCCAAAGACTGTGCAAATTGCCATACAAAGGAGTATGAAGAATTTTCAAAAAGTCATCATGCAAGAGCCGGGGAAATTCTGGCCAGTCTTGACAATGTACTTGCTGAGAAGGTTATCGGTCTTCCAGAAAATAATGCAGATGCCATTAACGGTTGCTGGCAATGTCACGGAAGCATTATAAAATTTAAGCGTGATGATATGGGTGAAATAGTGCGGGAAGGGGGAGGAAGACCGGTAATTGACCCTGATACATGGCCAAATAGTGGAATGGGCCGGTTAAATCCGGATGGTTCAAAAGGTTCGTGCCACGCGTGTCATTCGAGGCATTCATTTGAAGCAAAGCTTTCCAGGGCACCTGAGAATTGCGGTAAGTGCCACATGGGGCCCGACCATCCGCAGATAGAAATTTATAATGAGTCAAAACATGGGATTGCGTATGCTACAAATTTTGGTAACATGGCAATGGGTAAAGAAGATGGCTGGGTGTTGGGAAAAGATTACTCAGCAGCTCCAACGTGTACTACCTGCCATATCGGTAGCTATATGACATCAAAAGGACAGCATAATGATAGTAACCACGATGTTGGGGAACGTATTAGCTGGACACTTCGACCGGTCGTCAGTACAAAGATAAATATGGTGATTTATGAAGATGGATTCAAGGAAGATTATCCTGATACACGTAAATTGCCGCAGATTGGTGAAGAGGTTCAGACGATTGAAAAGATTGTGAAGGATGAAAAGTTGGTCAAGAAAACCGTTTCAAGACGTGTTGCGAAAATTGTGAGTTGGCAGGAACGGCGTGAGAACATGAAGGGTGTATGCAGAAATTGCCATAATCAATCCCATATCGACAGTTTTTACCAGCAATTCGATAATCTTGTGATGCTTTATAACGAGAAATTTGCAAAACCGGCACAGGCGATGATGAAGGCACTGACTGATGATGGAGTCTTAAACCCAAATGCACCGTTTGAGCATGAAGTACAATGGGTTTTCTGGGAATTGTGGCACCATGAAGGCCGAAGGGCACGGCATGGTGCAAGTATGATGGGTCCTGATTATACTCACTGGCATGGAATGTATGAGGTGGCAAAGCACTATTATATGAAGTTTTTACCTGCCGTAATTAAGGCCGCTGCCCAGAAGAGTGATGAGATGAGGACAAAATATGAACAAAAAATTGAGGAATTGCTGGTACAGGAAGAGCACTTGTGGATGAAGGGTCTTTCCGAAGAAGAAATTGAAGTATTAAAGGCTACTTACAAAAACCGCTATAATGAATGAACCTGATGCTGCCAGTAGTTATCAGGAAAAGAGCTTACCCGCGACCGGCTTTTTGCGGAGATATTATGTGTATGATGAATTAGTCTCTGAGAAAAAATATTTTAATACTGACTTTATTCAATGTCAATATACTGAGAAAGAGTGAAATGTTTTTTCCCGTTTCTCTTTTTCCTCTTATTTTGTATTGACTTGAGAGGTTAATTAACTGACAATTACTCTCATATTACAAACGGGAAAAGCGTTTAATTGAGAAATTCTCTTTGCTCTTATCAAAAAATACCTATTCATGATAAGAGGTTTTGTAAAAGTCACAACCTCTCTGAGTTATACACTCTACGATTCGAAGGCCGGTTGAACCAAAATCAAACATCTTTATAATTTAGTTATTCTTTTATATAATAATAAGGGAAAGTTTGAAAACCGCCTGTCTGCGCCTGCCTGTGCGATGCACGCAGACAGGCGCAGAATCGCACAGGTAAATAGGTTTCATTTTACAACTTGGCTGAGCTAGAAGAAAAAAGGGGATAAATAGCTTAGCCAAGTTGGGTAAAGCGATAAGTATCTTATCAGGGAGAAAATATGTCTGTCTTGATTGAAGAATTTAAGAGGGAACATTCGGAAATCGTTGCTGCACTCAACAGAGTAAAAGAGCTTGGTATTCAATCGAGAGATGGGCGCGCCGAACTCTCATCTGTAAAAGCGATTTTACTTGAACATCTTGAAAATGAGGATGAGAGACTATATCCGTTCCTCAGAAAAGAAGCTGAAAAAAAGAAAGAACTAAAAAATATATTAGATTTATTCGCACTCGAAATGGAGGATGTAACAAAAGCAGTGACAGAATTCTTTCATAGATTTTCAAGAGGAGAGATCTTGGACGAGAAATTGGAAGAAGAGTTTGAAAACATTGCTGCAGCTCTTGTTAAAAGGATAAAGAACGAAGAGAGCATTCTCTATGATGAATATGAATATATTAATCAATAATCTGCCGGTGAAATTTTGTGTGCTCCTTATTTTTCTCTTTGTACACAAAGCACTCTCTTAATCCTGCTCCGATTATTTCACTGGGAGCCGAAATCTTTTACTCCAGTAATCCATTTAACTCAAACCAATAAGAATTTGTCCTTTGTCTTGTCTCTGTAAGCAAGGGGGAAATTGATACTTTATCAGTATGAATTGTAACATGTTTCATACTATTCCATTCTTGTGGAGATTTCATCGGATGCATCATACAGTCTTGGATTTTGACGTGACAACAGGCTTACGGTTTCACCCTGTTGAAATAATTCTCTCCATGCTCTTAAAACTAGCTACAGTAACAATCCTTGGTCCTCCTCCTTTGGCTGTAATTATTTTTGAAGTACTGCTGAATTCTACTTCGATGTTTAATCACGGCAACATATATATTTCTGGAAAAATTGATCGAATATTACGCTGTCTCATAGTAACACCAGATATGCATCGTTGCCATCATTCTCTTATACTTGAGGAGAGAAACAGCAACTTTGGCTTCAATCTCCCCTGGTGGGATCGTCTGCTTGGCACATATTGTGATCAACCTCAAAACGGTCATGAACAGATGCAGATCGGGATTGAAACCTTTCGTAATTCTAAGTATCTGCACTTACAATGGTTACTAATTCAGCCATTTGTAAGTAAGGAATATAACTAATCCATTAAAGAAAAAATATTTAATTCCATGCATATGAGGAATTTCAAAACTATGTTTTATGTGCGTGAGCACATACCGAAAATGACGTTAAGCAACGACATGGATGTCGTTGTAGCAATTTTGCAAGAGTTGCGCAGGATGCGCTTAACTCGTAGCTGATTGAAAAAGGAGGCAAACGGTGAATTTGAAAATTATGCTGACGGTATTTCTCGCTGTATTTGTTGCGGAACTTGGTGATAAAACACAGCTGGCTACCATGTTATTTGCCGCTGATAAAGAAGTAAATAAAACAACGGTATTTGTAGGAGCTTCTTTGGCACTTATTGTAGCATCGGCTATCGGGGTAATGGCAGGAAGTTTTATTTCCCAGTATGTGAGTGAAAAGATTCTTCACTATGTGGCAGGTATTGGTTTTTTAGTTATCGGCATTTTGACGTTAATCAAAGCGTAAAGGGAAATTGTGGCAAGTCATCAAATAACAACTTGGAAGAATTCCCGAAACAAGAGACATGTATAAAATACAGAGAGAGATGATGGATTAATACCGAAATAAAAAGTTCAAATAATATCCGATCTATTTGTCTCATCTGGTCTTAGAGGTTTTTTGGTGAAAATTTACTATTTTTAATAATTTTGGGAACTCCTGGTATGTCAATATTGTTGTTTATAACGTGATAACGAAAATTTATCACTCTCCTTTGCTAACCTTAAAAGGGGCTTGTCTTACAGTTAGTTGGATGCAGGGCAAGCTCCTTTAAGGATATTTGATGCATCCTACCCATTTACTTCATCGTTAATAAGCAAGCTCCTTGAATTTCTCGGCTGTATACTCAAACCTTTTTTTAGATAAGAGTTCTCTCCTGGAAATTTTAACAAAATTAATCATACAAATTTTTGCAAGGGAACCGGGTTCTCATGTATTATTTAAAGGCATCGAAAGATGTGTAAGGTTTTGAGCATAGACAATAAAAACATTTGATTTATTTCTTCCTTTAAATTATACTCCCCGAACAATATAAGGAAGAAATTATTGGAATACTTCATTACAGAAGATTTTTTGCGATATAATCAGTTATTTTCACCCTATGTTTTCTGAAGAGAGAAAAAAGATATAGGTGTTATCTGATGAGTTTTATTTGGAAAAACATAGTATCTGACTTTGTCATATTATGAAATTTCTCGATCCTGAGTGGCACGACAAACTTTCATCAACGAACACTGTTCTGTTGGATTGGCTTAAGAGTAGAGAGAAAATACCGCCGGGCTTTGTTTTGGCGGCGCTTGAACAGACTGCTGGGCATGGTCGTTATAATCGGCATTGGATTTCCAAGGCCGGCCGTGATTTGACATTTTCTTTTGTGTTGTCCACCAGTAATGTTCTTGAAGAACTTGCATCATTGACACAGGCGGTAGCGTTAGGGACTGCAGCCGCACTGGATACATTTGGTTTTTTAACACAGACAAAATGGCCTAATGATCTTCTGGTAAGAGGTCGTAAGATAGGCGGAATCCTTTCCGAGCAGAGTGATGTTCAATACAATGACGGAAAGGCTATTGTTGTAGGAGTGGGAATTAACGTAAATATGCAAGACATGGAACCGATCACCCTCATAAAAACAGCAACTTCTATTCGGATAGAGACAGGGAGAAAGTATGCAATAAAGGATGTCCTGAATACAATTCTAGAAATGCTGCCTCAATGGATTGACCGTTGGGAGGAGGGGGGGTTTCCTGCCATTCGGGAAGATTGGATAGCTCGCTGTGTCTCTGTGGGTGAGTCTGTTACCGTTGGAGACGGAACGGAACGTCAGTCCGGAATACTGGCAGGCTTTGGTGATAAAGGTCAGCTGCTTCTCCGTGTTAAGGATGGGGTTTTGCGTGAGGTTTGGGCTGGTGACGTTGAATTGTAGTTGTCTAATTAATAGACGCGAGGACCTCTCCTGTTGTAACCTGGTCTCCTTCTTTCACTAAAATGTCTATCAATGTTCCCTCAATCGGGCTTGAAACGTGCACTTCCATTTTCATAGCCTCCACAACCAGGATTGATTGTCCTGAATGAAGATGGTCCCCAACTCTTGCAGATAATCGCATTACTTTTCCCGGCATTTGAGCCTTCACGGCAGTGTGACCGGTATCAGCGCTTTCCGAACTCTTTTCTTGTTTGGTATCTTTGTTTTTCTGTATCTCTACCTGATAAAGCTTACCGTTAACTCTTACCTTGTTTCCTTCTAATTCGATTGAATAGCTTTTCTTATTCACGGCCAAAGTGTATTCTGTTTTTTCTGTTTTTTGACTAACAGCAGTTTGGGTTGTAGCTGAATCTTCTTTTTTCTCAATCTTACGAATTCCAATCTCAGCCTCTCCTTTGAGATATTTAACTCCCTTATCTTTGCATGTAGCAACGATGAAAAGATTTTCATCTGTCTCCTCGATACCCATTTTCTTAAGAACGTTACGCACGTGTTCGACACTCTTCTCCGGATCTTTGTCATCGATTTCAAGTGGTGACAATTGCGTTGGTTCGAGCTTGAGTTGAGCTGATGCAATGGTAATTATTTCAGGGTCTGGTGCTACAGGAGTTTTTCCAAAATAGCCGAGGACCATTTTACCGTAACCCGGTGCAATGTTTTTCCAGGGACCGAACATAACATTATTGAATGCCTGTTGGAAGTAAAACTGAGAGACAGGTGTTACTGATGTTCCATACCCGCCTCTTTGAACCACTTCGCTCATAGCCTTTATGATATCCGGATATTTTTCCATGATATTGTTATCGCGCAGCATCTGGGTATTGGCAGTAAGAGCGCCGCCCGGCATTGGACACCAGGGAATGAGTGGTTCAACAGCTGTGGCCTCAGGCGGCAGAAAATAGTCTTTCATACAATCCTTAAAGACTTCTTCTACCTGTCGTACCTTATCAATATCTACATCAAGATCATAACCTGACCCTCTCAAGGCGTGCCACATTACCAGGATATCAGTCTGGCAGGTTCCACCTGAACATGGCGCCATGGAGAGATCGATAGCATCTGCACCTCCGTCAATTGCAGCCTTGTTGGCAATGACCCCGATTCCAGCGGTTTCATGCGTGTGAAAATGGATAAATGTATCTGCAGGGAGGAGAGTTCTCGCCAGCTTAATTGTCTCATAGACCTTTGAAGGCACAGCAGTGCCGGAGGCATCTTTGAAGCATATGGAATCAAAAGGAATCTCAGCATCCAGTATCTGACGCATAATGCCGAGATAAAACTCCGGATCATGTGCACCCGTACAACCGGGAGGCAGCTCCATCATGGTAATACAAATCTGATGTTTCAGTCCGGCATCAACAATGCTCTTACCACTGAAGATAAGGTTTCTCACATCATTGAGTGCATCAAAATTACGAATCGTCGTAATACCGTGTTTTTTAAAAAGCTGAGCATGGAGCGTAATAAAATCGCTTGGCTGAGAATCCAGGGCGACAACATTAACACCGCGAGCAAGGGTCTGCAGTTCTGCATCTTGTCCTGCAGTCTTACGGAAATCATCCATCATGGTAAAGGCGTCTTCGTTACAATAAAAGTATAGTGATTGGAAACGGGCTCCTCCGCCAGCCTCAAGGTAATAAATACCTGCATCTCTGGCTGCTTCTACAGCAGGCAGGAAATCTCTGGTTAATACCCTTGCACCATATACAGATTGAAAGCCATCCCGAAAGGCCGTACACATGAATTTTATTTTTTTAGCCATACTTCTCCCTCAAAACCAGAACAAAAACCCGATTCTATAGAATTTTGCAGTTGAAAATTAATGAAAAACAGAAAATTGTCTCCTTAAATCAGAGACCAGATTTCCTGGTATCATTTGTCTGCCATCTCATAATAAAAATTAAGAAATAACTGTTCCATTATTTTACCAGTACTGACCACAAAATACCTGCACAGATAGCCGATCCGATTACTCCGGCTACATTGGGGGCCATGGCATGCATGAGCAGGAAATTATGCGGATCTTCTTTCTGTCCAACAATCTGCACAACCCGTGCAGAGTCGGGTACAGCAGATACACCGGCAGCTCCAATAAGAGGATTTATCTTTTCACGAATAAAGAGATTCATTAACTTGGCAAAAAGTATACCACCAGCCGTTGCTATAGCAAATGATAAGGCACCCAAACCAAAAATAAGAAGAGATTGAGGGGTGAGAAAAGTCTGTGCCTGTGTGCTCGCCCCGACTGAAAATCCGAGAAAGATTGTTACGATATCAATCATTGCATTGCGTGCAGTATTAGCCAATCGCTCTGTTACACAACTTTCCTTTAAGAGATTCCCGAGGAAAAGCATTCCTATAAGCACCAGGGCGCCCGGAGCAATCAAAGAGGCAACAAGAAAAGCTGCAATTGGAAAGATGATTTTTTCCCGTTGTGATACATGTCTTGGTGCTTTCATCCGTATCAGGCGTTCCTTTTTGGTAGTAAGCAGTTTCATTATCGGTGGTTGTATAACAGGGACAAGGGCCATATACGAATAGGCTGCTATGGCAATAGAACCCAAAAGATGCGGTGCCAGTTTGGATGCTAAAAATATTGCTGTCGGCCCATCCGCACCGCCGATGATGCCGATTGCACCAGCCTCTGAAGGATTAAATCCCATATACAAAGCACCAATAAGGGTCAGGAATATCCCTACCTGAGCCGCTGCGCCAAGTAAAACCAGCTTGGGATTTGAAAGCATAGTGGAAAAATCTGTCATGGCTCCGATACCAAGGAAAATAATGGGGGGTAATATACCCTTGCTGACACCGAAGTATAAATAACTCAGAACGCTTCCTTCATCGTATACGTTAAGGGCCATTCCCTGAATTGACGGTATATTTCCCACGATTGCCCCAAATCCGATAGGGAGAAGCAACAAAGGCTCATAATCTTTCATAATGGCAAGAGAGACAAAAGTGATACCTACAAGTATCATGATGGCATTGCCCCATGTCATCATTGCAAAACCGGTTGTGTTAAGAAACTCATAAAAAATTTCCACGTATACCCCTCAAAATATTTTATAAAGTTAGTTAGAGTAGATAATTAAAATATTTGTTCTCCTTCGATATCTTCTATTTGTCAGGGATATGTTTTCCCATTTCAGTGTGAAGAGCTAATCCGATTGCGGCTATAACCTCATTTTCTAGCGAATCAGAGCTCCGTGGCAGAGCATGGGGAGTTTCTCCCAGGGGAAATATTTTGTTAACTATTCTCAAAACAGCGGGAAGGAGGGCGATAAAAGTACTGATTAAGGCAAGTGCTGCAAATACAACCACCATCCCGGTAATTGAGATGCCGACCCCATGGCCATCCAGGATATTCTGAATACTCAAGTTGACTTCCATAATGACGGTGTACTCTTTCTACTTTTCTTATAAAATTGAAGTATAATGTACTTTTTGTGAGATTTGTATCCCGGTGATTTATTAGGTAATTATAAACGTAGTCTGTTTTGTAAAAGAGCTATTACTTTCAGATAGCCTTAAACCTATCCACTGACTACTATTCATCCATTATTCTTTGCAATCATAAGGGATAAAAAAAACCAACACTATTTCCGGAGCTTTTAAAATAAGGTTTGGAAATTGATGTTGGCCTACTCTTCAACAATTTCTTTTACGTCAGAAATTCTTGTTCAGTCTTCCTTACATGAGCAGCATTGTAATCCAAAAAGATTCATTAGTCAATTCTTTTAAAGGCTAATTTCTAACTTATTTTATATCTCCAAATTGGTGAAAAAATCTCTCCTCTTATCTTGTCATTTTTTGTTGTCTCTATAGATAATGAAACATTTTTTAAATATTTCTTGCTTTTGGCAATTATTTATCTATCTTTTAAGGTGAAAAAAAGATTATTCTTCATCATACAGGTGAAGTTGTGGTTACTGTGATTAGGGATAAGCGGGTAGTTTGAGAAGACAAAATAATTTCATCTTTTATTATATCATATGGTTAAGTTAACGAAAGGCCAACTGGAAGCGAAGATCAGTGAGGCAATGATAAAGTTTGAAAAGGAATTTATGGGTAGAGGTCCCAGGGAAACTGATACCATCATTATAAAAGATGCGATATTGATTCGGCTCAAAGGTGTTCTTACCCCGGCAGAAGAACAATTGGCCAAGACTTCTGAAGGGGCATATTTGATAAAAAAAATCCGTGTTCAACTATTAGAGAGTGCGAAGGCTTTGCTGGGACAAATTATTATAGATATTACTGGCTGCAAAATAAAAAGCCTGAATTCAGACATAAGCACGAAGACCGGAGAGAGGGTGATTGTTTTCATATTAGACCAGAACCTGGAATCAAGGTTTAAGAGTTAGGGAATAGTAAATAACAAATACATTATTTGATAAAAATAACTTGTGTATAATGGAGAACTTAGTTGGAACAATTGAGGAATAATGGTTGTATATAATATATTAAGAGAGATATTGCTATTATGGTTAAAAATATGTTATAGTTTTTTTTCAAATTTAGTATCTGTAAGGCGATATTTAGCTGGTGTGGGAAGACTCGGCAAGAGTTCCTTAGACAAAAGGGAATATTGAAAAGTATGCCAACGCCTGTCTTATTGTTCTCATAAAGAGGGCAAATGATGGGGGTTGGCTTTTTTTGTTTGTGCGTTTTAATTGGTGCGGGAAGACTCGGCAAAAATTCCTTAAACAAAAGGGAGTGTTAAAGGGTATGCCAATTGAAGATAACTGTGTGTTAT
>JALDRB010000020.1 GCA_031316155.1 Candidatus Scalindua sp.
TTACAACCAATTTCTTTATTCCGATTCCTAAATTTAGCTATTGTTTTCTGGTCTAACTTTAAATTATCTATTAACCACATCACGGAAGGTTACCGTTATTATACAGCGTAACAATCAATGATATAACAACTTAAATGTTGTTTTCTGTATAGTATGCAGTCATTGATATTTTTGTTTTCTGGTTAAATTTACAGTAGAAAAAAACCCTTGCATAATTATCTCCTGAGTATATAATCACTTCTATTAAATCAAAATCGGTTTGTTTTTACACGAACGGTTGAGCCTTCTTGCTTATATTATGAAAAAATTTTTACTATTGTGTGTCGCTTTCTTCTGGTTTACATTTCTTACAAAACCTATCATACTATCTGCGTCAGAAGAAAAAACACCGTCTATTATTTTGCGTTCAACTTATAAGGAATTATCAAACGCTGACGTATTAGCGTGGCAAAAATCTTTGCACGAACAATACAAAGATAAGCTTGATGGAAACAGAATAATTAACCATAACTATCAAGTAGATATAATTGATAATGATAAGGTTGTGATAGACAATGCAACGGGTCTTATGTGGCACCAATCTGGTTCTGAAGTAGCAACTACGTGGCAGGACGCCGAGAAGTGGATAAATAATCTAAACAACCAGGGATATGCAGGGTATACCGACTGGCGGTTTCCGACTTTAGAAGAAGCCGCATCTTTGCTGAAATCAGGAGCTGATGATAACGGTTTGTATATAGACTCACTCTTTGACAAAAAACAGAAATATATTTGGACAGGTGATGGTTATGCCGCTCCTGATCGGTGGTACATTGACTTTGATGAAGGTAAAGCCCTCTGGAGCAGTAAGTGGATTTACGGTTTTAACAGAAACTTGAGAATCAACTATGTCCGCCCTGTTCGCACTAGTAGGAAATGACAAGGCCTTAGAATTTTGTTATTCTGCTTCCAGCACTCTCTCCCCACACCGTTGCATGATAACATCAAAAGAGGTTTCAGTATCACATATACTAAAACCTCTTTGGTTTTCGGTTTTACTGAAAACCAAAGCTTGGTGAAGGTATCCCCGGACAGGCGCCGAGGACTTTACTCGCTCCGTTTTTTCTCGGATTCTATCCGAAAACCATTATAAGATGAGTATAAACAAAGATTTCTTATTGATAATTAATTAATAATTGTTATAATAAATTTTCACTTTTCAGTCCTGATCAAAGGCAAACCCTGAGTGATCGGGGGACGCAAAGTATTGGGTCTTTGCTATATAGAAGGAAGTAATACAAAGATAGCCTTACTGCCAAATAATATTGAAAAGAATACTTGGTAGTAGGGTTTTTTTATCTCCACGAGTTTTTAATCCCATTTTACTGAATGAAAACCCCTTCATAAAAGTTTTGCCAGACAATGATGCGTAATTCCAAATTATTTTAAATCAACTAGATTCAGAAGAAGACCATCATCTTTGGCATGTAATTTGTTTAATTTAAATATCACTTTCACAAAGGCTATACATACAAAATTACCTAATCACTCTTCAGCGAATGTTTTTTTTAGAAATTTATTTTTCTTTTATACAAATATACATTACTTTATCTACAAAATTTTTTACCCAATAAGGTAACCCCGTGAATATAAAGCAAACAATAAACTTTTATTTGCCCTTGACGTTTTTATTGCTCTCCCTATTGAATGGCTGCGCCATCTCGAACAATGTTGATGAAGACAAATTGGTAACAAAGAAAGATCTTGATACAAAAAAAATAACTCCTGAAAATGAAGGGGAATTACCTGTTTATGGCTCTGTAATAGAAAGCGTTAAGAAGGAAAATATAACTCTAAAAAAGAGTAGCAGTAATGGAAATAAAATCATCGAGAAAAAAATTGATGAAAAAAAAACGGAAACAAATAGTGAAACAAGTAATGATAGTGATAATAAAAATGTGACTATTAATAACAAAAGAGAATTACCTGTTTATGGCTATGTTGAACATATCCTCCTCTGCCAGAGGAACTTAAACCTTAAAGCGAAGCTTGATTCAGGTTCGAAAACCTCATCGTTAACCGCAATTGATATTGTAGAGTTTGAACGCGATGGTGATGAATGGGTTAGATTCTTCATGATTGATCCTGTAAATAACGAGAAAATAGAATTTGAAAAGAAGATTGAACGTCATGTGAAAATCAAGCAGCATGGTACTGAAGATCAAAGAAGACCGGTTGTAATGATGGAGGTACGACTGGGAACTATTCACATCAAAAGAGAGTTTAGTCTCATAAGTCGAAATAAATCCATTTATCAAGTAATACTAGGCCGTAATTTCATGAACGGGGTTCTTCTCATTGATGTATCCCAAACATTTTTATCAATCGCCCGTTCAGAGTAATAAGAAATGCATTCCAAATTACAGTTTTATATTATTATTTTTTTTCTGGCTCTGATAGGATTCGGGCTTACTTTTTACAAATGTTTTTTCTTTGAGTACCCTTTACTTCCAGGAAAATACGAAGAGGTTTGGATTGTCGAGGCAAAGATAACGTTTACGGCTGAGGGAGGTCCCGTTAAAGCCTCCTTCTTTACCCCTGGAGCCACACCAGGTTACTTAATTCAAAATGAAGATTTTGCCTCAACAAACTACGGATTCACCAAGACAAAAGATGAATATGGCTGGCGTGCAAATTGGCATGCACGAGAGGTGAAAGGGTTTCAAACCCTTTACTATCGAGTTCAGTTCTTTAGTTCTGTCAGGTTTAACCTTGCTCTTTTAGACGAAAAACCTGCAGTAGGAGATACCCCATTTTTTGACGAACTTTATAGAACAGCCGCCGACACCCTGATTGATCAAACAAGAACCCTCTCGGCTGATACGTTGACATTTACCGCAGAGCTAATCAAAAGGTTGAACTCCCCTTCACAATCACAGAATGTCAAACTGCTATTGAGAGAACACAATAGTATCAAGTCTAAGACAGAGTTGCTTCTTGGTCTTTTGGCACGTGCAGGAATCCCAGCCAGGATTGTGAGAGGGCTATTTCTTGAAGACGGCATTCGGAATCGATCGCTCTTTGATTTGATCCAGGTATATGACGGTTCACAATGGGTGTTCTTTAATCCTCTAACGGGTGACATCGGACTACCCGAAGATTTTTTTATATGGCAGAAAGGTGGCAAATCCCTGCTCGATCTTGTGGGAGGAAAAGATTCGAATGTCTCTTTCTCGATTACCAGAGACCTTCGTACCTCTCTGGAATTAGCCTCCCATAGAGCTGATTCCAGTAAGGCGGCATTCATTGATTTTTCAATATACAGCCTCCCCATTGAAAAACAAAATGCACTAAAATTATTACTCCTTGTGCCAATAGGCGCTCTGGTCGTAGTCATTATGAACAACCTCGTTGGCCTTCCTACTTCCGGCACATTTATGCCCGTTTTGATAGCACTAGCGTTCAAACAAACAGAGCTCCTTCCGGGACTCTGCATGTTCTGTATCATAATCGGAGCAGGTCTACAGATACGTTCCTACCTGTCGCACTTAAACCTGCTTTTTGTCCCAAGAATTTCAGCTGTTGTAATTGTGGTCATTTTACTGATGACAGGCATGAGCGTCTTCAGTTTCAAGCTCGGTATACAACATGGGCTTACTATTACCTTTTTCCCTATGATCATTCTCGCGTGGACTATCGAAAGGATATCTCTCATCTGGGAAGAACTGGGACACAAAGAAGCTCTTACTCAGGCACTGGGTAGTTTATTTGTTGCCTGTATTGTTTTTTTAATTATGGATAACAGTATTGTTGAACACCTCACTTTCACCTTCCCTGAGTTGATTCTGGCTAATCTTGCAACAATCTTGTTAATAGGTAATTACACAGGATACCGATTATCAGAATTACGCCGATTCAAATCATTGGTCAAGAAATAGTATAATGATATTTGCTAACCCACTCAAACTTTCGAAACACGGTGTCCTGGGAATGAATATGCGCAATGTAGATTTTGTCTATGCGTACAATCCAAGGCATCTTTTCCCCCAGGTTGATAATAAGTTGATAACTAAAGAGCTGGCTGAAAAGGCTGGTATCGCCGTTCCCAAGCTTTATGCGGTGGTCCATTTTCAACACCAAGTAAAACTCTTGCCAAAACTTTTAGAGAGTTATGATCAATTTGTCGTCAAGCCGTCGAAAGGAAGCGGAGGAAAGGGTATTCTAGTCGTTACCGGTAAACAAAACGGATACTATATGAAAGCAAGCGGATCTCTATTCGATAACAAGGACTTAGATCACCATGTTTCGAATATTGTGAGTGGCCTCTATAGTCTGGGAGGACAGATCGACAGTGCTATGATTGAATACTATGTCAATTTTTCTCCAATTTTTAAAGATATCAGCTACCAGGGAGTTCCCGACATCAGAGTTCTCCTTTTCCAGGGATATCCGGCCATGGCAATGTTAAGATTGCCAACCAGGATGTCTGATGGAAAGGCAAATCTCCATCAAGGAGCTATCGGAGTGGGAGTAGATATTCGAAGAGGCACTACCCTGGGTGGGGTGTACCATAACAGACCTATTGAAATTCATCCCGATACCGGTAAATCCTTCAAGGATATCTCTATACCAAACTGGCATGACCTGCTTATTCTTGCTGCCCGATGTTATGAAATCACAGGGCTTGGTTACATGGGAATCGATATCGTTCTTGATAAGACTTATGGTCCAATGATACTTGAGCTTAATGCAAGACCTGGACTTGCCATACAGGTAGCCAATGATGTGGGTTTAGTCCCCCGCTTACGTAAGATCGAGAAGATGGCATCGAAAAAACTTGATATTGAGCAACGGGTAAGATTTGCACAAAAGGAGTTTCACTGTTAGAATCTTTACAAAAATAAAAAATACTAGACAGAAAGGATAGAAACAGAAATGGTAGCAAGATCAGCAAATCCCGCTTTGAACAAAAACACTTTTTCTAACGTTAGAGACCTTACAATTTCTGGCAATTTAATGACCATTCAGGGAACCGTAAATAAGACTGGAATCCTTCTTGTCCTCGCTTTTTTATCGGCATTCTGGGTATGGCGCCAATTTTTTCTGTCTGAGACACCCCAAGTATCATTGTATATAATGGTGGGAGCCATAGGGGGTATTATTACTGCAATGGTTGCCATCTTCAGACCAACGACAGCACCATTTGCAGCTCCCCTATACGCTTTATTGGAAGGATTATTTTTAGGCGGAATCTCTTCTCTTATGGAAGCGAGATTTCCCGGAATCGTGATTCAGGCGGTAGGACTCACTTTTGGAACATTGTTTGCCCTTTTGTTTGCTTATAAATCCGGTTTGATCAAAGCTACAGAGAATTTTAAACTCGGCGTCGCAGCTGCAACAGGTGGAATCTTCCTAATGTATATGGTAAATCTTGTTCTCGGCTTTTTTGGTGCATCCGTTCCATTTATTCACGATAATGGGTTTTTGGGGATTGGCATCAGCGCTTTTATTGTTGTCATTGCGGCGCTAAATCTCGTACTTGATTTTGACTTTATAGAACACGGTGCCGAACAGGGAGCTCCCAAGTTCATGGAATGGAGAGCTGCATTAGGCCTTATGATTACGCTTGTCTGGCTCTATATTGAAATCCTTCATCTTTTGTCCAAAATGAGGAGCCGCTAAACAAACGATTTCAGAGCCCTTGTAATGTAATAATAGTCTTTCCCTCTCCTATGCTTCTTCAATAATAAACGGCAGGCCGCAGTCTGAACATTCTTTGGGATTCATACCAACATGATGGCCACAGGCAGGACATCGGCCCTGAGCAACCCACTCCTGTGACTTCCCGATTTCAGGGTGCAAAAAAATATAATATTCCTCTATATTAGCCAGGGCTTCCTGTACATCCTTTTTAGCTACCAAAAGAAGGAATGTGGACCCACACGTTCCCGGACTGCATCCTGATGCAAGCGAAATGCGGGAGGAAATATCCTTTTCGTTAAGCATGTGAGATAATTCCTTGATCCACTCTCTCATATCTTCCTTAATCACTACCCATTCGTCATTGGTTCCATCTGAAATGAACGTTTCCATATAAACCTCTCTCTCTTCTCTATAACCTGGTTATAATATTACAACCAGCTGCTTCATATATGACATCTTCATCATACCTAAATGTCTATTTTTCATTTGTCTCGAAAATACGGTATGTTTCATCCGTATGAACAACGATTTAAATAAAAAAACAAGCTCCTCTCCATGCATAGAGAAAAAGAATGCGCCCAACACCATTTAAGGATATTGGGCGCATTCTCGTCATTATGAAAAATATGTTCTTACACCTACTCTATATTCTTATATACATCCCTCTTTCGATACATGATACAGTAAAACAATACGAGTATGCTTTGTAATATTTTTATAATTTAACAACATTTGAAGCCTTAAAGCCTTTTTGGTCTTTCGT
This sequence comes from Candidatus Scalindua sp., assembly GCA_031316155.1. Taxonomy (GTDB): domain Bacteria; phylum Planctomycetota; class Brocadiia; order Brocadiales; family Scalinduaceae; genus SCAELEC01. The sequence goes on from JALDRB010000020.1 coordinate 6,446, forward strand.
AATTTCAAACTCTACGCTATCTCCTTCTGATAGTGACTTAAAACCTTCACCCTGAATTGCGCTATGGTGTACAAAGACATCGTCCCCATTCTCCTGTGAAATAAATCCAAAACCCTTTGAGTCGTTAAACCACTTGACTGTTCCTCTTGTCATGCTAAAAAATCACCCCCTCTCAATAGAAAAAAGTAAAAATAAAAAAAAGGCCACAAGATTGGAAACCTTGCAGCCTTACTTACAAAGTAATAATAGGTCATAACAATACATCCAAAATAAAACGCAAGTTATTACACCAAATATTAATTTTAAAAGCAAGGGAAAAATTATTCTAATAATAATTTCAGCCTAGCCTTTAAGTAGGTATATCTTCTTTGAGGTTTATTATTGTTTATGGCAACCGACAACGCTTTTTTTGTTCCAAGTAAAACTACTAATTTCCTGCCACGTGTTATCGCCGTATACAGAAGATTTCTTTGTAAAAGAATAAAATGTTGTGTATGTACCGGCATAACGACAACAGGATATTCACTTCCCTGTGCTTTATGTACAGATACTGCATAGGCCAATACAATCTCATCTAAATCTTTATAATCATACACTATAACTTTTCCTTCGAAATCCACTGTCACCTCGTGGTCTTCGTTATCTATGGCTGTTATTATACCAACGTCTCCATTAAATACATCCTTGTCATAGTTATTTACTATTTGCATTACTTTGTCATTTTCCTTGAAAACTTTACCACCAATTCTCAACTCTTTTAATGACGGGTTTAATGCTGCTTGTAATTGTATATTAAGATAATGTGCTCCCAGATTCCCCTTATTCATAGGCGTTAGAACCTGAATGTCTTTAACCGGATCGAACTTAAACCTGTGAGGAATCCTCTCTTTACATAAAAATATGATTTTTTCAACAATCTTCTCCGGCTCCTCTATTGAAATGAAATAAAAATCTTGATCCTTATTTCTATCAGGATGAAGATCCGGCATATCTCCACTGTTTACTCTATGTGCATTAACGACAATTCCACTTTGTCTTGATTGCCTGAATATTTCATCCAGTTTCACCGTTGAAACAACATGAGAATCTATTATATCTTTTAAGACATTACCGGCTCCCACTGAAGGGAGCTGGAACACGTCTCCAACAAATACTACAGTTGCTTCCTGAGGAACAGCCTTCAAGAAATGATACATTAATAACGTATCAACCATAGAGGCTTCATCTATTACAATTAAGCCTGCATCTAACGGATCCTGTTCATCTTTTTTAAAGCCGCTCCCACCCGGTTTAAATCCTAACAGACGATGTATAGTTTTTGCTTCGCACCCTGTAACCTCAGAGATCCTCTTTGCTGCTCTTCCCGTCGGGGCGGCTAATACAATCTTTTGTCCCAATTTCTGATAAATCTTAATTATTGAATTTATTATCGTGGTCTTTCCTGTACCCGGACATCCCGTGATTACCATTAATTTCTCAGTGATTGATTTTTTAATAGCAATCTTCTGATTTGCCGCCAGGTTTATGTGCGTTCTGTTCTGCACCCAATCCAAAGCCTCCTCACAATCAAACTGCAATAGTGTTTTTTTCTTACTTAAAAATCTTTTCAGATGAGTAACTATACCAACTTCTGATCTGTAGAACTTTGAAAGATAAATAGCTTTGTGATTTACTTTTATTTCTCCATCTTCGTTAAGATCCTCGATCACAATTCTCTTATCCAATGCAATGGCACTAAAGGCCTTTACAATTATTTCACGTTCAACATTGAGGACTTTCTTACATTCCTCAATCAATAATTTATATGGATAATATACGTGACCTTCATCTGACAGCAACTGAAGAACATACAGAAGACCCGACTCCACCCTTACCTGTGAATCATTTGCTATCCCCATATCTTTTGCTATCTTGTCTGCCGTAACAAAACCGATACCAGACACATCAATTGCCAGTCTGTATGGATTTTCTTTAACAACCTGTATAGATCGCTGACCATATCGTTTAAATATTCTTGTGGCATACGCAGAACTCACACCATGGTTTTGAAGAAAAAGCATTACTTCTTTGATCTCTTTTTGTTCACCCCACGCTCTTTCAATCATCCTAATACGCTTGAGCCCAATTCCATCCACTTCCCGAAGCATTTCCAATGAATTTTCTATAATATCTAAAGTTTTAACACCAAACTGAGCTACAATCCTCTTTGCCATAACAGGGCCGATACCTTTTATCAAACTGGAACTGAGATATTTTTCTATCCCTTTCACTGTTGCAGGCACTAGAGACAGATACGAATCTACTCTAAATTGAGATCCATATTTGGGGTGATCAAACCACTCACCCTTGAGTTTCAGAAGTTCTCCAGGATTAACAGAAAGAAGGTTACCCGTAAAAACTACTAAATCTCTACACTCTTTAACTCTCAATTTACCAATGGTATAACCAGTATCTTCGTTCCTGTAGATAATTTTCTCAACGAAACCTTGAATTTCAGACTGCATTTGAAATCTGTTAAAAGTGGGGTTGTTCATCAGGTTCTTGTTCAAGAGGAGTATCTATGATCATGGTTTTTGAATTTTACATTTTCGTAATAGCATTACAAAACAACACTTAATACAACCTGCAAAAATGATCATAGCGTTTGTTCAGCTTTTACTATTTCTCTCATATAAGAATAGTGTTCAGATAGTGGTCGAATTGTTCCGCCTTCAATTCCCAGTCAAATTTCTGCGTGATGCGGACCGCTCGGTTTGGATCGCCTCCCCACAAATCGTTTTCCTGAATCTTTTCCGACAAATAGATCAGCCTTTCAGCCAATTTGCTTGCCCCTCCCTTATAATAAAAGTCCTCGTTACCTGATTCCAGTTCCAGGGTTTCTGGATAGGCTAGTTTTTCAGGCACGAGAGGAAAGGCTCCTGCCGCAGCAGCTTCAACTACGCTGATGCCAAAGAATTCGTGATCTGCAGTAGAGACGAATACATCGGCTTCTAAAAGCGTATTTTCGTAATCACGACGATTCTGTTGATATCCCCAACGATCTATCAGACAGGAAAACTCCTTCCTGGATGAGGAAAATACATCAGGGATGTTCTTACCATGTTGACCAATAACATTTAATCTGAACACAATATTTCTTGTTTTTAAGATTCGTAATGCTTCAAAGAGAAGAAAGGGGTTTTTATCGTATTCCCATCTTGCCGCCCATGCAATACGCATAGGGCCTGGAGAACGTTTTTTCCTCTTCGGGAATTTATGGATACCAGGATACCTTACAGAAGATTTGAGACGAATTGCCTCAACCGAATCCAGTAGCCGAAAATCCGGCATACGTTTCAGAAAAGATAGAAGCTCTCTGAGAAAAACATCTCGATGGTAAGAAGAATTAAACCATACCTCAGTTCCTGCCAGCGCAGTTATTAAATTAGTGAGAACAAAATGATAGTCAAATTCCCGTTGATGTATCACGGGATACGTCAGTTGGTTTTCGTGAAAATAAACTATTGATGGCAGCCTTTGTACTGCCGGATGTGCTATGCCCAGGTATTCAGCCAGATTTAACATATCTGAACAAAAAAGGATATCCCACATTTCACCCTTTTTGATTTTTTCGGCTGTCTGATTTGCCAGTGTTATGGCTGAATGACGCATGCGCCATTTCCATTTTCTTGGCGGAAGCCTCAAAAGTGTCCATCTGTGACGGCTTAACCCCATCCAACCTTCCAAAAAAGCCCTGTGACTCCCCCCAAAATAGGGTTCCAGTGCCAGAACACTCAAGTTTTTACCCATTCTTTATCCGGCTATATATAAAGAAAGCCTCCAACATCATTTAATAGATATTGGAGGCTTTTCAGTTATCAGTATATAATTATTTTACAGTTTACTCTATATTTTTAAACAAAACTCTCTCGGTGGATGCATGATAGTAAAATACAGGAGCACTCTTTGTAAGTATTTATAATTTGACAACATTTGAGGCCTTGTAACCCCTCTGGTCTTTTTCGGTTTCGAACTCTACCTTATCTCCTTCCGAGAGACTTTTAAACCCCTCGCCCTGAATCGCGGTATGATGCACAAAAACATCTTCCCCATTCTCCTGAGAAATAAAGCCATAACCCTTTGAGTCATTAAACCACTTTACTGTACCACTTGCCATATTGAAAATCACCCCCCTCTTTCAGAAAAAAAACGTAAAAAACTTTAAGGACGTAAACCCTTAATTGAATCTAATACCAGTGATACCTAATATCACCATTAACATATAATAAAAAACATCATTATACACCCACAAAGCTGGAAGATGGTAACAAACATTGCCTATTAAAACAAGATAATTTTTTTCATTCTGGGCTATTATTTTACACCACCATATACTGCTTCCCGGTACTCTTTCCATAAGCACTCAACCATTTGGAATCCTGCCTCTGATAAGAGTTCCATGTCTTCAGTAACTGTCAGGAGGTTATCACCATCTCTTTTTTCCTTAGCCGTATATTCTGAAGAAATTTGATCCAATGATTTTTCTTGATGTTTCATACTTCGAGTTCTCTCCCTGACCCCAATGTATTGCAGGCGCCTAAATAATGTTTCGAATACAGGAGAAACGGATCGAAAGATATCACAATTAATAAACCAGCCATTTGGTTTAAGTATTGAGTAAACAAATTGAAACAACCTCAGTTTTTCATCACTGGACAAATGGTGGAGGGCAAAAGCAGAAACCACTGCATCTATCCCGGAAAGATCTTTCTCTTTTTCCGGTAATTCCTGGAAAGTCATAGCCTTGAACGTGATCTGTCCAAGGTGAGCAGCCAGCCTCAGTTTTGCGTGATCAATCATCAATACTGCCGCATCTACGGCTATAAGAGAAGCGTTGGGAAACATTTCAATCATTTTATACGAAAGGTATCCAGAACCAACACCCAGATCCAGAATGCATAAACTCTCAGATCTTTTAAAAGGTAAAATCTCTCGGGCAATTAATGCCATTTTTTCACGGTGAGGATGCCACACATCCATGTCAAAATCATATGATGCAATAACATCGCTGTCATTAAAAGCGTATGCAGTACCTTTTTGTGTTCTTCTTGCCATTCGTGTAAACACACCTGATGAATTGAAAATACTCACAGAATAGATGTTCGGATAGATTTAAATTATACAGAAACATGTACAAATTGTAAACGATCATTTCACGCGGTAGTGTTCATAATAAATCATGCTGGAAAAACTGACTGGAATATGTAATATGTATGGTTTTATGTTACACTCATCTGATAAAAATAATTATAGTTCTCCTGCCTGACCCGCATACCATCCGGGAGCGGCAGAGAGAAGTTGCATTTTATACATTAAAAGAGCTGAATTCATTTTTTACCCATAAACTTTGAAATTTCAATTGGGTTAACCAAAGTGACATTGATAGAAAAAAAACCAGAATCTATAAACCTCAATCCAACCCTATCTCTCTGCATGATTGTAAAGAATGAAGAAGAGTTTCTTCCCAGATGTCTGGAGAGTGTTAAAAATCATGTGGACGAAATGGTTATCGTAGATACCGGTTCAACTGACAGGACAGTTGAGATTGCAAGAAGTTACGGTGCAAACATTTATCATCACGCATGGGAAAACAGTTTTTGTAAATCAAGAAACTATTCATTAACGTATGCTACAAGTGACTGGATTCTCATTCTTGATGCTGATGAGGAAATAGATAAAGAAGACGCACACAAACTGAAAGAAGTTATTAAAGACCGTGAAGCAAACGTGTTCCATCTGCCCCTGTTTTGTAAACCTCTGGGCGGGAGAAACAGTTCAATTTCCCGGTCAATCCGACTGTTTAGAAACCATCTTGACTTTCACTATGTGGGCATAGTTCATAATGTCCTGGAATGTAAAGGATCGAGTAAAAGCGTAAATATAAAAATATACCATTATGGTTATAGTCTGACAAAAGAACAAATGGAGAAAAAATTTGTAAGAACAACTTCCCTCTTGAAAGAGCAGATTAGAAATGACCCTTCCGATCCGATCCCACACTATAATCTGGCAATTTCTTACCAGAGTAAATTCATGGATGACGAATGTTTATCGGAAGCCCTTGAGGCAATCAGGCTTTTTGAGACAAAGAAAAGCGATAGACAGACAAGGTTACAGGCACTGTATACCGCAAGCAATACATTTTTCCGTAAAAATGAGTTGGAAAATGCCGAAACCTATGCACTCAAGGCACTGGATCTCTATTATGATTATGTTGACATCCACAATGTACTTTCTTCCATATATTTCCAGCGTAACGATTATGACAAGTGTCTGGAGTTTACAAAGACATACCTGAAACTCATGAAGGATATCGAATCAGATCCGACCCGCGCCCTAGATATACCTTTTATTACTCTTGAGCTGGAGTGGCTTGCATATTCGCGGATATCAATTATTTATTATGAGCAAAACAAAATGCCTGAAGGGAATGAGGCCTTTCATAATGCCGTAAAATGCGCCCGAAGTAGGTGTGCCCCCTATCTTGCTGTTGGAAAACACTTTTCTGATCAGAAAAATTTCAAATTGGGAGAAAAATTTCTAAAGGATGGGTTAAAAATTGATCCTCAAAATAAAGATTTACTTTATCATCTTGCAGAAGTGTGTGTAAAATCAGGACAATCAGATAAGGCATTGATTCATCTCAAAAAGATTCTGAATGCTTATCCTGAAGAGACAACTGCACAATACCGACTGGGTCTCATTTTTTCTCATGATAACAAATTTATTGATGCCATTCATTCTTTTAAATCGGTAATCGAAAAGGACCCAAAACATACCGGAGCCTTGTTCAGCCTTGCTCTTGTCTATGAAAAAACAGGAGACAGCATACAGGCGAAAAATGTATATGACAATATACTGGAAACAGATCCGGAATATGCCGAAGTATATGTAAGGCTGGGTTCTCTCTATTTGAGAGAAGCAAATTACGTGAAGGCAAAGGATTGTTTTGTTAATACGTTAAAATTAAACAAATATCCGGCAGAGGCGTATCTCGCATTAAGTAAAATTTCCCTAACCATGAATGATTTTGAAGGATGTGTAAAGAGTTGCAATGAATTGTTGAAGTACTTAAGACTCCCAAGAAACGTTCTCATAGACTCTGTAACAGATTTGAGCAATCTTTATGTAAAAATTGGAACACATTTCAAGAAGCAAAAAGTTGAAACCCTGGCAAATTATTCTTTTGAAATCGCTGATATTCTTTGCTCCCTTACACCAGAGAAAAATGTTGTACCAGGGGAAGACTGATTATCATCTCATATCATTTGAGGGTACAACAATGCAGGTGACACAATGTTTAGTGCTGTATAGCATGTGACAAGTTGTTTGCAATTTGGTTGAAATGGAGTTAAAAGGAATCGCCTTGAATAATGCATAAAAATTGAAAGAATCTCGGATATGAATCGTTCACAACAGGACATCCTTTTCTCAATGGAAAAACCGTAATCTGCACATTCATTGTACAACATCCAAAAATCTGGGTGAGCGTAATTGATGCATCTTCAAGGTTTTTAAAATCCTGCTCCTTTTACCGAGAATTCCTGCCCTAGTCCTCATATCATCGATTGAAGAGATAAGCAAATCTATGCTTTTCTGATCATGATTTGACAGGTCAATGAGTATCGATTGTTTTTTTCTGAACAGTGTTTTGATGGTTTTATCTAAAAGAAGTGCTGATGTATGATGTGATATCTGATCCAGGATTTTTACATTAAATTTCATCAAATGTTTGATATCTTTGACATTGTTTTCCTTTTCAGTTATTAACACACCTAATTTCTTTATATCTCCAGATTGAATAGTCTCTTCCTGTTTTTTTGTTAATTCCCATATTTTTTCATAATATGTTAATTCTCTTTCCAAATAGACAACTATCTCTTCTCTGGAATAACTCCTATCATTTTTTCTATTCATATTCAGGTCTTTTTTTATACAACTTGTACCTCATACAGGATCATATCCATCAATCTACTCCCTAAACTGAAACATTAAGAGCAATGCTGGCACTATCATCTTCATCATATTCTATCTCCGGAACACTAGTTAAGCTATTCCATGATTTTCTTAATTCAGATAAGATATGTATAGAATTATCTAGAGCCTTCCTGTTCAAATTTATATTTGCGTCCATTATCTCGCGTATGACAAAGTTGTATAATTGTGATAATGAAGCTGCAATCTCACCACCTTTTTCTTCGTCTAAAGACGTGAGAAGCTCAAATACGATATCCTTAGCTTTGGTGAGAGAAATGTTTTTTCCCTCGTATTGCTTTTCAGCAATATCGTTTTTTGCCTTCTCAAGGAGCCGAATCGCTCTGTCATACAACTTTAAAATTAAACTTATTTGATCTGTTGTTTCAAGCTCTGTCTTTTTGTACAATCCTATTCTTTGTGTGTTCATTTATCTTCTCCATTTCCTGAAAGTTTAAGAATGTATGCCTTCATTTTATAGTAATCCTGACACAATAATCCTTCATAACACAAACTGATTTTTTGTATAACTAGAGTAATAACTTTGAAAGTGAACCAAGCTGTTGTGACAGGAAAGAACTTACAGATTGAAGCCGGGAAAGATTTAATTCCAATTGAACAAATTTAAATTCCAATATTGACTGCTCGGTTGCCAGCCTTCCTTCCATATCGTCTATTCCCTCTTGCAGGCTATCAATTGTGTCTTGAAGACCATCCATTCTGATCGTAAGCAACCCATCAATAGAATTAATCAAGGTATCTATGTTATAGAACATCTTCTCGGCTGTGCCTCTCGTTAACTTTACGCTGCCTTTTGAGCCATCTACTCCTACATCGTTGGAAGTAATTCTGAGGACCAGTCCTTCAATACTCGTTGTTGAACCGGTCGCAGGTGTGTCTCCTGTTAAAATCTGCCCTATACCGGTTGCCGCCTCACCATTTATTGTACCGGCAACATCCACACCTGTTTTCGCCCCCTCAGCACCAAGCGTATCGTTTAATTCATCAATCGTGAATCCCTGTGCACTTCCGTAACTGTTGTGTGTAAGAACGAAATTATTCCCACTCGAAGATGCCGTCAATTCCATTGCATATCTTCCGGTAACGCCTCCCGTATTGGTTTCCAATACCGTTCCAAAGTCCAGGCCGCGACCCGAAGGCTCTGTTATTTCAATTGAGAGCAAACTGTCGCCCGCCGTGATATCCCTTACTTCTATCATACCTGAGCTGTTGATGGTTGCGGACACGGTATGATCGTATGAACTTTCTATTGCCGAAAGAAAATCCTGAATAGTATCAGTGACTGTATCACTGATGGCAAAAGTGTTATTTATGGATTTCCCTGTCTTTGATGTCCCCGAGAAACTGATTACGTCTCCATTCTGTAATGAAGCCCCGTCAATGGCAGAAAAGGAGGTACTGCTCGTTATCTCACTGCCACCCTCGTAATTTGCAACACTTCCCACAATTGCCTGGTTCCGTTCCGCAGCAAGTTCTGAATTGATGGCGCTTACGATATCGGCTAAGGACGTGGCATTTCCTCCTCCGTTACCATCAAGATTAATGGTCGCTACACGACTTGTAGCAGTATCCATAATCGTTATCGTATCGGTTGTTGCCCCTACCCCGCTACTGAGATTTTTCGTCCCTGTTACGGTAGCCCGGGTTCCAACGGTATTAATGGTTACTGCATATTCACCAGCTGCCGTTTTATTTGTATGTGATATGTACGTAACTTCACTGTTTGTTGTAGTACCCTCCGCAACAAAGATCCTCTTAACCGCATTAAAATCAGAATTGATCTTGGACGTAAAAGTGCTCTCCTGTAAAGAGAGCTTACCATTCTTGTCTGAATTTATTCCTATCAGTGACAGAGCATTAGAACCTGAGGGAAGTAAGGAGACAGTGTTCGCAATCGTTGATTGTAAAATTTTCTTAATTGTGGTAAGAGTACTCTCGCCCGATAAAACACCAGCACTCTTTTTTTCCTCATTAAACTTGAACTCCTTGTTTATAGATTCTATTATTGTATTATAGGTAGATATGAAATCATTTACACTTGATTTAATAGTACCGGTATCCCTTGATATAGCCAGATTTACAGTAGCTCCGTCCTGCACCTTTTTTAAATCGATGGCAATTCCGTCTATAACGTCGTCAAATATGTTCGAGCTTCGCGACACAGAAAAACCATCAATTATTATGCTGGCATCCTGACCACTTACCGTTTCCATAACGGATCCTTCTGTGGTTGCCGTCAAAGTACCAAAATCCAGCGTTCCTCCGCCTTCATTGTTTGTGATTAAGTTCACGCTTAACTGACTTCCTCCTGCGGTACTATCCGTAACAATAATCTCTCCGTCGTTGCTGATTGTCGCACTTCCCGCATCGAGGCCAAAAGTAGTCTCAATCGCTGTTAGCAGGCCTTGAATAGTATCGGTAGATTTGTCTGAAATTGTATATGTTCCGGAGGCTGCTGTACCATCATGTTTTGTACCAGCTATGGTGATCGTATCACCATTTGTTACATTGTTCGAATCACTGCCCGTATTTATTAACGCAAAAGTAGTACCGCTGGCAATGGAAGTTCCAGTCCCAGAACTGGTCTCTGTGTTTTGCGCAGATGCAGTATGGACTTCTGCGATAGAACCCTGTTGCCCCTCGAGGATACCCAGGGTTTCAAGAATATGATTACCATCAGTAAAGGACGTGGTGCCGCTGATATCGATTCGGTATGTTGTCACACCATCAGTGGTAGTACTCGAAACAGATGCATTTATCCCAGAGATTGCATTAATAGTACTGGCAATGGTAGTGAGAGATTCCGAAGAAAGGTCTATGGCAACGTTTGTACCTCCAATGGTTACCGTTCCACTCTGGGCACTCGTTATACCAATGAGGGATCCTACGGCAATCCCGCTATTCGAGAATTCGTCTGATTGCGCTCCATTCCCTGTTGCAGTCTTAATGGCGGTAGTGCTGGTGGATAGACCCAATTCTTGAAGAATGTTTTCTGTATCTGATGAAGCATCAAGCAGGCTGAACGTGTCCGCGCCTGTCTTATCGCTTGTCAGGATCAGGCGATAGTCAGTTTTTGATACCGTCAAAACAGTAGCCGAGACTCCAGTTGCGTTTGAACCGGAGTTGGCATTATTAATCAGCATGGCAATATCTGAAAGTGTATCTGATGCCGATACGCTTATTCCTTTTCCATTAATGACAAAATCACCCGAGAAATTCAAGGCAGCTGTTTTGCTGCCGAAATTCCGAGATGATAACTGCCTGGCCTGTGCCAATTTTGAATCTGTCCCAAATGTTATCGTGTGTGTGCCGGGACTGGCATCGCTTGTAGTTGAGACGGTCAGGAAATCATCGGCCTTGAAGCCACTTGCATTTGTAGACGTTGCCGCCTTAAAGACGTTAAAGGTATCGTTTTTTTTCAGAGCTTCTGCTTTTGCTTTAAAGTCTGCTAAACTCGTGTTCAATTTCTGGTAAACAGCGAGTTTATCACTCTCTTTTCCCTGATTCCTGACGACAACATCGATACGTCTTCTGCTAACAGCCATAAGCTGAGAGATGAGGGTTGTTGTATCAAGGCCTGAAATTAATCCCCCGATTGAACTTGTGCCCGGCATGTAATCTTTCCTTTATATACAGTTTCTTAATACACTATTGAAAAACATTTTTTGATTAAAGACAATCGACAAAGTCTAATTCCTGCAAAACCCCTTTTGGTTGAGTAACAAATTTATATATACTCTTCAATCTGTTTCCTTTCTCGATTTCAAGCGAATACTCATTGATCAATCTCTCCATCTTTGCATTCCTGGTTGCTCTTGCCTTTTCAATTTCCTCTTGAGTAGCATATCGAAAATACCAGTTGAGAAAATTCCTTTTTTCCATATCCTTTTCTATCATTATCATACCTACTCCTGTCCCGGCTTTATCTATGTTTAGCAATACGTATACCAAAAATTCATAATTTTTTTCCTCAGCTAATGCCCTGTATCACTGTTACTTAAGGAATTATTACTCCTCTATCCTCATCTCCAACGGAGTTGTATGAGTAATTCTTGCACACAGTGATTACTTTTTTCCCCTGGGATTTCTCCTTTTAGAATTCGAAATTTCCATGATAATTAAAAGCTCATCTCCTAAAATGAGAAAAGGGAGGGTAAAAACCCTCCCCATTCCCTTCTCTTTTCTCTTTATGATAAAAACCTTGTGAAAACTTTTTGTTCATTAACCTAAGAGACTTAATACAGACTGGGGTGAAAGGTTTGCCTGAGCAAGCATGGCCGTACCAGCCTGTGTCAGAATTTGGTTCTTGGTCAGGTTCACGGTTTCAAAAGCCATGTCAGTATCACGAATGACAGACTCAGCAGAACTTAAGTTTTCAATGATACTTGACAGGTTTGCGTTAGCAAATCCCAAACGGTTTTGATTCCTACCGATGGTTGCACGAGCATCAGCCAAGGTATCAATAGCTGTGTCTATTGTCGTTAATGCTGTTTGTGCACCTGACAGTGTGGTTACGGTAATATCTGCAGTCAATCCAGATTTGGTCATATTAGCCAGAGAAAATGAAATCTTGTTATCACCATTATTTTCATATCCAATCTGGAAAGACGATGCAGCTGAAGCACTCGTCTCAATAGTATCCGAGCCTTCAGTGGTATTACTGTTGAAAGCCGAATTAACCGTAATCTTGATTCCAAAGGCTGTAAAGTCAAGCGTCTCAGTATTCAGAGAAGAAAGAGCGCTGGCTGTTAAGGCCTGCGTAGTAGTCCCATCAGTAATTGATATAGACCCATTACCGGCAGAAGAGATGGTAACTCCGTATTCTGCACCAACTCTTGCACCTGTCATGTCAAGTGCTGTGGCGCCAATACTCGATGTTATGTTACCATAATCACTAACTCCTACAGAACCGAAACTCCCATTGATCAACTGTTGTCCTGAATATTTGGTAGAATTAGCGATTCGAGTTATTTCATCCTCAAGGCTGGTTATTTCAGAATTAATGTTTGCACGATCCGTGTTCGAAGTATTGGAAGATGCGGCCTGTGTTGCAAGTTCTTTCATTCTGGTAAGAATACTTGTTATCTGATCCGCAGCGCCCTCTGCAACTTGTAACATTGAACTTGCTTCACTCGTGTTTCTTGAAGCCTGTTGCAAACTTCTTATCTGTGATCGAAATCTCATAGAAACAGCTAATCCGGCTGCATCATCTGATGCCTGGTTGATTCTAAAACCTGAAGAGAGCCTTTCCAGTGACTTTGAAAGTCCCTTGTCCGCTATTTGAAGATTCCTGTGTGTGTTTAATGAAGCGATATTATTCTGTATTCTTAGACCCATTTTTTATCCTCCTTGATGAAAGATTTACTACTAATCAGGCTTCCCTGCCTAATTAGCACCATAATAAAACCATATCAATACAATAATTTTTTACTATAACCCGTTTTTACAAAAACAACTCAACTTCTTTTTAACCTCCTTTTGTAACAAAGTTTTTTAAAATTAATTAACTTATTCTCATGACGATCAATACCATTATCGACTTTACAATGATGGACTTTAGCAAAATCATGAAGATTTCAGATTTGAAGTCAAATTGTGTACTGCGGATGTTCTGTCTCCATCACCTTCCTTTTCGTGCCTGTGAAGAAAGAAGGTGACAGGTATGGGCAATGTGGACCAAAGAGTAATGGCTGAGAAGTGATTGCTCTATACTTCAGATGCTGCTGTCTTGATATTAGGGATAGGAAGATAGTAAGTTTTACCGTTTACCGGTTAGAGAAACCCTAAAGAGATGCAAAGGGAGTTTGATAGCATCTACTTTATCCTTTTATCATCATGGGGAGAGAAAGGGTTGAGTTCTTAATTTCAGAATCAAGAATATTTTCGGTCATGGAGGAGTTCTCGACGGAATGTTTAGAGCTCATGATTTTACAACCGTTTTAAATCTTCACATATCTTAAAGGCTGTTTTTGCAGCGGGCAAATAATCCATTTCTTCCAGTCTTTCTCCTAATGTCTTAAAGAGTGTGGCAAGATCAGTAAAGTTTTCCAGAGTCACATTTCTCGGCAAACCCAAGTCTTTCAGTAACTGATTACATTCAATGACAACTTCTTCATATTTTTCAAGAATAACGTTAATCTTGCAGATCATGAGTCTGATATCAAAGAAAGCCGGTTCTTTTTCTACCACCTTTCTCCAATACACAATAGCCTCTTCAAAACTACGCTGCTTAAACTTTACAAGACCAATTTTAAACAAAACCTCTCCCGATTGCTCTTGAACGTTCAAGAGCCTGGTAAACGTTTCTTCCGCCTTATCAAGGTAATTGTTTTCCAAGTAAAAATTCCCGAGAAGATTGAGGCAGGGTGTAATTCCAGAAGATTCCTGAATTGCCCTGTCCAGCTCAAAATTACCCTCTTCTTCTTGTTTCCTGATTAAATAGTTGAATCCCCGGTACAAATGGATCCTCCATTTATGCCCCATAGTATGAAACGTGTAAGATGGAAACCTTTCCGGATACTTCGCTATTTCATTCCAGAGTTTCAGGTAATTTTCTGAGACCTGGAAGAACCTGTCGTATCTCTTCAAACTATCGTAAACAAATGACAGGACGCAGAATCCATCTAAGAATTTATTGTCCAGTTCAACTGCCTTCAGGGCATAGTATTCTGCCTCTTTTAACCTCCTCTTCTCATAATTCCCAGCACTGATAATATAATAGGATACCAGAAAGTTTTTTCTGTTGAGTTTTTTCACCTCCGCCAGTTCCAGGGCCTTCATACTTTCATTCACGGCTTCTTCGTACCTGCCTCTGTCTAAATATGCAACACCAAGAAATCTGTATGGAATAGGATTTTGAGGGTCTTTTTTAATCTGTTCCCTTAACATGGAAGTTGTACGCACAAACTTTTCTTCCATTTTGCCTTCAGAAAGATTATACCCATGGTGGATAATACTTAACGGCGAGACAAAACATCTTCCCTTACATACGATAATATTATGAACAGAACCTTTATAATATGTTCCATGAAAATTCCTGAAGAGTCTCAGCGAGTTTGTGTATGCCTCATGGGTAGAGTTTTTTGATCTGTTTTTAACTACCAGGCTAATAGCCTCACAATTATTACCCTTTAGCAACTCCTTAAGTTTAGGCGCATCGGATTTCCATAATTCTTCGTCGGCATCAAGAATCAGAATCCATTCACAGCTTGCATATTCCAAAGAATAATTCCTGACCTTACTGAAACTCCCTTCCCAAGCATGGCAATAAACCTTTGCACCAAATCGCCTTGCAATATCCACCGTCCTGTCAGTTGAACCGGTATCAACGATTATTATCTCATCTGCAACTTCCTTAATGCTGTCAAGGCATCTTGTAAGATTCTGTTCCTCATTCTTTACAATCATACAGAGAGAGAGTGTTGGAGTGTGTCTGCCTTTCGGAGAGAGATGGAGTTTACCTGCCTTCCTGACAGATGGCAGGCAGGCAGGTAATTTAATGATTTTCGATTTTATACGTGTGCCCTTCATTGTCTTGTAAATTTGACTCTAAAATGAGGAGAGATGATGATTACTGATTACATTTTCACAGGATATACTCATCTTATAATGGTTTTCGGATAAAATCCGAGAAAAAACGGAGCGAGTATAACTGCAACCAGGCTTTGGTTTCCAGCAAAACCGAAAACCAAATCGGTTTTAGTATATCTCACAATTATTTTTTTCTCAAACGAAACTATTATCCCGTAATCCACGACTCAAGACTTCTTCAATCAGTACTTGCCTCACTCGTTGCATTACCCCTTCCCAATCTCCAGGATATGTTTGACGAAAAAGACGCATACTAGGATACCAGGGACTGTCCTCACGTTCCAGCAACCAGCGCCAGTCAGGAGCAAAAGGTAAGAGAGCCCATACAGTTTTGCCAATAGCACCGGCCAAATGGATAACGGCAGTATCTACCGAAATAACGAGATCCAGACTGGCAATTACGGCTGCCGTGTCTGCGAAGTCTTTCAACTCTCTATCCAGGTTAACGATTGTCATCCCCTCAGGAGGATTTAGGGTCTCTAGAGAAGCTGTCCCCTTTTGAAGGGCGTAGAAAGTAACTCCTGGAATCTCTGCTAAGCATGCAAAATTACTGAGTAAACAGGAACGGCCGCTGTCTCGTATATTATGAGGATTCCCAGCCCAGACGAGACCCACCTTAAAAAAATCATTATTGTCGAGTCGGTTTTGCCATTCTGTTACAAGAACAGGTTCTGCCGTGATATAGGGGACCAGTGATGGTATGGTATCCAGTCTCGTACCAAAGATTCCGGGTAAACTCATGAGAGGGACATGAACATCAAAAGTCTCGTGTAACCCTCCGGATGGCACCCTTTCAACGATAGTCTTAATTCCGGCACACTCTCTCAGAAGGCGGTAGAGAGAAGGATAACACTCAAATACCACACGCCCTCCTTGCGATTGGATCATGGGTAGATAACGTACAAACTGTATGGTGTCTCCAAGACCCTGCTCAGAGTGAACAAGGATGGACCTACCATCTAGTGGTGAACCATCCCATTTTGATTGTTTGAAGGTACGTAACCTATAAGTCTTCGTGTTCAATCTCCATTCATATTCCGGCCAGGCTTCATCAAACTGTCCTGCTAACAGCAATGCCATCGATCTGTTAAAGTGTGCTTCCGCATAGTCAGGTTTTAATACAATTGCTTTATCAAAGGATTTAAGTGCCTCATACACCATTCCCAGTTCCTGAAACACGATTCCATTATTATTGTGTGCTTCGGCATAATCCGGTCTTAGTTTTATTGCCCTCTTGTGGATTGCCAGCGCCTCATCGAGTCTGCCATGTTCCTTCAAGGTTACTCCAAGATTGTTAAGTGCCTCAATATAAACTGGATTAAAATCAATTGCTTTACCATAGTTCTCCAATGCATCATCAAGTCTTCCCTGTTCTTTATACAAGTTGGCGAGGTTATAGTAAGCCTCAGCATAGTGGGGTCTTATTGTGATTGCACATTTATAATTTGCAACAGCCTCATCAAATCTGTTCTGCTTCTTCAGCACAGTCCCAAGATTATTATACGTCTCCGCATGGTCAGGTTTTAGTGTTAGTCCGTTTCTGTAGATTTCCACAGCCTCATTAAATTTACCCTGTTTTTGTAACACGCCTCCAAGGGTATTATACGCCTCAATGTAATCGGGTTTCAGTAAAATTGTTTTCATGAGGAGTGATGCTGCTGTTTCAAGATTTCCCACTTGTAATTGCAATGTGCCGAGAAGGAAAATTACGTCAGCATGCACTGGTTCTGTTTCCAGTATAGTACGGTATGACCTTTCTGCAGCAGCCAGATCTCCGTTCTGGTGAGACTTCAAGGCATTTTGAAATAAATCCCGGGTGTTTTTCATACTGATTAAGTGATGTATTAATATGAGACTCGGTTTTAGCGTGCTTGCCGGAAACGCTTATTGCAATCGACAATCTCTTCTCTAAGTGTTTCCTTCACCTGCTCAAACACACTCGTCCAATCATTCGATCTGGTTTGTCGAAATAAATGCATACTTGGATACCATGGACTGTCTGCACGATTTAACATCCATCGCCAGTCCGGGGCAAATGGCAGGAGAGTCCATACAGGTTTGCCAATGGCTCCTGCCAGGTGTACAACAGCAGTATCCACTGAAATAACAAGATCCAGATTGGCAATTACAGCAGCTGTGTCTGAGAAGTCATGTAACTCAGACTCCAAATTAATGATTTTCATCCTCTCCGGAGGATTAAGAGCCTCAACAGAAGCCGGCCCCTTTTGTAGAGTGTAGAAAATCAAGCCAGGAATTTCTGTTAGGAGGGTAAAATCATTGAGTGCCCGGGAACGATTTGCATAAACATAATTGTGGGATGCCCTGCCTGCCCATACAAGACCAATTTTAAATAAGTTATCATGTTCAAGTCTTTTCTGCCATTTAGCCAAGAGAGCTGAATCAACTGTAATATAAGGAACATGAGATGGTATCGTATCTATTGTGGTACCGAATATTCCCGGTAAGCTCATGAGTGGTACGTGCAGGTCAAAGTTTACTGAGGGTTCACGTGCAGGAACATTTTCTATAATATCATCAAACCCTGCACAGTTTTTTAAAAGATGTAAAAGAGCCTGTTGACATTCAAAAATTACCCTTCCGCCCCTGGACTGGACCATGGGGAGATAACGGACAAATTGAATCGTATCACCAAAGCCTTGTTCTGCATGCACAAGCACTGACCTGTTCTTGAAAGAACTACCATCCCATTGAGGTTGAATGAACTTTCTTGAGTTGTAATCTTTTCTCCGTAATCTCCATTCATATTCCGCCCATCCATCTTGATAGTTTCCTGACAACAGTAATGCAATAGACTTATTCATATGAGCCATGGCAAAGTCCGGCTTGAGAGCTATAGCACGGTTACTGCTGGCAACTGATTCCGGAAGTTTCCCCTGTTCCTGGAGTGCAGCACCCAGGTTGCTGTGCGCCTCCGCATAGTCAGGTTTCAGTGAGATAGCCTGCCGGTAATGTGTTATAGCCTCATCAAGTTTGCCCTGTTCATGAAGTACTATACCCAAGTTACCGCACACTGTTGCATTATCAGGTTCGATTTCCGTTGACCTTACATAGCTGGCTTCAGCTTGACTATGTTTGCCTAGCATTTTAAAAACATCGCCCATATTATTATATGCTATAACGTAGTCAGGTCTCAAAGCAGTTGCCCGTTCGTACATATCAATTGCCTCTTCAAGTCTGCCCAATCCTTGAAATGCAGTACCGAGATTACAGAAGGCTTCAACAAAATCCGGTTTTAGGGTTATCGCACGTTTGTGGCAATTTACTGCCTCGCCAGCTTTCCCCTGTTTTTGAAGGGCAAGCCCGAGATTATCATATGCTTCGCCATAGTCAGGTTTCAGTTCGATAGCCTGTTTGTAGCTTGCTATTGCCTCATCAAGCTTATGCTGTTCCCTCAGCACGGTTCCCAGATTATTATACGCCTTTACATAACCGGGATTGAGTCTAATCACCATCCTGTAGACTTCTGCAGCATCATCTAATTTCCCCAATTCCTGAAGTGCGACACCAAGATTACACCTTATCCCGTGATTTTCCGGATCAAGATTCAGTGCCTTCCTGTAGCTTCTCACAGCCTCACTAAGTCTCTTTTTCTCTCTCAATGCGTTTCCAAGATTCGTATACGTTTCAGAATCATCTGGTCTCAGCTCTATTACTTTCTTGTAGTTTATTACAGCCTCTTCAAGTTTGCCCATTTCCTTCAGTGTGTTGGCAAGGTTGTAATATCCATCGGCATAGTCAGGACTATGTTCAACTGCCTGTTGATAACTTACGGTTGCCTCTTCAAGTCTGCCCAATCCTTGAAGTGAAGAGCCAAGATTACCATGGGCTATACCATAATCTGGTTTGAGCCCAAGTGCCTTCCTGAGAAGGACACAAGCTGACTCATAATTTTTCAACTGCAGATTCAATGTACCAAGGAGGAAGAGTACATCAACGTGTTCTGGTTGAAGGTCAAGTATCTTAGTATAAGAGTATGCTGCTACAGCAAGATCACCAGTCTGGTGATGCTTTAGGGCATTTTGAAATAAGCTCTTAATAGTGTCCATTAAATTTTTTCTACACCCCCCACTTGATTTGACAAGTTTATACCGATTTGGCAAACTCCTGTGTGAGTGCCTCTTTTACCTGTTCGAACACACTTGCCCAATTATGAAGCTCTGTCTGTCGAAACAGCCGCATACTTGGGTACCATGGACTATCATTACGATTTAACAGCCAACGCCAATCGGGTATACGATGAAGAAGGGTCCATACAGGTTTACCAATTGATCCTGCCAGATGTACCACAGCAGTGTCTGTCGAAATTACGAGATCTAAATTGGCAATCGCTGCTGCTGTGTCTGCAAAATCCTTTAATTCGTTTTCCAGGTTGATGATCTCCATACCATCATAATGATAAAATACTTCCTCTGAACCTTTTCCCTTTTGAAGGCTGAATACTGTGATTCCCGGAATCGTGGCCAATGGTGCAAAATCTACCAGTGAGCAAGAACGATTCCGATTTCTGAACTTTGGGTTCCCTTTCCAGACAATACCGATTTTGAAATTTTCATCACGAACAAGCCGCTTACGCCATTCAGCAATCAGCCAGGAATCAACGAAGATGTAAGGAACAACTGCAGGTATTGTTTCTAATTCAGTACCCAGTATCCCAGGTAAACTCAAGAGTGGAACATGAACATCAAAGGGTATTGAGGTTTTATTATCAGACATACGCTCTACAACACAGTCAATCCCGGGACTATTTTTCAACAACCGGTAAAGATTTCTCCCGCACTCGAATATTACGTGTCCTCCCAGCGCCTGTACCATAGGGAGGTAGCGAATAAATTGAATGGTATCACCAAAACCTTGTTCTGTATGAATAAAAATGGACTTTCCATCAAGCCTTTCACCATCCCACCTGGGCTGCTGAAAGGTTCTCAGACCATGATCTTTTGTACGTAATCTCCATTCGTATTCCAGCCACCCTTCTTTAAAGTTTTCAGTTAATAAAAGCACAGTGGACATGTTCTTATGCGACGTGGCCTCATCAGGCAAAAGCTCTATCGCATGTTCATAACTCTCTACAGCCTCTTCAAGCTTTCCCAGCTCCTGAAGTGCAGAACCAAGGTTGTTGTACGCCATTGCATAACCAGGATCAAGTTCTATAGCACGGTCATAATTCTCTACCGCATCTTCAGGCTTTCCCAGCTCCTGAAGTGCAGAACCAAGGTTGTTGTATGCCATTGCATAACCAGGATCAAGTTCTATAGCGTGTTCATATTTCTCAACTGCATCATCAAGCTTCCCCTGTTCCTGAAGTGCAGCGCCCAGGTTGTTGTTCGCCTTTGCAAAGTCCGGATTAATTTTTATTGCCCGTTCATAGCATTCAATCGCCTTGTCAAATTTTCCCTGTTCTTTTAGTACGTTGCCAAGACTATAATGGACTAAAGCACAGTCAGATCTGAAGACCATTGCCTTCCTGTAGCTATCTATTGCTTCATCAAATTTGCCTAGCAGTTGAAGAGTAATACCAAGGTTGTAATATGCCTCGTCGTAGTCAGGTCTGAGTGCCAGTACGTGTTTAAACCTTTCTATGGCTTCATCAAATTTGCCTTGTTTTTTCAGCACAATACCTATATTATTGAGTGCTGCTATATGTCCGGGCTGCCGCCCAATTACCTGAAGAAGAAGCATGGCAGCCATATCCAGATGTCCCTGCTGAAGATGAAGTGTACCGAGAAAAAAAATAGCATCAATATGTCCCGGCTGATCTCTGAGAATCTCTTTGTAAAAACTTGCCGCCGAGGCAAGCTCACCTGACTGGTGAAGTTTCAGTGCTTTTTCAAATATTTCTTTACCGTTTACCATAAGAGAGAGTTTCCCGAATTATTTCTCTTAATAATCACACCTAAATGAAATACTGACGCGTAAAACAAAATCATGTTTAACTTTTACTGACATTCTTCATTAGTTTTAAATAGACGCAAAAATATTTTCTTCAGAAATAATAAGAGGACAAGGTCCGTTCTATTTTACTATTATCTGGCAGAAGTTTTTGACAGGAAGGGCGTGCAATATTCGATCATGGGTGAACTGTATGGTGCCTTCAAAGACTCCTCCCTTTTTTACCATAAACTTACGGCAGGATATTTTTCCATAGAGTTCACCATGCTCTAAAACTTTTACCGTACCCGAAGAATAGAGATTCCCTTTAAATTTACCCATGATGAAGGCGTTTCCGACATACAAACTTGCAACCTCGAGATGATGGGACTCTTTTAGATAAAAATCACGGTGTTTCCCCTCTCCCCTCTGTTTTGGCCTTACCGTATGATTACCTAAATCAATCTGCTGTTTACAGTAACGGCATGGGAACGATACGCAATAAATCGGTACTGCAAGTAAACCCTGGCAGTAAGGGCATGAGAGATCTTTTGCACCAACATTGGCAGTTACAGGAGAGACAAGACTGTCCAAACGCTGAATTTCTCCTTTCTTTACCGATGAGTAAATACTCATGACAAAAAAACTAAATTCTAAAAGGAATCAAAGACAAAAGCGTTTCAACAATTTTTCTGAAAGAGGTATTCCTTACATACTTCCAGTTTGCTTCGTTACTCCCACTTTTCGATGCAGTAAGATTATGGATAATGGGTAACCCCCGAAAACCTCTTTCTATGTTCATGGCACGTGTTCTCTCGGATGCCTCACCACCCGGCATAACATCTGTTGCTAAATCCAGAACTACCTGAGCATTATCAAAAATTTTGGTTGTTATTTTTCTGCCCGCCTTAAAATTTCCAATGGTTGCATCAGGCACGGTTTCAATCGTATTCAATCCAGCAAACATTATGTCTTCACCAACATTAATCACGCTACCCGGTACACCCTTTACCACGTTTCCCAGAATTGCTTCTTTAAAGATTTTTCCAAAAAAATGTTTTATCCTTTCTATCCCTCCATGTGGTGGCAACTCATCTTTAGGAGTATAAGCACCAAATGTTAATCCACTCACAACATTTCTGAAGAAATGGGCCAGTGTCTTTGCAAAGCCAATTTTTGTTCCCTCTTCTATCTTTCCCTCTTTATTAACATAGTTAAATTTTGCGCCGACTCCAATATCTTTTACCGCATTCAGGAGATTGCTGCCTGCATCCTTCAAATCCTTTCCTACCCTCTTTGAAAACTTACTATGGTCATAATTGTCGTTGACCACGTCAGAGGTCTCGCCAATAAAGTAATTGTCACCACCCGGATTAGACAACAATTGATCTTCTTTATAAACATTATATTGCTGTAAGATTGTTGACTTTGGAAGTTTTCCTAAAATCTTGGATGATATAAATGTTTCCGGATATTCATTTACTTTCATGTCACCAAAAGATTTTACTTTGTCTGAAATCTTGAATTTACCATCATCGGGTACAAACATTTTCATTTGATGATTTTGTTTGTTAAACTGATCTATCTCGTTTATCTGTTTATTGAGGTATATATCAAACAGATGTTTATCAATTTTCCCGGATCCTTCATGATTTTGAATACTACTTTTGTCAGTTACCTCGGTAAATTTATTTATTGAGCTCTCAGAATTGCCAATCTTTGAAGTACCCATATAGCTATATTGAAACTCGCAAATGAAATACCCAAAACAAAACAATCAGAGTATAATTGTAGACTAACCACTAAGACTCTACCAAATTTAGCTTTATGGCATACACATTTTCATTTCCAACACAGGCAACAAACACTGAAGCAATAAAAATGTAGAAAAAAACAACTGGTAAAGGTAAAAGATGCCTTGCCTCAAGATCTCAAAATCAATTCTGATACATTATAATAATTACCGGTTCTTTTCTTAAAATCTTTCTTGATCGTCAAAATTAACAACAGAAATAAACAACTTTAAATTTAGTAAAAAAACTTGATTTCTTATTCTAAGTTTATAAAATACACCAATTCAAAAAAACCTTCTTACCATAGAAGCACCCTGACACACTAGGATTTGCGAGAAACAATATATCTTTAACGTTATAGCTTTTCTAAAAACGGTATTTGCTTTTCCTGTTCCCTGCCTCAATTTTAAAAAAAGATACTATTTTCTAAAACAGAACCGGATTAACCGAAATAAGAGTAAGAGCGAATAAACTTTTTTTGCTAAACAGATAAACCTTCTGTAAGGTGTAAATTCTATGGCAAATCTTACGAGCGAAAACAAATCGAGTGAAAATCTGCATAATTTTCTTAAAGAAAAGTCATCGAAGCTTGAACAAATTGGGCGAGAGAAAAAACACGCCGAAAAAGAGACAACTTTAAAAAAAAAGAGGTGCCGTGAGAAGAAAATGTTAATAGATTCTGTGGTCAACAAACAAACCGAAGGAATTTACAAAGGAGAAATTCCGAATCTTCATAAGGGAGTTTCACGCGAAAGCGACATTTCAAAAAAAATGACACGGAGAGAAACCAGCAATGAAGAAAAGTATGCCTTGGCTGATTTTCTTGAGAAAAAAGCATCAATGCAGAAGCAAATCATCCAAAAAACCATCCGCCCTGAAACAAAAACCAACAATTTGCATGCCTTAAAAAATGAACGGCCTAAAGAATCATTTGAAGGAACAAAAGAGGTTCAGTCTGAAAAAAGAGAGAAACAAAAAGAATGGATTAAAAGTCTCATTAAAAATACCATGGCAGAACAGAGGCTGTGGACGGAAGGTGTGATTAACAGTTTTAAGAAAGAACAGGCCAAAAGAGTAAATAAGCAAAATGAGTGGATTAAAAACTTGATATACTCATCTCGTAATGTTTTTCGGATAAAATCCGAGATAAAATTGAGCGAGAATAACTGCAACCAAGATTTGGTTTCCAGTAAAAGCGAAAACCAAATCGGTTTTAGTATAAATAGTTCATCAGAAAAACACAAAAAGTTGGTAAAAAGTTTGAAAAAAGAGAAAGAAAGGGGGAAATCAGAGTCGGAAAAAACAAAAAAACAGAAGGTTATCAAAAATAGCCAG
This sequence comes from Candidatus Scalindua sp., assembly GCA_031316155.1. Lineage (GTDB taxonomy): Bacteria > Planctomycetota > Brocadiia > Brocadiales > Scalinduaceae > SCAELEC01. Next base: position 31,087 of record JALDRB010000020.1, read on the forward strand.
AAAGAAAAATTCCCAAAAGAGAAAAAAGATAAGATCTCAAAAAAGTCTGTACCGTTAAAAAAAAAGAAAGGTAATTCAAAGAAAAATAAGAGATAACCCCTTAATGGAGGATATTTATTTATGGCAAAAAACCAAATCTCATCAGAATCAAACTTTATCGTTGGAATTGATCTGGGAACATCACGTTCCGCAATTGTTACCGAAAATGGCGTAAAAGGAGTAGTTGAGTCAATTGTTGGATGGCCACAGGACATTATCGGCGTAAAGGTGTTAGGGAACTCCATTGCAATTGGAGATACTGCAATAGAATTTCGAGAACTCCTGGAGATTAGCCACCCATTGGCACATGGGGTTATCAAAGAAGGAGTACCCAGAGATATTGAAGCGGCTGAAGAGCTGATTAAACATATCATTTCTCTGGCTGAAGTCCCGGAGAAAAAGAAAATATGCGGCATTATCGGAGTTCCAGCCAAAGCCTCTCTCCAAAGCAAACAGATCTTATTAGATTTAACAAAGAAGCATATGCACCAGGTAACGCTTATTAGCGAACCATTTGCCGTAGCATACAGGGAGGAAAGACTGAACAATTCTATCGTCATTGATCTTGGAGCCGGTACATTGAATTTCTGTACCATGAAAGGCAGGATTCCTGATCAAAACAACCAGGTATCCCTTGAAAAAGCCGGAAATTTTATTGACACTCTCCTGTTTGAATCTCTAAAAAACAAATTCCCTGATGCCCAGCTGAATTTAAATATTGTCAAAAAACTCAAAGAAAAGCATGGCACCATACAACGAGGCGGTGGAAAAATTGTTGCTGAACTCCGAATGCATGGGAAACCCCGGGTTCTTGATATTACAGATGAAATGATTTCAGCCTGTTCAGCATTTGTTCCTAACATGATTGAGGAAATTAAAAAACTCGTTATCAGCTTTGACCCTGAGTTTCAGGAAGAGGCCATGAAGAATATCATATTGGCAGGAGGTATGAGCAAAGTTAAAGGGTACGATGCCGTTATCAAAGAGGCGTTGGCTGACTTTGGTGATGCGCAGATACACATTATAGACGATCCTGTTTATGCAGTTGCTGAGGGAGCTTTAAAGATAGGTACTGATATCCCGGTAAAATATTGGTCTCAATTGGGTGAAACGGCGGCAAGTGGAAAGTGATAAGGGGAAAAGAATGAGAAAAAACCTCTCTCCTCACATTTTTATCCGTATAGAGGAAAATTCCTTCTAAAGGATATCGAACAATTTCTCTTTTACCTGTTGGAAAATATGAGTCCAGACATGAGGATGACTTTGGCGAAACAACCGCATAGTTGGATACCATGGGCTATCATCCCGTTTCTGCAACCAGCGCCAGGATGGTGCAAATGTCAAAAGGTTCCATACCGGCTTACCCATGGCCCCTGCTAAATGAACAACTGCCGTATCTACTGAAATGACCAGATCGAGGTTGGCAATCACTGCTGCTGTATCAGCAAAGTCTTCGAGCTCCTTCTCGAGGTTAATGATTTCCATTCCCTCTGGAGAATTGGCAGCTTCACCTGATGCCGGTCCTTTTTGAAGTGTGTAGAAGGTTATACCCGGTATTTCTGCCAGAATTGCAAAATCTGCGAGTGAGCAAGACCGATTCATATTATTGATATTTTTAGAGCTGCCTGCCCATACAATGCCAATTTTAAAATTGTCATTATTACCCACCCTCTTGCTCCATTTCTTCACAAGTTGAGAATCGACTTTAATATAGGGAATATCCGCAGGTACCGTATCAAGTGTTGTCCCGAATATACGAGGCAAGCTCAAAAGAGAGAGATGAACATCGAATGGTATAGCGGGTTTACAGGTTGGCGTATACTCTAAAAACTCATCAATTCCTGAAAAGTCTCTTAATAAGCAAATAAGCTCATTCTGACACTCCAAAATTACTTTTCCACCCAGAACCTGCACCATGGGTAGATAACGTGCAAACTGAATGGTATCTCCAAAGCCCTGTTCTGTATGGATCAGTATCGATTTGCCATTGAGAGAGGAACCGTCCCACATATGTTTTTTAAGTGTCGCTGGTATGTGATTTCGTATTCGCAACCTCCATTCATACTCCTGCCAGCCATCATCAAAATTTCCTGCCAGGAGTAGCGCCAGAGACATGTTCATGTGCGCAAGGGCATAATCAGGATTCAGTGATGTTGCCTGCTTATAGCATGCTATTGCCTCTTCAAGTCTGTTTGCTGCCTGAAGCGAAGCACCAAGATTGTTATAGGACTCGGGACAATCTGGATCGATCCCTAGCGCTTTCTTGCAACTATCTATCGCATCGTCAAATTTTCCAAGTTCTCTTAATACCATGCCAAGATTACTGTACGCCATTGCAAAGTCCGGTTTGAGTTCCAGTGCCAGATTGTAGCTTGACACAGCTTCCTGAAGTTTTCTCTGTTCCAGGAAAACGGTTCCGAGATTGTTGTAAGCCTCAGCATAATCAGGTTTCAGAGCAATAGCCTTACGGTAACTCTCCTCAGCCTCACTGAATTTACCCAGTTTTTTCAAAGCAGTTCCGAGATTGTTGTGGATAACCTCACTATCCGGACTGATTTGTCTTGCCATCTGATACCTTTGCACCGCTTCTTCAAACGCACCCGTCTCCTGAAGTGCTGAACCAAGATTACTATGTGCCAGAAAATAGTCAGGTTTAATATCCAACGCTCTTCGATAACATCGTATTGCATCATCCACTCTCCCTGTTTTCTGAAGGGCTGCTCCGAGATTACACTGCAATTCAGCATCATCCGGTTTTAGCTCTGTCGCATGCCTGTAGCTCATGATGGCTTTGCCGAATTTACCCTGTTCTCTGTAGATATCACCTATCCTGCTGTATGATTGAGAATCATGAGGTTTTAATTCGATAGCTCGATGATAATACTCCACAGCTTTGTCAAGTTGCCCCTTTTTTTTCCATGTATTTCCAAGATTGTAATACGGTTCTGCGTATTCCGGTTTCAGAAATACAGCATGCCTGTAACTTGCTATTGCCTCATCCAGCTTACCCAGCTTCTGAAGTGCAGTACCGAGATTGTTGATCGCCATTACGTGATCAGGCTCAAGCTCCAGCGTCTTTTTCAGGAACTCACACGCATCAACAATAAACCCTTGCTGTAAACAAAGTGTTCCCATCAGGAAGTTTGCATCAACATTTTCAGTTTCTTCCTCCAGTATTTCATGATAAGTGACTGCAGCTGCGGAAAAGTCTCCATTCATGTGCTGCTGAAGGGCATTTTGTAATAAACTCTTTATATCATTACCCATAATTCTTTTCTCCAGAGGCATGCTGATTCAACAAATTTGATACGATCGTTCAACCTCCTGTTTCAAGACAGCTTTTACCTCTTCAAACACCGTTTTCCAATCATTGAGTTTTTTTTGACGAAACAGTCGCATGCTCGGATACCATGGGCTATCATCGCGTTTTAACAACCAGCGCCAGTCCGGCGCAAATTGTAAGAGCAGCCACACCTGTTTATTCATAGCACCAGCCAAATGAACCACTGCTGTATCTACTGATATAACAAGATCCAAATGGGTAATTGCAGCAGCAGTCTCAGCAAAATCTTTCAACTCATATTCAAGATTAGTGACTTCCATGCCTCCCGGCGGATTAAAGGCATCCGCAGACGCCGTTCCCTTTTGAAGACTGTAGAAAGAGACTCCGGGTATTTCAGACAAAGGGGTAAAATCATCGAGCGAACAGGAGCGAACATGATCTTTCCTGTTGTTTGGATTTCCTGACCAGACAATCCCAATCTTATAATTGGTATCGCTTTTCATCCTGTACTTCCAATGTACCACTCGATCATGGTCTGCGGAAATGTAAGGTACCTCTCGTGGTATCGTGGACAGTCTGGTATCAAATATGCCCGGCAGGCTTAAAAGGGGGACATGTACGTCAAATTCCAGATCAGGATGCATCTCATGATTTTCAATCAGAATCTTATCGATTCCGGCGCAATTTCTTAAGAGACAGATAAGTTCTTGCTTACACTCAAATAGTATAAACCCTCCGCTTGCCTTCACCAGGGGAAGGTAACGTACAAATTGTATGACATCTCCAAACCCCTGTTCACCATGAACAAGGATAGATTTGCCTTCAAGTGATGAACCGTCCCATTTTGACTGTTTAAATGTTCTCATACCATGATCCTTTGTGCGCAACCTCCACTCATACCCTGACCATCCATCCTTGAAGTTTCCCGTCAAAAGGAGAACAAGAGACCTGTTCATCTGTGCTTCTGCATAGATAGGATTAAGTGTTATTGCCTTTTCATAGCATATTGCAGCTTCATCAAACCTGCCCACTCCTTGAAGTGCAGCGCCGAGATGATTGTGCAAACATGCATTGTCTGGTTTAAGTGCTGCAGCACGTTGACAACATTCCACAGCCTCATCAAACCTGCCCATATCTTTGAAGGCAATACCGAGATTGCTTCTGGCCATATAGTGGTCAGGTTTCAATTCTATTGCTTTTTTATAACACCTTGCGGCATCGTCAAGTCTACCCTGTTCCTGAAAACAGGTTCCCAGATTATTGTATGCCTCTTCATAATCTGGACTCAGTGAAATTGCATAATGACAATATGCAATTGCCTCATCAAGCATTCGCTGTTCTCTCAGTGCAGAACCAAGATTCGTGATTGACTTTGCGTGGTTTGGTTTAAGTTTTATTGCCCTTTTGTAACATTCAACAGCATCTTCCAGTTTTCCCTGCTCCTGAAGAAGAGTTCCCATATTGTTATGAGCTTCAGCATAATTGGGTTTGAGTTCTAATGCACGACAACAGTATTCCACTGCCTGCTCTAAGAAACCTTTTTCTCTCGTTGCTGTTGCGAGGTTGTTATACGCTACCGGATTTTCCGGTTCGAGCTTTATTGCCGTTTTGTAACACGCAACGGCATCATCAACTCTTTCCTGCACTTGAAGAACCGTACCCAGATTTATGTATGCTTCGGCATAATCTGGTTTGATTGATATTGCGTTCCTGTAACTTTCCGCTGCCTTCTTCAGTTTTCCCATATCGTAATAGAGTGAAGCAAGATTACGGTGTGCCATTGCATAGTCAGGCTTGAGTACTACGGCCTGCAGGTAGCTTGCAATGGCCCTGTCGAACTTTCCCTGTTTTTTCAGGATAGTACCCAGATTGTTATGCGCTGTTGCATGATCCGGTCTCAGCATTAAGGTTTTTTTCATGAACAGAGAGGCCAGATCAAGATTTCCCTGCTGAAGATAGAGCGTGCCGAGGAGAAATATTGCATCAATATGGTCTTTCTGTATCAAGAGAATTTTGTTGTAATACGATGCCGCTGATTCGAGATCCCCCACCTCGTGTCTCTTCCGTGCCTTTTGAAATAATACTCCGATATTTTCCATTATAAGAGATTGAAGGTTAATCCGCAGGAGATGAGAAACTTCCTCTCACACTTTCCTTTACGTGTTAATTTATCTTTGTGGTTAAGAGTAAAGCTCTGACATCTTTAGAATTTTAGCTAAATACATGCCAAAGTAAATTATGGCCTAAGATTTGTGTACTAGTAATTGAAATAGCAGGAAGAGTGTTTTCTCTGTTTATATTTTGGCCATATCTGTATAAATCTTCGCCAATTGAACTACGTGTCAATTTTATGGTGAGAGTTTGTAAAATCAAAGAAACAAACAAAAACAAGTTAAACTATAGAGATGCAAGCAATGAAAGAATATTCCTCACCATTAAAGATAGATTATGACTCCAAATATGATGACAGGCCACGAACAGAGCTCCTGCAGATGGTAACTGAAACTCCTCAACGGGTATTTGAAATTGGATGCGGTTCCGGCGCAACCGGGTATGCATTGAAACAAAAGTTTCAAGGATTGGAATTTACTGGACTTGAGCCTGATGAAAAGGCTGCACGGATTGCAGAGAATCGTTTGGACAAGATTATTGTATCGGATATAGAAAAAGTACATTTAGAAGCCTATGGAATAAAGAAGGAATATTTCGACCTGATCATTTGTGCTGATGTCCTGGAGCATCTCTACGATCCCTGGAAAACACTCTTTATTCTGCGTGATTATCTCAAACCCCATGGGAAAATTCTCGCCAGTATCCCAAACACACAATACATCAATCTTATTATTAACCTTTTAAACGGCCACTGGACGTATGAAAAACATGGCCTTCTGGATGCAACACATTTACGTTTCTTCACCTTGAATGAAATAAAAAAAATGTTTACGGGAAGCGGTTACAAGATAGTCAGATGTTCTTTTGCAGAACAACCTAGACTTGAAAACATTCAGTGGCCTGCAGACCTCGATTTCGGGAAGATTGTTTTAAAAAATATCACCAGGGAAGAGGCTACAAGACTCTTTGTAATTCAATATTTTATAATAGCCCAAAAAGTTGTCTCTTAACTTTTGTATGATCGGCAGCATAGTTCAGTCGTAACGAAAAAAATTTGATGAGAATGCGGCTGCAATTTTACTAATCGTGAATTCCTGTATTCATACGTCAAGGTCATTTTCAACGAGTAATAATTCCTGTTAGCTAACATAACACCCTAACCAAGATGAAAATTTTATTCCTGACACACTCCTACCCTAATTATGTCCCTGATCTTCTGCTTCATGGATTAAGAAAGTTATTAGGGGAAAACGTTATAGATTATCCAAAAAAAGAGTGTTTATACTGGAACAGGCAAACAGGAACATTTCCGGAGCTTTATCACGAACCGTTCTGGTTCCCGAAAGATACCGGAGAGGTAGACAGAGACGATCTGGAAACAAAATTGAAGAAGAACTATTTTGATTACCTCGTATGTGATGTACGAACTCTTTCATCATTCATGAAATTATACGGTAGGTTAAACGTAAAACATATCAGGATCATAATTATTGATGGAGAAGATTTTCCGGTGAAGATTAATCCTGGACCGTATGTGATTTGTCGCAGAGAAACCGATGGCGCTGATTACAGTATCCCCCTGCCAATGGCCCTACCTGAAGAAATATATAATTGTATTACCTCATTTGATAACAATCCCAAAACATATTCAATCGGATTTCTGGGATCGGTAGGGAAACAGTCAGAAAGCAGACGGGCTCTGATAGAAGATCTCGCGTCTCATTATCCCGACACACTTCTCCAGACAACTCCCATACTCTGCGAGGGAGACAACCGGCCTGATAAACGGGTAGGTCTCAAAGCCTATTACGACACTCTTCAGAGATGCAGGTTAGTCCTTACGCTGAGAGGAGCAGGATACGATACATTTCGTTTCTGGGAAAACGCCGCCTGCAATGCATTGCACGTTTCTGAAATAATGCCACTTTTTATTCCAAACGTTTTCAATGACCGGCAACATATCATGCAGTTTTCTCATATTGATGAATTGAGGAGAATTATAGACAACCACCTGACAAACAGCAATGAAACGGAACAGGTAATCCGGAATGGACGTAAGCATCTGAAAAATTATCACCTTACAACAAAGAGGGCCGGTTATTTTTTAGATAGAATAAAACGGGCCTTTTCAGTATGAAAATTATCCGCATCGCCCTCTTTTAAAGAGGTTGTCAGAGGTTTCTCTACCAAAAAGCGTTTGTTGTGCAATAGACATGACCTGGTGATACAATAGCAGGTTGATGCCGTCAGTTAAAACAATAACGATATGTATCTCTTTATCAGCAAGAATTTCTTATAAATGATTTGGAAGAGTATACAGATCCACTTCACAGCGCATCCTGTATTTATGAGGAATTGTTTTGGTAAAGGTCATGTCCGATCATGTGTAGGTATAACAAGGACAGGGCAGGAAGCTCGCTGCAATATTCCTTCACTGACGCTGCCAAACATCAAATGATGGACACCTCCGTGTCCGTGTGAACCAACAATAATTATATCAGCTGCTAACTTCTTGGATTTTTGCACTATCGTTTCAATAGTAATACCTTGGGTAAGAATTGCTGTTGCGTCTATGTCAGACTTCCGTAATTTGTCCACCTCTTCTTGTAATTCCTTATATTCCTGAGGAAATTCCCGGGTGAGCTGGCCTGACAGGGTTTCAGAACCAAACTCATCGTCTAAATCCGGTTCCTGTTCTATAACGTGGAGAATATACACTTTTGCTGAGAGAGCCAATGCAAGGGTTCTGGTCTTCTCCAAGATCATTTGAGAAGCGTTTGAGAAATCAACTGCAACTAAAATATTCATCACTTCCCTCCCCCATATAAAAAAAATAAAAGCTATCGCTCTTAAACACTGTTTCATTACACGGTAATCTAGTTTTTTCTTAATTCTCTGTCAATTACTTTTTCTGTCACTCCAAGCCTGGCGAACATGAACATTTGTGAAATGTGTTCTTTTTTGGATCTGTTTCAGATTTTGCCTGCGGACACTCTGCCGGGTGATTGCCTAAGAAAACTACGACCAGTTTAAAAAGACTACAGTGAAGTTCCCGTAATAAACAAACCATTGCGGTGTTAGCAAAACAGAGGTAAACTCCTCTCATGCAAATGGTATATAAACGTTGGAACGCCAACAGCATAACTAGTTGGCCCATCCTGGCACGCCCGTACCGAACGGTACGTTCGGGCGGGCTAACTTTTCGAAAATCCCTACCTCGTCCCCGCCAGAATGAGTATCGGGCTGGCGAATGGCCTGTTGGCCGGGCGGGAAACTACCTTCCATGGCAGTTTTTACAATCTTTTTAACTTGTGCCTCCAGCAAAAAAATAAGGAAATATTGAAATTCCTATACATTAAAATAGTTGTTTAGTGCGGATTTTCAACGTGTGATGGTATTTTATTTGCTAATTATATATTCATGAATATCGAAAGTACTCATGAAACATATGATAAGTGAGGCAAACAGTGTTGTTATTTTTATGAATAAACGTTTTACCGGAAGTCGTACCATATTATTATTTACTAACTGAATGTTAAAAAACATGCCAAAGTGAGTTTCGGTCTAAGATTTGTATATAATATTCGATAGGAATATTATTAGCCTCTATAGTATATAAACTAACTTAGATATTTATTATATAGAGATCTCATAATGTGCATTCAGGATAAGATAAGTAGCAAATACTTTGATTATATAGTATGTGATGTAAGGGCTATTTCTTTTCTAAAGAATATAATGAAAAGTTAACGTTAAGACCTCATTTAAAGCTGTTATTGAAAGGCTTGATAGTTTATATTTTGACAACCTTTTAAAGAACTCCGATGTTCCAAAAAATACTAATTTAATGCCTGATAGAGGTAGGGAGAAATGAGTATTATGACTGTCTTCAAAGATACAGGGTAGTTCTTAATCTACGTGGGTCAGAGAATGACACCTTTCACTTTTGAGAGAATTCTGCCTGCAACGTATTACACGTTTCAGAGGCAATGCCTCTGTTTATCCCAAACGATTTCAAGGACAAATAGCACATTATGCGATTTTCTAATATTGATGAATTGAGGTGTATAATAGATAACTGTCTGGTAAATAAAGAAAAAAAACAGATCAAATGATTCAAAATAGTCGTCAACATTTAATGGATTAGCACCTGACGACAAAGAGAGCCACTTATTTTTTAGACAGAATAAAACGCACCTTTTTTTATGATTGCTTATGCCTTCTTTTCAGCCTTATCATTAAGCAGAGAGATATGAAATGAAAGACTTATTTAACATTACCTTTGACTTTGGATGTAATGAAGTTTCTGCACATTTGAAAGACCAACTGGCCTTACGTCCACAGGATTTTAACCTGATGTATAAATTGGCTAACTGTATGGGTAATGAGAAGCGGTATAATGAAGCAGAAGATGTCTTCGTACAGGTTGCACAGCAATCAAAAAAATCTGACATTAAATTTATGGCAAGGTTTCGCGCAGGAATCTCTTCCCTGCTTGATAAAAAATTAGTTAAGGCGTTGGAACATTTTCAGCAAGCCGGTATTATCGATAAACATAATCATGAACTGCATATATTTATTGGTATTTGTTATTTTCAATTGGGCATTAAATGGCTTGCAAATATCCATTGGTGGGCGTCAATGAAGATAAAAGAGACTGCCACTAACATAAACCTTGTTAATCTCTTTATGAAAAATGATGACATCCATCCTGAAAGATGTGCACTTTATCCTTTGTGTCAGGGAAAAGGTATAGATGTGGGATGTGGACATAGAAAAACCCATCCGGATGCAATTGGTGTAGATTTGACGCTTAAGGGTGCGGTTGGAAGTGTTGGTAACGTAGCCGGCACTATTTCACAGGCTGATATTCAAACTTCAGGTGATCGACTGGATATGTTTAAGGATGGAGAAATGGATTACCTCGTACAGAGACATAATCTGGAACACTACCAGGATGTAATTAAAACCTTGCAGGAATGGAAAAGGGTAGTGAAACCCGGGGGTATTCTTGGAATGGTGATTCCGGATGATGAATATTGTAATACGATAAAACTTGATCCGACCCATCTCCACGTTTTTACGAAATCCAGTTTCAAAAGATTTATTGAACTGATAGGAGGGTTGAAAATTCTATATATGGATGTATTATTAAAAAACTGGTCCTTTGTTTGTGTACTTCAAAAGGTAGACGGATTTCAGAAGGGAAGGTTACCACCAAAATATGATTACGAAAATCTTATGTTGAAATACGAAATAGAAGCGTCTCTGGAACAGGCAAGAGTCTATGAAAAAGAGGGGCACGAAGTTATGGCAAATGAATGCTATGCGTTTGCTGAAAAAAAGGGGGCGAAACCAGTCCTGGTTGGTTAGGTATTTAATAGAGGATGTAAGGACAAATTAACAACATTGAAAACTTTCTAGAATGTAAATATGAATACTAATACAACAAATCCGGAGATACCACGTAGTTTCATAATTCCAGTCTTAGACTTCTCTCCACATAGTCCCTACAATATTAAGACTCTGCTGAGTGATCTTGAGAATATACCGGGTGAGGTCATCTGTATATTCAACAGTAAAGAAGTCTACGAAGAACTTCATGCGCATCCCCGCATAAACAAAAGTTGTTACAACAACCTGAACGCCGGCGTGTGCCGTTCATGGAATATGGGCATTAATCTGGCTGAAGGAAAAGCGGTCTTTATCATCAATGCCGATGTTCATATACGCCCTTCAGCTATTGAACAACTGGAATCGTATCTCTTTCATCTGGACAAGGCCGTTATCGTGGGACCTCAGGGTACGCATCTTGACTATCGAAAACTCAACATTATCAGATATTTCAAAAAAGGAACGTTCGATGAACCGGTACAAACACATGATGTCTCAGGTTTTTTATTCGCTATTCATCTCGAAAGGTTTCTTAAACACAGATTGATGTTTGATGTTCAGTTCAGTCCCTGTTTCTTTGAAGAGTGGGATATGGGGTTGCAGGTTATGCAGGCGGGACTCGCCTGTTACGCAGCTCCTGTTGAAGATTTTGAACATCATTGGGGAGCATCACAAGATACTAACCTCTCCGTAAATTACTTTGGAAGGGAGATGTCGAGATCAGATATCCTTTCAAAAGGGAAAGAAAGATTTAAGGCAAAATGGCACGAGGCTATTTTCAGAACGAGTTAGGCCTTCGGCAAATTCTTGCGTCTTTATTATACGTAACTTGGACGAACCAGAACCAAACAGGAGTTAAAAAATTACAAATCTCAATTTACAAAGCCCAAACAAATTTCAAATAACAATGTTCGAAATATCAAACCAGTTTATTTAGAATTTTGGATTTGTTCATTGTGATTTGTTTGTTATTTGGAATTTATTATTTGGTGCTTATCCGTCCGACCGAGCCATCCGGTCGGGTTTTTTACCCGCCAACAATATTGGCAACATTGAATTTCCTATACATCGAGTTAGTGCCTGCTGGCACAACTCTTTCATGATTTTGAAATACTATGCATGAAAATAGAGGCTTAATCGTAACATATTTCGCAAGCGTTCACAGGTTCAGAGTTCAACATTCTGAGTTACCTTTTTATCACCTTAATAAAAATATTTTAACAAATTTAGCCAAAATAATTATTTATAATAATTTTAAAGAAACAACTGTATGATCTATTTGATTCTGCCCAGAGGCAATAATTTTGGATGGGGTGTTTGCGGCAAGTATCTTGTCAGGGAGATATCTGACATCAGGGAAATAAAATATCTTACCGATGATTTCACGGTCAATGATATTGGTGACGAATTTGACTACCATGTTCTTAAAAATCAGCTGGTAGATGAGATAGAGGCAAAGGAGATCAGGAACGGGGTAACCAGACAGGTAAATTACCCGATTCTGCAGGCGATAGGCAACCAAACCCTGGTTCCCTGGGGGCCGGATATTCACGGCTCTTTCAAAGCAGGTTACACCTTTTTTGAAGAAAACATGCTGAATCAGGAGTATATAGAAAACGGGAAACGTCACTTTGACATCGTTATTACCGGCTCATCGTGGTGTGAAGAGGTACTGAGAAACCATGGGCTTAAAAATACCACGACGGTAATACAGGGAATTGATCCTCAGATTTTTCATCCTTCTCATTCAGAAAAAGAGATTTTCAAAGAGAATTTTCTTGTCTTTTCAGGTGGTAAATTTGAAATTAGAAAAGGACAGGATATTGTAATACGGGCCTACAAGGTACTTCAGGATCGGCATAAAGATGTCATGCTCGTAAACTCCTGGTTCAATATCTGGGGTGAAAGCATGAAAACCATGTCGGCTTCTCCGTATATCAAGTTTGATATTACCTCTCAGGATTATGTTACAACCATAAACTGGATTCTGGAGAATAACGGCATAGACGTTACAAGAGTAATTACGTGTTTACCCCGCCCAAACGCGCTAATGGTAAAGATTTACAAAAACACCGATATTGGTATCTTTCCCAACAGATGTGAAGGAGGCACAAACCTTGTCCTTATGGAATATATGGCGTGCGGAAAACCCGTAGTCGCATCGTATAGCAGCGGCCACAAAGATGTTATCAACAAAAACAATTCCATTCTCATAGAAAACATGAAACCCATTAACATAAACAGAAATGGAAACAGGATTGCCGTATGGGATGACTCTGATCTGGAAGAGACTATAGAACACTTGGAATGGGCATATCAGCACAGGGACAAACTGAGATCATACGGATTACAGGCAGGCAATGACCTCAAAAAACTCACATGGAAGAGAAGTGCTGAGAAGTTTGTTAACATCATTGACGAACATACCATTAATACTATAGAGAGCGAACAGACGCATCCATTAAACAAAACACAGAAAGAATTTGTCGTTTCCTCTTAGTATCCACTAACACTCCGTCAAAAAACTTTAGCACCAAAAAAATGTGATAGCAAAAAGCACTATAGAAAAACAGAGTGCTGTTTTACGTCTATCTTCATCCCATGGTTATGTTTTGTATCTATACTAAAACCAAATCGGTTTTAGTATATTTGTCTGAAAGAGAATATTTTTGCTTGGACCCTTTACCCCTTGAATCCTTGACCCCTCAAGTCATCAGCTATATAAGAACTTTATCAATAAAAATAATGAGGTAGATTATTTATCAAAACAGAGGTAAAATGGGTCAAAATCTATTCATATGAGTGAGGTACATCCTGTTCCTACCAGAACGCCAGTACCGAACGATACAATCGGTCAGTAATGTTTGCAGGAAAGGATCCAGGAGGTGTGATACCGCATAAAAATATAACACATTTATTTTTGACATTTAAAATGCAAATACTATACAACTAAATTAACGCTGGAGACCACACATGAAGAAATGCATTGCCGTACTTCCAGGTGATGGAATTGGCCCGGAAATTATGAAAGAGGGCATGAAAATATTAGACGCTGTTGCAGAATCATTTGACCATGTTTTTGAATACAGAGAAGCATTGGTTGGCGGGAGTGCTTACGATCAATCAGGACACCCGCTGCCGGATGAAACCAGAAAAATATGTGACAACGCTGACGCAATTTATTTTGGTGCTGTTGGTGGTCCTAAATGGGAAGCCCTTCCGGCAGATTTAACACCCGAAAGAGGGGCACTTTTGCCATTAAGATCAATTTACGGGTTATTTGCAAACTTGCGCCCGGCTGTAATTTTCAGCCCTTTATCGAACGCTGCGTCCCTCAAATCAGACCGGTTAGAGGGAGGATTGGATATCCTGATTGTACGGGAATTGACCGGAGGAATTTATTTCGGGAATAGCAGGGTGGAATCGGTTACATTAAAAGAAGGCGCCCTCAGAGGAGAGTATGCAGTTGATCACATGATTTATTCAGTACCGGAAGTAGAGAGAATTACCA
>JALDRB010000021.1 GCA_031316155.1 Candidatus Scalindua sp.
AGGATGGCAAATTTGGACTGGATGTAGTACAAGGAGACGATCAATTTTGGGTATTTGACGGTTCTATTAGTTACCGCCTTCCAAAACGATATGGTTTAATTACCGTCGGGGCTAAAAACATGTTCGATAATGATTTCAAGTTCCAGGATACCGATCCAACAAATCCGGTGATATCTCCAAAACCGTTGGCTTTTATCAGGTTCACCCTGTCTTATTAAGAGGTTTTTAGAATAGACTAAATTAAAACATTCTGGAGTATTTTCTTACGGAAGAGGGGGCAAAAATGAGACAAATCGGTGTTTTTCATCATATACTTGTGTGTACTTATTTATAGCGTTCACTATAAGAAAGGGGGTTGCTATGTTGAATGAAATATCAATAGATTAGAAGTTTTTAAATATAGTAGTTAAACTTAATATTTATAGCTTCCCTATCAAAAAGGAGATGAAAATGGAAAATCCAAACCAGAATGCAAGAGCTCTCATTGAGTTTAATCCAGTAAATCAGGAACATTTTATTATAAAAGCAACAGGTAAAAATGTTAAAAATGAAGATGCTACAGTAGAGGATCCAACACCCGAAGAACCAGAGCCAAAAAATATAAAAGCAGTAAAGACCTTTACTGTAATTTTTACTGAATCTTCTAACCCAGGTAACTGTGTATGGATTCCACTTCCTGGCGGAGGTTGGAAAAAAGTTTGTTATTAGCGCATGTCCTGAAATAAAGAAAATGCTGACCTGAGCCGAACTCCTGTTTTCTCACATTTTCTGACGGGTATTTCTCCCGTCGGAAGTGAGAGGACGGGAACTCACAACAAAAAAATCCTTTAAAAAAATACTTTATCGGTCTTAATCTATTACGTTAATGATCTTTATTTCAATTCTATTAATTAAAGAGTTTTTTACATAACATGAAAGGGAGAAAACCATCAATAATGAAAAAATTACTCTTTTACGGATTTCGCTGCGAACGCAGTAGTTAATCTCTTTACGAACAGTAGTGTGTTTCAGGTAAAAAACAAAAATCTATCATTAATGACTTCATCTCTTATTAATGATAGTTGCAAAAGTAATAATGCAAACCCCAGATACCAAATAAATTCGCAAAGATCCACTTTTATTATGGAGGCATAAAAGAAAATGTTATGCTTTCATAATATTTTAAGGTACTGAGATATTCTATGACTCATATCTGTTTATTCTCCAAATACTTAAATATTGTATAGCGCAAAATCGCAATTGGTATTATGTTTGCTGTATAACAATTATAATGTCTGTGACTAGTTTTATGTAAAGCAAAAAACATCCCAACCTCGTTTTCCTTGACAACACATTTTCCAGTGAGGGAAATTGATTGCAGAAGTTAAGGATACGATTTGATAGGCTACGACTGTTAAAAAAAGTTGTTATTCTTGTTTCCACCATTGTTATCACTATTGACATAGCAGTATTTTTCTGTCTGTATGTCCGGAAAACAATACTGCTTTGTTTTTAACCAGTTAGTGATTGATTTCTATGATTTATATAACGTCTAGGAACGAGTAGTCTCTATCCAGATAATGAAGTTATTCGGGTGACTGGTGTATGATGGTATGTTGATAATATGTAATTGGTAGTATTAAACGAGAAAAATGTTGTTGAAGATTTGGCTCCGGTGATAAAGTTAAGAAACGTCATAATACTCCTTGGAGTTTTAATTGTTATTGTGACAGGAACAGCAGCGATCTCTATTTCCAGAGGAATTACCGGATCTATAAAGACAAAGTGGAAGGAATAAAAAGAATAACGAAAACTGATTTAGGTTCTCACTCACCAGTTGGTAATATGAAGGATAAGATGAAAGAACCGGGTGAGTTGCATAATAATATTATTATGATGAAAAAAGAATATTCTATGGCGTTGTGTATCAAACGAAAGATTCCATGAAAAAACATATCCATATAAAAAGAGGGATTCGTTGGAAACTCCTTTCTACATTGATAGGTTTAATTGTGGGTCTGCTTATTATTATTACCGTTATTCAGATTCTGGTACAAAAAAAATTTTTAGAAAGAGATTTGGATAATCGTATTACCTCCATAAGAACAAACATACATACGAGAGGTAAAACCCTTTCAAATTATCTTGCGAGGCTGACTGAGAATGCAATCGAATCCTTTAAACTTACTCACATTACCCGGATGATAAAACAATTGGTAGCCGATGATGAGGATTTAAAATATATCATTTTATCAGATTATTCTTCCAGGGCATATATTCACACATTAAAGCCGGAATTGGAACAGGAGATACTTTCGAGTGACGAAGACTGGTTCGCTGTCAATCAGTCGAACGCAATTATCCATGAATTTGAAAGAGATGGTATTTCCTTTCTGGAATTTGTTGTACCAATTAATAAGAGTGCAAACCCCTGGGGAGTACTGAGGCTTGGTTACTCTCTGAATATGCTTAACAAAGAAATTGCAGATTCCAGGGAGGAGATTATGTTTGAAACCAGACATATTGTTGTCTGGTCTATTGTCATTTCCACTATCTTTATTTGGATAGCTGTTGCAACTATTTTTATGATTTCAACAAGAATTTCGAGTCCGCTCGTTAATTTGACAAAATCGGTCTGGAAACTGTCAGATGGTGATTTTAGCGCAATGGATACTATTAAAATCAAATCAAGCGATGAAATCGGCATGCTTGGTAATGCTTTTATTGAAATGTCAAGGAATCTGAGAGAATCACACCGAAAATTAGAAAAATACAGCCGTATTCTGGAAGAAAAAGTAGAAGACAGGACTCTGAGATTAAAAGTCGCAAATACGGCACTAAAAGAAAAGGATAACATGAAAACAGAGTTTTTATCGACGGTATCACATGAACTCAGAACACCTCTTGCATTGGTAATGGGATTTGCCAAGATTATAAAAAAGAGACTTGATGATGTAATATTACCACACACGAATATTAACGAAAACAAGGTAAGAAATGCAACACAACAGGTGAAGGATAATATCAATATAATTATGTTAGAAGGTAAACGTCTGGCTGATCTTGTCAATGATCTCCTTGATATATCAAAGATTGAGGCAGGCGAGGTAGAGTGGAAAATGGAACCAATTCAGGTATCAGACATAATCGATCGGGCAGCAATTATCAGTAGTAATTATCTTCAGGAAAAAAAGATTGATTTGATAAAAGATTTGGAAGACGATCTGCCAAGTATTATTGGTGATAGTGACAGAATGATACAGGTTGTTATTAATTTGATTTCAAATGCAATGAAGTTTACTAAAAAGGGTTCTATTACACTCAGGGCAAGGAATTTAAATAATGAAATTGTAATAAGCATTATAGATACTGGAATAGGCATAGCTGTTCAGAACCAGAAAAAGATATTTGAGAAATTTAAGCAGGTCGGTGATACGATAACGGATAAACCACAGGGGACAGGCCTCGGTCTGTCTATCTGTAAACAGATAGTTGAACATCATGGTGGAAGGATATGGGTGGAAAGCGAGTGGGGTAAAGGCAGCACATTTTCTTTTGCTTTGCCCTGTAATGGGGCCAGTAACGATATCATAGAAAAAAATGAAGAACCAATTGTTACGGAAACAGGGGTGGAAAGTTAAGAACTAAAGCAGGAAAACCACATTTTCATAAACCTGTTTTTTTTCATTATGAAATTTTAATCAGTTATACTAAAACCATTATCAGATGAGTATATTTGTGATAAACATGAATTGATTTATAAAAAATTATGGAGGTAAAAGATGCCAAAGATACTGATAGTAGACGATGAACCGGGTATGAGATTATTGCTGGAGCAATCTCTTGAGGAACTCGAGGAAGGGGGAGTTGAGTTGTTTACCTCCAGTAATGGAGATGAAGCAGTTGAGTTTATAAGGAATGAAAGACCTTCCTTAGTTTTGCTTGATGTTATGCTGCCGGGGAAAAATGGTTTTGAAGTGTGTGATGAAGTGAAGAATAAACTTGGTATGAAGAATGTGTATGTCCTGATGCTGACAGCAAAAGGGCAGGATTTTGATAAACAGAGAGGATTGAATGTTGGTGTTGATTCTTACATGACTAAACCTTTTGATCCTGATGATGTTGTAAAAAAAATTGTTGATGTTTTGAGGTTGGAGATCTAATGGTAGTAGAAATTATGGAATGATGTAATTTATCCCTTGTCTGCAGGCTTTTGATTAGCGTTTCTGACAGAATCTGTACTTCTGTCTACTACAATTTAATCCGGTAATGTGTTTTTTTCTGGACACCGAGGTATTTATATTTACAATGTTTTCATCGCCGTAATGTTTTCCAATATCTTGTTGTACAGGAGTTTCAAAAACATATCATTTTACTATGGATTAGCAATGCATAGTCTTTTCATCGCCACACCTTTCATGTATTATTTTGACTTACTTATTCAAAACAGTAAAAACTGCCACAAATCCGGTCAAAGAGCCATGAATTATTTTTTGTGAACTTAGTAAATAATCGTTCTTATTTCTGACAATTGTACTAGTCATGAAAAACGACAATTGCTTACAGATAGTTTCTTTCTTTTCAGGCTTAACCACGCTAACTGCAATTATTTTTTGCTTAACTTTTCCGCTCTATTCAGAAGAAGTTTCATTGCATACAGATAGCTCAGTCTCATCTGATACAATCAAGGAAGAGCTTAGATGGCTTCATGCAGAGACTTTTGATATGGATGTATTCCTTGCCTCCAGGAAACATCAAAAGCTATCCAAGACAGCAGCGGCCATATATATCATAACACAAGAAGATATAAGACGTTCCAGTGCTACATGTGTACCAGAAGTTCTTCGAATGGTTCCAGGGTTGCAGGTAGCACGCATAGATGCTAATAAATGGGCTGTAGCTTCTCGTGGATTTAACAGTAGATTTGCTGATATGCTTTTGGTCCTTATTGATGGACGTACTGTTTATACTCCCTTATTATCAGGTGTTTTCTGGGATGTGCAGAATCTTATGCTGGAAGATGTGGATCATATTGAAGTTGTCAGAGGGCCAGGCAGTACACTCTGGGGATCAAATGCTGTCAATGGCATAATAAATATTGTTACGAAAAAGACGAAAGACACGAAGGGTGGTCTTGTAACGGGTATGGGGGGGGACTAAGGAGAGAGCAGTTATTGGACTTCGTTATGGTGGTGAGATTGGCAAAAACGCCTCTTATCGCCTGTACGCAAGGTATTTTAATCATGATGACTTTGGTGATACAATGGATGGCCATGAAGCTAATGACAAATGGGATGTGCAACATGGAGGGTTTCGAATTGACTGGAATATGTCGGCTATAGATTCCTTAGTATTTAAAGGCGATTTCTATGACGGTGATGCCAATGAGCTTGTGGGTTTGAGATCCGGTTTGGAAAGCCGGAATCTTGATTTTTCCGGAGGAAATTTGCTTGCACGGTGGGAACATGTTTATTCCGATACATCAGAAATGAGTCTTCAGGTATACTATGATCGTACATATCGTGACACTGAATTGTTCAGGGAGGAACGGAATACATTTGACCTGGATTTTCAGCACAGTTTTGCGTTAGGCAGCAGGCATAAATTTGTGTGGGGACTGGGATATAGGTTCTCAACCGATGGTTTTTCAGGTTTCACCGGGTTTCAACTTGATCCAAGCAATAGAGGACTCCATCTCTTTAGTACATTTCTACAGAATGAAGTCGCGATTATCAAAGATCTCAAGCTAATATTCGGAACAAAACTTGAGCATAATGACTATACGGGTCTTGAAGTCATGCCTTCTGCAAAAATACTGTGGACACCTTTCAGCCGACATACGGCATGGGCTGCAGTTACACGGGCAGTGAAGATACCATCCAGGGCGTTCCGAGATTCGGTACACACAGTGGCAACGTTTCCGCTTGGACCTGGCAGGAAAGGGTTGGTTCAAATTTTAGGAACCCCGGATATAGAGTCTGAGAAGGTTTATGCTTATGAGCTGGGGTACCGTTTTCAGCCAATAGAACGTCTCTCAATAGATATCGCTACATTTTACAATAATTACTATGATCTTCAAACTGGTGAGGAGAAGGATTCTTTTAAAATATCCCCAACAGAAACCGTTTTTCCTATATTTAACGATAATGAAATGCATGGTGATACTTATGGTTTTGAAATTTCTGCTGACTGGGATGTTACCGAGCACTGGAAACTTAAAGCCGGTTATACTTTTCTTCAAATGCAGTTACACTTAAATAAGGCATCTATTTCTGAAGGTACAGAAGATGATGAAGAGGAAGGTTTGAATTCACGAAACAGGGCTTATCTTCTTTCTTATCTGAATCTTCCACATAACATTGAGGTTGATACATCGCTATATTATGTTGATCATCTTAGCACAAATGATATTCCCAGTTATTTGCGGCTGGATATGAGGCTGGGATGGAAACCGACTGAATTTCTTGATATAAGTTTTGGAGTAAAAAATATGCTTGATGGTGAACATCGTGAATTCCCCACAGGTTCAGATCGCCTAGAAACTACAGAACTCGAACGCAGCATTTACGGAAGAATAACTTTTCAATTCTAACTAACTAATTGTATGCAAAAGTGTCATTCCCATCATAAAAGATTTATTGAGCAATAACGTTGTAGGTTTAAAATAAAACAAAATTACTACTTAGCTTTTCAATTAATTATTTGTCCATGAAAGAGAGAACTTATTGTTTGTATACGATAGAAGCAAAATACAAAAAATCGCTTAACGAATTCCAACAATTACCTGATTTTCATTTAACTCTTTACGACAAATCCTAAAACTCGACTTTTGTTACGAATGAATAACATTTTTTGTTATGCCTCCATAACATTTTTTATGTTTTACGCCTTTGTAAATTCTTATAAATATCCACTGTATAAACATTTAACTGCTAGTTTATTTCATCAGTACACTGGCATCAAGTTTGCGATTCTATAATTCTTATAGTGCCAATATGTAATAAATTACAGGTATTTATACCGCACATTAACTCCCATTTTTCTTTGTTCAGGATAAAATATTCGTTAGGTTAGAAGCTTAGTGAATGCGCAGTTTGATTGCATGAACAGATATTGCCGAAAGTTAGAAATGTTACTCATCGGGTATTTCATAACATATTTATTAAAGAAAATGGCTATTAAAGGCAAACTGTTATTCTGGTTGTTACTTCCTGATATCATAATCGCAATTCCTGCAACTGTAATTTGCTTCTTCACTATCCAGAAAACGGTAAAACAAAACATAACGAATCAATTACTGAGAGCTGATGTAGAATTAGGTGAAGACGCGTCTGTATCCTCTGAGAAGGAAAAGAGTTATACTCTTAATGTTCAACCTGAAACAAATATATCTGGAAACTTTGCTTCACATGTTAGTCTGCGAGATTTCTTCATCTTAATGGGGATAGCAGTAGGTACTGCGGTATTAGTAGGGATCAAAGTATCTAAAAAGATTTTTATCTCTTTGAAATTAATTACGGAAGGTACAAAAAGAATAGCAGGCGGAGATTTTGAGACTCCACTATCAATAGATATGATGGAGAGTGATATGAGAGAGCTTGGTGAATCGTTTAATTCGATGATGAACAAACTGAGAGAAACAGAAGAAAAAAACAGAGAGCTTTTTTTGCAGGTGAAGAGTGGCAGGGGACCTTTGATTCAATAACGGATGTTATAACGATTCTTGACAAGGATTTCAGAATAATCAGGGCAAATAAGACATTTTTTAGAAATTTTAACATTGACAAAACACGGTTAAAAGATAAAAAGTGCTTTGAGGTGTTTCATGGAGCTGACACTCCTCGGGATAATTGTCCTCTCTTACAATGTGCCAAAAACCTGAAAACGGTGTCCGAAGAGGTGGAAGATACGATGATGGAAGGGGTATTTCTTGTTACGGTATTTCCTCTTATTGATGAAAAAGGGGAATTTTATGGTGCTGTGCATCAAACCAAGGATATAACTTTTCAAAAAAAGCTACTGAAAGAACTTATGAAGAAGGCAATTAAATTAGATGAGGCAAACAAGGAACTAGAAAGGTTAGCGCATATTGTTTCTGAATTAACGTAATCATTCTGTTTATTCTTCATAAAGTTTTAAATAAAAAATCTTCGATCTCGTTTCAGAAGAACAAGAGCAATATCTAAAACAGATGCATAGTCTGTTCTGTTACTGAAACATTTTTCCTGTCTTAACCTAACTTGAACGAGCCAGAACTAAAAAGTGGAAAGCTTTCTTAGTAAAACTCATTAGTGTTCGGTTAAATAATAGGAGAATAACAAAATAATGGTAAAAGTATTGTTGGCACAATTAAGTGACATAGCGTTAAGGGCAGTAGTGCGTTTTGGCTACAGAATGGTTATTGTTTTCTTGTACGCAGTTATTACATCCAATGTAATCCCAGCATTTTCAGAAGAGATTTCAGTATCACCACAAATAAAACCAGCAAAAGAATTAGATGAAGAGATCAGATGGTTGCAGGCAGAAACATTTGATTTAGATGTTATCCTGGCTTCCAGGAAGTCAGAAAAGCTCTTTAAAACAGCAGCGGCCATATACGTAATTACCCAGGAAGATATACGTAACTCATCAGCCACAAATATTCCTGAGGTGTTGAGGATGGTACCTGGAATTAATGTTGCACAAATAGATGCTAATAAATGGGGAGTAACTTCACGTGGATTTAACAGCAGGTTTGCAAACAAGCTTCTTGTACAAATAGATGGGCGGATTGTTTATACACCCCTGTTTCAAGGTGTTTTCTGGGATGTACAGAATGTTTTACTAGAGGATGTGGACCATATCGAAGTAATCAGGGGGCCGGGTAGTACACTCCACGAGTCCAATGCAGTTAATGGAATAATAAATATTATAACGAAAAAATCGCAAGATACTCAAGGTGGTCTTTTGACGGGAATGTATGGGACTGAGGAGAGAGCAGTAGGAGGTTTTCGTTATGGAGGTATGCTTGGCAAAGATGCTTATTATCGTTTTTATGCAAGGTATTTCAATCATGACGATTTTGGTGACACTTTTAGTGGTTATGAGGGTAATGATAAGTGGGATGTCCAACATGGTGGTTTTCGAATTGATTGGGATATGTCATCCGAAGATTCACTAGTAATTAAGGGCGGTTATTATGATGGTGATGGCAATGAGTTGGCTGCCTTATCAGGTGGACCTGGAGCGTAGGAATTTTGATTTCTCTGGAGCAAACCTTCTTACCCGTTGGAAACATGTCTATTCTGAAGACTCTGATATGATTCTTCAGATTTATTACGATCATACCTATCGTAAGGCCGAAATTTTTAGGGACAAACGTGATACCTTTGATCTGGATTTTCAGCACAGGTTTAGATTGGGTAGCAGGCAGGATATTGTGTGGGGACTTGGATATCGGTTCACCAGTGATGGTTTTGTTGGTTTTAAAGGACTTCAGTTAAACCCATCCAATAGGGGACTCAATCTCTACAGTGCATTTTTCCAGGACGAAGTTACCATTATTAATGATCTGCTTAGATTGACACTTGGATCAAAGTTTGTGTGCAATGAGTATACAGGACTTGAGATCCAGCCAACTGCAAAAATACTTTTGACACCCTCAAAACGTCATACATTATGGGGTGCGGTTTCGCGAGCAGTAAAGATACCTGGCAGATTAGATCGTGATATAGATCATACTGTGACAACGTTTCCTCTGGGTCCTTTCAATACCGGAATACTTAAGGTATTGGGAAGTACTGATTCAGTTTCAGAAGAAATGATTTCTTATGAACTTGGGTACCGTATACAACCAATGGATCATTTCTCAATTGATGTTGCAGGATTTTACAACGTTTATGATAACCTTCAATCTAATGAGGTAAGGGATCCCTTCAGTATCTCACCGACAGAGACAGTTTTTCCAATTGTTGATGATAATGAGATACATGGTAAGACGTATGGTTTCGAGATTGCTGCTAACTGGAACGTGACTGACTATTGGAAGCTGAAGACTGGGTATACATTCCTTCGGATAGATTTGAGCCATGATGGGGCGAGGACAGCTTTTGAAAACGAGGATGATGTAAGAGAGGGTTTAAGTCCTAATAATCAAGCACATATTCTTTCTTATTTAGATATGCCGTATAACCTGGAGCTTGATACATCACTTTATTATGTTGACCATTTAGCAACCGATAATATTTCCAGCTATTTACGTCTTGACATGCGACTGGGTTGGAAACCAACCAAATCATTAGATATGTGTATCGGTATGAAGAATATGCTTGATGGAGAACATCTTGAATTTAGTGGGACAACTTCCGACCGTATACAGTCAACAGAGGTTGAACGTAGTGTTTACGGAAAGATAACTTGGGAATTCTGAAACAATAAGATCAATTTTATACCCAGCTATGTTACACCTGTAAAAGATATTAACTATTATGGCGTCAATCCACAAACACGAAACCAACGTTATTCCTGCCTGCCTATCAATAACCAGAGACTGAACGAGTGATTTTTGATTATTTTTACAAAATATGACAAGTTTTATTAATACCTTCTCGATACCTATTAGAAGAAATGCCATTTTCGGTAAGTATCGACAGGTTAGTAGTATATGCCTATGGTTCATATTTTTATGGCTTCTCTTTCCCTCTGAAATTTTTGCCTCAAGATATACGATCTATTTCTATAATCCGGAAACCAATATCAATAACTTTGTTTTGCTCAAGAACGAGTTTGATAGATATCTTTCGGAACATGGTCAGTTTACGTTTCAACCATTCAGCGACAAAGAAACATTTGAGAAATTTGCAGCAAAAAGGAAGAGTGGGATTTTTCTTATCTCCAGCTGGCACTACCAGGATCTCAGCAAGAAAATTCAGATTGAACCTGTCCTTATAGGTATCTTAAAAGGTAAACCAATTCAGCGGAAGATCTTGTTTGCGAAAGGTGATATTACAAATGTCGACTCTTTGATGGGTAAGAGTATTGCCTCTTCAGGGAGCGAGGATTATACAAAAAATATTCTCTTACAGATGTTAGGAAAAGGGAAAGAAGATATTATTAATTCTCTGAATGTATTAACCGTTCCCAAAGACATCGATGCTCTGATGGCTTTTGGATTTGGAATGTCAGATGCGGCGTTGACAACAGAACATACCCAGGAAAAACTTTCGAAAATCAACCCCAAACTATGCAATATGCTGAATGAATTAGCGAGTACTGAGACATATCTGCAAATAGTAGCAGCGCCAAAACAGTCCGACGAAAATATTCAGCAGTTATTATCACTGATTGCAAAGATGACATCTTCATTAGATGGCAGAAAGAATTTAAAGATGATAAGTCTGGATGGGTGGAAAAAAGTGAGCAAGGCGGAAAGAAAATATCTGGAGAAATGATGAACAGTTGTTATCGAAAAACATTACAGGGTTTGAATAAGTACATTTGTTTCAGCAAATGCATATGCAATTTCGGTATATGCAGAATTTTGATTCTCGTTCTTTTTTCGATATCTATTGCTGGATCTCTGAAGGCCAAGGAGGATAAAACGGTAATTGTCCTCAATTCAGATAGTTCTATTGACAAATATTCTGTTGTTCACACAGAATTTAAATCAAGAATAAACAACCCGGTACTCGAAATAGACTTAGGAAGCAAGTGGTTAGATGAAGAAGAAATTAAGGAAAAGATGATTCAGATTGATCCTGACATTATCTATTGCATCGGATCCAAGGCGTACCAGATGGCGTACAAAATGAGAAGAGACAATAAACTCGTTTTTTCTCTTATGATAAATTGGAAACGGTTCCCAGCAGGCAAAAATGTTTATGGGGTATCTAATGAGCTTCCACAAATTATGCAACTTAGCATGTACCGTTATTTCTTCCCTGATATCAACAAAATAGGGGTTCTGTACAGCAAGGCTTATAATATAGAGTGGTTTAAAAATGCAGTCAAAAGTGCGAAAGAGGTGGGTATTGAGGTTATTGGCAGGTCAATCAGGAAACCAGATGATATTAAGTCCGCTTTGAATAAGTTACTCCAGGAGGTTGATGCTGTATGGTTGATCCCCGATCCGGTGGTGATTCGTGATATTGAGTCGGTAAAGGTAATCTTTGAGACAAGTGATAAAGCAAGGAAACCGGTCCTCGCATACGATAAAGCCTTTATCGGTTTTGGGGCAACATTGATCACGTCTGCTGATATTCCTACCATGGGGAAACAGGCTGCCCGGATAGTCCAGGAAATACTTACTGAACAGGAAATTTCAGAAAGAGTTCAAGATCCGGCTGGGTCATTCAATATTCTGAATATGAAAAAAGTTGAAGATTACGATTTACAATTTAATAATGAAGCTTTAGATTCAGTAAATGAGATTGTAAAACTATCTTACATAAAAAAATATCCTAATTATTAATGATACCATGAAAGAACAGGTTCTTATAAAAATAGGCATTCGCTGGAAACTTCTTTCTGCTATGATAGGTTTGATTGTGGGGTTGCTCACCATCAATACCATCGTTCAGACTATGGCACAAAAAAACATTTTACAAAGTGAACTGGATAAACGTATCGCTTTGATGAAAGATAACATCAGGGTACGGGGCATGACCTTTTCTGATCACCTGGCACGATTGACTGAAAACGGCATTGCCTCTTTCAATTTTTCGAATGTGAGAAGAGTATTAAAAAAATCCGTTGATGATGACAAAGATTTAATGTATGCCATATTGATGGATTACTCTGCAAGGGCATACATTCATACCCTGAAACCGGAACTCGAAGATGAGATCTTATCAGATTCAGAGGATCTATTTGCAAAGAGTCAGACAAAAGCAACTGTTTATGAGTATCAAAAGAGGGATGATTCCTTTATGGAGTTTATCGTACCGATTAAGGTGAGTGTCAACCCCTGGGGAGTGCTTAGGCTTGGTTTCTCACTGCACAGGCTTCATGAAGAAATTGAACATTCAAGGAATGATATTTCAAAACAGGCGAGGAACGTAATTGTTCGGTCTACTCTCACATCTTTTGTTTTCATTATTTTTGGTATTTCCGTAGTTTTCGTGATATCCAACAGATTCTCAAGACCTTTAATTGAATTGACTGAATCGGCCAGGAAGTTGGCAAAAGGAGAATTCACTGTTGCCGATAATATTAAAGTGACATCGGGAGATGAGATCGGAATACTTGCTAGTGCTTTTAATGAGATGTCCAGGAATCTGAAAATATCTCACGATAAACTGGAGGAGTATAGCCTCTCTCTGGAACAAATAGTAGCAGATAGAACTCTCAGATTGAGAGAGTTAAATGATGCTCTTCAAGAACAGGATAAGCTGAAAACAGAGTTTGTCTCAACAGTCTCACATGAACTTCGTACCCCTCTTGCTTTAATGCTGGGATTTGCGAAAATAATAAACAAGAAGCTCAATAGTATTATATTTCCTAACGTTAAATCCTGGGATGATAATGTGAGAAAGACCATGAAACAGGTTGAGGAAAATGTCGATATAATTGTGTTGGAAGGGAAGCGGCTTACAGACCTTATCAATGATCTTCTCGACATAGCAAAGATTGAAGCCGGAGAGGTTGAGTGGAAGATGGAGACAATTTCATTGTTAGATATTATGGAGCATGTGACAATTGTAACCGATAATTTCATCGATAACAAAAGACTTGAGTTAGTAATGGATGTGGCGGAAGGGCTGCCGAAGATAGTTGGTGATAAGGACAGACTGATACAGGTTGTTATAAATTTAATTTCAAATGCAGTGAAGTTTACCCAAAAGGGTACGATAACGTGCAGTGTGAAGAAGCTGGGTAATGAAGTTTTGATAGGTATAAAGGACACCGGTATAGGAATCCCGGTAATTGATCAGCAGAAGATTTTTGATAAATTCAAACAGGTAGGTGATATGCAGAAGGGGAAACCAAAGGGTACGGGACTTGGTCTGCCCATATGCAAAAAAATTGTAGAACATCATGGTGGCAGGATATGGGTGGATAGCGAGACGGGTAGAGGCAGTACGTTCTCGTTTACTCTGCCGTTCAGTACAAATTCGACTGATTCTGTATTGAGAAGACAAACATGAGAACCGGAATTAACACAAGAGAGTGTGGGGAAATATTTTTCAATACCTGTTGAAGGAGTGAGATGGTGAAAATATTAATAGTAGACGATGAACCTGGCATGAGGTTATCGCTGGAACAGACACTGGAAGACCTTCTGGTTAAAGGAGTTGAATTGCTTACTGCATGCAATGGAGAAGAAGCAATTGAAAATCCATAGCTCCTTGAGTTTTAAACCAGTAGCAGATACGAAACTTTCCGGTGTTTCAGGATAATAGGCAGGTATTTCTGATCATTTTAATCAAACAACGTTACAAGTTGGCTTTCCTTTATCGGAATAAGGGGAAGATTAAATCCGATTGTCTGGTGCCTGTCTGTGCGTGCTACACGCAGACAGATACTCAGCAGATGTGAATCCACCTTTCCCCTTTGCTTGTCCCGTTAAATTCGTAGATTATTTAACAGGGGACCTTTCAGCTTTAAGCCTATATCGATCTGACCTTTGAGGATTCACCTTACCGCTCATATTGCTTTGAGCTTTTTTTCTTTTCGCCATATACCATAAGCCCTACGCCATGAGCTATAAGCTATCAGCCATGATCTTTTACCTTCTTTGGCAGGTATAAGATGTGCAACTCGTTATAAAGAACTTAACAACTCATCTTTAAAATTCGAAATATCTTCGTACACTGGAGTACTTTTTGCGTGTTCAATGACGAGTTTATACATTTCAGCACTCTCAGGAACTTTGACAGATGAGCGAATACTGGTTTTAAAGACAGGTACATGAAAACTTGCTAATTTTTCACGAGCAGACTTGCTGATTCTTCTCCGGTCGTTTACCATATTTGGCAATACTCCCTGAATCTTTAACCTTGGATTAAAATGTTTCTTTATCTCCTGAATTGTTTCACTGATTTTTTTTACCCCTTCCACTGAAAAATCTTCTAATTGTGTAGGGATAATAACTCTGTGAGAAGCTACAAGAGAGTTAAAGGTCAGCACATTTAAAGAAGGTGGGTTGTCGATAAAGATAAAATCAAAATCATTGAGCACTTTATCAAGGAAATTTTTTAGCCGTGTTTCACGATTTGGTTTAGAAGATAAATATGATACAACACTGCTTAAACCCTGGCTTGAAGCTAGAACCCACAGGTTTGGTCTCACTTCAGCAGCCATATCAAAAACACCTGGAGTTGTTTTTGAAACATATACGTCCTCAACAGTGAAACTTTCTTCGCTAATTTCCAGGCCGAATTGAGAAGAGAGATTGCCATTGGGATCGTTATCAACAAGTAAAATTGTTTTGTTGTCCGATAGTAAAGAACCTGCTAAATTCACGGCTATTGAAGTCTTGCCAACACCTCCTTTAAGATTAGCCAGAGAAAAAACAACGCACTTTTTCATAATCATAATATATATCCTCCTTACGATTTGTTTTTTGATCAAACAAAATTTTAATACGATATTCCGGAAGTAACCATAAACCCCCCGGTGATTACATTTTTTTTGTGCACAAGCACACCCAGCCGAATGACTCGGTCTGACGGGTAAGCACCAAATAATAAATTCCAAATTACAAACAAATCACAATAAACAAATATAAAATTCCAAAAAAGCAGGTTTTGATCATTTCTGACTGCTGCAAATATTGGAATTTGTAATTTGTTTGTTGTTTGTAATTTGAGATTTGTAATTTTATAACTCCTGTTTGGTTCTGGCTCGCCCATGTTACGCATAATAAATGTGCAAGGATTTTGCCGAAATACTAACTCGAGATATGCACAGTGTACCATAAATTTTTTTATGGTAAAGGAGTATATACTAGAACCGTTTTGGTTTTCGATTTTACCTGTCTGCGTGCGTCCCTTACGCACAGGCAGGTCAGAAAACCATTATCAGATGTGTATAATTTATCGTCTTGTAGTAAATGCATGCTCCGCTTTTTGATGTTTTAAAAAAGGTGAGCAATTCTAGTAAGCGCTGTTGTTTTGCACATTTTGTTCTTAATTTAAACATTGAGAAACATGAGAAAATGACATTTTAGGAAAACAAGCACGCATAAGAGGTTTTACTCTTACAAAATCAAGAGCTTGGTATACTGAGAACGTATGATATTTTGCTTTAAATGATAACAAATAACTCGTTAAATATTTGGGTAAGCCTCAACTTTTGTGAATAAAATGGCATTGACACCATGGAGCCTTCCGCATAACATCTGGTTTAGAATATTGGTTTTACAGCAATATGTTCTATTAATCCTGAAAGAAATTCCCTGTGGTTCAAGTTGCACACCTTGTATTTCCATACAAAGTTACTTTCAAAGTGTTTTATCAGACTAAAAATCCTGAAGTAAGAAAATGAGAAGTTATATGAATTACAAAAGAAATATGGCATTTTCATTGCTTAGATGTTGTTCGCAGTCATTCATGACAAATAAATACTATTGATGGCAGGGTTAAGAAAACAGGTGTAATTATCCATGAATGATCGCACTTGAAGTATTTTTTAGATTTACACAAGAGAAAAACAAAAAACATTTTTGGAATAAAATAGAAATTTAAAAGAGAGGGACTCGTAATGAAAAACGAAAAACAGATCGGATTGGTACTTTGTATCGCAACTTTTGCAATTGTAGGTGTTCTTCATGTGATGAGAGAGTCGGAAAATGAACAAATAGTTGAAATGTTAAATCAAACAGCCTTCACAGAGAATTTTATTGAAGAAAGCCAGATCATCCAGGATTTCAGAACTGATACTGGCATTGAATTGCCAATTCAATTTGAGATTAGAGAAAGTGATGAATGGAAAAGATTTGAAACTGTATGTATTAAAAAAGATGATAACATCGGAACGCGGGAAACTGTAAACGGGCTCGAAGAGTTTCATAAAGAAACCACAACAGGAGAGGAAGGAATGAATGAGATATCTGTTGTTACACGGAAGGAAATTATTCACATGGTGTCATCACAGGATAGCCTTTCTGATCTGTCACGCAAATATTACGGTGACGCAAACAGATGGAAAAAAATCTACGAAGCTAACAAAAACATAATTGAAGACCCGGATACCCTGAAGGTTGGTGATAAGCTACTCATACCTGACTCTATATAAAAAAATTGTGGTACGAATTATTTTTAATGCTAAACTCTATAATATCTCTCTTAATATGACACTGCCTCCAGGAGTGGTAAACACCTTTGACCTTTGAGTTTTTTTGGTTCCGCTCTTGTACTTGAAAGGAGAAGCTCGTCTGCCATCTGACCGAAGGCAAGCTTTGCTGCAAATGCAGGCATTGGCATGATAGTTGGCCTCTTTAATACCCTGCCCAAAATCTTCGTAAATTCGTTGTTTGTTACCGGGCACGGAGATGTTACATTTGTGGGACC
Source organism: Candidatus Scalindua sp. (assembly GCA_031316155.1). Taxonomy (GTDB): domain Bacteria; phylum Planctomycetota; class Brocadiia; order Brocadiales; family Scalinduaceae; genus SCAELEC01. The sequence goes on from JALDRB010000021.1 coordinate 17,469, forward strand.
TTTCAGCGATTCATTAACTAAAGCATGATAAATTGCTCCAGTGGCATCATCTATAGCGACCCAACTCATGTACTGATTTCCGTTACCAATCCTTCCTCCCAATCTTAAACGAAAAGGAGTTAACATTTTTGCTAAAGCGCCACCTGAATTACTGAGAATCACTCCAGATCTTACATTTACAACACGGACACCGGCGTTTGAAAGTACTTTCGTAACATCTTCTCAACCAACACACACATCTGATAAAAAATTGTTTCCTCTTGAAGACTCCTCGTTTAAGACCTCATCACCTCTATCTCCGTAAAAACCTATTGCAGAAGTACAAACAAAAACAGTCGGAAGGGTTGGAAGTTTCAGTATATGACCGCAAAGCCTTTGTGTCCCTTCTAACCGGCTTCTTTTTTTTTGTCCATTTTCCGGTAGAAATGTTTTCACCTGCCAGATGAACAAAACCATCGATCACCTTTGAAAAAACAGAGATCCAGTCACCGTTTTCCGGTTTCCAGGAAATTGTGTTATCATCAGAATTTTCATGGAAAATTCTCGTAATAGTAAAGTTCTTATTTGTTAAAAAAAGGGGGCCAGTCTTGACCCTACGAGCCCGGATGTACCGGTAATTGCAACCCTCATGGTAAAACTCCTTATATAAAAAAACAAAAATAGTCTTCAGCTTGATTCATCCACTGTGGACATTCCAGAAGTGATCATTTGTGGCAGGCAAAGCAGGCATAAATCAACATCGCATCAGAACTTTTACCGGTTTCAAACATGTTCTTGTTTTTGGAAGTATCAGCGATATCTTTTCTGACATCTATTTAGGCGTGCATGAATTTTTCAAAATCTATCTTCTTTATCTTAGTGCTTTCAAGATCATCAATACCTTTTTCCGATTCCCTGAACCGTTCTCCAAACTTTTATCCTCATGAAAAACATTTCTTCATATCTTCATAACCCAGGCAGTTTTAACAGTCTCATTCGTCTTTTCAAGAACCGCATTAAAATTACCAGTCATCATTGAGTCAAGAATTCTGGAACTACGCGATCTAATTACCAGCATCAGAGATTGAGCAGGTGTTGATTGGATTTTAATAAGTGACGGTATTATATTATAAAACCCATAAAAAAAAATGTTTCTCTCATTAAATTTGTCAATGTTGATAAATATTCAAAGTTGCTGGAATTCGAGGGATGCGCTCAAACTCGTTCAAATATAATCTCTAAATTTTTATGATTCCCAATCTCGAGGGATTTATGGACTGTGAAACATATATTGTATGCTCTCACGAGCGGTTGCTATAAGAGGATTTGTTACAACTCCATAACATTTTTTGTTATGCTATAATAATAAAAAAAAGAAATTAAAATTTATCAGGATTTGTAACAGTCTGGTCTGTTGACATTTATAAATAATAATAATTTTCCAGGTAGATTGTTGGCGTTAAGTTTGCACATTACTAATTGGCGAAAATGTATAAGTTCAACAAGAGCAGTTTTTTTAATATTATTTTATGGGGGAAATATAGTTTATATATGGTGTGTTTCATAACATCGTATACACTTTTTGTCCCACAACATCGTATACACATTATATAATTTCCTTTAAAAAAGGAGATTGTACAAAATGGACAAAAAATAGCAAAAACAATAAAGAAGAAATACAACTTGCCATAGATGTACTCAACATTAAGTTCAGAAGGAAAAACGGTTACAGAAATCCATCAGGAACTTAATCGGACAAGAGCTTGGGTTTATAAATGGCTTGAGAGAGCAGAATCAGGGGGGAAAGGAGTGGTATCTTGATAAATCAAAAGAACCGCATCATAAACCCGGTAAAATTAATAAAGAGCTTGAACAGGCATTGTAGAAAGCAGAAAGAAATTAGTGACAAGGATAGACCTTCAACCAAATATTCTTTCTGTGGAGCAATTGATTCATCAAGAACTTGATACCTTTAGGGTACCAAGAGAAACCAGGACTTTCCACCATCAATCGGGTCTTAAAAAGAAATGACCTTATTATTGAAAAATCAAGGCACAAAAATGAAAACTACGTCGGGAAAATATTATCCTACAATCAAAACTAAGCATCCAGGGGCACGTACATCAGCTTGATCTGGTGACACCCAGGTATATACAAGGATACGGATCTATTGTTTCTGTAAACAGAATATAGATGTTTATACCAATCAAGCAAACTTGGAACAATATACAGACAAGGGTGCTGAGAGCGTTATCAGCTTTCTGATCAACAATGATTGGAAGGCTTTTTGGGCTTCCCAGATTTTTACAACTTTGATAACGAAGCATCTTTCAGAGGAAGCCTGTATCATATTAAGACCTTTGGTAAAACTATCTCGATTCTGCTTAAATTTCGGTATTGGATATAGTGTTTATACCATTTAAAGAACCATGGAGAAACGGATATATAGAAAATTTTAATAAACGTTTTAATGAATTACTCTGGCAATCAAAGCGCTTCAAAGATCTGAAAGAACTAAGAGTTGAATCAAAGAAATTTAGAGATAAACATAACAACTATCAGGAAATATAAAAAAGATAATTTCCTCTCAGCAATATTGCAAAGGCTATACACGAAGATTATTACCAGAAGGCTTCACCTTCGACCCATCAGAGGAATTACCAATAACAAGAGGGAGAATACATTTTTGTCCGTTTAGTAGATGAAAAAAGGTATATTACAATTCTCAATGAAGAATTGTATATTAATAAAGCTTTAAGTTTTGAATATGTATGGGCAATACTAACATGAGTAAACAAGAATTAAGTGTTTATTATCAAGCAGCATTTGAGGCTCCAAAAACAATTAATCAGAACAGAATCTTATAAACTAAGGGAACCTGTAAAAAACAGAATCCCTATTAAACAATTTTGCTAAGTGTATACGATGTTATGACACAGCTAGTGACACTAAGATGTGATACGATGTTGTGGAACTTACCATATATACATTAATACATAAAGATATAATTTATGAAAAGGGACTTCAATATTGAGTTTTATGTGCGTTAGAATACACACCTGAATAGCGAAACTAGTCCTATACGAACGGATCCATCCAGGTGGGCATGAAACGGTTAACTCGTCTAAATTTCAGGATTTCGCAGGATGCCGGAAACGATAGTAAACTTTCATTCCCAGTTTCAACTAATTTGATACGAATGTAAAGAATAACAGACAAACAAAGCCTTCATCGCTATCATTCAATAGAATTTTAAGGAACTTGATCATAATAGGTTACAAAAAATCTTCCTTTCTACTGTGCAAAGGTACGGGAATTGTTAATTCATGCAACATGTTGATAAATTTGCTTAGTTTTCATCCGAATCATTTATTCTGACCATGCATCAATCTCTGTGTTAAAATACATTTTACGAAAAGAAAAAAGATGAGAAGGAGGATTTTTATTTATGAACAAGATGCTGACAATCACGGAAGTAGCAAAAAAGTTAGAAGTAAATCCAAAAACGATTAAGAGATGGGAGAAAGCGGGAAAGATCAAAAAGCCAAAAAGGAATTACAGGGGGTGGAGAGTTTATGATAAGTCGGACGCCGAAAAGTTAATTATACGTCATTCCAATTAAAAAGATTAACACAATATAACTTTAAAAAATCGTTCAATTTACTAAATATTTTTCTTTATCCCCTTAGATGTGTGGTAAAACGGCTTCTATAGTGGCTATTTCCCAGTCCGGAGGAAACCGTTCGCGAGCCCTTACGCCCGCCAGAATGACGAAGTCTGGCAAGAGGTACCATTACGGGCGGGCGATAATCATTTTGGTGGTGACGGAAAGACAAAATGAACGAAAATAAAATGTCATGGTTTGTCATCTTGACACTTTTGTTATAATTTAAACAAAAAGAACATTTGATTCCTGTTAAAGGTATGATACCAGTATTTATAATATTTTAAGAAACTGAAGTCGCAATTCAGGACAGCAGCCCATAGAATAAAATAACCATAGAATGTTTGTAGAACTTCGAAGTTATTTCAATAATCAGGAAGCACAGTACTTGGTAAGTTCCACAAGATCGTGATACTTAACAATATTTTCAAAAGATTAATTTACTGAATGAATAGAGATTTAAATATCATGTTTATGTGCGTTATCACATTTTCCTGAATAACGAAGCTGGGTGAAATCTGACTTGCATGAGGTACTTAACTCAATGCATAGGACTTTCAAAATTTTCTTAATTTTAAAGACATAACAAGGCCATGGAAAATTGGAATAAGATAACAACTTCCCGGGTTGTAAATATATTCAGGAATATTACCCATGAATGTTGGGGTCTTGATGTTCATTTCTACGATAAATTTGGCGTCTCCCAGAATAAGGGCTTACAATTCCAGAATCCTCTCTGTTCTTTAATCCATTCAAATAAAAAAACAGCGGAAGAGTGCCTGCTGTTTCGAAAATGTAATTTCAGAGGATTAAATGGGCCACATAAAACCTTCGTATGTAATTTTTACGAAAACCTAAAACTGATAGCCGTACCAATAACTGTTAAAGACAATATTATTGGTTCCATGGTGTGTTCCGGATTACAATTTCCAATAACCGGTGAACAAAAAGAAGAAAGTATAAGAAGATTAACAAAGCTTGGTTTTCCCGAAACTGAGTTACTGATGCGATATAACAGAATTAAAATGTCAGATAGTCTTACTGAAAAGTATGTTCTTCGTTTTATGAAAATGGTTATAAAAGATATCTCTTCCTGGTGTAAAATTTTGTTTGATGAGGATGGTATAAAAAAGGAACAGGCACTCCTTATTGATCTGAAACATCAAGGTAAATATAAGAATATATTTGGAACAAGCATACCGATGAAAGAGATCATTAATAGACTGCATCTGATTGAGAACTCAGAAAGCCCTGTTTTAATTTTAGGGGAAACCGGAACAGGTAAAGAGCTCATTGCGACGGCTATACATTATAACAGTGTGCGCAAGGATAAGCCATTCGTCATACAGAATTGTTCCGCGTTCAGCGATACGATCTTAAGTTCAGAGCTATTTGGACATGAAAAAGGTGCTTTTACAGGCGCCGTGTCTGAGAAAAAAGGTATTTTTGAAATTGCTAACAGAGGAACGCTATTCCTTGATGAGATAGGGGATTTAAGTATTAATGTCCAGGGAAAGCTATTGAGGGTGCTTGAAAACGGAACATTTTACCGGGTGGGAGGTACTGTGGAAAGGGAGGTAGATGTAAGGATTATCACTGCAACGAATAAAAATTTATTAGAGATGGTGGAAAAAGGATTGTTCCGGAGAGATCTCCTCTTTCGAATTAACACTATTCGAATAAAAATACCCCCGCTCAGAGAGAGGCGTGATGATATCAAGCCTCTTTTCTTTAAATTTTTAATCCATTATATGAAAGAAAAAGACATTGGAAAAAAAATACTGAATCCGGACCTGATCAAAATACTTATTGAACATGATTGGAAGGGTAATGTTCGGGAACTCAAGAATTCTGTAGAAAGCCTGGTTACCATGTCGAGTAAGAGTGCGACTATCGAACCTGAACACCTTCACCTTGAAGGAGCAAATACAGATCCTTCAGGGTCGTTAAAAAGTAACCATGACAAGAGTAACAAACTCCGGGATGTTGTAAGTTCTACTGATATGGTTATGGTCAGGAATGCGCTTCAAAAGGCAAACTGGAACAAAACCAGGGCTTCCAGAATATTGGGTATCAGCCGTGCAAGTTTAATCCGCAGGATAGAAAAATACAGTATCAGTAAAGAGAAAAGAAAAACGAATAATGGATTTGTTACATAAGTCCAGTAATCAACACTATATCTTTTATTCCCTATCATTTATTTTTTCACCTTTAAGCTCATATCTTTTTCATCTTTTCACCCTATGCCATCAGCCATGAGCCATCAGCTATTTTTGCTTTCAGCTTTAATCTTTGAGCTTACATCTTTGCCTGCCCCGTTAAATTCATAGATTATTTAACTGGAGACCTCTACACCTTGCAATAATATAGGAAACCAATGTATAATGTAACGTTTCTTATTTCCAGGATACTTTTGGGAAATTCAACCATAAACTTTGGAGATTAATAATGCTTACACAATATATCGAGAAAGCAATGATCAAAGCTGAATACGAAAAACTTGAAGATGGATCTTACTGTGGAAAAATATCAGCTTGTCCAGGAACCATTGCTTTCGGAAATACCCTTTATGAATGCCAAAAAGAACTTCACTTTGCTTTAGAAGACTGGCTGATAAGTGGGCTGAGGCACGGTGATAAAATTCCTGTTATCGAAGGAATCAACTCAAATCCAAAGGAAGCTATTGGTGCATAAATAGTTGCCGTGCAAGAAGAAGGACTTTATCAGGAAACTAAAGAAACTTGGATTCTGTGATTTCGAGGCAGGCGGTAGACATGGAATCATGTGGTACGGTTCCTACAAACAGGTTATACCTAATAATAGAGAATATTCAGTTCCACAGATTAAAATGCTATTAAAACAAGTTAAAGAAAAGCCTAAGCATGACGTTTCTCTGGATGAATGGAATAAACTCTAAAATCCTCTTCCCCCTCTAGTCAACGAAAAAGGTAACCCAGAACTCTGAACCCTTAACCAGTGTACTCTCACCTCTTTATTTTCTGTCATTCATTTCTCCTCTTTGTCCTTTCAGCTTTTCACATGAACCGTTCGAATGCGAACAGTCAGTGTCCGATTTAAAACGGTCATGTATCTCATCACACAATAGGTTGTTAAAAAAATTCTTAAGATGATTCTTAAGAATAAATGTTCGAATCCGGACGTTTTATGTCAATTCATTTAAACTTCTTGCCAGACTGTTTATATTCTCATGCATTTCTAAACTTAAACTTACGAAGTATCTCATTATTTTTTTCCTGTTGGTATGTTTTTTGTTATTACACCACATCACTAGTTAAACTGAATAAATCTAAAAATGAAGATTACAACATATTCCAATAACCACCCGGATATCGAGATTATAGAGATTAATGGTGAATTAACGGGTAGAGGCGCTGTACAGCTTGAAGATTACTTATATTCATCAATGGATGAAGGCAGGTGTTCCCAGATAATAAACCTGAAACATATTAAAAAAGTTGATGGATTGGGTCTCGATGTATTGGAATATTTTATAAACCGTGGTATGCGTATTATGTTATTCAATGGAGGAATGGAGATTCGTAATCTGCTTAAGATATCAGGGAAAGAAGACACTATTAAGTTATACAATTGTCAAGCCCCTGATGAGGCTGTTTTGCTGTTTGAAAAAGAAATGCTTAAAGAAAAGAATACTTTCTGGAACGATATCCGCAGGAGGTGTTTTCAAAGAGTTAAAACTTCTTTACAGACAGTGTTTAAAAGCTACACCTCTCATAACGACGAGATTAATTATAAGGCGGTTGTTGAGAATCTGAGTGAAGTGGGCGTCATGATAAGTCAAATTAATGCTGTTAATAATAAGACAAAAGAGAGAGTAAATGTGCTTGAAATGGTTGGTTTGAAACTCTGTAACATTAAATTCTGCTTAAACGATGGTACAAGACTTATTGAAACTGATGGAGAATGTGTGTGGGAGTCCGGTGTGAAGGAAGAGCTATACGCAGGAGTATGTTTTGAAAATATGAAACAAAACCAGAATGAGATGATCAGGGATTATGTGAAAAAACAGAAAGAATAATTAAAAGCAATACGTATCATGAAAAAGTTACGCAATTTACGAGACGTGATTCTTATGCATCATTACTGAGTTACGAGGTAATGCTTTTATGAAAAGAAGACACAATGGAAACGTGTCTTTACAAGTACAAGGATGTACGATTGGTTTTGAAACTATATTTAACAAATTTAATAAGGTTATAGCCAGAGAAAATCTGGCATTAGGCGGATGTTACCGACAGTTGGAATCGAAATACCAATGTAACTGAGAAGGCGGAGCTGTAGATGCATGGTAAATAATCTTTTATTTCCATTTCCGCTTTTTTGTCTTTGCACTTTTTTTGTTTTTCCCTTTCAGCTTTTCAGCCATGAGCCATGAGCCCTATGCCATAAGCCATGAGCTAATATCGCTTATATCTTTCAGCGACTTGAAGTGTAAATTATGGAGAATAAAAATACACAGATAGATATACAAAAATACTTACAACTGTTTTTAAGACGCAAATGGTTTTTTGTTGTTCCTTTAATACTGTTTAGCGCTGGAAGTGTATTTTATGCTTCTAAGATACCAGACCTCTTTGAATCGAAGTGCGTATTGATTGTAGAGGACTCAAAAGTGCTGACTAATGTTTTATCTGAGCGTAATTCAAAATTAGATGCCAGACAGTTATTGCAGGCGGTCCAGGAAAGAATATTTTCCTGGGAATCAGTCACTCAAGTGATCAAGGAAGCCGAGTTAGATAAAGAGCTATTAGATAATGACACAACGGGCTTGGAGAAAATGTTTAGAGAGATAACGAAAGATCTTAAATTAAGAACGAAAGGTAGTGAATTTATCGAACTAACTTATACAGGGATTTATCCTGAGAAAAATTTCTTGATTGTAAACGGTTTAGTCACAAATTTTATGGAAAAATCATTAAAATCATCACGAAGTGAAGCGGAGGAGACCCTGGAGTTTATAGAATCAGACCTGAAACGGCTTAAAATGGAACTGAACGAATCAGAGAGAAAGTTTCGCGAGTTCGAAGAGCAACATATTAACGATTTGCCGGGTGAAGAAAACAGTGTTTTACCTCAGTATTACACGGTTAAAAATGAAAAGTCAGAGGTTGACAAACAAGTAAATGCCCTGGAGGAGAAGCTTAAATTCCTGGGCGAGAGCAAACAAAATGAAACAAAAACTATTACCGGTGAGGTAATAGAGGTACCTAATCCGGCTTTGCAATCATTGAATGATAGTATCAACAAACTGGAAGTTGAAATAACGTTACTGCATTCAAAATATTTTGATGAACATCCAAGCATACGACAGAAGGAAAAAGAGCTTAGTCATCTAAAAGAGCTTCTGGATAAGGAATCAGAAAAAGTTGTTAAAGAGGAAAAAATTGTAAAAAATCCAAGGTTTGAATCCATTATACAAAAAGAGTTCGATTTACGGCTTGAATTAAAATCGTTAAAAGGTCGTCAAAAGGAGTTGGGAATTGAAATTGCCGACTTTACCCCCTCTATTAAAAATATTCCTGAACTTAAACAGAAGCTTTTTGATTTACAGATGTCTTATGAAATTAACAAAACACTCTATGAACAGCGTCTCATTCAAAAATCTAAGGCAGAGCTTTTGAAAGAGGTCTCTCTTGACTCAAAGAGTAACCCCTTTAAAATAGTCGAATTCCCGAGAATCTCTTATGAGCCCATAAAAGGGAAAAAGTTAAAGATAATGGCCATGGGAGTTATCATGGGTGCCGGCATCGGTATCGGTTTGATCTACGGTTTGGAAACAATTGACCCCAGATTCAGGACGAAAGAAGACGTACAGGAATATTTAAATATTCCTATTCTTGGAATGATTCCAACGATCGTAACAAAAAAAGGTATGAGACAACAGATTAAGAACGGATTTACCTGATGAAAATGTAATGCTTGTTTTCATTTTCCATTTAACCTTTAATCATTTCGCCATGAACCATCAGCCATTCAAAATTAAATAGTAAATCCAAAATATTTTCAGTTGCTTTAGAAAAGGACTAATTACTATGTATATGAATTTCTATGGATTAGAAGAGAACCCATTTAACCTGACACCTGATCCTGCATACCTGTATTTAAGTAAGTCACATAAAAAGGCAATGGCCTATTTGACCTATGGTTTGGAGGGAAGGAAAGGAATTATTCAGCTCACAGGAGAGATAGGAAGCGGAAAAACAACCATATTGAAGAGTATATTGGAGAAAAAAAAGAATAATTTAAAGGCAGCCTTTATTGTAAACCCCAAGGCTACATTCGAACAACTTCTGAGAATGATTCTTACTCAATTTTCGATTATTGATCCTGAGACTCACGATTCAAAGGATGTCTTAATGAACAAATTTCAAAATTTTCTCAAGGATCAGGCAAAACAGAAAACTCCTGTCGTTATAATTTTTGATGAAGCACAAAATATTGAGATACCGGTACTTGAAGAAATACGCATGCTTTCAAATCTTGAAACGGAAAAGGACAAGCTTGTTCAAATAGTCTTCGTTGGCCAGCCGGAGTTAAGAGAAACTTTTTCCTTACACAAATTTAAGCAACTGAAACAGAGGATAGCGGTGGCCTGCCATCTGAATCCTTTGAGTCAGGAGGAATCAGAAGAATATATAGAACACCGGTTAAAGGTAGCTTCTACAAATGGGTTGCCTGTTTTTACGAAAGAGGCGTGTCAGGAAATATATGCATATTCGAATGGAATACCACGTCTCATAAACATTGTCTGTGACGAAGCTTTATTGGCAGGATATGTGGAGGGAAAAAAGACATTGGATGAAAATATCGTTAAAGAGGCAATTAGCGGGCTTATAAACGACTCAATGTAAAGATTGAACAGGTTGATGCACCCTGCCAAACAGATAACAGTCAGCTTTTCAATGTAACTACTCAATTTGTATTAACTATTATATTAAACGGAATTCTTGAATTCTCCAGTGAACTTTGAACTGTTGAACAATATATTCAAATGTCCAAAATCGAAAAAGCATTAAATAAAAACAAACAGGAATTAGAGAAGAAGAGAGAGTATGAATCAAATTCTGCAAAAAATAAGGCAACAAATTCTGACAAGAGTGTTACACAAAACAGCATAAAAGATGAATTGTTAAAAGATCCATCAACGAAAAAAGAGCATCAGAATAAACGTAATGTAAAATTAAGCAAACGTGAGAGAAATATAACATACGCTGTTGAAAAAAAAGAAAATATAATTTCACAAGAACATGAATCGATAGCCAGCAACAAAAATAGTAATCCATTTGATGGTAATAAGAATAGCCCTATCACGAAAGGAAGAGAGCTCAGGAAAGTTCAGAAAACAGGATATGTAAACGAGAATATCGTATCGTATTATGATTTTCAGGGGAAACAAACGTGGGAAGGGCCTGTAATGGTACATTTTCGCCAACTGCAGGTATCTCTGAAGAAGATGTTGAAAATTGACAGGTGCAAGGTCTTAGTAATTACCAGTGCTGCTAAGAAGGAGGGAAAGAGCATAACGGCAGTGAACATCGCAATTTCATTATGTAAAAATAATGCCAGAGTAGTTCTTGTAGATTGTGACATCAGGAAACCCTCGATTCATAAATTGCTTGGTTTTGTCCCTGATAAAGGACTTTCTGATTATCTTGGCGGGGATGTGGAAATTGAAAATTGTTCTTACAATGGAATAATACCGGGATTAAATGTAATACCCGCTGGCAGCAAAATTCCTAATGTCTGTGAGCTTTTAGAATCTGGGAAAAAAAAACAGTTAGTTTCCCATTTGAAAGAAAATTACGATTATGTGATTATTGATACTCCGCCAATCCTTTCCTTCCCTGATACATCAGTTTTAGCTCCTCTATCGGATGGAGTTGTTCTGGTTGTCAATTGTAAAAGTACAAAGAAAATTATAGCAAAACGAGCTGTCGAGGCACTTCACGATTGCAGGATTATAGGATGTATTATGAACGAAAGTGAGATGCAAAAGCATTCTTACCATCACTATTACTAACTTTTCCATAATGCAGTTGAATATTATAATTTGTAATTTGTTACAACTAAAACAATTTCTTCTTTCACCTTTTCGCTTTTTTTGCCTTTGAGTCTTAATCTTTTAATCTTTTCGCCATGAACCATCAGCCATGAGCTAATATTGCTTTCAGCCCATATCGTTTGAGCTTTAATATTTGCTTGCCCCGTTTAATTCGTAGATCATTTAACTGGGGAACTTTTAAATTTACAAGTAACAGCTGTATTATACCGAGATGAGAAACAAAACAGGAAATTAACAAAGATGAAATTACTCTGGCCCTGGGAAATAGGAAAAAAATTAGACAAACTACACCGGAAGAAGTTAGAAACCAAAATCCATTCCGAAGAAACATTTGAACAGATTCTTCTGCGGGAACGCATTCGCTGTGACCGGAACGGGCATAAATTTTCACTTGTTATCTTTGAAATTGAGGAAAAAAGTCAGGAAGCCATCGAAAAACTTGTGAGAATACTGCATAAACGACAGACACGTTTATGTGATGAGGTTGGATTGTTTCATAAACAAAATATCGGTGTAATCCTCTGTTGCACTGACAGACAAAGTGCGTTGAGTTTTGCTGAAGATATTCGTTATAAGGCTTCTTCCAATCAACAAACAATTACATTTACCGTATATGAATATCCGGACAATTGGCAAGACATTTATCACAAGAACGGAAGTATCCGTAAACACCATTTTAATGGAATTATAAAAAAAAATGATAAAAACAATTCAGAAAGATCAATTTTTTATTCAGGGGAAAAAAAGAGGCGAGCATCTGAGGCTGTATCAATACACCATAATGAACAAAATCCGAACAACTTAAGACATAACATTAAAATACCCTTGTCATTTAAGTATGGAACTCCGGCATGGAAACGTGTGCTGGATATAACCGGTTCTCTTTTAGGTCTTGTAATATTATTACCTCTATTTCTTTTTATATCTCTGGTTATCAAGATTGTGTCTCCCGGAGGATCTGTCTTTATAAAAGAGGAGAGGTTAGGGTATTTAGGTAAAAGATTAACCTTGTGGAGATTTCGAACGGAGAAGATAAATAAAAATAATACGGATAAATAGTTGCAAGTACTCGGTTTACTTAATTCAAACTTATACGACGGAAGCAAAAAGGAGTGGGTATAACAATGGCCAGTACAAATGATGAACTACGTTTAATACCATTTGGTACTATAATGCGCAAACTGCGTATCGATAAATTACCACAGTTGATCAATGTGCTAATTGGGGAATTAAGTCTTATCGGGCCACGACCTACAATTTCTAATCAAATGGAGGAACTACCTCTCTGGTATAGAGAACGTTTCTTTGCAACTCCTGGGTTTGTGGGCTTGTACAAAACTTTTGAGAACAACAAGTTCAACTATGATGAAATAATGCGAGTAGACATCAGGTATGTACACCATCAGTCATTTTGGCTGGACATAAAAGTTTTAAGAAACAGAGCAATTGAAACTTTTTTAGAAATCAATTCTTTTTTATTATCACCCAGTGCATATAATAGAAGCAAACCGTACTTAGATTCTTTTCTTGCGATTTTTGGTCTGATAATATTTTCACCACTATTATTTTTAGTCGCCATTATGATAAAAGTAACCTCAAAGGGGCCCATATTTTACTCGCAGGAAAGAGTAGGTACGAATGGTCAATTATTCGAAATTATCAAATTCAGAACAATGCATTTCAAAGCTGAAGACCAGTTAGGCCCGACATGGGCAAAGAAGAATGATCCACGAATAACACATTTAGGCAGAATTCTGAGAAAGACACACATAGATGAGCTACCACAATTAGTTAATGTGATTCAGGGGGAAATGAGTATTGTTGGTCCACGACCTGAGAGGCCCTTCTTTGTAGATAAGTTTAAAAAAGATATCCCAGATTACACAAAACGTTTAACCGTAAAACCTGGTATGACTGGTCTGGCACAGTGTTACTATAAATATGATGAAACCTTTCGAGACGTTAAGAAAAAACTTCAATACGATATTTTATATATAAAAAAGATGTGTCTGCTACTTGACTTAAAAATTCTGTTATTGACATTAAGGGTAAGTCTTTTTGGGGAAATGACAAAACAGAGACTGGCAACTCCTATTCATTCTGATGTTTCTGCCAATTCAACCAGAAACTAAGCATAATTTAAAAAAAAGATGCTTTTCGACGAAGCGGGATGTGATCTTAATCAATCCATCTGTGTTCACTATCAATTATTATCAATACTTTTCCTGTTTGCCCACCATTTCTTCTGCATTTCTAAACAGTAGGTTCATCATTCTCGATCCTCTCTAGAAACTCGCCGTATCAAAGGATTATTACTAGAGTCGCAGAGTTTGACTCACAATGGCTGATTAAAATTCACAAACTGTTGCTTTTTCTCTATTCAAGATTGAGGAACAAGGGGAGAAATGTTGTTTTTAGTGTACTTTTTACAATATCGATAACCTTACATCAGGAAATTCTTTCCCCTATAAGAAATTTTATGTTAATTTTTTACATAGAGGAATGCTTCATAAAGAGTTTAATTCAAAAAATTTGGATTTGCCGGGAACAACTGTTAAGATATTCAGAATCAACAGTTCTTAATAAATGTCAATTCATAGCAATATTATTAAAAACTATTTAACTATAGATGTGGAAGACTATTTTCATGTTGCTGCATTTGAGAAAGATATCAGATTTGAGGATTGGGGGAGTTATGAAAGTCGTGTAGTTAATAATACGAAGAACTTATTAGAGATACTTTCTTGTGCTGGAGAAGTAAAGGGGACTTTTTTCATACTGGGATGGGTGGCAGAGAAGCATCCTGAAATGATTAAGGAAATAGATGCTAATGGGCATGAAATAGCTTGTCATAGTTATCAGCATCGGCTTATTTACAATCTAACACCAGACAAATTCAAAAAAGATCTTAGAAAAGCAAAAAATATTTTGGAGGATATTACTGGGAAAAAGATCATAGGTTACAGAGCTCCAAGTTATTCAATAACAAAAGAGTCCATGTGGGCATTTGAAATCCTGGAAGAACTTGGTTTTGAATATGATTCTAGTATATTCCCGATAACACATGACCTTTATGGTATTCCTGATGCTCCGAGATTTGAATTTAAATTAGCCGAGCACGATTTGGTTGAATACCCAATTTCGACATCCAAAATACTGGGTCTAAATATTCCTGTTTCAGGGGGCGGCTATTTTCGTCTGTTCCCTTACTGGTTTACGAGAATGGCCTTGAACAAGATAAATAAAAGTGAGAATCAACCATTTATATTTTACATACATCCCTGGGAGATAGATCCGGAACAACCGAGAATTAATGGTAAAATATTTTTATCAAGATTCAGAACATACCATAATTTAGCAAAAACTAAAGAGCGGTTTCAGAAATTGCTTAGCGATTTCAAATTCGGGCCTATTAAACCTCAGCATAAGATGCCCGAAACTGCTGATAACCTGTAACGTGATTGTTAAAGTAGATCGCCAAGCACTTTAAAAAAATATTACAACCCACGAAATAACACGAAAAAAATAGTTCGGAAAGGAAATATTCCGTGTGTCCTTGAACCCTGAATTTTGAACCTTTGAACTATGAGCTTTCATCTCAATCCTTTATCGACCAAAAAATGCTGAACCGTAAACTTTGAACCATGAATATCAGATTGGCTAGTATTGAAGACAGAGAGAAGTGGGATAACTATGTGTTAACGCATACAGATGCTTCTCCTTATCATCTTTTTGCGTGGAAGATGGCAGTAGAGGATGCCTATAAACATATAGGTTATTACCTTATGGCAGAAGAAAACAGTCAGTTGCTTGGTGTTTTACCTTTAATATATTTAAAACCTCCATTACTTTCTGGTCAGTTGATTTCCTTGCCGTTTTGTGATTTGGGTGGAGCGTTAATCAATTGTGATAAAGTACGACACGAACTTGTGATAGAGTCTATTGCATTAGCAAAAAAACTCAAGGCAAAACAGATTGAATGGCGCAGCAATATGACAACTTCTTCTTGCATGATACAAAGCTTACCTGTGATTACTCAATCTCATAAGGTTAGTTTGCTACTAGGACTACCACGCTCAGCTGAACAGTTATGGGATAACTTCAAATCGAAACTTCGTAGTCAAATCAGAAAGGCTGAAAAAAACGGTTTGCATTTTGTTTGGGGCTCTCTTAAACAGCTAAGAGATTTTTATTATGTTTTTAGCTGTAATATGAGAGAACTTGGTTCACCCATTCACTCAAAAAAATGGTTCAATTTTATTTTACTCCATTATGGTGAAAAAGCCCGCCTGGGGTTAGTTTATCATGACTTTAAGCCAATTGGCGGTGGAATCATTTTAACCGTCGGCAGGAAGATATGCGTTTCCTGGGCATCTACTTTACGTGAGTACAACAACCTTTCACCCAATATGCTTCTTCACTGGAGTTTTTTAAAACATGCTGCTGATAATGGGTATACACAATTTGATTTTGGTAGATCTACCCCTGATGAAGGTACCTATAAATTTAAGCTGCAATGGGGATCAAGACCTGTTCCTCTGTATTGGAATTACATACTTATGAACGGCAAAGAGTTTAAATTTAATAGAACAACATCTACCAATAGAGATAGGGTAGAGCGTATATGGCAAAAACTTCCACTCACTTTGACCAATTATATGGGACCGACAATAAGAAAATATATAAGCCTTTAATAGCTCATTGCTCTAAGGGCCAGCCAGCTTGTCAATGTTCCAGATTAAAGGTTCAACGGTTAGCGCAATTTGCCAGAGGCTTTACGGTAAGAGCACTTGTGGCAAAATGAATGAAAAGAGTCTGTTGAACTGAAAACTACAGAAATATTTGTATTTACAATTTCAGTTATTGAGCGTGAACCTCTGAACCAAGTAAATTGGACCCTTGAATCAGCTACTTTGAACTGCCCCCTAATCAAAAATGTGCGGAATTGTAGGAAAATTTAACTTCTATAACAGAAAACCAGTATCCGAAGAGTTAATCAAATCAATGTGTGACATTATTGATTATAGAGGACCTGACGATAGCGGTATTTACTTAGACGGTCACATAGGGTTGGGGCATAGGCGTTTAAGTATCCTTGATCTCTCTAAACTTGGTCACCAACCCATGTCCTCCGGAGATAAATCGATATGGATTACCTACAATGGTGAAATTTATAACTTTCAATCACTAAAAAAAGATTTAATGCTGAAGGGGTATACATTTTCCAGTCATTGTGACACTGAGGTAATTATTTATCTTTATCAGGAGTATGGAGAAGAGTGTCTGAAACATCTTCGGGGAATGTTTGCTTTTGCAATATGGGATAGAAACAAAGAAACGCTCTTTCTTGCCCGTGATCGCATTGGGAAAAAACCTTTATTTTATTATTTCGACGGAAAGACATTTCTTTTTGCTTCTGAGATCAAGTCCATCTTTAAAGATAAATCATTAAAAAGAGAAATAAATTTTGAGGCATTCTATGATTATTTCAAATACCTCTATGTTCCGGATCCTAAAACCATTTATAAAAACACCCATAAATTGGAACCTGGACATTACATGATACTTTCTAAAGACGGTATAAGAAAGAATGAATATTGGGATATTTCATTTAGTGAACAATCCAATCTAAATGAAAATGACATTGCAGAAGAACTCCTTAATATCCTGGATGAAAGTGTACGGCTCAGGATGATAAGTGATGTCCCTCTCGGGGCTTTTCTTAGCGGAGGAATAGATTCAAGTGGGATTGTAGCCCTTATGGCTAAACAAACCAATAATCCGGTCACAACATGTTCAATTGGATTCGATTCGGAAGAGTATGATGAGGTGAGATATGCAAGAATGGTTTCAGAGCAATACAGTACTGATCATCATGAATTTACGGTGAATGAAAATACCGAAGAGATATTAACTGACCTGGCTTTTTATTTTGATGAGCCTTTTGCAGACGCTTCCGCCGTACCTACCTATTATGTATCAAAGGTTGCCAGACAAAGGGTTACTGTGGCCCTTTCCGGCGATGGCGGTGATGAAAATTTTGCCGGTTATGAAAAATATTATATTGATGATATCGAAAACAGGATCAGAAGGAAAATCCCCAGGCCTATTAGAACGTTAATCTTACCATATTTATCTGATTTACTTTCTATGGGAAACCATGCGATTTTTCGAAAAGGTACAACCCTGCTAAAGACTCTCAGTTTCGAATCTGATTATGGATTTTTTCTGACAAATACAGAATTTGATGATCACTTATGGAAAGACTTAATCAATAATGATACGAAAAAACAGATAGGAGAGTATGATCCATTTTCCGTTACCAGATACTATTATAACAAAGCCGATACGGATGATCATCTTTCCAGAATTCTCTACACAGACTTGAAAACATATTTACCGGGAGACATACTTGTCAAGGTTGACAGGATGAGTATGGCAAATTCTCTCGAAGTAAGATCTCCGATTCTTGATCATAAAGTTATAGAATTTGCCGCGAACATTCCTCCGGGGCTTAAGTATAACAATGGAGAGAAGAAGTATATACTGAAACAGTCGTTCAAGCAAATTCTTCCTAAAGAGATTATGTACAGAAGAAAAATGGGATTTTCTGTTCCATTAGCCCAGTGGTTTCGAGAAGAAATGAAAGCATTTGTGAGCAGCAACCTCTTATCGACAGATGCCGGTGTTAACAATTTCTTCCGTAAAGAGATAATACTGAAAATCTGGAATCTTCATCAGACCTGTACAAGGAATTACTCAACTATACTTTGGAGTCTTTTGATGTTTGAATTGTGGTATAGGAAGTTTATGCGGTAAGCTTTATTAGTAAGCTGTGAGCTATGAACAGTAAGCAGTGAACAGTAAGCAGTAAGCGGTATACTGTGTGCTATCAACAAAGAACTATCAGATAATATCTATGAACTATAATAAAAAGGTTTCTATTATTATACCCACATACAACGAAGAAAAATATCTCCCCTACTGCTTGGAATCTATATCAATTCTAAATTATCCCGGGAAAGACATTGAAGTCATCGTGGTTGACAATGGCTCTACTGATAGCACCAGAGCGACTGCTGAGCGCTATGGAGTGAGGGTGCTACTGGATGATTCACTGAACGTTTCAGGTTTGCGGAATCTCGGTGTAACACAATCTACTGGAGAGATAATCACTTTTGTCGATGCAGATTGTATTGTATCAAAGGAATGGTTAAACAAAGCTTCATTATATTTCTGTGATTTATGCGTGGCTGCCTGGGGTAGTCCACCTGCCCCTCCGATGGATTCCACGTGGGTTCAGAAAACATGGTACTTAATACGGCAGAAAGAAAATCAGGTACAAGATGTAGATTGGCTTGAGTCGATGAATCTTTTTGTGAGGAGGAAGCAGTTTATAGCTGTGGGTGGTTTTAACAAATCCCTGGTTACCTGTGAGGATGTGGACTTTTCATATAGGCTGAGAAAATACGGCAGGATCGTTTCTGACAGCAGGATAGAAGTGATTCATCTGGGTGAAGCGGCTACTGTTAAGGAATTCATGAAAAAGGAGATCTGGAGAGGTAGGAGCAACCTTAAAGGTGTTTTCAATCATGGTTTAGTAATGAAAGAGATTCCCAGTCTTATCATTCCTCTGTACTTTGGTATATTGTTGCCAACTTTTTTGTTTGTATCCTTGATATTTCTGGGTTTAAAATGGCTTATCTTGTTGGTTTTTTTGTATATGCTGCCATCATTTGGTGTTATTTTAAAGATAAGAGCCAAAAAGGTGAGATTAGGCGATATGCTGAGAATAATGTTTTTAATCCAGATTTATTTTCTTTCAAGGACAATTGCCATTGTAAAGAGAAATTAGAAATACGAATCGGTTATCTTACGGTAATGCACAGTATTGTTTTTGGACACTCACGATATCACTTCCGCCTCATACCTTTGTTAACAATCTTTGCTTCATGGCCTCTGATTAATTTCAAGGACATTTGGGGTAAACGGAACGTATGGAGTTTTAAGATCTCAATCATGGTGTCAGTTATCTTTATAATCATCTGGTTGCGAGAGATTATGTTTGTTGATGGTACTCGTTGTTTGCATAATTTCGGAGTCTAATGCCTGTATTAAATAGAATGCATAGAAGGATTAGAATAATAAAATTCATATTTCTTATACAAATTTTGGGATAAATAGCCATGCCATGGACAGGAAATAGAGGCATTATTAAAAGGATATTAAATCCGACACCAACAATACAGTCAAATCCTCAAATCACAAAGGTTTTATCAATAATACCAGAAGGAGGAATAATAGTTGATCTTGGAGCCGGTGGCAGAAAAATTACGCCTGAATGTGTAACCATTGATTTCGCCAGAATTGGTGACACTAATGTCGTGGCTGATATACATAACATTCCATTAAAAGATGAGGCCGTTGATTGCCTCTTCTGTACAGGCACTATAGAGCATGTGCATAGCCCCGAGACAGTTTTGAAAGAAATTTTGAGGGTGCTCAAAAATGATGGAATCATCTATATAGATGTTCCGTTCATGCAATGTTATCATCCTGACCCTGTTGACTATTGGAGATTTACGATTAAGGGAATTGAGCTTATTTGTACAAGGAATGGTTTTACTAAGATTGAAACAGGTGTTAATATTGGTTCCGCATCCTCAGTAACCTGGATACTTATGGCATTCTCTCGTACTATTTTCTCCAACAGAATTATTAATAAGCTCTTCAGTACCATCTTTAGTATGTTAGTTTCACCTGTAAAATATCTTGATAAATATACCATTAAGGGAAAAAACAGCATTATAGCTCCAAGTGCTGTTTACTTTATTGGGATAAAAAAATAGCTCTTACATATCCTATCAAAAACATATAATAAAAATAACAAGATACAAATTGAATATACTCTTCCTCGCACATAGAATCCCTTATCCACCGGATAAGGGTGATAAAATTCGCTCCTTTAACGAAATTAAATATTTATCTAAAAAAAATAATATATATTTGGGTACAATCTTAGATGGTAAATCTGATAAAGAACACCTGGAGGAACTAAAGAGATATTGCAAAGAAGTTTATTCTGTATATTTTTATAAAAAATTAAGGATTATTAAAAGCGTTATTCAAGATGTACCTTTTTCTGTATCATATTTTTATAACTTTGATCTTCAGGAATACGTAAACGAAATCCTGGAAAACGAAAATATAGATATAGTGATATGCTTTTGCTCCACTATGGCAGAGTATATTTTCAGATCACGTCCATATAAAGAAAAAGAGTTAAACAATATCTCTCTTATTATGGACTATGTTGACCTTGACTCTGATAAATGGCTTCAATATTCTAGATATACCAGATTTCCGTATAATCTACTTTATAAACTGGAAAATAAATGGTTGCTGAAATATGAGATTAATATTAATCGTACCTTCAACCAGTCGGTTTTTGTTTCTCAAAGGGAAGTTGATGTATTCAGGAAACTTTACCCTGAAGTCAAAAATGTTCACTTCATCTTAAATGGTGTTGATTCCGATTACTTTACACCGGAAAAATCAACGCACAACTCGCAAAACATTTTAGTCTTTACTGGCGTCATGGATTATTTTGCTAATGAGGACGGTGTGAAATGGTTTTGCGAGAATATATTTCATAAGATTAAGGCTGAGATACCCGATGTTCTCTTTTATATTGTAGGCAACCGTCCTACTAAAAGGGTACGAAAACTTTCAAAGATTAAGGGTGTTATCGTAACAGATTATGTCCAGGATATAAGGAAATATTACTTGATGGCGAATGTTTGTGTGATCCCATTGAGGATCGCCAGGGGATTACAGAATAAGATTCTGGAGGCCATGGCAACCGGCAATGCAGTTGTTGCTACTACAAACGCAAGTGATGGTCTTATTTACCATAAAAATGTTGACATCATTATTGCAGACGAGGAGGAAGCATTTGCCAGAGAGGTCATAAATCTTCTAAAAGATGAAAAGAGAAGAAAAGAAATCGGAATAAAGGCTGTAGAGAATATTCAACAACATTATTCATGGCAGGTAAACTTGAAGGCATTCGATAACCTGCTCAATGCTTAGGTGGAATAATGGAATTTTGGAAAAATTGAAGAATATCGCCCACATAACATTTGACATGAGGATAGGTGGTGCTGAGCAGGTTATCTCTAATCTGGTAGAAAATACAAATCAATCTAAATACAATTTGTCAATCATATGTCTTGATCAAACCATCGGCCCATTTGGTAGAAGACTGCAGGAGAAAGGTTGCCAGGTAATCTCCTTTAACAGAAAGCCAGGTTTTGATCTTTCCTTGATAAGGCAAATTCATGATTATATTATACGTTGTAAATTTGACATCCTTCACTGTCACCAATATACACCTTATATATACGGGTTATTTGCATCTTTTTTCACCTCTGCCAAAGTGATCTTTACAGAGCATGGAAGGTTTTATCCGGATAAAAGAAAGTTTAAGCGGGTTGTATTGAATCCGTTTCTCAGTTTTTTTACAAACACTATTACGGCTATTTCATTAGCGACACGGGATGCCCTGGTAGAGTATGAAAACTTTCCCAGGAAAAAAATAAAGATTGTTTACAATGGTATTGATGATTCTCTCTCTATAACTTCCCAAGCTGCAAGCATGAAAGAGACTCTGGGAATCAACAAGAAAGATTATGTTCTGGGCACTGTCGCCAGACTTGACACAATAAAAAACCAAAAAATGATGATTAAGTCACTTGCAAGTGTGCGAGAAACTTACCCCAATACGTTCCTCATTATAGTTGGTGATGGCCCTGAACGGAATAGTCTGGAAGCATTTGTTTCAAGTCTTGGATTCTCTTCCCATGTTATCTTTACGGGTTTCAAGGATGATGTTTATAACTATTTAAAGACCATGGATATCTTCCTGCTGACCTCTTTCAGCGAAGGAACGGCTATGACCCTTCTTGAAGCAATGGCTGCAGGTCTTCCTTGCATTGTAACCAATGTTGGCGGCAATCCTGAGATTGTAGCGGATAATGAAACAGGATTTATAATTCCAAATGATGATGAAAAGACTCTTGCCGATAAAATTTGTATTTTTTTTAAAGATGAAAATTTGAAAAAAAAGATTGGAAAAGCGGGAAGAAGAAGGTTTGAAGAACACTTTACTGTAGACAAGATGGTTGCTGCTTATGAGGAAATTTACGATGATTTAGTGAGCAGGAAACAGTAAGCGGTTAGCAGAAAGCAGGAAATTCAGGTTTATAAGTAGTGATCGAAATTAAGGTAATGTAAGAATGCGTACGGAAAAACCACATAAAAATTTAGATATTTGGAAATTGTCGATGCAAGTCTGTATAGATGTTTATAAAATTTGCGAAGAGCTGCCTATCGATGAAAAATATGGTTTGGCAAGCCAGATGAAAAGAGCAGTAATATCTATACCATGCAATATTGCTGAAGGTGCAGCTAGGAATACGCATAAAGAATTTATACATTTTTTGAGCATAGCTCAGGGTTCCTTATCAGAATTAGATACATAACTTGAACTTTGTAGCAATTATTTGAAATTGGTAGAAAGTAATAAAGCATTACATATTTGTAAAAACCAGGAAAAAATAAGTAAAATGATAACAGGTCTAAAGAAATCATTAAAAAACAAATGAACAATTCAAGAAATACAACTCACAGCTCACAACTCTCCGCTTACAATATACCCATTATCATCGAAGAAACTTCTGGCATTAATCGCTATAACGAACCGGTTACGGTTGGAATCCCATTCCCCAAAGGTTTGTTAATGGAAGAACCAAGGCTAAGGCTCCATCATTCGGAATATGGCTATCTTCCTCTTCAGACACAAACTCTCGCTGAATGGCCAGACAACAGTATAAAATGGGCCTTACTGGATTTTCAGATCTCAGCCGGTGCTAATACAACAAATGAATTGAAACTGACGAAGCTCTCATCTACCTCCAGGTATGAGGACACAACTGAGAATAAAACTGAGATCAGCATCAATCAAGACTCGAAATCATTGAATGTTAATACCGGTACAACTCTTTTCTCAATAAATACCAGTGTTTTTAAACCGTTTGATCTTGTCGTAGTTGATGACAAGGATATATTAAATAGCTCGGCGAGTAAAATCATTCTCACCGATGGTGCAGACACAGAATATGAGCCTCACATAAGAAATATTTTCATTGAGACTAAAGGAAATCTGAGAACAACCATTAAGTTTAAGGGTGAATTCAAGACCACACAAAAACCGGCTTTTGTTAACTTCTTTTCCAGAATGAGCTTTTTTGCAAATAGCTCAATCGTTAAGATAGATTTCACCATCCATAATCCACAAGCAGCAAAACATCCTGGTGGGCTGTGGGACCTCGGGGATCCCGGCTCAATATTTTTCAAGGACCTATCCATACATGCCACCTTAAGCTCTAATGAACCACCAACTGTCAGTTATCAGCTAAATGAAGAGCCATCTTCATTAAACTATCAGCTATCAACTATGCCTGCCCCGTGGAATCCTTCGATCGTTCCATCGGGAAGCTATGAGCCGAACAACGAGCTATCAGACATGAACTATGAGCCAACAGCTAAAACCTATCAGCTCACAGCTCACAGCTCACAGCTTACTATATACCAAGATTCCAGCGGTGGTGAAAACTGGAAAAGCATGAACCACGTTAATCGGAACGGAGAGGTAAAAAACTCATATAGAGGCTATAAGGTGTATTCTGGTAAACAAATCATTAGCGAAGGATTGAGGGCAAATCCAACTATATCTATAAAAAATAATGATAAACAAATTTCAGGTGCGGTTCAATATTTCTGGCAAAATTTCCCAAAAGCACTGGAATTCAAAGGAAATACCTTAATTACCAGACTCTTTCCTAAACAATATAATGATCTTTTTGAACTACAGGGTGGTGAGCAGAAAACACATACAATGTTTCTAAGTTTTGATAAAAGAGTTAGTGACAAAACAGGATTGGAGTGGGCACAGTATCCTCTGATCCCAAGAACTACTCCTGAATGGTATTCAAAATCGCTGGCCCTGCCATATTTAGCTCCGAAAAATGAAGATTCTGATAAAGAATATTTTGACTTGGTAAATACCGCCATCCTAGGAAAGAACAGCTTTTTCAATAGACGCGAAATAATAGATGAATATGGCTGGAGAAATTTTGGAGAGTTTTATGCCGACCATGAGGCAATAGGGCATAAAGGGACTGAACCATTGGTCTCACATTATAATAATCAATATGATGGTATCTATGGAGCCCTGTTGCAGTATATGAGGAGTGGAAACACAAAGTGGTCTCAACTGGCGGATCAATTGTGCGCACACGTAAAAGATATCGATGTGTACCATACAGACGAAGACCGTCCTGAATATAATCGAGGGATGTTCTGGCACACAGAACATTATATAGACGCGCAAACATCCACACACCGCTGTTTTTCTAAAAAGCATTTAGAGTTCAGGGACAAATCGGTTTATGGAGGAGGGCCGGGGTTATCACATAATTACACAACAGGACTATTATTACATTATTACCTTACCGGTAACTGTAGTTCTTTTGAGACAATCAAGGAGTTGACTTCATTTGTAGAAAACACTATGGACAGTGAAAATACTTTAGTAAATTATTCTATGAGTAGACTTAGAAGAATAAAATGTTTTATTGAAGATATTACACAGAGAAAAAGCATGGTACAGTTAGGCAAGGTGTATGGATTGAATGGTCCGGGAAGGGCAAGCGGCAATTCTCTGAATACATTAATAGATTCATACATACTGACTGGCAACCAGAAAATCCTGAAAAAAGCAGAAAATTTAATAACGTGTACTATTAACCCTGATGATAATATTACGAAAAGAGAGCTCCTCGATACAGAAAACAGATGGTTTTACATCATATTTCTCCAATCTCTTGGCAAATATCTGGATGTGAAAACTGAACGTGTCCAGTTTGACACTATGTGGCATTATGCCAGACAGAGTCTTTTAAATTATGCAGAGTGGATGGTAAAAAATGAATATCCCTATCTAAATAGACCGGAAAAATTAGAGCATCCTAATGAGACATGGGCAACGCAAGACATTCGTAAATGTAATGTATTACTCTATGCAGCAAAATATTCAAATAAATCTCAGAGTGATACCTTTGTAGACAAGGCCAGTTTTTTCTATAATAAAGGCATAAACTACCTGCAAAAATTTGAGACAAAGACATTGACTCGCCCTCTAGTCCTCATGATGTTAAACGGATCGATGCACAGTTATTTCAAGAGTCAGAAAGTGGAAGAGATAAAAATTCCTGAATTTTCAGAAACCTTTCAGAAAAACAAATTCTATAAACATTATTTTTACAATCTATTCGGTCCAACAATAAGAGCAGTAATAAACTTTTCATTAAAAAGAGAAGTACAATTCCTCAAGTGGCGACTTATTGCCAAATAAACTATTATCATTAGACACTAAGAAACTGATTAGTTTTTGCCTAAAGATTACACAAGATTATTTGGTTTTTGTAAATCCGTCTAATCTCGAAGTAATCGCGAGGTCAAATTATTTTTTTTAGCTTCAAGATTTCCTCTAGATTACTCAAGATTATTTGTTATTTCTAAATCCGCGTAATCTCGAAGTAATCGCGAGGCCAAACTATCTTTTTCAGCTTCAAGATTAC
>JALDRB010000022.1 GCA_031316155.1 Candidatus Scalindua sp.
AAAAAATGATTCTTCGTGTTGAAGACCTGACTGAACAAACTTTTTATATCCATAAAGTGTATTAAATATGAGAAATGTATTAATTCTATTAATTTCATAAGGCATTGTTGCAGTTAATCAATTACCCTCCCCGGATTACCCACTACTGTTTTACAATCCGGTATATCTTTAATAACCACTGCCCCAGCGCCAACGACGACTTCATTTCCTATAGTAATACCTTCTTTGACAACTGCATTGGCGCCGATGAAAGATCTATGACCAACTTTTACATTTCCAGCTAAGGTGGCGCCTGAAGCTATATGTGAAAAAGCGCCAATCCGGCATTCGTGTTCAACAATAACTCCTGTATTTATAATAGTACAACAATGGATCGAAGCCAATGAGTTTACAATAGTATTAGCGCCTAACAAAACTCCATCATGCAGGCTTGCCTTCTCAGATATCCAGGCACTGGAGTGAATGGCATTTAGCAGATTGCCAAAATTATTATTCTTTAAATAATTATATACCTCCTCTCTTATATGATAATTTCCAATGGCGATAAAGTAATCACTGGTCTGTAAAATTTGATTTGATAATCCATCTCTTTCCGATCCCAGGTATTTTAAATGATATGGGTTTTCCTGCTTTTCCGTTTTATCAAAATATCCTGTTACCTTTAAACCCCTTGACTTAAAAATATCACAAACGACATACGCATGACCTGAGTAACCAATGAGAAAAATGTCTTTCATTTAAGTGGATCGAATTAGTGTTTTCTGGCGTGGACGGGTGCATCGTTGCATAAGAACTACTTTCTTTCCTCTCGCCAAGACGCTAAGGACGCGAAGGGTAATGACTCCTCTCTTTTAATTTACTTTTGTGTTTTTCTTAGCGCTCTTTGTGGCTTTGCGTGAGAATACTCTTTTTTCCTCTCGCCAAGGCCCAAGTGATATTTACTTATGTTACTCGTTACAACATTGCATATATCCGGTTTCATGAAAAAAGTAAGGAAGTAGCGCCAATTAAAATAAGCGATGAGTTGGTTGTCGATATGGCTCCAGACGGAACAGTATATGGTATCGGGTTGTTAAATGCAAATGAGCAAATAAAAGGACAGGAACAGGGAAAACTTTTAATTGTAAACGAGGCAACTGGCGCTATAACTGAGATGCCGATACATACTGATTTACAAAAATAATAAATCCTGTTCACAAAATTTCTTTCATTCTAATATTTATTCCATTAATCAATTCAAATTCTTCTTCAAAGTTGTAATAAAGCGCTTCTCTTTTCTCATATTTATAGACTGTGATTAACTCAGTAAATGAGTCAACAAGAATTATTTTTTTTACACCTATCGACAAGTAATCTTTTACTTTATCATTCATTTTCCAGACACAATCATCTTTTGATAAGATTTCTATAATTAAATCCGGGGCAATCTCAAGAATTCCTTCAGGTTCTTCTGGTGAAGTGTCTTTACTAATATAAACAACATCTGCCGATCTGAGCCTGAACGGCTCCCTGGTTATAACGATGCCGATTTCTCCAACAGCAACATAACCTTTTTCTTTAAGATGCTTATTTAATAAATCTGAGAAGATACTTTCAAATTTTCCATGTCTAAATCCTGTCGGCGCCATATCTATTTTTTCCCCATCTATTATTTCATAATTCCCGTCTGTTAAGATATGTAAATCCTTGTAAGTAAAAATTTTTTCATTTTTTAACGTTGTCTTCATGTTTAATCTCTTTGACAAGTATCTTTCGCGTTTTCAGCAAAACAATCAAGTACCGAATCTTCTTTCTCTATGTTAAATATGCAATTTAATGTTATCCGATCAGATTAATTTGTCAAACGGTTTTTATCAGATAATTGTTCTTATTTTCAGATCGTCTGCTCTTCCTATTTTTCCCATAGTATATGCTCTTTATTACATTCTTCGCGGTCTTAGCGACTCTGCATGACAACCTCTTTTTTTCCTCTCGCCAAGACGCTAAGGACGCAAAGGGTAATGACTCCTCTCTTTTAATTTACTTTTGTGTTTTTCTTAGCGCTCTTTGCGGCTTTGCGTGAGAATACTCTTTCTTCCTCTCGCCAAGACGCCAAGAACGCGAAGGGAGTTATTCTTCCAAATTGTTTACAATCCGTACGGTGCCATCCTTCATGAGAGCTTCACCGAAATTGAGCAAAAATCCCAGTTTCATTCCAGTCAACCGCAGATATGTAAGCAACTGTTTTTTGTAAACGTTATTAATTGACTCAACAGATTTCAGTTCTAAGATCACCTTGTTTTCAAGAATAATATCAGCTCTAAATCCTTCTTCAAACTTAATACCATGGTATACAATTGGTACACTTACCTGTCTTTGAACTTTTAGCTCCCGTCGCTCAAGTCACGTGCAAGGATAACTTCATAGACTGTCTCAAGTAACCCGGAACCCAGTTCTTTATGCAGAGTTATAGCTGCATCAACAACTATTTTTCCTATTTCATTTTCCGTCATTTTTAGTGCTCGTTGCGACTCTGCATGACAACCTCTTTTTTTCCTCTCGCCAAGACGCTAAGGACGCAGAGGATTTAAATATTATAATTTTTAATTTGTTTTTCTTAGCGATCTCCGCGCCTGCCCCGTAAGGAGGAACGACTGTACTGGGGGCTTTGCGAGAGTATTTCTTTTTTACTGAATCGAATCACATTTTCTGATCTAAATTCTTTCCTGTTTCAATGTGTCGTAAAGACGGCACGACCTTACAGAACTCATCAACAATATGATCTTTATTTATATTCTTTTTGTTTTTCAGACTTTTTGCAAATGAGATAAAGTTTAATAGAGACTCTTTATTCAATTCTGATTGTAATGTCTGAATTATTCCCACTTTTTGAAAACGGTCATAATTAATTATGTCATTTACCGTATAAAATTCTTCAAAATCCTTTTCTCCTGAGGTATCTGTTTTAAAGAAATAACAAGGCCACTGTTTCTTCTTAATAAGCTCGGGTGCTTTACTCTTTGCTTCCTCTTCTGATCCACACTCAAAGGGTTCTAAACCATTTTGTTTTAAAAAATTTCTCGCAATATCAGCAAAGGTCTCTTCATTTAAGCCCTGCGCTAACTTTGGGAAAAAGATATCACCATTATCACCTAATATACAGGACAAAAGACATAATTGAGACGCTTCCTTGTGGGAAATAAAATATCGTTTTACATCATAAGGGGCAGATATTGCCTGTTGTTTTTTTAAACGATTAATAAAGCCAAACGGAAGGCTTCCATCTGAAAATGCAACATTTGCGAATCTGGCAGTTGAGTAATGGTGCTGTGCTGAATGATATCGTAACACCTCTTCCATCACCATCTTACTTGCTCCCATCAAATTGGCAGGATTAGCGGCTTTATCAGAGGAAACCGAAAAGAGATTTTTGATTTTATACGGTAGATTTTCTAAAAAATTATACAGGAACAAAACATTGGTATCGAGCATCCGAATCAGACAATAAATATCTTTCTCCGAGCGAACATGTTTAATAGCACAAAAATTAAGAACATAATCAAAGGTGGGAGACTCTTCGAAGTATCTCATAAATTCCTGACTTCCAAATCCAATAGGGAGCGTTGAAAAATCCTCCGGAACACGTAAATCAGCGCATGAACGAATGTCTCTAACAACCTCAACCAGGTTATTTTCGCTTAGATCGACCAGGGCCAACCCTTTTGGATTAAACTCAAGTATCGTCTTTACCACAGCGGAGCCAATAGAACCCGCAGCGCCAATAATTGCAACTCTGGCGTTCTTCAGGTTATCATTAATTGCATTGTAATTGTTGGCGATATCTTCTTCAAATAAAGAAGCGGCTCTGCCAGTCACCATTTCTTCGTAATCAGATAATTTCATGCATCACTCTTCTTAGGGTTGCCACAGATTACAATAAACCAACCAAGTGTTACGTCTTACGTCGTATGTCTTATGTCTTATGTCTTACGACATACGACATACGACTTACCACTTATGACCTATGACCTACCACTTATAACTTATAACTTACGACTTATTCTTAAGATAATTTATAAATCCCATGATAAGCCTGGAAATATCGGTACATTTACTGTATAAACCATTAAAATCATTTTCCGTACTTTAGCAATTTCTTTGTTCATCTTAACTTTATTAAACTTTAAACTTGTTTTGCGGCTTTTGGGCTTTGAGCGAGAACTTCTTTTCACTCTCGCCAAGTCGCCAAGAACGCAAGGGTTAAAGTCTTGTCAGTTAATTTTTTTCTTGTTTTTCCTGGCGATCTTTGCGCTTGCCATGTGAAATGACTCTGCTATTTCACTGTGGGCTTTGCGTGAGATTGTTTTCTTCGTGATCTGGTAAGTAATCGAGGCCGTTCTGCAGCTCGAACTGCCCGACTTGTATTTTGCAAGGTAGTTCACTTTAAACTTTAGCTCACTTTAAACTTTAGCTCACTTTAGGCACTTATCTTCTTCCTCTTAATCCCACAATTTCCCTTTTTTACACGCGATTTCTTCAATCGGCTTCATACAATCCAGGACCAACCAGTCTGCATACGAAAAAAGGCATCCTACAGAGAATTAAGAGTGATGCGGAAGAGGTACTGCTATTCGGTCATCTTATTATAACCGCTCGCAGCGGCAGCCCCTCCATGAAGTTTTTCCCACCACTTCCCAAAAACACCCGATTCAACTCTGCGACGGAAGTACTTAATTTCCTCCTCCGGTGTAAGATTTTTTATTTCTCCATAAATTTGCATTTGGGTTTCATGTTTAAAATCAACGCACTTAAATTCTTTGTCAGTCTTCATCTATTATAATATCCTTTGGTATCTTAATAGTAACTTCAGCCATTTATTATCACCTCCACATTTAAACCCTGTTTTTCTAAATTTTACGTAAAATTAGGGTGAATAAGGTCTCAACATAAACATTAAATATTGATTGATATTTTGTTTAGGTATTATCCCATCTTCCATAGCTAATTAACTTTCGGCTTGCCACGTATGCCCTACGTCTTACAACTTCCAACTTCTGCCTTCTGACTTTGTGCCTGAAGAGTGATCTCTCTGAGACCTCTGTGCTCTGTGGCAAAAGATGTTTCTTTGCGCTCTTTGTTTCTGTGTGATTACTTTTGTCAAATATTATACTTTTCTAAATTTCATAACTTCTCTGCATTTAAAGCTGACAACCAATTTATCACAACAGATTTACGCACGAAATTTTAAAATAGAAATACCCATATAATTGAAGTATCTTTCATAGTTATGATTATGCAACAGATTTAATAACCCCGGCAAACTCACCTGTTTTTTTTCTGGAATTCAACGCTCATTTTTCCAAAAGAATATTCACAATTCTTAGTCCTTACTTAATTAACCCCATATTTCGCATGATTACTGCATTGACTTTGTGAACATCATATTTTTCAACAGCAATCTCACGACTTCTCTTACCCATCTTTTCTATTAATTCTGGTTGTAAGATGAATCTTTCCATCGCACGGGCCAGTGAATCCGCATCTTTCACCGGTACCAGGTAACCATTCACACCTTCTTCTACAGTCTCACGACAGCCAGGTGCATCAGTCGTCACAATGGGCCGTCCCATAGCCATAGCCTCTAACACGGTGCGTGGTGTGCCTTCCCCGTAGCAGGAGGGTAGCGCATATACCGAAGACGCAGTAATTGCAGGGCGAACATCGTCTAGCTTGCCAAGGTAGTCAATGATACCATCAGCAATCCATAAATTCAGGTCCTTTTTTTTAATGGAATCAGGGTTCTCATCAATCCACCCCACTAAGCGAAATACAACATCCGGATACTTAGCCTTAATCATGCTTGCAGCCTCTGCATATTCATAAATCCCTTTATCCTTAAGTAAACGGGCAATTAGCAGGAATGAAACATCAGTAGGAACTGGCGTCATCTTAAAGTCAGACACGTTTACTCCTGAACCGTTGATTAGTACAGCTTGCTCTGCTCTTCTTAAAAGCCCAAGTCGGTTAAAATAATTGCAGTCATCCGGATTCTGAAAATAAATTTTTTGATTGCAGTTTAAACTTATTTTATAAAATAAACGGACAAGAACACCTGCAAACCACTGCCTTAAATTACCACTAGAAAAAGCATATCCCAGCCCTGTGATTATAGAAAATATACCTGGAACTCCGGTCAACCTAGCTGCCAGTGAGCCGTATAATACCGGTTTAATGGTATAGCTCAAAAATATATCCGGTTTAGTACGTCTCATAAGATTGTATAATGACAAAAACGTACGAACATCGCTTAAAGGATTCATCCCTGTTCTAGATAGATATACGTCCCGATACTCAACCCCCAATTGGGAAAGTTTATCTCGGATTTCCTTTGAGGCATTGGGAGCACATGCGTACACATCATGCCCCAGGGAGACAAAATCCTTTAATAAAGCCCCCCTAAAATTTACTAAAGATTCTGCAAAACTACCAAGAACCAGAACTCTTGCCAAAAGCAGCCTCCTTATCCAACCACGCCTGAAACATCAACACATCCCAGAGGTAATAATGCCAATTTCTCATTCCAGAAAGGTGTTCTTCCCATTTCCGTTTGATTGGTATACAATCAAAAAACCCTTCCCGTTTGAGCCTGGCTTCACCAAGTAGCTCTTCGGCCCATCCCCGGAGCGGGCCGCTCAACCAGGCACCAATCGGCACACCGAACCCCATCTTTGGACGTTCCATCATATCACGGGGCACATATTTATACAGTACCTGACGTAATAACCACTTGCCTTCCCCATTGCGTATCTTCATGGTAAGCGGCAAACGCCATGCAAACTCCACTAACCGATGATCAAGGAGCGGCACCCGCACCTCCAGGCTCACACCCATACTGGCCCTGTCCACCTTGCATAAGATATCATCCGGCAGATAGGAAACCGTATCCAGAAACATCATGCGTTGTGCAAAATCCTTTAACACTGCCTGTCGCACTGGATCTGTGAGAGCTGTCAACGGTTCATTGGAGCCAGGCACAAGACTCGATGTATCTCTCCAATGGGAAACCAGGTTCGCGTATAGGCTATCCGGAGATTCCATCGCGAGCACCTCCGACAATTTGTGCAATTTATCACCTGCATTCCCAGGCCTCCCATATTTCTTTATAATGGGCATTGTCCAAAAAAACATTTTATTTAAAGCTCCTATCGGAATGGTATTTAATAAATTAGCAAACAACTTTCGTCCACCATTTGACATCCAGCCAATCTTTTTCCATATGGCAAGTGCCCCATGATATCTGTTGTATCCACCAAACAACTCATCACCACCATCGCCGGACAGTGCAACGGTTACATGCCTTCTGGTCATCTCGGAAACGAGAAGGGTGGGTATCTGTGACGAATCGGAAAACGGTTCATCATAAAGTGTTGGTAGTCTGTGGATCACCTCCATAGCCTGTTCCGGCGTCACATACAGTTCGGTATGTTCCGTTCCCAGATGTCTTGCTATTAATTTAGCGTGCTTTGCTTCATTATAACCCTCCTCACTGAAACCGATGGTGAATGTTTTAACCGGCCGATTGCTTTCCGCCTGCATTATTGCAACCACCGTTGAGGAATCAATACCACCGGAGAGAAATGCCCCAAGGGGTACATCAGCAAGCATTTTTCCCCGAATACTCCTGCGCAGTAACGCATCAAGCCTTTCAATAGCCTCTTCGTCCGATATATCAAGAGTGTTTTTTTCTCCATACTCTGCTACAGTCTTTACGCTCCAGTAAGATAGAGGATCGGGGAGATTTCCAGGCAGATTGTTAGCTGGCACTCTCAACATGGTTCCAGGCAGCAGCTTTGCTATTCCTTTATAGATAGAATAGGGAGCAGGGATATAGCTATGACGCATATAGAGGGCCAATACATCACGATTAATTTCACCCTGCCACTCAGGATGGACCCTCAAAGCCTTCAACTCAGAACCAAAGAGAAAGGTCTTGCCCTGCCAGCCGTAATAAAGCGGTTTCTCCCCCAACCTGTCCCGCACCAGTGTAAGGACACGTTCCTGCCTGTCCCACAGGGCAAAGGCAAACATGCCCACAAACCTCTCAACAGCAATTTTCTGTCCCCAGCGCTCCACTGATGCCAAGAGCATTTCAGTGTCCGAATGCCCCCTGAATGTTATACCCTTTTGCTCTAACTCTTTTTTAAGTTCAAGAAAATTATAGATTTCTCCATTGAAGACGATGATAAAACGACCAGACGACGAGACCATCGGCTGGAGTCCTTCGGGGGAGAGATCCTGAATTGACAGGCGCCTATGTCCCATGGCAATGCCTGCCTGATCGTCCAACCACACGCCACTATCATCCGGTCCGCGGTGGATAAGTGTATCGACCATTTTCCGGCAAACAACCTCAGCATTGTTTACAATTGCACCATGCGAAAAGAAACCTGTAAAACCACACATGTCACACTACCTCGACCTCACTTGGATCAACACACCTGAAGCTAACATAAACAAAGGGATAATCCATTTCAGCCAGTTCGCTATCTGTTCAAAATGGTATAATACGTTGGTCTTCCATTCAAAATGAGCAAAACGTGGAAGACTCATAAAGGTATTGTCTTCCCGTGATGTAAAAATCTTAATAATATGATTAACATAGTCAGGCGTACCACGTCCCTGGTACAGAGTCTTTATTAGAGATGGTTCACGAGAAAGAGCCTCTACGCTGAGAACTCCACGTCCAGAAACTTCAGGCACAACCTCCAGGTCTGGGTCGTACATATGCCAGTCATCACCATACCAGGCCTCCATTACAACATGCCCATTCAATCCTACATGTCGGGCACGAATACCAAACCGTTCCGCAAGTATCAGCAATAAATATGCTTGTTCGCTACAAAGAGCGGAGTAACCATTGCGTAACAGCACATCAGGATCGTGGATCAATTCAAAGGCAGGATTAATACAACCTAAGAAATAGAGCAGCCAATTACTGAAAATATTGTACCGAGCCTGATCTCCATGAGTAAACCGGTCCATTACGATGGTGCTAAGCACATCCATCGTTTTCTTGTGAGAAAATTCATCATCAATCCTGTCTGCAGCATAGGTTTGCAATGATTTCAGACTTAAAGTTTTCGGAGGCAATGAAGAATCAAAACTATTCCACTTTTGCGACTTAGAATTTTGGTAGTTACCAAAGATTGTCATGTTGCCAAGTAATGAAAACAGTGTCAGCCCGCTCCCTAAAACAACCAGAATCCATGTTGTCACCAAACGAACTTTAATTGTATTCAATCTTGAAACGTTCCCATGTGCTGCATTTTTCATAAAACATATTATTTAATCGCGTGAAAAATCGCATAACTAGACCTAAAACAAGCGAGGTTTATCAACCACACACGTACTCATAATATTTTAATCAATAATTGGTTGCTTGTTTGATCCCTTATGCATCTCTCAATACTTTTTTTGTTTGTAAAACTTCTCGAATTCGTAAAAATACCACTATGAACAGACAATATCACTGTGTCATGATACAATGTTGATGTACCAATCCCGCAGACTTTTAACTCCATTCATTTTTCTCACAAAATCTTGTTACCCTCTCATGCATATCTTCAGTTTTCTGATCCGCTCCCAGGTAGCAAAGAAATCCTGCAACCAGTCATTGTACCCAAGAACACGATACAAGATCTTTCTCCCCGTTTTGATAATTTGACACGGCAGCAAAATCAGTGTGTTAAGAAACCTCCGAAATTCCATCTTCACAACCTGTGTACCCCTTGCCTTGTCGGGCATTAACATCCCAAACCACGCCTTTATATTCCACGCCAGCGCTGTTATTACCATATAAGCCCAGTTACTCTCCAAATCTCTTACCGGCATCTTCATCGCATTTACCCCGTTCTTTAACTGCTCTACCACATTCTCCTGATTGCATCGCCCATTTGCTAACTCCACTACTTCCTCTGCCGGTATATCGCTCAGGGTTGTAATGTAAAAAAAGTATCGTACGTCATCAAATAATCTCATCTGACCCCTTTCTACTCTCAAGGTCTTCCTGACCACTACCACTCGATACCTCTTCTCACACTTCACCGGTCGATACGCAAACTCTCCCACGTGCTCTTCCTCAAGACAAATATTCTTATACCCTCGCTCTTCCACGATCCGCTCTTTTACCCTCTCTGGCCTCTTTCTCTCGTTGGTCTTTACCGTGTATTTCGGTTTACGCCTTATCTCCTTCCATGATTCCTTCGATAGCTCCCCTGCCCGTCTTTCCAACACCGCATGAGCATTCATACCAAACACAAAGTCTGCCTGCTCAGACCAACGATCAAAATTTCCCGTTAAGGAAAAATCCGTATCTCCTCTGATACATACCCTCTTCGC
Source organism: Candidatus Scalindua sp. (assembly GCA_031316155.1). Classification (GTDB taxonomy): domain Bacteria; phylum Planctomycetota; class Brocadiia; order Brocadiales; family Scalinduaceae; genus SCAELEC01. Next base: position 10,378 of record JALDRB010000022.1, read on the forward strand.
GTATCGCTTCACCAATCCTATCGCACGGTCTATCCACTCCACACAACCGTCATGGCTCGGCCTGTTCCCGGGACGATTCACCAGATACAACACCTCCTTCGTGTTCCCCAGCGATATCACCAGCGGCGCATACCCCCATATCCCCTTATACGATACATCTATTCCCTCCTTGCACTCTCCATACGTTTTTGCTATCGTACCATCTACATCTATCAGTGCCTCCTCCATGGAATCCTTCCTGCTCTCTTTCCATACGCGAATGCGTGCGGTATTGATGCACTCCATCAGTCTCAGGATATCCGCTTTCTTAAATCGACGGGTAAAATCCCCCGCTGTCGTCGGATCCGGTATCCTCTGCGCTCCTATTGCATTGAGGTACCCCGTATCCTGTCGGTTCAACTCTATGTCCTCTAATCGTATATTTCCGCAAAGGACATTGTATGCTATATTCAATACATGATCTGACTCGTGGTAGGGAATATGGCTTTTCAGTAATTTGACCTGCCGGTTAATCTCGTGTACCAAACCACTCTTCAGTACCATTTGATGTATTGCTCCTATTCCTCCGCAGTTGATTGCCTGTGTCTTCTCTGCTATTTCGTAATGGATATTCCTGGCGGTGAACATCGGTTGGGGTTGTTCCTCCCACTGCTTCCTCTCCAGTCGTTTTTTAATTTCTCGTTTCTTTCTCTTGAGTGTTTTGGTATACTTCTTTCGTAATTTTTTGTTCATCTGAAATGCCCCTTTTGCTGGTTATTGGTTTTTTGAGAAATCCTATTTTAACCAGTAAAATGGGGTATTTCAAACCTCTTCAACTCTCTTTGTTAAAAATCACGCTTGCATAAGGACTAGAAAACATATTCATTACATCCTTTACCACCTGCACAGGTTATTAATTTTGAAAGTAAAAAGCCCTTATCCTTGCAAAAACTGAAAAACATCTTCTGGCTTTGCAACTTCAAAGGGGTAGCCACCAAGCCAGTCCTTCCAATCGTTAAAAAATTGACATATCTCCTCTGTGTTTATTGTATTCCACAAACTTGCCAAACAGGTGGTGATACATTACTAAACTAACCAATACAGCCCGTGTTGAAAACCACGAATAAAATATACCTATAAGCACCCCTCTAAAAATAAGTACTTAATTATACAACTTTTTTACCGATAGTCATAAACTGTATATAAACCCTTGGTCACTAGAGGTGGCTATAAGCAATACTCTCCACATTAATTCACTTGTTTTAAGATCTTTTCTTACACCAGCTGTACGTTATTTGATTCAAATTTTTTCTTTTAATATACAATTTTAAAGACACTATAGAGTCATAACTAGAATAGAAAACATAGTGTACTGTTAAAAATTCTTTACTAAAAACACATCTTTAAAAATTTAGAAACAGAAATACAACCTATCAGCCTATTTATGGAACAATATGAGAACCATTCTTGAAATTAATCGCAGAAAAAACCTCTTCATAAAGTTTTTCGTACTGCTGCACTATCGCATCCAATGAAAAATTTTCTACAATTCGTTGTCTCGCAAGTTTCCCCATACTTATTCTTTTCTCACTACCTATTTTTATTAATTCGCTCCATGCTTCAGCCAGAGCCAAGGGATTGCGAGGCGGTACAATCTTACCAAAATTTCCTACTATCAACGCAGAATCACCTACATCGGTTACAACGCATGGTACACCACAAGACATTGCTTCTCCAATTACATTTGGAAACCCTTCGGAGTACGAGGAACAAGATGCAATGTCCAGTGCTGCTGTTAATTCTGGTATATCATTGCGTTCTCCTAGTAAGTGTATTACATTTGATTGTATATTTAAACGCTTACACTGCCCAGCTATTTCATTGTTTTCCATATCTACCCCAGTTCCAGCAAGAATAAAGTGTACATTAGGATTTCTCTTGTGTAAAATTGATATTGCTTGCAAAAAATTAGTGTGATCTTTCATAGGGTGATAGCGGCCTACCATTCCTATCAAAAAGGTGTCCAATGGAAGATTAATTTCTTTCCTTATTTTTATGCGAGATTCTTGTGAAGGGATAAAAATATTTAAATCGAATCCATTTGGTATGATAGTGAGTCTATCAGAACTAAACCCTAGTTTCTTCTCATGAGAAATAGCACTTCTTCTGGAGTTATTAATAATTCTTTCTGGTAAACCTGACAATTTGGCACTTATCCAGATTGTCCCTGCGGTTAATAGTTTTTCCTTATGAAGAACTGTATGAGAACCTCTTATATTCCAAAGAACAGGAACCTCGCTTCTTGCAATAATCTTATAGAAGAGTGCTAATAGATTACTGTGGTACATCCATCCTTGAATAATTGCAGGTTCATATTCTTTTATTATTTTAAACAATTGGCACATCTTAGTTAATGTTGGTATCCCTCGCTTCATTTCAACTGAATCAACTGGAATATCAAGTGCCTCTATCCTATCGCAGATTGGCCCTCTCTCTATCAAATTAATTACCTTTGATTCAAAATGAACCTTGTTCATCTTTAATAGCAATTTATACAGCATCGTTTCAGCCCCTCCATTAGAAAGGCTTGTAATAATATGAATAATTTTCATTGTTCCATAATCTTTTACATTTGTTCATAACAACCAAACTCACCTGACATCTATGGAGTGCAACGGAAAAAATGCACTTCGTTAGGCTTTCTGGAATACGAATTGATTGCAACCTAGACCTCCTCCGACAGTCCTTAGATAACAAAGCACAAAACCCCGGCGTCTGTAAAAATCAAAAACTTCTTCAGGCTCAGCCACCTCGAACGGATATCCCCCCCAATCCAATCAATCAAATCATGTCTAAAGCTCATTCCACGAGATTTATTGGAATAATGAATACGTTGACGTTGATGCAAATATGCCTGAGACTTTCTTTTCAGGCAGGCAAGTACAAAAAACTTTAATTCCCGTGGCCCCAATACCAACGATGTGAACAGCGGTTTGAGAAACTTCGGTAGTTTGCTGTAAGTGCGTTTGAGTAAACGCCAGCGATTGCTCATGCCGCCTTGATCATTGTAAATAGCAATAAAAAGTACCCCCCTCTTCCCTCACAAGTGAGGTTACATTCTCTAGCGCCTGCCACATCTCACCAGTGTGATGTAGTACACCCCATAAGTATATAACATCAATTTTCCCAAGAGAATTTTGATACTCTTTGTTTAGTACTGAACCGGTTTCCACATGCCAATCAGGATCATCAGGAAAATACCGATCTTTCAATTCCTTAGTACAGGCATACGGCTCTGTATCATAGTCAAAAGAAAAACCTTTGCTCCAAGCCTCCGAGCTGCAAGACTGAACAATCCACTACCCGAGTCGATGCCGAGAAAAGACTTACCTTCAAACTTACCAACTTTGAGCATTTCACGTAGAGAATACTCTGCTTTTAAAATGCGATCTTCATCTAACATTGCTTAGAATCGTTGCCAATTATCACCAAATGCAAATCTTTCTCCCAATCTGACTTCTTCTCTATGTTGTGAACCCATAGATTTACCTTATCTTGATTTTAAAATCCGTACTATTACCTTATCAATTCTCTTTAACAACTGAATAGTATTCCATTATTGCAGGATCTGTTGGTATAGTTTGATATTCCTTTCCCCATATTTTCCTTCCTTTTACTGTATATTTTTTCAACTCTTTATAATTCATTTGCCACCAATCTGCACCATTTCCATAAATCCACACATATTTAGTACAAAGTGCTTTCGCATGAATAAATTGCCTCTTAAAATCAACAGAAGAATATCGCGCTGATTTATCTGAATATGTCTTTCCACCAAGTGGCCACATACCAATAGCAATCGAACAATTCATTTTCCAAAATACTGGATCCTCTATATGTTCTAACATCGTTTTATTTATAAGGTCATAAATAGTGTTCAAATAATTTTTATTCAAAACACTGTATGTTCTCTCGCTAGCTAAAATAATCCCCTTCTTATTTTTTACACTTACCATTCCATTAAAAAAATCAATCCATAGTTCATAATAAGATGGATGTTGTCCTTGATTTTGATTAAACCAATAAAAAGCCCCTTCTGGAAGAATAATAACCTCTATTTCAGGGAAAACTTCTGTAATTGATTGCATTATTTGTCTCCCACGTTTATAAATAGCGGTTTTCAGTAATTCTTTGTTAATATTTTTAAATCGTTTGGCTTTTGAATCAAACAATGGGATTTTATACGGTTCCGTATCAATGGCAATTCCCTTCGTTCCCGTTGTTTTTATTAATTCTGCAATATCTCTGAAATTATCTAAAATATCTTCCCACACTAAATCATCAGTCCAATTCGGTAGTTCTCTATAGCCAAGAGCTACTTTAATAAAATTGCTATCCAATCCATAATGTATTCCTTTTTTATTTATCTCTGTTAACACTTTATAATTTTCAAAAATTATTTTCCTAGGGGACCACCAATCCGCTACATAGGATAAAATGAAACCATTCATTCCTGCTTCTTCATGCCATTTTTGCATATTATCCAATAGGTAACAAATATCTATTGGTGAAAAAAAAAGTACCTTTGAAGTTTTCGTCTGTTCTATTATATTTGAGGCAGGCAAACATCGTATTAAAACCATTAAAAAAAAAAATATTTATGACATAGAAGATGATTTTTCGCATGATCATTATTGACAATCCTCCCTTTTAAATATAAAAAAACTCATCTGTTTGTATAACAATAATGTTTTCAAAGGACTTAAGTAGTAAGAAACTGTTTTCTGTTACATAGTCTCCATTGTCCTTCTGCAAGGCCAAGAATTATAGACCATATTACAACTTCTTTCGGTCGATAAAATGTAAAATCAATACTCTGACTTAACAAAAAAAGAATAAATATTAAAAATGCAGGGTAACAGCGGTTTTTGAAAGTCTGCCAAATCCTTCTACATAAACAATAAAAAATAAAAACAGATAACACTCCAAGACCAAAAGCATACTCTATTATGATGGAGTGGAAACTTACCGCATATGAAGATGAATTTTGAAATCCTTGAAAACTGAAATTACCTAAAAGTGATGGTGTAACATTAAAACCTACCCCGAAAAGAGGAATGTGTCCTGATAATAATAAATTTTTTGCATAGAACCAAATATCTGTTCTGTCATTTAGCGAAGTGTATTCTTCAGTATTTAACAATCGTTCAAATGGAAAATCTGAAAAATCAAGAAAAAGCATAGCAAAAAAAATATTTAAACCAATTATAATAATAATGGTAAAATATTTAACTTTACTCCAGACTTTAATGTTTTTTATATAAAAGAAAGAAATAAAAAAAAGAAACAAAAATAGTAAAATGGAAGTCCTACTAAATGACATAAGCAAAAAGAATATTGAAATTAGCAAAATTATTTTGTAGTTTCTAATTAATGCAATCAAACCAACTATTGACACTATTTGACTAAATGATGCAGCACTCATTCCTGAAGAATACATCCTATTAAAAGTTCCAATTCGCAAACTCAATACAAACAAAGCGGATATCTCAAGAATTGTTATTAAAGCAATAACAAAGTTTTCAGTTGCATTGACTCCAATACGTTGTACCAACCATAGAGTGAAAGAAAATGCAAAAGCAAATCTGAAAAAATATACAAAACCTGCAATGATAGGTTTTGTTCCCAAGTTAAAACCGGATGATATAAAACTTATCAGCAAAATAACAAATATTACCAATATGAAAATAAAATATTCTATTCTGATCCTGAAACCATTAATAAAAAAACTAATTGCTATAGAACCTATCAGAAGAAAATCATACCATCCTAAATAAGCAGCATGCCAATCTTTCTGCTCATCAACAAGCCCTTCTAAAGAAAAAATTAGAGAGCTACGCAAAGCTATGTAAATGAACATAGAAAGTACAGGTAAGGGTGCGCTACATATGCATTTCCTGATATCTTTAATAAAGTTCGCTAACAATTGATTAACTACTCCATACTTTTTCACTTAATATCTATAATCTGTTTTATTTTTTACTTAAACATTTTGTAAACACTTGTTCTGTCGTTTGGATCATTTTAGAGACACTAAAATTTTCTATAATACGTCTTCTTGCATCTTCAGACAAGTGTGCTAATTTTTGCATTGGCAATGTGAGAAGTATTTTCCAACCCTCTAAGAGCGCATTTGGATTTTTTGGTGGTACAACCACACCAGTTTTACCTATGATCCACGCAGAATCACCTACATCTGTCCCCACACATGGTGTGCCACAAGCCATCGCTTCTCCTAATACATTAGAGAAACCTTCTCCAAAAGAAGAAGAAGTTGCAATGTCTAAGGCGTTATAAATAAACTGTATATCTATACGTGAATCTTCCCAAACAAGTTTTCTTTCCAATCCTAATTTTCTAGAAATATTTTTTATTTTCGATTTGTAAGTTTCTGGGCCACTTCCTATACAGACAAATTTCACATCTTTTCTTTCTTTGGCTAAAATAGCCGCTGCGCTAACAAAGGTTATGTGGTCCTTCATAGGATCTAAACGAGCTACTAATCCAATTAGCTTTTCGTGTTCCTTAATTCCCCATGCAGCCCTAACTCTTTCCCTTTCCTTTATATTGGGTTTAAATCTGTTTGTATCAATACCATTAGGAATGACCACCATTTTAGTTTTAGGAAAACCATGCTTCAGATGATAATCAAAACCTGCATTGGAATTAACAATAATTAGATTGGAAAATCTTGAAAATATACATTGAATTTTAAAAATAAGACGCCCTAACCAATCATAAAAACTCATATCTAAATTTGAAGCACGTATTCCCCATACCATTATAGTTCGTCTGAAGAAAAACTTTAGTATAATTGTTAATAGATTTGGTACTGGCAAAAAACCATATATTATGTGAGGACATTCACATTGCACTAATCTTACAAGTCGCCAAATGAAGCCGATTACATCCCAACGTCCACGTTTATTAAGTATTGTTACAGGTACACCAGAACTGAACAACTCCTTTGCTAGAGGGATCTCTGGATATAATACGACTACTCTGACATAGAGGCCATTTTTATGTAATCCCTGCGCCAATGATACAAGTTGTCTTTCTGCTCCACCATAGTTGAGAGTCCTGGTTAAAAAGAGTATTTTTTTTTTAGACATTTGAAAATTTTATAAAAAATCCTTTGTTACTTTTTTGTCAGTACGAAGTTTTATTAAAAAAAGAACACGCTGTTTCTTTGCAAAGTAAAAACTTTCTTTAGTTCTTTTTACTTCTGATAAATAGATGTCAATCTTGATTAGCTACACTCTTAACAAGATTCTCCCACATGCCCATGACCTTTTCCATTCCGAATCGCTCAAGTACCTCTGGGGCCCTCGATGCCAGACGTTTGCGCAATGACTCATCCGTCATCAATTGACTCATGGCTGCTGCCAGGGCATTTACATCTTCCGGTGGTACTAACAAACCATCTATGCCATCACGGATAATTTCCCGGGGCCCGGAAGGGCAATCAAAACTTATCACGGGTAGTCCGCAAGCCATGGCCTCGCACAAAGCCATACCAAAGCCTTCATAGCGTGAAGACATTACAAAGAGTTCTGCCTTGGGTAAAAGCTGCATGGGATTATTGACCCGCCCTGGCAACAAAACGCGTTCTTCGACTCCTAACTTTATGGAGAGTTGTATTAGTGCATCTCTATCTTTGCCCACACCAAAAATAACAAGCAACCATTCTGGATTTGAATGCACAACTTTAGCAAATGCAGTTATCAACAAGTCAAAACCCTTTTCTGCGGATAACCTTCCCATTGAAATTATAGTCCGCAATCTTTTATGCTCTCCTAAAATATTAGGCCATGATTTCTCATCAATTTCTTTATTATTTTTTAAAATTGGATTATGTATTACCTGTACCTTACCATTTCCAATCCGCTCTTCCATCCACTGCCTCACGCTAGGAGATAGAACAGTTACTGCTTGCGCCCATGGATAAGTTATATTACGAAGCCATGACCACACGCTCCCACAGTTGTGACAAGAAGGATCGGTATGTTCTGAAACGATAACCTTCAAACCCAGTCCGCGGGTTGCCAATAAGGTCATTATATTCATCCTGTCCACGAAACTAATCACAATATCAGGCTTTGACGATTTTATTGCACGACGTAATTTTATAAGACGCGTTAAATTATTTCTTATCGCCATCCATGGATTGTTTGAATCATCCATCAGCCCCAGTGCAATGCGTTTTACATCAGGGTGAAGTGTGTAAAAATCAGAGGCAGTAGAATCAAGCGTAATTAATGTAATTTGCCAATTATTTTGTGCCCGATAGTTGGCCATTGTTGACATAACACGCTCAGCGCCTCCGGAAGAAAGTGAAGATATAACAAAGGTTATATTCATGCGAGTATCCGCCTTCATTCAATATCCCGTGACAGTAGCCACCACGAGAGATACAAGAACAAACATGATACTATATAAACAAAACTGGTAGAAAGCGCACTGCCGGATGTGCATATCGTAAAAATCGAGCGTCTTTGGGGGTCAGGGTAACGACAGTAATATGACACCCCCTTGCGGCCCAATGATCGGACAGATTGGGCGTCATCCGCTCGGTCCCATCGCTGGAAAGGGAGTGGAAGAAAATGAGTAATTGCTTTAAGAAAACGTGCATCATGCTGGGTACGCAATAACATTTTGGAAATCGCCTAGCAAGTCTGGGATAATCAGTAGCGTTTCCCCCTTTTCAGTTATTTTTTCAATTCGATAGTTCAAGCCCGTAAGCCATTCAATCAGCGCTTCCGGCTCATAACCCGCAGCACGGCAGGTATCACGCCCTATCTCAAGAATAAGTACAGGGCGATCACGTGCAATAGTCTTTGCTGCCCCACGCAAGGCAATCCACTCAGCCCCCTCGATATCCAGCTTGATAACATCCACTCGAGAAATAGACAGTTCTTCCAATATATTATCCAACTTTTGAACCAGTACTTTTCCTCGAACGTGGTGTCGAGAATCTTGAGCAAAAAGTGTTGAGAGACCCTCGTGCCATGTTCCATCGTTGAAACTTTTCTGCGATTCATAAATCGGAAACTCCCCTTCTTTCTCACCCAGCGCGATGGGTATTACCTGAACATTTTGAAAATTATTGAGCTTTACATTCTCGACTAGGCGATTCCGCCATTCAGATACCGGTTCAAAAGCAATCACCTTACCCTGCTGTACAATTCTAGCTGCCGCAATAGAGAACTCACCTTGGTTGGCACCAACATCAAGAAAAACGCTATCCGTATTCAGGATTCTCTCGAGGATCGATAATTGATCTCCTGAGTAACTTCCACGAAAGAAAATCTGACTCCCCATGTGCTCGTTCAAGAAACATCTGAATTTGCCATCACCACGAAAATCCTGAATTATCAATGGCTCTGCAGGTGCATGGCGAGAAGCCCATCGACGAATAAATTCGCATACCCTACCCATCCCAATACCTTTAATGCGGTAGGCGGTCTGCGTCAATTCTCGCAAAAAATAAAAAGCACCAATCATTTCACCTGACTCCCCACAACGAAAATTAGTAGCAATTTTCAATCCTCTCTTCCATCCACTGCCTCGTTTTAGGAGACAGAACAATTATTGCTTGTGTCCATGAATAAGTTATCTTACGAAGCAGGACCACACATACCCACAGTTGTGACAAGAAGGGTCGGTATGTTCTGAAACAATGACCTCCAAACCCAGTCCACGAGTAGCCAACAAGATCATTATATTCATCCTATCCACGAAACTAATCACAATATCAGGCTTTGACGATTTATATTATTCCTTATAACTACCCATGTATTGCCAGATTCACCCATCAGCTCCATTGCAACGCGTTTTAATTTAGGGTGAAGTTTAAAAAAAATCAGAGGTCATAGAATCAAGCGTAATCACAGTAATTCCCCAATCTTTTTTTGCCCAGTAATTAACCATTATTGGCATTACCCGCTCAGTCCCACCACAGGCAAGAGAATTAATTACAAGGGTTATATTCAGATGATTATTTGCCTTCATTCCGTTTCTCCTGACAGTCGCCACCACGAGAGATACAGGAACAAACATGCTACGATATAAACACAACTGGTTGAAAGCGCAATGCCTGCCACACCAATTTTTTTCATAAATAGATAGTTGAGCACAACATTGAGTATGACACTGATGATATTCGCTATCATTAAAATATAATTTGCCAACATGGATGAGATTAAACGCACGACAAGAATCCCTGCTATACAAAAAGGTATCTGTATGGCATACAAGCTTTGAATATGAGAAACCAGGCGTGTATCTTCTGCGGTAAATAATCCACGCTGATACACGATTCTCACTAAATATTCAGAACAAAAAAACAAACCTATCGTTAACGGTATGGTAGTGCTAAATATCAACACTAAATAACGCCTAAGCGTGTTACGTATCCCTATCCAGTCCTTACAAGCAACCATTTTTGAAAAATATGGAACTACGGCTGTGCCTAATCCCGTTATCGCAAGGCCAATAGGGAAGGCTATCAATTTATTACCATAATTGAGTGCAGACACACTTCCCGGCCCCAGCATGGCAGCCATAGCCTGATCAACTATAACGGTACTGCTCATGAGAAAGGAACCCGATATCATGGGCAGGTATTGACCCATAACCTGACGTAACTTACCATCTATCCCATGCCATCGTGGGAAAAGAAAGATTCCCTGTCGTTTTAACGCAAAGGCTAGTAAAATAGATTCAAGAGCCATGCCACAAACTGTCCCAACGGTGAGCACCATTATACCCCAGGATTTATTGCAGAACGCCAGAGAAAATATGTTAACAACCGGCGTAATTACCGGTGAGATAGCAACGAGTGAAAATTGCTCCCCTGCATTGAGAACCGCACCCCACATGGTTTTAACACCACAGAGCACAATGATTGGAGAAAAGACATACAGCAATCTGCGCGTCAACTCCATTTTTTCACTACTAAACCCTGAAGCAACCAATGGCAAATAATATGGCGCCGCAAACACTATCACCAGGGTAGCTATTGCTAGCAACCCTATACTTAAGACCATTGCACTTGAAAAAAGTCTCTTTGCCGCAATTAATCCTTCTTTTTCGCGAACCTGGATATAGGTAGGTATAAGTGCGGCATTGAATGATCCTCCTACGACATTGATGATAAATGCAGGCAAAAGGAAGGCCATGAAAAAAGCATCCAGGGCATCACCTGTACCAAAGTACGCAGCAACCACAAAATCTTTGCCCATGGAAACAAATTTTGTACCTAACGTTAAAAGAACTATGATAGCGGTTGCGCTAAAGATTTTTCGATTTGTACTGGCGGTTGACCACCGTATCCATTGTCCTGTAATACTCACAAGTAAGAAATTAGTTCTTTTTAGACAGCTTGATATTATAATCTCATATTATTTAAAAATGCGCGTGTTTAGGGTCAAACCTTCATTATTCAATTATT
>JALDRB010000023.1 GCA_031316155.1 Candidatus Scalindua sp.
AGTGCGAAAGGCAAGACAGGATCATGCAAGAGAATTCAATCATGATTTTTCCGCAATCTGTAGAGACCTAAAAAGAATAGAAAGGGAATGCGGACACAAAATTGTATCTCTGCCGCCAAAGCTTCTAACAAAAGCTTCCAACCGACCTCCTTCGTCGTCGGCTGAAGCTTAGCGTTATGTGTAAGAGAGAATAAAGTGATAATAACGCTTGACATTATTAACGAGTTGCAATACTATCTAATGAATGATTAAAAACTTTGTTTGCAAAGAAACAGAGAAAATATTCAATCGTCGAATATCACTTAAACTTCCACGGGATATACAAAAAACCGCCCGGAGAAAACTTGAAATACTTGAAGGTGTTGAAATTTTGTCAGATTTACTTATACCACCAAGTAATCATCTTGAGAAACTATCGAAAGACAGGAAGGGACAATACAGTATCCGTATTAATGATCAATGGCGTATATGTTTTGAATGGCGTGAAGGAAACGCTTACAATGTTGAAATAGTAGATTATCATTAGGAGACAACGATGTCAAAAAAGATATTAGATCCAATTCATCCGGGTGAAATCCTGATGGAAGAATTTCTTAAACCCTTGGGCATTAGTCAGTACAAACTGGCGAAAGACATTAATGTTCCCGCACGCAGAATAAATGAGATTGTTCAGGGAAAACGTTCTATTACACCGGATACAGCGTTAAGGCTGTCAAGGTTTTTTGGCCTTTCAGAAAGGTTTTGGATAAATCTTCAATCAAGATATGATCTTGAAATAGAAAAAGATAAATTAAAATATCGACTCGATAAAGAAGTTCATGTTTACACTTCCACAATGTAAACGATTTTGACGTGTATCTGCACATAACAATCGCATGAAGCCAACCACCAGATTATGTGCAGTTTATAAATTAGGTTGGGTTTTAAAAGACAAAACCCAACGACTTTTTTTTCTTTGAATTTACCATGTGAATGAAGTATAAATGCCACACATGGAATATGTCAGTGGTCATGGCATAAAACTCAGAACTGTCTTCCTCGATAATGGAAACTGGTGGAAGTTATTCCTTAAGCATCAGCACCTGATACGACTCAGTATCATTATCAATGTCTTAAAGCTCCTTGTTTGTCGAACATCCTTTCTTGGATACCATCATTTTGTCTGTCCTACATGCTCTAAAAGTATCAAAGCCCCCCATAGCTGCAAATCCAGATTCTGCCCTTCTTGTGGCAAGAAGGCTACTGACATCCGGATCAAAAACAGTTTTAACACACTTCCCAGAACCACCTGGCAGCATATCACCTTTACCATGCCAGAAGAACTCTGGAATTTCTTCTGGTTGAATCGATACCTGATGAACCGTATTCCCCTTATCGCCGCATCCATCATTAAAGATTGGGCTCACAAGAAAGGGTTTCTTCCCGGTATCTTTCTTGCCATCCATACCTTCGGCAGAGACCTTAAGAAAAATATCCATATCCTCCTCTCCACCACAACGGGTGGACTTTCATCCTCACGGAACACATGGATCGGTGGAGCTTACTTTTATCACCTGTCACTCAAAAATACCTGGAGATACCATATCATCTCTCTTATACGAGAAGAGTTCAAAAAAGGCAGACTTATCCTCCCTTCCCATCTGAAGGATCTTACCTCGTATACACAATTCAACTCCTGGACTGCTCAATTCTATGATAATACCTGGGTTGTTCATCTCAATAAAAAGTCAAACAATATGAAGATCAATATTGATTACCTGGGGAAGTACCTGAAACGTCCTCCTATTGGTGAAACCCGAATCAAACAGTACGATGGCAATACGGTTACTTACGAATATCTCGATCATTACACCAATACCAAAGAAACCATGACTTTACCTGTCCTCGATTTTATTGCCAGACTCATCTGTCACATCCCTGATAAAAATTTCAGGAACATACGGTACTATGGGTTCTTATCAAACAGGCTCAGGGGAAAGCTTTTACCCGTAGTCTATAAACTCCTCAATATGAAAAACGTTATTACCAAAAAGGTTTACCTCTCATGGAGGGATATGATACGTGACTCCTATAAATATGATCCCATGAGGTGTCCCCTGTGTAAATCAGTTATGACATTAAAAACCGTTGTACTTACTCTCAAATATTCCCTTGTCTCTCAACATAAGGAAATTGCACATGGGTATTTTCCCCTTCTTCTCTAAAAAGAAATCACCAACTCTTTTCAGATGTTCTCACTGCTATTACGAGTTTGAACTCTCACCAGGAGAAGTACGTCTTCTGGAAACCAGAAATGCCAGCCAGGACATTTGCAACATCATTGAAGAGTGTGAAAAATGTCATTTTGGCTTCATGATCCCGGTAAAATACACTGATAAAAAAGGAAACGTTTATCTTTTCCACGAAATAGTATCTATGATGAAAAATCCTGGCAAAAATACGCCTATGGATTACATTTTCAAAAACTTTGAAATTCCTAGACATCATCTAGACATCATCAAGTTCTTCAGGTGAAAGGCCAAGTCTGTAATATGCCACAATATTCGATACCCTTGTTCTTGTTCCAGCGATTACTGGCTTGCCTCCCCCTATATCTTCCCTTGAAGTTATATATGGATGAGAAATCTTTGTAGACATGACC
>JALDRB010000024.1 GCA_031316155.1 Candidatus Scalindua sp.
TTTTGACTGCATACCATACTCACGCACATGCCGTGCATCATAGCCCGCATTCCTGAGACCATCCGCCACCAAAGGCGACAATGCGTTATCCACGAGAAATTTCACGTAACATTTACCAGTGGGAGCTCGCGTTCCCGTACTGCCTCAGCCGCATATTGCAAAGTCTCTCGTATGTCCTCACGTTCCAGATCGGGGAATGCCTTGAGGATCTCTTCCCCGGTCATTCCATCGGCAACCATTCCTACAACAGTTGCAACCGGAATACGCAAGCCGCGGACACAGGGAACTCCCCCCATTTGATTCGGGTTAACCGTAATCCTTACAAATTTCATTTTACTTACCTCCTTTTCTAATTAAAGAGAATATAAATCCTGTTATATTCATCTATCATTTTTACACACTCCTTGTCCCATGTCAATTGCAGATACCACGATTCACTCATTGTTTGTATTTAAGAAAAGATGCGAGAAACACATGTTATATTTTCTATTTTTAATGAATGGTAGACCCGCCAAATAGCATATCGGACAATCAATGCCTACCCTACTTGGCTATTGACATTCAAGGCAAAAATTATATAATAATTTCATGCCGATAACCGAAGAATTAAAAAACCTTAAAAAATTTGAATCTGTTGGGTTTACACACGAACAGGCACAAGCTACCAGCCAGGAAGATCTTAAGGGTTTTATTCGCAATGAAATCGAAAAACTGTCTAAAGATTTTGATAGTACATTAAACGGTTTGGAAGCTCGCTTAATGACTTCGCAAAAAGACCTTCTCATTAAGATATTTGGTATCATCGTAGGAACCATTGGTATAGCAGTAACCATATTAAAACTGTTCTAAATCCAAACCATCCTTGTCACATTTTCTTTTCATTCTGAATTCTGAATTCTATTTTCTTTATCGCTGTCCCTCATTTCAATTTTTCAAGGAGATAAACTCTTACTATATTCATTATTTAGATACAAATTATTATAAAACGTATGAATAAGAGGTAAAGATCTATTTAAGACTCTGTCGTTTTGTGTAAACATGGATGATTCCGGGTAATTACATTACGTACGTATTATACTATATTGACATATGTACTTTTTCTTGTTACTCTTATGACATGAAAAAAAGAAGAAGGCCATAACAGCATCTCAATTAAGAGAGAATGTTTACCGCATTTTAGACGAAATTGTGAAAACAGGCGTGCCGGTTGAAATCGAGCGGAACGGTCACAAGTTAAAAATATTACCGGAAGAACACGTAAACAAACTGGGTAATCTTATAATAAGACCTTCTTATTTAAGAAGTGTTCAAAGGAGTTATTGATTGAGCAAGATAGGGCAAATTCAAGCCCTAGTTCGTAACGGTTTATATTATTTGACAGAGCATGCTGATAACGAGGCAATTGACGAAGACTTTGATATCTACGATGTGGAATATGGTATTCTGAATGGTAAGATTCGGCGAAGCTGGCCAAAAGAAAGCAAATGTGAAATAGTCGGTGTATCGTTAGATAATAGACCTATCGGTATTGTATGTCGTATTACAAGAGCTGGGAAAGTTCGTATTATAACGGTTTATGAAGACAAACCAAAAAGGTAATGAAAGGAGGTTCTGTATTGGAATTTTGGGAAAATGAACACTGTGAATATTGCAGTGGGCCGATTATTGAAAAAAAAGTTGATTTACAAAGAAAGATTGGCAAAAAGTATTTTTTAATCAAAAATGTGCCTGTTGGTGTATGCAGAAAATGTGGCTCTCGGTACTATGCTGCCAATGTACTCAAAACTATTGAATCAACTGTTTCCAGCAGAAGAAAACCAGAAAAAGAGATCCCTATGGCTGTATATTCGTTATAGAGCTGATCTGACAAACTTTAGGATAAAAGACGATTTAGTAAAAGAGCTGTCAACTGCAGGGACTAATCACATAATATTTTTCATTGATCATAGGGTCTGACCAAGTTAACCTATTGAATTTATTATGTTTCCCTCCCAATAATACATGTTTTCAGGCCTTATAAGAACTTTTTCAGACTGTAAATGTGCATTGCAAAGAACAATTGACTCTTTGATCACAAACTTAGCATTGCTCTCAACTACCTTTCGGCCCTTTGCTTTGAAGCCTAATTTAACCTTCGTATCTTCCTAAAATGCCCCTTTACTTTTTTTCTCTGATTATATTCCTGAGCGGTTCTCCCTGCTACCAGTTGGATACTTTTTGAAATTACCTCACGATCACTATCAATAATCAAAAGATGAATATGATTTGATGTAACAGC
>JALDRB010000025.1 GCA_031316155.1 Candidatus Scalindua sp.
TGCTACTGGTGGTAGCTACCTGCAAGCAAAGATTCCTGACGTCACTTTAACAACCATGGACTTTAAAAGTGGAGTAAAGAGTCACATATTTGTGAGCTGGCTCCATCCTTTTAAAGAACAGAAGCTTGTGGTTGTGGGAGACAAAAAGATGGCTGTTTTTGATGACATGAGTAAGGAGAAATTATTTCTCTATCCTCATAGAATTGAATGGGTAGATCGCATTCCTGTCGCCTGTAAAGCAGACTCTGAAGTTGTTCCCGTCAATACCGATCAACCGTTAAAAGCTGAATGCAGACATTTTCTCAATTGCATTGAAAATAGTCAAACACCCAAGACGGATGGAAATGAGGGGCTTCGGGTCCTCAGGATCCTTCATGCCTCTCAAGAGTCATTAAGTAACGATGGCATAAAACAGACGATTAATAAAACTGATATAATACAGGTGCTGGATGGGCGGGAATTTTTTGTCCACGAGTCATCATATGTTGATGAAGGATGCGAGGTAGGCAAAGGTACCTCTATTTGGCATTTTTCTCATATTCTCAAAGGTTCCAGGATAGGTGAGAATTGTAAGATTGGACAAAATATAGTTATAGGACCAAATGTTACTGTTGGTAATAATTGCAAGATACAAAACAATGTATCTTTGTATGAAGGTGTAACCTTAGAAGACGAAGTATTCTGTGGGCCTTCCATGGTTTTTACAAATGTCTTCAATCCCCGATCGGCAATTTCCAGAATGAATGAATTACGTGCAACGCTGGTAAAAAAAGGAGCAACAATTGGCGCCAATACTACGATTGTATGCGGAAATACCATTGGGAAATATGCTTTTATAGGTGCCGGAGCTGTGGTTACAAAAAATGTTCCTGATTACGCCCTGATAACTGGTAACCCGGGACGTATTGTGGGATGGGTGTGTATGTGTGGTACGAAACTCGGTTTTAATGAGGAGGGAACTGGTGTATGTAAGGCTTGTAGTCTCATCTATGAAATGGTAGACGGGGTTACTGTCAGGAGGAAAGTATAATAGTGATTTGGAAAAGAGAGCAACTCACACTTTCGACAGAAAATGATCCGTATGGATAAAAGGAAAAACAATACCAGGATTACGTATTCACCAGATGGGCCCTGTGTGGAAGGAAGAGAGGGTCTTTTTCTTAAAACACGCCTGATGATGTCTGAACTTGTTACAGCAAGGGAGCTTGTATGGAGATTGTTTGTGAGAGATTTTAGTGCCAAATACCGTCAATCCTTACTGGGAGTGATTTGGGCCATACTTATGCCTTTTATTACAGTAGGAATGTTCGTAGGTATGAACCGGTCCGGGGTTCTTACGATTAAGGATGTCGGTATGCCGTATCCACTTTATGCTATTATAGGGCTTACCATTTGGAGCCTTTTTACCGTTGGTCTTACGGCCTGCACTAATTCTCTGGTTAACGCAGGTGCAATGGTTGTAAAGATAAATTTCCCGAAAGTTGCCCTGGTCTTGGCGGCTTCCGGTCAGGGAGTGGTAGAGTTTTTCATTCGTATGGTTTTGATTGCACTTACATTTCTCTATTATGGTGTTACTCCGAGCTGGAGCGGTCTTTTTCTCGGTTTTATATGCATCATTCCCTGCTATCTGTTTATGGCAGGGATAGGTTTTGTGTTGTCACTGGTTGCGGGAGTAATGAGGGATATTGTCAATGTCTTGAGTATAGTACTGATGGCTTTTATGTTATTAACACCGATCTTATATCCAATAAAAGGTGATAATATGCTGGCTCGTGCCAACGTCTGGAATCCCTTTAATTATTTAGTTAACGTGCCCAGAGACTTAATTGTCAGAGGCCACACTGACTTCCTTATGGAATTTTCTTTGATTACACTATTATCTGTAACGGTGTTTTATATGGGATGGAAACTGTTCTATCTTGCACAGACCAAGATTGCAGAGAGAATATAATGTGAATTTTATGGTTCACGCCTGACCCGGACGAGCCAGAACCAAACAGGGGTTAATAAATTACAAATCTCAATTTACAAAATCCAAACAAATTTCAAATTACAAGTTC
>JALDRB010000026.1 GCA_031316155.1 Candidatus Scalindua sp.
TTCATAAAGTACTCTACTTTTTTTCTCCTTATCAACCTGCATGGTTACTCTATCAAATAAAAGCAGCTGCCTTCTATCTTCTTTGCTCTGAGACAATACAACGTTCTTTTGGAGTTTACTCTCTTGCCTCTTTCTCTCTTCTCGCTTATTAAATTCATAAAGCGCATCATAATACTCAGCACCAAAAACACGGTGTTTCTCCCAGGGAAAATAATATAAAACCCTAAACCACTCTGCATCTGGCGTATTAAGCAGTACCTTGTCGTCTTCGTGAACGGTGTGAATGAGAAGTGGTTTTTGGTTGCTTTCAATTTGTGATAATGGTAGCATTCTTGTGTGTCCTTTCTTGTATAGTAGTTTGTGTTGTTGTGTGACTTCTATTATACAAGTTGGGCACCGTATTTTGTAATTTTACTTTTGCATTTTGTAAATTATTTTGCAAAACCCTTTAAAATACGGCATCCTGACTCGTTGGTACATTCTTCTTGTCACTCTTTTTACAAAAAACTACCACTAACGTTTCCCATAACTTATTTACTAACAAAAGCTTTGTAAGTTTATGCGTCTGCTCTTTACCATTTTATGACCTGAAGTACCATATTGTTTGGATTACCAAATAACACAAGCCAGTTTTGCGGGGAGAAGTTGCTGAACGAGAACGAGATTTGATCCGTCAAATTTGTAAGACCCAGGATAAAGAAACATTACTTTGTTAAAAAAAGTCAGGCGGTGATTTTTTTTAAACGCCCTGGCAGATTTTACTTAACTTAGTTACGTCTTTGCCGTACAGTAAGCGTGTTATGTGGCAAAATAAAAAATCAATAAATTGGAGGAATAATTATGATTGAAAAAGAACAAGCAATTAAAGCTATTAAGGATCTTCCACAAGATGCAACTATAGAAGATGCAATGGAAAAATTATACGTCCTTTACAAAGTTGACCGAGGTATTAAACAAGCAAATAAAGGACAGAAAATATCCCAGCAAGAGGCAAAAAAGAGAATGGAACGATGGTTAAAGTAACCTGGACAGATCAAGCACTTGATGATTTGGACTCAATTTGTTTATTTATTGCTCGTGATTCTTTTCAATATGCAAAATTATTTGCAATAAGAATATTTGAAGCGACAGATCGACTTGAAATATTTCCCAAATCTGGAAGAGTTGTTCCTGAAATAGGCCGTAAAGATATTTGTGAAATAATAGTAGGAAATTACCGAATTATTTATCGCATTATAACAAAAGAAGTAGAAATCCTTACAATTCATCATGGTGCAAGACCATTTGATAATATTAATTTGCCCGTTAAGGAACCTTGAAGAGCATAAAGGGCATGATGAACAATAAAATTCGTTTAGTTGCTGGTCGAACTGGTCAGGAGTACAACCTGAGAAAAAAGAGAAAAGGTGCCTTCTGGGAAGACCGTTATCATGCGACAGCAATCGAGGACGTCAGATGTCTCAGCTACATTGATTTGAATATGGTCCGTAATGGTGTAGTAACCCACCCGTCTCAATGGCAATATGGCGGCTACATTGAGATTCAGAACCCACGTAAAAAATGTGTCCTTATCGCGTATGAAAAACTCGCTCGGTTAGCAGGTTTTAAATCTTACGAGCTATTCCGAAAAACTCACAAAGGTAAGTTCAAACTGTTTTCAGTGATCAAACTTTTTAGGTTATATACCCTCTTTTGTCATGCCCGAATGACTTTATCGGGCATCCAGAATTGTCGTCACCGCTGGATTCCCGCTTAAAGCATGCGGGAATGACATTTTTCTGAAAACAGTTTGAACTTACGATTTGATAAATGACTCTCTGGCGAATGGAGATAATTGCAGACAGCCACAATGGACCGAAAGTATAGCAGTTGGCAGTGAACGATTTACCAATGCAATAAAGGATAAATTGGACATATTGGCAAAAGGGCGTGAAATTATTGAAACAGATACAGAATTTCGGCTTCGAGAAGAGAGTGTGGCCTATAAC
>JALDRB010000003.1 GCA_031316155.1 Candidatus Scalindua sp.
ATCTTTTCCTTATCTAACGATATGGGTAAGATCGAAAACCTCAACATTTCAGGTGGAGAGCCTTTCCTTCGCAAAGATTTCGGGCAAATCTGCAGATATTTTGTTCAGAATAATCGTGTCGAACAGATTTATGTTCCAACAAATGCGTATTTTAAGGAAAAAACAGTCCAGGCTATTATTGAAGTATTGAAGGAAAAGAACTTGAAGCTTTTTGCCATTGAGATTTCTCTTGATGGTATGCAAGAGTATCATAATCGCTTACGCGGGTCAGAAAATTCTTTTCAAAAGACATTGGAGACATACGATGCTCTGGTTGAACTTCAGAAAAGAGATTCGAGGCTCAGGATTCACGCTGTTTCCACTGTTAACACTGAAAATATGGATGAAGTCAGACAATTATCGACTTACCTTTACGATAGATGTCCGGCAATAGATCATCACAATATCGCCCTGATTAGAGGAGACAGAAAAAATTCATCACTACAGGGACCTGACTTGAAAGCCTATGAGGAACTCTTTACTGATATACAGAATTTGTGGGCTCCCCGGGAGGAAGGCCGCTTCGGCGGTATCGTTGATCCAATGCTCCAGTGGGTAAAGGTGCAGACTGCAGATGAAAGGAGACAGGTTGTGCCATGTTGCGCCGGAGTGTTGAGTGCAGTGGTTTATGCTAATGGAGACGTTAGTGTATGTGAAAACCTTACACCCATAGGAAACCTTCGTCAAAAAAATTTTAAGGGAATATGGCATTCATATGCGGCTGAGAAGCGCCGCCTGGAAATCAAGAACAAAAAGTGTTACTGTACTAACGAAATGTTTCTTTGGCCAAGCATTGTTTTTCAACCCCTGTATTTGATAAAAATAATGTTGAAATCAAAGGTCTGGAGAAAGCCGGTTCCCTTAAAGGCAAAGGTAGAAAAAAAAATTCCTGATGTAAGAAATATATGAGGGAATTCAATGTTTCCTTATTTTTTGCGCTGAATGCGCAAGTTCAAAAGTAAGTGAAAACTCTCATGGACGCCAGTTTCCCTTCTGGCTTGCAGACCATTCGGACGAGGTAGGAATTATGGAAAAGATAACCAGAATGGCCTAACATGAATATCTTTGAGTCCTTTTCCGGTTAATTTGTATCTATTCACTAAAAAAAGTTTAAATTTTTACTTGAGAGCTTTTTAAAAGGATGATGAGATTTTGTGTTTGAGTAAGAATTTTTTAATCACTTATGGCAGATATTTGCAGACTGAATTTATTATATTTTTACGTTTTACCATTGTCATCAGTGCCAGAAGCCAGTGATTATGAGTATTAGTAATATTGTTACCCGCAATTTTCTTGCTTTTGGTTCAGGAGAAGTTATTTCCCGGGCAATAGCGTTTTGCACGGCTATTTATCTTGCCAGGGTTTTGGGCGCAGAGAACTATGGAATTATTTCATTTGCTATTGGCGTTACTTTGTATCTCTCAAAGATAGCTGATTTTGCTATTGATGTGATAGGGATTAAAGAGATTGCCAATGCCCCAGATTCGATTAATCAACTGGCATCTTCGGTGCTAAGCATTCGTCTGGTATTTGCGGTCTTGCTTAGTGGCTTATCAATTCTTGTGGTTCAGCTCTTTCTAAAAGGACGTGAGTGTACAATCATATCACTATATTTCGTAACCTTAATTCCGATAGCAGCCAATACTAAATGGATTCATTTAGGCTTAGAAAATGCGTGGCCAATCGGTTTGTCGCGCATCGTGAGTGAAATGTTGGCCTTAGGTTTAGTTATCGTCTTGGTGCGGAACATGTATGATTTGTGGGGAGCTCCTTTTGCTCAAATAGTTGGAGAGTTTTGTTTTACGTTAATTTTGATGTCACTGTTGAAACAGCAAAAATACAAGCTTGTTTTTTGCTGGGATCTTACAAGGGCCTTACCAGTTTTCTTAAGTGCTTTACCCATTCTTGGGCAGGCAATGCTATTTCTTATTATATACAATTCTGATTTGATATTTTTGCGCTTATTTCGCAATAGTGAAAGTGTTGGTTATTACGCGGCAGCGTACATGTTGATTTGTTTTCTCGCGAACGTGGGGCATTCATATGGTATGAGTCTATTGCCAACGTTAACACGATTAGGAGCCTATACTTCTGAAGAGAAATCTCTGTATCAAACATCGATTGTGCACATGTACGCAGTTTGCATACCAATTTCAATTGGTGGGTGTTTGTTAGCCTCACAGATAATCAAAATTGGATTTGGTGAAAATTACACAAATTCGATATTGGCATTACAAATCCTTATCTGGTGTATTCCTCTCTCATTGCTTCGCATCGTACCGTGGGCGGTGCTCATTGCGAGAGGCCACCAAAAGGACTTTCTTAAAATCATGATTTATTCAGTAATAACAAACATAGCATTGAACACTCTATTGGTACCTAAGTACGGGATTATTGGTGCCGCAGTAGCTACTGTCATAACGGAGACTCTATCAGGAGTCCTTATGTTTAAGTGCGCCGCACATTATGAGCTCCCTTTTGTGGCTCTTCGAAGATTTTTTCGTCCAACTGTTGCCTCTCTTTTGATGACTGGTGTACTTATTGTATTTAGACAATCAAATATTTTTATAAGCTTTATTTCAGGGGTTGGCACATTTGGTATTGCTTTAATATTATTTGGAGGAATCCGTTTTCGTAAAGGACAATTTCCCGCTTTGAATATTTAACTCTGGTGCCCTGTCAGTTTTGGTTTTGTGTTTTGTATTAATAAAGTGGCAAAAAAATTGGTGTTAATGTTAAACAAAGTCTTTGTTACGGTGAAACTCCATAAGTCGAACCTCAATTTATTTATATTCGAATCTAATCAGCACTGTAACACCATGTGTTTCAGATAAAAAAATTTGTATTAGGGGGGGTATCTTTGGTTGATTTAATACTGGTAAGAACCGTGAACAACCCGATTCCTGGAGTTAAGAAGAACAGTGATTCAGGCAGCTATGCAGGGTGCAGAATTCCACCATTCGGTATACTTAATATAGCTAACTTTGTTCGAATGAAAGGTTATTCTGTTAAATTGGTAGATCTTTCTAAAAAGTGTTATGCTTCACTTACTTCTGATGGTATTGCAGACCATATTCTTTCTCATAATCCCCGTATAATTGGAATTTCCTATATGACCTGCCAATCAATGAGTGCTATGTCACTTGGAGACGCATTGATGCGAAAATCTAATGTTCCAGTTGTTCATGGCGGTGTTCATTCTTCAGTACTTCCGGAAGAAGCTTTGAAACATGGACATGTTGTTGTACAGGGTGACGGCGAACAATGCATGCTTGAAATGGTAGCATCTAAAGAAATCGATCTAAATAATAAGATAGTTCAGGGAAAGACATTGTCATCAGAAGAAATGGACACCATACCTTTTCCGAAAAAAGAAGATTATGATGAAACAGCATTTGATCCGTCGCTAACTCCACATTTTCCAATTATTACTTCCCGTGGTTGTCCATATCGTTGTGTTTTTTGTAAAGATGGATATGGATTGAGGTCATCAAAAGTACGATATCATTCAGTGGACTACATTGTTGAATACTTTGATTATTTATATCGTACATATGGAATCCGAGATTTTGGTATTATGGATGATATATTTGTATCTTCAGTAGCACGCATGGAAGAAATGGTTGTTAAGCTGGAAAAGCGTAATCTTAAATTAAAGCTTCAATGTAATGTGCATGCTAATATTATAAAACCAGATCTTTTGAAATTAATGCAACGCATTGGTATTCAATGGACTTTCATAGGGATAGAATCAGGCAATGATAAAATTTTAAAGAATATTAACAAGGGCATTACTGTTAAAAAAGTAAAAGAAGCTGTCCATCTTTTAAAGAAATACGGTTTCTATGTAAGCGGATTGTATATGATTGGAAATATTGGAGAAACACCACCGACAATTAATGATACTATTCGTTTTGCCTTTTCGCTTCCAACTGACAGAGCATGGTTTTCTTTTGCAGCCCCCTATCCCGGTACGCCATTTTATGACATGGTAGGGCAATATGGAGAAATCATTGAACCAGACTTTAGTAAATGGAATCAAGCTAGTCTTGTCTACCTTCCAAAAGGTATTAGTAAAAGAGAAATGTATCAATTAATGAGAAAGGCTCAAATGGTTCGTTTTTACAAAAAAGTTCGTTATTCGCTTCTTGGATGTTGGACAACCGCACTTGCAAGAATTGCATCGAAAAAGTAACAGTATTTGTTATGTAAAGAGGCGCTTGATCTTGCAGGTGGAGACTGGGAATAATAAATGTTTGCAGTACGACATGAATTAATAACTGAATCAAGGTGATCTCGGTATGTATTTTTGGCCTCCATAAAACCTGATTATTTATTAATATTCTGGATCTTTTTTACTAGGCATTATGCCACCGATGTAATGTGGTAACAGTATCCTGTTTTTCAACCTGTTGGAAAAAGAAACTTTTAAGGTTGATTGATATCAAGGGTAATGAACACTCTTATACAGGTGACAATCTAAAAGTTTCGGTTATTGCTGCAGTTTCTAAATGTTAGGAAAATAGAGTACGGGTTTAAATCAAACATTAAGATTTTTTATTATGTTTATACAGTGGGTAAGATGCAATTTCTTTCAATAATTATTCTTATATTGCTTCCAGGCGGATGGGTAACTTTTTGGTCTCAACGATGTTATTTGGTGCTGCCGGTTAGATTAGCGCTTGCTGTTACGCTATCTCCTATTGTCTTAGCAATTGAGTTTTATATTTTAAGGTTATCAGGCCTATCGTTTAGGCATGTTGTCCCAATGCTGGTAATACTTAATTCAGGTAGCATTTTACTAATAATAAGGAATTTTCGTCTATTCCCACCAAAGGTAAATTGGAAACTGGTTTCTTTTGGCGGCATTATTTATGCGTTTCTTGCAGGCAGTGTTGCAATACCATGGATTTACGAACCAAACTTTCGGCGTTTTTCATGGCATAGTTTGTTTCACACTGATGTCTGTTACTCATTTGCGCGGGGGGCGATGATTCCAGAAGAACCTGAATTAGCAGGTGTATCACTTGCTTACCCATGGATAGGCCATATTTATTGGTCGATATTGGCATTTTCAGCTGATCTTAGTCCGACAGTTATTTCTCTAATTACTAACCTGGTGCTAATGGGATCTATTGGCATTTTGTATTTCGCTTTAGCACGCGAACTTGGAGCTTCCGATCTGGTTGCGCTAATATCACTGGTTGTAGTAGCGCTTGGGACTAACGTGCCGGGCCTTATTGGATGGTCTATTATTCAACCAAACGATAACGGTGTTTGGTGGGCGATTTTAGGAGACTTGCGCACAGCTCCTTTCATACAAAAATTTTCTGCTTTTGAAGCAATGACGTTAGGACTATCCCTGTATACGGGTCTTGTTTTATGTCAGTTATTTCGTTGCGGTACCTCAGTCGTTTTGAATTAATTACGGTGCCAATGTTCGTAGTAGCCATAACCGCAGTTTATCCTAATATTTTTCCTATTGCGGCTATCGTATTAGTAGGATTAATTGCAACACTGGTAATAAAAAATTTTGATTTAAGCCAAAGCATTGAGAGGAAAACTCTTGTCAAACTATTATTAGTATCTGGTATTACGCTTATTGTCTGTGCGGGAATCTTAAAAGTTTATGCAATTGATACTACAGAGAGTATTATAGCCTTGTCCAGCTTTAAAGCATCAGCAAAAAAAACTGTGGCTGCGGGTTTATCTCTTACTCCATTTGGCATCGCTATGCTCTGGACATGGAGGTCGAAGCTACCGGAAGATCGTGGATTCCTGCTGATCCTGGGGACGGCGTTCATTGGATCTATATTCTTAAATATATTAATGAGGCTTGGAGCTCTAAATGAATACAAGTTCTTTTTTACTGCAGGAATAAGTATAATTGCCCCTGCGATGGTCGGCGTAGAAAGGGTGCTGTTGAAAACTAATAAAAGCCGCTGGGTGTTGTTGGGCATACTTCTGCCTTTGCTGGCAGGAGTTATGTTATCATATGCCATTCGCCGAATTCCCAAAGATGGGTCGGAGTATTTGGAAGTCCAGGAAAATTCCTTTTGGTTAACACTGGCATCAAGTAATCCTGATTCCGACTGGACCAAATTGATCCGAACGGAGACACCAGTGAACACAATCCTTGTTGTCAACCATCCTGAATTTCATACCACTTCTTTTACTGGCAGAACGCTCTTAGCCCCATCAGAGGGTGAGAAGTATCACTTTGGCTATAACATGTCAAGCCGCACAAATTTGGTGAAGTTACGAGGTTACAGCAAACAATTATTTGAAAGTAGATATGATTTATTGCATAGCATATATAGCTCAACACTATCCACTAAAATGATGAATACTGTGTTGAAACAACTTAAATCTTTTCAACGTCCGTTAGCAATTGTGTTTGGTCCCAACGATGAAAGGCTATTCTTGCATTGGTTGAAGAAGTTAAATGTCGGATTTGAATTGTTTAACGATAATGAGGAACGAATTGTCTATTTTATACCTTAAGAATTCTTTATTTTATTTTAAAAGATGTGATAAAACGATCTTTGTCATCGGAATTATTGCGTTTGCGATATACTTACCTGGTTTCTGGTGGGGAGTACCTTACGCGTCTAATTCATCTACCTTCAATGGTTGGAACATTGACGGACTTTCAGCAACCGGCCCACTTGCCGAAATGTATAATATGTTCATAGAAGCTAAACCTGATTGGCACCTTTGGTATCCACCATTTCATCACATCATCCTGATACTTTGCTATACTCCTTATTTGTTTTACTTAATGCTTTCAGGAGGTTTATCTAATCCATCAGGTGTTTATCCTTTCGGTTTGGTTGATCCTATAAATAGCTTGGCCACTTTAGCAATAATTGGACGTTTAGTTACTATAATCATGGCCAGCAGTTTAGTTGTAACCGCTTATGTGACAGCGAAGATTGTATGGAGCAGAACAACAGGAATTTTGGCTGCAGTTTTTGTAATGATGTCAACCCCGATGTTTTATTACGCACGAACAGGGAATGTAGATTTGCCTGCATTATTATGGATTGCGCTCACCGCCTTTGTTATTGCTGGAGGGCTCAAAAGAGGTTTCACCATCAGACGTGGTATTTGGCTCGGAATCTTTTCTGCATTTGCTTTAGGTACCAAAGACCAAACATATGCACCATTGTTGCCAGCCCTTGCAATTGCAACAATCTATCATTATCGCAGCCAGACTACTGAACAGAAAAGTAACGGCTCAAATGTCTGGTTAACCCCACTTGTTGCAATAATATCAGGCGGCGCGACCTATGCTTTTACCAGTGGTTTAATTCTTAGCCCAACGAGGTTTTTCAGACATTTTAAACTAGCTCTGAATTTAGGTAGCGATGCTTTTAACATAGAGTTCTTGAACCTTAAAAAACCAAAAACTATAGAGGGTTATTCTGAGCTTTTTATGGATATTTTTGGAGGACTTATTGACTCCCTTGGCCCTGTTATTCTAATTGTTGGGATAGCAGGTTTGGTACTCTATTGGCGGTCAGATAAATTTGGGAAGGTTCTTTTTGTAATGATAATAGGTCACCTTTTACTATTCTTAGTTCCGATTCGGCACATGATGTTTCGGTATAGCATGCTTCCTGCTTTTGCACTTGCTTTTTTCGCAGCACGTTTACTAGCATTGCAATTACATGCAACAAAGGTGCGGAGAATAACCGCTTTTATAGTTTTAGTTGTTGGGGTAGGATGGCTTGGGTCCCGTGGGGTGGACATGACATATCAAATGATTTATGATGCGCGCTATGAAGCAGGGAAATGGTTAATGCGTAACACACAAAAGGGTGATAAAGTTGTTTATATTGGAAGTACTGCCCAGCTTCCACATATTCCTGTTGGTGTAATTCTAAAACAAATACCTGTTGAAATGTCTTTTGTAAAATTTTTGGAACAGCAGACCCCTGAGTTTGTTCTCATTATACCTGACTGGACGTCAGATGTTGGAAAGGAGTACAGCCAATTTCTATCAGAATCAAGTTATAAAAGTCTAAATAATGGTGTTATAGGCTACCGTAGGATGGCACTCTTCCAAACGAAGCCATTATGGAAAAAATTTCCTATGGATTTACACTCCGTTATCAACCCAAAAATACAAATATATAGAAGGATAGGAATTTATGGCAAACCAAGAAAAAGATAAAAAACTATTATCCGTTGTCGTACCGGTTTTTAATGAGAAAGAGGTTCTTGATGCTTTCTATAAACGTATTAAAAATGTAGGAGAGTCTTTAAATTCCATGAACTTTGAAGTTCTTTTTGTTGATGACGGAAGTAAAGACGGTTCATATCAAAAGTTAATGGATTATGCTGTTTCAGATGAAAATGTCAAGGTAATAAAATTCTCCCGGAACTTTGGGCATCAGGTAGCCATCACTGCAGGAATTGATAATGCGAAAGGAGATGCTGTCGTTGTTATAGATGCGGATCTTCAGGATCCACCTGAAGTTATAACCGAATTCATTGAAAAATGGAAAGAGGGATATGATGTAGTTTATGGTGTTAGAGAAAGGAGAGAGGGAGAAGGCAGACTGAAACTTTTTACGGCCAGCCTGTTTTATCGAGTATTGAAAAAACTTACTCATGTTGAAATTCCTGTGGATGTTGGTGATTTCAGATTAATGAGCAAGCAGTCAGTCAAAGTGTTTAAGGAATTAAGGGAAAAGGATAGATTTGTCAGAGGCCTTGTTAGCTGGTTAGGTTTCAAGCAGACAGGGGTTTATTACCATAGGGACAAACGATATGCGGGTGAGACAAAATATCCGCTACGAAAAATGATCAGATTTGCAATTGATGGAATTACATCCTTCTCTGGATTCCCTTTGAAACTCGCAACATGGTTTGGTGCAATTACCACTATTTTCGCATTTGCGTTTATGATTATAGTTATTACAGGAAAATTTATGGGGTATACGATACAAGGGTGGGCCTCAGTTATGTTGTCGGTTCTTTTTTTGGGAGGAGTTCAATTAATCTGTTTAGGCATAGTTGGGGAATATATTGCCAGAATATTTGAACAAATAAAGCAGAGGCCTTTGTATATAATCGAAGAAATAATCGAAGAAATAAAGATGGGAAAGAATAGCTAAAAATGAAAATTCTTTTAGTAAATCCATTCCAAATACACCTTGTTAATAAAAAAGGACGTATTTACAATCGCACCTGGACTCCTCTTGATCTTGCAAATTGCGGTGCTATACTTGAAAGAGAAGGTATTGATGTTGCCATCCTTGACGCAAATGCTGAACAGTACGGACCAGATGAGGTAGCAAAACGGGCAATAGGGTATGACAAAGTTTTCATTACCTCTACCAGTTTAGACAGATGGCAATGTCCCTTTCTGGATATCAATCCATTCCTGGAAACTGTGAAAGCTCTTAAAGGAGTGGTTTCTGAAGTATATGTTGCAGGAAGCCACGGTACTGTCAGACCTGTAGAAATGCTTGAAGTAACGGGAGCGCGAGCAATTATCCGGGGAGAACCTGAACTCACGGTATTAGACCTATGTAATAATAGTAAACTTTCTGAAATTTGTGGAATTACTTATCAGGCAGGAAAAGAGGTTTTAAGTAATCCTGATCAAACACCAGTCAACCTGAATGAATTACCTATACCAGCCTTTCACTTATTGCCAATGGAGAAGTATAATTATGAGATTATGGGCAATCATTTCTGTCTTTTCGAAATGACAAGGGGATGTGCTTCAAAATGTGGTTTTTGCCTCTTAAAACCTTATGGATCAGGTGTCCGGAGAAAGTATATTGATAGACTGATTCCAGAAATTGAATATGCTATCAACAAATTCGGGGTTCGGAAAGCATATTTCATGGATCTGGAATTTACCTTTCTTAGAAATCAAGTTATGGATCTTTGTGAGTATCTGATAAAAACAAATTATAAGTTTCAATGGTGTTGTCAGACACGTTTTGACCTTGTGGATGAAGAGTTACTTCATCAGATGAAGAAAGCGGGGTGCCGTTTGATACACTTTGGTGTTGAAGCAGGTAGTGATAGGATGCTAGAAATAATCAACAAAGGTATAACCATGAAGGATATACGGGAGGGTATGAAAAAAGTAAAGACTGTAGGCATAAATACCGCATGCTTCTTTATGATTGGTTTTCAAGAATCTGAATGGAGAGATATGGAAGATATCATTAAATTTGCGAAGGAAATTAGTCCGGATTATCCGGTATTCCACATAGTTGCTCCATATCCCGGAACAGTACTTTATGAAAGAGTAAAGGAAAATGGTGAGGTTAATTTTAGTGACAATTCTCTTTTTCCGGAAGCAATTGTCGGAAATTTCACACTGGATGAACTTAGAAAAATTACTCGAAAAGCATACTTCCAATACTACTTTCGTCCTTCGTATATATTGTCCCGTCTGGCAAAGGGGCAATTTGATATACTTCAGAACCAGTGTAAACTCTTTTGGTCTTTTGTAAAAAGCTGAAGTACGTATTTCTTCAATAAAATTGTTTAACATATCATAAGAATCATAATAAAAATTGAAACTATACAATTACCTTAGCTACTATATAACCAACTATTAAGGTAACTCTAGTTAGAGGTACGCATTAGATTATTTTATAGATTTTATGTTATTCAGGATTTTGCAAATTGTATTCTTGTCCTTAGGTGCAACTTCATTTGCATGGGCATTCATAGATCAAAGGTTTAGAGACACGGAAGGATTCCTTGACGGAGGTTTTTGTCTGCCTGTTTCTATTGGTATCTCTTTAATTATTTATGGTTGTGCAATATCAGGGCGATTGAAAAGAGCAGCCTTTTGGTTTGCTCTCGCCATTGTTGGACAGGCAGTCTCTCTCCAACTGATTGACGCCGGACCATTTGTCAGATATCAACACTATAAGTCTTTTCATAACATCTTGACGGAGACTAATCCAATACTGCTTTTTTTCCTGTCAGCTCAAACAATTCTTGTCATGATGGGTTTTAGAGTTATTTGGTCAAATATAAAGGCTTGGTTTACCAGTAATTTTAAAAAGTGGCAAATTCTGGGCATTGGACTGATTTTCATTCTATTCAGTGCGACTGTGTCACGTGAGAAATCCGCTTATTTTGCAGAACTTCCTTTTGCGGCATTTATACAAACTATAAACCTGGGAACCATTATTTTAATGATGTGGCACTTTCCAGACGGAACATTAGTGTCTCTAAGGCGTAAATTAGATAACCTCTTGATGCGGTCAGAAAATGATGGAGATTCTTTTTGTATTGATCGCTTTGTAATAATTGCCGCTTTATGGGTAACATCGCTTGCAGTCATTCTCAGTATTTTCTCATATGAAAGACATCCACATATTGCAGATGAGGTCGGCTATCTCCTTCATGCCAAATATTTTGCGAATGGAATGCTCACGATGCCGGCACCTCCGGTACAGGAAGCATTTAACATTGACCTGATGCAGTACGAAGCGGACAGGTGGTATTCTCCTGTTCCACCTGGTTGGCCCGCAATTTTATCACTTGGTGTGATAATAGGAGCACCATGGATTGTCAACCCGATACTTGCAGGTATTAATGTATTGCTTGCTTACACTCTAATACGAGCGCTATATGATCGAAACACGGCAAGGATTTCCATACTGTTGCTGAGTGTGTCGCCATGGTATTTATTTATGTCCATGAACTTTTTGACCCACACATTTACCCTTACCTGTTCTTTGGTTGGTGCGGTTGCTGTAATACGGGCGAGAAGGACAGGAAAAATACTTTGGGGGTGCATTGGTGGCATTGCTGTAGGCATGCTGTTTCAGGTTAGACCACTCGACGGCTTAGTCATTGCGAGCCTTTTAGGCCTTTCTGTAATCGGTATAATAGGAGGCAAGAGATTGAAGATCACTTCAATTGGGGCATTTGCTCTTGGGGCTATATTTTTAGGATTGGTAGCACTGTCTTATAACAATCACCTGACAGGTAATCCGCTTAAAAATCCTATTAATGCATATGCTGACAAAGTTTTTAGACCTAATGCAAATGCACTTGGGTTTGGTCCAGACCGTGGTCTGGATACTTCTGAAGGTTGGGCTCACGATCCGTTTCCGGGGCATGGGTTATTAGACGTCCTGGTAAACTCTAACCTCAATACTTTTTCAGTAAATATAGAACTATTCGGATG
This sequence comes from Candidatus Scalindua sp., assembly GCA_031316155.1. Lineage (GTDB taxonomy): Bacteria > Planctomycetota > Brocadiia > Brocadiales > Scalinduaceae > SCAELEC01. The sequence continues at coordinate 12,221 of JALDRB010000003.1, forward strand.
GAGCACGGGATCCTTGATTTTAATGGCTTTAATGTTCTTTTCAGGAAGAAAGAGGAAAAGCGATTACCTCATGATAACTGTAATTGTTCTTATTGTTGGTACTTATTCACTGTACTGGTTTAGCGGTGGGCCTGATTTTAGTGCAAGATATTGGTACCTGACTATTATACCATGTGTTGTCTTAACGGTGAGAGGTATTCACGTTTTGACTGACAAAATAAGGCTTGATTCAGAACGCACTATCAACGATAGTTCAATTGTGGTTTTAGGGGTATTATTAGTGATTTCATTAACACTCATAAATTTCTTTCCCTGGAGGGCCATAGATAAATATCATCACTATCGAGGCATGAGACCTGATATTCGTCACCTTGCAAATGAATACGGTTTTGGGAAGAGTATAGTATTAATTCGCGGTGACAGACATCCTGATTATGCATCAGCTGCAACATATAATCCTGTGAATCTTCATGAATGTGTACCTGTATATGCATGGAATAGAAATACAGAAGTCAGGGCTCAGGTTTTAAAAGTTTATCATGACCGCCCTGTATGGTTTGTGGATGGACCTTCAATAACTAATAACGGGTTCAAGGTAATTGCAGGTCCACTTTCGGTATCTGAAATAATAGCAAAAGACAATGGCAAATAATAATTTGATTTTCGAACTTAACCATAAAAAAGGAATAAGGATTTAATTCTTAATTTTGTGTAGTTATAGTAAAGGGGGCTCGATCCATAATTAGTATAAATAACGTACTAGAAACATGAGCAACTGTTTTATTTTAATAAGAGGATTTGTAAAATAACTATGAAAGTTCTATTTATTAACAATGTGCTGGGCAGCGACTGTATCGGCAGGGTTCCATTGGGAGTTTTATACATTTCTGCTGCACTCAGGAAGGCTGGGCATGAGACAGATATCGTTGATACCAGACATTTTAAAAATATTATTAAGAAAATTGAGGATTATAACCCTGCTGTATTACTGTTCTCTCTCCGAACCGCTTCCAGTCAGATTTATATTAATCTAAACCGTCGAATCAAAAGTGATTATCCTGAAATGGTTTCAATTTTTGGAGGACCTCATGCGACATTTTATCCTCAGATCATAGAGGGAGAAAAAACAATTGATGCAGTCTGCGTAGGAGAAGGGGAAGATGCCATAACGGAGTACATTAACCGGCTTGAAAACGGAGATGAATATCATACTACTCCTAACTTTTGGACTCGAAGAAACGGAGCTGTATATAAGAATTCTGTCAGGCCTCTTATTGGGAACATTGACAATGTCTCATATCCGGACAGGGAACTCCTCTGCAGATATCCAAGTGTACGTGATTTTCCTGTTAGAAATTTCATTACAACAAGAGGGTGTCCTTATAGTTGTACCTATTGCTTTAACCAGGCGTATAATGAGATTTACAAAGGGCTGGGAAAACGTGTCAGGAGGAGAAGCGTAGATAATGTAATTACAGAAATTGAAGAGGAATATCAGAGAAATCCTTTTCAGTTAGTACAGTTTGAGGACGACATTTTTGTCGTTCCCGGCAAATGGTTAGAAGACTTTTCTGAAAAATATCGAAGCAAGATCGGCTTACCATTTACCTGTAATGTCCGGGCAGAATTAATCACAGAAAAAGAAGTCTCGCTCATACGGAACGCGGGGTGTGTTTCTGTGTGGATTGGTGTGGAATCTGGAAGTGAAGTGGTTCGTAAAAACCTCTTAAAGCGGAATAATACCGACAGTACAACAATAAACTGTGTTAAACTATTACAAAGTGCAGGCATTTATGTTGCTACTGAAAATATTCTCGGGTTGCCGGAGACAACCCTTGATGATGATTTCAAAACATTTGAACTCAACTGTGTATTACGTCCTGGTTTTGCCAATCCATCAATATATCAACCATATCCGGGAACTGAATTAGGGCGGAGAGCCAGTGATGCCGGGATATTCTCAGGAAATTTTGATGATATAAAAAATTTTTATAGTACAAGCAGTCTTAATATAAAACACCGAAGAGAAGTTGAAAACCTGCAGTGCCTGTTTTCATTTTGTGTAGAATTTCCTTTTCTATCATCCTTTTTACGAAAGCTGGTTCATCTTCCTTTGAACTCCTTATATAGAGGTATGCAAACATTATGGAGAGGATACGCCTTAACACAACGTATAATTCCTGTAAAATTAGGAATAAGACAGTGGTTACATGTAGTGCGGAGATCTCTGGGCATATAAAAATACAATAAAAAAAGAATTAAAATGTGAGATTATGAAAATCCTTTTAATATACCCTCCTATTAGAAATGAGGAGGTTTACTCAAAATACTCTAAAGCAGCACCCTGCCTGCCTCCGTTGGGAATATGCTACCTTTCAAGATACCTTTTGGATGCCGGTTATAAGGTTAAAATAATTGATTGTGTGGTTGAGAGACTAAACCTTGACGAATTAAAGACTCGAATAGTTGATTACGCTCCAACCATAATCGGTGTTTCTTCAACCACTGTGGCTTTTTACCATGCCAAACAGGTAATGTCACTGGTGAAAAAAATTAATCCTGAAGTCGTAACGATATTAGGAGGTGCTCATATTACTGCTTGTCAGGAAGAAACTATGAAGGAGTGTGTGGATATTGACATTGGAGTTATAGGTGAGGGAGAGAAGATATTATTAGAAATTGTGAAAAGAATCGAGAATAACGATAAACTTACGTCTGTTAATGGCATACTCTATAGAGCTAATGGAAACATCATAAGAAATAAACCTGGCCATCCTATTCAAGATTTAGATCAGATACCATTTCCTGCGAGAGAACTATTACCAAGCCTTAGTTCTTATGTTCATACACCCTTCAGAGGAAGAGAGATGCTTCTTACAACTACAATGATTACGAGCAGGGGATGCCCGTTCAGCTGTACATACTGCGATCAATCAGTTTTCGGGAAAAAATGGAGAAAACATAGTGCTGAGTATGTTTTCTCTGAAATGAAATATTTGAAAGAGAAATTTGATATTGGTTTCATATCTATCGAGGATGATAATTTTTCATTATATAAGCCGCGGGTTGAGGAAGTTTGCAAGAAAATTATTTCCCATTCACTGGATATTAAATGGGCATGCTCAGGGAGAGTAGATGGCTTTGATGATGACATACTTGGAATTATGAAAAAGGCTGGATGTGAAAACATTTATGTTGGTCTGGAAAGTGGAGTGCCACGAATACAGAAACTCATTAATAAGAATATAAGTAACGAAAAAATGCTAAAAGGTATTAACTGTATCAGGAACGCGGGGATCAGGGTGGTTGGGTCATTTATTATAGGTATTCCATCAGAGACCAGGGAGGAAATAGTGCAGACTGCAAACTACGCAAGGACTCTTCCATTAGATGGAGTATCATATCATACTTTTACGCCTTATCCAAACACAGGTTTGAGAGATCTTGCATTTAAACACGGTAAGGTTAGCACAAACTGGCAGGATTACTCAGGGCACCCTCGTTCACTTCCTTATATTCCTCATGGTATGACACAAAAGGAATTGCTGGGTTTTCAGGAAAAAGCATATAAGAAGTTTCTTTTACGCCCATCATACATCTGCAAGTATTTGTTAACGCATTCTCTTAGGAATATTGTTTCAAGCGGTTGGTTATTTACAAAAGCCTTTTACTTAAATAAAAAATTCAACCTTAATAAATAATGGAATAAAAGAGCTTAATTTTACTATCAACAATTCTTGGAACGAATCATTATTTTATTGTTGGTTTGATATACATTATTGTGATTTTCACGTTGATGGTATGATTTGTTACCTATTGCAAATATTGAGATGACCAGATTACCGTAGTGAATGGGAACCACGATGGTTCGAAATTATAAATGACAATAACGATCCATTTTTAAACCCAAAAAAGTGTTCCCGTTTTCTTCACTCAACTACAATTTTGACAAGATGCCTCAAGTTCCTTAATTACTTCAATATATAGCAGATCTTTCATGCAACTGTAATAGAGGGCCTCCAGTATTAACCTTAAGAATATTATTTACCGGATTTAGTAGTACAATATTAGGGTCTCGATACTTGAGTTGAGGATTCGGCTAATTCGTAACATTTTCTTCAAGAAGATTTTAAGGTGGACCGTAATTCAGCCTGGCAATAGGATCATTTGCTGAGATAAGAAGACAAAATAATACTTGGGGTTGTGCTATTGTTACCTCTGAATCAAATAATCGAAATGTGGTAATTACAGATAGTGCGGAGTTTATACGGCGGTACTTAAAATTAATTTGAAGCGGAGCCATCACAATTTGGGTAACGAGTAGTAGTAGCATCTTTGATCCTCCATGCCTTTATCAATTATTTATGTCCTTTGAATTTTCTTTATTCTCGTTCAAATTTATGGCTTTGGCAATTACGGCCATTCTACTGCTGGTATTCTTTGCAGGAAAAGTTCGTCAATATGTTTTTTTAATGATAAACATTTGTTTCGTATGGAAAATGATACTTGGATTTCAGGGTTTCCTGTCTTCAATTATTTTTTGCCTTATAGGGTATGGTCTGATCTATGGAAGCTTGAACAATCCTCGCAGAACATATACATTCTTTTTACCTGTTTATGTCCTACTGTTCATCTATATGCGGAGATATGGCTTTCTTGACTGGGTTGTTCCGGAAAGTTTGTTGACAAACGTACTCAGCACAATAGGCCTCAGCTTTCTTTTGTTTAAGATTTTACATGTCATGATAGAAGCTGGTAGCGGTACCCTTCATAAATTTGATTTTCTAACCTTTCTTAACTATTGTCTGAATTTTACTACCTTTATGATGGGGCCGATTCAACGATATGATGATTATTACAATCAATGGCACGGTGAAAAAAAGCAATTGCTAATACACTTGAGGCTCACATTGATTCTGTAATACGTATACTTGTTGGTTTAGTTAAGGCCTATATTCTTGCAGCATGGATTCAACCATATGCATTGTTGCCAGGAGTAAACATTGCGGAAATGACTATTGCTGAGATGCTTATAAGTATCTATGCCTTTTACTTTTTTTTATTTTTAAACTTTTCCGGTTATTGTGACGTGGTAATTGGTATTGGAAGTCTTTTTGGTGTACGGCCACCTGAAAATTTCAACAAACCGTATCTTGCAAGGAATGCTTCTGATTTCTGGCTTCGTCAACACAGATCACTTACCCTCTGGCTTACAGATTATGTGTTTTCTCCACTTTATAAACGAACACTAACGTCACAAAGTTTTTTTGCAAAACCTGTTGTTGCATTTAACGCAAGCCTTATAGTGACAATGATCGTATCTGGTTTCTGGCATGGAACAACCTTAGCTTTTTTGTTTTTTGGCCTTTCCCATGGAATTTTCCTGGTTATATACCATAGTTGGAATACGTTCCTGACCAATGCATACGGGAAAAAATGGGTCAGGAAATGGAGACAAAACTGGTTTGTATACGCAGGTGGTGTGTTTCTCACATTTAACGCAACAGCATTAGCGTTTGTATTTTTTAATCTTAGTTGGGACGAATCATTTATATTTTTTGGGAGGTTATTAGGGCTATGAGACTCAGGATTGTTCTGAGACTCCTTGCATTGGTTTCGCTAATTATCATACTTTTCCTATTTGCTGTAGCGGAGATGGACTTTGTTTACACGGGATTTTAAAAAGTTATTTCTCGTTGTGATATCACTTATGATAGTTGGATTATTCTGCTTGGTAGTATATTTTGGCTTAAGTCGTGTGTCTTCCTGGGCAGAGTCAACAACAGATACGTTTCCTTATCTGACGGGTGAAGATTCAATGCGATATCTTTTGCCTAGTCTAATGAGGCATCCCGAGAGAGATGTAATACTTCTTGCCGGATCTTCTTCAGCAGGAGAAGGCTTGCTATACGAACAATTTAACAGTGCGTTTCCAGCTGAATATACCTATCCAGGTGCAGTGAGCACAGGAACTCTTGATGATATTTTAGTTTTGCTAGACTATATTGAAAAGGTTTATGGTGATCTTGCTATGCCAAAGACATTGGTTCTGGGGATATCCCTGCGTTTTATAGCAAACTATCCTCGTCGATTCGGCCCTGAAAAGGAAAAATCTCCTTTTAGCCCAGTATTTAATGCAATATGGAAATATAGTACGTATTATGTTCAATCAACATCTACCGGATCTAAGCTTAAGAGTAAAAGTTGGATTGATGGAATTAGCTGTAAAATAAAATTTATGCTTAGGAAGCAACTGCCAAGATATCGTGCTGCTGTTGCTGCGGCGTTAGATACAAGTCTAGAAAGATTCGGTTGGGAAAAAGCATCTGTAGATGAATTACCAGGGATGGAAAATGTTAGGAATATTTTCAATAAGACTGACATTCCTAAATGGTATTCTTTTTCTAAAAAATCAGGGTTTGTACCGTTATTACGGGCCTGGCTTTCTATTTATCGTTCACCATATCAGACACAGTATATGGAGCCAGTTGACTCAAAAAGGCTTTCTGAAGAGCTGGAAAAGGAAAACCATTTCTGGAGCAAAGTATATCTATGGGATCCGCAAAAGGAGGAAGTCATGGTTCGATCACAGATTGCAGATTTACTTTTGCTGGTAAAGAAGCATGATATAGCGTTGTATGTTATTAACCTTCCAGAAAATATTATTAGCAGAAGATTGTATAGGGGTGATAATTATAGTAATTATTTAGAATTAGTTAAGAACTCCTTGAATGGTATCCCATTCCTTAACCTGTGGGAAATGCTTGGCGATGATGAATTTTTTGATGAGGAGCATCCTACATTGACTGGTGCGAGGCGTGTAACTGGTAAGGTAATTGATTTCATTAGAGAACATAGAAAACATGGCACTAAAAACATGTGAAGTTACTATTCATCTTTTTAAGTCACTTGCCCACTATGTATAAAAGATCCTTGTTAGTTGAAGTTAAGAATATCAATGTCTTATTTGGAATATTATATTTAAAAGGTTAAGTTTTAAAAGAATAATTCCCACATGCACACAGGGATACTTCGAATCTCATCTAGAGACTTTGTTTGAATATAATAAGTTGTGTGTGTCGATGATTTTTGCATTAAACTGAAGAAAGTAATTGGTAATTCCAATGATGCGTCAAAGGTGAAACTTTCAGGTAAAAAGCTTTGAGTATAGCTTTTATAGATTTCTGGTAGCTGTTATGTCTATCTCTAAAATTTTTTGAGTCATATAAAAAACTATTGCCATCTAACCATACCTCACAAGGAGGAATTCAATAATGAGTTGTAGACGTATTGCAAAGTATTGGTTTCAGATTTTTCGTCTGTTTGTGTTGTTTGTTGCAGGCATGTCATTGGTGTTGCATGTGGGAGAGGCATTTGGGAATTGTATGGAGAAAAAGAAAAACAGCGAAAACAATCCGCAGAAGATTTTATTTCAGGGAATTTTCAATGGAGAATCAGCAAGCCAATCTTGTGCACGAATCCTGATAACTTACCTCCGTCACCTGATAATCCCTGGGTTGCTGTTAAAGATCCCAGCATTGTTCATTATAATGGAAACTGGCATTTATTTTGCACTTTTCGAAAACAAAAATGTGAAGGAGGGCAGCCACTAGGGTGCATAAGAATTGGGTATACTTCATTTGCGAATTGGAAAGATGCACAGACATCTAAATGGCGTCTGTTAACTCTCAGCCAGAACTATCATGCTGCACCTCAAGTCTTTTTTTTTACTCATCATAAGAAATGGTACCTGATCTATCAGTTGGAAGATAAGTCTCGTAACATATCTTATGGGCCATGCTACTCTACGACAGATGATATTACCAAGCCAGACTCATGGACTTTGCCAGCTCCGTTATATGCAAGTAAACCGAATCATGTGCCGGCATGGCTAGACTTTTGGATTATTTCAGACCAGACACGGATGCATCTCTTCTTTACTTCTCTTGATGGACAGATGTGGAGATCAGAAACGAAAGTGAAGGACTTTCCCGAAGGATTCGGCAGACCCGAGGTTGTTCTTCGGGCTGATATCTTTGAAGCCAGCCACACATACCGTCTCAAGGGACTGGACAAATATCTGACAGTTGTAGAAGCTCAGTCCACTAGGTGGCAGGGCTGGAGGCGGTACTACAAAGCTTACTTCTCAGATAGACTCGATGGGCAGTGGAAACCGTTAGCGGCAACGAAAGACAAACCATTTGCTTCGTTAAATAACTCAAGCCACACTGATATCCATTGGACAGACTCGATCAGTCATGGCGAATTGATCCGTGACGGATACGATCAGAACCTTGAGGTAGATCCTGCAAATTTACAATTTCTGTTCCAGGGGCTCAGTGGGAAAAAGCAAAAAAACCAGGAGTACAGAAATATATCCTGGCAGCTTGGAATGCTGACATTGTATTAATAATAAAATGGTTGATTTCTGAGAAACCAGAGTGTATTCGAACGTGATAGCAGGAAAGTCAGCAAACTGATCGCTCCATAGTTTACTTTTTCATATATAGTGTCCATTGAGGACAAATAACCATAATCGAAAACTATTATTTTGGGGCGGCGCATCCATTGGCTTGTTATAGGTTTTGTGCATACTCTCGTGTTCAGTTTTATGTTAATGAATCCACTTAAGGTTAGAGTATTGAAAAAAATGTAATCACAAATGAAAACATTTAAATATTTTCAGAAAAACAGATCATTACATTACATTGCCTTGTTAATTCTGGTAACTGTCGTACTCTTGACCAAAGGAATTACTCAAGGAGACTTCTGGTTTTCGGATGACGCCCGGCATGCAATGGATGGAGTATTTGTCCTTGATTTCCTTAAAGATCTTCCTGTTTTTAATAGCTATGACTATATATGTCAATATTATACGAAGTATCCTGCTTTGGGTATTGGCGTATATCCTCCATTTTTTTCCCTGGTTGAGGCTATCTTCTATGGATTATTTGGAATTTCTGCTTTCTCAGCAAAACTTACTGTTTTGTTCTTTTCCTTAATAGCAGTGCTCTATTGGTTTCGGTTGATTAGATTGATATTTGATGAAAAGGTTGCTTTTTACTCAGCACTCTTATTCACTACAACTCCTTTAATAGTAGAATGGTCCAGAGCTGTAATGTTGGAGACACCAACATTAGCATTAGTGATTATGTCGGTGTATTTCTTCTATAACTTTATTGAACTTAGAAAGCCAAGACATGGATACTATCTAATTTTTGCAACTGTAGCAGCTATTTATACAAAACAAACGGCTATCTTTCTCATACCGATATTCTTCTTCTATATGATACTTTCTAAAAAGTATAAAATGTTTTTAAGTCTGAATGTAATTATGATCAGCTTCGCTATTTTTATCCTTGTTCTCCCCCTTGCACTAGTTACTTTTAAATACGGGTCTACGAATATATCACAGACGGTTTTTGAAAACCCACAAAATGAACCTCTATTAGAAATTCTATTGAGCCACTGGTCCTTTTATCTCATAAATCTATTTATAGAGAATAAACCTGTCTTAATTCTAAGTATTATTACAATATTCTTGCTTTTTGTTAAAAATAAAAGAAATATCCAGAAAATTACCATCTTCTTTGCCTGGGTTTTAGGTTTTTATGTAACTTTTTCTTACATTTCTTCGAAAGATGTAAGATATTCCTGTTTTTGTATACTTCCTTTCACACTTTTTGCTGCTTTACTTATCAATGAAATACCGTTGAAAATTAGAAAGACTTCTATTGCTTCTATTTTATTGGTATGTTTGTGTCTCTATCAATTCGTTATATCGTATAATTTATATAACCAATCCATTTCCGGTTATGAGAAGGCGGCACAATATATAATGGAAAATGAAGCAGATACGGTATTTTTCAAGGTACTGGAGTAGGTACTGGAAGTTTTATTTTTAATATAAGAAAGTTAGACGTTGATAGAAAGATGGTTGTTTTTCGTGGAGACAAGATTCTGGCATCTTCCGCGTTATACGAAAACCGTTCACTTGTAGAACATGTGAAAGACAGAGATGAGGTGAATACCTTGCTCAATGCGTATGGTTCTCAATATTATGTGATAGAGGAGTTTGCAGATTATAACATAAGTGCGTACAAAATGCTCAGAGATGTATTGGAATCAGGTAACTACACCCTGGTTAAAAAGATAAACAAAAAAACAAGCAAGAAGGAATTGAAAGGAGCTATTTTAATTTATAAGCATGGTAGGGAGAACACAAGGACGTACTTATACCTGCAGAATCCTTTACCAAAATCAGAATCGGATTCAGAAAAATTAAAGCGTGACTTTATACACATGAGATTGCCGATTGCGGGTACTGAGATAACGGTTTCATTGAAAAATCTACACAACTTTTATACTCCTACGCCACAGGATATTAATGAACCTTAGCAGTTTTCCAGGAAATTTATAAGTACAGATTTGTGCAAAAGATCAGGAGTGAACACTGTGCATGATTTTGAGATACCAATGCAGTAAATCATTTGTGAACAAACTCAAAATACAGAAATTAAAATATATGAAACTAAATTTACAAGGAACATAATAAATGCCATCACCAATTGCACATTCACTGATGGGATATATAATCTATCGAGTTACAACAAGCCCTTTTAAAGGACAGAACAGGTACATTATTCTGCTTTACCTGTTTATAGCTAATATACCTGATCTAGACTTTGTGCCGGGCCTTTTTGTGGGGAGTCTTGGTAGATATCATCATGGAATGAGCCATAGCATTGTATTTTCTCTTATATTTGCATTTGGTTGTTATATCATTTCAGGCATACTTAGGCCAGAAAACATAAAGAGATGTGTTGCAACAGGATTCTGCCTATACTTTTCTCATATTGTTTTAGACTATTTAACTAAATCCCCAAGTAATCCTTATGGTGATCCTGTCGGTGTGCAATTTTTCTGGCCATTCAGTAATGAGTATTATATTGCGCCATTCGCATTTTTTCAAATTATACACTTCGGTGATAGTATTGGAGATTTTTTATTAAGTATTTTCTCTCTGCATAACCTTATGGCTATGAGTATTGAATTTATCATTTTATCCTCCATAATCATAACCATGGAACTTTGGAAGTGCAGGAGAGTGTAAAGGTTATTTTTTAGCAGACAAGTTGGTAAATAAGTACGTTGGTGTTTAAGGTACTTGAATGCTTAATTGCTTTTGTGTTCGCTACAGTTGATTAATCATAAGTGAATGTTTCCGGAACAATCAATTTAAATAAAAAAGATTTGGACAAAAAGAAAGAAAAACGCGACATAAAGATAGTCTTTCTAATCCTTTGCTCTATCTTTGGGGTGCTTGCCTGGAGGTACTATCCATCCATCTTGAGCTATGCATTTATGGGTGTGGTGACAGTTGTACTACCTCTTGTCGCCTTTGCTCCTACTTTACTTCGTCCTGTTTTTAAGCTATGGATGAAGCTGGCACATGCCGTTGGGTGGTTTAATACTCAGGTACTTTTGACAGTAGTGTTTATTTTGATCTTTATTCCGACTGGCCTTATAATGAAACTATTACGAAAGGACCCGATGAAGAGGAAGATGTACGCAGAAGATACGTATTGGGAGCCCTATGAGGTAGAAGTATTGAAGTATAGAAATTGTTATGAAAGACAGTTTTAAGACATCCTTAAGATCGGGATGTCTGATTACATGCATTATTCAGGCAGATTACACAGATTTTGGAAGATAGAGACCCTCTTACTGAACGAGTAATGACTAGTTGCTATAGAGTATATAATGTATCAGGACCAGGATTTAATAAAAAGATATATCACAATGCTCTGACGCTGGATTTTGATCAAGAAGGATTAAAGTATGAAACAGAAAAACGTTTTGAAGTTTATTACCAAAACAACAAAGTGGGTAAACTTATTATAGATTTAGTTGTTGAAAACAAAGTTATAGTTGAAGTCAAGGCAATAACAGGAAATATTCCTGATATTTTCAAATATCAAGTGATTTCTTATCTAAGAGTATCTAGTTTGATGCATAGATTTCGATATTTCCTTATTTTTTGCGCGGAAGGCGCAAGTGCAAAAGTCCGTGAAAACTGCCATGGACGGCGGTTTTGGGAATTTTGGTAAAGTTAGCCAGAATGGCAGCAGAATTCTGGCTGGAAGAGGCGGGTATAGCCATATCAGAGGTAGACCATGTGGTATTCTATGATAAGCCTTTGATTAAGTTTGATCGCCTCCTGGAGACATATCTGAGTTTTGTACCCAGTGGATGGGTAAGCCTCAGAAAGGCAATCCCCCTCTGGGTAAGCAAAAAACTTCATCTTCCAAGGATCATAAAGAAAGAGCTTGGCTGGAAGGGAAAAGCGCTTTTTACGGAACACCATGAATCTCATGCTGCCAGCGCCTTTTTCCCTTCACTGTTTGAAGAGGCAGCGGTTATCTGTTTTAATGGTGTCGGGGAGTGGGCCACAACCACGTGGGGTGTTGGTAAGGGGAACAGGGTAGAGATAAAAGAGCAGATTTCTTTTCCACACTCTGTGGGGCTTCTCTATTCAGCATTTACCTATTATACGGGTTTTAAGGTAAACTCCGGTGAATATAAGGTTATGGGACTGGCACCGTACGGAGAGCCAAGGTATGCCGACATGATAATGGAAGAGATAATTGATGTGAAGAAAGACGGCAGCTTCAGGATGAATATGGACTGTTTTAATTACTGTCAAGGCCTGACTATGACTAATCACAGGTTTGATAAGCTCTTTGGTGGACCGCCGAGGAAGCAGGAAAAAAAGCTTACCCAGCGAGAGATGGACATAGCCGCGTCTATACAGAAGGTAACAGAGACAATTATGTTGAAGATAGGGCAGAAGAATCTGTGTATGGCAGGTGGAGTGGCCCTTAACTGTGTGGGCAATGGAATACTTCTAAGGGAAGGGTCTTTTGATGATATCTGGGTTCAGCCATCTGCAGGAGACGCTGGAGCGGCGTTAGGGGCAGCATTAGCCGTCTGGCATCACTATCTTGATATGCCTCGAGAGGCAAATGGAAAGGAGGATAAGCAATCAGGGAGTTATCTGGGTCCGCACTTTACCAATGATAAAATAAAGGAGATGGACACCCTGGTTTTAGAAGATTATGTCCTTTTGAAAAATGATCAACCTGAGCGGAAGGAAAAAAGGATTGGAGAGATGAATTCGAATTGGATTGAAGAAAATCAGTGATAGGAACTATTTTATATTTTTCTCCGTTAGAATTCTTCATATGGATGAGAAAATAATTGGTTTGATAGTAAACTTGAAAACGGATATGAAAATATTGTACAAAGGGTTTCTTTCCGATTGATTATTTTAAAGTGGGTAAAGCAAATAGTGGTTGGATTTTGTAAAAGTTTTCAGATTACATTTAACGACAGTTCCATAAATTGTTATTTTGCCCAAATTCAATAGATATCCGCACGAGAAGAGGCTGCATTAATGGAGATCTGCCGTGAGAAGCCGATAGATAAAAACCGCGTAGTACCAGAAATTGAACAGAGGTAGTTTTCATGGCACTTGAACAGCCTGCACGAAGTTAACTACATCTCTCTAATCAACTTCGTGAGAAAGGTTTTTTTATTGACTCATTCCCTGAGTGAGGCAATAAAAACTACTCCCGCTCTTTAGGCGGTAGTAGTTTTCGTACAATATAAATTGATATTTAGCAGTTACAACAAACAGCTGAATTGTTTCCCAGCATAAGTAAAGAGATTCTTTAGCTTTAAGCTCCTTCTTTAACCACAAACATGCCCTCAACGTTGCCCATCAACACCATTTTTATTCTCTCATGCCACAAGTTTCCGAATTCATCAATTTCTTCCTTGGAACCTGTACCGCTAACCGCGAGCGGCATCAACTCTCCCATCTTCGGGTTTGCAGGAAGCATACTGTTTGAGTAAGTAACTTCCACGGATTTACCATTGTCAGTGCGAGTGAAGATTGCCGAACAGACAGCCCCTGCAGGAGGCTGACTCTCCCCATTAAAGGTTAAGAGATTGAATCTGTTGAATTTTCCACCTCCTAATCCATGGAACCCATTTTCTGCGGCAGCACCCGTAATGAAAGTAACAACTTGAGATATCGGGCCATTAACCTTGTACTCGATTTCGCCCCGAAAGGTCACCTTTATCTCTCCTCTTACGGGGGTATCATTACCATACAGTTTCTTTAGTGCAATCTGTGTCATCCGGTAGGCGCCGGAGACTGCAGGGCAGGAATGGCCGGCGATTTTCACCGCATCCCCATATTTGTAGACAAATGGTTCATCCTTATCCATAGCACCTAAAGCAACGGCAAGTGGGTCTTTTAATTTTATCGGTTCTACTTCATCAAAAAAGGCTTTGTTAAATTTTGTTTGTCCTTCTGACATTACACTACCTCCGTTCGTGAAAATAAAAAGAAAAAAAGAACTTATTAAAAAGATGCTTACACAGTAACCGTGCTTTTTTTGTACCATGTATCGTTTATCCTCCGTAAGTCACTTATAGGTATTCCTCAAAGCAAATCCTTTCATGACAATTAAATACGAACCCACACCAAGAATGATATTGATAATATTGAGAAGAAGGGGTAATACTTTGAAACCAAAGATGACGGTTCCCCAGAAAAAAACGGTTCCAAAATGAAGATACACTATTACCAGGAACCAGTTCATTTTTACGATTATTTTCTTACAGTTTACGCACTCGAGGGCGTTCTTATTGCAAGAGGGGATAAATCCAAACACAATACTGGTAAAAGTCTTTACTTTTAATGGTTTTGAACAGTTTGGACAAGATTGCATGAAAATTTTACCATCGAAATTATCAAAATCAGATTATAAAATTAAAGCCATGTAAAATCAACCTCAAAAAATATTACGAGGATTTGTTTCGATATTCATGGGTAAATTGTTTATCGTACAACTGAGAATATTCAAAATCCTTGCAGAGAACCTTTCCTACCACAATCATGGCGGTCTTTACGATCTGAGCTCTCTTCGCTTCTTCAGCAATGTTTTCCAGACTTGATATGATTACTTTTTCATCTTTCCAGCTTGCCTTATACACAATGGCTGCGGGACATGTATTACCATACTCAGATTTTAGTATCTCCACTATTTTGTTTATCTGTTTAATACTTAAGAAGATGCATAATGTAGCCTTTGTTTTTGCAAGGTTTTCCAAGCTCTCAGCTGCGGGAACAGGTGTTCTTCCTTCGATACGAGTTATTACTACAGTCTGAGATACTCCCGGCAATGTAAGTTCCTGTTTTAAGGCGGCTGCTGCAGCGAGAAACGAGCTGACTCCGGGCACTATTTCATACGGTATTCCTCTCTTGTCCAGTTCTGTCATCTGTTCCTGGATAGCCCCATAAATTGACGGGTCACCTGTATGTACCCTTGCAACATCTTCGTTCTGAACGTTTGCCTCTTCCATCACAGACAAGATTTCTCCTAAACTCATTGAAGAGGAATCATATTTTTTTGTATCATTTCTGCAATAAGTGAGGATTTCAGGATTGATGAGTGATCCTGTATAAATACAATAACCGGAGCTTGCAAGGATATTTTTCCCTTTGATTGTTATAAGTTCAGGATCACCAGGACCGGCACCGATAAAAAATACTTTCATGTTTAATAATTTGATACGTTGATTTCTTCCATTTTGCCGGTAACGAGATACACAATACGTTCACAGATGTTTGTTACACGATCTGCAATTCTTTCCAGGTTATGAGCTGCCCAGATAAGATACGTGGCCCGGGTAATAGTCTTGGGATCTGCGATCATAATCGATAAAAGACTCCTGTAGATCTTTTCGTAGATCAAATCGACTTCGTCATCCTCATTGCAAATAACTCGTGCCATCTTATCGTCCCGTTTTACAAAGGCTTCAAGGCTCCTCTTCAGCATATCGATGGCTTTCTCAGCCATATTTGGAATATTTATTAATGGTTTTACGAGTGGTTGGCCTTCATGCATAAGTACTATCTTTGCGATTCCCTCCGCATGATCACCCATTCTTTCTAAATCGGTAATGATATTTAAGACAGTTATAAGTTCTCTCAAGTCAGTTGCGACAGGTTGTTGGGTCGCAAACAGACGGATACACTTTTCTTCAATATTCCAGCGTTTCTTGTTGATAAGCTGGTCGTCGGCAATAGTTTTTTTTGCTCCCTCAACATCACTCTCTTGTAAGGCAGTTACGGAACGATTAATGGCCTTGCAAACCATATCACCGGCACTGATCAAGTCTTGTTCAAGTGTTTTCATATTTTCCCTGAATGCCTCTCTCGCCATGTTATTGTATCCTCCCTTCCATCGGAAAAGTCTAACAATCTAACCGAAATGTCCACTGATATAATTTTCTGTAAGCTTTTCCCTTGGCCTTGTAAAGATAATGTCCGTATTACCAAACTCAACAAGTTTTCCCATATAGAGAAACCCGGTATAATCTGAAACCCTGGCAGCTTGTTGCATATTGTGGGTGACTATGATGACCGTATATTTTTCTTTCAGTTTCACCATTAACTCTTCTACCTTAAACGTACTGGCAGGATCCAAAGCAGAGCAGGGTTCGTCCATCAGGATAATATCAGGTGTAACTGCTAATGCCCTTGCAATGCACAATCGCTGCTGTTGACCTCCCGAGAGCTCAAAAGCTGAAGTATGAAGCCTGTCCTTGGTTTCATTCCAGAGGCCACAGTCCTTTAAGCTCACTTCAACTATCTCTGAAATCCTCTTTTTCTCTTTGATACCATTTATCCGTAAACCATAGGCAATATTATCATATATTGTTTTCGGAAAAGGATTTGGTTTCTGAAAGACCATTCCTATTTTGCGTCTGAGTTCAACCACATCAACATCGGGGGCGTAAATATTCTTACCGTTAAACAGTATCTGACCTTCAACCTTTGCTTTGGGAACAAGGTCATTTAATCTGTTCATGCATCGTAACAAACTGGATTTACCACAACCAGATGGACCAATAATTGCGGTAATCATCGTTTGAGGAATATTTATGCTTATACTCTCTAAAATCTGTTTTTCTCCGTAAGACAAACAGAATTCTTTAATGAAAATTTTGTCAGTTATACCAGTGTTCATTTGATTTTGAAAAGGTTGTGACTAGAATAAGGAAAAGAAGAATTTAATCACAAAATAGAAAATCGCGGTCAATAATGCCCCGGCAGGAAGCGTAATAACCCATGAAAGTATAATATCTCGAATAGTTTTGAGATTTAAGGAGCTTAAGCCTCTGGCTATTCCCACACCGAGAACAGCACCGACAAGGGTATGGGTAGTGGATACCGGTAATGCGAGTTTAGAGGCCAGTACAATTGTTATGGCTGTTCCAAATTCAGCTGCAAACCCCCTTGTTGGAGTTAATTCGGTAATTTGTTTTCCTATGGTCATGATGACACGCCATCCCCATGTGGCGAGACCAATAACTATTCCCAATCCCCCCAGGAGCAGCACAAGAAGTGGAACCTGTGCCTTCATTCCTACTATTCCCGACCGTATTGTAGCAAGTACTCCTGCTAACGGACCGATAGCGTTGGCCACGTCATTAGCTCCATGGGCAAAAGCAACAAAGCAGGCGCTCAGTATCTGCAAATATGCAAAGATCTTTTCTACGGTTTGATAATCAGTATCGATGTGCCTTGTTTGAAAGAATTTTTCAAAACGGTTTGAGATAGATTCTGTTTTAGCCAATAAATGGGAGATTTCATCGGAAAGCTCTCCGGTAACAGATTCTTTTGCCTTTCTCAGATGCATGGTTACCTTTTGCATGCTTTTTTCTAACTTAGGATCGAGTAATTCACTTTTCTCTTTTTCTCCCTGTGAAGATTTAATTCTGTTAACAAGAGGGATGCTGATAACGGCTCCTAATAATCCGGTCATGCATGCGAGTATCAGGGAATGTGCCAGGGACAGGTGCAGGTGTAGATTTTTTAATCCCTTGAAAACCATCACCAGTGTCAATGTCCCAATTACAAAGAACACCAAAAATGGTGTCAGCTTTTTTGCTGATTTGACCGGAGTTCTCGAATAAAAAATTATTCTTCTTAAAAGGAAGAATATTAAAAACGAGATCATTCCGCTCAGGATGGGAGAGATAACCCAGCTAGCGGCAATCTGCGAAACCTTTCCCCAGTAAATGGAAGAAGGCCCGCTAAAGATAATGCCAAATCCCAGAACAGAACCTACGATCGAATGAGTAGTAGATACAGGCCAACCTCTGTACGAAGCAAAGTTTAACCAGGCACCAGCGGCCATTAAGGCTGCGATCATTCCATAGATATAGGAATTGGGATTCTCTGAAAAGAGAACGGGATCGACGATTCCGTTTCTGACGGTTTCTGTGACGTGAGAGCCGACTAAGAATGCCCCTGCAAATTCCATAACGGCAGCGACGAGGATTGCCTTTTTTAACGTTAAGGCTCCTGAGCCGACCGATGTCCCCATGGCGTTTGCAACATCGTTTGCACCAATATTCCATGCCATGTAAAAGCTGACTGACAAGGCGATAATAATGAGTATCGTTTCAATGTTCACATGAATCTTTCCCGGGAATCATTCAATGTCCAGCAGGTTACGAATACGGTGGGCTAGTTTTTCAGAAGTGTTCGATAATGCTCTGATTTCTTTGAAAATGAGTAACCATAACTGGAATTCCCCATGTGAGAATAGCTCTTCATTGCCGAACATATTCTTCAGTAACTGTCTTTGTGATATATCGGATTCGTGCTCCTTGAGGGCAACGGCATCAACCATGGACTTGACTTTTTCTGCCTCTCGACCGGTAAACGATGTTTCAAGAAGGTTGTCAAACTCGTCAATGATAACTCTAATGAGTTGAAAAGTCTCTAAATTTTCTTTGAAAAAATTTTCGAAATCATCTTTGAGTTCAGCTTTTAATGTGAGGTTTTTCAGTGTCAGAAGTACGGCGATATCCTCACAGTCGTCTGCGATATCATCCTGGAGTGACAGTATCTCAAGAAGTGCACCCTTACTAATAGGTAAAAATAGACTGCTGGGCAGGTGGTTACGCAATTCATTTTTAGTCGTATCTGCTTTAGCTTCGAGTTTTGAAATTTCTTTCGCTAGCCGTAAGACAGATTTCTGGTCGTCTCTTACCAGGGCATCAAAAATCTCTTTTAGTTTCTCTACGCAGAGATTTACATCCTGCATATGCTTTTGCAGGGGAGCAAATGGAGACTTTACAAATAATTTAGCAAGCGTTCTCATATCGAATGGATTACAAGGTTTTTCATTATTAAATTTGAAGTGAAAACTGGACTACATTAAAACACAAATTAATAAGATTTCAACAGTTATTTCAAAAATCTGATTTATACTCATCTCATAATGGTTTTCGGATAAAATCCGAGATAAAATTGAGCGAGTAAAGTCCTCGGCGCCTGGTCCGGGGATACCTTCACCAAGATTTGGTTTCCGGTAAAACCGAAAACCAAATCGGTTTTAGTATATTACAAATATTGCGTGAAAGAGGTGTTCAATTTGGGATTGTAGTCAGGTAATGCTGCGGGTTTAACCCGATTGGGCTATATTTCAGTTTGATAAACGTTCCCAAATATTCCCTTAAAATTATTAGCGTAAGTTTTTCTCTACTTCATCAATAGGAATTGTTTCATCACAACTTTTAAAATTATCAAGCATGGAAAGAAATTTGTGATTCTTTCGTAAAAGCTCTACCTCAGAATCGAATTCATCTGTTGAACTAATAACAAAAGACTCCCCATCTTTTGTTTTGATAAGAAGTGATTCTTTTTTTGCCATATCGAGAAGTTCTTTAATAGAAGGTAAACCTGATGATATATCTATTGTCTTCATATGATTATTTCCTCTCCATCAATAATTATTTTTTCATGGTCTTTTATACCGATTGCCAGAATTCGGACTGTTCTTTTTGTTTCGTCTATATCGTAAAATACTCTATATGGATCAACTCTCAATTCCCAATCTGCCAGAGGATTTTTCCGAAGTAATTTCTTATTCCTTGTTTCTTCATTGGGCCTATAAATAAGTTGTTTTTTTATGTTATCAAGTATCCTGTTTCTATCAAACCTCATGAAGGTTTCAAGATGTCGATATGCTGGTTTAGAAAATCTGATTGCATATGATGATTCCACCATAACGACATATTACTAATAAACAATGGGTTTGGCAATAGATGAATTTACATCTTTTTTATGCACCGGATAGGTCACGGGCATTGCTGCCCGATTCCCTCCTAAGAACTGTACGTGATAGTTTCCCATCATACAGCTCAAGCATTTCGATAAGCAGCCCTTGTGGGGCAACCCGACTGTTTTATACCTCGATACTATCATTGCCTGATATTGGCGATGTGATAGCGCACCAAGCAGATGTGCTTCCTTTACGTTTCTCCTCCTCCAGAAATAATTACTGTATTCAGGAAGGTAAGGATTTGCCTCTGCTTTAATCTTTATATGTCTTTTTATACCTATAGAGCATATCCGAATTACTTTTAGAATTCGAGTTTTCTTTTTGTACTTATGTACAAATGAGAAGACGTGTTTACCAGAGGCTGACCAGCACTTCTTTATTAGCCAGCCTTTGGTTTTATTCTGATGCCTTCTTCTTACCATGCGCCATAGTTGTTCAAAGACATAGGTATCAACACGGCTGAATGCTTCTGATGATACAACATGCCTGTGATAATTAGCCCAACCTCGAAGAACGGAGTTGAGCTTTTTAAACAAGGCTTCAACAGGAGCGCTCACATGGTTACGTATAATGTTTCCAATTTTTCTTATGAGAGCTTGAACGCCCTCTTTGGAAGGGGTAATATGTAGCGCATTACCACATTCACTCCATTACAAAGTGACCTTTGCTTTTTCCAACTTCTCAATACCGCCCCTTCTTCAGTCTGCCTCACGGTTAACCTGTCATATATTACATATGACGAAGTGACAGCATTCCCCCGTTCTGCATAATTGATCAACGGATAACTTAGGTGGTTACCTGAACACCGGCAGTACTACAATTCCGTACAGGCACGTTAGCGACCTGTAACCTGACTGCACACACAAACACTGGGAAGTGTGTCCTTGACCTGTTAATTCCGGTAGGTCTGTCGCTTCGCTTGACGATGCGTCTACAGCACTTTGATTAATCTCACCATATTATCCAGACCCTAGCCCTTAACCGGACAGGATTTCCGGATGGGTTTTCACCTCACGGTTTCTACCCTTTTCGGTACATTGTCGAGAGGGCTCCACACCCCATCATCAGCGCAATGGTAGCACGCCTCCCTAGGGTACTGATGGAAATACATCAGGTATAATCAAGAAGCTAACTCCTTGTTATACAATCAATTATGCAACCTCGGGTTGCAACCAGCGATTGGTTATGTGTTATTAGTTTTTGTGAGGTACAAAATGAATTTCTAATTTGCAGCCGACAGCTTTCGCATACTCTTCAATAGTTGAAAGCTTAGGAGAGATCTTAGAATTTACACTCTCAAGGCGAGAAATGTTACTTTTTTTAGTATGTAAAATTTTAGCTAGTTCTTCTTGTGTGAGACCTGCTTTTAGTCGGTTTTCTATTAATTGTTTCCTGAGACTGTAAGTTGCTGTAAGAGTGACATATTCCTTTTTAACTTCAGGTTTCTGCAATGCTTTTCTTTTGAAATCATTGAATGTTGGCCTTTTCATGATTTAACCTCCTTCATTCTCTTTCTTGCTAATTTCAATTCTTTTTGTGGCGCTTTTTTCGTTTTTTTGATAAATGAGTGTAGAATAATAATTTCTTTACCTTTGAGTGTGCAGAAAAGTGAACGGCCTATTCCTTCTTTTCCCTTTGCACGAATTTCAAAAAGACCTTCTCCAAGTGTTTCTGTGTATGGTTTCCCTAATGCCGGTCCAAACTGTAGCATCATTTCGATAATATGTAACAAGTTGGCTAAGATGCCTTTTGGAAAAGAGAGGGTTTGTTCCTCAACTTTTTCATTATAAAATGTTACATGCCAATCCATAGACAAATGTTATCAAATTTGATACCCTGGTCAAGGGTTTTTTTATAGCTGCTTGTAATGGAATCCGGTTTCTGCTTATTTTGACACTACTGGGAAGAGAGTCAATAATGATCAGAATAAAATTTCTAAGCTTTTAGTAAATCATTTACTTAAATGCGAGTACTGACCCTTTCAATTCCTCGCTCCGTTTTTTCTCGGATTTTATCCGAAAACCATAATAAGATGAGTATAGTAATGCAATACTGATGAGTTAATCCGGTTGAATTTCCATTATAAATTTAATGTAGAGGCGCAGAGGGTGCTGAGGGGTATAGATACATGGTTCTTTAATTATTTCCTTTCCTTTAGTTTTTCTTCATCATAATTTCCAGGATCATCTGACATAGGAATTTTAAATTGTTTCTTACTTGATGTGTTTGATAAACGTTCCCAAATATTCCCTTAAAATTATTAGCGTAAGTGTTTCTCTACTTCATCAATAGGAATTGTTTCATAACCACTTTTAAAATTATCAAGCATGGAAAGAAATTTGTGATTCTTTCGTAAAAGCTCTACCTCAGAATCGAACTCATCTGTTGAACTAATAACAAAAGACTCCCCATCTTTCGTTTTGATAAGAAGTGATTCTTTTTTTGCCATATCGAGAAGTTCTTTAATAGATGGTAAACCTGATGATATATCTATTGTCTTCATATGATTATTTCCTATTTTTTCTGCCTAACGGTGTGCGAAGTGACGCGGAAGGCGGTCAGGTGTTAGCGTCCGTCAGTATTCCACGCATCGTTCAAAAGATCCTTGAATATTGTTAGAAGCTCTTGCAAGGAAGATTTCACGATGTCAAAGTCACGAGTGACTGCTTTGCCGCGGTGGACTACGTTTGAACGCACTTGATAATAATATCTAATTGATTCATCTGGATCATTGGGGTCCAAAGTATATTTTCTCAAATCAACTGTGCTATAAACCACTCTTGTGCCTTCAACGTGTTTCCTTAAACTTTGAGCAAACTGTTCTTCTTTCGCAATTTGAAAGACCTTTTCATTGACATTTCTTCCAAGATGGTATCTTAGACCAGCGTATCTTTCCAATCCACTCCAGAGAAGTGTATAAGCCATTTGCAGACGGAAAAGAGGCTTATAGTCCCACTGGAATTGCGAATTATTTTTTAGAATAGCTTCAATCTCCTCGATAGCATCTTTAAAAAACGGGTCTGTTCTCGCGTCCCATTCTTCGACATGCTCTAAATCTGAACTCCCTCTCTCTTGTCTCCTTCCAACAAGAGCGTTTGCATACACGTTATCTGAAACAATCACTTCTTCCCACCGGTAGACTTCATCCGGCTCTATTCCTATTATTCGCTTATACGCTTCTATTTCGCATCCATCCCTAAATCGCATCAAAATACCTTTGATTCTTGAGTGACTACTTCTAATAAGAAGAGGAATACCATCTCTTTCCTTGAGAAATCCATCAACCTCTGCAGCACATGTACTATCAACCAAGTCTTTGATTCGGAAAAAGCACAACTGGCTCGGTTTAAAGAGACCATAAGCAAAAAACGGTAGTCCTGTTTTATCTGGTAACTTCATTCCTTACAAAACTCCTAGCTTTATCTATAACTGCGTTGAGCAGTTCGTTGCATTTCGCATTGCCTTGGTTTACCTCAAGATAATCAATAGCAGCTTGAGCAAGTAAACCATAGAAGTCATACTTTGAAATGTAGTCTACTTCTTCAGCAAAAATATCTCTAAGCTGGTAAAAGAGCCAACTCAACTCTTTGGAGAATTCTGTGATAACCGCTCTCCTCCTTGGTTCAGTTTTCTGTAAGCTTATCACCAGCGGTTGATCGCCAAGCCATTTCTTAATATCACTGGTTAATCTGTTACTGATGACCACATCGGCCCCACCCCATTCCTTAAGTGAATTTACCTCGCTAAAAAAATCTTCCGAGTTGATTTTCTGTTCAAGTTCATCAAGTTTTTCAAATAGCTCTTGTTTCATTATGGTCTCCCAAATGCGAGTTTTTGGAACGCTAACGCTCCGCATAACCGGTTTGCAATGGAGCACAGCGGAATTGCCAGTCCGAGTTTATGCGGTTTTTAGGCATCTTATACTATTTCTCATTTTTTTGGAATGACTTTCATTTTGAATATGCTTGTAGAAATTATTGCGGCCACAATTAAATTTATCACTGACCAAGTTTCCCGAGATAGATGGATAGGTGCTATCGGGTTAAAAAGAACTGCTGTAATGCCAAAAATCCAGACCCATACATTTTGATCGTCCTCGTAAGCCAAATAAGCTAAATAACCGGTTAGTCCACAAACAACCCATCGCAAAATTTGATAATAACCGTAAGGATTATCTGCTAAGGCCCAAAAGAGCATTAGGATAACAATAATTTTTATAATCGTAATTGTTTGAAATTTCTTTTTCATAGAAATAATATCAAACGCATAACCTCGTATGCACTTCTATGTGATTTATTCATCTTCTTTTTCATCTTCAATATCGTTTTTGTCTTTTCCTCGAATTTTAGCATATGTGCTTCCGACAAGCATTAGCAACATTATAATTCCATACCAAATGATGCTTAACATAAATAGAACCCCACCTATGCCGATTAGCCAACCAATGATTGGCATTTCATATGCCCATTGTATTGCTCTAAAAAGCCAATCGTTCATGGGGTTTACTGCAATAGCTGGAACAAATAAAATTAAAATATAGAATATGTGTAGTTGAATTAACCAGGGTTTTAAGGCAATAAATTTTAATATTTAAAATCATGAAGAAATGTAGACCGGTTTCACGTTTAACATGAGTAAATTCTATTTTAAATAGTAATAAATCACAACATTGTCCGGTTAGGTTTTTACATGCTCGGCTTTTGTCATACCCAAACTCTTTTATCGGGCATATAGAGGTTAGTACTTCATAGATTCCCGCTAAAAACATGCGGGAATGACTGGTTTGGGGCTATAACTGAAAAATGCAAAAATCTAACCGGGCACTACTGAATAAATCAATGGATTATGTTTTTCTTGTGCGTTAGCACATACCCAAAATACCGTTAAAACTGCCATGGAAGGCAGTTTTAGGGATTTTGAGAGAGTTACACAGGATGTGCTAACTCGATGTTTTTCGTTGGTTTTCCTATCATGGGTTAAACAAAAACCTCTAGTTGGACTAAAACTGTCCAGATACAAGGAGCGTAATCATTTCGGAACCGGAACGTACTCAAGTACGTGAGGATTACGAAATGATTACAGCAACACCGTAGGTGGGTAGTTTTAGTTCAACTAGATTGGAACTTTTTGGCATCAGCCATCATTTCTCTGGCCTGTTTCCTCGTCACATCACTCTTCTCTTCACCTCTGATCATTTCTGCAATCTCTTCGGTACGTGTTTTTGTTGAGAGCACTTCAATCTCTATCACGGTACGGTTTTTCTTTATGGATTTGGTTATCTTCATGTGCTGGTCTGCATAACTGGCAATCTGGGGCAGATGGGTAATACAGATAACCTGGTGGGATTGTGAAACGAGCTTTAATTTTTCTCCGATCGTTTTTCCCATTCGTCCTCCTATATTCGCATCGATTTCATCGAATACCAGTACCGGAGTCCTGTCTGCCATGGCGAGATGCCTCTTAAGGGCCAGCATGATCCTGGATATCTCACCTCCTGAGGCAATTTTTCTCAGAGGTTTGACCTCTTCTCCCGGGCCGGAAGAGAACATAAATTCCACGCGGTCAAATCCTGAATTGCAGGCCTCTTCCAGTTTGCATGGCTCTTCATTGGTTCTGTCAATGGTAGAGATGGAAATTTCAAACTTCCCTTTGCTGATGCCCAGGTCGGTCAACTCTTTTTCGATGAGTGAGGAGAGTTTTGTGCCTGCCTTTTTCCGCAGCAGGGTGAGTTCCGTACCGACAGCATTAATTGATTTTTTTAACTGCATCAGCTCTTTTTCAGTACTGTCAAGATCTTCGTTTTCCCGTGAGAGCTGCTCCAGTTTTACCTTCGATTCGTCAGCGTAGGAGAGTATTTCTTCGATTGTTATACCGTATTTTTTTGCCAGTCTTCGGATGACCTCAATACGCTCTTCAATCACTCGTAACCGTTCAGGGTCGAACTCATATTTCTCGCTATCCATTCTCAATGCGTTTGCAACATCTTCCAGCTGGTAAATGGATTGATTACATACCTCCAGGGAGTTCTCAAATCCTTTATCAATATTCGCAATCCTGCTCAACTCGTTCGTAATTTCCCTTAATCTCCCGACTATTGAATCATCTGATTCATACATAGTGTTGAGGCACGCCGATATCGTGCCCTGTATCTTTTCCGAGTTAACGAGGATGCCGCGTTCCTGTTCCAGGGCGCTCAGTTCATCGGGTTTGAGATCGGCATTCTCGATCTCTTCGATTTCAAACTGGTACAGGTTAATCTGTTTCCTTCTCTCTTCCCTGCGCTCTTTCAAGGAGGAGATTCGTCTCTCTTTTTCTATTGCCCGAGAATAAAGATCCGAAAATTTCGCGCGTTGGGTGTCTGATTTTCCGAAGCTGTCAAGAATAGCAAGCTGATTGCCCGTATTCGCAAGAGTCTCGTGCTCCTGCTGACCATGGATATTGACCAGGAGTTCTCCTACTTCCCGCAAAAGGGTAACGGTAATGGGCTGGTTGTTAAGCGTGCACCGGTTCCGTCCATTCTGGTCCAGACGTCTCTGCAAAAGGATCTCATCATCCGTAACAGCGATATGTTTCTGTATCTCTTCCAGAATATGCCTGTTTTTTAAAAGGAAAATACCGCTCACGAAGGCTTCCTTCCTGTTCGTCATGATAATTTCATTTGATGTCCTGCTTCCAAGGAGAAAATTGAGCGCTCCGATTACCAGTGATTTTCCTACACCCGTTGTACCGGTTACAATATTAAGGCCTTCACTGAATTTGACCGTTATAGTGTCGATGAGGGCAAAGTTTGATATATAGAGTTCGGTTAACATAAATTAGCTCCTTCCAGTTGCTAATTTATTGCGATTTGCTTCGCAAAAAAGAGATATAGGAATTTTCATTTTAATTTTCCTGGATTAAGACTTTAGCTGTTTATTTTAATTTAATTGTATAGTAATTTCCATTTTAAATATAAATAAATAACGTGTTATTTAAGAGTACTAAAAATAAAAATATTTTTACATATGTTATTATTAAATCAAGATTTACACAATTTTTTATTTATTTATGTATATTGTTAATCTATTATTTTTACTTTTTCAGCATTTCTGAGGACGACTGGAAGTCAAGTTCTTGAATCGATTCTTCCTTTTAACAAGTATGTTCCTCAATCAGTGACACTGGTCAGTATACCAATATCTCTCTTTTTAATATTCGCCGTATTTGGCTTACTAAAAAGTCTTATTCAAACCCAACTGCATACAAAAAAGTCACTTGGAGTGAGCGATTTAATGGCTTATTCAGAAAGTCTGTCGATAAATGATACACATGTTACAAAAATGCGGTCTGTACCACACATTCCGGCCTAACAAGGGCATTGATATGGATTTCAAAGTTTGCTCTTTTCAAAACCCGGAATTAGGTGAATAAATAATAATTGACATCATATGCATAGAATGATAAATTAATGCATACGGAGGTTGATTATGAGAACAACATTAAATTTGCCCGAGCACTTGCTTGAAGAAGCAATGAAAACCACTCACATTGAAACAAAAACCAAAGTCATTATTACGGCATTAGAAGAGTTAATAAGAAAATCGAAGATTTCTGGATTAAAGAAATTCAAAGGAAAAATAGATCTGGACATTGACTTAGATACAGTTCGAGGTCGTAAATGTCGGTATTAGTCGATACATCTATTTGGATAGAATACTTCAGGAGTGGCAACAAACTAAAAAGTCTTGATTATTTGATAGATGAAAATCTAGTGGTAATAAATGACTTAATACTTGCGGAATTAATCCCATTTCTTAAGGTTAAAAAGGAAAGAAAAGTCATAGAATTGCTGAAGAAGATTAATAAACTCAAACTCAATGTTAAGTGGGATGAGATTATAGATTATCAAGTGAAATGCTTAAAAAAAGGAGTTAACGGCGTTGGGATTCCAGACTTGATCATTGCCCAAAATGCAAAACAAAATAATTGTGAAATATATTCATCAGACAACCATTTCAAATTGTTGTAGAAGGCTATAAATATAAAAATAACAACATAGAAATGGCGGAAACTTTTTGTAATTACCAAATATTATCGCTCAGCAATGTTAAAACAACACCTAACAACAGCATGTTGTGAATGCGGTACCGCAGGTATTAAATTGGATTGTTGACGTTTTAAGGTTTTCAAATTGTCTTTTTGCATGTGAATATGCTTCAGGCACTGCATCACTCATGCAGGCGTTAGAATAAGAAAACGATAAATATGGTATCGGTTTAATTATGAAAGCAAATGTCATAATTATTCTTGAGCCATACGGTGCATTTGAATATGTCGATTCAAAATTCATGTCAAACGCTACAATGATAGATAATCACTTTGTGTCTGCCCCTTTCCTGCTGATTTAATCATCATAATCCGTGTAAATCTGTGTCCAAAAAGATTTTTTTACTTTTCGTTATCATTCTCTCTCTTTCTCTTCCACCCTAACAGCATATTTGTATACTCTCCATGTTTCCAGAATTCATATGCACTATGCGTAATTCCCAGCTTTTTTTCAATCTCTGCAAAACGTTTGAGTTTACTGGCCTCATCCTTAATCTGTACAAGCCAGCGGTCCTGCGCCCATTCCCAATATCCATACACCGGGCTGTAATAGGCGTTATGGGATTTTGCCTTAAAGATACCATCGACGATGTCGACCAGCATTTCGTACGTTAATCTCTCTATATTAGAAACGTTATATTTTCTCATCTCTCCCTTTCCCGGCAGAAGACTGAAAACATTGTGGCCTGTAGAATCAGGGACTAGGTCAATGGGCATGGGATCTATCAGC
This sequence comes from Candidatus Scalindua sp., assembly GCA_031316155.1. Classification (GTDB taxonomy): domain Bacteria; phylum Planctomycetota; class Brocadiia; order Brocadiales; family Scalinduaceae; genus SCAELEC01. Next base: position 41,249 of record JALDRB010000003.1, read on the forward strand.
TTTTCATTGTATAGGTCCATCACAATGCGCATTGCCTCGCGGTATTTACTGAAGCTGAGCTTAACTGCTTCATCCATGGCCTCTAAATGGTCCCTTGCGAATCTGGGTGAGTGGCAATCCCTGCAGACGTTAATCCATGCATCTCTTTTTGCCTTGTATTGACTGGCGCCTCTATCTACAAGAGAAGTACCCATGTATGTATAAACCGTTGATGTATTGATAACATTGTGATCACCTCTGGGCATATGGCAGTATGCACAGGTTGGGATGGTATAGTTTTCTGCATTGAGAGATTTTGTCCAGTCCCAGGTTTGTCCCTCTCCCTGATAGATCATGCCGTGATATGATTGCATGTACATCTCATATTCGTATTGCTCTGGGCCGGAATGACATACTGCACAACTCGTGGGTTTTCTTGCCTCTGCTGTGGAAAATCTATGCCGGGTGTGACAACCATCGCATCGGTTCTCAACTGCGTGGCAGCCGAGGCAGGCAACCGTCTCTTCGGCAGGTTTCTCAATCTGGCAACCAAGATCTATCAATTCATAATGATAGGCGTGTGCGTGCGAACCTTGGCCTCCTTCCCGGTGGCCCTTTAACTGTTTTTCATGACATTCACCACAGAGATCGTAAGAAGGCATTATGAGTTTTTCGTGATTCTTTCCATGGCACCTGTCACATCCGACTACGTCTTTATCAGGGGATGGTGTTCCGTGTTTACTCTGTTTCCATTGGGTAACAATTCCGGGACTTTCTACCATGTGGCAGTTTACGCATTGTTTATTTGAGAATTCTCCATTAAGAGTTGTAACCGGATGAAAGGTGTCGCAGTTGTAATAGTACTCAGGATCGTACCATCGTATCACAGGCAAGAAGTTATAGAAGTACCCGTACTTTCCCTTTCCGGGAAAGAGTCTCTCCGGGCCGGTATAAAAGCTTGAAAGACCTCCGGCATGATACACGTTCCCTGAATCATCAGGCCCAACTTTTTCCCCCAGGAGCTCTGCCATTTCATAGCGGAATTTCTCATCTCCTGATATGCTGCCCTGTTGCGTGGAAGAGTTTAAAATTGTGGATTTTTTGAATGGAATAAGGTATTCGTTATCTTGTGCAGACGAATTTGTTAAAACAGAAAAGAACAGACAGAATAAGAGGGTGATCAGGAAGAGTAGTTTTGCGGTATGGTGGTACATGGGACCCTCCTTTTTTTACTTTCTCTTGACCTGTATTGCCTCGTTCAGTTCTTTCAGTAATTGATCGATATCAGTTGGTTTGATCTTTACCGCCTGTGCTATATTCACGGCTCGTGCAAGTGTTCTTCTGAGGATAGGATTTTTGAGTTGTGCAAACCCTTTATTTACAAAAATATCTATTGCTTGCGGGTATTGTGTGATAAGTTGATGTACATTTGTTGTTTCCGTAACAGTAGTGATCTTATCATGCGCTTCATCATCTTCTGCTCTTCTCTTTCCGGCATTTAAAGTCTTCCAAATGTTAATACCGAATAAAAGGATAGCAAAACTCTCGATAAATCCACTGATGCCCATTATCGAATAAAAATGGGTCGAACCTGTGTGAACGGCAAGTGGCTGGAAAACAACCCTCATTACACTACCAATGTTTATGAGAATAAATGTGATAAAGAGAGATGTATAGCTATAGAGTTTGATGCCCTGGCTGATAGGTATTATTCTCGATGCGTAACCAAAGATCATCATGGTAATGAATCCGACCGTAACAGCATGGCGGTATGAACCTATGATGGCGTGTGAAACCGATCTACCGGTACCTGTCTCATAAAACGTGAAGATTAACATGCCTATTTCCGCTATTACCAACCATATAATGCCGGCCCAGACAAATCTTTCATAACCCTTTTCGATCTCCATACCGGAGTAATCAATCTCCGGTTTTGTGAGTAAGTTCAGGTTATAGAAGAATAATAAGATGGACAAAAACTGCAGACAGCCTGAGGTAAAATAGATGGTGTTCAGAGTATAATACACTGGCATATTAATGCCTAAAAAGTATGCCCTGAGAGGTTCAGAAAATGCCCTGAGTATTACAGAGAAATTTAACATCAGCATTATCAGAACATGGATTTTAGGATTTGGAGCTCGTAATCCCAGGAAAACCGGAAGTGTTCGGGAAAGTACACCAAAAATTACAAACGTTATAAAACCCATAATCTGTATGTGACGAAGGGGATAAACGAGTGCTTGTGGCATGACCGTCAAGTCTGCCTTGATCATATACACCGTTATACCGGTGAGGAATAACGCCTGAACAAGAAACCACAGATATCCGGATATGATAAATCCCTCGTAAAGTTCTATATCCTGCTTTTCTGCTGAAAGGATCGTCTTAAAAGCGACGATAAGAAAGAAGATAACGGCGAGAACCTCCAACAAACATCCCAATACGATTAAAATTTTGAAGAAAGAAAAATCATAAACCGGTAAAAGTGATCTGAATATAAAAATGAGAAGGATGCCGGTGAGCATAAAAATGAAGGAAAGATTCGCAAGCTTCCCGCTATAGAGGCGGCTAGCATAAAACCTTGGGAGCACGAAGTATGATACACCCATTATAAATAGTCCGCACCATCCAAATATCTGAGTGTGTCCATGGGTCTCTATCAATACCCTCGAGACGGCATAAAGAGAATGGTTCAGCCCCATTTGAAAGAGAAGTATGGCACCGTATACACATCCGGTTGTCAGTGAAATGACAATGGCTGCCTTTATGAATTTTTCATAGATATTTTCGTATGCGGTCACAGTATCGTTTTCAGAGACTTCGGGCGCATCAGCTTTTCCCTGAATCACATCGTTGAGTTCTCTTATTAAGCTGTCACCGTCAACATTATGCACCCGGGCGAAGAAGTACACTGCTTCATCCGGTCCATATTCGCCTCCGCATTCAAGCAGACCATATTTGGAAAAAACACCTTTTGTTTGTGGGTAAGACTTGATAATGTTTTTTACGGTGGTTTTTCCCGTTATCTCCTGTGGTATAGAGCTTCCAGAATTCTTTACAGTTGAAGAATCTTTCTCTTTGTTTAGACCCGATTCATTCTTAATGCTACTATCTGTTGAAGCACTCTTCTCTGATAGGGTTTCCTGCGGAAGGGACTCGTTCAGGACTTTGATGAGATTGTCCACGTCAACGTTACACGCAATGGCAGTCTTCTCGATACTTTGCACACCGCCACAACAGGTATCAACACCGTATTTGGTGAGTATTTCTGAAGTGTGAGGATATTTAACGGTAACGTCATTAACGATCATATCCTTTGTGATCCTGTTTGACCCTTCATTATCAGTACCCGTTTTTTTTATAACATTACTTTTTTCCTGTCTGGGCACTTCCGGCACAGCCTCCTGCGGAAGAGACTCGTTCAGGACTTTGATAAGATTGTCTACGTTGACGTTACATGCAATTGCCGTTTTCTCGATACTTTGTACGCCACCACAACAGGTATCAACACCGTATTTGGTGAATATTTCTGAAGTGTGAGGATATTTGACGGTAACGTCATTAACGATCATATCCTTTGTGATCCTGTTTGGCCCTTTACCCATAAAAAACCTCTCATTTTTTTTCGATGACGGAAGAGAGAGTACTGTTCCAAGCACATCTCCATCGTAGTAGAATAAATAATATCATGTTATACATAGCAAGTGATTTTTTTGTAAGTTTTTTTGATTCCTGCTATATATACCAGTATACTAAAACCGATTTGGTTTTCGGTTTTACCTGTCTACGTGCATCGCACAGGCAGGCTGAAACCAAATCATGGTGAAGGTATCCCCGGACAAAAGACGCCGAGGACTTTACTCACTCAATTTTATCTCGGATTTTATCCGAAAGCCATTATGAGATGAGTATATAATAGAATTAAGGAACGTTCCTCATGTAAACCTATATATCATACAGGAAAAAGCATGTCAACTCCATTCTAAAATGCTCATTAGCAAAAAAGACTTGCAAAATAATTGTTCATGTGATTCTATTTACGGTACTGTGAGCAAGGGATTATTGATTATATACACTGGTAATGGAAAAGGGAAGACAACGGCAGCTATCGGGTCTGCTATGAGGGCCGTTGGTCAGGGTTTCAGTGTTTTAATGCTTCAATTCATTAAGGGGGCATGGAAATATGGTGAACTGGAGTCTGTGAAAAGGCTGCAACCCGATTTTGAAATTCTAGCTCTGGGCAAGGGATTTGTGGGATCAAATTCAAAACTTGATGATAGTGAGGTGAAAGAGAATATCTCAAAATCATGGGAGAGAGCGAAGAGTGCAATTCTTTCAGACAGATACGATATGATTATTCTCGATGAGATTAATTATGTAATTGGCTATGGTCTGCTTCCTGTTGAGGAAGTTTTAACAGTACTTGGGAAAAGACCGGATAGATTACACATCGTCATGACGGGCAGAGATGTGCATGAAAGAGTAATTGAAAAAGCGGATTTAGTTACTGAAATGAGAGAGATTAAACATCCCTATTCAAAAGGTGTCAAGGCCCAGAAGGGGATAGAATTTTAAGTAAGTAATACCGAACCTAGACAAGCCAGAACCAAACAGGGTGTTAATAAATTACAAATCTCAATTTACAAAGCCCAAACAAATTTCAAATTACAATGTTTGAAGTACCAAACCAACTTGTTTAGAATTTCGGATTTGTTCGTTGTGATTTGTTTGTTATTTGGAACTTGTTATTTGGTGCTTATCGGATATCATGAAAACTATTATTAATAAATATTTCGCCTAAACTTGATAGTATTAATAAGTTGCGTAAGCCTTCCTAACACCTCTTTTTTTATGCTTTCGGCAGGTAGAGTCAGACAGTGACAAGATTTCGTTGATGACATATTAGGTATTCATTCTTTTTGTTCAATTTTGGCTAAATCAGGGGACAAAAAATGGCAAAAGCTACCCTAAAAGTAATTTTGTTGAATCACACTAAGCAACCCGAAGAGACAATAGCTCATGCGGCTAAGTTGTGCTATAGTCCGGCTTCAATCGGAGAACTTAAAAACCAGATAGAAAAATTTAATAATGAGAAATTTGTTGAAAAACTCCTTCAATTAGGACACCTTTCTCCGTTGGAACATGCTGTATTTACCTTTGGTGTTGAGGGCATATCGAGGGCGTGTTCCCATCAACTTGTCAGGCACAGGGTTGCTTCCTATTCTCAACAAAGCCAGAGATATGTAAGTGAACGCAGCAAAAAAGATCACGAGATTTTCGAGTTCGTCATACCTCCGAGCATCGAGGCGTCGGGCAAGAAAGGCTGGTTTATCGATAAGATGCGGGAGATCCAGAACTGGTATGATGAACTTGTTGAAGTTCTGGGAGATTCCGGAGAAAAGTCGAATGAAGATGCGCGTTTTATACTCCCTAATGCAGCAGAGACCAAGATCATTATTACGATGAATGTCAGAGAACTCCTCCATTTCTTCAGTGTGAGATGTTGTGAGCGTGCACAATGGGAGATTCGAAATCTTGCAACTGAAATGTTGAGATTAACACGAAAGGTTTTGCCGAGCGTTTTTTCTCAGTCCGGCCCAAATTGTGTAAAAGGGCCGTGTACAGAAGGGAAGATGTCTTGTGGAAACCTTGAAGAGGTGAGAAAAAAGTTTCGTAATCTATAACAAAATTTTTTTTCGGAGGAAGAAAATTTGTTTAAAGGAAATTTTTCAGCAACCGCCATTGGTAGTTTTCCTCACAGAGATGTCGGCGAAGCCTGCGATCTTGTCTTGAAGACATTACCGGAGATACCCTGCTGGCCGCAACTGCCTGAAAGGGATATGAGGGAAGAAATGTGCGTTCAATACACAGAAGGATTGCCTTTTTTAAAACTTATTCCGGAAGAAAACAGAATTTATGTTGATATGCCGGAAGATAATACTGACGAACTGGAGATATTCTACAATAAGTATCTGTCTGAAAATGCAGAGCTTTTTTCCATGAGTACAGATTGCTCGATTGGATTCCCAAGCATTGTTGCACGTCTTCAGGAAGAATGGCCAAAGACGATTCGCGCGGTCAAGGGGCAAATTGTGGGGCCAATTACCCTGGCGGGAACCTTAAAAGGGAAAGACGACATTCCCGTTCTCCACAACCCTACACTCTTTGACGCAGTTGTTAAACTCCTCGCAATGAAGGCATGCTGGCAGCTTAAGAGGTATTCAATTTTCAACGTCCCAAAGATAATTTTTCTGGATGAGCCGTACCTTTCAAGTTACGGATCTGCATTTGCGAGTTTAAAAAAAGAGCAGGTTGTTGATTCCCTGAATGAGATATTTCAGGCCATTCACCAGTATAAAGCATTAGCAGGCATACATTGTTGCGGTAATACCGACTGGCCGATGCTTATGGAAACCCAATTGGACATCCTCAACTTTGATGCTTTTGGTTATATGGATACAATCCTTATCTATAAAAAAGAAATAGAAGCTTTTCTGAAAAGAGGCGGATACCTTGCATGGGGAATAGTACCCACCACAGACAGCATTAATGAAGTCACCGTAAATGGTTTATTTCATAAACTGGAATCAGCCGTTGACGAACTGGTAAATAAGGGGATAGAGAAAAAGTTGATCATTAACAATTCATTGATAACTCCAAGCTGCGGAACCGGTTCATTGCCAATCGATGAGGCTGAGAAGTCAATGAACATGACTCATGATTTATCAATAATGATTAAGGATAGATACGGAATTTCATAAGTGGTTTTTTATAAAACAGGACCGTCATGAAGTACTATTCTCATTCAGTTTTTGTTTAGAGGATTGAATAATTCTAGAAATTTTTATACTCATCTCATAATGGTTTTCGGATAAAATCCGAGAAAAAACGGAGCGAGTATAACTGCAACCAAGATTTGGTTTTCAGTAAAACCGAAAACCAAATCGGTTTTAGTATATAAAGGTAAACTATGCTTGACGGTCATGGTGGAAATATTAAGAAAATAAGCAGCCTTTATGGTCTTGATCCGGGAGAAGTCCTCGATTTCAGCGCAAGCATAAATCCTCTTGGTTATCCTGATGGTGTTCGTAAAGTTATCTTAGATCGATTTGACGATATTGTGAACTATCCGGATAGTGAATGCTCAGACCTGAGAAGTGCTATTGCAGCGAAGTATTCCTGTAGTGAGGCAAACATAATGGTGGGGAATGGTTCAAATGAACTCTTTTATCTGATACCCCGCGCTCTTAAACCTGAGAGCGGTATTATTCTCCAGCCAACCTTTCATGAATTTCAAGATGCTTTGAGTAGCGTAAATGCTGAAATTACGGATGTTATGAATGAGGATGATAATTATCCCCTCTTTAACTTACATGACTCACAATTGAAAGAGTGCAGGGAAGAGTTCATTATCTTTTGTAATCCCAATAATCCTACTGGCCAACTTATTTCGAGAGAAGAAATAGTGAAGTTTGTTGAGGACAATGCGGAGAGAATTGTTGTCATAGACGAGGCCTTCATGGATTTTGTGGAGGAAGAGGAGAGGTTTAGTGTCTTACAAGATGCATGCACATTAAAAAACCTCATCGTGGTACGATCATTGACAAAATTTTACGGCTTTCCCGGCCTCAGATTGGGATTTCTTGTTACGAGTACTCCCATAATGGATAAATTATGGGAGTTTAAGGAACCATGGACCGTAAACTCATTTGCTCAGCTTGCAGGCAATATTGCTCTTGCTGATGACGGATTTACCTTGAAGACCAGGGAGTTTGTGTCAAACGAAAAGGTATTCTTGTATGAAGGGATTTCTCAGATTGAGGGATTACATCCTTTTTATCCATCTGTTAATTTTATCTTGATAAGAATTGACAATGAAAATATCATCTCTTCGATACTCCAGAATCTCTTAATCAAAGACAAGATTATTATACGTGACTGCTCAAACTTTGTAGGACTGAATGAAAAATATGTACGTGTTGCCGTCAGGTCACGGAAGGAAAACCAGAGATTAATCGATGCAATGAAAGAGGCTATCCGTATAGCAGATAGTTCAGAGATTATGTAGATTATCGCCAAATAGATAAGATTTCGTTTGGCTCAACCATTCGTAATAAAATATAGTTGAGACTTTCTCAAGACCCGCTTTCAGAAACTGACTCTTCAGCGTGTCCCCTCAGTTTAAATTGAGAAGAAGAGAATTTACCACCTTTGTGGATATCAGGAGATTCCCACCAAACAGTAAAACTTCCTGAATAGGTCACCTCTTGGGTATGGTCTTTGGGTTCATCGGTAAATTCGCCATCAAACGTTGCTCGAATGCTCAGTAAGCCAGGCGCCTCAATTCTCGCATACAGTTCCTTGATAACCTCCTGTCTGCCATGTATGTCCTGATATACGGAATTACCAACATTCTGGCGCTCTTTAAGTATGCGTATAGAATTATCAAGAGAGGGAGAAATGTTGAGGCCGAAGAGTTTTCCAATTTTCTGTATTGAATCATGGGGAATCACAAATGAGGTACCTTCAATTTCATTAAACTGTTTCCAGCTTGCGTGAGTAGAATCGTAATAATTTTTTTGAAAAATAGTAACCCCTGCATCATGGAGTTCAATTCTCTTTACTTCTTTGAATGTTTCTCTATTCATAAAGATGACCTCCCTGGAAACAAATTAATGGTTAAAAATTAAAACAACATATCGAGGAAGACTCCCAAAAATGGATAACGGATTTTTTTATATCTACGGCATGCTGAATTGCTGATAAGAATACTTGATGCAGCAATGCTTCGGTGAAATGTTCCTGGCATTTCTGAGCATAAGTAATTTTAGCGTTTATATTTTCATATGTCAATTGAATAGGTATTGGTTGAACGAAATCTATCTATCTCCTGTTTTGCGGTAAAAATTTCGTAATTCTCCGGTACATTAGTGCGTTCAGGTTGCGAAATTAGTGTGCCTTGTATCCGGGAAGTATTTTCAACCACAGGGTTTCTGTTCAAGTTCCAGGTATGGTAAGTTGGAGACTATCTTGATGTAGAGGAGTTTTCATTCCGGAAAAGTTTTCCGCTTGCCATTTGCTGTTAATAGGCCATAATATTTTACTGTGTTATGCATGATTTTTCTCCAAATTCAACTTTTCAGAGGAGGTAATACGTGTCGGCTAAGGCAATTATGGTTCAAGGTACAGGATCAAATGTAGGGAAAAGTATTCTTGTTTGTGCTTTATGCCGCATTTTTCATCAAGACGGTGTAAACGTTGCCCCGTTTAAATCTCAAAATATGTCACTCAATTCATACGTAACCATAGATGGTAAGGAGATGGGAAGAGCCCAGGTAGCACAGGCATATGCGGCAGGCTTAAATCCTGCAGTGGAGATGAATCCTATCCTGCTCAAACCAACAGGAGACAATGGGTCACAGGTGATAGCTTTGGGCAGACCTTTGCGGCATATGAAGGCGAGTGAGTATTATCAGAACAAAGATAAAATGCTGGGTATTGCGTTGAAGGCATATGCTACGTTGAAAGAGAAATTTGACGTTATCGTTATTGAGGGTGCCGGTAGTCCTGCAGAGATTAATCTGAGGGACAATGATATTGTTAATATGAAGATGGCGGAGATTGCTGATTCACCCGTAATACTCGTTGTTGATATTGAGAGGGGAGGTGCTTTTGCATGGATTGTGGGCACCTTAGAACTGCTGGAGAGATCTGAGAGGGAAAGAGTTTGTGGTGTGATTATTAACAAATTCAGGGGTGATCTGGAGATACTCAAGCCCGGGATCAGGATGCTCGAGGAAAAGATTAATAAACCCGTTTTGGGAGTTATGCCATATTTTAATGATATAAAGATTGACGATGAAGATTCTGTATGCCTTAAAGGTTACGATGCCATGACGACAGATGATTGCAGTGATACGTCATCGAGGAATTCCATAGCTATTGCCGTAATCAGATTACCCAGGATATCCAATTTTACGGATTTTGATATACTCCGGCATGAAAGAGATGTGCATGTTCGGTTTGTAGATAGTGTGCGATCTCTTGGTAAACCAGATCTGGTTATATTGCCGGGAACGAAGAATACGATAGGTGACTTGAAATTTCTTAAGGAAAATGGTATTGCAGAAATGATACGTAACCTTGGACAGAATGGGACTCTGGTTATGGGGATTTGTGGCGGGTATCAGATGCTGGGGAGAGAGATTAGGGATCCCGGAAACGAGGAATCATCTCTGGCATATATAAGCGGACTGGGCATGCTCGACGTTGTGACGAACTTTATGCCGGAGAAAAATACATTTCAAGTAAAGGCGAGGTTGTATAAAGGTAACGTCTTTCAGACTACGGGGATTGTGACTGGCTATGAGATTCATATGGGTGAGACTGAGCTTTTACAGGGAGTGTCTCCCTTTTCAAGAATTATAGAGAGATCCGGAAAGAAGATTGAATTCAGCGGATCTGGCAATTGTCTGGACTCAGGCCTGGATGACGGGGCTGTTTCCCGTGATGGAAACGTGATGGGGACATATATACACGGAATTTTTGATAATGATGAATTCAGGCTGGGCCTCATTAATTGTCTCAGAGGAAAGAAAGACCTCCCTCCTCTGTCTCCTGATGAACTAACTATCGCAAATAGTGAGAAGGAAAGGCAATATAATAAACTCGCAGACTTAACTCGAAAACATGTGAATATGGATTTGGTTTATAAATTAGCTCGCTTTACTCGCTAACTTGATGAGGAATTTTAAAATAATAGTTTATGTGCGTTAGCACATGCTCAAAATGGCGTGAAGCAACGACATGGATGTCGTTGTAGCAATTTTGACAGAGTTGTGCAGGATGCGCTAACTCGTATGTACGAACATCTAGCCATACAAATAGGAGTAGCCTTTCTCCTGGATCTTCTCATCGGGGATCCAGTCTGGATTCCCCATCCGGTAAGGATAATGGGAAAGGGTATCATCTTTCTGGAAATGGTGTTGAGAAAGGTTATTGCATCGGGAAGACCATCCGGAATGCTCTCCTCCTATCGGGTTAGGAGAGACACGTACAAAGAGAGGCTGGCAGGTATTATTCTTACAGGGACAATAGTATTGGGTACCTACTTTATAACATACGAAATAATGCATGCTGTAACATACCTTGGAAAGATGTGCGTGTGGGCTGCAGGAGCGATTTTGATCTATTTTTCCCTCTCTGCCCGAGATCTTATTAAAGAGGCCAAAGGGGTTTTTCGTGCACTTGAGTCGGGAAATATCATACAGGCTCGTGAGAATTTATCCAGGATTGTAGGGAGAGACACTCATGATCTTGATGAAGAGCAAATTATAAAAGGGTGCGTAGAAACGGTTGCTGAAAATAGTGTGGACGGGATAATTGCACCCTTATTTTATGCCGTTATCGGTGGCCCTCCACTCGTAATGGCCTATAAGGCAATTAATACCCTGGATTCAATGGTTGGATACAAAAATACCGAATTTCTTCATCTTGGATGGGCATCTGCTAAACTGGATGACATGGCCAATTATGTTCCCGCGAGAATTGCAGCCATACTATTACCAGTTTCTTCTTCTCTGTGCGGTATGGGTTTTTCCCCTTCAATAAGAATGGTAATAAGAGATGGACAAAAACATCCCAGTCCCAATAGCGGAATTCCTGAGGCTGCTGTTGCAGGTGCATTAGGAATAAGACTTGGAGGGCCAAGTACCTATAAGGGAGTTGTTTCTGATAAACAGTTTATTGGTGATGCGTGGAAGAAGGTGATTCCTGATAATATTAAACACTCCATAAAGATTGTGTTTGTAGCTTCAGTATTGTCCGTTGTCAGTGGCATATCGGTATTGTTCCTTGCGAAGACATTTATCTTTTAAAAAGAATACAGGTCACTACGCGACTCAACATCCAGGTAGTCGTCAGAAATTCAAAGGACTCTGTCCATTTCTTTTACTTCTGTTCTCCTCAATTCACCCATGATCTATGACTTTTGAGATTCTTCATCTCCAGCTCCCATCCGGTATCATGTTATATTGGATGGTTAACAGATACTTATCTCGTAATGGTTTTCGGATATGTCACCATTATTTTTTACGCAAATCTTGATTCAAAGCCTTCTTTTTATGATTAAGGAGTAAGATTTGTAACTTGTTTTCTCCGGGTATGATTGTAAAATAGGAGACAGATGAATTTATCTATTCTCTGAGTAGGATAATCCGGTACAAATTACCGAGTATCAAACGTTATGAGCAAATTGCCACGAATCATGATAGCGGGGACACATAGCGGTGTGGGAAAGACCACAGTTACTCTTGGCATAATGTCAGCTTTAGTCAAAAAAGGGTTAATAGTGCAGGGTTTCAAGGCCGGTCCTGATTATATTGATCCATCACATCATACTTTTGTTACGGGAAATGCCTCAAGAAATCTCGATACATGGATTATGGGCAACGGAGCATGCTGTGAACTGTTTGTGCGTTCGGCAGTTTCAGCAGATATCTCTGTCGTTGAAGGGGTGATGGGCCTTTATGACGGAAGTATTGACGGTACGGGAATTGGGAGCAGTGCACATCTTGCAAAGGTGTTAAAGGTCCCTGTCATTCTCGTGATCAATGCAAAGGGTTTGGCTCAGAGTGCAGGGGCAGTGGTGCTGGGCTATAAAGTCTACGACAAAGACGTTGAGGTATCAGGTGTGATTGTAAATAATATTGCCAGTGACACTCATTACGACTGTATAAAAAAAGCTATAGAAGAAAAGACTTCAGTGCCAGTCCTTGGTTACCTAAAGCAGGATAGGGAACTTACTATTCCGGAGAGATATCTTGGTCTTATTCCGTTTACGGAGAGGAAAAATGGTTCTCCGCTGTATGAGAAACTGGGAGAAATGGTCTTACGTACCGTTGACATTGATGGATTATTAAAGGTTGCGCATTCAGCCGATGGTTTTCCAGACCACCATAAGGCAATTTTTCAAAATATCGGGAGATGCTTTGATATACAGATGGCAGTGGCAAGGGACGAGGCCTTTTGTTTTTATTATCAGGATGATATTGAACTATTTGAGTCATTGGGTGTCAGGATTAACTATTTCAGTCCACTTCATGATAAATGTATTCCTAATAAGGTGGATGGAGTTTACCTTGGTGGAGGTTTTCCTGAATTGTATGCCGGGAGATTAATGGAGAACAAAAGCATGCGGGATTCGATATTGGAAACATCTCTCAAAGGGACAATACTCTACGGTGAATGCGGCGGACTCATGTATCTCCTTGAAAAATTAATTGACACTGAGGGAAGAGTATTTACTATGTGTGGAGTTATAAAGGGATCTTGCAGAATGGAAAAACGCAGGCAGGGATTGGGCTATATCACCGTTCATTCACGTTGTGATTCTGTTATCTGCAATCGGGGTGATGACTTTCGTGCGCACGAGTTTCACTGGTCCAGATTGGTTGATGTCCCGGAGGGAGCTGTTTTTGCTTATGAGACAAGAAAAAGTAATGGAAAGCGACAGGGATTAGACGGGATATATAAAAAAAATATTCTGGCATCTTACACCCACATACATTTCAGCAGCAATCCGAAGCTTGCGAAAAATCTGTTGTCAACAATGGCTAAAGTTTCGGGTAAAAAAGTAGTCATAAATTTATGACTGAAAGGAATAAATTTATATGAAAACTGGCGTAGTAGTTCTCGCTCATGGCAGCAAGGTTAAGAGTGGTATTGAAGGGTTATTTACGATAGTCGATATGCTGCGGGCAATGAACAAATGGGACATGGTTGAAGCAGGTTTTCTGCAACTGGCAAAACCAGGCCTTACAGAAGTAGTCGAAGACTTAATAGAAAAAGGTGCGAAGAGAGTAGTGGTAATGCCACTTTTGTTGTTCAGCGGAAATCATGTTTTGAAGGACATTCCCGAAGAGATAGAGCAAGAACGGAAGAAATTTCCTGAAGTGGAATTCTTTTACACCAAAAATATTGGTGCTGACGAGCGTATCGCACAGATAGCGGCAGACAGGATAGAAGAGGCAATAAACCATTAGTTAATGTTCCTTTTATGTCATTATTTTTAGAGGGAAGGTGTGAAATGAAATATCCAGTTATTGTTCACAAAAGTAAATATGGCTATGATGTTCATTGTCTTATTCTCGAAGGTTGCCATAGCCAAGGCGATACAATTGAAGAGGCATTGGAAAATATTAAAGACGCGATTGCTACGTACCTGAAAATGATTGCAGAAGAAACCCAAGGATCTATTTACGAAGTAGAGGTAAATGTATAAATGCTGTTTACGGACCTGTCTTCTGAACGTGAGGTTAACGCTCTGTCAAAGGTTGGGTTTAGAATAATAAAACAAGGCAAACATATTGGTATGTCTGATGGCTGTCATAGGGTAACGATTCCCAGACATAAAAGAATAAATCCTTATACTCTTAAATCTATTATTAAGAGTGCAGGCCTTGTTGATGAAAAATTTAAAGAACTGATTTAGGATCAATTAGTATGTACAAGTATGAGATTATAAGGAGACAAAAGATACAATATGTTGTTTTTTTGCATGGTAACGTTTCTATTGGATATTGTTCAAAGGATAGGAAAAAAGGTCCAAATGGTTGTATTTGCAGAAAATGTCACAAAACGTATACTCCATCTAAATTACTATATCCAATAAAAAGAAAAAATTATAATAATGATTCATTTATTGCTGGTGAATGGGAAGACTTAAAAAGAGTTTTAGAAAATGCATATATATTAACGATATTTGGTTATAGTGCTCCTAAATCTGATGAAGAAGCCATTAGTTTAATGAAAACTGCATGGGGGGATAATTATAAAAGGAATTTAGAAGAAATTGAGATTGTAGACGTTAAAGAAGAGGATGAATTATGTTTAACTTGGAAAGATTTTATTCATAGTCATCATTATAGCACTTGTAAGGATTTTTATGATTCTTGGATTGCAAAGCATCCTAGAAGAACCTGTGAGGCCTTCTGGGATGAAACAATGGAGCTTAAAAAGGTAAAAGAAAACAATATACCAAAAAACTGCGGTTTCCCGCAATTATGGGATTTTTATGAACAGCTTAAAAAAGCAGAATGAAATTTTTAAGATTGAACAAGTTAAAGATAATAAAACTATATAAAAAATTGAAATGATTTTTGAGAAGTTTTGAATATAATCTTTCTCGATTACATAAAGTATATTTATGCAAAACCGTAAAAAAATTGAAGGTTAAAAATTAAAAGCGAGAACAAAAAAATGATCACAAGAGTTGAAATAAATCCGAAAGTTTGCCATGGAAAGCCAGTAATAAAAGGTACCAGAGTTCTTGTAAGTAATATCCTTGGGGCTTTAGGAGCTGGTGACTCGATTGAAGAAGTACTTGAAGATTATCCTAATATTACACGTGAGGATATTAATGCATCCTTAACCTTTGGAAGTAAATTGGCGCAATTTGAAGAGTTGCCATATGAGACTACTTCTCTGTGAGATTCTTTTTGATGAGAATTTTTCTAAAACAGCAGCTAACCTTTTAATATGATCTTAAAATTAAAAACTGCGCGATTTGTGAACGATAACGAGAGTAAATTAAAAGTAGTTTTTAGAAATTCAGTAAAGAGTCAATATCCTGAGGTAGGGAACTTTTTGGGTGAGTACTTCGAAACATGGATGCAGAGAGAAAATTGGCTAGAGCATGAAGTCATGCTAAAAGTTCTAATGCCGGAATGGAAATTAGAGTATTTGGGAGAGCAAATACAGTTAGCAAATTTTAGAATCTTAAATAACGATGAATTCAAAAATAAGGTAGATAGGCTTTACAACCAAAGTTATTCCCAATGGGAAGACTGGTATGCAGAACTCCGTGCGATCGAATACCTTAATAAACAGGGTTTTCATAAGTTTAAGTATATAAAAGAAGAAAATAACCAGACACCAGATTTTGAAGCATGGAAAAATAATGAGAGCACCTTAGTAGAAGTGAAACAGAAACACTATTCAGATGATGACAAAATATTCGATGAATTTGATCGTAAGCTCTGTGCGGAAAGTATCAGGGATGAAATGCTCAGGAAATCGTTTGGAAGTAATTTTCAGGAAAATCCAGGAGATTTTAAAAAGCTTTTAGACTCACCAACGAATTGGAAAAGTTTTGTTGAAGGATTGAAAGAAAAAATACAAGCTGATGAAAGATGGTTTACTTTTAGTAATGAGATAAAAGTTAATTGGATGGAAGATTGTGGTGAGTTTAGCTTATCAGATCGACATGTTGGAATACCACCACCTCGACCACGAGGTCAGAATATTGTTGATAAGAAAAAAGAAAGGGAAGAGCTGCGAGATAAATTTTCAAAAAGGATAGAAGATCCGGTGAATCATGCAATATGTCAATTAGAAAAATATGAAAAAACTGTTAAACGTAAATTTGATCTAAAGTACATTATATACTTTATAAACCTTAATACTGCGATGTCTCTATTTCAAAAAGAAGAAATTAATCAAGAGTTACTAAAACTTAAGAATGTAATAAAGAGCAAGAGACCGGAATACCGTTTGGAAATTATCATAGAATAATTCTAATTTTTTTTCTTTTTTATATCATTTTTAACTTTTACCATGGCGCAAAACCAAAAACAATCGAAAGATTATTCAGAGAGCCCGCAGGAGATTATTGATGAAAGTTTTGACATCATTGAGAAGCTGGTGGACTTTGATAAAATCCCAGAGTCTTCCCGACAAATAGTGAGGAGGGTAATTCATGCTACGGGGGATACCGAGTATGCTGATAATCTGGTAATTCATCCTGCGGCCGTTCAAAGCGGGATAAAGGCCATCACCTCAGGCCGATCTATCGTGACGGATGTTAACATGGTCAGGGCAGGTATTAATAAAAAAATCTTAAACAGTTTTGGAGGAGAGATTATCTGCAGGATTGCAGATGAGGATGTTGCCAGAAAGGCAAGTGAGTCAAACAAAACCCGTGCTATCACAGCCATGCAGGAATCCTTAAAGGAGATAGCGGGAGGGATCGTAGTTATCGGTAATGCTCCGACCGCCGTTTTTTCCATTATTGATCTTATCCGGAGAGAAGCAGTCATTCCGGCAATGATCGTGGCGGTACCCGTTGGTTTTGTAAAGGCAGCTGAATCCAAGGAGGCACTTCAGATCTTTCTTGACAACAAAAAAGATCACGAGATTCCCTATATCGTGAATATTGGGAGAAAAGGTGGCAGTGCGGTTGCGGTTGCAATTATAAATGCATTATTAAGCATCGCCAAAGAAAGGGGATAACAATATGAATGTTGATAAAAAACTTATTAGTAAAGCATTAGAATTAAACGGAAATGAAATATAAATATGGATTTACAACCGGAAGTTGTGCGGCGGGCGCAGCGAAAGGCGCCGCTTACGGGCTTTATCGTGGATCAATACCGGACTCTCTTGAATTAAGTACTCCTGCCGGAATTCTTTTACGATTGAGATTAGCTCATCGTAAAGTTGGTTCCGATTTTGCAGAGTGTGCCGTTCGTAAGTATTCGGGTGATGATCCTGATGTAACGAATGGTTGCGAAGTTCATGTTCGGGTGGAGAGGCTGGAATCTTCCCGCCGGAATGGTTTACGAGCACTCAGGGGGGAGAGTCAGGCAGGAGTGAAGTTCACAGCAGGAGAAGGTGTTGGTATAGTAACGCGTCCCGGCTTGCAGATTGGAGAGGGTGAACCGGCCATTAACCCTGTTCCAAGGAGCATGATTCAAAAGGAAATAGGCGAAATTCTTGGAGATTGCAACGGGGTAAAGGTAAGCGTATCTGTCCCGGGAGGAGAGGAATTAGCCAGAAAGACCTTTAATGAACGCCTTGGTATCATTGGAGGTATATCTATCATCGGGACATCGGGTATTGTTAAGCCTATGTCCCTTGATTCATTTAAGGTCTCTCTCGTCTGTGAATTAGATGTTGCACATGCATCCGGATATCAGACAGTCGTGCTTGTACCCGGAGGTATAGGAGAAAGTGTTTTTTTAAGTCATTTCAGCGTTTCTCGGTATCAGGTGGTCCAGATGAGCAATTTCATAGGGTTCATGCTGGATGAGGCGGTGAAACACTCTTTTCAGAGGATCGTACTGGCCGGACATCCGGGCAAACTGGCAAAAATAATTCGGGGAGATTTTTATACTCACAGTTCCGGGTCAAAACCGGCAAATGATATTTTACTTGCCATATGCAAGAGTGAGAAGGTAGATCCTGCTACAATTGGTATTCTCGAGAGCTCTCCCACGGTAGACGGAATGGTCGAGATACTGAAAGAGAATGGTAAATTGGATATTTTTGATCGTGTAGCCCGTGACGTTCAGGCTTCTGCCAGTCGATATATTGCGGAGAAGAACAAAATCAGCGTGGTTCTCTTTGATATGAAGAAAAATATTATTGGTGTTTCAGAGGATTTCAGAGATTGGGAAAAAAGCTTGTAAACAAAATAACGATTGTTGGTTGCGGGCCTGGTTCGAAAAAACACCTGACCGGCTTAGCATTGCAACGGATTAAGAATGCTGATTCTCTCATAGGCAGCAAAAGATTGCTGGATCTGTTTGCGGATACAGATACCGACAAATACACGGTGAACAGAAACTATAAGTTACTTATTATGCGCATTATTTCTTTGAGTAAACGAAAAAAAGTTGTTGTCCTTGTAAGTGGAGATCCGGGTTTTTTTAGTTACTCAAAGCTCATTATAGATAAAGTTGGTATAGAAAATTGTGAAATCATTCCGGGAATCAGTTCGGTTCAACTGGCATTTGCATCAATAGGAAAGACATGGAACGATGCCTGTTTCGTGAGTCTTCACGGGAGAAAGGATGAATTCCCCATGCTTGTAAAAAAGGTGAAAGAGTACAAAAAAGTTGCAGTTTTGACCGACGATTCTAACAATCTGAAGCTTATTTCCAAAGGGCTGTTGAGTGAAGGGATAAGAGGCAGAACGGTTTATGTTTGTGAAAACCTCTCTTTAAAAATGGAAAGGATACGTAAATTCAAGTTGAGCTCGCTGCAGAGAGTGCAGGTAAGGGGCCTGAACGTGATAATTATTTTAGAGGAGAATTCGTCTTCAAGTTGACAATTTCCTGCTTTTTTATGACAGAAAATAGAAAACTCATGATTGGTTTCAGAGTGCCGGATTCAGGATGTTTCTCGTTATGAAGTGTGAACCGGGTGATTTTTATGGAATCGGAGTTGGTCCGGGCGATAGAGAATTGATTACGGTAAAGGCGGTCCGCATAATAGAGTCGGCAGACTGTGTTTTTGTACCCAAAGCAGACATTAAAGAGTCCAGCCTGGCTCTCGAAATAGTCAGGGGATATTGTGAAAGGAAAGAGAGTAATTGAACAGGTTTATCCCATGGTTAAGGATAAACTAAAGCTGAAGAGAGCGTGGTTACAGGCGGCCAAAGAGGTCAGGGATGAAATCGTTTCAGGGAATGATGTTGCATATCTGACGATTGGGGATCCTTTGACATTCAGTACTTATTGCTATCTTCTTCAGCATATCTCAAAAATGATCCCCATTCAAAAAATACATACGATTCCGGGGATAACTTCTTATAATGCCGCAGCCTGCTTATCCAACTTTTCACTCATAGAGCAGGATGAAAAATTGGCCATAATACCAGTTTCAACGGAAATTGAGAAGCTGCGCCCGATACTCGAAACTTTTGAAACTGTGGTCTTGATGAAGGTGGCAAAGAAGCTTGATGCAGTAATTGATCTGTTGGAAGAGATGAATCTTATTAATCATTCCCTCTTTGCTTCGTATGTTGGCCGTGAAAATGAGTTTATGACTCACGACCTTAAATCGCTCAAAGGGAGCAGCAAAGGGTATCTTTCAGTGATTATTGTGAAGAAAAAACCCTGATTTGTAACATAAAAAGAATTAAAATACAAAAATGAAAAAGGGCATATACACATGCATTATTATCCTCATTTTTAAAGTGTGTTTCACCGGCACATCTCTTTTTGCTCAGGAGAGAAGGCCGGGAAAGCTGTTCTCTCCTGAAAAAATACCTCTGCTTGAGAGCCTGAGAGACTGGCAGGATAGCAAGGAGATTATGGATAGATTGGATATAAGAAGAGGAGATAGCGTGGCTGACATTGGTGCGGGTTCCGGTTATTTCACTATTCCATTAGCTGAAAAGGTTGGCAGCGAAGGTCTCGTCTACGCAGAAGATATCCAGCAGGAAATGCTGGATTATATTTCCCGGAAGGTGGAAAAATTAAAGTTGAAGAATATTAAAATCGTTCTGGGAGAAACAGAAGACCCTGCACTTCCGGATAACTCGCTGAACTGTGCCTTCGTAGCAAATACGTATCACGAGGTGGTGTCACCCCTCTTACTTTTGGGAAATATTTATAAAGATTTAAAGACCGGTGGAAGATTGGTCATTATTGACTGGGATCCGGAGAAAAAATCCCCTTTTGGTCCACCGACAGAGGTGAGAGTTCCCGGAGAGACGGTTGTAAAAGAAGCCCTGGAGACGGGTTTTTCCTTCTGGCAGAGCCATAACTTTATGCCCTATCATTACTTTCTCATATTTACAAAGTGATGGTAGTTTTTCTAAAACAGGGTGCGTAAAAAAATTTACGGATAGTTTTTATGGAAGGGAGAGTATAGTATGAAAAAGATAGAAGCATTCATTCGTCCCGAGAAACTTAACAAGACCAAAGATGCTCTTGAGAAACAGGGATTTGATTGTATTTCAGTTTCAGATATACAGGGACACGGTCATCAGAAAGGGGTAAGCGAGGTATTCAGAGGAAAGAAATACATGGTGGATTTACTGCCAAAGATGAAGATTGAAATTATCCTTGCTGATAAAGACGTGGACAAGGTTGTTGAGATCATTGCCGGTGTATCAAAAACCGGGAGTATCGGAGATGGGAAGATATTTGTTTATGATGTTGTGAATGCATACCGTATACGAACGGGTGAGCAGGGTGAAATTGCAATTTAAGACAGCACTGTTCTGTAAAAGCTTATTCAAGTTTAATTAACATAATACCCATTTTTGTCCAAAAAAATGGTTCAACTCGCCATTATTTACCACGAGTCTCCATTACCCACCACTACTTACCTTTTTTTAAAGTACTCATCATTTCTCCATTGCCTGTTTTGTTCTGGCTCGTACAGGTTTTTTAATTGACAGTCATCTCATTATGAGATAACATCTCTGTGTGCACATCATTAGTCGAAAGCGTTTACTTGAATTTGCTGAAAAACATCCTGATTGTTCAACTGCGCTTGAATCTTGGTATCGGATCGTCAAACACACTAATTTCAATTCATTTACCGAACTTCGACGAACTTTTCCGAGTGCTGATAAAGTCGATAATTTGACGGTTTTTAATATTGGTGGTAATAAAGCTCGTTTGATTGCAGCCATACACTATAATGCTCATCGAATTTATATTCGTCATATTTTTACCCACAAAGAATATGATCGGGGATCTTGGAGGAAATAATGAATATCAAACTTAAAAAAATCGCAAAAGTTTGGCCGGACATCCAGCCTATATTTTCTGTGCCACATAATGAAAAAGAGTACAATAAATTGACCAATCTTCTTGACAACCTTATTGATGAAGTGGGGAATAATGAGAACCATCCCTTAGCTTCCCTTATGGAGACGATTGGGAGTCTCATTGAAACATATGAATCCCAATATATTAACGAGATAGGGGGTAATCCGATAGATACGCTCAATGCTTTGATGGAAGAACATGGACTGAACCAATCGGATCTGTCTGAGATCGGTAGCCAGGGAGTGGTGTCAGAAATATTGTCCGGTAAACGTCAGCTGAATGTCCGTCAGATAAAAATGTTGAGCAAACGTTTTAACGTATCACCAGCGGTCTTTATTTAAAACGATTTCCAAGAATACAACTTTGCTGTTTCAAGTGATACCCTTACGTTTATATCATCTGTTTTTCAATACATCCTTTGTCACCTATAATTTGATGAGGAAATTCAATATTTCTTTATTTTTTGCGCAGAGGAAGCAACTTCAAAAGTCCGTAAAAACTGCCATGGACGGCGGTTTTAGGAATTTTGGAAAAGTTAGCCAGCCCGAAGAGCAGTCTGGCGAGCCGGGAAGGCCTAACTTGTTGAAATCCTAATCCCGAAACGTATTGTATTAATCGGCGTGAAAGATAAAATTGCCTTGCAATGTCCAATTTGCTATGTAAAATGGAGTTGTGTACTCCAGATTGTTGAAAATTCAAAAAGAAAAAAGTCTTTTTTTATTTGGTCCAAGAGGAACAGGGAAATCTACATGGGTAAGATTTAATATACCTGATGCTCTATACATAGACCTTTTGGAATCTGATACTTACACCAGGCTTTTAGCCCATCCTGAAGATATTGAAAGCTATATTCCTCCAAAATTCAGTAAATATATCGTTATTGATGAAGTTCAACGTGTCCCTGAACTGTTAAATGAGGTTCACCGTTTAATTGAGAGTAAAAAGTATAAGTTTATTCTTTTAGGGTCAAGCGCTAGAAAATTGAGGAAAAAAGGAGTTAATCTTCTGGCTGGCAGGGCATTAAGCTATTTTATGCATCCTCTAACTGTAAAAGAACTAGGTACAGATTTTGAGTTGGCCAATTCTCTAAAATTCGGGCATTTGCCAATGGTTTATACTGACCCTGATCCTGAAAAGTATTTGAATTCATACATAAAAACCTACCTGCGTGAAGAGGTTATGCAAGAGGGATTAACAAGAAATCTTGGAGCATTTTCACGTTTTCTTGAAGCTGCAAGTTTTTCACAAGGGTCAGTCCTTAATATTACAGAAGTTGCGCGGGAATGTGGAGTACACAGGAAGGTAGCTGAAAATTATTTTTCAATTTTGCAGGACCTCCTTATAGCAGAACTTATCCCTGTCTTTAATAAAAAGGCAAAACGCAGGATGACTGCGCATCCAAAGTTTTATTTTTTTGATACAGGTGTTTACCGTGCCATTCGTCCTGCAGGCCCTCTTGATATGCCTGAAGAGATTGAAGGAATCTCTCTTGAGACTCTATTTTTAGAAGAGCTTAGAGCAGTTAACGAATATTATAACATGCGATATTATATTTACTATTGGAGAACGTCAAACAATATTGAAGTTGATTTTGTTGTATATGGAAAAAAGGGATTAAAGGCTTTTGAAATTAAACGGTCACGAAAATTTAAAAATAAAGACTTAAACGGGCTTAAATTGCTGCTGAAAGACTATCCAATAGCAAAAACGTTTTTTGTTTACGGGGGAAACAAGACTCTGTATAGAGACGACATCTGCGTAATACCGTACGAAGATTGCCTAACAAATTTAAATAATATTTTGAATGAATAAAGAGTTTTGTGATAGCTCAGTTTAACAATCTGGACGAGCCGGAATATAAGTAGGATAAGCTCAGCTTTACTTATATAATTATCATCTTTTTGGTTTGTCTCGGACAGATTGGGAGGAAACTATGAAAAGGATTGGAGCTCATGTTAGTACAAGCGGTGGTGTTGAGAATGCACCTTTGAATGCAAAAGAGATAGGTGCCAGGGCGTTCGCTCTTTTTACTAAAAATCAGAGACAGTGGAAAGCAAAACCTTTTACGATTGAAAATATTGAGAAGTTTAAACAAAATTGTAGAGATGCCGGAATTATGCCGGAACACATCCTGCCTCATGACAGTTATTTAATAAATCTGGGACATCCGGAAAAGGAGGGACTAAAAAAATCAAGAGAAGCTTTTTTAGATGAGATGCAGCGTTGTGAACAACTGGGTCTGTTAATGTTAAACTTTCACCCGGGCAGCCATCTGAAGAAGATTTCAGTAGAGGCGTGTTTAAAACGGATTGCCGAGTCGATTAACATTGCATTAGACAAGACTACGGGGGTTATGGCTGTCCTGGAAAATACTGCGGGACAGGGTACCAATATGGGATTTCGGTTTGAGCATATAGCTGAAATAATTCATGAGGTGAAAGACAAAACAAGAGTTGGGGTGTGCCTTGATACCTGTCATACTTTTGCTGCCGGTTATGACATTCGAACAAGGGATACTTTTGAGACTACTATGAAAGAGTTTGAAAGAGTTGTTGGTCTGAAATATTTAAGGGGGGTACATCTCAATGACTCGAAACCGGATTTGGGAAGCCATGTAGACCGTCATCACAGCATTGGAAAGGGGAAACTGGGAGTTGAACCGTTTCGTTTTATTATGAATGACAGCCGTTTTGAAGAGATACCCATGGTTCTGGAGACTATTGATGCTACCATCTGGGCTGAGGAGATCAAATTGCTTTATAGCCTTGCTGGTTGAACCAAAATTACCCACCTACAGCGTTACTGTAATCATTTCGTAATCCTCACGTACTTGAGTACGCTCCGGTTGCGGAATTATTACGCGCCTTGTATCTGGGCAGTTTTGGTTCAACCACAGGGTTTCCGTTCAAGTACTATTTAAGTTGAGCGTTTACAGACGCAAAGTTATGAGCTCACAGAAAACCCGCCTGTTATCCGTTGGGCCTGTCCGAACGGATTCATCCGGGTGGGGAGGGTTGAACATTGATTCGTTAGTTTTAACAGGGGTAGGCATGAGAATTGACGATTTGAAGATATAGAGGTATGGCAGTTGGCCCGGGAGCTAACGCTCTAGATTTATCGCCTAACAATCAAGGTCACGAAAGAAAGGTAACCCAGAACGATGAACTCTGAACCGGTAGGCTTTCATAAAAAACTTATGTGTATGATATGTAATTTCTCCGTGTTCAGATGAAAATAAAAAAACCACCGTTCAATCTCATAAATAAATTTCTCGGTGGTTTCTAAAATTGACAGGCTTATTCGCTTATCCCTGGCCTGAGATAGAAAAATCTTTGGTAGATATTGATTACACGATTAATCTCGTGTAGTTCAAATCATATGAGAAAATTCAATATTCCCTTATTTTTTGTGCTGAAAGCGCAAGTTCAAAAGTCCGTAAAAACTGCCATGGACGGCAGTTTTAGGAGTTTTGGAAAAGTTAGCCAGGATGGCCTAACTTGTGGTAACTATTTGCGTCCGTTACCGTTTAATTTTTCAACTTTGATTGCGCATGACTTGAGCTCAGGGATCTTACATATCGGATCGAAGGCATCATTAGTAAGTAAGTTTGTCAATGCATCTCTGTGATGGAATGCAAGAAAGGTAATACCCGGCTGAACTCTGTCGGTTATGTGCACCTTTATCTCCATTTCTCCTCTCCTTGAACTGGCGAGAACTTTTTCGTTATCCTTTATATCAAACCTCCTTGCATCAAACGGATTCAACTCCAGCGCTTCTTCAGGCCACTTGTCATATATTGTACTTGACCTTCTCGTCATGGAACCGTTGTTATAATGCTGTCTGCGACGACCGGTCGTAAGGATAAGGGGATAATCATCATCAGGTACTTCAGCAGAAGCAATGTGCTCCTGAAAATTGAATCTGGCTTTTCCATTTGGTGTGTTGAACTTTTCTGTATACATAATTTGTGTACCGGGGTGATCAATATCGGGACATGGCCATTGAATTCCATTCTTTCCAAGTTTTTTGTGGGTTACCCCGGCAAACATTGGAGCAAGGCTTGCCAGTTCATCCCAGATTTCTGATGCAGAAGAGTAATCCATCTTTACACCGAGGGCATTTGCTACGAGACAGATTGTCTCCCAATCAGCTTTCCCGCACAGTGGTTCGATTGCCTTCCGAATGAGCTGTATCCTTCGCTCACCGTTAGTGAATGTCCCATCCTTCTCCGCGTGACTGGAACCTGGTAGGACTACATGGGCAAACTCAGTGGTTTCAGTTGGCACAATATCCTGTACTACAAGAAAGTCTAATTTTTTCAGACCGCTTTTCACAAAATTGACATTGGCATTTGTCATGGCGGGATCTTCGCCGAAGATGTAGTAGCCCTTCAGTTTGCCTTTATTCATTGCGATATCCATTTCGGTGCACGTTAAGCCTATTTTGTCATCCAGCTTGATACCCCAGGCCTTCTCAAATTTTGCCTGAGCCTTTTTATCTCCGACCATCTGATAGCCCACGTATTTATCAGGCAATGCTCCCATATCACACGCCCCCTGGACGTTGTTCTGACCCCGGGTAGGATTGATACCGACACTTGTTCTTCCAAGATGACCGGTAACAGTGGCAAGGTTTCCCAAGGCCATTACATTATAGGTACCGGTTGTATGCTCGGTCATACCAAGACTGTAGATAATCATCGCCTTATCGGTTGTTGCATACATTCTGGCGGCATCGATGATCCGGTCTTTGGCAACTCCGGTTATGCCTGAAACATATTCGGGAGTATATTTCTCAACACCTTTCTTCAGCTCTTCAAATCCCTCGGTACGGTTCTTGATGAATTTTTTATCTTCAAGACCTTCTTTAAGTATCACGTGAATAATCCCATTGAGGAGAGCGATGTTTGTACCAGGCAGCAGATTTAGCCACACATCTGCTCTCTCTGCAAGCTGCGTCTTTCTCGGGTCTCCTACAATCAGTTTTGTCTCTTTTTTCAGAGCGTCCTTTATCTTCAGGCCGATAATGGGGTGAGCTTCATAAGGGTTGGCGCCTATTACGAACAAAAGTTCGGCATCACGGATCTGGTTAAAGGAATTGGTTGCCGCTCCACTGCCGTAGCATGCTGCCAGTCCTGAAACGCTCGCGCTGTGGCAGACCCTGGCACAGTTATCAATGTTATTGGTGCCCATCATTCTACTGAGCTTCTGGAATATATAGTTCTCTTCATTTGTACACCTTGATGAAGACAAAAATCCCAGACTGTCAGGGCCATACTTTTTCTTAATCTCCGTAAATTTTGCGGCTATGAGGTTAATCGCCTCCTCCCAGCTCGCCTCTTCCAGCTTTCCATTCTTTCTGATCAGCGGTGTGGTTATCCTGTCTTTGTGATGGATATGCTCGTAACCAAATCTTCCCTTTACACAAAGGCTTCCTCTATCATTAACCGGGGCGTCAAAGCACTCTGAAATGGAAATGACCTTACCGTTTTTTACATTAAGAAAATAATTACATCCTGTTCCGCAATAGGTACAGGTGGTTCTCACCTTTTCAAATTCCCAGACTCTCCCTTTTCCTTTGGTAGATAGCTCTGTGAGTGAGCCAACCGGGCAGGCCTCTAAGCATTGTCCACAAAGTTCGCAGTCTCCCAGCTTTGAGATGTTGCTTTTGTTTGGGGTTCCTAACGCGGTAAATCCTCCTTCTTTAAATCCAAGCGCATAGGATCCCTGTAACTCGGCACAGGTCCTGGCGCATCTGGCACACATGATACACTTATCACGATCCCATTCTATCACTCCGTTATTCGGGTACTCGGAAAATTTGCGTATCGTCTGTTGACTCCATTCAGCGTGTACGTCATACCGGTAGGCATAGTTTTGCAGTTTACACATTCCGGTTCTTTCACAAGTCATACAGTCGTTAGGGTGGTTGGCAAGGATAAGCCTCAGGTTGTTTTTCCTCAGTTCAGCAATATTATCACTTTCCGTAACAACACTCATGCCATCCCAGACAGGTGTATTACAGGCTGTTACGGGACCAAGGTTCCCATCTACCTCTACAACACACATCCTGCATTGGCCGAATGGTTTCAGGAGGTCCCAATGGCATAAATGGGGAACAGGTATCTTGTTCTTCTTCGTAACCTGCATAATTGTTTCGCCATCGTTTGCTTCGTATTCTTTATGGTTAATTTGTAACGTAATTTTTTTCATTTTTCCTCCTGATTTGATTCGTCTGCCACGCAAATGGTATGAAAAATTCTATTTTGTTGAAAAGAATTGTGTAACACAAAAATAAATCCTTCTGTATCTGTAAAAAAGGCTAACGACATAATACTTTGAGTATAAAGCCTTAGCCTTCTTTAAATACTAACTTGAAGAGGTTTGTTCTTGTGCCAACTACATTGTTTGAATTGACAAGTTGATATACTAAAACCGATTTGGTTTTCGGTTTTACTGAAAACCAAATCTTGGTTGCAGTTATACTCGCTCAACTTTATCTCGGATTTTATCCGAAAACTATTATGAGATGAGTATAAGCACCTAAATGAAAAACTGTTTATCCAACCTCGGCAGTTTCTGTAATTTTTGTCTCAATATAATTCAGTGCAGAAGTTTTACATGCTTCAACGCACGCCTTATCGTCATAACCTATGCAATCGTCGCAGTTTATGGCAACTTTCATCTCTGTTTCTTTTGTTATTGCCTTAAATGGACACGCATCGATACACGCCCAGCAACCCGTACATTTGGTTTGGTCAATAACAACGTTTCCATCCTCATATTTCGTAATTGCGCCGTATTCACAAGATTGCTTACATTTAGGTTTAGCACAATTCTGGCAATATGTCGCATATGGCTTGTCTTTTCTATAACTAATCTTAATTCTTGAGACCGGTGAAGGTTTTTCGAATTGAGATAAAAACAGATCCTGTGATTTTGAATGCCGGATAGAACATTCAATCATGCACCTTTTACAGGTCACACAGTTTTTACTCGTAAATTTTTTGTTTATCATGATAGATCTACCTCATACAATCTTCATTGGGTCTTTAAGAGCTCATTAATTGTATATTATATCTACTATACAATAATATTATGAGTTTTCAATAATAATTTCACATAGTGTAAATGTTAAGCTAAAAAATTTTTGTAAGTAAATTTTTTGGGTATTTTCCTCTTAGGAGCAAAATTATGAGGTATTTCTAGGTGAAATGTAAATAAACGGCTTACATTTTTTGTGCGATAGCACATACACAAAATGGCGTGAAGCAACTGCAGGGAAATAGTTGTAGCCATTTTGAAAGAGTTGTGCAGGATGCACTAACTCGATGTATAGGAACTTCAATATTTCCTTATTTTTGCGCTGAATGCGCAAGTTCAAAAGACCGTAAAAACTGCCATGGACGGCAGTTTTAGGGATTTTGGAAAAGTTAGCCAGGCTTAACTTGATCCTTTTACTGCGTCAATAAATTTTCTGATCAGCTGCTTGTCTTTTTTTCCAGGCTGAACCTCAACACCGGAAGAGACATCAACGCCGTAGGGCTTTGCAATTTTTATTGCCTCTAAAACATTTACGTGTGTCAGCCCGCCGGCTATTATTATTATGGGACTTGAAGTCTTAATTTTTTTTACAATCTTCCAATCGAAAGTGGTACCTGTACCACCCATTTTATTCTCTACATAGCCATCAAGCAGGATAGCATTTGCTTGATAGTTATCTATCGGGTGAATGTCGCTTTCGTTTCTTATTCGAAAGGCCTTAATAATCTTAAATTGTTGCAGATTATGCAAAAAATCTGGTGGTTCATTACCGTGTAGCTGTATGGTATTGATTCCGCAATACTTACAAATTTCTTCGATACGTTCAGCAGCTTCGTTGACGAATAGTCCAACGAGAGTTACAAATGGCGGCAGTTTTTGTACAATGTTCTTAACGGTTTCTTTGCTTACCTGCCTCTTACTTTCAGCAAACACAAAACCGATAGCGTCTGCTCCGTAATCAATAGCCGTTTTCGCATCATCCAGATTTGTTATACCACAGATTTTTACTTTTGTCATTTCATGAGCTTTCCAGGTTTGACGAAGTTTTAAACTACGGGAATGCAGGATCAGAGTGCTGAACAGTTTACCAATATTTTTTGCGCTGAAGGTGCATGTTCAAAAGTCAGTAAAAACTGTCAAGGACGGCAGTTTCCAGCCCGGCCAACAGACCATCCGGACGAGGTGGGAATTTTGGAAAAGTTAGCTAGGAGATGGCTTAACTGGATCTTATCATTCCTTAATTATCGGCTGCCAGATATCTTCTGAGAGCTTTTCACCTGATAGAGACTCAAGTATCTTAAATATGTATTCGTCTTCACCAAGGTTACTTGACTCAAGAACTTGTTTGAATGCCTGATCGGATATTGGCATAACCGCAGTTAAATCCAACTTCCATTGTCCGTTTTCTCGCATAAATGTATACTTTAACGGTGTCTTTTTTCCGTAATTGATAAACTCGGCTGTTGCCTTATCGTTAGACTCGTTGATTTCTCCAATATCAGAGTTGATTACACTATCCTTGATCCAGCTATTGTCGACAGTGTACACAAATAACTCATCAGCTGTCATGTTTGCGAGTAGTTTTGGATCAATTCTATGGCGCAAGAGGAGGACCATCATTTTATCAATAGTAGAAAGTTTTTTTACCTCCTCTTCTTTACCGGTTAAGGCTGCATCCATCATTTGGCCATAATATTCAATTGTAGAGAGGCTGACATATTTCACAGCTTTGCTGCCATCCTGCTTTAAGATTGAATTCTTGTAACTGTCAAAAACACTTTTCACCCCACTATTTTCAACAGGTTGTTGGGTTGTCTCGTTAGTGCAGCTGGAGTGTAAAAGGCATATAAACAGTATTAAGGCAGTCATTCTGTGGTTCATTGTACCTCCACGCAGGTTTATGTCCGCATTTAAATAGTATGGTATCTTCAAAACGGGAAATTAACTCTTTTTCCGAGCCTTTTTCGCCTTTGTAAAAAAGGGTTCTGTTCCTTTTTTTCTCTTTTTAAAGTAGGCCAGCAATACTTCCGCATCATGAAAAGGAAGAGTTACAAAGGAAAACTTGTCGAGAATTTGGACATCCCTTATTTTATTGTCTGAGATACCACATTTATCTTTGATAAAATTCACCAACTTATTTCGTGTGAATCCGTCCTGTTTTCCATGGGTCACAAAGAGACGTGTTTTACCTTTTGTGTCGACTACTGCATCTGCTATTTCAGCATAGCTCTTTTCTTCCAGTTCGTCCTGAAAAGTATATTGCAAAAGAGCCGCTAATATATTTTCAGGTTCAATATTCTGTAAAAGTTCCCTGGACATTTCAAGGTATCCGATTCTGGGGCATGATTTAACAATCTCTTCAAGATCGCTCTTAATCCTCAATTTCTTTGTGTTTATGATATCCGTAACATTCGGAAGTTTGGCCTTTCGGATATCTGTTTTCGCTTCTCTCTGAATGAACTGTAATTTTCTGTACTCAGCCGGAGTTACAAATGTGATGGCATTTCCCCCTTTACCTGCACGTCCCGTACGGCCAATCCTGTGTACATATGATTCCGGATCCTGGGGAAGAGAATAGTTGATAACGTGAGAAAGGTTTTGGACATCAATACCCCTGGCTGCTACATCTGTTGCCACAAGTATATTCAGATGACGCTTTTTAAATTTGTTCAATATTTTTTCTCGCTGGCTCTGGTTCATATCCCCATGTAAGCCATCCGCATCATAGCCCCTTTCCATTAAATGGTTGGAGATAGTATCAACGTCAATTTTGGTTCGGCAAAAGACGAGAGCGTAAAACTCTTCTTCAATATCTATGATTCTGCAAAGGGCTTCGAATTTATTTGCCTCCGATACCTCAAAATAGATCTGATCTGTCTGGTTCGCTGTAAGCGGCCCTTTGGTTACCTTCAGCAGATCATATTCTCCCATGTATTTTTTGGCAATCTTGATTATTTCCGGTGGCATCGTTGCAGAAAATAGCATAGTACGTTTATCCAGCGCTGTATTTTCAATAATTTCAGTGACATCCTCAAGGAAACCCATGTTCAGCATTTCATCTGCCTCATCTAAAACAAGGAAAGAAATTTTGTCCAGTTTCAATGTGCGTCGTTTAAGGTGATCAAGTATCCTGCCAGGGGTACCGACCACTACATCTATTCCCTTCTTAAGGCTTCTGAGTTGCAAGTCTATTGACTGGCCGCCATAGATAGGAGCAATGCTTAACTTTTTCCTTCCTTTTAGTGAATTGATCTCTTCTGCCACCTGTGTAGCTAATTCTCTCGTAGGGGTAAGAATGAGGGCCTGAACTGTCTTTGAATTTTCAGCCAATAGTTCTATTATGGGAAGGCCGAAGGCAGCTGTTTTGCCGGTACCCGTTTGGGCCTGTCCAACAATATCGCCCCTGCCTGAAAGTATAACAGGTATTGTCTTTGCTTGGATTGGCGTCGGTTCTTCAAATCCTTTCTGCTTTATGACTTTCAGGGTACTTTCAGATAAGCCTAAATCTTCAAAAGATTCCATATCGTAATCTCATTCCTCCCTTTTATTAATTATTCAACATTAATAACCTCTTGTTTTCTGTTCAGTTGCTGGGTCTGGGTAATTGATACAGTAAAATACAAATCAAGGTAAACCTTCTGCATGAGTAATAATAACTGTTCAATCTCTACTCTATCAAAAGTGGACTATACAAACACAAGATCTGAGTTTAAGATTCAAGACAAAATAGATTAATTAACAATAGGTAACTAATTCTAAGAGTACCAAGATAATTTCTTACCATAAAAAACTGTAATTTTAAATTAATATTGCGATAATCAGTTTGTCTTAGAAAATATCACATTAACTCCTCTGAAGATTTCATAGTGTAGCTGAGAGGGCGGAGCTGTGTCCATAATGCAAAAGATGAACGGTTTTACAAAATTACTGATGTCTTTGCAGACAGGTTGAGAAAAATGATTTTCGGGATAGTAGTGGTGTAAAATGGTAAATAAAAATCAAATGATGGAGGTCTTTAAAAGTTTTTTTGTTAAGAACAGACGTATTGTTGTTACTGCAATTCATGTTCTGCAGGTAGCGCTGGCAAATTATCTGGCCTTTGTCCTGAAATTTGAGTCGTTTGTTCATCCTCTCTATGTTAACCAACTGTTGTCTTCACTTCCGATCCTTTTGCTGATACGCCTTATGCTTTACCTTCAGGCTGGTATGTATAAGGATATCTGGCGTTATTCAAGTATCAGTGATCTGATCAGCATAATAAGGACAACTGCTCTGGGAAGCATCGTCTTCTTTGCCATAAACAGATATCTCATGGGGAATACCCTTTATCCTCTTTCAATATATATCCTTGAATGGATACTGCTCTTGTTTGTTTATGGAGGAACCCGGTTTTTTACCAGGGTCTGTTTCAAGAAGTACCGGAGTTTCCAGCCTTTAGCCAGGAAGATCCTGATAATCGGCACGTCAGCCGGTGAGGCAATTGTCCGGGATATGAAAAATAACCCGAAATCATCATATATCCCGATTGGGTTTATGGACGAAGATCCTTACAAAAAAGGACTTGAGATACATGGTGTTCCAATCTTCGGGCCGATCAGTACACTATCCGCTGTTATGAAAAAACAGAAGCCTGACGAGATACTGATATCGATGGCTTCGACGACGAGTACTACCATTAAGGAGATTTATAAACAGTGCAAACCCTTCAACACACCAATCAAGAAACTCCCTGATATAAACGATATACTGGGAGGGAATATTTCCTGGGAGGCGAGACTGGGTCAGCGTTTAATTAATGCCAATATCGTAACGGGAAGCCAGATCCGGGAGGCGCTGGCCGTGCAGAAGAAGGAGGGGGGGAGACTTGGTTCGATCCTGGTGAAATGTAACTATATCAAAGAGGATGAGCTGTTTTCGTTTCTTACAGAGCAGGATGGCATCTCACGGATGAAGCCCATATCCCTCGAAGATCTTCTTCAGAGGGAGCCGGTCAGGTATGATATTAAATCAGTGAGAGAATTTATTGAGGGCAAGACGGTGCTGGTAACAGGAGCAGGAGGTTCAATTGGTTCAGAACTCTGCAGGCAATTAATTAAGTATAATCCTGCTCATCTGGTATTATTTGAGCGATATGAAAATAGTCTGTTTCAGATTGATTTAGAACTCAATCGTCTGGTAGCAGGTGGGAACAGAAAAAACTTCACAGCCGTGATAGGGGATATGGTTGATACTGTGAATCTGGAGTATGTATTTTCTCAGTACAAACCCGACATTATCTTTCATGCGGCAGCACACAAACATGTGCCTTTGCTGGAGCAGAATCCGCTGGAAGCGGTAAAGAACAATGTTTTTGGTACGAAGAATGTTATTGAAGCGGCGGTAAAGCATAATGCGGAGAGTTTTGTGCTGATATCAACGGATAAGGCTGTAAACCCAACGAGTATAATGGGTGCGACAAAACGTATAGCCGAGTTTCTGACGATAGCGATGAATGCTTTTTCCCGGACGAAGTTTTCAACGGTTCGGTTTGGCAACGTACTGGGGAGCAATGGAAGCGTGATCAAGATCTTCGAGGAGCAGTTGAAACGGGGGGGTCCGTTAACGGTTACGCATCCGGAGATAAAGAGATTTTTTATGCTCATACCGGAGGCGGTACAACTTGTCCTGATGGCAGCAGCACTGAAAAAGGGTGGAGAGATACTGGTGCTTGATATGGGAGAGCAGATAAAGATTGTGGAACTAGCGGAAAACCTGATAAGGCTTTCGGGTTTTATCCCTCATGATGAGATTAAGATGAAGTTTACGGGTATGAGGCCGGGAGAGAAGTTGTACGAAGAGTTGTTTGATGAATCGGAAAAGGTCATAAGCACGATTCACGATAAATTCTGGTTGGCAGTCCCTGAGACGCCTTCGATAGTGGAATTTAAGAACCAGATTGCAGAGCTTGAACGTATTGTTCGAAACAATGCTGTAGACGAAGTTGCCGCAGCAATTAAAGATATCGTACCAAGCTTTAAAAATGATCGTGATAAGGAAATGGATCAGGTTTCAATAAGAGAGACTGCTTAACGCAGATCATGTGGAACGAAAGAGATACAAAAAATGTCAGGTAACTTTTTACCAACCCTTAGTCGTAGTTCTTATGAAGGCAAATGAAAATGACAGGATATGCATTTTAACATTGCGAGCAAACTGGTTTGGTAATTCGGCCATTGTAATTTGAAATTTGTTTGGGCTTTGTAAATTGAGATTTGCCTGCCTGTGCGTAGACAGGTAATTTATTAACCTCTGTCTGGTTCTGGCTCGACCAGGTTGGGGTAAAAAGAATTAATACATGAATTTCAAATGGCTACAACTGTGCAATTATTGTGGAGTATGCTTAAAAACTAGAGCGAGGCCTCTTCTTGTTCAAAAGCCAGTTTTTCCTGTTCGTACAGTTCCGTAATCTCTTCAAGCTCTTCATAAAGGGTTTCTATGTCATTCTTTGTTTTTTTTATGGTTACCGACAGAGTAGAAATGGTATTTCCGTCTTTTTCATAGGAGGCCTTTATTAAGGATTCTGTGGCCTTGTGGAGAATCTGTTCCATCTTCTGAATGGATTTTTCAATTGTCTCTATCTTCTTTTTGTAAGGAGTCAGAGTTTTTGAACGCCTGGTAAAAAGTGCAGCACGAACTTTTCTCGCATCCTTCTGATTAATTGCTTTCTGAGGTTTTTCATGATTATTCAGTGGTTTCTTGCCGATTTTAACACTCTCCGCGTCATCCCAGCCGATCTGGTCAAGGAACTTCGCGTATCCGCCATAAAAAAGAAATGCCCTGTCTTCTTGGAAGACTATCAACTTGTTGGCGATTTTATGAAGTATATATTCATTGTGCGTTACCATAACAACGGCGCCTTCAAATGTAGAAATGGCCTCGATCATTGCATCGCATGACTGTAAATCTAAATGATGTGTGGGTTCGTCAAGGAGAAGGAGGTTGGCTGGTGCTACCAGTATCTTTCCGAACAGGACTCTGCATTTCTCTCCTCCGGACAGAACTCCTATCTTTTTAAGAGCACTGTCACCAGAAAACATCATTGCTCCACAGATATCCCGAACTTTTTTCCTTTCGAGATAAGAATTACTCAAGGAAATTTCTTCCTCAATTGTTAGGGTATCGTTAAGGCTCACGGTATTGGCTTGTTCATAGTATCCTATTTTTACCTGTGGGTGGTTTGCAATTTCACCCTCCAGGGGAGTTAACCCTCCCGCCAATAGCTTCAAGAGTGTTGTCTTGCCTTTTCCGTTCCGGCCTATGATACAAATTCTGTCTCGATTTTCAATAGTAAGGTTAAGATTGCTGAATAAGTAAGGCACTTTGTTATCGTAAGAAAAGGTTAAATTGTGTGCTTCTTGTACATATTTTGCTCGAAGGGGTGCAAACCCAAACGAGAAAGAGAGGGTGGGGATTTTATCAAGTTTTTGGTTAATCTCCTGTTTTTCGAGCGTTTTTATCCGAGATTGTACAAGACTTGCATGTCTTGCCTTGGCCCGGAAACTGTTGATGTACTGTTCGGTCTGCTTTCTCTTTTTCTCATCGTTGAGACGTTCTTTTTCATAAATTTCCTCTTCTTGTGCGATCTTGTCATAATAGTCTTTTGTGGAGCCCTTTATCTTTTTTATCTTGGAACGATGGATTCCCAGTATGTGAGTTGTAACAGAATCCATGAAACTTCTGTCATGACTTATGACTATGATCTCATTTTGCCATGAATTCAGAAAACTTGTCAACCAGCGAATGGAAATAATATCCAGAAAATTGGTAGGCTCATCAAGTAACAGCAGGTTTGGTTCAGAGACCAGGACTTTTGCGAGGTTTAAGCGTATCTGGTAACCACCAGAAAATTCAGATGGGTTACGACAAAAATCACTTTCTGAAAATCCAAGACCGGAGAGAATCTTTTTAACCTTCCACTCTTCTTTTTTCTGGTTATCCTGCAGCCCACAGCAACCTTCTTCAAGTACTGTTGGCCTGGTAAAGCAGATATGCTGACTTAGATATCCAATGCGGTAATCCCTCGGTATCTTAATTGTTCCCTCATCGCAATTTTCCTGCCCGATCAGGAGACGGAATAAGGTACTTTTACCATGGCCATTTCTTCCTATCAGTCCAATACGCTCACGAGAACTAAGGCCAAATGAGATGTGGTCAAATATGATATGACCTGAATATTGTTTACTTAAATTTTGTACTGAAATCATAGTCTTAAAGTCGTAAATATAATTGCTCTACTATTTACGGGATCAATCTCTATCAGCTTACGAAGTTTCTTTCTCTCAACGGTGATCTATCAGATTTTCTGTCTTGAAGGGTTAAGGATTCCTAAGACATGTCTTTTTAGGCCTTTTCTCTTATCAAATTCGACTCCCGAATCCTCTGCTTTGCCACAATTACGCTACATAATTACTTTACTACATATTTGTGATAATTGTAAAGACAAGTTTTTTATAAAAAACTTGCTTAATTTTCTCTTGATTTTATAATCATAGTTAAATTGGTAGACTGCTGTATATGGCGGTATATTTTGACAATATAAATCTTTGTTGATTAGAGTATTATGTTTATTATGAGGAATTACTTACAAACTGAACGCTTCCCGTTTATCTGCTTTTTCCTCCTCTTTCTTACCTTGGTTTCGTATGCAGATGGGGGGCAGAATATACTTCCTTCTCTTTCGGTTGTTCCCGTGAAAACAGAGCAGGACATAAACGAGAAAGAAGTACCTAAACACGTAATCCTTCGCAACACATATGGAAACATGTCCGTATCGCAGGTGCAGGCCATACCCCATAAAGCCATTCAGAAATGGAAAAAATGGGGATTTTATGGGAGCAGTACGCTTAAGCGCGAATATGAAGAAAAGACGATTAAGGATGACAATGTCGTTATCGAGAGTACTACCGGCTTAATGTGGCACCGGTCAGGTTCAAAAACCCACATGAATTGGGAAAATGCAAAAAAATGGATTACTGACTTAAACAGTAATGGATATGCGGGGTATCAGGATTGGCGACTGCCTACAGTGGATGAAGCCGTTTCTTTACTGGAATCAGACAAAAAGAGCAACGATTTCTTTATTGACCCGGTGTTTGATATAAACCAGCTCTACATTTGGACGGGTGATGGTTTTCTTAAGCATGCAGCATGGGTTGTTTCCTTCCGAAGTGCTCTGGCAACCTGGAGCGATATAATGTACCGCAACTTCGTCCGCCCGGTACGTACTGTCCAATAGATGTGGCAAAGGAGAGCAACTGGGAGAATTTTATTATACACAGTTTATTATGATATCAGGTGCGAGCCCTGGTGGAGGAGAAGAAAGAAGAATGGCCACTATACTACCGTTCAGGGGAATAAGGTATAACCCTGGGAAAATAGAAGACATTTCTAAAGTCGTAACACCTCCTTATGACGTAATCTCTGATGAGGAGAGAGAAGGGTTTTATCGAAATCACCCGAACAATATAATCAGGTTAGAGCTGGGCAAGGATTTTCCCGGAGATAATCTATCGGTTAATAAATATACGAGGGCTGCTGTTTATTTTCAAGAATGGAGAAGAGAACACATTTTAATACAGGATACTGATCCGGCAATATATGTTTATGCCCAGGAGTTTACGTTAGAAAATAAAAGATACACGAGGAAAGGATTCATCTCATTGGTAAGATTAGAGGATTTGAAGACCGGTCATATATATCCGCATGAACATACTCTTTCAAAACCAAAGGAAGATAGATTGAAACTCATGCAGTCTTGCGAAGCAAACTTCAGCCAAGTATTTGCCTTCTACGAGGATGAAGAGAAGAAGATGTCGGAAATTCTTCGTAAGGTGACTGGTGGCGATTCAGGGGCCTGTGCTTCAGAGGAGACTGATTTTACAGATGTTTATGGTGTAAGAAATTTACTCTGGATTATAAAGGACAAAAAAATTATCCGGGAAATTTCTTTCTTAATGAAAGATAAGCCTCTGTTTATAGCAGATGGTCATCATCGCTATGAAACAGCCCTTTACTACAGGGATTTGCATAAGAGCAACAAAGAGATGCTAAACAGAATCAAGCAAAATAGAGGTGATGATAACGGTGATTCACCCCTTGATTTTGTAATGATGATGTCTGTTGCCATGGAAGATGAAGGGCTTCAGATTCTGCCAACACACAGGCTGGTTAGGAATGTGGGAAAACTCGATCCCGGGAAATTTAAAAAAGCTTTACACGAAGTATTTGAGATCGAGAATTTGGGCAAGGAGTGCAGCCTGGAGGTAATAAAGGAAAAACTCAGAGGGAATAGAGAGTCACATTCATTTGTTTTATACATCGGTGAAAATGATAAGGAATTTTACTTGCTCAAGGTTCAAAATAAGGCCAGGCTTTATCATGCCCTCGAAGAGAAACATTCACCCTGGAAAACGCTCGATACCGGAATATTGCATGGTTTTATCTTTGAAAAGATTCTCGGTATAAAAACCGAGGATATATCAAAAACAGACTGCCTTAAATATATTCAGAGCGAGAAAGAGGCAATTGATGTGGTAAATGAGGGGAAATATCAGTTGGCCTTTTTCCTTAATCCGACAAGAATAGGACAGATAAAAGATATTGCTATCAAGAGAAACAAGATGCCGCCGAAAGCGACCTATTTTTATCCTAAACTTGTAACAGGAACCGTACTTCGGCATATGTTAGAAATTTAACAACAAAGTTGCGTAATATTTTGTTGACTTTGAATTTGGTATTAGCTAATATACTTCAAATTTAATGCTTATCTAGAGTGGTGGAGGGACCGGCCCTGAGAAACCACAGCAACCGATTCTGGCGTAATGCTTGGAATTTGGTGCTAATTCCTACCTGATAGGGAAAGATAAGATTAGGACAAAAAAAGCCTCTTCTTATCTTTGTTTTAAGAAGAGGCTTTTTTTGTATTGGGAGAAAAGAAAATGGGTTTTGTTAAAGGGCTTAAGTGCCGAGAATGTGGAAAAGACTTTCCAAAGGAACCGCTTCATGTTTGTAGTTTTTGTTTTGGACCGCTGGAGGTTGATTACGAGTATGATGAAATAAAAAAGAAGATTAGCAGAGAAACGATTGAGGCACGGCAACCAACTATGTGGAGGTACAAAGAGCTCTTGCCTCTGGATAATGAACCGACCGTAGGTATTCAAGTTGGTTTTACTCCATTAGTAAAGGCTGATAATTTAGCTAAGAAACTCGGGGTGCGTGAGCTTTATGTCAAGAATGACTCAGTAAATTTCCCAACCTTTTCTTTCAAGGACAGAGTTGTTTCCGCCGCGCTTTCAAAGGCAAAGGAGTTTGGTTTCAAGACTGTTGCCTGTGCAACAACCGGTAATCTGGGAAACTCAGTTGCTGCACAAGCTGTCCAGGGAAATCTGGAGAGCTACATACTCATGCCCGCAAATCTAGAACAGGGTAAGGTTCTCGGTACTTCCATTTATGGGACGAATGTAATCGGAATAAATGGCAACTATGACGGTGTGAACAGATTATGTTCTGAAATTGCAGATAAGTATGGATGGGCATTTGCAAATATCAACATTCGCCCGTTTTATGCCGAAGGTTCAAAGACATACGGCTTTGAAATCGTTGAGCAGCTTGGATGGAAGGCACCCAAGAATGTAGTTGTGCCGATGGCAGGGGGGTCGTTGATAATAAAGATCGGGAAAGCTGTGAAAGAGCTCGCGAAATTGGGTTTGATTGACGATTCGGATACAAAGCTTTTTGGTGCACAAGCTTCGGGCTCTTCCCCTATTTCTACAGCAGTTAAAAATGGAAGTGAATTTATTAAACCTGTTAAACCCAATACGATAGCACACTCCATAGCAATTGGAAACCCCGCAGACGGGTATTACTCTATAAAGGCTATTCATGAAAGCGGTGGCTGGGCTGAAGATGTTTCTGATGATGAATTGGTCGAAGGTATAAAGCTCTTGGCCTCAACTGAGGGGATCTTCACCGAGACTGCTGGTGGAGTGACCGTGGCCGTAACAAAAAAGCTTCTGGAGCAGGAAAGGATTCCAAGGGACGAGTCAATCGTAATTTGTATTACGGGCAACGGTCTTAAAACTCAGGAAGCGGTGTTAGGTAGAGTAGGGGCGCCCAGTATTATCAAGGCAACCATCGAGGATTTTGATGCGTTTATGGAGAAGAAAGAGTGTTTTGCTGCTTGACCCGTTCACCATTACAAACTGTCTTTGATCAGTGTCTTATAAATCGTCGTTTTGTGTCTCTCTGGACCGTCGTAACTCAAAGATCAGAAACACTTTCAATTGCTAAAAAACACATTCGAAATATATCTTAACTCTTTTAATAATCGAGAAATATTTTTTTGACCATCCCCTGCTCCAAACATGCAGGGACAAGCTTTAGTAAAATTTGTTAATACTTAAATCGCTCAATTTAGGCAATAGAGTTTTCAGCTTTATCTGATAAGCGCCAACTCTGAGCATTTAAAATCAAACAACTTTATAATTTAGCTTATCTTTATCGTAATAAGGGAAAGTTTGAAAACCGCCTGTCCGCCGTGTTCCGCACAGGTGGATAGGTTTTCAATTACCAACCTGGCAGAAAAGGAATCCATATGAAATGTATTCCTTTTTGGTTCTGGTTCGGCTAGGTTGGGTATTAAGAATTTTAATTAATAAGAAAGAGGTAATAAAATGGCAATAAAAGTAAGAATTCCAACACCTTTAAGATCTTTAACAAGTGGTTCAGAAGAAGTTTCTGTGGAAGGCAAAACTATTAAAGAGGTAGTCGATAATCTTGAAGCAAGTTATAAAGGAATTAAAGAACGTATATGTGATGAGAACGGACAGATTAGAAAATTTATCAACTTTTATGTTAATGAAGAAGATATACGGTTCCTTAACAATCAGGAGACCCCGGTAAAAGATGGAGACCAGATATCCATAGTGCCGGCTATTGCAGGCGGGACTGAAGATTATTGAAAATTAAACTTCTGAAAAGTTCTTGACACAGTCGGGCTGTTGATGAGATTAATAAAAAGTTGCACTACTGTATGTTAAAGCTGCATTTTGAATTGGTGATATCAAAGAAGGAAGGACTGTTGTACCTGAAAACGAAATAATCCCGAAAACTGTTGATTTTTATCGTAGGATCAAAATTCTTGAATAAAGGTATTTTTTTGTCACAAAGCATATGCTGTTTTTCAGTCGCCGGGTATGATTAATTCCTTTGGGACACTTATGTCGCAAACCAGTACTTCACCTGTATATTCTTTTCCCCCTTCTCGAAAAAAGCCTACCTTTGGGGCAACAAATGAAACCGTTTTTGTTGCCTTTACAGCGATACCCAATGCAGTGCCCTCATCACAATGTAATCCTGAAGGTATGTCTACCGATATTACAGGTAAACCGGTTTCATTAATCTTCTTTATAAGCGTCTTTATTGGTTCTCTTACCTCTCCGCGCAAACCAGTTCCAAAGATCGCATCGACAATAATGTCATATTCCTCAAGTTCTTTTCCTACAGCAATCATATCATGAACGTTTTTTAATTCTTTTATCTTTACGTTCATATTCAGTAAGATCTGCAAATTTATTCCTGCATCACCATCTGAAAGGATATTGTATATTCCGGTTGTTAAGAATACGGAAACATCTACATCCTTATTATAAAGATGTCGAGCTATCACATATCCATCTCCACCGTTATTACCCTTTCCACAAATGAGTGCTACTCTGGAACTGTGTGGAACCTCTATAAGATTTAAGATCTCCTCCGCCACATTTCTGCCTGCGTTTTCCATTAAGATGATACCGGGGATTCCGTATTCCTCTATTGCCTTCCTGTCTATCTCTCTTATTTCATCCCGTGTTAGCGCCTTTCTGTTTTCAGCCATATAAAGAATCCTTTCATTGGAAAGACAAGTTGTAAAGCATTTTATTACATACCCATTATTTAGACAATCACAATTTTAGAAAATAATAAAACCGGATACTCTGATAAAAACAATTGTAAAAACAACTTGACGATGTAATTTATTTCTTTTAAAATATATTTAAGTGTTCTATATGTGTATTTTTAGTTTTTGTGAAGAATGTTTTTCGTGGCAAGGCAAGCTTCATTGGCAACGTGGTGTAAAATGTGAAACGTTTGAGTTTTATATTGTTAATTTAAACTTACTTTAAGGGATGGCAAACAAAATGGGAAAAGTGAGATGTCCCGGAAGCATAAAAACGACTGTACCTGAACCACTTGAGCGTAAGTGCCCGAAATGCGGAAGTGTAGTTGAGATTTGGAGTGATGAGGAAAAGGCTGATTGTAAGTGTGGGGCTACGGTCTTCAAGGATGTAAAAATGACCTGTGTCGTTTGGTGCAGTGCAGCAGAAGAGTGCGTGGGCGATATAGTGGATGTCAAAAAAATTAAAGAAGAAGCAAAAAAGAAAGCAGCATCTGAAGGGAATCCCGATTTCGTCAAACAGGTGCAAGAGAAGATCAAAAAAGAAAAGAAATAGCCTGCCATCCACTTTACATTAGCTTTTGTTTGAAAACTAGGTTTTGTTATATGGTTAGTAAATTTATTGTTTTTTCTTTTCATTAATGATATGAAAGTCTGAGCGGTTTGCTTTATGACAGCTCTTTTATAAGTTATACGATGGAAAAACAAACCATCTGAATGGATATATGTAAACCTCCTGAATCCTGCATTTTCTGACAATCTCTTTTTGGTGAGGATAAACCGAATACCTTCCTTTTTTTATTCAGTATAGTTTTTATGTACCGTCGCTTCACTAAACATACCATTAATAACTTCAAAAAAATACTTGTTATTCGTATTGGTGCAATAGGTGATTTTGTGCAAACATTACCAACTATTTATGCGTTACGGAAAAATTTTCCTGACGCCTACCTGGAGATAATGGGTTATGTTCCTATTGCTGAACTTGCCAAAGGAAAATACTATGCTGATGCAATAAGTAATTTTGACCAAAGAGGAATCTCATATTTCTTTAGAGATCCGGAACTCAGTTATCAGGAAACTGAGTTGGCAAAGTCTTTGCGTGACTATTTCAGTTCATTTGATGTTATTTTCTTATTTCTCCGTTCCAGTGGGAAGGATTTTTATGAAAATCTGAAAAGAATTAAAGGGCCAGAAATTATTCTCTTTGATCCGT
The DNA here is from genome assembly GCA_031316155.1 of Candidatus Scalindua sp. Taxonomy (GTDB): domain Bacteria; phylum Planctomycetota; class Brocadiia; order Brocadiales; family Scalinduaceae; genus SCAELEC01. The sequence goes on from JALDRB010000003.1 coordinate 85,025, forward strand.
TTCCTCCGGATGGAGAGAGGGTACACATAGTTGACCATCTTTTGGAATCAGTAAAACAGCTTGACTTGAAAATTTCCAGACGGATACCAAGAATTTTCTTACAGGACGATGATATTGATTTTGCAGCACAATTTATTGAAAATCATGATCTGGAGAGGGAAGGAAATAAGCGGATTGTGGCCATTCATCCCGGAAGCGGCAGCAGAAAGAAGTGCTGGGAAGTTGAGAAATTTGCTGAATTTATACACCTGCTCAGAAAAAGAATGGCAGTAACGATACTCATTGTTTCGGGACCTGCTGACAGGGAAAACATAACAATACTCTTGAATAAGATCCGCAATCTTCTGGTTATTCCGGACATGTCAATCACAAAAGTGGCTGCCGTTCTTAAGAAGTGCAGTCTTTATGTAGGTAATGATTCAGGTATTACCCATATTTCGGCTGCTGTTCTAACTCCAACAATTGCCATCTTTGGTCCTACGGATCCGGCTATTTGGGGAGTGAGAGGGAAATCTGTAAGAATGGTTAAAAGCACCGTTCCCTGTGCACCATGTTCAGCAGATGAAAGGAACCTCTGTAAACAACAAGTATGCTTTGAAGGGATAACCGTAGAGGATGTTTTTGCCGCAGTTAACTCAATTTTATCATAGGAGGAACCCGGCAAAGGAACCGTACCTGGTCATGGTTTTTGTTCTGATGTAGTCAAAAGTCATGATGGGTCTCTTACCGCTGAGAGTGAAAAGGGTATCGGAACAAATTTTTATAATGTTACCCTTGGGAAAAAAGCATAAAAAACATGAAATTTTTTTAATAAATTGTGTAGTTTTCTCTCTTATTCGGCTAGAATTTTAACATATACGCAGAGTTTATGCATTCTAATTTTTCTAATGATACTATGGTGTCATGTGAAACAGCCCCATCAAGATTTAAAACTACTAATGCATCACTTTTGTCTGTTTTCCTGCCAAAAGTCATGTGACCGATATTGATATCTTGATCACCGAGAACTTTTCCAATTTCGCCGATCAAACCCGGTTTGTCTTGCCCGAACAAGATCAGGACATAGCCTGAGGGATTCATATCAACACGAAAGCCATTTATTGTTTCTATTCTGGGATCTTCATTTTTAAATACAGTTCCCGTAACTGATTGTTCTCCGCTCTCAGTCTTTATGTTAGCTAAAACAAGGTTCGTGTAATCTTCTGTGGTGCTACTAATTATCTCATTTATGTTAATCCCTCTTTCTTTAGCTAGGATACGGGCATTAATAAAATTCACATTTTCTTCTAAGACATGTTCTAGTATGCCTGCCAACAAGCTATCTGTTACGGGGCTAATGTTGTTTTTAGAGATTTCTCCACTATATTGAATATCAATAGATATGAGCCTGTCTTTTGCTAACTGTATTAACAGAGATCCCATTTTTTCTGTTAATTTCATAAATGGCTTCAGTTGTTCATACTCTTCCGGGTTTTGTACAGGTATATTAACCGCGTTGAGTATGTTATTTCCTTTTAATGCATCTGCCATTTGTTCAGCTGCATCTTTTGCTACAGCACTTTGCGCCTCTTCTGTTAATGCTCCAAGATGTGGTGTTGGAAGAACATTTTCAAATTTTAAAAGTTTGTTATCCCCAGGTGGTTCTTTCTCAAATACATCAAGTGCAGCTCCGGCTACCTTACCGGTTTCAAGTGCATCAACAAGTGCATCTTCAGATAAAATACCACCTCGAGCACAATTTATTATTCTGACTCCGCGTTTCATCAGATCAAATTCACGTGCAGAAATAATGTTTTTTGTGTCGTTTCTTAAAGGTATGTGCAGCGATATATAGTCTGATTGCAAGAGTAACTCATCAAGATTTTTTACCTGGTGTATATTAAGTTTTGAAGCTGTTCCAATAGATATAAAGGGGTCATAGCCTATAACCTTCATTTCTAACGCTGCAGCCCGTTTTGCTACTTCTTTTCCTATTCTGCCTAATCCGATAACCCCAAGAACCTTTCCTGAGACCTGAGTTCCTAAAAATTTTTTACGTTCCCATTTACCTTCACGGACAGAATTACAGGCTTGAGGTATCTTTCTCGATAAGGATAATAGCAGGGTAATTGTGTGTTCGGCAGTTGAAGTGGTATTACCTCCGGGTGTATTCATAACGATGATTCCTCTTTTTGTAGCGGCTGGAACATCAACGTTATCAATACCAACACCTGCCCGGCAGACTGCACGTAGTTTTGTTGCTCTGTCTATTACTTCTGAGGTACACTTTGAACTGCTTCGGATAATTAATCCTTCATAATTGCCAATTTCTTCTAACAATTCTGCGGGTGTGAGATTGTTCTTTATCGTTGTTTCTATTCCGGAATTTTCTAGAATAGTTTTACATATTTCTGGAACATTATCTGTTATGAGTACTTTCATGTTAGTCTTATTATGTCTTTTATTTTGCTTGGAGTTCAATAATTTGGTAGGATTTTAACATGCGTATAAACGAAAATCAAATGCAATCTATTCGTACCAATGAAATACATGAGGTGTTTCATGAAAATAATTGTGTGTTCTAACGGAAATTAATAATACATAATATTTTTAATAATAAAAATGGCAACAGGTTTGCTCACTGTGGTATTATAATTTGGAGGGTAAAATGATATTTAGTAAATTTGTTATAGTCAATCACTGGATACACCTTTCTGCTGCAAGTCTTTTAATTGAGGTATGGTTTTTCTTGTTGTTATATTGGAGGCCTGTATTGAGGAAAAAGCATGCAATATCAGGAATGATAACACTGGTAAATGAAACTCATGATCGGTTTCGTAAATATGTAGGTATCTTAATGAGTGTAATTATTTTCACGGGGGTCGTTAATTTTCTTGAAAGTACAATGAGTGACTCAAAAACAACGGCAAGTTTAATGTATATAACCGTTATCCGAATAAAGGTCTTGTTGGCAATTTGTCTTTTTATTATTTATGGTATTAATGCTTTTTATTACGGGAACCGAAAGAAAACGTAGAGGGTTGCAGCTCTTGTGTGATGCAGCCCCCAATTTATAAAAAGGGTAATGCAGATTATGGCTTTACTATTGGCTTTTATAATTCTTTTTTTAGCAACAATGTTGCGTTATGCATAAAGTTTGGAACGGTGCAAATGGGATGATAGTTATCATGAAAATGAGATTTCTCACTTCAGTCTAGGTGAATTGACAAGCAGAAAAAAAACGACGAAATCAAAGTTTAAGAAAGTTTATTTGCCAATAATGTATCGTGTAATAATGTATGTTTTTGACGGTGAATAAGGAGCTTGAGCACCTTTTTAAGTGATCCTGATGATTCAAAAAGCCTTGACTTTTATTTTTTACACAGTTAAACTTAATTTAAGTATTATTAGAATTTTCCGATAAATAAGTAGCATGTATGAGATTGTTGTAAACGATGTTTTTGCCGGTGCACACTTTCTGCGTAATTATAACGGAGAATGTGAGAAGCTACATGGGCATAATTGGAGAGTGGAAGTAACTCTCAGATGTGAAAAACTTGATGATTTAGGTATGGTTGTCGACTTCAAGATAGTAAAAAAAATCATAGGAGAAGTTATTTCTCGTTTTGACCATTCCTATTTAAATGAACTTAAAGAGTTTTCACGTGATAATCCCACGACAGAAAATGTTTCAAAATTACTATTTGACAAACTAGGTGAAAAGTTGCCCCCTAAAATTTCCATAGCTAAGGTTAAAACATGGGAATCTGATAATTGTGCAGCTGCATACTACTTATAATGCGTTCTTTTTCAAGCCACTGTGAAAACCCATTTTGATACGCCAATCCTTCAGGTAGCTTTAGACTTCGTAAATTTGCGACGTGCTATGAATGTGGCAAGGGAAGCGGTGAGTGCAGGAATCGATTGGGTTGAGGCCGGAACTCCATTGATTAAGAGTGAGGGGTTGGATTCGGTACGATTTCTTCGAAAAGAGTTTCCTTCTGTAACTATAGTTGCAGACATGAAGACAATGGATGCTGGGCGCATAGAGATGGAAGCTGCCGCTAAGGCAGGTGCAGATATTGCAACAGTACTGGGTGAAGCTTCAGAGGGAACAGTAAGAGAGTGTGTTGAAGCGGGGAAAAATTATGGTATTAAGATTTGGGTTGATTTTCTTACGATAACAGACTGTACGGCACGAGCGATCAGTGTTCAGAAATTGGGTGTAGATTATATAGGAGTACATACGGCTATTGATGACCAAATGCGAGGATTTCGGCCGTTTGAAACATTAAGAGAAGTCTGTTCAAAGATTGAAATTCCTGTATCAGTCGCTGGTGGCATTAACTCAGAGACTGTCTTCGACGCCGTTAATGCTGGAGCAAGCATTATTGTCATAGGCGGTGCAATTTGTAAAGCGCAAAATATTAGGAAAGCGGTTGCTGATATAAAAAAGGCGGTTCAGAATAAAAAAAGGATAACTACAAGCCTTTACAAAAGGGTTGCAGATAGAGGAGTTTATGAAGCACTTAAAAAGGTGTCAACAGCAAATCTTTCAGATGGTAACCATAGGCTAAAGGGAATTAGCAATCTGAAGCGTATTAGTCTTAAGACTAAGATGGTTGGGCAAGCAATTACTGTTCGTACCTACCCTGGTGACTGGGCTAAACCTGTTGAGGCAATTGATAAGGCGGAAAAAGGAAATATAATAGTTGTTGATGCTGGTGGTACAGGTCCTGCCGTTTGGGGGGAGTTGGCAACACATAGTGCAATTCAGCAAGGTATTGCAGGTGTAGTAGTTAATGGTGCAATACGGGACAGTAGCGAAATAGATAAATTGAAGTTTCCAACTTTTGCAAAATTAGTAATGCCAAATGCCGGAGAACCTAAAGGTTTCGGAGAGATCGGAGTGCCGATAACTGTTTCCGGTATAACGATATGCACTGGTGATTGGATTGTTGGTGACGAAGATGGTTTGGTTGTATTACCAAAACAAAAAGTTGAAGAGATGGTTAATCTGGCGATGGATTGTTGCGAAAGAGAAAACAGGTTACGTGAGGAAATAGTAAGTGCTAAAACTTCTCTAGGGAAAGTGATGGAATTATTACGGTGGGAAAAGAGATAATTTTTTTTTGGAGTTCCGGCTATGAAATGTGAGTCATGTGGTAAAAAAATTGCAACCGTTCATCTTACAGAAATTGTGGGAAAGGAAAAGAAGGAGAAACATTTATGTGAGGAATGCGCTCACAATGTAACAAGCCATTTTCCTAAGGCGCCTACGCCGTCTGATATTTTAACAAGTATTATTAATCAGGTTTCACCAGAAATTGAAGAAATGTCAAAAACTACCTGCCCTGTATGCGGTCTATCCTACCTTGAATTTAGAACACAGGGGCGTTTGGGTTGTCCTATGGATTACGATGTATTTAAAAAGGGCCTTCTGCCTCTTATTGAAAGGATGCATGGGAGTTCTCAGCATGTTGGAAAAGTACCGCCAAATGCAAGTGACGAAGTCGTTAGGAAAAACGAACTCATGCAGTTGCGTAAAGAATTAAACAAAGCAGTTGAGAAAGAAGATTACGAAAAGGCGGCACAGATAAGAGATAAAATTTATGGGTTCTCAGGGAATATAAACAATGGAGATTAAGGATCTATCATATAATACCGGTGAATGGCTTAGAGGTACAGGAAAAGAGTCGGATATTGTAATCAGTAGCAGAATACGTTTAGCGAGAAATGTAACAGGATTTCCATTTCTTTCAAGAGCTAATTTGAGACAGAGAAAGGAGGTTGAAGCTTTACTAAGAGAGACTATAGCTAAATCTGAGATAACTAAAGAACTGTCATACGTAAATTTAACTACTGCTACAACGGTTGATAAATTATTATTGGTTGAAAGACATCTGATAAGTAAGGAACACGCGGAAGGTGATGGCGAAAGGGGTGTTGCTTTCGGGAAGACTGAAACGATCAGCTTGATGATAAATGAAGAAGATCATTTACGAATCCAAGTCATCCGTGCAGGTTTTGAGTTAAAAAATACATGGGTAGTGATCGATGAGATCGATAATTGTCTTAGTGAAAAATTAAATTTTGCTTTTTCTTCCAGATTCGGATATTTAACTGCTTGCCCGACAAATGTGGGTACAGGCATGCGGGCCTCGGTAATGCTGCATCTTCCTGCCTTAGGTATGACAAAACATATTGAGAAGGTTTTTAACGCCGTTGGGAAGCTCGGGTTAGTAGTCAGAGGTCTGTATGGAGAGGGAACAAAGGTTTCTGGTGATTTGTATCAGATTTCAAATCAGTTTACTTTAGGAAAGACTGAGAGTGAAATTTTATCTATTATTGAAAGCGTAATTCCACGAATTACAAGTTATGAAAGGATGGCGAGGAAAGCGCTTGTTTTAGAGAGTAAGGAACAATTAGAGGACAGGATTTGGAGATCATACGGTATGCTCAAGACAGCACGAATGATTACGTCGGAAGAGATTTTGCAATTACTTTCGCAAGTTCGTATGGGAGTGAACCTGGGCTTAATAAATGATATTGAGATGAAAACTCTTAACGAGCTTTTTATTTTAACACTTCCAGGGCATCTGCAAAAACTGCAAGGTTGTGAATTAGATTCTACTCAAAGAAATATTATTCGAGCCTCTTTTGTAAGAAAGAGGCTAGATAATTTATAAAAAAGGTATATAAAATGTTTGATAAATTTACTGATAGAGCAAGGAAAGTAATGGCGCTTGCAAGGGAGGAAGCTAAAAGATTTAATCACGAGTATATAGGTACAGAACATATTTTACTTGGTTTAGTAAAAGAAGGTAGCGGCGTTGCGGCAAATGTATTACAAAATCTTGATATTGATCTTAAAAAGATACGACTTGAGGTGGAAAAGATTGTGCAGTCGGGACCTGACCTTGTTTCAGTTGGCCAATTGCCATTTACACAAAGGGTAAAGAAAGTTCTAGAATACTCAATGGAAGAGGCAAAAGCAATGGGGCATAATTATATAGGTACGGAGCATCAGTTGCTTGGTTTGCTTAGAGAACAGGAAGGGGTTGCTGCTCAAGTCTTGTTAAATTTAGGTGCGAAATTGGAAGATGTAAGAGAAGAAGTTATTGAGCTTTTGGGTGCAGCATCTGCGCAGGGCGCAAAGGAAAAAGGGGAAAAAAAGGGTAAATCTAAGACACCTGCTTTGGATTCTTTTGGGCGTGATTTGACACTCCAGGCGAGGGAACAATCGTTAGATCCTGTGATAGGAAGACACTCAATTATCGAAAGGCTCATACAGGTACTCAGTCGACGTACCAAGAACAATCCTGTCCTACTTGGAGAAGCTGGAGTTGGAAAAACTGCTATAGTGGAAGGGTTGGCACAGGAAGTGGTAAATGGCAGCGTGCCAGAACTTTTACGTGACAAGAGAATAGTTGCCTTGGATCTTGCAATGATGGTAGCCGGTACAAAATATCGAGGTCAGTTTGAAGAAAGAATTAAAGCAGTTATGACGGAAGTTCGCAGGGCAAAAAATGTGATTCTCTTTATTGATGAACTGCATACTTTAGTAGGCGCTGGAGGAGCGGAAGGCGCAATAGATGCTTCTAATGTGTTAAAGCCCGCACTTTCAAGAGGTGAAATCCAGTGTATTGGAGCGACTACTTTGGATGAATTTAGAAAGTATATAGAAAAAGATGGAGCACTTGAGAGAAGATTTCAGACAATTTTGGTAGATCAGCCATCAAAGGAAGAAACTGCTGAAATTCTTAAAGGGTTAAGGGGGAGGTACGAAACTCACCATAAGGTTCAAATAACAGATGCGGCGATTATGGCTGCTACTGACCTCGCGGTGAGATACATTACCGGAAGATATCTCCCAGATAAAGCCATCGATGTAATAGATGAGGCAGGTGCACGTGTCAGGCTAAAAGCTACTACCCATCCGCCCGATCTAAGGCACATAGAGGAAGAAATAGATAAGCTTAACAAAGAAAAGGACGAATCTGTTTCGTTGCAAGATTTTGAGAGAGCAGCAAAGTTAAGAGACAAAGCTGACAAATTAAAGAAGAAAAAAAGTAGCATTGAAAATGAATGGCGGGAGAAACATTCAGAAATAGAAGGTATAGTTGATGAAGATGTTGTAACAGAAGTTGTTTCAACCATGACAGGCATACCCCTTAAACGAATGGAGGCTGAAGAAGCTAAGAAATTGCTTGAACTTGAAAAAGAACTTCGTAAAACGGTTGTTGGACAGGAAGAAGCTATTAGTGCAGTTGCTAAGGCTGTGCGAAGAGCACGAGCCGGGTTGAAGAATCCGAATAGACCGAATGCTAGCTTTATATTTATTGGGCCATCAGGTGTGGGGAAAACGCTTCTGTCAAAGGCTCTGGCCAAATTTTTATTCGGTGAAGAAGGAGCTCTGATTCAAATTGATATGTCAGAGTATATGGAGAAGCATAATGTATCACGGTTGATTGGTGCTCCACCCGGTTATGTTGGTTTTGAAGAAGGTGGTCAATTAACCGAAAAAATAAGAAGACGCCCATATGCTGTTGTTTTATTTGATGAGATAGAAAAAGCCCATCCTGATGTTTTTAACATGCTGTTGCAGGTAATGGAGGAAGGGAGATTAACGGATAGTGTTGGTCGCCATGTTGATTTTCGTAATGTGGTTATCATTATGACTTCAAATATCGGTGGAGAAATTATCAAAAATATGGCGTCTTTGGGTTTCAAGAAAACCACAGATAAACAATCTTATGAATCAATTCGTGAGCAATTATCACAAGCAGTGGAGAAGCATTTTCGCCCGGAATTTATTAACAGAGTCAATGAGATTGTAGTGTTTAGAGATCTTGAAAAGGAAGATTTGAGAAAGATTGTTGAGATAGAACTGAAAGGAATACGTTCTAGACTAGACAAGTATAGTATAACGCTTTCTATTACAAAAGAAGCAATTGATTTTCTCATTGATAAGAGCCACAAACCTCATTTTGGGGCCAGGCCACTGCATAGAAGTATTGAGAGTCTTATAGAAAACCCACTTTCTGAAGAAATTCTTAAAAACAAGTTTAAGAGTGATGATGCTATTAAAATAAAATTACGGGAAGGAAAGTTGGTGTTTGAGGAGGTTACGGTTAAAGATGAGTTGGTTTCTGCTCATTTGAATGGAGATGGCGATAAATAATTTTTACGTATGGGATCTTAAACAACAAAAAAAGGGGCTTTATAGCCCCTTTTTTTGTTGTGGTTTATTTTCCTGTCGGATTAAGTTAGCTGCCTCATTCGCAATGCTGATAACTGTTTTATTCAATTGGATATAAAATTTTATTATGCCAAAATTGAATGTTGTTTATGCTTGCCAGGAATGTGGATGGAGTTCTCATAAGTGGACAGGTAGATGTTCCTGCTGTGGAGAGTGGGATTCCATGATACAAGAGAAGTTAAAACCACTACATGCACAAACGCTCTCAGGGTTTTGTAATGAAAAACCTGTTTCGTTACCTGATGTTAAGTTAGTTAATAAACTGAGAATGGAAACAAAGATAGATGAGTTTGATAGGATACTTGGTGGAGGAATTGTAACAGGTTCAGCAATCTTAATTGGGGGGACACCTGGTATTGGAAAATCGACTATCCTGTTACAAGTGTGCCAAAAAATTGGTCAACAAGGATTTGTATCATTATATATAACAGGAGAGGAATCAACCGGTCAAATAAAATTGCGGGCAGAAAGACTTTCTGTAACGTCTAAAAATATTTTTTTGGTTGCGGAAAATAATTTACATGTTATTTTTGAACATATAAAGGATGTAAAACCGAAATTAATAATTATTGATTCTATACAGACAATGTTTAACCCAGATATTGGGGCATTTCCAGGAACAGTATCGCAGGTAAGTCAAATTACACATGAACTTATATATATGTCTAAGAAGACGGATTCATCGGTTTTGCTGGCAGGTCATGTTACAAAGCAAGGAGTAATAGCAGGCCCTAAAGTACTCGAACATTTGGTAGATACAGTTTTGTACTTTGAGGGTGAGGGATCAATGTCGTTCAGGATTTTACGGGCAGTGAAAAACCGATTTGGGTCAACTAACGAGATTGGTATTTTTGAAATGAGTACAAATGGATTAAAAGAGGTTAAGAATCCTTCTGAAATTTTTCTTTCAACTAGACAAAGGTTAAATTCAGGAGCTGCTATCATTTCTTGTATTGAAGGTTCAAGGGCATTACTTGTGGAGGTACAATCATTAGTTACGAAATCGAGTTTTGGTGTACCGGAACGTAAAGTTAGCGGTGTAGATTATAACCGGGTTACAATGATAATAGCTGTGCTAAGAAAGAGAATCGGAATTCTTATAGATGGGTATGATATTTTTGTAAATGTTGTTGGTGGTGTGAAAGTTGAGGAACCTGCAGCAGATCTGGGAATTGCAATTGCAATTGTATCAAGTTTTAAGGATAAAGAAATTTCAAATGAGACGGTTTTTTTTGGTGAGTTAGGGCTTGGTGGCGAGGTGAGAGGCGTTGATCAGTTTGATACAAGAATAAAAGAAGTTGAGAAATTAGGATTTAAGAATGTTATTTTTCCTAAAGGTAATATTGCAGATGTTTCAGAGTCAAAGTCACTCAAAATGTATGAGGTTTCGTCCCTCAGAGAGGCTATAGATAAGACTTGGTAGAGAAAGGTATTTTAATATGAATATGCAAAAATTCACCTGTTTGAAGTTTACTCTTTTGTGTTTGATGGTTTTCTTATTAATTGGATGTTTGTTTAATAAACCCGTTAAAAAAAGCAATATAGTTGGGGCGACATTTCATGAAGAGGGATCGTCTGTGGAGATACGAGAAGAACGTGATGAACAAGGCAATATTATAGCAAAGAACTTTAACCATCCATATTATTTTACTCAAGAAGGGTTAGATAAGATACTTTCATCGATTTACTATAGTCAAAGAGGACTCCTTAGTGGTAAAGGCAGAAAAAAACTATTCCGGATTGAGGAGCTACAAAATATTGTGCCTCCAATTATAAATGCATTTGCAATGGTAACTGATTCTCAAGATGTTTTAGTTCTTTCTGCTTCGCACAAGATTCTCTTGACAGATAATCAGAGCTATTTTAGCATGTTTATTAAAGATAATGAACTTAACATGATTTTTAGCTCAATTAAAAGTAAGAAAAGCTATGATGATGGAAAAACCTTTGGCGGTAAAAATAGGAATAAATTAGAAGATCCTTTTGAATCAAAAGGAAGCAGTTTTTGGCGCATAATACCCATGGGAGGTCAAAGGCTTGCCAAAGGACGAACAAATTGGCTCGTTATTGACTTAAGCAATAATATGTTTGGTGTTGCCGATGATTCACAAATTGAAAGTGAAAAAATCAATCCGGGTATCAGTGCCTATCCGGCTGTAAATAAAACAGTGAATGACCCGAGACTTGAAGAAGAAAAGAAAAAGTATCAGGACGTCCAAGTAAAACTGAGAGGTTTAAAAGACCTTAAAGATGAGGGGTTAATATCAGAAGAGGACTATAATGTCAAAAAAAAGGAATTATTGGGTGAATTTTAATTGTTAGTATATGAGGTATATGTTGTTTAAATATGTTTCTATAATTCTCGTGTTTTTGGTTTCCTTTGAAACAACCGGTTGTCTGAATCTGGGTGTTTCTGGAGGTAAAAATTCAAATCAAGATTCAGGTTCAGACCTTGATATATTGAACAAGGGGAAAACGTTTGTTAAGTTAGCGGAACAGAAGATCCGAAAAGGAAAACCAAAAACTCAATATGACCATCCAGTATATTTGAAAAGTGACCATGTTTCTAGTGCAATGTCATCGATTTTTTTTAAAGAAAGAGGGATTAGAGGATGGGGGAAAGAGACAAACGTTTTCCAGGAAAGCGAATTATTTGAATTACTACCTCATATCATTGGTGCACTTTCAAAGGCTTCTCCATCACAGCATGTGTTAGTTAGGTCGTATTATGCAAAAGGGAAAAGTAGATTTTTAAGAACAGAAATGTATACGATCTTTGCTCTGTTTGTTCTGGATGGTAAGTTGAATCTTAGGTTTTCGAGGATCCAGTATGTGCCGGTATTAGAAACTGGTGATAACGGTATCTTTACAGGAAATAAAGAGAATGTTTTTACCGATCCTTTCAGTATTAAGAAAAATCCTTCGTGGAAACTCATTGTACGGCCAGGTCAACGCTTCATGGAAGGATATGATAATTGGCTCATAATTGATTTAGGGAAAGAGGCATTTGTTAAAGAAGAGCAAGACAATAAACTCACAACAAAGAGGCTGGGAACGGGGGAGGGTGTTCAAGAGAAACAAGTTAGTTCGGATGCGTTTAGTACCAGTGCCGAAAGCATGACACCTTATCATGAGAGTGAAACAAAAACAAGCATTAAAGATCAATTGTTGGAACTGAGAGAATTAGAGAAAACAGGACTAATAACGAGTGAAGATTATGAACGCAGAAAGGCTGAGATCTTATTAATAGGCAAACAAAAGAAAAGTATCAAAGACAAATTTATTGAACTGCGCAATTTAAGCGATGAAGGTTATATAAGTAATACTGATTATGAACGTGAGAAGAGGGAGCTTTTGGATGAGTATAGTGTAAGTGGGAAGGAGATAAAAGATGTACTTGCCGAATACCTGGAGTTGCGTGATGAAGGTTTCATAACGGATGTTGATTATGATTATATTAAGAAGAAATTATTAAAAGAATTTTAGCAACTGATCAGTTTATTTCCCCCTTCTTGATCCCATGGTTATAATTGATGAGGTGTTCAATATTTGATGAAAATTACCCGGACCTTTAGATTCTGCACCAATTGCGTCGCCTTACTTTTACAAAACAGATACAATCTGAGCAGTTGAGAACTGCACATAAATATTATTCATCACGATGCTAAAAGTGATTCAGCCAACTGTAAATCTTCACGTGTAGTAATCTTGATATTGTCATCACTACCTGAAACGATCTTTATCGGGTAGCCCTCATTTTCTACCACTGCTGCATCGTCTGTAAATTCAATATTCGTATTCATAATCTTTCCATAGGCTTTAATGATAATATCTCTCTTGAAACCTTGAGGTGTTTGCGCCATCCAGAGATCATGTCTCGGTACTGTTTTGATAATATTGAGATTTTGATCAATTTTCTTTACTGTTGATTTCATCGGAGTTGCTACGATAGCGGCTCCGGACGCCTTAACTTCTTTGATAACAGCTTCTATTACATTACTGCTTATCATAGGTCTTACAGCGTCATGAATTAAGACAATTTCAGTATCGGGATGTATTTGGCAAAGGCCTTGATAAACGCTGTCCTGCCTTCTTTCCCCCCCAGGAACAATCTTTGATACTTTGTAACTTTTAAGTGTATCTGACCATTTTTCAGTAACAGAAGATACATCCTCTTTGTTAACAACAAGGATTATTTCTTTAATTGTTTGGAGCCGGGAAAATTTTTCTAATGTGTGGAAGACGATAGGTTTTTCACCAATTAGTAAATATGGTTTTCGTTTGTCGGCCTTCATACGTAAACTGAGACCAGCCGCAGGAATAATTACAGAAACGTTTGGAACCATATTATCCTTTAAAAGGTTAGAAACAGCTCTTTAATTCTGAGTATAAATCGTCTAAAGATTGGGCAATGACCTTTGAATTAGCGATAACAGGCATAAAGTTTGTGTCGCCGTTCCATCGAGGGACTATATGCAGGTGTATGTGGTCTTCTAATCCCGCTCCTGCAACTTTTCCCAGGTTCATTCCTATATTAAATCCTTCTGGATTCATCTTGCTTTCCAGAACATTTTTGACATTACTTGTTACCGTTAAGAGTTCTAACATCTCAGATTTACTTAACTTGGACAAGTCATCACTGTGCGAGTTAGGAACTACCATGATATGTCCGCTGTTGTAAGGATATTTGTTGAGAATACAAAAACACTCTTTGCCTCTATAGAGTATCAAATTCTTACGATCTTGATTGTCATGCAATACTCCACAAAGAAAGCAAGTGCCTTTTTTTTCACTCAAGATATATTCCTTTCTCCAAGGTGCCCACAGATTGTTCATAGGAATTGTCTTCTTAAAGATGCGAACTGTTTGATATTATTGCAAGTGGTATGCTGGATTTACCGGTATACCATGTAAAAATATTTTAAAGTGGAGCATGTCTTGTTCAGCGTTTCCGGTACTACCAGCCTTTGCTATAACCTCTCCCTGTTTAATTATGTCGTTTTTCTGAACAAGAATCTGTGAATTGTGGGCATACCACGTATAAGAACCATCGTTATGTTGAAGCACAATAACTTTGCCCCAACCATCCGGAGTGTCCGACGTTAACGCTACGATTCCTCCTCTCGATGCCTTTACTTCCTGCCCGTTAAAGGCTTTTATGTCAACACCTGTACTTTTGTTACCATCAATCCATTCATCAAAATTTGACAATATTCTTCCACGCAAAGGCCATATAAAAGTTTCATCTGATTGTTCAGTTACTATTGTTTCGGAAGGACTTTGTGTAGTGTATGGAATACCTGCAGGAATGATGAGTTCTTGCCCAGGTTTAATCTTTGTAACATCTCCGATATGGTTAATAGTAATAATACTATCAGGAGAAACACTATATTTGTATGCTATTTTCCATATGGTATCACCTTTCATAATAGTATATTTTGTAGATTTTGATGGTGTTGTCTTGGGCTGTAAACTGTCTAATTCGTTTTGAAATCTCAAGGGAGGAGAAGTATTTGTTCCGTGTTGTGTGCCACACCCTGATAAGGTATATATAAAAAAAGATGGTAATAACCAGAACAATATTTTTTACGGAAGTATAACGCATGATTTTTTTTGTAACAGGTTATAGTGTGTAATAGCGGGCGATGGGATTCGAACCCACGACACCCAGCTTGGGAAGCTGGTATTCTACCACTGGATTACGCCCGCATTTCAAATCTTATATTCAAGGAATTATATCGACATAATCTTTACCGTGTCAAGTATTATTGTAATTTAAACTGGAAACCGGCAGATTCCTGAATTGAGGAACTCTTATCAATTTAATAGTTGTTTTTTATGTTTTGGAGATACTATTTTCTGTAAATATCATCTTGAAAATTTATTATGGATTAGACTTTCTATGAATATATGCTATGAGAAACTGCCTATAATTGATCTTAATGTAATGAAGGTGGCTAGTCGGAGAAAAGATCCATGACGGGTACATCAGAGAAAATATTGTACAGGATCAAAGGATGCAGAAACAATTCTTAATTCAACTGATGTAAAATTGAGCACGGGAAAAGTGATTGAAGCCACAGAAAAGTATCTGGTTGAAAAAGAATCCTTAAATCCGGTGGAAAGTTCCTCTAAAAGTGCAACTATGGATATGATGCAACAAGGAGTTCGAAAACCTCATTATACACGGCTTCTGATATTTGATAAAAGATTGGTCATCCAGGTTGCCTGTTGTTTGCCCTTAAAGGTTATCGCTGCTAGTTTGGATGGTAAGCCTGTTGCCGGGAGGGTTTTGTTCAACAGCCATACAGAGAAAGAAGGCGGAAAACTGGTATATGAGTTCCAGGGAAAGGGGACAGAGATGATTCTTGACCTAAAACGTGGAGAGAGCGCAAGGGCACAACGCCTTATTTTCAGAGGGATACATTAAGTGAGATGTTGTTTATAATGATACAAACATGAGTTTAGGTCAGTTTTTGAAGAGTGAATGTAAAAAAGGGTTTGCCATTTGTGTGTATGTTCAGAAGGAAAGGATAAAATGTATTTTCGACGTCTGGTTAAATTTCTGATTGTATGCTTTGTAATGTCTTATAGCTCTCTATTGTTCGCCCAACAGGAAGATAATTTTGTCAGAATAAAACATGGTCTTCCAAACGTCCTGAAAGTCACGAATGTAAGGGTCTATTCTGACAGCCCAACTTCCGCAAAAATAAGTATTTGGATTGATGTTAAAACGGGAAAAATAGCAAGTATAAGTCGTGGAGGAAGCGATTGGATAATTACCGTGCGATCGAAGGAAAAGGTTTCAGCATATGTTGTTTCAGAAAAATCATTTAAGATCGTGGGTGAAGAATCAAAATCAGTTAATATAAGAGCCTTGCACTTTGCAGATGGGGGATAAGGATTTTAAAGTGATATTTCTGACTTTCGAAGTATCTCAACAATGCCTGCCTAAACCATTAATTTGTGAACAAAATAATCTTTCGTACATTAAGAAAAAATCTTTTAGTAAAACTTCGCATTGGTGAGGACTTGCAAGAGAGCAACCTGACATGCTAATGTCTGTTACTCTTCTTTTTTTTCTCTTAATGATTCAACCACCTCGTCGATGAGGCCATATTCTTTGGCTTCATATGCCGACATATAAAAATCTCTATCAAAATCGTTTTCTACTTTCTCTAAAGGCTGATTGCTATGTTTGACCAGTATCTCATTGAGACATTTCTTCATAAACGTTATCTCTTCTGCCTGGATACTGATGTCTGTAGCGGTACCTGTTGTACCTCCCCAGGGCTGGTGTAACATTATTCTTGTATGTGGCAAACCGTATCTCTTGCCTTTTGTTCCTGCGGCGATTAAGACTGCACCCATACTAAAAGCCTGTCCAATACTAAATGTAGCAACATCACAATGAACAAATTGCATTGTATCATAGATGGCAAGTCCAGCCGTAATCGAACCGCCTGGAGAGTTGATATAGATGTTGATATCCTGGTTCTTATTTTCATTTTGTAGAAATAACATCTGCGCAACAACGATATTTGCAACTGTATCTTCAATTGGAGTACCGATGAAAATTATCCGGTCCTTGAGTAATCTCGAGAAGATATCATAATGTCTTTCGCCATATCCGGTTTTTTCAATTACTGAAGGAACAAATACGTTTCCATACTTTCCGTATAACTCTTCATACAGCCTCATATGTCCATAGTCATTCATGTTCAAGATCCTTACGTATAAAACTCTTAAAATTATTTTTTATTTTCCTGGTGAGTTTCTTCAATAACGGCTTCTTTTAATAAAAAGTCAATAGTCTTACTTTCTCTCAATTGATGGCGTAAGTCTGAAATATTATTCATTTTCTCAAGTTGATTACGCATCTTTGATTGATCAATTCCATATATATGTGCAAGCGTCTTTATCTTGTGATTAAGATCTTTTTCCGTTACATACATTCTTTCTTTTTCTGCAATCTGCTCTAAAACAAGAGAAAGTTTAAACTCCCTGATAACAGATTCTTCAGATACGTTCTTGAGATCTTTCAAATTTTCCTGAATTTTTTCCAGCGATGTTCCCCTGTTTAGGAGATCGATTTGGTAGTTGTTCAGTCTCTTGTTTGTCTGCTTTTCGACAAGGTCTTTCGGCAGTTCAAAATCTGCCATTTCTAAAAGATGTTTGTATATCTGATCACGCATGCCAATATCTGCATGATGTTTCTTTTCAGATTCCAGTTTCTTTGATAGATATTCCTTTAATTCAACTAGTGAATTATAGCCAAGCCCCTTTGCCATTTCGTCATTTATTTCTGGTGTAACCGGCCTTTTGATCTCTTTGAGAGAGATTTCAAGTTTAGCGGTGCTTTTTCTATACTCTTCATCGGGAAATTTCTCACCGAGTTCAACAGTAATAGAGCACTTTTCTCCTGTCTTTGCACCCAAAAGCTTTGCTTGTAAATCTGAGACTGTGATATCTGATACCTGGGAACCAGAAACATCAACATCAAGATCGTCACTTTTCCAAACGATCTTATTTTTCACTCTTACTTTGCAATCACAAATAATATGATCATTGGCTTCTACTGCGCCATCTTCAACCACTATTAATTGTGTTTTCTGTTTGTTGATATTGTTGAGTGTTTTTTCTATGTCATCATCGGTGACCTTAACGGGTTCACTCGTAATGGATATACCTTTGTATTCGCCTAACTCGAAGGTAGGTAAAACCTCCAGAGTTATATCGAAAATAAGAGGTTTACCCAATTCGAGATTAATATCACTGAGCTCAGGTTCTCCAACGGGAGAAAGTTCATTTTTCTTAATAGCTTCCTGGTAGGTATCGCTCACAACAGCCTGTTTTACTTCCTCCGAAATCCTGTCACTGTACTTTTTTTCAATAAGTTTCTTCGGTGCCTTACCTTTTCTAAAACCCGGTAAGTTGACCATCCCGGAAAGTTTGTTGAGTTGTGATTGCCATTCTTTTTCAATCTTTTCCCATGGTATTTCAACCTTAATCAACTTTTTACACGGAGCTATTTCTTCAATTCCTATTTTCATTTGTTAGTTCTCTGATACGAAATATGATATTTATTAATCTGTAACACATTATCAATTGAGGAGTGGAGCGGGTGATGGGGATCGAACCCACGACATTCACGTTGGCAACGTGATGCTCTACCGCTGAGCTACACCCGCATGATATTCATGATTATAATTGTTAGAATTAGATTTACAACATTTTTTTATTTGGTGCGAGAGGGGGGAGTCGAACCCCCACACCTTGCGGTACTAGATCCTAAGTCTAGCGCGTCTGCCAGTTCCGCCACCCTCGCTGAAGCAATGAGTTTTGTTATTTACTCATTTCACTCAAAGATGCATTGGGTTGCCGCTTTCGTCCACAAAACAGGTTAGAATAGCTTTTACCACCTTTTTAGATTTCTTGCAAGTAAGAAATCCTTAAATCGATCAAAATCAGGACATGATAGTTCCAGAAAATCTTCTTGGCTCGAATAAATTTTCGGAAGAATGATAAGTCTGGAACCAACACATACATAAAATTATTAGAAAGAGAGACACTTCCTATCAATCCTGTTGTCGATTTGGACTCCTATGGTGGTAGTACAGTTACATGGTATTCATGTTCAAAAGGTATATAGTTGTTGTACTTTACCCAATTAATGGTATGATTCATCTCTTCACGGGATTTTAACTGTCGGAGATCCTTTATGTAAATCAGGAATTGGGTTGGAACATTTATCAGCAATGATTTGTTTCTAATAAAAAACAGAGGCAGGATTTATCATTAATAATGAGAAGCGTAAGACTTATGGAAAACATAAAGGTAATGCAAGATAAGGAACCGTGGTATAAAAACGGATTGAAATTCGAGTGTCAAAGATGCGGCGATTGCTGCCGTGGTGAACCTGGAATAGTTAAAGTAGATATAAATGATATTAAAAAAATATCTTCATATCTTAAGATAAAACAGGAGCCATTTACCAAACATTATTTAAGGATTGTTAATGGAAGTTTGAGTTTACGGGAATTCAGAAATGGAGACTGTTTTATGTATGATAACGGTTGTAAAATTTATGAAGTGCGGCCTTTGCAGTGCAGAACCTTTCCGTTTTGGAAATCAAATCTGAGAATCGAGTCTGATTGGGAAAAACAAAAACATACCTGTCCGGGGATGGACAAAGGCAGACTACATGATTGCCAGGAGGTGGAAAAGAAATTGAAGCCTGAATTAGACGATTTTTAACAGAGAATTTTACACACTGGAGTGTATATTGAAATTTGTCTTGACAAAAAAATAAATAAATATACTCTAGATCGTTTTAATTTTTTTAACAATTCTTTCTATAAATTATGCTATTAGACGTAGACAAATTAAGCCAAAGTGAAGGTGGGACGTTCTATGTAACTACTCTCTTGATTAGGAGAGTTAGGGAATTAGTTAATGGATCGCCAAAGCTGATAAATACGGATTCTGATGACCCTGTCGAGATTGCATTTGAAGAGTTGAACAGTGGAAAACTTCTTCAAGCTGCAAAAGACAGGGAAGAAAAATAGAAGCAGAAACCGTAGAATTTTCAGCTATTATCGGCAAATAAGATTTGTAAAGTAATGGTGTACCCCGGAGGCTTTTTGTATGATCAGCGTTAAAAATTTAACGAAACGGTATGTGAATGTGGCAGCCGTTGATAACATCTCTTTTGAAGTGGAGGATGGTGACATTGTTGGATTACTTGGCCCAAACGGTGCCGGTAAAACAACTACAATGAGAATATTGACCTGTTTTATGCCCGCTACTGAGGGTACGGCAACTGTAGCTGGCTATGATGTGTTCAATGATTCAATAAGTGTACGACAAAAGACCGGATACTTACCGGAAAATGTTCCGCTTTATTTAGACATGAGAGTAAAGGAGTATCTTCTCTTTCGTGCCAGGCTTAAAAAAATACCAAGAAAGCATAGAAGAAAGAAAATGGGTGATTGTCTTGAGATGTGCGGAATAACTGATGTGCAGAATCAAATCATCGGAACTTTGTCTAAGGGGTATAAACAAAGAGTTGGGCTTGCCGATGCCCTTATCCATGACCCGGAAATCCTAATCCTTGATGAACCAACGATAGGGCTTGACCCAAATCAGATAATACAGATCAGAAAAGTGATAAAAGATTTGGGTAAGAAGCATACGATATTGTTGTCTACACATATCCTTCCTGAAGTGGAAATGGTTTGCAATAAAGTCATAATTATTAACAAGGGTAAAATTGTTGCGATGGATACCCCCTCGAATCTTATGAATCAGTTAAAGAGCGGGAGCAATGTTGTTTTGGAGATTAGGGGAGATGGCAAAAAGATAAAGGATAGCATTTCTCGTGTGGAGGGTATCCGTTCAGTTGTATGGAGAGAAAAGGGAGACGTGAATGAATTTACTGTTGAAGCAGCCGAGGGTAAAGATTTGAGGGAAGATATCTTTAAGTGTATAGTAAAAGATAACTACATACTCCGGGAGATGAAACGGAAGACTATTACTCTGGAGGAGATATTTCATCAGATTACTACCAGGGAAACGGAGGAAATTGTAAACAATGCGTAATGTACATTCTATTTTTCTGCGTGAAATAAGATCTTATTTTTTTTCACCGATAGCATATATCGTAATATCTGTGTTCCTTGTCGCTTCGGGTTTCTTTTTTGCCGGAAACCTGCAGTTCTGGCAAGAGGCATCTTTAAAAGGAAGTTTGGATTCTATCCAATTCTTTCTCTTGCTGCTTACACCCGTGATTACGATGAGACTTTTGTCTGAGGAAGCGAAATCCGGTACAATTGAAACTTTGATGACATCACCTGTTACAGATTTTGATGTAGTATTTGGTAAGTTTCTTGCGGGATTAGGTTTATACATGGTTATGATTTTGCCAACATGGATATTTGTTCTTTTTTTGTCTATTTTCGGTAATCCAGATTTCGGGCCAATATTTTCAAGTTATATTGGTTTAACTCTTATGGGAGGCTTGTTTGTCTCGATTGGAATTTTTGTTTCTTCTTTAACAAGAAACCAGATTGTTGCTTCAGTTATTGGCTTAATTTCTTTAATTCTCTTGTGGGTTATGGGTTTCTTAAGTACGTACGGAGATAACTGGTATTATGAATGCCTGAGATATATAGGTACTTTTGATCACTGGGAATCTTTTACCAAAGGGATAGTCGATACAAGAGATGTAATTTATTATCTTAGCTTTACAGCACTGATGTTATTCATAACGGTGCGAGTTGTTGAAAGTAGAAAATGGAGGTAAAAAGACCTTTGAACGTGGAAGTTAGAAAAATTCCCGACAGTATAGTAAATGTGAGAAAACGGAAAGCCTTAATCGGTGCTAATGTGATCGCAATGATACTCATTGCAATTGCGATTTTTGTGTTTATTAGTTACATAAATGATAGGCATTATTTTCGTTTTGACTTTACTGCATCTGGGAAATATACATTGTCTGGCAAGACGAAGAAAATTGTTAAAGGCCTCGATCAACCGGTTTTTGTTACCACGTTACTGCAGCATAATCCGGATTATCGTTTCTATGGACAAATTCTCGATATACTTGAGGAATATAAATATTTATCTGGCAAGATAAAAGTTACCCATTTGAATCCTTTCACTGACCAGACGAAGATAACAGAGCTTTCTGAACAACTTAAAGTGGATCTCGAGCAGTTACAGTTAAATTCGGTAGTTTTTGTGTCTGGGGACAAAAGTAAACATGTTCTTCTCACCGAGGTAATCGAGAGAGAGTTTCCCTTTAAATTTAAAGGAGAGGAAGTCTTTACATCAGCGATCTTGAATGTTACTCAAGAGAAACAAACCACAATTTATTATACAAAAGGTCACGGAGAGAGAAACTTCGAAGATTTTGAACGTCCTGGTTTAGGTGGGCTTGCCAGTGCTATAAAGCGTGCTAACTACAAAGTGCTGCCACTTGAATTGCTCAAAAAGAAACAGGTACCCGAAGATTGCGATATCCTCTTTATAGCTGGTCCGACAAAGAGTTTTTCAACCGAGGAGACAAATTATATTCGCAATTACCTGGGAACAACAGCAAAGCTGGTAGATGAAAAGGGGGAATTGAAGGATGGTAAGTTGCTGGTTATGTTAGAACCTGCCTTAGGTTCTAATACAACTTCTGGTTTGAAGGCTTTGCTGGGCGAATATGGCATCATGGTCAGGGATGACACGGTTGTATATAATAAGGTTAATTTACCTCTTTTTGGAATGCAAACGGTTTCGGAAATTTATGTTAGCGATGATAATTATCCGGATCATGAGATTACTAAAGATATGAGAAGTCTCACCACACTATTCTTCGGATCGTGTGTGGTAAGTGCTGCTCCACTGACTGATTCAATGGCATTCTCTGCTAAAGTTCTGGCACAGGCTCCTGACAGTAGCTGGGGGGAGACGGAAATAGGGGTTCAAAAGAAACCAAAATATAATCAGGATGTTGATGTTGCCGCACCAATAACGCTTGCAGTGGCTTCAGAGTTGAGAGAAACGGAAAAGAGCGCAAATCCACTAGCCCCCCCTCATGCCACAAAACTTTTTGAAAAAATAGGGGAAAAAGGGCCACGTGTTGTTGTTTTTGGTGATGTTGATTTTGCGGCAAATGCATTTGAAAACAATCCTGGAAACCGGGATCTGGTCTTAAATTCCATAAGTTGGCTGGCACGGAAGGAAAAAGAGCTGGGAATATCTGCTAAGGCTCCTGATGTTAGGAGGTCTATGATTAAGCCTGCTCAAATGACTTTTATTTTCTGGTCATCCATAGCAGGGTTGCCATTTATAGGTATATTAGTTGGAGGTATTGTCTGGTGGAAAAGAAGAAGATAGGCGGGAGGTCTGAAATAATACTATGAAATTTAAAACAACGGTGATTCTGTTGATTGTTGCAATTGTTGGAGTGTGTTATATCTTTTTGTATGAAAGAAAGCAATACAGGACCGAAGAACTGGTACTGAGGCAACAGATGGTATTGCCCGACTACAAGGTGAGTCAGATTAATAAAATTGAGATCCTGAAAGATAAGGGATCGATTGTGTTGGAAAATGTTGGAGAAAATCATTGGAGATTGCGTGAACCTTTAGAATTAAGGGCTGATGAGGCTGAAGTTAACAATATCCTTTCACATTTTGAGTTCTTAAAAAAGATAGGGACGCTCAAGGAGAGTGAAATTGAGAATTTTAACAGAAAGGATTATGGTCTCGATAAACCAAAAATTGTTATCAATCTCTGGATTGGAAAAGGGTTGTTAAAAACGAATAGACCAGTTTCAGGCAATGAAACCAAATATACCATTAGCATAGGAGACAAAATAGCAACAGGACAAAATGATGTTTATATTTCTGTCGAAGGTAACAGCGATATCTTTGTTGTCAATGGTAGTTTATTGGAGAAAATCAATAAAGACGTAAATGATTTAAGAAATAAATGGGTGTTCGAATTTGATGAAGCTGCTGTTGAGCGGGTTAAGATTATTAATACATCGCAGGAAAGTATAGTGTGTGCCAAGGAAGAACGTCTGTGGTGGATGTCAGAACCGGTTATTGATCGTGCTGATAGCGAAAGGATCAAAGGGATAATTAACGAGTTGAAAAATTTAAAGATTGCTAAAGCTGATTTTGTATCGGACACTGAAGGTGACATAGCCAAATGTGGTTTGGATAAACCAGTCCTTACGGTAAGTATTGGGTACAAAGATCAAATACAGAGTCTTCTTCTCGGGCATACTCTGGACGAGAAAGTATACGCAAAGCGAAGTGACGAGAGCGCAATATTCTTTGTACATGATGTTGTTATTAATGACATGGACTTAGAGTCGAACGATTTGCGAGATAGACAATTTTTGAGGTTTGAGTCAATTGGATCCTATGGAATTGAACAGATTAAAATGGAATATCCCGATACGACATTAACAATCGACAAAACTGAACAATATGATTGGGTGATTAAGTCTCCTACAGAGATTCTTGCAGATGGGGATGTGGTAAGGGGGTTTGTTGAAAAAATTAAGGAGCTACAGATCCAGGAATTTGTCGATGATAGTGGAGAAAATTATGGCAAGTATGGATTGGACCAGTCTGCTGTTAGTGTTTCCGTGTTTAGAAAAATTGGTGAAGGTGAAACGGTAAAATTTCTGGTTGGCAAGACTGATGAAAAGGGAGGTCTCTGCTATGTATCAAGAGCAGATAGCGCTGCTGTTTTTTCCGTACCGACAGAAAGTTTTTATGATATTGTAACGGGTGGTTTCCTCATGGTTAGAGACAAGCTGGTAATGGAATTTCCAAAGGAAAATGCTACTGAAATAGTCGTAGAAAGAGATGGGAACAGGTTTGTTTGCCAGAAAGAAGAAGGGATTATTGAGAAATGGTTTTTAAGAAGTCCTGTCAATGTAGAGGCAGACATAGATTCGGTTAACCAGGTAGTTTGGAATCTGGCATTTTTGAAGGCTGATAAATTTATTGATGCGACAGGAAAAGACTTAGGTTCTTATGGTTTTGATAATCCTACCTTGAAAGTTTCGGTGACATATGAAGAGTCTGAGGGTATCAAAAGTGAAGATGCGGTAGCTACAACAGAGGAGAAACCTGAAACGAATCTGGTCGAATCAAATAAGCTTACCAGAACTTTATTGGTTGGCAATAAGTTAGAACCTTTAAACGAGAAGCCTAGTTATTATGCGAAGTTAGCGGATGATGATTTGGTTTTTCAAATTGGCTGGACGGATGTAAGGGATTATAGTGTAGATCTTGTATCAAAGACATTGTTCAATTTTGATATAACTCAAACGAATTATTTAAAAATCAAGTCACCCGATCTTGAAATTTCTTTAGAAAAAAACAATGAAAACAATTGGGTGATGACACAACCGGAAGAGAAAATCATAGAGGGTAACCTGCCTGACAATATTTTGTTGGCCATGAATGCATTAAAGGCTGAATCCATTGTCGAATATGCAACCAATGATTTATCTAAATATAAACTTGAAGACCCACAGTTTAGTGTGACGGTAGGCCTTGAAAATGGTGAAAATACTATGCTGGTTGGGGAAAAGACAGAATCCTCTTATTTTGTTATGAATGAGGCTCTCAATTACGTTTATCTGGTTCGGAGAAACAAATTAGAGGATTTGAAGAGGATAACGAAGTCACTTGTTGAGCAATGAAACTTCAAAAATCTCTAACATGCGGTAGATCCATACGGTGATGTTGTTTACTAAAGTGATTAAGAGAACCTCTAAACTCTTTATAATCATTGTAATATCACGAGGATGCATTTTGCTGTTGCTTTCCGAAACCAGAGATCAAGAAACAGTACCGATAGGAAATGCCATAGTAGCTGCTGTTGGAAAAGGTTTGGTTTAGCTGTAGCAAACCTGAGCACTGTAAAGAGGGTAGTGAAAAAAATATAGATCCGTTATTTAATTCCAGAAAGGGTTCATAACTAATTATGCAATCGCAAGACATACAGTATATAACGGAAATCATTAAAGAAAAAAGCCGTATCCTTACAGATCTGATTGATGAAGTTGGTAAGGTAATTGTTGGTCAGAGGTATTTGATCGAGAGATTGCTAATCGGTATTTTGGCAAATGGACATATTTTATTGGAAGGAGTACCAGGCCTTGCAAAAACCCTTACGGTGATGTCACTTGCTAAAGCTGTTAAGGCCAAATATCAGAGAATTCAATTTACCCCGGATCTGTTGCCGGCAGACCTTATCGGGACGCTTATTTATAACCCGCGTGATGGAGAGTTCTCTACAAAGAAAGGTCCTATCTTTTCGAATATTATCCTTGCAGATGAGATAAACAGGGCTCCTGCCAAGGTTCAAAGTGCACTTTTGGAAGCTATGCAGGAGAAACAGGTAACAATAGGGGAAAATACCTTTAAACTTGACGAACCTTTCCTCGTGCTTGCCACTCAAAACCCAATCGAACAGGAAGGAACATACCCTTTGCCAGAGGCACAGATTGATCGTTTCATGCTGAAGTTGCTTGTAACCTATCCAACGAAACAGGAAGAACGGGAGATTCTGGAAAGGAAGGCAGTGACCGAATCAAATGTCAATATTAAGCCGATAATTTCTGCCGAAGATATAAAACAGTTGCGTTCAGTAGTTGACCAAGTTTACATAGACGACAAGATTAAGGATTATATCGTTGACCTTGTGTTTGCTTCACGGGAACCGAAAAAATATAATCTCGATTTAGATCAGTTTATCGAATTTGGAGCATCTCCCAGGGCAACCATTTATCTTGCTGTAGCTTCCAAGGCTTATGCATTTCTGAGAGGGAGAGGGTATGTTACCCCGCAAGACGTTAAAACAATTGGAATGGACGTCCTGCGTCACCGAATAATCATTACCTACGAAGCAGAAGCAGAAGAGTTAACATCGGAAAAGATCATACAGAAAATTTTTGACAATGTAGAAGTCCCCTGATGGAGAAAAAAAATTGAAAAATTTTTGCTTAAGCTTCAGCTTGCTTTTCTCCACCCTCATTTTACAAAGCTGCGTTACTTCGGAAAAGAACGTCAAAGAGGACTCTGTAAACAGGAAAGCTGTGGAGGAAGACGACTTGTTAAAAGAATTGGAAGAACTCAAGATGTTATTGGGTTACAGAAATACAAATAGAGAGATCTTAGACAATGATAAACACAGGCAGCTTGTCGAGTTTGGAATGAGTTTAGAGAAGGTAGCGGATATCTTCCCTGCTTCTGATAAATTTGAGGATAAACCTTTTGTAAACGGCAAAGTAACGCTGCTGGCCAGGGATGTGTCAGGAGGAAGATTTAATTTTTTCTTTTACGACGACAAAGTATACAAAGTCGTTTTGATGAAGAAATGGGGGAATTTTTCATTAAGATTTGCAGAGGATGAGATAAATAAATTTATAAGTGTCTTCTTAGAGAACTATGGCAAACCCGATGAAAGAAAAAGTGACGATACACATCAAAAAATGGTCTGGATTGCAAAGGAGATGCAGGTGATGATTGAGGTTTTTAGTTTGATGTCGCATTCAGGGGTTGAAAGAGTATTGACGCTCGTTTATGCAGATAGAAACATTGCGCCCCTTGCGAAAAGCAGCGAGAGCTTTGAATTATACAAAACCAAGCGGGAAGGTATTCTGGATCAATAATAATAAAAGAATATTTGAGCGTTCTACTGCTACATAGCAGCAATAGATGAAATTTGAGATTTTTTTATCTGCTCATCACAGTATCAAGAATCTTCTCTTACCTCGTAACTCTCTTCAAGTTAAACGCATTAGCTTTTGCCAAATGCAGAAGATGGGTGAAACAGTCTGACTCTGTTTCTACCATCTCGTTTTGTTGTCATACCATTCAGACCAGGCATCCCACTCTACGTATTTACCGCCATCTGATAACCAGTATTGCTGGCCTTCTCTCCAGCGCATGCTAGATATATAGTCTGTTGTCTTTGTCTGTGTCTGCTTGACTTTTGCATAAAAATAGCAATCTACCTGGTGAAAGTTTATCTTATTTTTCTCTTCAACCTCAATAAGTTCGAGATCATCCATAGTTACTGTGTTTGTCTGCAACTTTTTCTCATCAACGACAACCTCGTAAGTTGTTTTCTCCTCGACTCTTATGGTGACTCCTTTTGGTTTCGGACTTGGAATGTGAATAGGATTTTCATAAGGTGCAAACGACTGATGATAGCTATCGGGTGGTTTTTTAATAAAGTCTTTGGACTCTGCCCGCACATTAGCATTGATTGCAAGATTAAGTAGAATAAAAACGAAAAAAATTCCCACGAAAATTATGTAATTCTTAAAGTTGATTACCATCTCTTTACCCTTCCTTATATAATAAAAAACAAACACTTTATATAAATTCTACATCAAAAATATTGTTTGTCAATACATGATTCTTTCTGAATACTCCCGACTACACAATTATAAATGAGAATTTATTTATCGGTATGGGTGGCACAAGTATACTCATCTGATAATGGATTTCGGATAGAATCCGAGAAAAAACGGAGCGAGTAAAGTCCTCGGCGCCTGTACGGGGATACCTTCGCCAAGATTCGGTTTTCCAGTACAAAACCGAAACAAAATCGGTTTTAGTATACATATGATACTTGACAAGAATTTTTAACTTTTGTATAGTAATCGTTTATTGAATATTGATCTAACGTAAGGGAGTATCTATGAAAACAAAAATAAGAAAAAGTGCAAAGAAACGTGTTAAGATGTGCGGTTTTCGTGTCAGAATGAGAACAAAAGGAGGAAGAGCCATAATAAATAGGAGGAGAGCGAAAGGAAGGAAACTGAACACCGCATAGAACTTTAGGAAATCGTTACGTATTTTGTCTGGATTGATTATTTTCTCCACAGGCTTTTAATCTGAGCATATTTAATGCTGCATTTGCTGCGCGTTTCTTTATGTCAACCCGTGAACCAGAGAAGTGATACTCATTATACTCTGCGTTGTCATTGGTCACCATTGCGACATAAACCAAACCCACGGGCTTGTCTCTATCCATACCTTCCTCAATAACCGTTGGTCCTGCAATCCCCGTAACAGCCAATCCAACATCAGAAAGTGAGCTTTCCCGTATGCCGTACGCCATAGCTATTGCTACCTCAGCACTTACGGCCCCGAATTCCTCAATGATTTTTTCCGGGATGTTGAGAAAATGGCTCTTGGATCGATTACTATAAGAGACGATACCATCCAGGAAGAATTTTGAGCTACCCTGAATGTTTGTTAATAAGTCTGAGACCAGGCCACCAGTACATGATTCTGCAACAGAAAGAGTTAAATCACATTCTTTAAAAATCCTGGAAACAACATCCTCAAGCATCTCTTCATCATGACCGAAAACAATTTCTTGTAACTCTTTACGGATTAATTCTACTGTATCATCAAGGATAGATAAGGCTCCTTCTATTTCTGTTTCCATAGACTCAATACGAATCGAGACGACTCCATCATTTACGAGCGTACTGAAGGAGAGATTTTCATTTGGTTCTATTATTCCCCTCAGTTTCAGTTCAAGCGCAGATTCTGACATACCAAATGTTTTCATCACCCTTACGCATTGATTTTTCCTTTTGCCTGATTTACTGAGTAAGTAAGGTAAAACCCACTCCTCAACCATTCGTTTCATTTCTGAATGAACACCGGGAAGGCAGATAATGTCGGTGTTGTGAGAATGAATGAGAAAACCGGTTGCTATTCCGGAAAAATTAGGTATAGCAGTTCCGCCGTCAGGAATCATTGCCTGTTTTATATTATTGACGTATTTCGTGATATGTGTATTATTTGTCACCTGTTTCAGGTGAGTATGTGATATCTTGTCTAGCCTTAGTTTTGCATTACAGACATCAGCCACTGTTTCTCTCGTAATATCGTCCATGGTAGATCCTAAACCTCCGGTTATTACGATTACGTCTGCCTTATGAAGTGCTGCCTGTATAGTCGATTGCAAAGCTTCAGGGATATCTCCTGCGATCATTTGGGACAAAATATGAAATCCAGACGCTGATAGCCTTGACGCGATAAATGGGGCATTCAGATCCTTAATGTGTCCGGAAACAATCTCTGAGCCAACAGAGATGATTATGACCTTTGTCATAGATTTTTTCCTATTTGAGTAATTCATGATAAAGCCGTGTCATTTTAGAATTATCAGTGCAGTAAGACAAGGGGAAAAACTATGGTGCATGGTGGGTGAGTTAGTCTTGGATTACGAAAAACATAAGAATCAAAATTAACGCAGAGATCGCAGAGAAAAAACAGAAGTGTTCAAAGGTTCAGGGTTCACGGTTTTGTGTTTCCTTTTTGGCGGTGTTAAGCAAGCGGCCTGCCCTGTAGAATAGATTATTTCTGGTTACTAGTTGTGCTAAGCAAAAAAAGGAAATTGCTTAACCTCAAAGATTCTCTTAAGTATAATTTAACAGAGCACTGGCGGTCCAGGATGGCCTTAACTTGGATCTTCCTTGACATATGTATATGATAGCAATATACTTTGTGGTAATGAGTGATGTGAAATTATTATTTGATTGTACAGGGTTTGAGTGGGACAAGCACAATTCAGAGAAGATATGGTTTAAACATCAGGTTTCACCCTCAGAGAGTGAGCAAATTTTTTTTAATTTACCGTTGGTGGTCGCCGATACGGTAAAACTGTCTGAAAAAGAAAATAGATATTATGCTCTTGGACGTACAGACTCAAACAGATAGTTGTTTGTGGTCTTTACGGTGCGAGCTAAAAATATTCGAATAATTTCAGCAAGAGATATGAGTCGCAAAGAAAGAAAGGAATATACGTTACATGAAAAAGAGAATACCTAAGTTCAAAAGTGAAGACAAAGAGAGAGAGTTTTGGGCAAAGCAGGATTCAACCGAAGTTCTGGATTGGAAAAAGGCGAAAAAGATTGTATTGCCCAATTTAAAACCATCGATAAAGACAATATCCCTACGGCTTCCGGAGTCGATGCTGGAAGAGCTCAAACTGCTGGCAAACAAAAGAGATGTACCCTATCAATCACTGCTGAAAATTTTTCTGTCGGAGAGAATCGAAGAGGAGCTGCGTATGACAAGGGTGTAGCTTCCTCATAGGTATCTGAATATTTTTCTTTAACACACCGAAGGTGTGTTAAAACAGTCTATAAGGTGGCGATTTCAAGTCAAAAAAAGCAAGAAATTGTCGGCTTAGAGACTAAATAATACGAGGCAGTCTTCGTGTGCCTCCCTGTGCAGACCAGCATGTAGGGCGGAGAGTGGGAGTTAAATATTCTCCTTTACCCGATTATTTGGCTTTTGTATATCGATCTTTTTCGATGAACGATTTTATCTTTGACTTGTCTTTTAGTTCTCGGCTTTTGAGATGATCCATATATTTCTGAATATTGCCTTCATATTCATGTAAAATGT
This sequence comes from Candidatus Scalindua sp., assembly GCA_031316155.1. Taxonomy (GTDB): domain Bacteria; phylum Planctomycetota; class Brocadiia; order Brocadiales; family Scalinduaceae; genus SCAELEC01. The sequence goes on from JALDRB010000003.1 coordinate 116,228, forward strand.
TTTTTCTAATATTGTGTATTTCCTCTACTATTGGATCATTTATCATGGTTTTCATCTCCTATTATTGGTTCTAATAATTCTTCATGTGTTAATATTACCGGCGTTTTCCGTTTCATTTTTTGATTTGATAATAGCAATCTACGGATTATTTTACCATTTGCTATATGCGAACAGTTCCAAGTCACCAAATAATCAATTTCATAAGAAACCGCAAAAGAAATATGAATCAAATCAACTGTTGATTCAGTATAGACCGTTTCCATTAAAATTTATCTCTTTGTCATAGAATGTGAGTTCTACAACTTCTTGATATCACAAACGACCGAAATGATTTGTTCTTACATCCATTAATCCGTTTGGTAAATTATTGCTCACCAAAAGACTAAGATGGATTAAAATGCCCACTTATGAATTCCTCCTGCTTGTATGTGCAGTTAGGATTGGAGCACTCTTTAATGCAATATTCGTTAATGTAGTCACCAGAAGCAGTCTTTTCTTCAGTATACTGCTGGTTTACCTTACTACCACACACATTGGGCAATTAGTTATGCTACTATTTCATTTCTTCTGTGAGCTATGAAATAAATCAGCCGCGATGTTTTTTGTTGTCGGCTGATTTATTTTGTTATCAATTTCTGTTTATTTAACAACTGAATACTTTTAACAATATTTTTTTTAAGATACTTTTTTATATTTTAAAATACCTTTTTCAATGTTTTTTTCAAAATCATCTAACGTATCATGAATCATTTTTCCCTCCATATAATTTGTTTAATTTTCTGCTTGGGACTATTGTTTTAAGGATTATATTCGACTCTTTATCAATTATAAATGGTACTGCATAGGTATATTTATCTACTTCGATGACAAATATATTTTGGTCTGGTTTCGATGGAATTTCCAGGATATCTAAGTATTGTTTGTTTCAGGAGAAACGTATAGATAGATTTGATACTAATCAGATAAGATATACTCAAGATACCTTTTCAAGTCGATCTGCTACCCATACCTTAATGAGGGACTGACGAGGCACACCCAGGCGTTTTGCTTCTTTATCCAATAAATGAATCATCCACAAAGGGAAATCCACATTTACCCGTTTCTGCTCCTGTTCGGGTCTTCTCGCTTTTGATAGATCAAGATATTTGGAAATATCTTCACCTTCATCAAATTTCTTGTCAACTTCTTTAGCTTTCATATATTTCTACCTCCTCTTTTCTGGAGCGTCGCACTGAAATGATCCGGACCTTTTCGTTTCGATAAGTAATAACAGCTGACCAGTGTTTTTCTGAAATTTTTCCTATTACAAGAAATCTTGCTTCGTCGATAGTCTTTACCGGAATCTCAATAAAATCGGGATCATTCCACAAAACTTGTGCTTCATAAAAGTCGATCTCATGTTTTTCTCTATTATTGTTGCTTTTGCCAGAATCAAATTCAAACTCCATAGTATAATTATTATACCTTGGATATACCTTAATTCAATTATTATTTTGATGCTAATGCAGAGAAGAGGTATAATTGCCAATACCGCTACAGGTGGTGAAAACAAGTTTTGTTGCTGTTTTTGATTTCAAATTTCCTTTAACAATATTACCGTTAAAATCAAAGACTGCTTTTTCCCCTTGGTACTCTGAATGCAAATGAGGTGGATTATGTTCATCGTAAAACATTCTAATTATGATGCCAAAAAATTGAGATATTATCGGCATTTTTAAATCCTGTAATTGGGCTACGTCATAATAAGTTGTTACGGTAGTTGCCATAGATTAATATGATAGACAAGAGGTGATTTCTTGCGTGACAAACGGGGGCATAATAAGGCTTAGCAATTTTATAATCATTACGTTTAATTGATTTTGTTTTTTTCATAGTCCAAATTAAAGCTTCCGAATCTTCTCTCGGCTTTATAAATATTCACCTTGACCGGTATTTTTTCTACTAATTTTTTTATTCTTTCTTCATCTTCTCTTGTCGTTTTTAATCCCAAAACAATTCCTTCTAATGCATCCGGCTCAAATTCCCATATATCGTTAATATTTTCAGAAGGGTTTGACAGATTTATTATCAGTCGCCATTCATTCTCGTATATCCAATCTTCGTGCTTTATTCCTACCATGTTATGACCAATTTGTTCCAACTCCTCGTCTGAATATTCTTCTGGAGATTTGTATTCAATTGAACCAGGTACTTGTAAATAATCGACTTTGATGAACGAACCTATGGGCTCATTTGGAATTAGTTTTTTTCTATCGAATATGTAACATAACCCCTTGTGTGAATCACCATAATGAGAAAACATGATGTTATTTAAAGTCCTGTCCGCTGTCTGGGCACTAAAGCTCCGTATTCTGAGTTTTTTACTCATATCATTTCGGATTCCTTTTGTTGCATATTCAGATTGTTTTTGCTTTAAAATTTCCGTGGTACAACGAGACAGTTCATCCTTGTAGGTATAAATATTATTCCGGTCTTCTTCGGATAAGTCAGCTTTTTCTTTCCCTTTTTTAAAATAATTATTTTTATTACTAAATTGTCCCACTAAGTATGTGATTATCTCTGCTCTTTGCCAGTTACTATTATCAACTTCAAAAAAACAATCAAAAGGATCATTAAATCCTCTAATAGGATCTGTGATCACAAAAGTATTTTTCAAAATAACATCAATACAATATTTATTTATTTTCGAATAATACAATAATTTTTTTGGGAAATCGTTTTCAATCATATTAAGTTGCTAATGAGGAGTTAGAGAGAATTCAATATAACACGCCCTTATTGGATGGTAATAAAAGAGTTACAATGATAAAAATTATATACCATAAATCTAACAAAATTCAACATGACAAACAATGACAACCTGGCCGAGGAAGAACCAAACAGGTCTTAATAAAATACCTGTCTGCGCTTGCCTGTGCGATGCACGCAGACAGGTGCGATGCCCAGGCAGGCAAATCTCAAATTACAAACAAATTACAAATTCCAATGCATGAAATGACAAACTACCTTGATTTTTGAAAAACAGTTTGGAATTGGTGTTTGTTTACCCGCCAGCCCGCCCGTACCGAACGGTACGTTCGGGCTGGAATGCTCGTCGGGCTGGTTGTGGTTTATTTGTTATTTGGAATTTAGTATTTGGTGCTTATCATATATACTTGAAAAACGTTCTTAATAAATATTTTGCCAAAGCTAGGTGTCACTGAATGTTTGAAACGGGGAATGATCAAGAAATTATTACTAAATTGATAAAGGGATAATATTAAGCGGTTGGCCTGCGAGCGGGTCTCACCGAGGCAGGCCGGATTCCGAAATTTTACGGTGATCCCTGAACCTTTGAACCGTGAACGGTCATAATAGCTATTTTCATTTTAAATGCAAACAAATCAGTGGATTATGTTTTTCTTGTGCGTTAGCACATATCAAAATGGCGTGAAGCAAGCTACCTGCCCTGTAGAATAGATTATTTCAGGTAACTATTTGTGCTAAGCAAAAAGAGAAAATTGCTTAACCTCAAAGACTCTCTTAAGTATAATTCAACAGGGCATGGATGTCGTTATAGCCATTTTGAAAGGTTGACGCAGGATGCACCAACCGGAAAAACAAGCTTGATTATTTTTGAAATATATAGTAAACGTAAGCATATGCAGAATGAAACACACGAAAACATACTGGTAATAGATTTTGGTTCACAGTATTCTCATCTCATTGCAAGGAGGATACGGGAGCATAATGTCTATAGTAAAATAGTATCCTATAAAATTAAACCGGAGGAGATCAAACATCTTAATCCTAAAGGGATAATATTGAGCGGTGGGCCTGCGAGTGTCTCGATAACTGATTCACCCCGTTGTGACGAAAAAATTCTTTTCATGGATATCCCAATCCTGGGAATATGTTACGGGTTGCAATTGGGTTGCCAGATTTTAGGAGCTAAAATAACACCGTCAAAGAACAGAGAGTATGGAAGAACCCTCTGCACAATCAACAATCACTCCCTTCTCCTCGATTCGTTAGACGATACCATTAGTGTCTGGATGAGCCACGGAGATCAGGTGACTGAACTTCCTGAAGAGTTTGAATCGCTTGCATCTACAGAAAATTGCCCCTATGCGGTAGTGATGCATAAGAATAAGACCTTCTACGGAGTTCAATTCCATCCGGAAGTAACCCATACACCATCCGGTAAGCAGATACTTCATAATTTTCTGTTTAATGTCTGTAACTGTACCGGTGATTGGGAAATGAGCTCATATATAAAGAGTGCTGTAAAGGATATAAGAGAGCAGGTAAAAGATGAAAGAGTCCTGTGCGGGTTGTCCGGAGGCGTAGATTCTGCCGTAACAGCTGCCCTTCTCTATAAGGCGATAGGGAGTAAACTCTCCTGTGTATTTGTTGATAATGGTTTATTGAGATCAAACGAATCGGAGGGTGTCGTAAAGGCTTTCAAAGAGAATTTCAAAACAGACCTGCACTTTGTAGATGCCGGTGTTAGATTCTTGAGCCGATTATCGGGTATTGTTGATCCGGAACAGAAACGAAAAATTATCGGCCATGAGTTTATTGATGTTTTCAAGGAGGAATCAAAGAAATTATCTCATATTAAGTTTTTAGCTCAGGGAACTCTCTACCCGGATATTATCGAAAGCGTTTCTGCTCATGGAGGGCCCACGGTTACCATAAAAAGCCATCACAATGTGGGAGCATTGCCGGCTGAGCTGGGTTTTGAATTAGTCGAACCCCTGAAAGAACTCTTTAAGGATGAGGTCAGGGAAATTGGTTTAAAACTCGGTTTACCTGAGGAGATTATCTGGAGACATCCTTTCCCCGGCCCGGGTCTTGCCATAAGGATAATAGGTGAGATTACCGGTAACCGGATAAAGATACTGAGGCAGGCTGATGATATCATGATAGATGAAATAAAAAGTGAGGGTCTTTATCGGGAAATTGCGCAGGCATTTGCGGTACTTTTACCGGTCAGTAGTGTTGGTGTTATGGGTGATGAGCGAACATATGAGAATGTGATTGCGTTGAGGGCGGTGAGTACGCAGGATTATATGACCGCTGATTGGGTAAGATTGCCTTACGAGTTGCTTGCCAGGATCTCAAGCCGCATTATTAACGAAGTCAGAGGGATTAACCGCGTTGTTTATGATGTCAGCTCAAAACCACCAAGTACGATTGAATGGGAATAAACATATCCGAAAAGAGCTTCTTTTCTTCTCCTCTTTAATTTAATGTATAGTCTTTCATTTTCATATGGATAGTAAAGTCTTATTCTGAATTTTTCAATACCATAAATCGAAGTACTGATTATGGTAATAAGAATGCACTGCTATTAGTACGATGAATAATCAGGAAATAGGATAACAAAAAGATCTTACTCTGTCGACTGTAATGGTTGCGGTGCTATCTATAAACCGAATGAGTCGGAAAAGGATTTCTGATTTACGAATTACGATTTTTAATGCTTTAATGCACAGTAAAAACAGAAACACTCATTCGGTTCTTTAATCAAAGTCTTCAATGGTTTCTTAATGAATGAGTTCTCAATCCACAATAAGTTCCAAAAAAATCGTAATTCGTAAATCTCAAATCGTAATTTTTGCTAACAGATTAAGGCGAATCTCTTAATCACACATCGTCCATAATTAGGTCAGAATATTTACATTAAACTACTAAATGTTGGAGGGTTCTTATGTTTATGTCTCTTATTCGGAAAAGAAGAAGTGTGAGAAGGTACCTGGCGAAATCGGTTGAAGATGAAAAGATTGAAATACTCATTGAATCAGCACTTCGTGCTCCTTCATCCAGGGGCGTAATCCATGGGAGTTTATAGTTGTTACTGAACGTGGTTTATTGAAAAAACTGTCAATGGCGAGGGTTCACGGGGCCGAGTTCCTGAAAGATTCTCCTCTGGGCATAGTCGTCTGCGCAGACCCTGAAAAATCTGATGTTTGGGTGGAAGACAGTTCTATTGCTTCCATATTTATTCAATTAGCTTCAGAATCTATCGGGTTGAGAAGTTGCTGGATACAAATCAGGGAGAGGATGCATAATGAGACAGTAAAATCTGAAGAGTATGTATCAGAGGTCTTGGGTATACCTTCAGGTTTAAGGGTAATTTCAATTTTGTCCGTGGGATATCCTGATGAAACAAAACCTCCTCACAGGAAGGAAGAGCTGCAACATGAAAAAGTGCATCTGAATCGGTACGGAAAGTACTACGCAACTATCCCAACCTGAACGAAGCAGAACCAAAAAGGGGTAAAATTCTGATGTTTTCCGGCTTGGTCATGTTAAATGAAAACCTATCTACCTGTGCCGAACACCTGTCTGAGTACGACAGGCACAGAGGCAGACGAAAAACATCTGTTTTTCAGACTTTCCTCATTGTATAAAAGGATAGCTGAATTGTAAAGTTTTCTGATTTTGGATCAACCGGGTTGTTACTTTAACAACCTTTTCTTTATCTGTATGGTTGCGGGAAAGGCTGTGAATCATGTGTTATCGGAGAAGTAAATTCTTTTCCCCTGCTGTGTGATCTGTGTCGCAATGTTTGTGCACAGTTAAGAGCATCTCTGAGGGTAAGTCTTAATCCTTCAAGAGTAAGGAGCAAATACCCGGGATCTCGGTTGCCTATAGATGTTTTGTTTCTGAGAAGTCAGCTTTCCTGCATGGCCAAAACCGATCTTGGTTTTACTAACCCTTCTTCCGGAGTCTGAGCCGGTCGTAAACTGATCCAGCGACTTACCATAAACCAGACCAGGGGGATAACTCCACCGGCAACGAAGCCGAGTACACCCAGACTACGTAACCAGGTGAACGTCTGAAATGTTGAGGTCTCAAGAAAAGCCTGAGAACGCGCGTAAGCATAGCCTTTGGTCATGGTTTCCATAAACTGATGAATGCCTACCGGAAAGAGGTCCATGGCCACCATCAGCATCAAACCGACGTTCATTGACCAGAATGACGTGTTAAGCAGTTTCGCATTCCAGCGATCAGGGCCGATGTTCCAACGCCCACAGAACAGCATGGCAGCGATTGCCAGGTTTCCGTATACACCGAATAATGCAGCGTGAGCGTGATTTACCGTCAGATATGTTCCGTGTTGATAATAATTTACGATAGGCAAATTGATTGATAATCCGAACACTCCTGCACCAAAAAAGTTCCAGAAATTGACTCCGATAAGGAAGAGAAAAGGTGTTGCAAGCCCAAAAGTTGCCCTGTTTCCGTTCTGTTCCTGCAACTGGCAGAAGGTACTATCAGGTATTTTGCGAAAACGCCAGGCGGAAACAGTCAGGAGCACAAGAGGCGCTACCTGCAGACTCGAAAGCACACCACCCAGTGCAATTGTTTCAATCGATTTGGCATTCCAGTAGAAATTGTGAGCAATGCCGATCAATCCTGAACCTAAGAACAGGATTGCCGCCAGGTATACTGCCCGGGCAGCCATCCGGTGAGTGACGAATCCCATGAGGTACATGAAGTAGGCAACAATAATTGTGGTGAAAACTTCAAAAAAAGCCTCGACCCACATGTGAACCGTACACCAGCGCCAGAAGTCGGCGATAACGAAATTAGTATCGGGCCGTGCGACGAAAGAGGCGGTAAACATGAAGATCATGCCTGCAATAGAATAGATTATCCAGTTTGGCAGGGACCAGGTCTGCTTAAGCTTCAAAGCCGGCCACAAGCCGCGTAAGGTGATAATCAGCCATACGACAAATGCAGCGAAAAGAATTATGTGATAGAATCGGCCAATTGTGAGAAACTCCCAACCTTGCAGGCCAAACCATCGCCATCCGGCATCTTCACCTAATAATCCTTTTATTCCCAAGGGAATTCCCAAAGAACCTCCAACTGCCACCAAGACCAGCATCCAGAACAGAGCATTCACCCATTTGAGTTGTCCTGACGGTTCCGGCCGGCAAATTAAGGGTAAGACCCAGATAGTAGCAGCAAACCAGCATACAGCGATCCAGAGAACTGAGATCTGGGAATGCCAGGCTCGCGTTATCGTTACCGGAAGAAGTTTGTTGATCTCGATTCCCATGTATTCGAAGATCCCCATAAAGTCGATGACCGTCAATATCCCTGCCATTACCTGAAACAGGAACAGAATGGCTGCAACAGCAAAGAATTTATACGTAGCCAGTTGGGTTGGAGTTGGACGATATTTTTCAACTACGTCAGTCGTTGCCAGGGGTGACAGATGTTGCTTGTGCTGTTTGAATTCGTCGTCCTGGTCCATTTTGCCATAATAATAAAACATGATTCCGATCGACAGTACTACAGCCAGCATGCCGATGACACTCCACAGAATCAGCCCGCCATGCGGGAAATTGCCCGCCAAAGGATCATAAGGCCAGTTGTGGGTATAACTGTATGTGTAACCCGGTCTCTGTGCTCCACATATCCAACCTCCCCATGAGAAGAATGCCGCCAGCTGCCTGGTCTTCTCCGGATCGGTAATGTAGTTTGCAGGTTTAAACTGTTCTCCACCGACAAGTTTGCCTCCTGTACCAAATTTCTGAGAGTTGTATACCTTAAACTGATTAAAGGCATGAACCTGAGCAGACGTAAGCGTGACAGCGCCGGGACTGTATTTGCTTTCTTCCGAAACTCCGATCTTCACGTAAAAGTCAGCATCGTAGCGATTATTTTTGAGCTCTTTCTGGACCAGCGACTGAACAACCGTTTTTCGCACATCTTCTTCGGGTATCCTTTCCTTCCACTCTTTTTCATAATATTCATTCATCCAGCGGGCGGTAAGATTGAGTGCTTCGCCGGTGAAATCAGGGCCCCGCATACCTCCATCACCGAGAAAACTACCGTAGTCCATTAATCCATAGCGGAAGAAGACATCCTGACCCTTCATGATGTCTTCGGCTGAAAAGACCAGTCCGCCTTTTTCATCTATAAAATCACATATCGGGGGCGCATATTTGTATGTCTTGTATCCGATGTAACCCACAATGCTTACGCTGATAGAGAAGATGATTACAAAAATCTTCCACCAGTGTTTCCGTTGATCGATCAACCTCAATACACTCATTTATTACCAGTTCTCCTTTTATAGTTAATTTGCCTGGCTAAGCGTCAGGACCAACAGGTACGAAGGTATATGTGTAGGGTTACCGTTATTGGTGTGATGATAAAAATAGGCTAACGGGAAGTTGCATATTACGCAGATCTTGCCAATTACTTCGCATATTCCATCATCGTCCCAGGCAACTCGCCAGATGACGATGCGAATAACACTGCCGCTAAAAAAGAATTCGCGACGTCTGTATTAAAACAGGAGGTTTCGCTGTTACTGTTCTGACGTGACCTCCAGTCTTTATTCGCCCCACGATAAATAAACTATCGTTTTTTTTTCAGCATAATAATAAAACAAAACACAACACTATTTCAACTGTTTTTTCAAAATCAGCAAAATACAGATCTTTCGAATATCCTGTTTGCTGCTACGTGTTAAGAGTAGTTCAGGGTCTCACCTTTTCATAAAATCATTCCTCGATACTGGGCAGAAGGGAATGATAAACAGGGGAAATAAGTGAGCGAACCGCTGACCTTATAACCTGTTTATGATTTACTTGTGTTAATATAACAGCTCGTTTGTCATGATTCAGAAAGTTTAAAGACCGGGAAGACCTACAAATTCTTCAATCTCTTTCATTACCTTTTCCCTGTCAAAGTCCCAGAAGACATGATGATTGGAACGATTAACCCAGATCAGTGTTTTGTCCTGGGAAGCAACCATATGGAAAGCTTCCAGGGCGGCTTTGGGTGAAGCTGAACGATCTTCAGAAGAATGAAAAAACAGAATGGGGGATTGAATTGACAATAAAACATCTTTATGTTTCGCTCTCTTTCCGACCTCAACAAGTGTTTTTAATCCTTTGAGTGGAAGCCATTTATATGAAAAGATCTCTTTTTTAGCTTCTTTCCTGTTAACCTGGATGCTACCCGACCCTTTGTGCACCCAACGGATAATCGGATCCAGAAGGGAAACCCATACTTCAACCGGTAAGATATAATACTCTTTATAGGTAATTCCAAAGTATGGAGAACCAAACACCAGTTTATCTACAGGAACATCTCTAACCGCAAGAGAGCTTAATGCGCAACCCATTGAATGCCCCACAACAACAATCTTCTGATGATGGTTTTTTAATACCATTAATTCATCACGAACTGATTGTATAAGTTTATTGGTCGTCTGCTTTTCAAGATCAAACGGGCTGGTTCCGTGACCAGGTAGCCGCATGACTCGCACTCGCCAACCCAATTTTGCTAATCGGTCAGGCAAGTCACGAAAATTGTTACTTCCGCCTGCAAAACCATGAACAAACAAGACTGCTCCGGTTGAATTGAAATTTCCCAAGTCTCGTTCTTCAGCTCCTGGCAAAATCCCTGTTGACGAATTTCGAGGTGCCCTCAAGTCGGTTTGTCTCACAAAATAGCTGGTAATGGTGCATGATCCTGTTAACAAGAAAACGAATAAAAGAGTGGCGTAGATTATCTGTCTTTTTATTTTGGTAACGATTGCAATGAACGATGTTTTCCATAGCCTGTTATTATTATGTTCGTTTACATGCAGAATATTCATTTTTCTCTTCTCTTTTCCAACCTGATCGAGCCAGAACCAAAAAGGAATACATTTCATATCTGTTCTTGTTTGGTCTGGTTGTTACATGAAAACCGTAGATTTTCAAATTTCCTTTATTACTATAAGCTAAATTGTAAAGTTGTTTGATTTAAAATCAACGATTTCACGTCAAAATGTCAAAAAAACAAGAGACTAACTTGAATGTACAGGAATTTCCATTTTAAATGTCAATAAATCAGAGAGTTACATTTTATATGCGTACGCACATATCCAAAATTGAGTGAATCAACGATCTGCCCTGTAGAATAGATTATTTTAGGTTGTAAGTTATGGTAGACAAAAAGAGGAAAATGCTTAACCTCAAACTTCCTATTAAGTTTATTATTCAACAGGGCTTGGACGTCGTTGTAGCCATTTTGAAAGAGTTGCGCAGGATGTGCTAACTCGCAGTATAGAGGAAATTCAATATTTCCTTATTTTTTGCGCTGAAGGCGCAAGTTCAAAAGTCCGCAAAAACTGCCATGGACGGCAGTTTTAGGAATTTTGGAAAAGTTAGCCAGGATGGCTAACTCGATGCTTGTCAGAGTCTGATACTTCTGGTATAAAGGATACATGGAACTTAAAAGGGTTACAATGGAGATCCCTGAAGGGGCAAATATTATCATCGGGCAGGCGCATTTTATTAAGTCGGTTGAGGACCTTTACGAATCTATGGTCGGAGCCGTGCCTAACGCCATCTTTGGAATTGCTTTCTGCGAAGCATCCGGTGCTTGTCTGGTGAGGAAGGAAGGTAATGACGGTGAACTCATCAAATGTGCCGTGAGAAACGCTTCATCTATAGCTGCAGGACACTCATTTGTTATAATCATGAAGGATGTGTTTCCCATAAACGTACTGAATGCCATTAAGGGCTGTCAGGAAGTCTGCACAATCTTTTGTGCAACCGCTAATCCAGTCGAAGTGATTATTGCCGAGACAGAACTTGGTAGAGGGATACTGGGGATTATAGATGGCTCTGTACCAAAGGGAATTGAAGATGAAAAGGATATAAATGAGAGAAAATCTCTATTACGTAAGTTTGGTTATAAACGGTGAATAGACAACTTCTCCCTTTATCATGAAAATTTTGAGGATTAAGGCACTCCGTCTTTTGTATCGTTTCACGTGATAATTGTGCAAATCAGTTAACTTATTTTCACCAAAGGTTAATTTCATCCCGGAGTGTTACCAGGTCTTCATCTTCCAGGGCTATTGTCCGAAAGCTGGTATCCAGTGAAAAGGCATGTTTCAGATATCTCTTTGCTTTTTCATTATTCCCCAGCTTGCATTCATAACAAGCCAGGTTATACGGGATAATAGCCTCTTCGTGAAACTGTTCGATCGCCTGAAGCAGAATATTGCGTGCGATTGTAATGTTCTCATGGCGTCTTACAGCGTAAGCATAAGCTACCCAGGTAGCAACCAGATCAGGATGAGCTTGCCAGAGAGATTGGGAAACCGTAACCGCTGTTTCCCAATCTCCGGTTTCGACAGATAAACGATTCATCATCCATAGGTACATGCTGTGCTTACGATATTTTCTCGGCACTAAAAGAAGTTCTTCCCTGGCCTCATCATACATTTTCAAATCGAGGTAGCCATCAGAAGCTATGATCATTTTTTTGATTGGAATTGGTAATTCATCTGTAATTGACATCGTTTTAGAGTTTAAAACCTGATTAACAAAGATAAAAAATCACTTTATTTTCTGGAGTATCATTCTATTTTTGTATATCTAATCTGTTTTCTTTCCACTCTTTCAGCCACCTTAAGTGACCTTCTTCCATCTGGATGAACATATCGTATTTTTCAATAGTTTCGTTATCAACTAAACCCAACATAAGCTCTTTTTGCCTTCTATATGTGGCGATGCCAATTTTCTCAAGATATATGTCAGTCCTCAGTATTGTTCGTTGACGTCCAATTGCACTGAATAGAGTAAATATAATACTGAACACTTTTGTGATCTTTGCAAGCGGTAAAGGATTGCTTCCGTATTTAATGATAATCTTATTCAGTTCATTCATATGTAAATTTTCCTCTCTGCTGAATCTTTGAAGCTTTTCCTTTAATTTTTTATTCTTTACCAATTTTGCCTGGATGCTATATATAACTGTTGCTCCTGCCTCTGTGAGATGGTTAAGTTTTATTGATAAGAGTAATTTTCTTGAGAGCTTAGACATTTCGATAAATCCCGCACTCTTTCCATATATTGCACTCCTTTTTTTGATCGGGACCTTTCGTAATATCAAAGTGGTTTCTGTTCATTGGCAATTTATTTAATACAAGATACTTATTTATCTTGCAATAATCCCAATCTAAAATAGGAAGAATCTGGTATAACCCTTTATTAAATTGAACAAACTGTGTGTTTTTTCTCTCTTCTGTCTCATATCTCATAATTCCTCCCAGCCATGCTTTAGCATTTAATTCTTTAAAGCCCCTATTGAGAGGTTCATGTTTAATAATAGATACAACATGGTTAAAATAAAGAGAAGCAGGATCTCGCCAATTTGGAAATTTCTCTTCAATCTCCTTTTTAGAAAGTATGCTCTTATAAATCTTTAAATCATATCCTTCGTTTTCGAAATATTTTATCATGTTGTGCGTGCAATCATTAAAGTATCCGGTATCGACAAACAGAATAGGGGGGCAAAAGCCCAGAACGTCCCTCGTCAGGTTAGGTATAACTGCTGAAGTTTCCCCACCACTCGTGGTTAAGAGTAATCCGTCTTTAAAAGTTTCATACGCCCATAAGATTCTTTCTTTACTTTCTTTATTGAGAAATTCTTTATTTATATTTTTTAAATCTATTTTATTTTTAATCTTCATAATTAGCAGACGTTTTCTTGGTTTAGATTGAAATTATGTAACAATTAACATAGTGACAGGTTAATGTAAACTTATGTTATCGATGGTATTCTTATCGTTAATTGACAATTTTGAAATTGGCACAAATTTACAACAATGTGTTGCTTACTAAAGATCCGGATACGTTCGTTGACAAATTAGTTTAATTAACTTTTTTATTTATAGAATTAACTTAACAAGCTCATAGAGAAATGTCAATATAATCAATAACATATGTCAATAATAAATAAGGCTCTTTATCAGAATTTGTGGGTAAAAATAAGGAAAAAAATTGATATATTTGAAGGAAGGCACTCCAAAAGGAATATTTTTTATTCCTCTCTCCGCTTATTTTTTCTTTTTTCAGGGAACAGAGTATGAAATACCCTACAAACCACATCTGTTTCTTCCAGGGAAACTGACAATAGGCTTGTCCTAATACCAATCCATCTTTAATTTTTCTTACGTCATCTACAAGACCAATGAATGATAAAGAGCGCTTCCTATAATCTAACGCAAGACAGGGTATATTGTCAACGTATGCATTTTTTATGTAGGTGTCAAACGGAAATAGCTGGTTAAGTATTTTATTTTTAAAAAGGTTGATTCCATAACCCTTCTTATCCTTGCTGAATGGAGTAAGAAACTTTTTGCCTGTCCAATTTGCCAACGGACTGAGAAATGTCAAATGAATGATGCATTGTAACCAAAATGGATTCTTTGGATTTAAAGCTAAAATGGCACCTGCGGTTTTGCCTTCAAGTTCATTAAATATTGGCAAAGTTTCCACATTAAATAATCTATCAAGTTCATGAATTGAGTTTTTTTTAAACTGTGCAATAATTACTCTTGCTTCTTGTACGGAATACCGCATAGGTCTCTGTTAGAGTTAAAAAATTGGACTACGGTCTATGCTTTGAGGAGGAAAGCGTGAGCGCTCAAACCGGCACCGAAAGCTACCATTACACACCAATCTTCAGATGCAATACCATTTTGTAAAATTTCGCGTAAAACGAAGAGGACAGTTGGGGAAGACATATTCCCATACCTGGCCAGGATGTTGCGGGTTGCCTGCAATTTCGTTTCTGAAATTTTCAGTTCGTCTCTGACTGCATTAATCACCTTTTCCCCTCCCGGATGGATTGCCCAGTGTTTAATGTCTTTGTGTTTCAACCCTCTGGATGTTAACAGATCCATTACGACCCTGGTAACCGTTTTACTGGCAAACTTTGCTAATTGCAGGGAAAGCTGGTTATGCAACTGTCCATTTCGATAAATGTATCGGATATCTTCACGGTGTTTAGGATCGCACCTGCTTGCGGAGGCAACCAGTTTTAATTTACCGGGGCGATTCCATAGTACGCATGCTGATGCACCATCAGCGAAGATAGCATTTGAAACGATCAGGCTCAGATCGTCTGCCATCTGAAATGTTGCACTGCAGATTTCCACCGAAACACTCACGATAACTTCATTCCTGTTTCTCTTTACCATATCACTGCAAACCTGTAAATTGGGAATCGAACCACCGCAACCGCTCCCAACCAGATCGTATGTTCTGATTTTATCAGACAAACCAAGTTTTTCCAGGAGATACGTTGAGATACCCGGACAAATATAACTTGTGCAGGTATTTACCACTAATCCGGTTATGTCATCTTTTGTCAGTCCAGCCTCTTCAATGGCATTAAGAATTGCCTGAGAAGAGAGTTCTACAGCCCAGTGCGTAAAACGGGCAATACGACTATCAGGGTCTTCATTCACAAGGCATTCAAGATCTTTCACGGCAAGATGACGTCTTAATACACTCGGATGTGTAAAAATCTTGAGCATCTTTTTTTGATTCTTCGGTTCCAAAATCTTCGAATAATGATTTCTCAGAAACACTTCTGCTTCTGTTTGTCCTATCGCATAAGGAGGAGTAGCTACAGCGAGAGACGCAAGAGAGACACTTAGATTCTTCATACAGAGATATACACTTTCTTTAACACTATTTTTATACAGATAAGGCTATAAATCCTTCCCCAGCCACCTGAGCCCTCTCCGAAGGGAACGTGTGTGTTTCCAGAGGGGAGGTTTTATTCCTAACCAATATCCGAGTAAATTAATTGCAGGAAGAAAAGGAAGACCAATAGCGTGTGGATTCATAAAATTCATGTGTCCTGCAATACTGCTCCGGACTTTATTCAGTAGCCATTCCAGTTTAACTGATGGAGATAAGTAAAATACCGGCTCGAGCATTTCCAGGGGTGATAGGTTCAAGAGACCTTCTGTTCTCGCAATGTTTTCGAGTTCGGTACCTGGATAGATGCGTATGCCTATCATGAAAAGTGCAACATCTCTTTGGCTTATACACTTTCCGCGAAGCGAGTGTTTCCAGTACGGTTTCTTCGGTTTCTCCCGGTCCTCCAAACATAAATATCCAGAGACACGGTATCTGGTGGCGCGCAATAGATTCAGAGGACTTATAGACATCCTTTGCCGTGAACCCTTTTTTTAAACGTTCAAGAACAGCATCAGCAGCACTCTCAACAGTAATTCCAATACCAACAAAACCGGCATGTTCCATTACTCCAATAAGATTATCATCCACAAACAGTGGATTTAACTCAACCGTTTGAAGACGAATGTTTGTGCGAACTTTTCTAATGCTATCGCATAATGCGATGGCATGATCATAGGGTGAATTGAAAACGTTGTCAACGAATTCTAGATCTCCAACCCCTCTTTTCTCAAGTTCCACAATTTCCGCGGCTATCGTTTGAGGATCACAAAGCCGGTAATCTTCACCTTCAATCTTTCTATAGGTACAATAGACACACTTGAAATGGCATCCCAGCTTCGTTTGAATCGGTATAGGGGAGAACCTGGAAACATAAGCAGGTAAATCTATCCAGCGATGAAAATCAGGGACTACACTGCTGTCAGAAAAACGGTCGGAGTAACCGTTATGTATTCTGAAAACGTTATCTTCAATCCAGGCTATACCGTGGATATTATCCGGCATCCTGACCATCAGAGACATCTCCAGTATTTTCGGGAAAACTATTTCTCCGTCTCTCAGTACAGCATAATCTGCTTGAGTAAAACGGAGCAAAGCTTCGGGCATGACTCCAACGGCAGCACCGCCGAGAACAACTTTTGCATCTGTTTTTCTTCGAATGGTTTTGATAAGTAACATCAGATCCTTATAAAACGATACGGGATGCTGCATGTCGTTGTTGTCAATATTGCGCACTGAAACCCCTATAACGTCAGGTATGGTCTTGTCGAGAAGAGAATTCAGAGCATGTAATGGTTCCCGTTCAAACATAAAATCCAATACGTGCACTTGGTGACCGGCCCGATCACAGGACTCTGCAACCAGACATGCACCAAGAGGAATAACCGGTATCGGCCCGCGGTATCGATTAGTTATGATAATAAGGATTTTCACATTTTGTTCTGTTCCGGAATTATGATATCAAATTTCCATGCTAAATCAATATATGTCTGTATTCAAGACAAAAAGTGAGCATTGTCAGAAAGTAAATGACTTGTAAAGAGTGAAAGGAGGGAGTTTCAGAGCTTTATATTAAAAGTGATTGCGAAGGATGATATCCTGAATATGGATATACTAAAACCGATTTGGTTTACGGTTTTACTGGAAACCAAATCTTGGTGAAGGTACACCCGGACAAAAGGCTCCAAGGACTTTACTCGTTCAATTTTATCTCGGATTTTATCCGAAAACCATTATGAGATGAGTATATCATCCTTCGCATTTGCTCTGAATCAAGTTAATTGTATGTGATATCTATTTTAAGCTTTAAGTGATTCCTTAGCATCATAGAAAATTCCATTTTTAACGGTGAAAGAGGATAGTTTCTGTTTTCCCATCTGAACAAATTCACGATGTTTTACTGCCAGTATGACCGCATGATAACTTCCGATTACAGGATTTTCAATCAGATCAATTCCGTATTCTTCCTGTACTTCATCTGGACAAGCCTGTGGATCGTGAACATCTGCTTGAACACCAAATATCTTCAGTTCCTGGATTATGTCAATTACGCGTGAATTGCGAATGTCAGGTACATTCTCCTTGAAGGTGATACCTAAAATCAGTACTTTGGAATCCTTAATTTCCAGCTTGTTATTAATCATTTTTTTGATCAGTTCCCGCGCAAAATATCTGCCCATTGCATCATTGATTCGTCTTCCAGCCATGATTATTTGCGGATGATGGCCAAGTTCCTCAGCTTTGAAGGCAAGGTAGTATGGGTCAACTCCGATACAATGGCCACCAACAAGCCCTGGTGAAAATGGGAGAAAATTCCATTTCGTACCCGCCGCTTTCAGGACATCATGGGTAGAAATTCCCATTTTATCAAATATTATTTTAAGCTCATTCATGAGACCGATGTTAATATCACGCTGGGTATTTTCAATAACCTTTGCGGCTTCAGCCACTTTGATTGAGGCTGCCCGATGAATTCCGGCTTCAACTGCTGCGCCGTATACTTCGGCAACATTCATTAAAGTTTCTTCTGTATCACCGGAAACAACCTTCACAATTTTGGAAAACGTATGGACTTTATCACCGGGATTAATTCGTTCAGGTGAATAACCAACAAAGAAATCCTTTTTCCATTTCAGTCCCGAAGTTTTCTCTAATTCAGGAACACAAACTTCCTCGGTTGCTCCGGGATAAACGGTTGATTCGTAAACAATTGTAGTACCCGGTTTCATATTCTCGCCAATTGTTCTGGATGCGCCAATAAGGGGGCTCAGGTCAGGATTTTTATGCGAATCAATTGGAGTCGGAACTGTTACAATCACAAAGTCAGATTCTGCAATAATGTCTGGACTGGTGTGAAAAGACATTTTAGATGCCTTGAGTACAGAGGATTGGACTTCACCATTTGGGTCTTCACCCTTCTTTAATGTTTTGACTCGTTTTTCACTGATATCATATCCGAAGACTTTATAATAATTTGACAACTCTACAGCCAAAGGTAATCCGACGTACCCTAATCCAATGACGGTGATTGCACTTGGAGCCATTTCTTAATCCTTTCTAATTTAATTTTTGCAATTTTTAAGGGAAAGTTTGAAAACCGACTGTCTGCCGTATTCGGCACAGGTAGATAGGTTTTCATTTTACAACCTTGCCGAACCAGAACCAAAAAAGGTAATAGATATCTAATAGGCTCTGGCTCGGCAAGGTTGAGTGATAATGAATCATTTTTCAAAGGGTAAAGAATAGAGTAATCATTATCAAAATTCAAGATTTTTTAAGAAACTGCAAATAGTACTATCGGCATGAAAGGTAAAAACATGTGCGAAAGAAAAAGAAAAGTAATATATTTGTCATTATGTATGAACGTAGATTACGAATTTTCGTAGTGATTAAAAAGAAATTCGATATGTCTCTTTTTGATATATGGGATTTGTCTTCTTTACACCTGGCCTTAAGAAGATGATATACTAAAACCGATTTGATTTTCGGATTTACCTGTCTGCGTGCATCGCACAGGCAGGCTGGAAACCAAATCTTGGCGAAGGTATCCTCGGACAGGCGCCGAGGACTTTACTCGCTCAATTTTATCTCGGATTTTATCCGAAAACCATTATCAGATGAGTATAAACACAATGATATCTACTTCAATTCTCTATCTTGATTGTATAGAAATTTCTATTTAAAATGTAAATAAATCGATGGGTTATATTTTTTTACGTGAAACACATGCCAAAAATGGTATTTAGCAACGACCCGCCCTGTAGAATAGATTATTTTAGTTCGTAAGTTATGGCAACCAGAAAGAGAAAAACAGTTAACCTCAAACCTCCTCTTAAGTTTATTATTCAACAGGGCATAGATGATGTTGCCCACCCGGATGAATCCATTCGCCAGCCTCCGTCAGTACCGGCATGGGCGGGTGACGAGCTTTCTGGCGAGCAGGATGCGCTTAACTCGAGATAAGACTAAATAATTGTCCCATCAGGGATTATGGCACCTTTTTCCACTACGACGATGCCGTCTCTGATCAGATAACCTTCTCCTTCCTTTGAATCCAATCTCTCCTGGTTGATAATCTTTACGTTGTTTCCTATACATGCATTTTTGTCTATGATTGCTCCTTCAATAATACAGTTATTTCCGATACCCATCTGTATTCGCTCCTTTTTTTTATTACTTCTCTTCTCATAAAAATCTGCGCCCATGATAATAGAGTCATTGATGGTACTCTCTTTATTAATGATGCTTCGCACTCCAATTACAGACCGATTAATTGAGACATTATGGATAATGCACCCTTCAGATATGAGAGAGTTTCGAACGTTGCAATGTTCCAGCCTGGAAGCCGGCAAAAATAGCGGTTGTGCATAGATAGGACGCTCGACATCGTAAAGAGAGAATTGCGGAGAGGAGGAAGTCAGGTCAAGATTAGCATCGTAAAATGCTCTGATTGTTCCGATATCTTCCCAGTAGGCATTATGGAAGAAACCTGCTAACTTTTTTTTACCGAGAAGGCTGGGAATAATGTGTTTTCCAAAGTCATGTTCCTCGGTCTCTTCCATTAGCTCACAGAGATACTCTTTTGTAAATACATAGATACCCATGTTGGCGAGGACATAATCTTTGTCTGAACTCAAACCTTGAGACTCTTTCACGGATGGAGGAATATAGTATGTTTCTATAAGAGAAGGCTCTTGAGGTTTTTCTATGAATGCTTTGATCTCCCCTTCATCGTTTACTTTTGCCAGACCGAATTCCGGAGCCTTCTCTTTATTTACAACAGTTAGTGCAATGGTAACATCAGCCCGGCTTTCCTGATGCCTTGAAATTATCATGTCATAATCCATCCTGTACAGTTGATCACCTGAAAGGATCAGGAAATATTCCACATTCATATCTTCGGCAAGGTGTTTAATGTTCTTTCTGATTGCATCTGCTGTTCCCTGTAACCACTCTTTGTTTTCCATGCTCTGTTCGGCAGCAAGGATACGGATATAACCACGTGAGAAGTGATCAAATTTGTAGGTTTCGTATACACTTCGATTTAGCGATTCTGAATTGAACTGGGTGATAACAAATATCTTTTTAATTCCGGAATTAATGCAATTACTCACGGGAATATCGACAAGCCGATATTTTCCTCCAAGCGGGACTGCCGGTTTTGATCGTTTTTTTGTTAAAGGAAAGAGACGTGATCCTTTCCCTCCTCCCAGAATGATTCCTGCTACATGATTCATGTTCAGTTTATTCATAGTTAGGCTCCTTTATACTCATCTGATAATGGTTTTCGGATAAAATCCGGTATAAAATTGAGCGAGTATAACTGCAACCAAGATTTGGTATCCAGCCTGCCTGTGCGATGCACGCAGACAGGTAAAACAGAAAACCAAATCGGATTTAGTATATATCAAATATTACACTAACACAAAATCAACCTCTCGCTTTAATAAGTCTATCTTGGTGATCTTGACCATGACTACATCCCCAAAGCTGAAGGTTCTGCCTCTCCTTGTACCTATCAGGGACATCCTTTTTTTGTCAAGCTGGTAAAAATCATCAGTGAGTGTTCGTATATGGACAAGTCCGTCCAGTAATATATCTTCTAACTGTACAAACAGGCCGTATTCCTGAATACCTGTTATTACCCCCTTCATTTCTTTGTCGGTTTGTTCCTCCAGGTATCTCAGGAGTTTCAGCTTTATGATCTCGCGTTCGGCTTCCTCTGCTCTTTTTTCGGTAACCGAACAGTGATTTGCCCATCCAGAAATTATATCATTCCATTGGACCTTTGCTTTCTTCGTATTTAACTCTCCTGACAAAAACATGTCCAGGAGTCGGTGTACGACCAAATCAGGATAGCGGCGTATTGGTGAGGTAAAGTGTGTGTAGTGTTCAAGAGCAAGTGCAAAATGGGGGGCTTGGGTAGCAGAATATATGGCTTTCTTCAGAGACTTTAGGAGCATCAGGTTTATCATGTAACTTTCTGGATGGTCGCAAATTTCATTAAGAAATGCCTGTAAATTATTCTTATCAAACGGATTTATTCTCTTGCCTTTGCAATTAAAGATAAAATCTGCAAAGTCACGCATCTCTTCTTCGTCAGGTTCCGGATGAATACGGTATATTGACGGCAAAGAATTTTTATTCATAAATTTTGCTACAACCTGGTTTGCCGCAATCATAAACTCTTCAACAATTATGTGTGAAATATCCCTCTTCACCTTTTCAATAGAATCAATTTTACCTGTTTTGCCAATCTTTATATTGATCTCCGGAAGATTGAGTTCAAGTGCGCCTCCCTTTAAACGTTTTTTATAGAGCAGCTTTGCAAATGTACTCATGGTAGACAGTGTATCTGCTAAATGGTCAGGATACTCGGTGTCCGTATCCTCTCTCCTCTCTTCCATTACGAACCTGGTTGCCAAATCATACGTAAGTCTTTTTTTCACATTTATGGCAGAGTGCTTTATCTCAGAATGGATTAAATCACCATCAGAAGAGTAGGTAAACAAAACACTCTTGGTTAATCTATCCTCGCCTTCTTTCAGACTGCAAATACCATTCGATAGTGTCTCGGGAAGCATGGGTACGACTGTACCGGGAAAATAGACACTGGTTCCCCGCTTTCGTGCTTCCCTGTCTAATGCGGAATCGTACCGGACATAATAGGAAACATCAGTTATGTGAACGCCGAGAAGCCAATTACCTTCTTTATCTCTCTTCAGTGAGATTGCATCATCAAAATCCTTCGCATCATCCGGATCTATTGTTATAATAAATTCGTTGCGAAGATCTAAGCGTGTTTTGAGCTCATCTTGTCCTATAGAAAGCGGGATGGCCTCTGTTTCAGCATGAACATCTTTATTAAAGGTGCAAGGAAGCTGAAACTGATGAATGATTGAGAGAACATCAATAGCAGGATCTCCATCCTTTCCCAGAACTTCTATGATGGTACCTTCCGCATTCAGGTGTCTATTCGGCCACTGGTTAATCTTAACGATCACTTTTTCATCATGGTGTATATCTTTTGTCTCCTCATTTGGTACGTAAATGTCTCTGCAAATGGCCTGATTATCTGGTGCTACGTAACTGAGATGTTTACTTCTCTTAAAGGTGCCAACGACCGTTTCGTTTGCACGATGTAATACATTAACGATCTGTCCAGAGTCTTTATTTCTCTTTCTTCTCCCTTTCTTAGTTGAAGCAGGCAATCTTACCACAACAATATCTCCATGCATGGCACTACTCATGTCTACTCCATTTACATAGATATCAGGGGATATATCTTCTCTTACGGGAACGACAAATCCGAAACCTCTTCGATTGCACTCCAATTTCCCTACTACCAGGTTGACTTTTTTTGGATTTGCGTATTGATTCTTCTTGATCTTAACGATAACGCCCTTTAGTTCAAGATCCCTCAGGCGCGAACAAAATTGCTGGTATTCTGAATCATCAATGTTGCAGCGTGCTGCAATTTCTGATGCATTCATCGGTTTGTATTTTCTACTGTATATGAGTTTTGTTACTATTTTTTCTACATCAATCATTCTTGAATCGTCCTTGGTTTACGGAGAATGAAATTGGTTTCTTAAAGAGGCTAAGCCATGTACTTTTTTGTAAATAAGGTTACGTATTTTATCATATTAGGAATCCAGGAGATAAAGAATTACTAATTCCCGTAATCATAAATTACCCCTTTGATTCCCAGGTAACCTTTCTTTGTGAAGTTCAACAAAAGTCCGTGTTTCTCACCTTTTATTTTCTCACTTCTTGTTTTTCTGCCTTCCTTATATAAAGCCATCTTTCATACATCTCCGTAACTAAGAATTAGGGTAACGAGGGACTTACAAGGGGTAAGAGATTGTGTCAGGGTACATCTCCACTTCTCTCTTGAAGCATTAAGTGGTTGAATTGACAGACTTTTTAAACAATTTTCTCTCAAACATCTTATTAAAACCTGTCCAGTTGTCTTGCGAATCTTTGTCGTTTGCGATTGCTTTATTAAATGCATGTATCTTGGCATCAAGATTGTCGAGGTAATGCAGGGCGAGCGCCTCTACTGTCATAGGAAGTTTTGGTGAACCCCATTCATATTCTCCATGGTGACTCAGAATCATGTGTTTTAATAAATCTAACAAGGTCTTCGGGAAACCTCCAACCTGTTTTGCTTTTTCATCTACTATTTGTATCCCTGATATTAAGTGCCCCAGAAGCTGTCCTTCATCTGAATAATGGAGGTTCCTTTCATAGCAGAGTTCGGTTATTTTGCCAATGTCATGTAACAGTATTCCACAGATCAATAAATCTCTGTTTAGAGTAGGATAGAGTGGTGCAATCTTCACTCCTAACTGTGCAACTGATAAGGTATGTTCCAGCAAACCTCCCAGAAACGCATGATGATATTGGACTGCTGCAGGTGCAGCACAAAAACTTTTACAAAAATCCTTATCATCAAAAAAAAGATCGGTAAGTTTCTTTAAATATGGTTGTTTGATAGAACTGACAATGGTTTTTAATTCTGAAAACATGTGGTCAACGTTTTTTTCTGTACTGGGCAGGTAATCGGCGAGTTTTATCTCCGACTGGTCTGTTTTTGAAATGTTTTGGATAATTAATTGCATTCGGTTCTGATAGATTTCTGTCTTCCCCTTAATCCTTAAAAAGGCATCATTGTTGAGAGATTCAAAAAGGCGCGAACTCGCATCCCACATCCTTGCATCGATCACTCCTGTACGGTCAGCCAGTTGAGTTTGAATATAGAGTGAACCGTTCTTGGTTGTTCTGAGTTCTTTACTCTGCACTAAAAATACATCATCTACAACATCGCCACTGTTAAATTGAGCGATAAATTTTTTTATCATTGGAGATTATCCTTGATCATAAATTATTGATTGTTTGTTCGATCCGGAAATCGATTGTACGTGCTCAATTTCTTAAAGTCAAGTTAATCTAAGAGAATTACATTGACAGTAAAATGGATGAAGTTTATATAATACTTTAATTGAGCGATTTTTATTATTCAACAGTGATAATCTTTTTTTTGTCGCAATAAGGGTAAGTTTGAAAACCGCCTGTCTGCCGTGTTCGGCACAGATAGATAGGTTTTCATTTAACAACCCGGCAGAACCAGAACATACGTGATATAAGTTCAGGAATTTCTATTTTAAGAACAAATAAATCAATAACTTACATTTCTTGTGCGCAAGAACGAATAAAATATTTATCGTTTGTAATGACGGTATACTCATCTCATAATGATTTTCGGATAAAATCCGAGATAAAACTGAGCGAGTAAAGTCCTCGGCGTTTTTTGTCCGGGGATACCTTCACCAAGATTTGGTTTCCAGTAAAACCGAAAACCAAATCGGTTTTAGTATACATGAAAAGAGGCATTTACCACCTCATTATAAAGCTCTCCAGGAAAAAAGAGATTCAGATTGGTCGTCTTGGAGTATTTCTCTTCCCAAAAGGGTTTTATGTGTATACCGGAAGTGCCCAGGTCAGTCTTGAGAAGAGAGTTACGAGGCATCTTTCGGACAAAAAAAGAAACCATTGGCATATAGACTACTTGTTACAATACGGTAAAATTATCAGCGTCCTTACCGTTGATGGATTAAAGAGTAAGGAATGTGTATTAAGTAATAAGATTGCGGATACCCTTGGGGGCAGAATTGTTGCAGACAATTTTGGTTCTTCAGATTGTAAGTGTAAGACACACCTTTATTTCTTTGAACGCAGACCAAAGATTAAGGAGACATTCCGGGGAACAATACGATACAAAAGAGAGGTTTTTATATTGAGAGGAAAAAGTTGTAAAAGTGAACAGGCTGTCAGAGAATGAAAATTCTCTGACAGCCTGTTCGTGTCCTATATGGCTTTTACGATCATGTTTTTTTATTCGGTTACCCCGGTCGATTTGGCTGACTCATCTACCTCCTTGATATCAACCACTTTCACATCAAAATAGAGGGTTTTACCAGCCAGACGATGGTTAAAATTGAGAATTACCTTATCATCCTTAATTTCTGCCACCCAGGCATTGACGACTGTACCACTTGCATTCTTTCCCTGAAGTGGAGTGCCAACTTTTAAGGCATCCGGCGGAAGCTTATCCTTGCTTATTTCAAGAAATTTTTCCTGGTCTACGGGTCCGTAACCATTATCTGGTTTAACGACAACGTGTTTGCTTTCCCCAACCTTCATCCCGGCTAATGCTAATTCCAGTCCCGGAATAATATCTTGAGATCCATGGACATAGTTTAACGGTTCAGAGCCCACATTGGAATCTGCAACAGATTTATCCTCAAGCATAAGTGTGTACTCAAGCGAGACAACTTTGCCATCTGATACCGTTAGCTCTTTATCTTCAAGTGTTTCCGATGAGATAGCGGCATCCTCTTTCTTCTGTGATTCTTCTGTAGCTATGGAAGAATCTTCTTTTTTATGAACTTCTGTTTGAGCAGCCTCATCTTTAACCTTATCCACATCTGCGGCCTCATCTTCTTTTATCGGTGATTCAGCGTAAGTTGCTTCTGCTTTATTAGTTTCAACTGTTGGGGAAGAACCTTCAACTTCTTTCGTATGAGATACAGACGGGAAGTGAGCAGCATCCTTCTTTGTCGTTTCAACAGCTGCATTTTCTTCATGCTGCAACTCTGAAAGAGCGGCCTTAGAACCCGAACCCATAAAGGAACACACCAGAGAACCCACAATAATCCACTTCTTCATAAAACATAATTTCATCGATTTTTTCCTCTCTTAAAATAATAGTGTTTACAATCGGCAGGAAAGATCGATGAGTGATACAGAGTAACCCATTCATACATTTCCAGCACATATACTAAAACCGATTTGGTTTTCGGTTTTACCCGTCCGAACGGCTGACAGGCCGGGCGGGCTGTAAACCAAATCTTGGTGAAGGTATCCCCGGACAAAAAACGCCGAGGACTTTACTCGCTCAATTTTATCTCGGATTTTATCCGAAAACCATTATGAGATGAGTATAAATCATTACTTTTGAGCTTAAATGGTATCCCTCTTGATTGTAAAATGCAAGAAAAAAGTAAATAGGTAGTAATTCATCTTCCATTTATATTTTGTAGTGAATAATTGTTCCTGTTGGTTTTCTGTTTTAACCAATTTTCTGAAAAAACGTTACCGTAAACCCATGCTGTTAGAATGATGTCATTTTTGGGTTTTTTAGTAAACCAGGTGAAGCGACAGAGAGATAAATACTTCATCTTAATATTTCTACATTTTCTCTTGATCTCCTCATTATTTTTGTATAATGAGTTTTTTTTGTCCTTTTCCAGATTATGCCTGGGATAAGAGGGGCTTCTTCGTGGCGTTGAAGTAAAAGGGAACTATATGGGGTTATTAATAGATTGTCTATACCTAATCTTGCTGGTTGTTATGTCACCATGGGTCGTGTACCTGTTCATTTCCAGAAAAAAATTTCGGCAGGGTATATGGGCACGTCTTGGATTTTGTGATTTTACCGGTTGCCGGCAGGAGACGATATGGATCCATGGGTCATCTGTAGGGGAGATTACGTTATTGAAACCCTTAATAAGTCATCTTGAGAAAGAGCAGCCTGGAAATCAGTTTGTTATCTCTTCTTTTACTCCTGCAGGCCAACTAACTGCCAGAAAATATTTCCCTGAACACAGGGTGTTCTATTTCCCTCTCGATCTTTCGTTTATTATAAAAAGGTTTTTTGCCTTATTAAAACCAAAAATTATTATTATCTTTGAATCTGAATTCTGGCCGAATTTTCTCTATTCTGCCCATAAACATAATATACCGGTTATTCTCCTGAATGGAAAAATTTCTCAGAAATCTCTCTCCATATACCGGAAATTGTTTTTTTTTCAGCGGGTGATAAGCACTATTGCTATTTTAGCAGTACAAAACGATGAATATGCGGGACGTTTCCGCACTCTTAGAATTTCAGAGGAAAAGATTGTAACAACGGGAAATATGAAATACGATTTAGTTGAAATCCCTGATAATACGATGAAGACTTTTTTAAGGAGTAAATTTGGCTACCCGGATAATAGCATCATACTTATTGGAGGAAGCACTCATTCAGGAGAAGATGAGGCGATTATATACGCTTTCAGTAGATTAAGAAAGGAAGGGTATCATCTGGATTTACTGTTAGCACCCCGATACCCGGAGAATGTTACGCACATCGAAAACATTGTCCGGGAGTATCACTATATCCCACTGAGAAAGACCTTACTCGATAAAGAGGAGATAAAGAGTACCGTTGACTATTCAAACAGCATAGTAATAGTTGATACGATCGGTGAATTAAAGATGATGTATAGTGTGGCGGACATTGCCTATGTTGGAGGAAGCCTGTTTTATCGGGGTAGTAATAAAGGAGGCCATAATATGATGGAGCCGGCAATTTTTGGCGTAGCAATAATGTTTGGCCCCTATAACTCTGCTTTTCAGGACACCGTCAACGACCTGATGAAGGCAAAAGGCGCTATCATGATACGCGACAGGGAGGGTATGTACGAGGAATTAAAAGAATTCTTATCTCATCCTGAAAAAATATCACAGATGGGGAAATCTGCCCGTGAGGTGATTTTAAGAAATCAGGGGGCGACCCGGCGAAATTTTGAATTATTGCGTCCCTATTTATGAGTTAAGCAGATTCTTTTGCAATGTTTTTACCAATGAGTGTATCTCAATGAGTGGCTTTATGAATTCTTCCAGATCTCCCGTGTGCAATTGACTTGCGGCGTCGCACCGGGCGTTTGGAGGATCCGGATGCGTCTCAATAAAAAGACCATCAACACCAGCTGCTACACCGGCTCTGGCGATAACGGGCAAAAATTCTCTCGTACCTCCTTTCGGGTCAGAGCTTGGTATACCATACCGCCTAATGCAATGGGTAATATCAAATATAACCGGATATCCAATCTTGTTTAAATGATAAAAACACCGTGGGTCTACTACCAGATCATTGTATCCAAAAGTATACCCTCGTTCAGTCAGGAGTATTTTGTTTGAACCGGCATCTTCAACCTTTTTTACGGGTTTGATCATATTCTCAGGAGCAAGGAATTGGCCATGCTTTATGTTAATGGGTTTTTGAGTCTTTGCAGCAGTGAGAAGCAGCTCCGTCTGCATACACAGGTATGCTGGTATTTGAATAATATCAAGAACCTTACTTGCTTCATTCATCTGGTGAGGATAATGGACGTCTGAAATAACGGGGACATTGAATTCCTGTTTTATCTTCTGTAAAATGCCTAATCCCTTTTCAATGCCCGGTCCTGCATAATGACTCGTAGAGCTCCTGTTATCTTTCTGAAATGATGATTTGAAGATTAAGGGAAGACTCAATTTCTCAGCAACAGACTTCAGTATCTCTGCTGTCTTCAGCATCAATGATTCTTCTTCGATGACACATGGTCCGGAAATAAGGAACAGTGTATCGGAACCGCACTCTATATTACCTACCTTAACAGTACTTTTTGACATTTAATTAAATATTTTTCTTTAACACATTGAATGTGTGGTAAAATAGGTGCTATCGCCATTCCTTATTATCCAATAAGCCCCATTTTTACAAAGTCCTGAATATCCAGCATTCCCAGAGGTTGTCTGTTTTCAACAACAATAATGTTATCTATCTGATTCTCTTTGAAAAGGTTTACGGCTTCGTAAAGGAGAGCATCAACATTGATCAGGACACATTTTTTGTATTCAAAGTCCGACATTTTCTTGTTTGTAATGCTTTTCCCTTCTATTTTCAAGTGCCTGCGAAGATCACCATCAGTGAAAATTCCCACTAACGTGCCGTTGTCATCAACCACGGATACAGCGCCAAGCTTTGATTCTGTCATCTTCACAATTGCATCCATGATGGAATCAGAGGATTTACATACCGGGTTTTCCTTTCTGATTACGTCCTTTACTTTCAGGGTCATAAGCTTTGTGTGTTCATAAAACTGTTCGATACCGAGAGTTGTTAAAGTGTTTTCCGTCAGTCTTTTGAAAACGTTCCAGGGTACTGTACACGCGTGAGCGCCCAGTAAAATTGCCTGCCTGACATGTTCGGGATGGCGAACAGAAGATACCATGACCTTGGTGGGATAGTGATAACGCTCAATCATATTGATAGACTGCTCAATGAGGGCCATTGCATCATGTCCCTGATCATGTAACCTTCCAACCAGCGGGCATATATAGGTAGCACCTGCATTGGCAGCCATGTATGCCTGATTAAGGGTGTATATGAGATGAACATTAACCTGATGCCCTGCATTGACCAGAGAACGGCAGGCCTTGATCCCCTGATCGAAAACAGGAATCTTAAATACCGGTTTACTTTTTAAAGGGAGTTTAAGAATTCTCTCTGCTTCGGCAATCGTCTCTTCATAGCTTTCACCCAGAGCTTCCACATGCAACAGGGGAACCATACCCGAGAGTCTGGCTATTGCCCCGTCAACATCTGCTATGCCGTGTCTGTGCATAAAGGTTGGTGTTGTTGTAAGCCCGGCAAATACACCTGTGCTAAACGCTTCTTCTATTTCCGCAAAATCCACAGAATCTAAAAATAGTTCCATATTTATTTTTATCCTTATAGTGTTTTCGTGATTTAGTTTGACTGTCACTCAACCTGGCAGAGCCAGAACATATAAGAAATTTATCCATTTTTGGTTCTGGCTCGGCCAGGTTGTTTAATGAAAACCTACGGTTTTCAAACTTTCCCTTTAAATACAATCATTTACATAGATGTAAAGAGGTAATCTTAAAGTCTCCCTTCATATTTGGCAAGATATTTCTTCGAGTTAGCGCATCCTGTTCACTAAGCCGTCTTTGTTCTGGTAGGTATGATACCGAATATTATTAGCTGGTCGAAGCATTTATTATTTTTTATAGCCTTTCAATATCATGTTTTTTGTGCATTAGCACGCCCGCCTGAACGAGTCATTCGGGCAGGTGCCCAAAATGGCGTGAAACAAAGACCTGCCCTGTAGAATAGAGCATTTTAGATCATAGTTATATTAAGCAATAAGAGGAAAGCTTTTAACCTCAAACGACCTCATAAGTTATTATTCAACGGGGCAGGATGCGCCTAACTCGTATGATGAAAAAGGAAAATTTATATACAATAAATTTATATTATTGTATTCTTGATCAATACAAATAGAATAATAGTCACCGTTCACAGGTTCATAGTTCACTGTTCTGAGTTGCCTTTTTAGGGGATTAAATTCAATGTAAAATGTAAAGTTCTCATTTAGCTATTCTTAATAACAAAGCCGGATAATTAATAATAGCTATTTATTATAAGAGGTTTTTTAAAAAGTAATACCTATGTTGAACCAAAAGCAAACATCTTTATAATTTAGAAATTTCTAAGGGAAAGTTTGAAAACCGTAGGTTTTCATTTTACAACATGGCCGAACAGGAATACATATGAAATGTATTCCTGTTCGGCCATGTTGGGTCATAAAAAGGTAGAGAAAATCATGACCGGTAGCAACAGTGAAGAGAGTCTGAAAGCATCCATTGTAGCGGAATTTGTCGCCAGAATAACAGATGGTAAAAAAGATCACACTTCCCGGTTTTACGAAATATTTTCATCGAGAGGGTTCCTGCTGGAACGGGACGCAGTGTCCGGGAGCGTAAGGCTCAGCAATGATTCTCATCGTGAGGATGGTGATTTTCTGGAAGTCCTCAAGGACATAAACTATAAAAAGCTCTCTCATAAATCGCACCAGGATTCAATTGACAGGGATAACGGGCAGGATATTACCAAGCCGGATCACGCTTTTTTTGATACCATCGACACACAAGAATTTGATATAGATAACACAGAATATTTAAGGGAAATATTCATGAATAAAATTCCCGTTGATCTTTTTCGTTTGAATTGGGAACGGGACTGGTACGGTAAATTCCATCAGTTTAAAAAATATGAACATCTACCCAGAATACGGGTATATGATCTTGAGCCTTTTATCGCTCGTCTGGTAAAATCTGTCTCTTCGATAGGGATATCATCATGGTCTTCGTGCGAAGGCCACTGGGGTGAACCGGCACATATAAATTTTGACAGAAAATATAATCGTCTATGGTTTCAGGCGATACTGAATAAATTTATCAGGGAGAAACTTCACCTGAACTGCAGATGGGAATGGTGGGAAAATCGCTGCACAATCAGGAGTCCTCGTGGCGATCTTCTGGAATTGTATCTGGAAATCCAGGAAGTCGCCCGGCTCATATATGACTATGGGAAGGTTTTGAGAAACATTAAGAAGCACTCCTGTTCTCTTCTGACAGATAAACATAAAGACATGAATAAAAAAGAGCTGCTCGCAGCCTTTGAGAACTTATTTGAAATCTCAATGGATGAAATTAATCAGGAGCTTACTAATGGGTGAACAGTTTTGTTACAGAAAATAGTAACTTGATATGAGGAATTTCCATTTTATGCATATTGATAACAATATGGTATGTTAAATATTTTTCTGGTAAGGAACGAGGATAATTTAGTAGAGCTGCTTGAGGAAATTCAATAATTGTTAAAGAAGGTCTGGATTTATTCATAGGAAAATCAAAATCATTTTATATGTGCGTTAGCACATCCCCAAAATGACGTTAAGCAACGACATGGATGTCGTTGTAGCAATTTTGAAAGAGTTGTGCAGGATGCACAAACTCGAGGTAAGAATATGAGTAATCCAATTCACGCAGAAAGGATATTTGCAAGGTTTAAACAGGACGACTTTAATTTGATAAACGAGTCAATGGATCTGTGATGTTACGGTAGCGACAAAAACACTCTTCAACAATTCCTGGTTTATGACAAATCAAATGAACGTATTTGTGATTATGGGCACCGCAGAGCGTGTGTCCAGAGATACCGTTCACACTTTTTCAGAGATGGCGCTGGATTACGCAAGGAAAAACAGGAAAGAATTCCACCGAACCGTGAAAAGTGTCGCTGCCTGTTATCCGCTCCTGATATCACCATCTATTGAAGATGAAGCACGGAAATGGGTACTCCAGAAACCCTGTAACCATTTCAGGTTGTTTGGGTTTCCTGTTTTACTGGATTCTCTCAATAATTCGCTGTTCTTTTACCGCAAAACTGTCGGCAGGGAACCAACTCATTACCGATTCCTGCAGGACTTTGTTCAAAAATATTTTGTTGGGGTTTAGGTACCGTCCCGCTCTTCTACCAATTTCAGAGTATAACTGGTATAAGGGTTTGAGAAACAGATAGGGTTACGATCTTTTACTGTTGTCTCATATCAAGATGCAGTCAAGGGGAGTTTGACCCAAAAACTTCATTGGCATACGTAAAATTATTATGATTAACGCAGAAGATTGTCAATGTTTAAATGCGAGGACTGGTCCCTTCACTGCAGTTTATTGTCA
The DNA here is from genome assembly GCA_031316155.1 of Candidatus Scalindua sp. Classification (GTDB taxonomy): domain Bacteria; phylum Planctomycetota; class Brocadiia; order Brocadiales; family Scalinduaceae; genus SCAELEC01. The sequence continues at coordinate 149,149 of JALDRB010000003.1, forward strand.
AGTCATATCAGCTCAAAATAACCGGCATAGATGACTCTGTTGATTTAAACAAATTTCGTTAAACAGATAAATTTAAAACCTAATAATAGCAAAGACTTACGACAACAACTTTTTTAAAAATAGGTGAAAATCGGATTAAATCAACAGAGTCATAGATATACCTTTACAAATTATGCTTTTGACATTAAAAGTAAACAAGTTGCTTGTACTTTCAAGATCACGAGAAAGATATTGCTTCTATAATAAAATGATAATGCAGCAAGGTGGCCCCACATGCTCTAGATTTTAGTGCGAAAATGGGTGTTTTTTTGAATTATTTAGAAGGCTGGAAAAGTGATTGCGTTGTATTTAAGAAACGTTTTATCTGTAATACGATCAGAGCTTGGCAATGGACACCTTGGTTGCATCATGCCTCTCTATAATATCTTATCTGTACCGCTTCTTTTTCTCTAACACTACACCAACTATTCTATACTCAATGTCTTTACTGAGTTCAATATCATCATATTTAGGGTTCAGAGGATGTAATACTCGCACTTTGCCATACTTCTTGAGTTGCTTTAAAGTCGCTTCTCCCTCCTCATTACAAACAACAACATAATCATTATGCTCTTGTTTCAAGAAAGGATTAATAATTATGATATCTCCATCGTCGAATTCAGGTTCCATACTGTCATCCCTTACCCTGAGTACAAATGTCCCCTTTGTATCAGTTTTAACATATTCCTCATAGCCATCTTCCAGAGAAGTATCACATTTTCTCCTGCCAATTGCCAGCCTGTGTCCGTTAAATTACAGGTACGCTTTTTAACTCGTCCATATGTGACGGTTCAATATTAGCAGGCAAATAACCAGTCTTTCTCAGGAAATCTTTCATATTAACCGTGTATGCCTTGAGAAATCTCATAACCATGGTGAAAGAAGGAATACTCCTACCGTCTTCTGTATTCCTTATATGGATGTGCGAAACACATGAGAGTTTGGATGCTTCCCGTAGAGACAAATCTCTCGATTTTCTCTTGAAAAGTTAACATATAATGAAGAGACTAATACAGTTATTTATCAATCAAAAATGACCCATGGTAAGAACAAAAAATTTTCAGATTCACACACCTGAAGAATTTATAGTGGCTATTACGCAGCATATCCCGGAAAAATCGTTTCAAATGGTCCGATACTATTCACGCGGGCTACTCAAGAAACAGGGAATTTCCAAACCAGGAGAATCTCTGGAACATGACCTGTTAATATAGAGATTATAGACGTATCTGACTATCGACCACCACGCATTCCATCTAAAAAATAACGAGATGTATCAAGAAGATTTACGAAGTCGATCCGCTCTGTTCTCTGTTGTCCGAAATGCGGTGAGGAGATGAAGATCATCAGCTTCATTGATGAATATCAGATTATTAGAAAAATCCTTGAACATCTCGGACTCTGGTCGCAGAAGCCTTCCAGAGACCCACGAGACCGGGATTTCTCTCATGAAAACAAGGATATGGTATGGTAAAAGAATCGTAGGTGAGTGGCTCCGAAAGAAGTAAAATGCATATTTCGGAGTAGATAGGTTATAGGCTGTATCATTTATGTGAGGCATGGACCTCGAAAAGGAGATTGGTCAGACCTATAGCCGAAGAGCCACCATAAGGCAAAACAAGACCTTGGATAGGAGTGTGGTGCTTGCCGACTAAGAGTTCTACTCCCCCTTAATAACCAAATAATGAAGAGGAGGAGTAAGATGGGAAAGAGGTATTTAGGAGTTGATCTTCAAAGAAACGTATTTACGGTTTGTATCCGCTATGAATCAGGAAAGAGCAGAATAGAAGAGTGGCAGGTGTCAGCACTTGGAAACTTTGAAAAGAGATTAAAATCTACGGATGAAATAGCAGTGGAATCAACCGGTAATGCCCGTTTCTTTTGTGACGCTGTAAAGCAGAAAGTATCAAGAGTAGTCATAGTAAACCCGGCACAGTTTAAGGTGATAAGCCGTTCGGTAAAAAAGACAGACAAGAATGATGCAGAGACATTAGCATTGTTTCTATCAAAAGGTTTACTTCCGGAGATACGGATGAAGGATAAACTTCACAGCCAGATATCGAGTTTGAGTCAAACCCGTGATAAGCTGGTAAAGCTCAGAACGACGCTCAAGAATAAGATAAACAATATTGCATCGAGTTATGGCATACAACTCAGGAAAGAAGCCATGTCGAGTGAGAAGGGGTTGAGAGAAGTATTAACCCTTGAGGTAGATGAGCTGTCAAAAGTAGAGATAGAAGTGATGGTAGAACAGATACGCAGTTTGAATAGAGGAAACGAGAAGCTTGAGAAGGAGATCCGGGAAGAAGGAAAGAAGATGCCGGGGCACAAGAATCTTACGAGCATAAAAGGTATAGGGGAGAAGGGAGCAAGTATTCTTTTATCAGTAATAGGGGACATAAAAGATTTTCCGGATGAGGGTAAGCTTGCGTCTTATTTTGGGATAGTGCCCAGGGTAAATAATTCGAACGAGACAGAGCGAAGTGGACGAATAACAAAACGAGGAAGTAAGCTGGGCTGCACGACATTGGTCCAGTGCACTTTGATAGCGACACGGTACAGCCCTTACCTTCAGCACTATTATGCCCTGATAAAAAAGATGAGAGGAACAGGAAAAGCGATAATAGCAACGGCGCGCAAGTTTTTGGGAATAATTTATTTGACGTTAAAAAACAAATGGGTGTTTGAGGATTTTCCAAACTTTGTATTGGTTAAATAATTAAGGCGTTGCATGTAGAGGGGCTTTCCAAAAGGAATACATTTTATTCCCTTCTCCTCCGCCCTCCTATGTTGGGTGAGAGGGCGGCTCCGAAGGGAATAAAAATCACATTTTGATGGTTTAATAATTTCATTTTGGAGTAGACATTTATCATAGGAGCTAACATATGAACCATTTTATGACGATTTGCCTGTCCTTGACACTTGTTTGTCAAAGGACTAGTTATGAAGATCATGAAAATTTGCTAATGTGAGGATACAGGTGAGGTATGTACACTTTTTGCCAAATCACTACGACAATACCGTTATTTATATTCAAATTTCCAAATCTTTCATTTATCCTCCGCTTTTTAAGCAATTCAGAGCATAATTTCCAAGAAACATTTGAATTTTGGTAATAATTTTACTACCATATACAAAATATCTAATAAGCAAATTTCTAGTGCGCCAGGCCAAGCTTGTGAAGTCCAGTTGGATACAAAACCAATCTGACAAAGTTAGCCGACCGTCAGAACCGAGTCTTGCATTTATGTTGGTAACAGCGTGAGTGAAGCGTAGACAGGGAGTCAGTAGGCCGTAATCCGAAAGGGTGAAGGGATTCAGCTCCGAAAATGCTTATGTTGTGGAGTAAGTCGACGTTATTAGGAAGACGGAAGACAGTAACGAGCCATCGAAACAGGCTTGATGGTGGAAACTCCACCGGGGTTATAGACCATGGCATGCTGTACAAGGATTTTACAGGAACCTGGGAGAACCTATGCTTTCCTTATGAAAAGGTACTGAAGCCGAGGCAACGAGGTAAGAGGAAGAGGCATAGGTAGTCGGATCAACCCATAGTACCGTTGATGTCGGGTAATTCCGAAGGAGGGAAGGGGTTGACAAATAGATGTCTCGTGGAGGAGAAACAATTGCCGAACACAGAGTCGGGGAATAAATTGTCAACGAAACTGAAACGATTAGCAGAGATAGCGAGGCAAGAACCAACCACGAAATTCACATCATTAGCCCACCTATTAGATGAAGAATGTCTGAAGGAAAGTTATAGAGAATTAAATCGAGATGCAGCAATAGGAATTGATCACATTAGCTATGAGGAATATGGAGTAGACCTTACTGCAAACATATCTGGCTTAGTAAAGCGATTAAAGAACAAGAGCTATAAAGCTATAGATATACGTCGGGTGCTGATACCCAAGCCAGAAGGAGGAGAACGAGCACTTGGCATTCTTGTACTAGAGGACAAGATAGTACAAAAGGCAGTAGCTAAGATATTGAATGCTATCTATGAACAAGACTTTCTCGAAGTGTCTTATGGATTTAGATTGAACAAAAATTGTCATGATGCGCTCAAAGCGCTAGAACTAGCCGTGATAAAAGGAGGAATAAACTACATATTAGATATAGATATCAGGGGATATTTTGACAATATGAATCATAAGTGGCTTATGAGGATGTTGAGGGAACGAATAGTAGATCAGACAGTGTTACGACTAATAGGGAAATGGCTAAGAGTGGGGATAGTGGCAGAGGGTAAGAGGATACGAAATAAGTTAGGAGTTCCGCAAGGTGGTACAATTTCACCCATATTATCCAATATCTATCTACATTATGTAGTGGATTTATGGATAAAGAAAAGTGTGGCACAGGCAATAAGTGGTAGAATATATCTCATACGTTATTGTGATGATTTTGTCATAGGATGTACAGGCAAGCAAACGGCAGAGGATATATGGGATAAACTACCGTGTAGACTGATTAAGTTTGGGCTGGAATTGTCGAAAGAGAAATGTCGCTTAATAGAATTTGGCAGAAGGGCGTATTACCAAAGTAAGGGTGGGAAGAAGAAGTTGAATACATTTGACTTTCTTGGATTTACCCATTATATGGCAAGGAGTAGAAGAGGTGGAGTAAAGTTAAGTCGTAAGACGATAGGAAGACGTATGCGCAAAACGCTAATTGTCATGAACAACAAACTAAGGGAGAAAAGAAATTTACTCCCTTTTCGCAAACTGCATACGTATCTATGTCGAATTCTAAATGGGTATTACAACTATTACGGATTTGCGGGGAATCTAGCAACCTTGAGAAGATTTGAATATGCGATTAGGAGAATGTGGTATAAATGGCTTAATAGGCGTAGTCATAGGAAAAGTTTTAACTGGGATCAATATATTGAGCTACTGAACAGGTATCCTTTACCTCAGCCGAAGATATTAAAAGGTTATAATTGGATCTACTCGACTAATTTGTGAATTTATTTGAAGAGCCGTGTGCGGTAATCCTGCAAGCACGGTTCTGTGAGGGGCGGAGGGAGTAATCCCTACCGTCTACTCGACTCATCTGCGCGGTCGCGACGAGCGGCCTAGGAATGGGAGGGGCTATGAACAGGACGAACGAGGCAAACGATATACGGGACAGGCGGAAGGGATTTCACTCAGCGCGGGGAATCGTCAAAGGATTATTTTGGGGTGCTGTAGTTATCTTTTGCCTGATTATAAGTTCGGCTCCAAGTGGAGCACAGTGGAAACAATCAAAGTTCGTTATTGGGACGGCGATTGATCCCCCCATTACCGAGACACACGACGAAAGCAAAGATCTAGCAGCAATGCTGCAGGCAAGGGCGGCGTATTTTAATCTCCTGAGCGGTTTTGGTATCTATCTGGCGCCCGACTTCAGCGAGCACAGTTATCGTTTGGGCATCGCGGATAAAGCCGGCCTTAAATCTCTCGTAAGAGACGGGCGATTCATTCCTAGCGAAAATAAGTGTAATCCCCAGTTCCATTTTGACCAGTCGGTCGCAAACAATTTAACAACTGATTACCTCGGGCTAGATCTTCGACGTAGGCGGGCGATTTTCGGTTATAACATTGTGGACGAACCCTGCCTATGGCCATATTACTTTGCTTTCGATGTGACTTTAACCTCGGTCAAACAGTGGATAACGCATCTTAAAAGAAATGATCCCGCTAAATTGCCGTACCTGAATTTCCCGGGATTTATCGAAGGAAATTATAATCATCACGAAGATCTCAATTTAAACTGCCGGTTTGATTTCACTGGTTATGACATTAACGACGATGGAATAAACGACAGGCGGGAGTTTGATCTTGATCACGATGGACATATCGACGTCTTTGAAGACGTGAATGCTAACGGGATCCTTGATCCTGGCGAGGATATTGACGGCGACGGCAAACTGGACCTAGTCAGCCGTGAATATCATGAATTGTATTTAGACGCATACCTTAAGGATTCTGATGCTCGGAGGTTGTCAAACGTTGTAGCTTTCGATCACTATCCTTTTCTGCAATATGCTCCAAAAGATGTCGAGCAATTCTATAAAGAGGTTGAGCCTGGCACATTTGTCGATACGTTTTACTTCTATAATTTGAGCGTAGTCAAACAGAAAGCAGGAACCAGACCTTTCTGGGCTCATCCTCAATCGTTGTATCATCAAGTTTCTTGGTTTTTTGGTGGCTATGCTTTGACTGTTGATCCGGATCCGGATCACTTAAGGTTTATGGTGTTTGCTCCTGTTGCCTACGGTGCAAAAGGTCTCATGTATTACAGTTACGGGCCTTTATTAGACCCCCCTAACAACTTTACGGCACTTGTCGACTTTGACAATGCGCCTACGCAGAAATACTCCTATGTGCAGCGAATCAACCATTACATTCGCGACATCGTAGGTCCCGTTGTCATGAATTCCGTGCATCTCGGCGCCTTTCATAAATCCAAGAAGCCGACGGGGGAAGCGATTCCCGACGATCAAAAGATTACTGAAAGTACACCGCTTGTCGCCGATGTCAGCGACGACAACATTCTGATCGGCCTATTCAGGGATGCAACTAACTATTATGTCTTGGTCGTCAACAAGAGCCTGTACCTCACCGCTTCGACAGTCGTGCTGACGCTGAAAGGCGGCTGGCGAAATAAAATTCAACTGGCTCCCAGCGTTGTGTCCTATAGAGAGGGTGACACCTATTTTTCGTGTCCCACCTCTTATGATGCGACGACCAACACCACGCTGGTCGCCATCCCTCCATTAGCCGGTGGCGAAGGGAGACTGCTCAAGATCGCAGCGACCAACATCTTCGCCGATCTGATCGGCGACAAGGACAGTTTTCATTCTGGAGACGTTGCTGATGTGACAAGGAAATCGCCCTGGCTGATCGCAAACCTTGGCACGATAGGCGGGATTCCTGGGTATTTGCCTGAGGTCGACCTCGATGTGTTTAGCTCTAATCGTCCGGTAGGCCTGACGCATGTACTTCCGACCAACGGGATTATTGCGACGGCGACACTGAGATTTCAACTCAGATCGAACGATCTGCTGGTTTACAACGATACGATTCTGTTTGATGACTCAGTATCAGAAGGCCCGGGGCAGCCTTACTTGCCGTACATCGCGTTGAGCGACCTGTTAGGAAGGGAGCCACAGGCGGGTGAAACGGAGTTCTACGAAGTGGACCTGAGCAGAGTTCCGATCCGTACCCGCGACACATCTGGCGGTCCGGATGAGTATCGAAACTTTTTACCGTTGCTGGCGGATGGCGAATTCAACCTAATCTTCCTGGACGACGTGGCGGTGGACTATTCGGAACTGAGAGTCATCTACGCCGATGCGCAGTCCCTGGTCAGCTTTGAAGCGCTCCGGCCAACCTCTCCTCCCTCGACAACGGACACGACGGACTGCCCTGTAGAGTTTGCGGGGAAATATTTTTTTGACGCGCTACTGACGAATAGAAGCGGGCTGACGCTTTCAGATATTCGGATAGGGATAGACGAGCTCAGCAATGAGAATTTGCTTCTCAGTACGGACAAAGAGCGGTTGGAAGCGAGCGAGTGGTTCGACGTGCCAGCAACGGGTGGGTATGCCGATGGGACGTTGAAGCAGGGCGAGAGTGTCATTGTGCCGTTCACGGTGTGCATGAAAGTGTGGCAGCCGTTCAGGTTGTTCGTCAACGTGGCGGGGACTGCGCACTAAGAAGAGTGTCCTGAGGGTCACCTATTGAGATAACCGTCAAGTACAAAACAGATTTTTTCTACCAGATGATTCCTCAAATAATTGATTAATCAAATTACTTTAAAGTTACACTAATATAAAAATACTTTTACCCTTCACCAATAGAGAGGGTAAAAGTATTTTTTGTTTCCAACAAACTTTTTAATATAAATCCGTCGATTCCACTATCGTAAGAAGCTCTGGATTTATAAGCACCAGTCTTCAGTCACCTATTGGCAGCATCCGCTTTACAAGGATCTGCATGATATTCTCGGAAGCGACTCCTCACTAATCAAACCTCGGGAAGCTATCCTTAAAAAAGGATACTTCAGACCCCACTGAGTGCAGGAGGCGCCACCGACTGGATTTTAGATTTTTTTGTATCAAGATAAAATGGCCTCTGTTCTTTAAGTACATGATAGACAATCTTGAGCATCTCCCTGGCAAGGGCTACCTTGGCAGTATTATGCCCTTTTCTCTTCTTGAGTGTTTCATATTTATCCTGCATCTTTGGAATAGCTTTTATAAAATGATAAACATTTTCTATCAATATCCATTGGAGATTTTTACTCCTGTTCTTGTTTAACGGTCCATGGAAGGTTTTGTTTGCACTCGCACTGACACAAGGGGCAAGCCCTGCATACGCACATAACCGGTTAAACGAAGCGAAACGAGAGATATCTATGATTTCCGATTTGATTAAGGCTGCGGAAAAGTGGCCAATACCTGGAATGCTCATTAAATGAGACATATGAAAATCATTTCTGGATACTGACAATACTTCTTTTTCTGTATTCTTCAGTTTTTGTGTTAATTCCTGGATTCTCTCGCTATAATTTTTTACTAAAATACAGTAAATATGTGGTGTATTTTTCACAGGAATAGACGTGAGCTTTTTTGCCGTGGTAAAATCACCGTTGGAGTTAATTCCTAATTTATCCAACAATGCTTTTAATCGGATAATGTTTCGCGAACGGTCCATAACAAGTCTCATTCGATAGCGGAGTAATTCTCGTACCTGCCGGGTATGCTGATCGGCAATGGCAACCACCGGCAGAAATCCTTTTTGTAGAATATGTGCGATTAATCGTGCATCTATTTTGTCGGTCTTCTTATGTCTTTTTGCAAATGCCTTCAGTTCATAGGAATTTGCAAGGAGAACTTCTTGAGCATATTCTTGTGCAAGATCAACAAAGTAATACCAGTTATAGGTGGCTTCGACTGCGAGGGCAAAAGGTTTTGGTATTTGTTCAAAATATTTTCTTAAGATTTCAGGTTTGTTTACTATATTTTTACTATCAACTTTTTTACCTGTTGAATCTATAATATAAAACCAGGATGTTTCTTTGTGTAAGTCAACGCCTACGTAATACATGATGGTTCCTCCTTAGCTGTTAAATGTTTTCGGATTTTGTCATCCTTATTTTAACAGCTTATGTGAGGAATCATCTCTCATATTATCAGACCTTGAAAGCAGTAAAATAGTAGCAGGAGGATAGGCAATTGATTGACAATGAAAAATTAAAGAGCGTCGATGCTCATTAATGTCTCGTGATGTAACCATGAAAAACGAAAGGAGACATACAATAAAGGGGTCGATTCCATTCTTGGCTACATAATGGAAACAAAGTGCACTGTTAATCATGGCACGAGTACTAAGAATAGAATATTTAGGTGAGCGGTAATTAATCCGGGAGCTAACCTGTAAAAACTATAGAAAAACAAAGAGCGAAATAATGAAAGTTGAATTATGAATCTGTGATAGTTTAAAAAATCAAATTATACTAAAACCGATTTGGTTTTCGGTTTTACCTGTCTGCGTGCATCGCACAGGCAGGTTCGAAAACCATAATCAAATGAGTATAGTTTGGTAAAGTAGCCATGCTTTTCTTTTCATCTTTGTTATAATCATAGCTTAGGAAGGGCTTATCAAGTGATAAAAGCGGGAGTTAATTGATTATTGATAAATATCTTTTCTCTGTCCAACTGTTATGAAAGTTCTACTTTATCTAGAATACACGGCTTTCCAATCAAAAAACAAGCTCTAGTCCTTATGCAAGCGTGATTTTTAACAAAGAGAGTTGAAGAGGTTTGAAATACCCCATTTTACTGGTTAAAATAGGATTTCTCAAAAAACCAATAACCAGCAAAAGGGGCATTTCAGATGAACAAAAAATTACGAAAGAAGTATACCAAAACACTCAAGAGAAAGAAACGAGAAATTAAAAAACGACTGCAGAGGAAGCAGTGGGAGGAACAACCCCAACCGATGTTCACCGCCAGGAATATCCATTACGAAATAGCAGAGAAGACACAGGCAATCAACTGCGGAGGAATAGGAGCAATACATCAAATGGTACTGAAGAGTGGTTTGGTACACGAGATTAACCGGCAGGTCCAATTACTGAAAAGCCATATTCCCTACCACGAGTCAGATCATGTATTGAATATAGCATACAATGTCCTTTGCGGAAATATACGATTAGAGGCACATAGAGTTGAACCGACAGGATACGGGGTACCTCAATGCAATAGGAGCGCAGAGGATACCGGATCCGACGACAGCGGGGGATTTTACCCGTCGATTTAAGAAAGCGGATATCCTGAGACTGATGGAGTGCATCAATACCGCACGCATTCGCGTATATGGAAAGAGAGCAGGAAGGATTCCATGGAGGAGGCACTGATAGATGTAGATGGTACGATAGCAAAAACGTATGGAGAGTGCAAGGAGGGAATAGATGTATCGTATAAGGGGATATGGGGGCATGCGCCGCTGGTGATATCGCTGGGGAACACGAAGGAGGTGTTGTATCTGGTGAATCGTCCGGGAACAGGCCGAGCCATGACGGTTGTGTGGAGTGGATAGACCGCGATAGGATTGGTGAAGCTGATACGCGAAGAGGGTATGTATCAGAGGAGATACGGATTTTTCCTTAACGGGAAATTTTGATCGTTGGTCTGAGCAGGCAGACTTTGTGTTTGGTATGAATGCTCATGCGGTGTTGGAAAGACGGGCAGGGGAGCTATCGAAGGAATCATGGAAGGAGATAAGGCGTAAACCGAAATACACGGTAAAGACCAACGAGAGAAAGAGGCCAGAGAGGGTAAAAGAGCGGATCGTGGAAGAGCGAGGGTATAAGAATATTTGTCTTGAGGAAGAGCACGTGGGAGAGTTTGCGTATCGACCGGTGAAGTGTGAGAAGAGGTATCGAGTGGTAGTGGTCAGAAGACCTTGAGAGTAGAAAGGGGTCAGATGAGATTATTTGATGACGTACGATACTTTTTTTACATTACAACCCTGAGCGATATACCGGCAGAGGAAGTAGTGGAGTTAGCAAATGGGCGATGCAATCAGGAGAATGTGGTAGAGCAGTTAAAGAACGGGTAAATGCGATGAAGATGCCGGTAAGAGATTTGGAGAGTAACTGGGCTTATATGGTAATAACAGCGCTGGCGTGGAATATAAAGGCGTGGTTTGGGATGTTAATGCCCGACAAGGCAAGGGGTACACAGGTTGTGAAGATGGAATTTCGGAGGTTTCTTAACACACTGATTTTGCTGCCGTGTCAAATTATCAAAACGGGGAGAAAGATCTTGTATCGTGTTCTTGGGTACAATGACTGGTTGCAGGATTTCTTTGCTACCTGGGAGCGGATCAGAAAACTGAAGATATGCATGAGAGGGTAACAAGATTTTGTGAGAAAAATGAATGGAGTTAAAAGTCTGCGGGATTGGTACATCAACATTGTATCATGACACAGTGATATTGTCTGTTCATAGTGGTATTTTTACGAATTCGAGAAGTTTTACAAACAAAAAAAGTATTGAGAGATGCATAAGGGATCAAACAAGCAACCAATTATTGATTAAAATATTATGAGTACGTGTGTGGTTAATAAACCTCGCTTGTTTTAGGTCTAGTACAAGAATGCCAAGTGCTCGTTCTCCTCCTTCTGGCTTGGGTATCAGCACTGACGTATATCTATAGCTTTATAGCTCTTGTTCTTTAATCGCTTTACTAAGCCAGATATGTTTGCAGTAAGGTCTACTCCATATTCCTCATAGCTAATGTGATCAATTCCTATTGCTGCATCTCGATTTAATTCTCTATAACTTTCCTTCAGACATTCTTCATCTAATAGGTGGGCTAATGATGTGAATTTCGTGGTTGGTTCTTGCCTCGCTATCTCTGCTAATCGTTTCAGTTTCGTTGACAATTTATTCCCCGACTCTGTGTTCGGCAATTGTTTCTCCTCCACGAGACATCTATTTGTCAACCCCTTCCCTCCTTCGGAATTACCCGACATCAACGGTACTATGGGTTGATCCGACTACCTATGCCTCTTCCTCTTACCTCGTTGCCTCGGCTTCGGTACCTTTTCATAAGGAAAGCATAGGTTCTCCCAGGTTCCTGTAAAACCCTTGTACAGCATGCCATGGTCTATAACCCCGGTGGAGTTTCCACCATCAAGCCTGTTTCGATGGCTCGTTACTGTCTTCCGTCTTCCTAATAACGTCGACTTACTCCACAACATAAGCATTTTCTGAGCTGAATCCCTTCACCCTTTCGGATTACGGCCTACTGACTCCCTGTCTACGCTTCACTCACGCTGTTACCAACATAAATGCAAGACTCGGTTCTGACGGTCGGCTAACTTTGTCAGATTGGTTTTGTATCCAACTGGACTTCACAAGCTTGGCCTGGCGCACTAGGAAATTGCTTTTTAGGAACAGAGTGAGAATATAACAACGACAAGTAAAAATCAACTGCTTTTTAAAATGTGTTTTTATAAAATGCTACACTAAATTTAGCTCAATTGTCAAAAGATGGGAGAAAAATTGGTTGTGTTGTCTATATGTTTGTGAACATAGGTTTTATGATAGTAAATTATCGATCTTCCACAGAGGAAGCGAGGAGTAAACTGAAAGTTGTCCATTAATTCACCATTTAACACCCGTCTTTGAACTTCCCAATAACCAGCGGAACGTTGACATCAATAAAAATATTTTTCTTATCATATTCATTCTCTGAAACTTAAATCATAATCATTCAAATAAATTGTAAATTATCATACGGTTGGCACAATAGTAGCTGCATTACTATGGTGAGTGTTAGGAAATCAAACGAAATTTAAACGAACTTGATAAGAGTTTTGCATGCTTTGGTTTGTAACATAAATGAAAAGGCTCTTTATTGAACGTGCTGAGTAAATTTTAACCTAAAACACATATCAGAGAATAAAGAGTAGGTAAAAAAACTTCACGGTTCACGTAAAGAACCTTTTCATTTTTCCTTCAAGAAAGAAAACAAGGTGAGAGAAAATAACAGGTGACAAGTCACTCTCGTTATCAGTCTCCCGAAGGATCAATCCTTTGTTTTGAATCCCAGATCCGAAGCTTTCTTAAGATCCTGAGCAGCCTTATCATTGTCGCCCATGGTTTTGTAGGCGGCGGCACGGTTAAAATAGGCTTCACCTCTATCCGGGTATTGTTCAATGATTTTGCTGTAATCGGAGAGAGCCTTGTTGTACTGCTTGGTTTTCATATAGGCGGACGCCCGGCTTTCATAAGCGCCGGTATCCTTCGGTGATAATTCAATCAGTTTGGTGAAATCGAGAATTGCGGGTTCGTATCTCCCGACTTTTATATAAATATTTCCCCTCCCGTAATAGTTTTCGGTATATTCCGGATCGTACTCTATGGCTTTGGAATAATCGTTAACGGCCTCTCCGTACTTCTTCTGGTTCCTGTAAAAACCTGCTCTCTTCGAGTACAACTTCCCGTCTTTCGGGTCAAGCTCTGAAAATGTATCGAAATCTGAAAGTGACTCACTCTGCTGCCCTTTCGCATGATAAGCTATTCCTCTCTGGAGGTAGGCTTCGGCATATTTCGGGTTGAGCTCAATCGCTTTGGTAAATTCGGCAATGGCCTTGTCTTTCGGCCCAATACCGTAGCTGTGCTCCATTCCGGCATCAAAATGAAGCATTGCTTCGGAGACCTCCCAGGAAGGTATCTTGGCCTCGCTCCTTAACTTGATAAGTTCGCCGAGCGGCTCCTTTTCGACCTTAAAACCCAGATCTTTTGCTTTAATAAAATCGTTAAGCGCCTTCCCCTTTTGATTAAGCTTATAATGGACATTCCCACGGTTATTATAGGCTTCGGCAAACTTAGGGCTCAACTCTATCGCCTTGCTGTAATCGCTCAGAGCCCACTCATGTTTTCCTTTCCCCAATTCCGCCTTCCCGACTCTTGCCATCCCACGGAGATTGTAAGCATCCGCTTCGAAAACACTTTTCCCCTCTTTGTATATTAACTTGGAAGCATCTTTGTCAGCCTCATCGTACTGACCGTTTTTCACATAAGCCTCTGCCCTCGACAAGAGGGCCTCTTCATCTTCCGGGACCATTCCCAGGACTATCGTATAATCGAAGATAGCCTTATCATAATCACCATTCTTCATATAGGTGTCGCCCCGGTCGAACCAGGCGAATTCGTCTTCCGGATATACCTCTAAAACTCTGGTGTAATCAGAGACAGCTAGGTCATACTGGCCGTTTGTACGATAGGCAGATGCCCGCTTATTATAACAGTAAACATCATCAGGTTTGAGCTTTATGAGCGTGGTGTAATCTTCTATTGCCTTATCAAACTGCCCTTTCTCCTTATAAGCGGTCGCTCGATTGGTATAGGCTTCGGCGTATTTCGGGTCCAGCTCAATCGCTTTGGTGTAATCGGATATCGCCTGGTCGTAGAGTCTCTTTGCAGAATACGCACTTCCGCGATTGTTGTAGGCTGCCGAGAGCTGCAAATTAAGCTCGATCGCTTTGGTAAATTCGGCGATTGCCTCATCGTACATCCCTTTTTTATAGTAGCCTAAGCCTAGAGCAAAATAGCTCTCCGTTGACGAAGCCCCGTAAATCTCGAACGTGCCGCTTGCCACCTTCTGCCCGACTACATATAAATCCACCCGGTAAGAACCTTCAGGCCAGTTGCCGGTATCTCTCCATCCGTAACTGTGACTGTAATACAACCGGGTCCAATCTGCTTCTATGGCGATACCGGTAGTCTGCTGATTTACTAGAAGAGCGCCGTCGGGACGGTACCAGAGCTGTTCGATGACAAGATTTCTACGGCTGCCCGGGGCGGAAAATTCAAGCTCAAGTTCCCAATAAACATATCTGGTCTTTGACTTGTCAAATCGATTTACATATATCCGCTTCTCTCGTGACGGCAGATTGTAACCGCTCTCAAAGAACCGCAGCGAGACAGCCTTCGGGTTAAAAGAACCTCCTACTCTATCTGACGATCCTATCCTCTTTGCAGTCACCGGATATTGAAATTGATTCGTGCCGGACAAGCTCTGGCCATCCGCCGACAGAGTCAGCGTGTCAACAAAGGGAGGATTGCCAAAAATCCACCTGAGAGTAAATGCTCCCCGTGCAGTATCAGCACACTCCCACGTACCCAGGTTACCAAACTCCTGCGATGTTACCGTTCCGTCGGGATTGAGGGTTACATTTCCCCCCGTAAACCACGCCCACCTGCCTGTAATTGCTTCACAAGGAACGGCATATGCAGTATTCTGTAAATGAAAGAGTGTAAATCCGAAAGTCAAAAGGAAAACAGCGTTAATACTCTTTACCCTGGTCATAATACCCCCTCCCACTTATTTATGTTAGAGAAAATTATTGAAAAGCCGTAACCGTTCGGGAAAGACACCCTCATTCCCGCTCCGAATATCGCGTAAATTGTATATACGATCACTTTTTTTTACAAGATTTTAATATTTTCATTTTGATACTTGTATCATCTATGCTATAGTACAAAAGTAGTAATCTCGTAGTCTGATGCTTAACCAGACCGTGAGAACAAGAGAATGTAACGTAACTTCTCCAAAGATCGGGACTTTAACAGGCTTCCAAATAAGGTTTTCACTTCAGAGGGCAGCATTTCTCTTATTGTTTATTCACATCACCGGCCACCATATGGTAATCATGGATGGTGACTCCATCGGGAGTGTTAACAGCCTGGAGAGCTTTGTGGTTACCGATGACCCGGTTATAAAAACTACGCTTACATAGCAGACTTGATTGTATTAATACGATTTAACTTATGAAAACCTTTGCCAATCTTGGCTTATCTGAGAATATACTGCGCTCCCTTAAAGACAAAGGCTATCAGACACCTTCTCCCATTCAGGATCGCGCCATCCCTGCCGTATTGACCGGTAAAGATATGATGGCCGCGGCACAGACAGGTACGGGTAAAACAGCAGGTTTCACACTGCCGATGTTACATATCCTTAATCAGGCTGAGTCGTCAGGCGGACGTCCGATACGGGCGCTTGTTTTGACCCCGACCCGTGAGCTGGCAGCCCAGGTCCAGGAGAGCATCAAGACTTACGGTAAATACCTGACCCTCAAAAGCATGGTTGTTTTTGGCGGCGTGAATATTAAACCGCAGATTGATCAATTGAAAAAAGGTGTTGATATTCTGGTTGCCACACCCGGCAGATTACTGGATCTGTGCAACCAGCGGGCATGCAGATTGAACCAGGTCAACATGCTGATCCTTGATGAAGCAGATCGCATGCTGGACATGGGTTTCATTCATGACATCCGCAAAATTATCAAACTGTTGCCATTGAAGCGGCAGAATCTGATGCTTTCAGCGACCTTTTCTAAAGAAATTCGTGCCTTGACACACGAATTTCTTGTCAAGCCCATCACGATTGAAGTCACCCCTGAAAAGATGGCGGCACAGACGGTCTCCCAGAGAGCTTATCGATGTGATGCCAAAGCAAAGACCAGCCTGATAATCCATCTGATCAAGGAAGGCAACTGGGAACATGTGCTGATTTTCACACGTACCAAACATGGCGCAAATCGCCTGAGCAGTAAACTTGCAAAGGCGGGCATTCAGACCAGCGCCATTCATGGCGATAAGATGCAGGCCTCGCGCACCAAGGCCCTTGATGGTTTTAAAAAACGTAAAATTCGTGTTCTTGTGGCCACCGATATTGCCGCGCGCGGCCTGGATATTGCTCTGTTACCGCATGTTGTCAATTATGAATTGCCCAATGTGCCGGAGGATTATGTCCACCGCATTGGTCGGACAGGTCGAGCCGGCATGGAAGGCGAAGCAATTTCCCTTGTCTGCAATGACGAGCGTCCTTTTCTAAACAGTATAAAAAAACTGATTGGTCAGCCGATTAAGCTATCGGATGTGCCCGGGTTTGAGCCAACCATCTGGTCTGAAAAAGCCCCAACTGCCAGCGAAGTGCAAAAAGGAGCTGCGGCACGGAGAGAAACTGCACGCCAGGAGCACGGCTCCCGCAGGCAATCTGCTACTAAAACGTCAATAAGAGAGAGAAACACTATGGGTGACAAACCCCGCAGACAACGTAATCAAAAACGGAAATTTTCCGGCGGGAAACGCTGAACCGAACCAATTACTCTGCCTCCTGAATCACCAGACTTCGTTATGTTTTACTGACTCGCCCTGAGGTTAAGTCTTATTTGACCTTCCTGTCTGTCTTTTTATCAGTCAAGAATAAGAGGATTTCGTTTTGAACGCCGACGTAACCAGTTAATGGTTCGGAGTACCCTGGGACGGGTAACAAGCCATCTTTCAAGCCTGTATTTGCCCGGAAAGTTTAACAGCATTAATCCGATCACTATCGTCAATATGCCCTGGCCGGGTAATACCAGCATGACAATACCAACCATTATGAAGAGGTATCCGAAAATATTACGCCCTATGACCAATACCCCGCGTAACAGAGGATGGCGCTCAGAATAGTTTGATCTTTGACGATCACGATGAGAGAAATAGTCTTGAGGAATTCTGACTACCAATAGCGGAACTACGATCAGAGTGGCAACAAACGTAATGATTGAGGATACAGCCAACCACCAGATGACAATCTCATGAGTGTGTATGAATTCGATCATGGTACAAGAAAACAGGTAATCCATTGATTTATTTGCATTATCTTTATGAAATGATACTATCTACGAAAAATCTCTCCTTAGAATAGATAAAAGTATCCATTGAACAGTACATTTGATTATAAAATTGGAATTATCTCAGACACACATGCTCTAGTTCGTCAACGCATTGTTCATCTTCTGAAAGAGGTTGATCTGATTGTACATGCAGGAGATGTAGGAAGCCCTGAGGTACTTGTGACATTACAAACGATCTCCAGAGTTTATGCTGTTCGTGGAAATGTTGACAGTGATGCTTGGGCTGACAATCTTCCTGAAACCGAAGTAGTAAGAGTCGGCGAGGCTCTCTTATATGTTCTTCACGATATGAATAAACTCGATCTGGATCCGGCTGCAGCCGGATTTCACGCCGTCATTTGCGGCCATTCTCACATACCTAAAATCGAAAAACGAAACGGGATTCTCTTAGTAAATCCCGGAAGCGCAGGTCCTCGACGGTTTGATTACCCCGTTTCTCTTGCATTTTTGTATGTCAAGGGAGTCTCAATTGATGCTGAAATAGTCGAGTTAAAGAGATAAGCAAGAGTCTATGCTCCTGCATCCATGTACGGATTACCTGTCGTTTAAAAAAATCTGGTTGAGATTACTTTTTTCTTCCTCTTTAACGGCATCTATCACATACTCAATTCCATAAACACCCTTTAACTCTTCAATAATTTCCTCCGTGATTTTTTCCTCTTCATAATGGCCACGCATACCAAATGCGAGAGCATGTGCAATACAGCTGGCACATTCACAAGAGTCTATTGTGTAAAATGGAAATTGATTAAAAGGACCGGTTCCATGCGTCTGCCGAGAATGATGGTTATTGAAGTACCCATCGTCCTGAATATGATTCAGTTTGTTTACAATGTCCTTGTATTTCATGATTCTTTCCTTTCAAAATGTAAAAAATCTCTCAAAACACTGATTCCAGCTCTTTGACGATGTATTTCGGTTTTTCATTATTCATAATCCTGATGGTATTTTCTGCAATCAAGGTATACCTCCTGATTAAGGCTTCTCTAGTATCACCGGCTATGTGAGGTGTAAGAATGACGTTTGGCAGTTTTCTTAATTCGCTGTCTTGAGGCAGGGGCTCGGTTTCATAGACATCTAATGCCGCCTTCCTGATAACGTTTTTTTTGAGAGATTGTATTAACTCTTTCTCATTGATTATGGCACCCCTCGATGTATTGATTATCCATCCGAGACCTTTTGCTCCAAACCTTTCTAATTCCTCTTTGCCGATCAAACCATTCGTTCTCTGGAAGCCGTCTTTTATCAGGGGAAGAAGTATGGATACGATATCAGATCTTTCGAGTAATGAATCAAGATCCACAATATCTACAAAATCTATCCCTTCGTTGCCTTTCTCCTTATCCCTTCGATATGCCAGAATTTTCATCCCGATCCCATGCGCCATTCTCGCCTTTAACTTGCCAATGTTGCCAAATCCTATTAAACCGAGAACCTTCCCGGCCAGCTCACAACCAACCCCCCTGTTCCATCTCCCTTCCTTCATTTCTAATCCGTATTCTCTGTCATTTTTGGCTAATGCTAATGTCAGATAAATTGCATGTTCTGCAACAGACTGTGCGGTAACACCCGGCATATTACACACGGGAATGTTTCTCCCTTTCGCAACTTCAATATCTATCGTATCATATCCTGTCCCGTACTGAAATAATTTTACCTTTTTTGCACTCCGAATCATCACTTCCCGTTATCACAGCCTTATCCGGATATACAACATCGGCATCAACTATCTCTCTCGCTATAGTGCCGGCATCGCTGCTATCCTGAACGAGAACGATATCAGATTCAAGACCTTCCTTTGCAATACGGTTCTTAATAATCTCAAGCATGAGACCGTCATCACCGGAACACAAGAGCATCTTTACAGCTTTTGTCATCTATTATCCCTCACATCGAGTAGTGCATCCTGCCCGCCAAGCCCCACACCCGTATCGAACGGCACGTTCGGGCGGGCTAACTTTTTCAAAAAGCTGATATTTGTCGGCTTGCAGAATAAAAATATGTCTCTCGGATAGTTTTACAAACTAACAGGATTTAATCCATATTTCAAGGCACACCCCCCCTTATCAATCTTTGGATAGCATTTCGTTGAAGCCGATACAGCATGCCACCATACAAACCAACCCCAATTGAAATAACCAGATGGATAAGGCTTGCTGTATGTTTCGGATGGAAGCCGCGAGCCAGCTCAAGGATAGAGCTTATTACTGAACAGAATAGCAGCACCCAAATCATTGAAATACGGAAGGTCTCTTTTTTTCGTCCACGTGCTTCAGCTATCATATACCCGAGAAGTGTAAAAACCAGTAAATATTCCACGACTCGCAAAATTTCATCACCACTAGCATAATGGACTACAACAAACCCAACACTTCCCTTCCAAAGAACATCAGGTCTCATCCAAGGCCAGAATGCCAACAAAAATACATATATGACATATATGGGCCAGATCCACTTGAGCGTTGCAAATTCAAAACGACGCTCTTTTTCATCAAAATTTCTCAAAACGGCAACCAGTACTCGCACAAAAAGAGTAATGACTATTCCACATGAGAAAAAAAAGATCGGATTTTTGATAAGTCCCGGCAATGATGCGCCGAGAAACCACATTCCGGTTACTAATGCCACCAGGTTAGCAGAAACAACTCTCCTCTGTTTCAATTTGTATGCCCAAACCGAGGCAATGATACACGCTCCAAATAAACCAATAAATGGAGCCAGAAATAAATGAGTAGTGTCTTTCCCGGTTGAAAGGCCATTGATCCATAGTAACGGACCCAGCAGATAAAAAAGACTCATTAACGGCAATTCGAGGGCAAAACGGCTTACCATTTGCCGGTTGAGCTGATTTTTAACTTTATCGAAAAATAAAGCGCCCACCCATGCACCAAAGCTGTTAGCCATGACATCCCAGGGGCTGCTAAAACGATCAATCTCAAAAACCTGGACTATTTCTAAACATCCGCTACCTAAAAAACCGTATATCAGAACCCGGATTCTTTCCTGACCGGCTTCCTTTTGCTGGGTTAACCGGAAAAGAAAACCAAGAGGAAAAAAAAGAATAACATTCAGGATAACGTCTAACCACTCCCACTTCAGAAATATCCCAACCGTCCCTGACCAGTGAAATCGAAAAGGAAGCAACGTAATAAGGCACACGACAAATGAGAAATATGCCAGAAGAGCGTACCCAAGCGAAGATGGTTTTTTTGTCATACCGTGAACGCATTAATTGATATAACCTGTAAAGGATTTTTCAACACTATTCACAGTCCCACCTCCTTTGTGAGCTCCGTCATATTTATTACGGGGAGTTTTATTGACTTTTCTCCCATAAGGGAATCAACAACATTCTGCGGCGCACTTCGATAGTTTAAGACTGCCTTTATCTTTAGCGGCGTCTTGGTATCCTGAGGAATTACAAAGGCGAAGTATTCTTCCTTTTTCCCTTTTGGAGGAATGCGATTATCTGAGATGATGTGAGTTGCTTCCCAAACATGCAAGGTCTTTTCTCCCTTTTCATTTCCAAATACTGTATGATATACCGTTGCCTGGGGATCAATTGCTCCTGATTCGTCTACCCCTCCACGGTTAAACAGGAGTTTTCCTTCAGAATCAGTGATTAAAACTTCTAACCACATCTGCCGTAATTCAGTGAGACCCGTCGGCAAATAATGCCCTGCCCCCGAATTCTCAATACCTACCTTAAATTGCAGTAAACCATCTTTTTCAACATTTAAATCTCCGTTAATTTCAAGAGTTGCGGCATTCTTCAACCTGTCAATGGCCATCTGCGGCTGTAATTCGGAATTAGGAGGAAGGGAGATGGGAACCACGCTTCCACCGACAAAATAGTGAGTCCATATATGTGGCCGTTTAATTCCACCCATCATTTCAGGGGTTGCAAAACCGGGATTGTCGGGCCGCTCAGTACTTCCGGTACAGGGAAAATCAGGACGTTGCCTCATGTGGCAATCCTGACAGTGTACCGATGTCTTTGGATCACCGGTATTATAAGGGCCCTGACGCCATTCAGTGTAGGTTTGCTCGATGGGGAGATCATTTCCTGCATGTGACACATCATGGCAGCCTCCGCAAAATTCAGAACGTGTGTGTAACTCTGAATACTGATTCTTATGTATCGTTTCCGGAGAATCGGCAAAGGGTCCGTATTTTGTCCCCCCTTCCATGACAGCAGCATTACCAGGATTCAGGATATAAGGTGCATTGCCAACACCGGTCGTAGCTCTGACAGAATGGCAGAAATCGCAAATGACGCCTCCTTTCTCATCTTCTACCGGAAGCTCCTTGTCTCCCGAACTATGGCCTACAGGAAAGTGACAGCGGACGCAAGATTCTATACTCCTTTTTTGAGATTCTCCTTGAGCAGTTTTTTTCCCTAAGTTGTACAGCGCCTGAAAAAGGGGATTTTTCCAAGCATTGGCATGGGTAGAACCACTCCACATCTTGAAAATTTCGGGATGACAAGCCCCACACGTATTCGGACTGAAGAATTGGCTTTTCTTTATGTCACCAGGTACCGTAATCGCCTCATCGACAATGTTTTCAGGTCTTTTGTTTGGAGGAAGCCTCCATGTAGGTGACCACTCACTGGGATCACTTGCCAGGGAAACATTTAAAAGAAACATAAAGAGATAAATGGCTAAACAGGATATGGTTTTTACATAAAAATTCATGGTATATCGCCTTTCTATAAAATTTTTAAATACTTAATTACGAAATGGTATCCTCTATTTTCATCGTTGTATTTTACACGCTGTTTGCTAAGAAAAATGCTCTCCAGATTAATAACGTCTCAGTTCTTACAAGATTCTTTACCCGGAAGAAATTTATGAAAATTAAGGTGCAGAACGTTAAAGAATAAAAACATAACATACCATAATTTTCAGAAAAAAAAAGTTTTCTTTGCTTTGCGTCGTTAAAAAGCCTGACATTTTGGATTTGCCTTGACATCAATTATTTTCTTCTTGACATCTAACCCTGCCGGTGTTATTTCTACCAGTAAAGAGCTCGTGAAAAAATAGTCGATAAAGGTAAACCCTGAGCAATCAGGGGACGCAAAGTAAAGGGTCTTTCAACGTACAAGGAAGTAGTTAAAGATATGCCTTATCCCTTAGCGAAAAGACAGCCTTACTGCCGAAGATATTTAAGCAAATCTTTGCAGTAAGGCTTTTTTATTTTGAGGATAATACAATAGGCGCTTAGCATGCAGTAGATAGTTGTGCGACGCAGACTAATGAGGTCTGTTCGCTTTGTGAGTCTTCATCAAAATTGCCGTAACACCACCAGCATATTTGATAACCGTATCTTCTGTTTTTGGCTCGTTTCATCTGTATGAAAGTTGGTAAACGCGAATGAATGCTTCACCATTCTTTGAAATATTGCTTAGTACGACAACCTGCGCCCTCTGCATTACAACCGGGTATCTAACCGCATCGGTTCGATACGGTCTAATATATAATCAGTTAAGACGTTGGCATAAAAACACCTGCACAAATTAAGGAGGACAAAGATGGCACGCCAAAATGAATTTATGTTTTCTGGATTGGAGAGAGAGCTTGAGCTTTATATGGGTGAGGAGCATGAAGCGCCCAGAGAATCAAACGGAAAACAGCTCATTATCTCGGTTGTTGATACCGCAGGATCACCCATGTCCTTCACATTTAGTATCGATCAGAACAAGCATGGTTATGTGCATACTTCTGAACATACCTATACAAAAAGAACCGGGCTGGCCACCAAAACTTATAGAGTCCCGGGTGTCACGCAATTAATTGTTGCGTTAAACAAAAAGGGGTACACCGCCTTCATCGTGTTGAGGGATTTACTACAATTCAATGAAAATTATAATGCCTCAAAGTCCGAAACTCCCGACAATGTCCGCTTTAATGTTGTCAAACAAAATGCTTTAACGCAGTTTGAAATTCTTGAGTCCAAATCAGTTCTAAAGGTCAGTGTCTTTGTTAATGGAAAATGGGAGTCAACTGAATATCCCCTACAAGAGCCGGTTGCCAAACAAATACAGGATTTAAAGGCATTTATTGGCGGATTGCAGCTAGATCCCGATAAAGAACTCTCCGATGATTTCTACGAAGAATATACACTCCATCCGGATGAAGATTCAGAATTTAACTATGAAAAAAAGGAAGACCTGACAGTGAAAAAATTAGCATTGCCGATCTTCAGGAAGGAGACATTATTGTCTCTACCACTCGATACCCTCTCTCCAAGGCTATCAGGCTGCTCTCCGGTTCCAGGGTCAGTCATACCAGCTGTATATCGGCAATGGTGAAGTTGTGGAAGCTCTTGGTGAAGGTGTCAAAAGACACTCCGTCGACAAGGCTACCAAAGACGACAAATACGCGTATGTCTTACGACATCCGGATTTAAGTCTTGGCGCCAGGGGGTCATCCCCGGTTTCGCCATCAAGCATGCTAATTTGAAGACTCCTTTCGATTTTTGGGGAATGGTTTTTCGCGCGGGTCTGCGCATTCCTGGTGGAGGCGACGAAAGGTTTTATTGTTCTGAACTGGTTCTGGAATCATATAAAATGGCCGGCATCCAGCTGTTTGAGACAACCCAGAAACGGCCCGGTGACATTGATGAACTCCGGGGTACAAAATTATTGTATCAAGGCCACTTGAAGATGACAAAAAAAGAGAGTCGCCAGCTTAATGATACGGAATTTGAAATGGCGGATGAAGATGATGAATGGGAACTGGATGATGTTGAGGAAAGTGACGAATTCGCATATGAATATGAGTACGAAGATGACGATGACTCTGAAGATGAATTTGAACTCGAAAACGAGTTGAATACTCTTGAGGACGATGGCGTCACCGAAAATTTTGCCCGGCGGTTGTATGAATTATCAACACGTTCCTACGAGAGCAAATACGAGCTGGATGAGGAAGTGGACCGTGCGCTGGATGCCGTGGAAGATGAGTTCATGGTTAAACGTCTGCACCGCAAAAAGAAGCGCGGAAAAAAGAAGGGGCTGTTCAAAAAGATCCTAAGCGCCGGGGCGAAAATAGTCGGCAAGATCGCCAGCAAAACACCAATTGGTTCCCTGATCAAGGCAGGCACCAGCCTGGTGAGAGGCAACATCAAAGGGGCGTTGGGGAATCTTGCCAAGGCGGCGGTAGGCACGGCATTAGGCCCGGTAGCAGGAACAGTTGCTACCACGGCTATCGACGCCCTGGGCGGCGGTGAAGAAGGTGGTGAAGAAGGAGAATTCCGCAGAGGAGGTAAAAGGAAGCGGGCGTTCGGGAGAGTTGCCCGAATCGCCAGGGATACTTACCGGGAAGTTGCCGACACACTCCCCGAGGATTTTGATCATCCGCTAGTTGCCAGCGAAGTTGCCAGAAAGGCGGTACGCAAGGCAATGATTAAAAATGGAGTGAGACCGCCCGGTAAGACCGATGGTATTCCTCTAAAGAGGCGGGTTATTCAGCTCAGACCCGGGGAAAAAGTGATCATTACGGGGTAATGCAAGGCTCTCCAGGGGAGAAGCGGATAGAAATGATGCACAATGTTGCACCTGTGATGGATCAGTCAAACGAAACCAGGAGGCAAGGGAATTGTCAATAACCGGGGAAAAACGACCCCCTGAATCCCCCCTTTTCTAAGAGGGACTTAAAAGGACTCATTTTGTACATTGTACGAACCAAAAATTAAGGAGGACAAAAATGGCACACCAAAAGGAATATATGTTATCCGGGTTGGAGAGGGAGCTTGAGCTTTATATGGGAGAGGAGTTTGAAAGTGGCACTAAAACCCTCCCTGTTAAAAATACAGAGGGAGATGATGTTAATATCAGCCTGCAAATTGATGAAAGTACTAAGACTGGTTCGATAACTGTTTCCGCATATACAACAAAGGATGGCACGCAGGTGCCTGTTTCTACAATAAAATTCAGAGATGTTAAAAAAGTAGACGAAAAAACAGTTTTAGGAATGGCTGATGAAGTAGAGGGTCACAGAAATGTGCTTTTGAAAATGCAAGTCGATACAGCTATCCCGCCGAAGCTGATTGCTACTCCTGGTAAAGCAGATCCTTTTTTGGGTAAATTCATCGCCATACCGGGTAAACAAAGGATATACACGATAATTGGACAAGAGGCTCAAACAAAAGCAGATGATTTAGCGGCATTTATAAAAAACTTGAGACTTGACCAGGAATTGGAATATGAATACGAAAAAGGCAGCCCAACGAATGTCTATGAAAAGATAGTAACCAAAGTGGATTATATCATTGATTCAAGCCTCACCAGGAAACCCCTTAGAAATACGCCGGTGGAAATCACCTTTGATTATGATCTGAGAAGGAAAAGACTCACCATGTCAGCCAAACAATTAGACATTCAATATATCTATGATGTCAAAGATTTTCAGCGTTTAAAGAGTAATTCAAACGCTACAAGAATTGAGGGAGAAGCCAAGAAAGGGTATTCGTTATTTGAGATCCTTGACACAGATATGAATGATAAAAGCAAACCGGCAACTTTGAGTATCGGGGTTTTCTCCACCCCCTCCGGAGCTTCGACAATGTTAAAAAACGACAGATACATCCTTGAACAAACAGAAGCACAGAAACTAAAAAATATGTTTCTGGCATTGTTGGAAAACTCCCAAATTGAACTTCTTAATCTTGATAAAACCAAAGAGTTGGAATTTGAATTGGAGGACATTGAGAAAAGTGACGAATTCGCATATGAATATGAGTACGAAGATGACGATGACTCTGAAGATGAATTTGAACTCGAAAACGAGTTGAATACTCTTGAGGACGATGGCGTAACCGAAAATTTTGCCCGGCGGTTGTATGAACTGTCAACCCGTTCCTACGAGAGCGAATACGAGCTGGATGAGGAAGTGGACCGTGCGCTGGATGCCGTGGAAGATGAGTTCATGGTTAAACGTCTGCACCGCAAAAAGAAGCGCGGAAAAAAGAAGGGGCTGTTCAAAAAGATCCTAAGCGCCGGGGCAAAAATAGTCGGCAAGATCGCCAGCAAAACACCAATTGGTTCCCTGATCAAGGCAGGCACCAGCCTGGTGAGAGGCAACATCAAAGGGGCGTTGGGGAATCTTGCCAAGGCGGCGGTAGGCACGGTATTAGGCCCGGTAGCGGGAACAGTTGCTACCACGGCTATCGACGCCCTGGGCGGCGGTGATGAAGGTGGTGAAGAAGGAGAAGTCCGCAGAGGTGGAAAAAGGAGGCGGGCAATCAGGAGGGTTGCCCGAATCGCCAGGGATACCTACCGTGAAGTTGCCGACACACTCCCCGAAGATTTTGATCATCCGCTAGTTGCCAGCGAAGTTGCCAGAAAGGCGGTACGCAAGGCAATGATTAAAAATGGGGTGAAACCGCCCGGTAAGGCTGAGGGTATTTCTCAACAAAGGCGTGTTATCAAGCTCAGACCCGGTGAAAAAGTGGTCATTATCGGGTCATAACCAAAACCTTCATGAGAAATGCCAACAATGACTTTTCATAATGAGCTTTATCGGCGCTTTGTTTCCGTCACTAATAAAGTAAAGCTGCTTTCATCACTACGGAAATCGGTTGCTCTTCCTGCCGATTACGACATTGCCGAAAGTCAGTGGTCGGCAATTGAATCGCCGCTTTCTGCAATCGAAGCGAAACTTCACGCCTGTCTGAAAAAAGAGGGAAAGGTATATCTCAAGCAAATCCACCAGGCAGAAGCAAAAAGAGCGCTGACAATGTTATTGGGAAAAACGGAGTTAGAGCTGTCAAAATCCTTTATCTATTTTGACACCTTTGTGGACCTGTTATCGCAACGTCATTTGCCGGAGATGGGGCTCCTTCTGGGCGGATGCGATGTCCTGGCGCATGATGCTCTGAAAAAAGATCACCCGGCGCTTTCTCTTATCGAGAAACCATTGGTTTCCTTTAACCGGGGCTTTGGAGCATCTATTCTCAGGGAGGGGGTGCCGCTGCCGGATGGCACGCCGAATCCACTCGCTACCATTCAAATCCCCTATACCAAGATCAAAGACAAGTACAATTTAACATCGGTCGTTCACGAGTCAGGTCATACGGCGATGGTGCAATTGGGATTGGTAAACGTCCTGCCGGAAGCTATCAGTGAGGCCCTGGCACATGCCGGGGCGCCGGAGGTGATACGGAAGCTCTTTGCCTTGTGGACCATGGAAATTGGCCCGGATTTCTGGGGGTTTTGCAATTGCGGCGCTGCCCAGGCATCAAGCGCCATGGAAATCCTCTGTCTTCCCCCGTCGCAAGTTTTCAAGGTGTCTGCAACGGATCCTCACCCCCCTCCTTTCCTGAGAGTCTTGCTCTCCTTTGAATGGTGTCGCCAACAGTGGGGAATCGGGGATTGGGATGAATGGGAAAAACAATGGTTGACCTTGTATCCTTTGGAGGCTGCTTCCGAGAGAGAGCGGAAAGTTCTTGCTGCCGGAAGGCGATATGTATCTACCGTCAGCCGGGCGCTTTTCCATACCAAATTCAGCGTTCTTGATAAGAGAGCCATGCCGTCTCTTTTCGATCTTAACAGGAATGCTCCGGAGCGGTTGGAAAGGTTTGTTCGAGACGCCGAAAACAGCGGCATTCTGGATTTATCTGAGCTTTCACCGTGCGCCCAGTTGGCGCTTTTCAGAACGCTGAGAAACAAGAGCACATTATCGGAACAATCGCTGGATCGACTGATGACCACGTGGTTAGTCGGGTTAGCAAGAAGAAGTAAACTTAAAGAACACTATTCTTAAATGAAGGAGGATAAGAAATGACAACAACTAATGGTAAAACCAGAGAAGAATATCTGGCTGAATTAGCTGCACTGGGAGAAAAACTGATCGATCACTCGATCTATCCCAAGCTTAAAGTTCCCTTTGTGCCTTGTGCCGATCTGCTGCTTGCTCAGGCAACCGACGATCCGGAAGTAAAGACATTTTATGATCAATATTTTGATCATTTTGCGCACATCATTTTCACCCCTGGGGAAGTAAAGAATTTTTCCTGTACACCAAGAGGGAATGATCAAGAATTTAATGGCGTGATGGGATGTATGCCGCCTGGTTGCACTACCCTCTTTGGAATCAGAGGGTCTGCCAGTTATATCGTGAGTCCGTCGACAAAAATTTCCAGGCTGTACATAGGAGACCTGGTGTATATTTATTGGATTGAGCGGATGGGAATATTTGAAATATTTGCCAAGCTGGTCAATGATTATGCCACTGAAGGAAAGTTTCCTATTGACAACAATAATTTAACTTCCGTTACCTTAGAGGTAATGGTGCGTCAAATACAGACAGGTCTTGCCTCTTTAATCCGGGACAGGGTGAGTACGTATCGTCGCTGTCTGGGTTGGACCACCCCTATTGGCAGGAAAATGGATATTCAGACAGAAGTGAACACCGCATTTACCAGCCAATTCCACCAATTCATTAAAACTACCCTGGAGTATTACAAAGATCTGCGATTAGCTCAGGCAATCCGGCAAACAACCAGCGGCGGGGCGTCTGCGGCAACGAGAGTTGCGGTTGCCGAGGCGTTACAATTATTAAAGGAATCATTCAAGATCTTTAGTTACGGGCGAAATAACTATAATACCCTGAATGCCATTGTTTATGGGATTGCCGCAATAGATTTGATTAGAAACCTCCGGGATGATATCGGTATACCCAGTACCTATACCAAAGCCAGTCAATATGTTTCAGCCACTTATTCGACTCTGGTGGAAGGAAAATCTGCATCAGCGTACAAACCCAACCGCTATTTGCTGCACCTGGATTGTGCGGAAAAAGGAAGAGATTTGCTCCTGGATATTGAGGCGCTCGACACGGATGATGTGGATGCCGTAGGCACATGGCTCGAAAATAAGATTGTTGAAGAAAAGGTTGAGACTTATCGAAAAGCATACCGGGATATTACCAAAATTGATCTGGCAGAGAGTATTCAAAATATAGAACAACAGGTTTAACATGTGTTAATTTATTTACATCTTTTGTTTAGAGTCGCCTATCTACATCTTAAGAATGGACAACGTAGCGCTGGCCCACGAAATCGGCCACACTTGCAGCTTATGGCACTCCGGGTCATTAGATAATCTAATGTACAAACAATCTCCGGCAGGCGAGAAAGTTAAATGGTTCCAAAAGAACCTTTTGCGCTCCTCTAGGCATGTACAGTATTGGTGAGCTCTCAGTCGAACGATACAGAGGTGTGTAAGTACCCATAATACACCATCAGCCCTCTTTTCAGAGAGGCACTTTTAAAAAATATTACTAATTTTATGCTTAAGGAGAAAAAATAAGATGAATACCAGAAACGTATATGTGAGATGGTCTTTTTTCATTTTACTGGGAGGTCTCTTCGTCGCTCTTTTGGGGTCATGTTCATTCTGCGCCAGGTCGACGAATGAACTGTGCCGCTTGATTGGGGAAGCTACAACAGTTACGGAGCTAACTTCTTCAGATCGAACCGTGGTGTTTGAAGAGCAAGGGACGATAGTTGTATATCATGGAAACGGATGCGCGGAATCAAATAAACCGGGAACAGAAGATGTTCTTAAGGTTGAAGAAAGTCTGGACATTCCGTCGTATGCTACCAACGCTACCATTTTTCTGAACGGATGGCATTTGAAATACCTTGACGGCGACCACCATGTCGCTGGACTTGGAACTTCGATTCAAAACATCAGGCTGGAGGGTCAAACTCTGAAGTGGCAGGCAGCCGGTGTTCTTTCGGATGATAATTTCGATGACGCATATAGCTGGTGCTAACATTACACGGTTGTCGCCTGGAACCCTCAAACATAAATCTCACGGTTGACCATAAAGATGGAAGCTGTATGAATGATTCCAGTGACC
Source organism: Candidatus Scalindua sp. (assembly GCA_031316155.1). GTDB lineage: Bacteria > Planctomycetota > Brocadiia > Brocadiales > Scalinduaceae > SCAELEC01. The sequence continues at coordinate 179,811 of JALDRB010000003.1, forward strand.
CCGCTGAAACGAACTTCTTTGACGCTGATAACGAAAGGACTACAACCGCTCTTTCATCTTTTCCTACGTTTCTCCAGAATCCTGATTTTGCTGCCAGTAAGATCGTCGCCATACTCCCGCGTGGATTCGCCTTCAATTGGAGAGGTGGTTGTGAGGACCACCATCTGCTTCAGATAGGGTACAATTTGGACCACAGCGAAATATTTATTGAGCAGGGCAAGAGATATAAAAAGAAGTTTGATACGGTGACCCCCACATTGCCAAATTCAGCAAGCCAGGTAGATTCAGGTTATGTGAGTTGGGAGACATCCTCCATTTTTAAAGATAACAATACAAGAAGGGATTACGCGTTTGGCGAAATAGTTTCCGGATTAAGCGGCAGCGACGTTGGGATCATCCAGCCTCCTTTTTCGATCCTCCCGGTTGAAGATGTGGGTGGGAATACCGGTTGCATTTATTCAAATAGTGGTATTTTGAAGACTGAAGGGTTTGCGATTGAGAAAGTTCCATACGAACACGCGATACCTATGCTCACGGGTTGGGACTTGCAGTATGAATGCGACGATGAGCACGTAAAAGAGATCGGATTCTGGATAGATGAGATACACTACGATAAGGACCCGAATGTCCAGACAGGGACATTAAGCTACAAGCTGTTTTCCATATTAAAGGACAAGAATGATGATCCCGGTTTCAATTACCGTCACAAAGTCACCGTGCTGGGACTAAAGGCGGTGCCTGGCGGGATACCGAGTCGGAAATCACCGGATTTACTGCCGTTTAGTCCGGCGGGCATAGACCCCTCAGCCTTTTGCAGATTAGAGGAAGGCGGAAAATTGTTGAGAGTCTCGGTTAAAAATCAGGGAAATGATCATGCGGCCGCCTCAAAGACGACGGTACTCTTTCGTGATGTTTCTCTCACGTTAGATACTCCGGCTATTCCTGCGGGCGGGTCAGTTGACCTTCTGTTTAAGGTACCGGCAAACTGCTTCAGCCCTGATTGCTCCTTTAAAATTACCGTTGATTCCGACAATCAGGTAAATGAATTGAATAACGAGGGAAACAATAGCGCTAACGGTGGCTGCATCGGCTGATTTTGTTTAAATGAAGGAGCCGGAATAGATATAGTCACTGTTCTCTATTTCTGCCAGGATGCACCTATCATGATACCAATAATGCTATGACCTCATTCTAAAAGATCAGACATTTAAGGAGTTAAGCGATGGCATTCTTTTGGCCATCGCTTAATTTGTGCGCGATAGTGCCGTCGCATTTGATATTATACACTTTTTTAGAACCATTTAACTCAAACTGGATCTCTTTTCTTCCAGAAAATTCTTCCCAATGTGCCGTTAAAAATTACTTGCAAGATAACACTCACTGTTGTATATTTCATACCCTCTATTCTTAAATCTTCACCGAGTTGTGCAGGATGCACAACTCTTTCAAAATGGCTGCAACAACATTCATCTCGTTGCTTAGCGCCCTTTTGGACAGGTGTTTATGCACAAAAAATGTAAGCTATTGATTTGTTTACATAACAAATAAAAAGACTGTACAAAAAATAAGGAAATATTGAAATTCAATGCATCGAGTTATAATAAGGGAATAACCTGTTTACCGCAATCTAGGGAAGCCGATGACCCGTCAACCACAGCCGGGCTGAGCGGTGACGGATAGGAAGGAGATCTATTCTGATAAAAGAGATTATTGAAAAAGTAGTGGAAGGAAAAGACCTTTCCATCGAGGAAAGCAAGGCCATTATAAGCGAGATAATGGAGGGCAAAGCAACAGATGTACAAATCGGTTCGTTTATTACGGCTTTGCGAATGAAGGGTGAAACGGTTGACGAGATAACAGGTTGCGCAACCGTTATGCGGGAAATGGCCACCCATATTGATGTCGGCAATGATATCGTTGTAGATACATGCGGTACCGGTGGAGATTCGAAATGTACTTTTAATATATCTACTGCGGCAGCGTTTGTTGTTGCGGGTGCAGGACTCAAGGTAGCGAAACATGGCAGTACAGCATCTTCGAGCCACTGTGGAAGTGCTGATGTTCTTAAGCTACTGGGCGTCCAGGTAGAAGCAAACCCTGTAACGGTAGAACGATGTATCCATGAAGTGAACATCGGATTCCTTCTGGCTCCACTTTTACACAGTTCTATGAGACACGCTGTTGTCCCAAGACGTGAAATAGGGATTAAGACAATTTTCAATATCCTTGGCCCATTGACGAATCCGGCTAGGACAAAGAGACAGGTGATTGGAGTATATGACGCAAAACTGACAGACACGGTTGCAAAGGTCCTCAAAAAGCTGGGTGCTGAACATGCGTTTGTTGTCTATGGTTATGACGGACTGGATGAGATTACGACTACCGATAAAACAAAGGTCTGTGAGTTAAAAAACGGCAAAATTAAGAGTTATTTTATTACCCATGAAAGTTTTGGTATTAAAAAGGCTGAGATAAAGGATTTCGTTGTCAAGTCTCCGGAAGAGAGCGCCGCCGCAATCAGTGAAGTATTGAACGGTGTCAAAGGCCCGAGGCGGGATATTGTCCTCCTCAATGCTTCTGCCGCTATTGTTGCAGGGGGAGGTGCAACCGATTTAAAAGATGGAATACGGCTTGCAGCAAAATCGGTAGATTCAGGGAGGGCGAAGGCATCTTTAGACCAGTTGATTAAGATTACGCAGGGAAAGCAACTGTAATACCTCCCTGAAAGGCGTGAAGCCGGAAGTTAAACCCCTCGACCAGGCCGAACATGTCGACGAGCTAATAGATCCTCTACCCACCAGAATGTTCGCTGCCCGATTATTTCTGCCAGGCGGTTCTGCTAGCACACATAAACCATGATTTTGAATTTCCTATGCGTCAAGTTAGGCTACCTTCTTATGCGATTTTAAGCTCCCCTCTAAAAAGAGGGGTTGGGGGGGGGTGTAACTTCTGCTTTGCTTCAAAATTTTCGATAAAGCATCGAATTATAGACAAGGCCCCTTCCATATTTTTTATCATATCTTCATCGCATAATTTTAATACCGTTATCCTCAATTCTCTTAATCTTACTTCCCTTACTTTATCTTTAATGGTATTTTCACATACCCCTTTATCCCCTCTTGTTAGAGGGGAAATCAACTATACACATTTAAAATAAAAGGCTAAACTGCTGTTCCACCTGACAATGGTACAGCTAAGATGTTTTTGAGAAGGCAAAAAAAGCCCTTAACTGCAAAAGATTTAAAATGGAAAGCTATACAATCAAGGTTTAGGATGAATATCGCATGCTTCATTGGCGCTTCAAGGTCTTTTTTTCAAACCGAAACCTTTTCCTCTGGCCGCACCAGATTCCCGCCCTCTTTCTATTTCGTGTTGAATTTTTATTATATCTGCCAGTGTTGTTACAGGAGAATGTTCACCATCAAATTTCGCAACTATTTCCGAACACCCCTTCTGCAAATCATTAGTCGTTACCATTATTAACCGATGTTCCACCACTTTAGATAACAGGCGATGGTCTATATCAAATTGAGCGAGAGCAGATAAATTTACCGAATCCAGACAGGTTTCATAATTACGGAGAATAGTCACAGACAGTATAATGCTGCCCAGTTTACGATTTCCAATTGATGGTTCTAGAGCTACAATACTTATTTCCCAGTCAGGAACACAGTTCCCCCCGTAACCGTATAGAGATGAGGTAATCATCCTTGGTTGATATGAAGTTGTGTTATCATAAACAGTAACATTCCCTAAGCTCTTCAGCTCTCTTTTTATATAACTCTGAATTAAATATTGCAGGTTTCCCTTGGCAGTAATTTTCATATCTATCTCTGTTGGTGGGATAGTTCCTGTCTCCAGTCCTGGCAATGTTTCAGCAAAGGATAGGCCGCCAAACATGAGCAATGTGACTACTCCTATAATTCCAATAATTTGTATACGTTTCATTTCAGATTACCCCTTTCTTTTAACAATCCTTTAATCTCTCTATACAAATTCAAATGTATTAAATAATACACTACTTTGATGTTTCAAGAATATGAAAAAACACATTGAACTGGCAAGAAAGTTTCTACAGAAAATCAAAGATTTTTATATAAAGATACTATACAATAAAACCAGGTGGATTCATTTAATCTCACAACTCCACAATTCTTTAACTCTACAAGCTATTTAAAAAGTAAGAATAAGCGCCAGAAGATGTACTTAAGGCTTTTTGAGATTGGACGGGTCTCAATAAAAGCAATTGAGTTGTATTAGATCTTGAAAAGAGAATAGGACTTAAAACGTGTGAACATACATTCAGTGACCTAGTTGAAAATGCAATAAAACAGGATTGGGCCCGTGACCCATTTGATCGAATTATTGTAGCCCAAGCAAGTATACGTTCGAAAAAGATTGCTACTAAAGACGAAACGATTCTTAAACACTATATGGTAAGTTCCACAACATCGTATACACATCTTAGTGTCACTAGCTGTGTCATAACATCGTATACACTTAGCAAAATTGTTTAATAGGGATTCTGTTTTTTACAGGTTCCCTTAGTTTATAAGATTCTGTTCTGATTAATTGTTTTGGAGTCTCTCAAATGCTGCTTGATAATAAACACTTCAATTCTTTGTTTACTCGTATTTAGTATTGTCTATATACATATTCAAATTTAAAGCTTTATTAATATACAATTCTTCATTGAGAATTGTAATATATCTTTTTCATCTACTAAACGGGACAAAATGTATTCTCCCTCTTGTTATTGGTAATTCTCTGATGGGTCGAAGGTGAAGCCTTCTGGTAATAATCTTCGTGTATAGCCTTTGCAATATTGCTGAGAGAAATTATCTTTTTTATATTTCTGATAGTTGTTATGTTTATCTCAAATTTCTTTGATTCAACTTCAGCTCTTTCAGATCTTTTGAAGCGCTTTGATTGCCAGAGTAATTCATTAAAACGTTTATTAAAATTTTCTATATATCCGTTTCTCCATGGTTCTTTAAATGGTATAAACACTATATCAATACCGAAATTTAAGCAGAATCGAGATAGTTTACCAAAGGTCTTAATATGATACAGGCTTCCTCTGGAAAGATGCTTCGTTATCAAGTTGTAAAAATCTGTAGGCCTAAAGCCTTTCCAATCATTGATCAGAAAGCTGATAACGCTCTCAGCACCCTTGTCTGTATATTGTTCCAAGTTTGCTTGGATTGGTATAAACATCTATTCTGTTTACAGAAACAATAGATCCGTATCCTTGTATATACCTGGGGTGTCACCAGATCAAGCTGATGTACGCCCTGATGCTTAGTTTTGATTGTAGGATAATATTTTCCCGGACGTAGTTTCATTTTTGTGCCTTGATTTTTCAATAATAAGGTCATTTCTTTTTAAGACCTGATTGATGGTGGAAAGTCCTGGTTTCTCTTGGTACTCCTAAGGTATCGTTCTTGATGAATAGTAATTTGCTCCACAGAAAGAATATTTGGTTGAAGGTCCTTTGTCATCACTAATTTCTTTCTGCTTTCTACAATTGCCTGTTCGCTTTATTAATTTTACCGGGTTTATGATGCGGTTCTTTGATTTATCAAGATACCACCTCTTTCCCTGATTCTGCTCTCTCAAGCCATTTTATAAACCTGGGGTTTGTCCGATTAAGTTCCTGATGGATTTCTGTAACCGTTTTTCCTTCTGAACTTAATTGAGTACATCTATGGCGAAGTTGTATTTCTTCTTATTGTTTTTGCTATTTTTTATCCATTTTGTACAATCTCCTTTAAAGGAAATTATATAATGTGTATACGATGTTGTGGGACAAAAAGTGTATACGATGTTATGAAACACACCAACTATAAACACGCTATTTGGAAATGAGAATCTACCAGTATCTTAACGATTATAACTAGCCCTAAACAAGCGAGGTTTATCAACCACACACGTACTCATAATATTTTAATCAATAATTGGTTGCTTGTTTGATCCCTTATGCATCTCTCACTTTTTTTTGTTTGTAAAACTTCTCGAATTCGTAAATACCACTATGAACAGACAATATCACTGTGTCATGATACAATGTTGATGTACCAATCCCGCAGACTTTTAACTCCATTCATTTTTCACAAAATCTTGTTACCCTCTCATGCATATCTTCAGTTTTCTGATCCGCTCCCAGGGTAGCAAAGCAAATCCCAACCAATATTGCACTCAAGAACACGATACAAGATCTTTCTCCCCGTTTTGATAATTTGACAATGGCAGCAAAATCAGTGTGTTAAGAAACTTCCGAAATTCCATCTTCACAACCTGTGTACCCTTGCCTTGTCGGGCATTAACATCCCAAACCACGCTTTAGTATTCCACGCCATGCGCTGTTATTACCATAAGCCCAGTTACTCTCCAAATCTCTTACCGGCATCTTCATCGCATTTACCCTGTTCTTTAACTGCTCTACCACATTCTCCTGATTGCATCGCCCATTTGCTAACTCCACTACTTCCTCTGCCGGTATATCGCCTAGGGTTAATGCAGTGTGTCGTACGTCATCAAATAATCTCATCTGACCCTTTCTTCTACTCTCAAGGTCTTCCTGACCACTACCACTCGATACTTCTTCACACTTCACCGGTCGATACGCAAACTCTTCACGCTTTCCAAGACAAATATTCTTATACCCTCGCTCTTCCACGATCCGCCTTACCTCTGGCCTCTTTCTTCGTTGGTCTTTACCGTGTATTTCGGTTTACGCCTTATCTTTCCATGATTCCTTCGATAGCTCCCCTGCCCGTCTTTCTCCAACACCGCATGAGCATCTCACATACCAAACACAAAAGTCTGCCTTTGCTCAGACCAACGATCAAAATTTCCTGTTAAGGAAAATCCGTATCTCCTCTGATACATACCCTCTTCAAGTATCGCTTCACCAACTTATCGCACGGTCTATCCACCCACACAACCGTCATGGCTCGGCCTGTTCCCGGGACGATTCACCAGATACAACACCTCCTTCGTGTTCCCCAGCGATATCACCAGCGGCGCATACCTCCATATCCCCTTATACGATACATCTATTCCTCCTTGCACTCTCCATACGTTCTTGCTATCGTACCATCTACATCTATCGTATGCTCCCCATAACCTTCCGCCCTCTTCTCCACCATTACGCGAATGCGTGCAGTGTTGATGCACTCCTATCAGTCTCTGTGATAACCCGCTTTCCTTAAATGACGGAAATCCCCCCGCGTCGGATCCGGTATCCTCTGCGCTCCTGCATTGCATTGAGGTACTCCCGTATCCCAAGTTCTTGGTTCAACTCTATGTCCTCTTAATCGTATTTCCCGCAAAGGACATTGTATGCCATATTCATGATCTGACTCGTGGTAGGGAATATGGTTTTTCAGTAATTTGACCTGCCGGTTATCTCGTGTACCAAACCACTCTTCAGTACCATTTGATGTATTAAGCCTCCTATTCCTCCGCAGTTGATTGCCTGTGTCTTCTCTGCTATTTCGTAATGGATATTCCTGGCGGTGAACATCGGTTGGGTTGTTCCTCCCACTGCTTCCTCCTTCTGCAGTCGTTTTTTAATTTCTCGTTTCTTTTCTTGAGTGTTTTGGTATACTTCTTTCGTAATTTTTTGTTCATCTGAAATGCCCCTTTTGCTGGTTATTGGTTTTTTGAGAAATCCTATTTTAACCAGTAAAATGGGGTATTTCAAACCTCTTCAACTCTCTTTGTTAAAAGAAATCACGCTTGCATAAGGACTAGAGGACAAGATAGTACAAAAGGCAGTAGCTTAAGATATTGAATGCTATCTATGAACAAGACTTTCGAAGTGTCTTATGGATTTAGATTGAACAAAAATTGTCATGATGCGCTCAAAGCGCTAGAACTAGCCGTGATAAAAGGAGGAATAAACTACATATTAGATATAGATATTAGATATTTTGACAATATGAATCATAAGTGGCTTAAGAGGATGTTGGAGGGAACGAATAGTAGATCAGACAGTGTTACGACTAATAGGGAAATGGCTAAGAGTGGGGATAGTGGCAGAGGGTAAGAGGATACGAAATAAGTTAGGAGTTCCGCAAGGTATTAATTTCACCCATATTATCCAATATCTATCTACATTATGTAGTGGATTTATGGATAAAGAAAAGTGTGGCACAGGCAATAAGTGGTGGTATGAATATAATATCTCATACGTTATTGTGATGATTTTGTCATATATAGATGTACAGGTGCTGTGCAGAGGATATATGGATAAACTACCGTGTAGACTGATTAAGTTTGGGCTGAATTGTCGAAAGAGAAATGTCATAATAGAATTTGGCAGAAGGGCGTATTACCAAAGTAAGGGTGGAAGAAGAAGTTGAATATTTGATTCCTTTCTTGGATTTACCTAATATATGGCAAGTGAGTAGAAGAGGTGGAGTAAAGTTAAGTCGTAAGACGATAGAAGACGTATGCGCAAAACGCTAATTGTTTATGAACAACAAACTATGGGAGAAAAGAAATTTACTCCCTTTTCGCAAACTGCATACGTATCTATGTCGAATTCTAAATGGGTATTTACAACTATTACGGATTTGCGGGGAATCTAAAGCAACCTTGAGAAGATTTGAATATGCGATTAGAGAATGTGTGGTATAAATGGCTTAATAGGCGTAGTCATAGGAAAGTTTTAACTGGGATCAATATATTGAGCTACTGAACAGGTATCCTTTTACCTCAGCCGAAGATATTAAAAAGGTTATAATTGGATCTACTCGACTAATTTGTGAATTTATTTGAAGAGCCGTGTGCGGTAATCCTGCAAGCACGGTTCTGTGAGGGGCGGAGGGAGTAATCCCTACCTGGTGTGTTTCATAACATCGTATACACTTTTTGTCCCACAACATCGTATACATTATATAATTTCCCTTTAAAAAAGGAGATTGTACAAAATGATAAAAAATAGCAAAAACAATAAAGAAGAAATACAACTTCGCCATAGATGTACCTAATTAAGTTCAGAAGGAAAACGGTTACAGAAATCCATCAGGAACTTAATCGGACAAGAGCTTGGGTTTATAAATGGCTTGAGAGAGCAGAATCAGGGGGAAAGGGAGGTATCTTTGATAAATCAAAAGAACCGCATCATAAACCCGGTAAAATTAATAAAGAGCTTGAAATTGTAAGTACTGTAGAAAGCAGAAAGAAATTAGTGACAAGGGGATAGACCTTCAACCAAATATTCTTTCTGTGGAGCAATTGCTATTCATCAAGAACTTGATACCTTAGGTACTCAAGAGAAACCAGGATTTTCCACCATCAATCGGGTCTTAAAAAGAAATGACCTTATTATTGAAAAATCAAGGCACAAAAATGAAACTACGTCGGGAAAATATTATCCTACAATCAAAACTAAGCATCCAGGGCACGTACATCAGCTTGATCTGGTGACACCCAGGTATATACAAGGATACGGATTCATTGCTTCTGTAAACAGAATAGATGCTTATAACAATCAAGCAAACTTGGAACAATATACAGACAAGGGTGCTGAGAGCGTTATCAGCTTTCTGATCAATGATTGGAAGGCTTTTGGGCTTCCCAGATTTTTACAACTTGATAACGAAGCATCTTTCAGAGGAAGCCTGTACTATATTAAGACCTTTGGTAAACTATCTGATTCTGCTTAAATTTCGGTATTGATATAGTGTTTTATACCATTTAAAGAACCATGGAGAAACGGATATATAGAAAATTTTAATAAACGTTTTAATGAATTACTCTGGCAATCAAAGCGCTTCAAAGATCTGAAAGAACTAAGAGTTGAATCAAAGAAATTTAGAGATAAACATAACAACTATCAGAAATATAAAAAAGATAATTTCTCTCAGCAATATTGCAAAGGCTATACACGAAGATTATTACCAGAAGGCTTCAATTTTCCGACCCATCAGAGAATTACCAATAACAAGAGGGAGAATACATTTTGTCCGTTTAGCAGATGAAAAAGGTATATTATAATTTAACAAGAATTGTATATTAATAAAGCTTTAAGTTTTGAATATGTATGGGCAATACTAAGCTATTTATAAACAAGAATTAAGTGTTTATTATCAAGCAGCATTTGAGGCTCCAAAACAATTAATCAGAACAGAATCTTATAAACTAAGGGAACCTGTAAAACAGAATCCCTATTAAACAATTTTGCTAAGTGTATACGATGTTATGACACAGCTAGTGACACTAAGATGTGTATACGATGTTGTGGAACTTACCACCTACCGTCTACTCGACTCATCCTTTCATCTGCAGAGGGAAATGCTGCTAAAGGGGCGGGAAGTCTCAAAGCCCTGGACGTCAAGACCGGCGAGACAAAAGCAAGTGTAGTGATTGGCGCCCAGTTTAGATCGCCGCCCACCGTCGTAGATGGCATTGTCAATGTAAGCAATGGCGATGGCAATCTCTATGCGGTCGATTTTCAATTGAATTCGAAGCCTTGCAGCAGGCCAATTATCTGGAGTTTCAAGACAGACGGACAAATCCTTGCCTCGCCCGCGGTTGCTGATGGCGTGGCCGGTTGACAGAAAAATTGTTTGCTTATAAGTGGTTAGCTTTGGCTATCGTTCAGAATCAGATGGCTAGAATCTTATCTGGCATCGAGTTTTTGCTGAGAGTCAGAACGAAATAGGAGGGTGTAATATTGGCATTTCTCTCATCATTTAAGGCTTCATCGGTGTTAAGGGCGGTTTCACGTTATCTGCTGTTTGTTCTATTCCTTGCGCCGGGTCGAATGGCGGTCTTCATACGTAACGGGCTTATTGCATTGTTGTTGTTGATGCTGGTTGCGCTGCCAGCGACGGCCGGGGAGATCGATCCCGACCTCATCGGCACCTGGAAACTGCAATGGGTCGGCCCGGCAATCTATTGGCAAGTCAGGGCCGATGGGCGATATCGCTCTTTTGGAGTAGGCGCGCGCCCAAACGAACATTGGGGCTCAATGACCGCATACCAGGGGCAGTTTACCAGCAACTCGCCTTTCGGCGAGGACGGCGGTTCTTACAGTGTGAACGGCGAGGTCTTGACCACCACCGGCAAACTCGGCACGGGCAGCTGGGAAGCAGTATGGAGACCGGGCGGCCAAGGCTCCACGTCGGACTGCACACTGATCGATAGTGCGCCCGTGGAAAGCGCTTTGGGTACTTATGTTCGAGGCCGGTCTTTTCCATCAAGATGCGTTTTCAGTTCTACCATCGCCGGGTCAGGAGAGGTAAGCATCGGAATTCGCACGCCTGACGCTCTACCTGCCTTCAAGCATTTCGAAACTGCTCACAGGCTCAAGAAAGACAAGATTATTGATATTTCCGGTGTCGGCGATCGCGCCTTTATTGAGGGGCATACTATCACGGTGCTCAAGGGCCCCCTTATATTTAAAGTCAGCATCATCCTGCATCCTGCCGCACCGGACACCGACACAGCCGATCTCATCAAGCTCGCTCAGGCCGTTGCGCAACGCCTATGAAGAAAACCTTCTCATGACCTGGCTAGGCTAACAGCAACAATTGGTGTATAAGCGGATGACGACTGACACACGACGCGCACATCGAGGTTTGCTGATATCTGTTTCTGTCGATAAAGGCAAAAGGGCAGGACTGGTCTGATTACTACCGGAATTACCCGGACTGTCGGGCCCTGATAGAAGAGCATCGGGATATCGATCTCAAACTGCGTGACGTTAGTATTGATTTAAGCGAGATGCACGGGGAAAACGAGCGGCACGCCATCTATCAACGCGGGCACGAACTCACAGTACAATGTTCCAGTCTCGATAAGCAGATCATAGAATGCGTTAAGGGGCCTGTCCTCGCCTTTAAACATTGAGATATTGTATATTCTTACACATGCCAAGTAAACCAAAAATTGAATATGATGGAGCGGTATATCATGTCGTGGTAACAGACAGGAGGAGATTTACCGGGATGATACAGACCGTGAGCGGTTCCTTGAAACCTTAACAGAAGTATGCGCAAGAACCGGTTGGATTGTTCATGCATATGTACTTTATCTAAGGAGCACGAAAAATGAAATATTTCACCCTGTTTATCGCGCTTTTGATGCAGTTATTGATATCCGGTTTATCGGTGAATGGTGGGGTGCTGCCTGGCATCAGTGGTATGGTGAGAATCTCAGAAGATACATTTTTAATTATTCATGACCGAAAGAATACCCTAGAGCCGGGACCACGGCTCGATCTCCTTACTATTACCAGGGACGACGGGATATTCTGTAACCCTTTATCCGTTGATGACTGGCTTGACGAAGACCAGGAGCCGAATGATCTGGAAGCGTGCTGTTCTATCCCGGGCCGTCCTTATGAGTTTCTGCTTGCGGAAAGCGGATGCTACAGAAACAAATTTGGACGTGTTTTTCACATTCGTCTCACGAAGAGCGAAGGATCTGTCTGGACAGTGGAGGTGATACAGGTGTTTCGTATTTACCACCAGAAATGTGATGATGAGGGTAACACATACGAAGGTGATCAGGTCGAGGGCATTGCATGTTTCCGGGCATATGGCAAAACTATCCTGGTATACGGTGAGAGGGGCGGAAAAACAGAGAAGAGTACTAAACCAGGCAGAATCATCTGGGGTGAATTGAATTTAAACAAGGATGATCCATTTGTATTACTGGGCGATAATGTGTTGGCGGCGAGTAGCTTACTTGGCGCCAGAGATTGCAGTGATTTGTTTCTGAAACAGGGTCATGATTCGCACATTGTCTGGTCTGTTGCCGTTATCGATAATGGAGATAGAGGGCCATTCAAGTCTGTGATATATGAAGCCGGTTCATTTGTTCTGAGCAGTAAGGAAGGGAAAATTGAGTTTGTACTCAATCCGGAACCGGACATCATTTGGCAACTTGACGGGTTGAAGGTTGAGGCTCTTGCAGCGCCTGCCGGCTCTGTAACCCAGAGTGTAATCAGCATTGGTACTGATGACGAAGATTATGGTGGAATCTGGAGGCCTTTGTTTGAAAGAAATTAAACTGATACTATCTGTTATGTGGCATAAAGACCACACCTTCGCAATGCTCTTCCCCCTCCTTATTCAACTCCTAAAATGAAAGACTTAAAAACAGATCGTAAATCATAATTCGTACCCGCCCGGCCAGATGGGTAAGCACCAAATAACAAATTCTCTGCCTGCCGTGTCCAGGTGCAGACAGGTAAATTATTATCCCTCTGTTTGTCTCTATCTCGGCCAGGTTGGGTCTTATATAAGTATATTGACATTGGGTATCGTTCCGGTTAGCATAATTTTGCAAAGGAGCATAACTTGTTTTATACTATGTATATGCTTTGTAACAAACGGTAACATGAAATTATATCCTGCTTTGTCTATCCATAATTATTTTTAATGAGGAGATACAAATAGACCAGAAGAATGATGATATTCAATCGGATGCGGTTCCTTTAAAAGCATCGAAAAATATGAGAATAGGTCTGGGAATTTATTTTGTGGTACTGGCTTTCATCTTAGTGTTCTTTCTCTTCGTTTTGTGGCCAACAAAAATACATGATAAAGAAGGACTATATAAATTTGAGACCCTGGTGACACTTTTGGGCACTCATATAAAAAGTGAAACGAGACTGATTCTGATCGTTATCCTTGTTGGTGCACTGAGGAGTTACGTGCACACGGTTACCTCATTTGTGACATATATTGGAAATCGCAATCTGAGTAAAATGCGTCGTCCATCAGAGTTTGTTGTACAAGTTTATTGCCGGGAAAAACATTTATGAAATAGCAACTCCCCCTTTTGATGAAAGACCTGTACCCTGGATGATTTTCTCTCGTATACGGGAATCCGCGAACTGGTTGCTGATTCGCTGGCATTCGTATCAGTCAATGCGACTCTCGCCGAAGTGAAACAGAAAATGGATGAGACAAAAAATTGTCAGGATATTTTTGTAACGAAGAACGGGAAAAAAGACGAACCTGTTGAGGGCTGGTTAACCAATATTGAGATCGCCAAACACGTCATGACCTGAAAGCTGAAATAGAGGTTTTCCACTATTATTTTTTTCCATGAAATATGGTATACCATAACACAGGATGAAACCCATGACTCAATCTCAGAGAAAAAACGTTTTTATTAGTTACAGTCATGCCGATGCGGAATGGCTGGTGAGATTGAATGTGCATCTAGAATCTCTGGAGTGGGAAGGGGTAATAGATCTCTGGTCAGATGAAAAGATCCATGCCGGTTCAGACTGGAAAAAAGAGATTAGAAAGGCGCTCAAAGCGGCAAAGGTTGCCGTGTTGCTTGTCTGTGCAGATTTTCTTGCGTCAGAGTTTATTTTTAACGATGAACTACCGCCACTTTTGGCTGCTGCAGAGAAAGAAGATGCGCATATCCTGCCGGTGATCGTCAGTCGCTCCTCGTTCGAGGAAAATGAGAGCCTCTCCAGATATCAGGCGGTGAATCCGCCGAACAAACCATTGTTGAGTATGAGCCCGGAAGAGGTGGAAGATCTGTTTTGTAATTTGTACAAGTCAATAGTGCAGATACTGAGAGCACAGGAAGTAAATAGTAGACAGAAAACCAGCAGTGAAGAAATTGAAATGACACGATCAGAAGAGCCAGTAAGCGAAATAGCGATCCCTGAAATAGAGTTGCGTACTCAGCCAATAAATGATTTCAGTGAGGATGAAGTCGAAATTATGATAAAAGAGAAAGGGTATTTTGATTCTGAAATCAATCCATCAGGTACAGGGATTGCCCATAATTATCAAATCCGGGCGGATGGCAAAATCATATATGACCATGCAACCGGTCTCATGTGGCAACAGTCAGGTTCTGATGATAAGATGCCCTATGTAGATACAAAGTCTTACATAAAGGCTTTAAATAGCCTGAGTTTTGCCGGATACAGAGGCTGGCGATTGCCCACCATGGAGGAATCCATGTCTCTGCTGGAACCAAAGAAAAATAGAGATATGCTGTATATTGATCGCGTATTTGATAAGAAACAAGAATGGATCTGGACCTCTGATCTGGACATCACATTGAGAGGCTGGGTTGTCGATTTCTACGCCGGTGGTTGCATCGACGGCGGTTTCGTCATCCTCAGCAACTCCTTCGTCTATGTGAGAGCGGTTCGTTGAGAATAATCATCGATTATTTGATGATTTGAACCATTTGATACTTTATTGTAAGAAATCATAAGACGGTCTGGACTGACTGAAAATAAGACAACTCTATGCAACACGATTGACAAAGAATAACAACCCCCTTGATCCCCCTTTACTAAGGGGGACTTTTCTGTCCCCCGCAGTGCGGGGTGGTGCATCCCCCTTAATAAAGGGGGATCAAGGGAATTGTAAATCATTATTTACAAGGTTTTACAGGCGATTAGAAAACGTTAACAAGAGGGCAACCAGGAAGTTGTAACAATAGCAAAATAAAAATATACTATCATCAGAAATTCAAAACCCTGTCCGGAGAACGGAGAAACAAGGGTATCTTAACAGAAGTCCTTTTTTGTCACACTGTTTTATAAAACCTTTGAACGAAGGAGGGAATAGGGTATGGCATTTAATGCATTTTTACAGATCGATGGGATAGAGGGTGAATGTACTGATGACAAACATAAAAACTGGATAGAGGTACTTTCTTATAGTACGGGATTATCACAAACAGCATCCGGATCGGCAGGTACTGCCGGTGGGGCTGTATCTCAACGTGCAGATTTCAAGGATTTTACCATTGTCAAGACGCTGGATAATGCCTCACCATTGATAGCGCTGGCCTGTGCTGATGGTACTCGTATCAGTTCTGTCATTCTTGAACTATGCCGGACAGGAGGAGACAAGATTAAATACATGGAATACAGATTGAGCAACTGTATCGTCAGTTCTGTCAGACCGGGGGGAGATTCCAGAGGGGCTGAGATGTTGCCTCTCGAAGAGGTGTCGTTTAATTATGGCAAGATTGAGTGGTTGTACACCCAGCAAAGACGCGCGGATGGTTCTGGTGGAGGACATGTAGCTGCCGGCTGGGATCTGGAAAAAAATCGGAGAGTATAACGTGTAATTTATGGGAAAGAAAAATGGCTGGTATACGCTTTGAAGAGACAATGGACGGATTCCTTGGTGAAAACATCAGGAACTTCAGCGACGGGGAAGATTACGGCATAAGGCACAACAATCCGGTTAAATTTGATGTTCGAATAACTATAGATTCTGTCGATGACTTCATTCAGGTTTCTTCCCACGAAGCCAAACTTACCGGGAAGTTTTACTGTACGTCCATAGGAGGCGACAAAGGAATGACGATGAGAGGGGGCAGGTTTAACCTCTTTGATGTTAACCCGGAGAGTGGTCACAGGAACATGCGGTACCGATTTACCTTTACTGCTCCTGATGGAAAGGAGTATTATTTTGCAGGGTTTAAAGACATTTTTAATGACAAGGTGTTTGACATTATTGATGATCTGACGACCCTGTTTGTCAGGATCTACGAGGGAAAAGACGAGTTGGGTGAGTTGTATGGAAGTGGCGTCATGTATTTCAGGGTCAGAGACATGGCCTCCATTATGCAAATGATATAGACGAGTGAGGTCACAGGGACAGATAACCCCTTTGAAAAGTATGCGACCCTTGCCAAATACGCGGGTTTCTTTATGGCAGAAACCCTGAAGACGTTTGCCCCCGGACCGAGGTTCATCTATACAACACGATATGAAAATCTGGTCCTTTCCGGAAATCTCAAGAAGGGAGGAGAGGATACAACACGGGGGTTTTTCTTTTTCTCGGGTAAGCATGACAAGGGCTTTCCCTGGGGAGACGAGGAGACCATGAGTGATGTTGCCCTTTTTATATCAAATGGACAGGAAGAGCCTCTCCGCTTCGGTATAACCAGGCAGTCATTAAAGGGTTTATCGGTCGAACTGGAGGGCAACCGCTACCGGTACAAAGGGGAACTCTATCGGATTCGGAACGGCCACTCCGTTTCCTTCTCCGAAATAAGCAATTACCGGGAAGGTGGTAATCTCGAGAAGGTTCAGGTTGAGATTGCCCTTACCCTGAAGGCCCAAAAATACGACACCAAGGTAGACATGTCCTTTCAACCTGTAGAACAACTCACCGGATTAATTCCGGACAGTTTCGAAAAGGAGGTACGAAAATACCTGACCTTCTTTCCGCTCCTCGGATATTTTACCATTCCCTTCAGGGTGAAGGTAAAAAGCGGAACTATCAGTATTACCGATACCCGGAGAACGACTACGTATTCTATTGATACAAAAAGCACCTTCGGTGAGGGAGAGCTGGGTGAAATCAATAATCTCAGGGAGCCGACTCTTTTTTATAACTACCTCTGCGGAATAGACCCCTCCGGACAGACCCTTTTCCTGAAGATGAGCTCGGGAACCCTGAGAAATGAAAGAGAGTGGTACTTCAAGGATTTGATTGATAAGGCACTGGGAAAGGTGATCAGGAGAAATGTAAAGAAAAACCTCGTCCTCAAGGATGCTATAGCTGAAAACCCGGCAGTGCCCACGGTAGTAAATGATACAATGCTGACCCTGGTGAATGATCATTACCCCTCCGGAGTGCTCCTGAGGAGGATTGTTTTGATTGAGAATAACGGAGAAACCTTTTATGGCCTGGAAGAGTATATTGATGCGATAAACACTGCCCCCATAAACTCAGATAAAGAAGCCATCGTAGCAGTTTCCACCTACAAAGATGCAGATGCATGGGATGGGAAGGCCGCAAGCGAGGAAGAAGTTCTGGGTGTTTACCAGAGTCCGGAGAAATTTGAAATCCTGAACAAGGTAATGGAAGGATCCGGCTTTTTCGAGGTGCTGGAGAAGACCTTTACCCTTTCCGGGAAAAGCAGGGAAGAGTTCTCGATCATCATTAAACCCAATTTCATGTTCTTCTATTCCCTTAAGGACAAGTCCACTTTTACTGATCCTTCTCTCGTTGAACATCTGGTAGAGAGGATATACGAAAAGGGTTTCAGGAACATCAGGATAGCCGAGGCCAGAAGCACACTCAGCACCTTTTTCAGCAATCGTGATGTTGCGTCTGTGGCGCGACATATCGGCTACCGGGAAGGAGGGAAATACCGAATTACCGATCTCTCAGAAAATTGTGAAGAGTGGGATTACGGCGGCAAACTCGGTAAACACTTTGTGAACAGGGAATGGAAATCGGCCGATTTCCGGATCTCTTTTGCCAAAAATAAAACTCACAACTATGCCTACTATACCCTTACCCTCAAGAACATCTACGGTGCGTTACCCATGGAGTTTAAATACAAGGTGTATCACTGCGATATGGGAGATATCTACGAACCCACCATCGATTATATCAGGGCATTTCCTGTCCATTTCGGTTTCATCGACGCCGTGATCAGCGCCGACGGACCTTTCGGTATCTTTGCAGACCCCTATCCACAACTTACGCAGACCATCATTGCGGGTAAAGATATCGTGGCCGTCGACTGGGTAGGCGCTGCCAAGATGGGTTTGGATCCGCTGCTCTCCCGTTACCTGCAGGAAGCAATAAAGGCCTTCGGAAAACCGCGGATACGGGTAATGGGGGACGACCGGCTCTATAAATTCTGGGCCAATACCCCGAGAATCGGCAGCTTTGGTGCTCACATGCTCGATAGACATTACACCTTCGGGTATCCTCTCTACTATATCATGAGTGAAATGGATCCCGCTTTCCCTCCCAGGCCAACAGAGTCAGCTCTCATGAACGAGCTCAGGCCTTTATTTGCCAGTGCGAGGGAAATCTTTTATAAAAATCCCAACCATCCGCCATCCTGGCTTCACGAAGTGATAAACAAGATTGTATTCAGGTTGTGGCAGTAAAAATATGAGCGATATCTTCATCAGCTATACCAGTTCTGACAGAGAGTAAGCAAAAATAGTGGCAGAATGCTTGAGCAGCAGGGTTGGTCTGTCTGGTGGGACAGGAAAATTCCACCGGGGAGATCGTTTGATGAGGTTATTGAAGAGGCACTGGTTGGAGCCAGATGCGTCATCGTTCTCTGGTCGAAAGAATCCGTGAAATCAGACTGGGTGAAGGAGGAAGCTTCCGAGGGCGCCAGGCGAAAAATACTGGTGCCGGTTCTGATTGAGGATGTTGGAATTCCACTTGGTTTCAGGCGAATTCAGGCAGCTCAGCTCATCGACTGGCAGGGAGATGTGGCGGATCCGAATGCCGGTCAATTCATTGACTCCATCTCAGCATTTATCGGCTATCCTCAAGGTGAAAAACCAGAGTCAGATTCAAAACCAGCGGTGGGTAAACAGGAAGAGAGAAAGCCCTGGCAAAGAGGAGCGAAAGAAGAAAGTTACTCTCCTAGAACGAAAAGACCATTACGCTCCCAACCGAGAGAGGATTTAACGGAAGATAAAGCACAAATCATGGTGAAGAAGAAAGGTTATTTTGACACTAAGGTAAATACATCCGGTGCCGGTATTACTCATGAGTACGAAATCCGAGTGGATGGTATGGTCGTCCATGACCATGCAACTGGCCTTATGTGGCAGCAGTCAGGATCTGAAAAAGCTATGAGCTATAAAAAAGCCAAGGCTTATATAGAGGCTTTGAATCGTCAACAATTTGCCGGATTTAATGACTGGCGGTTGCCCACCATCGAGGAGGCGATCTCGCTCAGGGAACCGGGAAAAAAGAGTGGCGATCTGTATATTGATCCTGTTTTTGACCAGAAGCAAATATGCATCTGGACATCTGATAGGAAAACTTTTTTTTGAAGGGGAGGTGAGTTCCGGGGAGGGGCTATGGAGACGGCGGTGGTATTAGCTACAACATTATTCAGCCCCACCTTCCTCATCAACGCCTCTGTGCGCGCGGTTCGTTGAGGACAATCATCGATTATTTGGTTCTTTGAATCATTTGATTCTTTTATCCAAGTAATCATAAAAGATAAGCCTGGCATGATCAGTGGAGAGAAAATGAGGAGCATGCTATTCGAGGAAGGTTGACAACCCCCTTCACCCCCTTTGCTCAGGGGTACTTTCACAAATCCCCCTTAATAAAGGGGGGTTGTATATAATTATTCACAAGATTTTGCAGAGGATGGGAAAACGGTAACAAAGGGGAAAACCAGGTGGTGGTAACAAGAGCGAAATGAAGATTTATTATAACCCAAAATTAAAAGCCCTGTCCAGAGAACTCCGAAAAAGGGGCACGTTAGCAGAGGTTCTTCTCTGGAATGAATTGAAAGCCAGAAAAATAAAAGGGTATCAGTTCATGAGGCAGAAGCCAATTGGCGATTATATTGTTGATTTTTTCTGTAATAAGCTCAAACTGGTAATCGAGATAGATGGCTTCAGCCATAATGAGAAGTCTGAAAGCGATCGGATAAGACAACAGAGACTGGAGTCGATGGGTTTATCAGTTGTGAGATTTTGTGAACGGGACGTCAGAAGAGATATCCATGCGGTAGTCCAGGCAATTATCCACTGGATTGAAAAATTCGAAAAAAACACAACCCCCTGAATCCCCCTTTCTTAAGGGGGACTATCTTGATGCATAGGATTTTCAATGTTACTAAAATTAATTGTCGGCGAGTAAGAAATCCGTCCGAATGGCCGTTAGGCCGGGTGGATAAGCACCAAATAATAAATTTTCAAATAACAAACAAATCACAATAAACAAATACAAAATTTTTTACCCTGTTAAATCATTCATGTTGATGTAATTACATCAACTCTTAAAAAGCGAATTTTTTATGAAGCCAAATGAAAATACCAGAACACGTATTTAACAGGGCGAGCAGACTGGTTTGATCATTTCTGACTGCTGACATGCAGGCAAAAATTGGGATTTGTAATTTGTAATTTGTTTGTTGTTTGTGATTTGCGATTTGTTATTTATTAACCTCTGGCTTATCAAGGCCAGGTTGCTTAAATATCGAGGAACATTTATTCTATTTGTGAGTGTTTCAGGGTGCTATGAGTAAAAAATCCCCCTTAGAAAAGGGGGTGAAGGGGGTTGTAAATAATTCTTCATTAAAATAAAATACACAACCCCCTGTTTCCCCCTTTCGTAAGGGGGACTAACTTGGAATTATTTATCAGAATGAGAACATATTCTTCAAGGAGGTGATGTCTGACTCGTCCGCTCTGTTTTGTCCTTATGCCCTTTGGTAAAAAACCCGACGCCGCCGGGATTGTGATTGACTTCGATGTTGTGTACGGAGAGCTCATTGCCCCTGCCATTCGGGAGGCTGGACTCGAGCCTCTCCGTGCCGATGAAGAGATGGCAGGCGGAATCATCCAGAAACCGATGTTCGAACGGTTAATCCTGTGCGAGTATGCGGTGGCCGATTTGACGACTGCCAACGCAAATGTCTTCTATGAGTTGGGGGTGCGTCACGCTGTGCGTCCGTGGAGCACCATCGCTTTTTTTTATGCCGCTGGCTCACGTATGCCATTCGATGTCGCAGACCTGCGTGCACTGCCATATACGTTGTCCGGCGCAGGCACCCCGGGCAGATATCGTGAACGACAAGTCGGCGCTCGTGAAACGCCTTCTTGCGGCGAAAGAGGCTGCCGCAGAGAGACCATTAACAGACAGTCCCATCTTTCAGCTCGTTGACGGTTTCCCGAACATCTCCTCTGATAAGACAGATGTCTTCCGCGAACAGGTGCGATACTCAACGGAGATAAAGGCGCGCCTGGAAACGGCGCGAAAGCAGGGAGCCGATGCCCTTCGTGCGATAGAAAAAGAGATCAGCGGGAGTGGTGACAGAATGAACACCGGCCTGAAAAATCAGGAATCCGGTGTTGTTATTGACCTTTTCCTCTCGTATCGGGAGGTACGGGCATGGAAAGATATGATCGCTCTTGTGGATAAGATGCCGGGTCCTCTGGCAGTTACGGTTATGGTTCAGGAGCAGTTCTCCCTTGCACTGAACCGGAACGGAGAGGGTGAAAGGGCGGAGAGAGTGCTCAGAGATCTTCTCGAGCGCAGGGGTGCAAGCAGCGAAACGTATGGGATACTCGGCAGAGTCTACAAGGATCGGTGGGAAACTGCGTCTGAAAGGGGTGATCGTTTCCTGGCACGGGGACTGCTTGACAAGGCGATTGATGCCTACCTGAGAGGCTTTGAGGCTGACTGGCGGGATGCCTATCCCGGTATCAACGCCCTTACGCTCATGGAACTGAGGGAACCACCAGATCCGCGTCGATTGCGCCTCATCCCGGTCGTCACCTATGCCGTTGAGCGCCGTATCGCCGCAGGCAGGCCTGATTACTGGGACTATGCGACCCGGCTGGAATTGTCGGTGCTGGCACAAGACGAACAGAGCGCCATGAATTCCCTTGGTGATGCCCTTGCCTCGGTACCCGAACCGTGGAAGCAGGAGACTACCGCACGCAATCTCCGCCTTATCCGCGAGGCACGTGAACGGCGACAGGAGATCATACCCTGGGCGAAGGATGCCGAGGAAGCGCTTATCCAAAGGGGGAAAGAAATAAGGTAACACAGCAATCCACAAGAAAATCCCCCTTAACAAAGGGGGAAGAAGGGGGTTGTTACCATACTTGCTAAAACCTGTTTTCGCAAATGCGGGGAATGGGAAATTCTTCAGCAAGTCCACGAGTCTTCTGCTCGTCCTGCAGATACCCGTTTCCGGTATCATTCTCAGCCTCAGGGAGAAACGAAAGAGAATATTTCACATTCTCCTCTTTTATCTTTATACTATTCACTTCATAAGCGAATGGACACGCTTGACATCGGTTAACGCCTTATCGGTGGAAACGAGCGGGGTCACTTCTATGTCAGTAAAAAAAGGGAATAGCGGCAGGTTTCCCACGATCTGGTCAAATTCCTCATTTGAGTCTGTTTCAATAATGGCGGCAGCGCCTCTTCCACCGGCTATCTTACCGCCGGCAAGGATCTTGCCCCTTCTCTGCATCCTCAGGAAATACTCCCACTCCTTGACCACGAAACCCAGGAAATCTTTAACGGGGATATCGGGTATTTTCTTTATCTGAACCTTTAATAAGAACATCATTTTGAACTCAGTTCCTTTCGGTTATTAAGGTAAACTCCTCGGAAATTTAATTACTTGTTTACAGTAAAACTACTTGCTTTCTACACAAATACCAATACACAATAGACAAATTCCAAACAGATTACACTATCAAATTATCAGAAATATTAAACATATTAATGCTTTCTATAGAGAAGAAGAAGCAGCATAAGAGAGGATAAATCTGATGTTTTGATCATTTGGATTTTGGTAATTGATTTTTGTTTGTAATTTGGGATTTATTATTTGTTATTCAGCCTCTCAATTGAGAGGAAAAGAGCTCATTTATAGCGCCAACCCTCCATCGACAGTAAGGACATGACCGGTAATATATTTTGCATCATCTGAAAGCAAAAATGCCGCTATCTTTGCTATTTCTTCTGGGTTTCCAAACCGTTTGAGAGAGGTCATATCAATCATTTTTTTCTTGTATTCTTCCGGAAGAGTTGATGTCATATCTGTGTCGATAAAGCCACATGCAATAGCGTTCACATTGACTTTTGCCTTGCCAACTTCCTTAGCCAGCGCCTTGGTGAAGCCGATAACTCCAGCCTTTGAAGCAGAGTAGTTGGCCTGTCCAGCTACTCCTGCAATACCACTGACTGATGTAATATTGAGTATGTTTCCGCTTTTCTGCTTAACCATAGTCATAATTACAGCCTTGGAAAAGTTATAGACACTTTTCAGGTTTGTGTTGATCACCTCGTCCCAATCACTCTCTTTCATCAGGGCGAGGAGTTTGTCCCTGGTAACACCGGCATTGTTGATTAAGAAATCTATCTGTCCAAATTCGTCTTTAACTTCTTTTACCATATTTGCAGCAGCTTCAAAATCTGAGACATCCACCTGTTTTGCCAGGGACTTGACTCCCTGCGATTCAATTTCTGCAACAAGAGTCTTCGCCAGATCCTCACTCTTGGCATAATTAAAGGCAACATTGCATCCATTTCTTGCCAGCTCAAGGACTATAGCACGACCGATACCTCTTGTACCACCTGTTACTATCGCTACTTTATCTTTCATCTCTCTGCCTCCAGGGGAATATTAGTGATATAAAAATTATCTAAAAAAAATTTAACTCAAGGTTATGTCTGAAGAAAGTTACGTCTTTACCAGTTTCTCCCGCATCATTTCTGCAAAGAGGCTTACCTCATATTCGATTCCCTCTCTTGTCTCGTGTTCCATTGCAAAGTTTATGCACTTTTTCATGGTCTGTATTGATCTGCTGGAGTTCTCAGCCAGAACCCCGGCGTAGTCCAAGGCCTCTTTGAGGACATCACTTACGGGTGCAAGTTTGTTCACCAGACCCCATTGCAATGCTGTTTTTGCGCGGATCATCTTTCCTGAATACAACATTTCCTTGGCTCGGGCGGCGCCTATCACCTTTGGTAACCTGATAGTTCCTCCAAGCCCCGGTATTATGTTCAACTCCGGTTTTGCTTCCGGTAAACTGAAAAATGCGATTTCGGACGCTATGCGGATATCGCATAAGAGAGACAGTTCCAGTCCTGCTCCTATCGTGACACCATTGAGGGCGGCAATCAGAGGTTTCCGGCAGTTTTCTATCTCCCGGTACATCTCATGGGCTCTCACAAACCGGTCATAGTTCTTTTCAGCTACTAAACCTGAGATCCATGAACCAAACAACTCAGCCCTGTCCGCACCATCACTAAAAACACCCCTTATGCTGCTCGTGATTATTATGGCCACGATCTTCTCATCCTTTTCGTATGCATCAATTCTGTCATATAGAGCATCCAGCAACCAGGAACCGATAGAATTTCGGGGAAGTTTTTTTAACTTAATGACACCGGCGTATTTGTTAACCTGTAGTTTAACCTCTTCGTATTCCAGATGCCGGTATCCCGAGTCGTCACCCCTGTTCATTCGTATGTCTTTCATAATGTTAAACCTTTAACCCTGCTTCAAATCCCTCGTGGATAGCTTCAAGAGCAGTTCGCACACTGACACAATCACCGATTTTATAAAATTCATTTACTGTTCCGTTGAGAGTATTTACAAGATCCTGATTGGGTTCATATCCCGTGGCTACAACAACTGTGTCAGCGATAAGAGAATTTTTTTTCTTCTCTTTTTCGAAGGTGACACAGATTTTTTCAACTCTCTTTCTGGTGTTGGTTGATATCTTCACGGTTTTGATTTCTTTAACGTGCAAGCCGGTAATACACTCAACTCCCGCATCTTTTACCTGTTTTATGATGACCCATCGGGTTGAAATGCCGAAAGCTCCCCCGATCTTGTTTTTCATTTCCAGGATCGTAATGTTTTTTCGTCCCCGTGAGGTATATTCTGCTGCCTCCTCCCCGCTGATGACCTTGTTTCTGAGAAGATAGCAGGCCACTTCAGGGGTCATTGCACCCATTTTTGCAATATGTAAGGCAACCTCACAACCAATCGTTCCACCACCGATGATGACTACGTCCTTTCCGACAGGTACCCTGTTGTCGAATATCTCTTCAGCCACAACGACATTCTTCTCTTTTATGCCGGGTATAGGGGGTATGATGGGGCGACCTCCGACAGCGGCAATTACCGCATCAGGCCCGAGATTCTTAATTGTCTTAACATCTGCCTTTTCATAAAGGTTTATTTTTACGTTTAATTTTCTGATCTGTGTCTCAAGAAACGTAATGACGTTTTCTATTTCCTCTCTCCCCGGTGGAATATAGGCGTATCTCAGTTGTCCGCCGAGAACACCGTTTTTCTCATATAAATGCACCTCATGTCCTCTCAACGCGGCAACCCTTGCAGCTTCGAGTCCTCCCGGTCCGCCACCGATCACCATTACCTTTTTCTTTTTCGCGGCCTTCCTGATCTTCAACTCCCCCTCTCTCCCTGCCCTGACATTATAGATACAGCTTACCGGTTTGAAATTTAAGAGGGAATCAAAACATCCCTGATTACAGGCGATACACCTCCTGATATCATTGAACTGTTTCTTCCTGTACTTTTTGGGCGATTCGGGGTCAGCGATAAGAGGTCTTCCTATCGATACCAGGTCTGACTGGCCATTATCCAGAATCTCTTCAGCTAATGCCAGATCGTTAACCCTTACCGAGCCAATTACGGGGACATGTACCTGGTCCTTAATTTTCTCAGACAAGAAGATGTAGGACATCCTCGGGATGGCCATAAGCATGATGGGGGTCCGGCTTTCATGCCACCCAGGAGAAATATTAAAAGCATCAACACCCGCCTTTTCCAGCTCTTTTGCAATCTCAATACTCTCATCTATCTTGAGACCTTTATCAACAAAATCGTCTCCGGACAAACGGAATATAACGGGGAATTTTTTACCAACCTTTTCTTTTATTGCAATTACAATTTCTCTTGCAAAATGTATCCTGTTTTCAAGGCTTCCTCCATATCGGTCCTTTCTCTCATTTGTTGCCCTGGAAAGGAACTGGTTGATAAGATAGCCCATACCTCCGTGTATCTCTACCGCATCAAAGCCCGCCTTCTTCAACCTTACGGTGGCATTGACAAAACTCTGTATCACCTTCTTAATCTCTGGTATGGTGAGTGCATGTGGCGCCTGTTTTATGTTGACGTGTGCCAGACTCGATGCTGAAACCGGACGCATCTTGGTAAAAAAAGAGGAGGCGCTTCTCCCTCCATGGAGCAGTTGAGCGGCAACCTTGACATTATACTTGTGGATTGTATCAGCAAATTTCTTTAACCCCGGTATAAACTCATCTTTGTCCAGACCGATGATACTCTTCCATACCTTGCCATTCATCTCGGGATAACATCCACCTATTACGATTAAGCCTACTCCTCCACGGGCCCTCTCGACATAGAAATCAATAAAACGTTCATTTACCGAACCATCTGAAGTAAATCCGAGATCCATTGCAGACATGGCAAGCCTGTTCTTTATTTCGATACTGCCTATTTTTATCGGCTCAAATAGCTTACTCATATTTTTTCAAAACCAGACAGGAGTTGTTTCCTGAATAATCAAAGGAATTAACCAGTGCCGTGTTAATGTCACGCAGCTGTTTCTCATTCGTAATGTTTACATCGCACTCGGGGTCTTTTTCCTCATAGTTGATTGTTGGAGGTATGAGACTGTTATGAATAGAAAGTACCGCTGCTGCAGTCTGCATTGCTCCGGACGCACCATAGCACTCTCCCACAACAGATTTAACAGCACATACCGGTATTTCCTTGCCTCTTTTTTCAAATAATTCACCAATGGCCTTCGCCTCAATAAGGTCTGACAAGTCGCCTGAATTTCCGTTTGCATTAATAAGGTTAACATCGTGAAGTGACAGATTTGCATCGTTCAGGCACTTTTCCATTGCAGCCCTGGCCTTTTCGACTCTTTTTCCGGTATGGAACATTTTATTACCCGCAAAAATAGTTGCAAATCCCGAAATTTCCCCATAAATCCCTGCGCCACGACTCAGAGCAAATTCAAGATCTTCCATAATAAATACATAGCTGCCTTCACTCATAATAAAACCGTTTCTCCTTTTATCAAACGGCATGCTGATCTCCCTGTCCGTTGGATTCGAACCTGCCAGCATCTTTCTCAGGAGGAAGATCATGTATAGATCAAATGATATCTGCTCAAAGCCGCCGGCGATAATGATGTTTGCCTTCCCGTTCTGAATCAGTTTATGTGCATTACCAATTGCGTCAATTCCTGAAGTAAAGCCGGAGGAGATCGTTCTGGCAAACCCCTTGATCTTATATATAACAGATGCATAGTTTATAGAAGAATTCAGAGCTACATCATAGCTCTGCATTGGCGAGAGTTCGGAAGGATTTTCCCGGACAATGTCATGAAAATAATCTGTGGTTTGTGAAAAGTTTCCCAGCGAAGAGCCTATTAAAATTCCCGTCTGGTTTGCCACTTCATCATCTATGCTCAATTTCGCATCGTCCAACGCTAATTTTACACTTGAAGCAAGAAATTTCGTTCCCTTGTTAAGGTATCTCAGCCCCTTCTGTCCTAAAAACTCCTCTGGTTTTAAATTTTTCACTTCTGCCCCTTTTTTGCAGTGATATCTCGACAAATCCAGGGATTCCATGGGGGCGATGCCGGAATTGCCGGAAACAAGATTCTTCCAGAACTCCTTATGGCCGATGCCTATTGGAGATACAATACCAATACCAGTGATTACCGTTTTTTTATTCATTTATCACTCATAAAAAATGATGTGTTTGTGAATGTGGACTACAGTCTACTAAATATATTTGTTACGTTGTTTCCGCCGAATGCAAACGAGTTATTGAGTACACAGTTGACTTTCCTTTCTCTCCCTTCGTTCGGCACATAATCTAAATCACATTCAGGATCAGGGGTTTCGTAATTTATGGTAGGCGGGATAATATTATTCTTGATTGAAAGGCAGCTTACGACAGATTCTATTGCACTGGCAGCGCCCATTGTATGGCCTATCATGGATTTTATTGAGCTGACAGGGATATCTTTTGCCCGCTCTTTGAAAACAGATTTGATCGCCAATGTCTCCATTCTGTCATTTAAGGGGGTACCTGTTCCATGTGCATTAATATAATCAATATCCTTATAGGAGAGTTTTGCTTCTGATAGGGCATCTAGCATCGCCTTGATTGCCCCTGCACCTTCGGGATGAGGGGCTGTCATATGATGGCCGTCACAACTCATTCCATTACTCATCAATTCTGCATAAATGTCCGCACCTCTTTTTTTTGCAAAATCAAGGGTTTCCATCACCATTATTCCGGCACCTTCCCCGATAATGAGTCCTTTCCTGTCTCTGTCAAATGGCTGGCACTTTACCGGAGCCAGGGCCTTTAAATTGTGAAAATGAGTAAATTCGGTTTGCGGTATCAGTTCGCCTCCGCCTACAAGCATCACATCAACCATACCGCCCATCAGGAGATCATATGCCCATGCTATGGCATGGTTGCCGGAAGAGCATGCATTTAACGAAACCATGTTTGGGCCTTCAAAACCAAAATCCTCAGAGAGCAGGGTCGTTATGGATGATGGCGGGTATGTGAGAGCGACGTTCATGTCAAAACCATTGGCTTTCTCTTCAGGGGAATTCCGTAACAGGAATTCAAATGGGGGTAGTTCACCGGCAAGAGTTCCGATAGCAATTCCAAATCTCTCACAATTGTATTTTGTTCTATCATGCAAACCGCTGTCTTCTAAAGCTTCTTTTGCCGCTGAATAGGTATATTTGTGTATCGTGTTAGCGGTAGTCTCGTTTTTAAAGACGGTATCTATTTTGAAATTCTTCACTTCACATGCACGGTGGATTTTATATTGTGAAGTGTCAAATGAGGTAACGTCTCCGGCGCCATCTTTACCATGAACAAGAGCGTTCCATGCATCTTTAACTCCTATACCATTAGCGATCACCAGACCCAAACCTGTAATAACAACTCTTGACATGTTAATTCCTTCTGTAATTCAAAAACAGATATGATTTGCTTCTCAAAACTCAGGCATCCCTGCAAAAGATTAACATTATCGACCTAACCTGATTCCGAGAAAAAATTCTGCGGACTTAGTTACAACTGTTCGAGAAACCCTGTATCGGGACAGATAAGAGGTAGAGAAAAAAACAGCATTTATTTATGACTTAACACTTGCCAGGTCAATATTTTTACGATTCTTTATTTTCTCATAGTGTTCACGTGCCTCCTCGTAAACACCAGAAGCCTGTAATTTTTTCAAGTTTTCTAATAAATGGTGAAAGACATACTGCCAGTCAAGATTGACCCTGAAGGCAAACATTGCCGCGTTTAGATTGTTTAACTCTGTTTTTGCTTTTCTGAATTTTTCCCTGATAACATCAGTAGAGTAAATGTTCTCATAGACATACTCCAGACCGTCAATAAACTCCTGAAGCGAGAGACCAGACAATACATAGGTTAGATGGTGTGAAGTATAATAGATCCAATCTTCGGGGAAATTTGTTCTAAAGAGTCTATTTACTCCGTTAAGTCTATGATATAAGGGGGTGTTAATAAAGGGGCATAAAATACCACAAGTCATAATATCAATTTTCGCATCTAATATGAAATCTACAACTTCTTTAAAACTTTCCGGGGTATCACTGTCATTTCCAAAAACCATGGTGCCCCACACAGCAAGGCCATGTTTTCTGATATTCTTAACCGCCTCTTTATATTTTTCTACGGTTATACGCAGGTTGACGCCCTTATTCATTGTCTTTAATGTCTCTTCATTGATTGACTCTATGCCGATGAGGACTCCGACACAACCACTCTTTACCATGTACTCTAATGTCTCGTCATCCTGATAAATATTTAATGAAGTAAACCCGAACCAATTCTGGTATATGCCTCTTTCCACCATCTTTTTAAAGAGGTTTCGAACCCTTTCGTTTGACTTCTTGCTATGCCCGTAGAAATTTTCATCAGTGAGGATAAGCCCCCTGTACTCCCCTTTTATTTTCTCCAGTTCATTTAATACGTCGTCGATCGGCCTCTCTCTGTACTTTCTTCCCTGAAACTGAGGAACCGAACAGAATTCACAACTAAAGGGACATCCTGCAGTCGTTATGATACCGGAGTAGCGATACCGGTACTTATTCTTTAAAAACTCTCTATCAGAAAAAAGGTCTTTATACATCTCCATAGGTGTAAGACCGCCATCATACATTTTCTTGAGATTGTTGTTCTCAAAATCTGAAATTATCTGTTTCCAGACCGTAACAGCTTCTCTAATTATTACAGAATCAACATATTTGGCCGCTTCTTCGGGATAACTTGTTGCATGTACACCACCCATGATAACGGGGATCCCTCTTTTTTTGCATGCGGTAGCTATCTGATATGCCCTGTTAGCCTGATAGCTCACAGACGTGATTCCTACGAGATCAGGTTTTTCAAAACACAAATTTTCACCTTTTTCATCAACTGCCAGCTCCTGTGTCTCGTCGATAATGTCAACTTCCCAGTGATCGGGTGTCAGCCTCTTCAGATATCCCAGGTTAACGGGCATCTGGTTTAATACGGAAACATTCTCCTCGCCGACATTACCAATGGGATGAGGATTTATCAGTATTAATTTTTTCATTTTTTAAATTAGCTCCTTTCACTCGCTAATTTAATCTTATTTTGCTGCGCAAAATGATTTACAAAATATAGATTCATTATTTAAGTCTTGTTTTTGGTTCAGGCTCTGCTAGGTTTTCAACCCTTCTCGTGTTATTTTAATGAATATCTGAATACTAATCAATTTGTATGGGAATTTCCATTTTAAATATTAATTAATCAATGTATTACACTGTTTATGTGTGCTAGCACATACCCAAAATGGCGTTAAGCAACAACATGGATGTCGTTTGTTGCAATTTTGAAAGAGTAATGCAGGATGCACTAAATCAACGGTATTTTACACTATTTTCTTTTATTATCAAGTCCATGTTTTATTTATCTTTTGATACATTCATGAATTTCAGTATTTCCTCTTTTTTTGGGCTGAAGGCGCAAGTTCAAAATCCCTAAAACTGCCATGGAAGGCAGTTTTAGCTTTTGGAAAAGTTAGCCAGGATGGTCTAACTTGCTGGTTCTTTCATCTGGTATTTCAGTTTAACTGTCTGCACGTGTTACCAGCAATGCATGTGCGACTGCGTATTCTTTACAATGTGATAAAGAGATTGAAATCTCACAGATATTCTTTTCAATTGCCATCTCTTTTACCCTGCCATAGAGATTTACATAGGGTTTTCCCGATTCTTCGTTCAGTGTTTCTACGTCAGTCCACTTCATCCTTTCTCTCAAGCCGGTTCCAAATGCCTTGAGAACAGCTTCTTTCGATGCAAAACGGGCAGCATAATGTTGGAAACAGTTCTTCTTTGATTGGCAATATTTTACCTCATCTTCCGTAAAAACCCGCCTGACAAAACCCTTATGTGAGAGGAAAATTTTTTCTATCCTTTTTACTTCAATAATATCAATACCCGTATACATCGTAGAATAGTGCCCTTATTTTTTCGATATTTCTATAAATGTCAGTTCTATAATCGTTTGTCATCAGGGAGTGGAGTCATGAAAAGGTGAACCGGGCGGGGGGTGCTTACAGAATTATTTTGCATAAAAATAGGTATTCTTTTATCATCTCATAATTCGCTGTAACTGTTGGATTTTATCGGTTGTACGATTCGTTGTCAACTATAATATCATCATTGGAATGTGTGGGAAAAATCATCACTGTCCGTTTAGATTTTTTCATCTTTTTTTATTGCCCCAAAGGTGTCATACCTGCATGATTCCCGCTTTACACATGCGGGAACAAACGTTAGCGGAAATCCAGGAAGAATGAACATCTGGTTTTCTGACAAAGGAGTTCGGCTATGACAAAAGACGTGGGTGCAGATTTCTAACCGGGACATAACCGGGGAAAAATGGAATTAACAGAAAGAAATTTAAATAAAAACATCATTAAGCTGGCTCTTCCTGTTGCCCTGGAAAACGTCTTACACATGGCAGTTTTCATCGTGGACATATTCTTGGTTGGCCGACTGGGAACAGCTCCTGTTGCTGCAGTCGGATTAGCAGGTGCCTTAAACTTTATTATTTCAATGATTTTCTCTGCCCTGAATGTCGGGACAACCACACTTGTGGCAAGGAATATTGGTGCAAAAGAGACGGGAGAGGCTCAAAAAGTTGCCGGGCAGTCAATATTTTTGTCACTGATACTGGGAGTGATTATAAGTCCCTTTGTCTTCACCTTTGCAGATAATTTTTTGATGGCAATGTCCGCTGAATCTGATGTTGTGATGTTAGGCTCACCTTATCTGAAGATTATTTCGAGTTTCTTTATTTTGCGTTTAATAATCTTAACGGGAAGCGCAATATTCAGAGGGGCAGGTGATACCCGAACACCAATGTTGGTTACTCTTGTCATGAATTGTGTGAATATTTTGTTTAGCTGGCTTCTGGTTTTTGGCATAGGATTTTTTCCACGGATGGAGGTGTCCGGAGCTGCATGGGGTACATCAATTGCCTATGTAACCGGAGGTGGATTTATATTCTATAAACTCTTATGCAGTAAAAGCACTTTGACGGTAAAACTGAAATACATCATAAGCATCCGGAGAGCCAGGATACAAAGAATACTACGGATTTCCCTGCCCGCCATGTTAGACGCCTTGTTAACTCAGATTGGTTATCTTTTTTTTATCAAGATAGTCGCTATCCTGGGAACTGTCTCTCTTGCCGCTCACCAGATTGCCCTCAGAATAGAGGCCGTATCATTTATGCCGAGTTATGCTTTTGCTGTGGCAACAGGTACACTCGTAGGACAAAGTCTTGGCGCAAAGAAAATTGATCTTGCAAGATTGAGTATGAAGAGGAATTGCCTGATTGCCCTTATGGTCATGGGTTTTTTTTCCATTCTATTTTTAACCCTTCCGGAATACCTGTCAAAGCTGTTCCATCCGGAAGAGGAGGTTCTTGCTCTCAGTACACTCTGTGTAATGATCGCTGCCATAGAACAGCCTGCATTGGCCATATACATGGTTTACGCCGGAGGTTTGCGCGGCGCAGGCGACACCCTGAGCCTGATGGTCATTACGATAGCGGGTACATTATGTTTTCATTTACCGGTTGCCTATATTTTTGGAATCGTGCTAAAATGGGGTCTGGCAGGAATATGGTTCGGTGTGGCGCTTGATTGGGTCATTCGTTCAATAGCCGTATACGTCGTCTTTAAAATGGGGAGATGGAGGAATATAAAGGTATGAAAATTGTTTTTCTTGGTACCGGAACTTCATATGGTGTGCCTATGATAGGTTGTGAATGCAGTGTCTGCACGTCTGACAATCCAAAAAACTCTCGGATGCGTTCTTCAATTCTGGTCTCCGGGAGAGAATGTAATATCCTAATAGATGCCGCACCGGAACTGCGGATTCAGTGCCTGAATAATGCCGTAAAGAAAGTGGATGCCGTATTGTTAACCCACCCTCATGCTGACCATGTATTGGGGTTGGATGATTTAAGGCATTTCAACTTAAGGTACAAAACGAATATTCCCGTATATGGATCTCAGGAAACAATGAATCATATACATAAAATGTTTTCATATGTATTCGAAAAAACTCTTTCTGAAAGCAGTAAGCCGGAATTTACCCTGAAACCCATAAACGGGATCCTGAACATTTCCGGTCAGAAAATAATCCCCATAGAAGTTATGCATGGGCAGGAACAGGTGATTGCATACAGGCTTGACAATTTTGCATATGTAACCGATGTCAGCCACATACCATCCGATTCTATGGACAAGTTAAGGGGGCTCGACCTCCTGATCCTTGATGCATTGAGGATGCGTCCACACGAAAAACACTTCAGCATCGAACAGGCCATAGATATTGTAGCGAGGCTAAAACCCAAACAGGCACTGTTTACACACATAGCACACGAGGTGGATCATGAAAAGACAAATAGTTTGTTACCAGAGGGCATTAAGTTAGCATATGATGGATTGACAGTTGAGATATGATTGTGAGAAAATGAATTTTTCCCATTTAACATACATTACGGCCAGAATTCTTCTCTCAGGTATTTGACGATACCTGTATGATAACTATAAGCTATAATGGCTGTTACAAATAATATTGACAACAAATCAGCCGTTTGATAGCATTGCGATGGAACTAAAGGGACGGAAAAAATGTTTATGACACCAGTGGATTAAGAGCTTTTTCTGATTTGGGAAGCAAAACAAAAAACATGCATTGTGTGTCCGCTTCTCAGGAAAAAAGCATAACGATAACGTGCTTAAGTAATATTATAATCTCAGGATAACTATATAAAGTGTTAAGTTCCCAGCTATTTCAGATAGGATATTTTCTTAAGCTATTCCCATATTTGTGTGCTTTTACCTTTATTGGAGGAAATACATGAAAAGCAAAATAACTCTTTCTATTATTGGGATAGTGGCTGTATCGGTTCTTACTACAGGCTGCTTGACAACTACACAAAAAAGTGCCGGGGTCGGTACCGGTATAGGAGCAGCACTTGGAGCCGGTATTGGTGCTATTGTAGGTGATCCTGCCATGGGTGCTGCAATCGGTGCAGGGGCAGGTGCTCTGGGTGGAGCGATGGTGGGAGACAATATGGACAAAAAGAGGGAAGAGAGGGAAAAAGCAGATTTGGAGAGGCAACTAGAGCTTGAAAGAAGATCCAGCTCCGGTGAAGGGAAAAATTATATTGAAGGACACTATGAATATGTGAAGAAAAGAAAATGGGTAGACACCTCAAAGAAAGAGAGAGTGTGGGTCGACGAACGTATTGAAGGAGACAAAAGGGTCGAGGGACATTATGAAGAAAGAGTTGTGCCTTCAGGCAATTGGGATGAATATGAAGAAAAGACATGGATACCTGCGCACTACGAATAACAAAGCTCCTATGCATTCTGAAGCCGACTATGCTATCGTTAGCGACACAACGAAAAGCCTTTTATATCAAAAAAACCATGCCCGATTTAAGTAACTTCCGGCGATATCGAATATACTCATCTTATAATGGTTTTCGGATAAAATCCGAGAAAAAACGGAGCGAGTAAAGTCCTCGGCGCTTTATGTCCGGGGATACCTTCACCAAGATTTGGTTTTTAGAAAAATCTAAAACCAAATCGGTTTTAGTATACATATTGGAACTGCCAGGTAACTCTGCTCAAGCTTGATTGATATTTATACAGACAAGCAACAGTACATACCTGATGATCAAAAAAAATCGATCGAAATAGTTTGTTATATTTTGACCGATTGATAATCACTAAATCATACTACCGCCTTGCCAATTATTCGAAACGATTCATTCAAAGATCACTGCTGGTGACAAGAAATTTGTCTTATAACTTACCTGTTATGTGTTCAAAAACATTCCCGGAATACCTTCGCCTCTGTTACTTTTTTTAACTGGTAAAGTGTCTCGTTTTATGGAAAAATAGAAAAAAACCTGAGTATAAGGAAAAGAAAATGGTAATCGATGACAATAAAAATTCAAGTAGAGAACCGAACTCTTCCATGAATCAAATTGAAGAGAGAGTAGAGAAAGCTCGTTTCAGATACAACCTCTTCAGATGTGAAAAGTCGTTTTTTACCGTCTTTACAATTGGCTTGGCCATAGTTTTGATAACACTTCTCGTCCGTAAGTTTATTGAGATACCCTATTATGTTAATATTGTTCTGATCTCTGCCTTTTCGATTTATTTTTTCATTACCCTTGGGCTCATTTTGTACAAATGGGTAGGGAAAGCGGAAGCCGCGAGCCTGTTAGACAAAAAAATGAATTTCAAGGAGAGGCTCGTTACCGGATTGGAGTATGCAGGGCAGAACGAGGAGAACAAATTTTTAGATTTACTTGTATCCGATATTACAAATAAGCTCGATGATAAGGGCATAAAGACGGCCATTCCCCACAAATTTCCCCGGGCAGCAAAATTTTTTATTCCCGTTTCGATATTACTGTTAATTCTCCTGCTTCTTCCTTACGTCTATCCTGAAAAAACGGAGCAAATTGTTAAAGATTTAAAAGATTCAGTTGGTATGTTACCGGGCAGTGAATCTGCTCAAAAGGAAAGTGGTGAAGCAGAGGGGAAGCCTGCTGAGAAAGAGGTAAAACCAAAGCAGAGTGACCATTCAGAAGAATCTCAGTCTGAACAAGAGAAGAATCAACTTGCAGAGATGAAAACCGGAAAACCTCAGCAGGAGAAAGATGAATCCAATAAAACTGAGAAGCAGGCAGAGAAAGATACCGTGAAAGAGGATTCACTATCGAAAAAAGCAGAACAACAAAAGGAGGCAAAAACATTAGAAGATGAAGTCTCGGAATTATTGAGTAAAATTGGTGCTTCTTTAAATGAAATTGAGAAAAAAACGAAACCATCAGGAGACAGCAAGAGTGAAGATTCCGAGTTATCCGATCCGGAAACGCAAAAAGAAGAAAAGATGGAGCCAAAACAGGTAGCAGAAAAAGATGAGAAACAAGAAGAGCGAAAAGAGAATGAGGAGAAAAAGAGTGTTGATGTTTCGCCCTCAGATAAAGGGACTCCAGAACAAGAATTGTCTGAAAATGAAAGAAAAGAGCAAGAACAGACAAAGACATCAGATGCTTCTGCTCAAGATAAAGAAACTCCCGAAGAAAAATCATTAGAAAACCAAAAGAAAGAGCAGAAACCCCAGAAACCCAAATCGAAATTACTTCAAATGCTTGCAAAACTTTTTATGTCAAACAAAGACAAAAATAGCGTTCCTCCAATTGACCTTCCTTTAGAGGGTACGAACAAGGATCAAAACAGTTCCGAACAGGATAAGTCCGGGCAGAACGCTGAAACACAAACATCGGTTTCAAAAGACACTTCCGGATCTCCCCAAAGTGAATCATCAAAAAAAGAATCAGGCAGCCAGACTTCTCCCTCTGATTTGTCGTCATCTGTACCTTCTGGTTCGGATGAGGAACAAACTTCTCAATCACAACAGCAACAGGGTTCCAACGAAGAAAATGCCGGTGAAGTTTCGAAAAAACAAGAGGATAAGCAGGAAGCAGGTTCTTCACCTTCTCAAATACCAGAGGATCCGGGCAGTTCAAAAACTGATCAACAAGATACAGGCCAAGAAAGCAAAAATGCGATGGCGCAATCTGGCACAGGGGCAGGACAGCAAACAGGTACTGAAGCAGGGCAGAAAGCAGGAGCGGAACCAGGAAAGCAGACCGGTGCAGGTGCAGGGCAGCAAACCGGTACAGAGGCGGGTAAACAGTCTGGTATGGAGGCAGGACAACAGGCAGGATCAGAACCAGGGAGACAAGCAGGTACAGAGGCGGGAAAGCAATCTGGAGCGGAACCAGGGCAGCAAGCCGGGTCAGAACCGGGTAAGCAGGCAGGGTCAGAGGCAGGTCAACAG
This sequence comes from Candidatus Scalindua sp., assembly GCA_031316155.1. GTDB lineage: Bacteria > Planctomycetota > Brocadiia > Brocadiales > Scalinduaceae > SCAELEC01. The sequence continues at coordinate 217,781 of JALDRB010000003.1, forward strand.
GCCGGTGCAGAAGCGGGGAGACAAGCAGGTACAGAGACGGGAAAGCAATCTGGAGCGGAACCGGGTAAGCAGGCTGGCACGGAATCAGGGCAGCAAGTTGGTAAAGATGCTGGGCAGCAAGCTGGGTCAGAAGCAGGCAAACAGGCTGGTACAGAGTTAGGCCAGCAAGCAGGTACAGAGGCAGGACAGAAAGCTGGGGCAGAAGCGGGACAACAACCAGGTAAAGATGCAGGGCAACAGGCAGGCAGTGAACCGGGTAAACAGTCTGGTATGGAGGCAGGTCAACAGGCTGGAGCGGAAGCGGGGAGACAAGCAGGTACAGAACCGGGAAAGCAATCAGGAGCGGAACCAGGCCAACAAGCAGGTTCTGAGGCAGGGCAGCAAGCCGGTACAGAAGTGGGACAAAAGGCAGGTAAAGAACAAGGCCAACAAGCAGGAGAGGAACCTGGACAGCAGGCCGGTGTGGAATCAAGGCAGCAGGTTGGGGCCGAAGCAGGTAAACAGGCTGGTAAAGAGTTAGGCCAGCAAGCAGGAACAGAAGCAGGACAGCAGGCCGGTGCGGAAGCAGGGCAACAAGCAGGATCAGAAGCGGGAAAGCAATCGGGTACAGAATCGGGACAAAAGGCAGGTAAAGAACAAGGCCAACAAGCAGGAGAGGAACCTGGACAGCAGGCCGGTGTGGAATCAAGGCAGCAGGTTGGGGCCGAAGCAGGTAAACAGGCTGGTAAAGAGTTAGGCCAGCAAGCAGGAACAGAAGCAGGACAGCAGGCCGGTGCGGAAGCAGGGCAACAAGCAGGATCAGAAGCGGGAAAGCAATCGGGTACAGAATCGGGACAAAAGGCAGGTAAAGAACCAGGGCAACAGGCTGGAGAGGAACCTGGACAGCAGGCCGGTGTGGAATCAAGGCAGCAGGTTGGGGCCGAAGCAGGTAAACAGGCTGGTAAAGAGTTAGGCCAGCAAGCAGGAACAGAAGCAGGACAGCAGGCCGGTGCGGAAGCAGGGCAACAAGCAGGATCAGAGGCGGGAAAGCAAGTGGGTAAAGATGCTGGGCAGCAAGCTGGGTCAGAAGCAGGCAAACAGGCTGGTACAGAGTTAGGCCAGCAAACAGGTACTGAAGCAGGGCAGCAAACCGGTACAGAGGCGGGTAAACAGTCTGGTATGGAGGCAGGACAACAGGCAGGCAGTGAACCGGGTAAACAGTCTGGTATGGAGGCAGGTCAACAGGCTGGAGCGGAAGCGGGGAGACAAGCAGGTACAGAACCGGGTAAGCAATCTGGAGCGGAACCAGGCCAACAAGCAGGAGCGGAACCGGGTAAGCAGGCTGGCACGGAATCAGGGCAGCAAGTGGGTAAAGATGCTGGGCAGCAAGCTGGTTCAGAAGCAGGCAAACAGGCAGGTACAGAGTTAGGCCAACAAGCAGGTACAGAAGCAGGTCAGCTAACAGGCATGGATATTTCTGATTTACAGAGCGCAATAGCGAATCAAATGGAAAATCTGTCCACTCAAATATCAGATATAGAAAAACAAATGGGGTTAGATTCTTCCGGCGGGAGAGCATCTGAAGGGATGGATGCTGGCAAAGAAAGTGACCTGGAGGGTTTGAGCGAAAAAGAACTGGGAAAGAACGAAACAGGGGAACAAAAAAGGGCAAAAGAGTTACGCGGTGCAATTGACGAAATTGGTGGGCCGGGAGGAAGTCAACCTGGCGGTGAGCTATACTCTTCTGAACCGGAAAAGATAGAAACTCTGGAAAATGCTGAAGAATTTGGATTTAATATTAAGGGCACCAAAGATGAAACCGGAGATATGAGGGAAACCATATCTTCCGAAAAGGGAGAGTCTACTACGAAAAGAAGGTTACCCACTGCTGGTTATGATGATACTGCAGAGCTCAGTATTCAGCAAGCTGAAGACGATGCAATAAAAAATACTTCAATACCACTTGAGTACGAGGAAATCATCAAGAAGATTCATACTAATAAGTAACTGATCTTAACAGGATATTCGTTCGAATACATAATTTATCTCGTTTGGTAAATTTCTTATTATGGAGATGCTTTTCAGCAGGAGGACAATAGTCTAAATATGCAGAGCAATGAAGAAGTTGTTGACATTCAAAAAGAGGTAACGAGTTTCAAAAGAGATTTTTACGACCTGTGCGAAGAGATTGGCAGAGTGATAGTGGGAAATAAAGACATTATTGAGCATGTCCTGACAGCTTTTTTTGCCAATGGACATGTTCTTCTGGAAGGTGTTCCCGGTTTGGGTAAGACACTTCTGGTAAAGTCATTGAGTAAAGCACTTGGTTTCGATTTTAACAGGATACAATTTACACCGGACCTGATGCCTGCCGATATAGTCGGTACCCAGATAGTCGTGGAAAGGAGCGGTGGAATAAAAGAATTTGAGTTTTCAGCAGGACCCATATTTGCTAACGTTGTTCTTGCAGATGAAATCAATCGTGCAACACCGAAGACACAATCTGCCATGTTAGAGGCTATGGAAGAACGCCAGGTAACCGTTTCAGGAAAGACCCATAAATTAACGAACCCTTTTTTTGTTTTAGCAACCCAAAATCCTATAGAGATGGAAGGTACTTACACCTTACCGGAAGCACAGCTGGACAGATTCTTTTTTAAAGTTAACCTCTCTTTCCCAAGTTTTAGTGAACTGAAGGAGATACTCAGGTTGACAACCGTTAACGAAAAATATGTTATAAAACAGGTTTTTGATTCTAAAAATGCAGCAAAAAGAGTTGCAGAAATGAAAAAATTAGTGAGAAACATCTTAGTTTCCTCGAATGTCGAGGATTATGTCGTAAACATAATAAAAATGACACATCCGGAAAATCAAGAGATGAGTGTTTCAAACCCCGGGGGCGATACTGTTACAGACTTTATAAAGCGGTATGTAACCTATGGATCAAGTCCCCGTGGTGCTCAGTCCGTCGTTTTAGCGGCGAAGGTTAAGGCCCTTTTAGACAATAGAGCTAATATAAGCTATGATGACGTTGACAAGGTTGCAGTTGCTTCGCTGAATCATCGGTTACTCTTAAACTTTGAAGCTGATGCGGATAATATTAAATCAAAAGATATTATAGAGAATATTCTGGAAAAAGTAAGAAATAAGAGATAAAACCAGTCAAAATTTGCATCAGATTACAGAACACCATGGTACATAGTATTAAATTCTTATTTATAGTAAATTCATAATGAAAAGAAACTAATTTCCATGCTTGCAGACATTTTTGATGCCACATTTCTCCGAAAACTCGAATCGCTCTGTATTGGGTGCAAAAAAACGTATCTTGGAACCAGAAAGGGTGATTATGAAATGGTGAACAAGAGAGGTACCAGTATCGAATTTGCGGATTATCAGGAATATGTACCGGGAGACGATTATCGATATATCGATTGGAATATTTACGGACGACTGGATAAATTACTGGTGAAAACATTTAAAGAAGAAGTCGAGCTTACAGTCCATATCCTGATGGATTCAAGCAGGTCTATGTTGTTCCCGAAAGAAGATAAAAAATTTGATTATGCAAAGAACCTCGCAATTGCGTTAAGCTATATAGCGTTATCAAGTAAAAATAGTGTCAGGGTAGCTAAACTGGCGGACAAAGACGCTATCCTGAATACCCGAACTCCTTTCTTCCAGAAGAAAGATAATATCTTCAAGATATCGGATTTTTTAGATAACATTGTTCCGGAAGGAAAACTGGACTTTTTCAATTCCATTGTAAAATATACATTCGACGTAAAGGGTACAAGAGGCACAGTTGTTATTATATCAGATTTCATGCTGGAACCTGAAGTTTACCGGAAAGGACTCAATTTTCTCCGTTATAAGAATTTTGATATTAAAGTAATACAGATCCTGGGCACGACTGAACTGGATCCATTTACCAAGATTAAGAGAGGCAATATCATAGATGTGGAAACAAGTGAAAAGAGAAACATTGTCTTTACTGAGGCAAATCGTAGAAAATATAAAAACTCACTGGAAGAGCATAATAGACAACTGCAGCGTTTCTGCAGGGTAAATAAAATCATCTACTCTTTAGCCAAGACACACATAAAATTTGAAGATTTTATTTTACGGGAATTACCGAGGATAGGGTTTGTCAGATAAATTAGCTCCTTTTGCCAACCCGACGAGCATGAGGCTGTGTCGCAATCTAGTTTAGGCGATAAGCTTATATTATATAATGTACCATATAAATATGTAACGACAAGATGTGGAACACTTGAGGCTGGAATTTGTAATTATGACACAGTCTCCATTCTGGCGGGTTGCTAATTTATTGTTTTTCACTTCTGTTACCCAAAAATTCTTATCCATTCTATTTTTTACAAAAGTCAAACTATTCATTTCTACTTGGTTCAAAATTGTGATACTATTTAAAAGTTCTACATCAGCAAGTGATACTTGTAACGTATTGGTCGTTCAAGAGAAACGCTCCGCATAACTGGAGTGCAATCAAGCGGAGCAGAAGTACCAGTCTGAGTTCATGCAGTTGTTATAGGATGTTATTCTGAATACGGTTTACTTCCTCTCTTTCAGCAAATCACGTATTTGTATAAGCAATGCTTCTTCAGCCGATGGTTCTGGTGGAGCCTTCGGTGCTTCTTCTTTTCGTTTAAGTGAATTGATTGCTTTAATAGCGATAAAAATTGCGAATGCGATGATTGTGAAGTCGATAACGGTCTGAATGAACTTCCCATAACCGATTACGACAGCAGGTATTTCCCCCACAGCTTCTTTAACCGTGAAAGCCAAACTGGAAAAATCGACTCCACCCAAAAGTACTCCGATTGGAGGCATAATTACATCACCTACAAAGGATGAGACGATTTTTCCAAATGCAGCACCAATAATGATGCCAACAGCCATATCAACTACATTTCCTTTTACTGCAAATTCCTTAAATTCTTTCATAATGCCCATGATATTTTCCTCCAGATTAAAAGTAAGCCGTAAGATTATAGCCTAAATATTTTTCTGACTGAGAATCGCCTGCTCCGCCTTTAATTCCTGAAACCTTAATTAGTCAAAGATTGTACTGCCTATACGCGACTTTTTTATTCTAGATAGTAACTTAAATTTGTATTGTAACTATATGATAAAATGAGTTATTATGTCAAATATAATATATATAATAATGTAATTGGAAATAGTGAAACTGAAAGTGGGTTTTCCTGATAAACTGCTGGAACAAGTCCGGAATGTATTTCGGTAAAAATGTTACTCTTCTCATACAGAATAAGCTATGTTGACCTTTATAAGGTGTTTTATACTAAAACCGATTTGGTTTTCGGTTTTACCTGTCTGCGTGCATCGCACAGGCAGGCTGGAAACCTAATCCTGGTTGCAGCTATCCCTGGACAAAAGGTACCGAGGGCTTTACTCGCTCCGCTTTATCTCGGATTTTACCTGTCTGCGTGCGACGCACAGGCAGGTCCGAAAACCATTACGAGATGAGTATATCTTGTTTCATTAAAAACGTCGTCCAGAAGACATGGATAACGGAAAGACTTTTTCAATTCATTTCATTTCCGGCAGATAGATATGTTGTCTCAAGCACCCAGACCCATGCCCATAAAACCAGTGTCTTTCTTTATAAACAGGTTCTTAATGTTGACTCAAAGTTTATGGACAGAGAGAAAGGGCTGAAAACATGGAGATGGCATCTTACTTAAAACACTTATGATATGAAAGATATTCTATTATTCGTTGATTATTTGCGTAGCAAATATAACAAGTTATGCCATCCTGGCTAACTTTTCCAAAATCCCTAAAACTGCCGTCCATGGCAGTATTTACGGTTTTTTGAACTTGCGCCTTCAGCGCAAAAAATAAGGAAATATTGAAATTACTATACATTATAATTAGTGATCCGCCAGCCACGCCCGTACTGCATGGCATACGTTAAGGCGGGAACCCTCGTTGGGCTGGGAAAAGAGAGCAAATTTATATGGGATTTATCAATCTGATAGCTTTTAGTTATTTATCACTGTTCGGGTTTGTGGTACTACTTTATTTTATTAATAAAAAAAAGAATATAGTAGAAGTGCCGAGTATGATGCCCTGGATGGTATTAAGAGAAGATGTTGTACGAAGCCGACTTTTTAAGATTGATATTCTTTTTCTGCTACAACTGCTTCTCATGCTGCTTCTTGTACTTTTTCTCGCACGCCCATACCTGAAATCGAGCATTATTAATATTTCCGGGAAAAATGTCATCCTTATCATTGATTCATCTGCAAGTATGCAAACCACTGAGACCGGTGGATCACGTTTTGATCAGGCAAAATCTGATGCCTTAAAGATGGTCAGCAAATTAAGCCAATGGGATAAGATGATGGTCATATCCACAAACTCATCTTCAACGATTATTTCTGAATTTACGAACGAAAAGCAGAAGCTGAGCAACGCGATAGGCAATCTGAAACCAAAGGATACCGGGACAAATCTCGAGGAAGGGGTAGGGTTAGGTGTCTCTTTCCTGAAAAATGTTGATAATGGTCAAATATACGTCTTAACGGACCGGTCACCTTCAGCAGTAAATTCATACCAGAGTGAAGGAGAAAAGATAAAATTTACCAGATACGGAGAGAATTCTGCAAATGTTGCCATAACATCATTAGACGTATACCAGGATATGTTTAAGGATTACACAGAACGTGAGGCGTATGTCACAATCAAAAACTATTCAGATGGTGATAAAGACGGCATTGTAAATGTGTATTTAAACAACGAAATCATAAAGAAATCAGAAATAGAATTAAAAGGCGGTGAAGACAGGACATTACGAATTGATAAACTCAGCGCATCCGGTATTTTAAAGGCGGAATTAGAGGTAAACGATTATCTTTCTGTTGATAACACTGCTTATGCAATTGTTCATGAGATAAAACCTATCAAAATATTACTGGTTTCAAACGACAACAAACTTGAAAGAGAATTAGAGAAAATTCAAAACGGTACACATCGGATAAGAGTGACCAGGATTAAGACAACAGATTACGTGCACGACATTGCTCAGAAATACGACGTTGCGATTTTTCACGAATATGTACCCAACCGTAATCCTGCTATTAACAGCCTTTATGTTTTTCCACCATTGAGGACATCATATCCGGAAACAGGGGATGCCGGCAAAGACAACACATTTCACCGTTCGCTTTTTACCATCACGAGAGTTATAAAAAATACCAGGATACTTGACTGGGACACCAAACATCCTGCCATGAGGCACCTGGAGAACATGGATGATCTCAGCATCAGGAGCGCCATTGAGATGAAGCCGCCTGAGTGGTCGAATTCCCTTATAAAAGTAGCCGGCACTCCGTTGGATTCTACGATTGCCTTTGCAGGCAGGTACGAAGGTAAAAGGGTAATAGCACTCGGTTTCGATTTAAGTGACTTTGACTTTTCTGAATCCAGAAATCTGAAGATACTGATTATGGTTCTTAATGTGATTCAATGGCTGAATCCCTATGAAGTTGAAGAGAACCTTAAAATGTTAACCGGTCGGCAATATAGTGCAAACTATACGATGCAGGGGGAGTATGAGTTGATGGATCCTGAAGGTGAAACACACAAATTTAGCTTTGAAAATAACACCAGTGAGCATGTTCTTCTTAATAAAATAGAATATGCAGGGGAATATGTAGTAACCGGAGCAAATGTCAAAAGGGTATTTGTTGCAAATCTTTTTGATGATAAAGAGTCTGATATCAGATTGGAACCGGCAGAAAAAAAAGAGTTAAACTTTGAAGCGAGTGAAACCAAAACATCGGTTGAAGACAGAAAGAGTGAATTCGGTAAATATCTCCTTTTCTTTACGCCTTTTCTCCTTCTGCTGGAGTGGTTGATTTATTACAAAAAGGTCAGAGCGGGAACTGAATAATCAGGATAGAGAAATAAACACATAATGGAATACCAGTTTACGAATACAGAATATTTGAAACTTTTATATTTGTTGCCGCTTTTCTGGGCGTTGTCGATCTTGGGTTATCGCCGGGTATCGATTATAAGGACGGTTCTTTCAATACTTCTGCGTTCATTTGTCTATCTCCTCATTGTGCTGGTATTGGCCGGATTTGGGTGGGAAGAAAAATCTAAACAGGAAATTAATGCTGTTTTTCTCATGGATATGTCTGACAGTATAACACAGGAGAACAAAGAGTGGATGTGGGATTATGTAAAAGATACAAATGGAAACATGGGCAAAAAAATAAAAAAAGGTTTGGTATTTTTTGGAAGTGAGTCTAAAATAATCACTCCTACATTCGAAGAGGATTTAAACCTGAAAAAGGTTCGTAAAAATAATGCGGAACTGCCCATTGCTTCAGACAGAACCGATATATCAAGCGGTATTATAGCCTCGCTCAGTATGATGCCTGAAGACTCTTCAAAAATGGTTATTCTCCTTTCTGATGGAAATGAAAACTTTGGAGATGCTTTGCGGGCTGCAAGATTGGCAGCGGACAATGATATAAGGATTTTCACCGTTGCACCTCCTGCCCGCAAAAAGAATGAGATATTCGTTAAAAAATTCAATGTTCCTAAAGATGTTACAGAAGGTGAAACATTTAATGTGCAGGTTATCGTGGAAAATAAGAATGAAATGGCAAGCAAGGGCAGTGTGACAATTCACCGGGAAGACATTCTCCTCAAAGAGTGGAAAACCGAGTTCAAGAGAGGGACAAATGTTTTTGAAGTTCCCTATAAAGAAGAGAGAAAAGGATTTGCCAAATTTATTGCAAACATAAATGTTACGGACAGCAATTCTGACAGTGACGTCACCAATAATAATAAATTCTCATTTGTGAATATAACAGGTAAAGCAAGGATACTCTTTATAAAAGGATCAGGAAATAAGAAAGCGTTTATACCGGAAGCTCTGAAAGATAGAACAATTGCCGTTGATGAGAAAGATCCAGCTCAGATACCGAGAACTCTGGAGGAGTATCTGGTATATGATTGTTTGATTTTTTCTAATGTATCAAGTGCCTCACTGGATGATCAACAGATGGGCCTGATCAATACATATGTAAAGGATTTTGGCGGTGGATTTGTAATGACGAGCGGAGATAATGTTTTTGCCAAAAACGGCTACACAAATACAGGCATCGAAGAAATGTTACCGGTTAAGATAATAGGTGGTGCACCGCCAAAAGAGGAGAAGGGGACTAGGCTGTCTATCATTTTGATAATTGATAAGTCGGGCAGTATGCTGGGAAAGAAGATGCTCTTTGCCAAAAAGGCATCGATAGAGTTGGTCAAACAGTTAACAAAAAACGATCAGTTTGGAATTGTCGCGTTTGATACCTCTCCCCATGTTGTGCTGAAACTTCAACCAATCGAAGAGGGGAAAAGAGATCTTATCAGAAAATTAAGCAGCCTAAGAGCAGATGGGGGAACGGACATATTTCCAGCCCTTGATATTGCGTATGATCAACTTGTCCAGACAAACGCAAAGGCAAATCATGTAATATTACTTTCTGATGGTAACACAAGGTCTATTTACTACCATTACGGCACCTTGATCAGTAAGTTGAAACAGGCAAATATTACGGTTTCTACAATAGCACTCGGGCAATGGCTCGTTAATACAAAACTGCTACAGGACATAGCAGACAAAACGAATGGAAGATTTTACCAGATAACAGACATAATCAAACTCCCGAGACTGATAATACAGGATTCAGAGAAATTTATATCACAGGCAGATTTCATGAAGCACATTTTTTCCCGATCATAAACCAGAAAAGTCAAATATTACAGGGTATAGACAAAGATCAGCTGCCGCCACTGAAAGGGTATACGATAACAGAAGCAAAAGATAAAGCTGAAATTTCCCTGACAACAGATATCACGGGAAAGGTAGATCCCATACTGGCAAACTGGAGGTATGGGCTTGGCAAAACAGTAATCTACACCTCTGATGCGGATGCAAGATGGTCATCAAAGTGGATAAACTGGTCGAAGTTCGACAAGTTCTGGTCTCAATTGGTGCACTGGGCCATGAGAGACATATCAAAAACTGATTATAATCTTAAGGTTAAAACAAAAGAAGACTCAACAACGTTACACATAGAATCATCTGCAAAACTTGAAAATGATACAAAGATGAGGATCAGCATTTTAGCGGCCAATGATGATGGCAAAGAGCTTAATGTGAAACAGGTTGCACCTCAGAGGTTTACGGCAGAATTACATGATGTAACTCCCGGCACGTATACGCTGAAAATAGCAAAAATAAAAGATCAGCAAGTCGTAGATCTGAAGATTAAAGGGGTTATCGTTCCGGAAAAAGTTATCAGGAAACCGAAGGAAAATTCTGATCTCGGGAATAATTTTCCTATTCTCGAAAACATTGCGGAGATTACGGGTGGTATACATAACCCGACAAAGGAAGATCTTGAGGTAAAGGAAAAAGAGATAACCAGGATTGAGGACTTGGCGGGATATCTCATCCCGTTAGCAATGATCCTGTTTATTTTTGACATTGCAGTGAGAAAATATAACAGACAAATTGAATAATTGAACATGACCAGAAAGGCATGATGAAAATCCGATTTCTATTTATTGCGGTAATTCTGTTTGCCGGTACCATACCTTCACCCATCTGTGCCCAGTCCCTCTTTTCAGGCCTTGTTTTGTCTGAGAGAAATAATGGTTTGATGGTAGTAGAGGTACAAAAAGAGAGTCCGGTTTTCGATGCGGGTTTGAGGAAAGGTGATATACTACTTGAAGTAGAAGGCAAAGAAATAAAAAACCTTGAAAGTTATGTAAGCCTGTCACGAACGATAAAAAATGAAGAGAAGGTTGAGGCTTATTTGACGATCTTGAGGGAAGGTGTCAAGTATGAAGCAGTTATTAAAGTTTATAGTATTCCTGTCTATCAGTCCTGGAATGAGAAGGTTGCAAAGCCCGCAGATGCTCCGAGTAATCTGAAGGGGACACCATTTGAATACTGGGTTGACAGAGGAAAGAGAACGTTGGCAAAGGTGGAAAAAGAGGGTAACATTCAAACAAAGGTAAAACGTTACCATGAAGCCATTACGTATTTTTACAACGGGTTGCATTATCAACCGGAATCGATAGATACAGCCCTCCAGATTGCCACCACATACCGCGTAATTGGTAAACTGTATCTGGACAATGGCAGTAAGGAAGAGAGTATAAGGTACTATAAAAATTCTCTCAGACTGTGTGTTCTTTGTTTCAAGAAGACAGAGAAGGATGATTCTCTTAAACTCATACTGATAAACCTTAAAGAGATAGAAAAGGAACTTGGACAAATTAAATCAGGAACAATAAACTCACGTTAGTTAACAATATTAATGACTCTGATCAACAAAGAAACAAAACCGGGTTTGTTTATTCAACTATTTAACAGTCGTAAGGATATATGTCCAGCTTAAGAGGTAGAAAGATTACTCTGAGAGAGTTCAGGTTTTATGTTCTGGCAGCATTCTTACTCATTGCTATAGGATGTGAGACGACCGGTATCCATCAAAAATCATACGAAAAAGTAAACACAAAAAAAATAAATAATCTGGCAATATTATATCCTGTTCATCTGCCGGAGATGTCCGTGAGTCTCAGAGCTGACGAGCAGTTTCTCACTACACTCATGACCGGTCCGGCGATCATACCACAGATTATGCTTCGGTTGGTTTTCATGTCGGAAAAAGAAGAAGATACTATGGCCTTTAATGAAATGATCTTTGATTTAAACATTGGAGAAACGTTTTGTGAAAGGCTTAATACCAAGCTTCAGCTATGTTCCAATTTCAATGTTGTGCCACAGGAAGGTATTACAAAAAACAAAGTTGTCTGGCAGTTGCTGGAAAAGGACGAAAAAGAGCTGGAAGATTATAGGAAAATAGCCGCTGAATTAGGGATTGGCACAGTGCTGGAAATTAAGGTACTCTCCTATGGAATAAAAGACCCCGGAATTTTTTCAGGCCCATACTCCCTGCTCAAGATCGGAGTCAAGATGACCAGGGCATCAAATGGAATGGTTTTGTGGGAAGATGTTGTCGAAGCGAAAAGTGAGATAGATATGGGCACTGTCGATTTTGTAGAAAATGTTTACGGAGATATTAATCTTCTGAAAGAAGAGCTTGAAAAGATTATGGATATTGTCACGGAAGAGTGTCTTGGAAGATTGGGTATTGATACCCATAATACGTATCTGCTGGATAAAGATTATAGAGAGAGGAAGAAGATAAAAATAGATATTGCCAGAAAGTTGAATGAACTTAACAATCTGCGTTATGATGAACTGATTACGGACAGAGATTACAAAAAAAAGAAACGAGAGCTTATTGAAAGGGCGAAGGGAAGAGAAGTCAGTTATCAGGAAGATATAAAGCTTACGCCCGTCAAAAAAGAGAGCAAAAAGGTTATCAGGAAAGAGATAAAAACAAAGTCAGGACTTCCTCCCCTCCCTCGGAGAGACTAGGTTTCTTGACAAAAATATTTTAACCGAATTTGCCAAAATATTTATTAATAGTGTTTTTCATAATTTCTGACAAGCACCAAGTAACAGGTTCCAAATAACAAACAGATCACAACGAACAAATCCAAGATTCTAAACACACTGTTTTGATAATTCGAACATTGTAATTTGAAATTTGTTTGGGATTTGTAAATTGAGATTTGTAATTTGTTGACTCATGTTTGGTTCTGGCTCGTCTTGGTTAGGTATGAAAGTGTTTTAATGATATTGAAAAACTTTATTACTACAGCAAAAAAGAATTTTAACAGGATAGTCCTGGAAGACTCTACAGGGATGTCTCTGACATTCGGCCACACACTTACCGCCTGCATTCTTCTCTCAAAACAAATTCGTAATTTTAATGGCGCAAATATTGCCCTCTTGTTTCCCGCGTCTGTTGGAGGTGCGTTGGCTTTTGTTGCCACCACTTTTGCCGGAAAGGTTCCTGTTGGCCTCAATTTTCTTGCAGGGAGAAAAGAACAGGAGTGGGTGATTGAAACCTGTGAGATTAACACCATCTTTACATCCAGGACGTTTATCCAAAAAGCGGACATTCCGGAAGACTCGAGAATGGTCTTTATTGAAGACATGAAAGAGAGGACAACAAAGTTACAGAAGATGTTTACGTATCTCTTCTGCAGGTTTCGTTCAACCCGATCCCTTCTTCAAAAGTATAGAGAGTATGAGGATCCTGAGAAAACAGCCATAATTCTCTTCACATCGGGTTCCGAATCTCACCCAAAGGGAGTGCCGCTGACAAATCGGAATATTTACACATGCATTCAAAATTATAAGACGGTCTTTGATCCCGTTCCGGAAGAAAAAATCCTCGGGACATTGCCATTCTTTCATGTCTTTGGATTTGCCGTTTGTCTGTGGATGCCACTTCTCATTGGAATAGGCGTAGTCTTCCACCCGAATCCAACTGATTATGAGCGGCTTGGTAAGATTGTACAGAAGTACCGGGTAACAATACTCATAGGAACCGGTACGCTGTACCGGGGTTTTATGAAAAAATGGAGAAAGGATCAGGTTTCCAGTGTCCGTCTGGCATTTGCCGGAGCAGAAAAGTTACACGAAACGGTGAGAAAGGATTTCTACGAAAAACTGGGAATAACTATTCTTGAAGGTTACGGAGTTACCGAAAGCACTTCATGTATAACTGCAAACACACCTAAAGATTTTTGTCACGGAAGTGTCGGGAGACCCTTATCGGGTATTGAATGCAGAATCGTCGATACTGAAACCTGCAGAGAACTTCCTCAAAATGAGGAGGGGTTGATTCTCATTAAGGGGCCAAATGTTATGAAGGGGTATTACAAATCGCCTGAGTTAACCGAAAAAGCCTTTCATGATGGATTCTATATAACGGGGGATATCGGCAGACTGGTAAACGGATTTCTCCACATTACTGATCGCCTGAAGCGGTTTGCTAAAATTGGCGGAGAAATGATTCCTCTCTCTCCGGTCGAAGATAAATTATCCGAAGCCCTGGGTGAAAACGGTGATACTAATGATAAGAGAAGATGCGCAATTGTTAATATTCCTCATCCAAACAAGGGAGAACAGCTTATCGCCTTTGTCACGTCAGCAGATCCTGATAAACTTGCCATTAAAAAGAGACTCGATGAGGCAGGAGTTACAAAACTGTCCCAACCTGATCATTATGTATCCATTGATACTATTCCTCTCCTTCCGGCAGGAAAGGTAGACTATAAACAGTTAAAAGAGCTGGCAATGAAACAATTTGCTTAAATAAAAACTTGTCTATCTGTGCCGAATACGGCAGACAGGCGGTTTTCAAACTTTCCCTTATTGAAAAAAGAATAGAAAGGAAATAGTATCGTGGTTACATGTACAGTGAAAATAAAAAAAATGTTATTAGCTGTTTTTTTTGTATCAGTATGTGCCGGCTGTGCCGCGACAGGCAGAATTTCTGAGTCACCGTACATAAGCCTTTCAAATATTGAACTGGTAAGTATGGGGGTGTTTGAGCAGCGGTATCGTATTATGTTGCGTATTAAAAATCCCAACGATATTTCTATTCCCATCAAAGGTATGAGCTACACTATTTTTCTTAACGGAAAAGAATTTGCAAACGGCGTGAGCAACAAACCGGTCATAATCCCGGAATACGGAGAGGAAGTCATTGAAATAGAAGCGACCAGTGACCTGACCGGTATCCTCAACCAGCTTCAGGAACTGATCTCGGGAGGTATTGAAAAAGTGAGTTACCGACTGGCTGGCAGGGCAAAATTGTCAAACCGGATACGCAGGCTCTCATACGAATATAAAGGTGAACTTGACCTTCAACCGGTCAGCGGGGACGGAAGCAGGTTTTTTCTGCATGCCCCGCAAACTCCGGAGAAGATGTATTCGCTTCCTGCCACTGAATGATAAAGCTACTTCTGAGCAACGAAATGTTAAGAAAACGTGTTCATCGTTTTGTTAAATGACGGATGTCCTCTACATCATCATCAGTAATACTGAGGCTTCTCATTATTTGTTTTTTTTCATCGGAATTTAAGAATAGAAATATATACTTAATGCTACAGCTGCGATAAAAAGTATGAGAAAAATTTGAACCTGAGAAAAAGCTACAATAGAATAAAAAACCTTGATTTTTACTTGTCGTAGTCCTATCCTTGCGTTGTTCTTAAAAAATAATATTTTTTATATTAAATATAAAGATACGGCATTGTTTCCCATGCGTTTAAACAATAGAGAAATCAAGATTATTAAAGAAATCATTAGGCGGCTTGACAAAGACGCAAAAATATATCTTTTCGGCTCCAGAACAGATGATAAGGCTAAAGGAGGCGATATAGATCTGTTAATTATTTCGCAAAAATTTGATTACGATGACAGTATAACAGCAAGACAAAATCTTTACGAAAAATTAGGAGAACAAAAGATACATATAATTATTAAAAAGGATATAAATGATCCATTTTCGAAAATTGCTTATTCCGAAGGGATTTTGCTTTGAGTTACAAACTACTAGATTTATTAAAAGAAGAACTTAAGTTAGTTGAAGAAGCTGCATTTATTCTGGATTATTCTTACAGCAATTGCCAAAAAATCGGAATTAAGGAAGAATATAGCCTCCATGAACTTGATAACTTTGAGGCTTTTACCAGCAGATTTGCCAGGCTTAGTGATATTCTTATCCAGAAGCTTTTCAGGTTAATAGACAAGATCGAACTTGAAGAAAAAGGTACTGTGAGGGACAGAATTAATAATGCAGAAAAAAATGGATTAATTGATAACGCAGATACATTTGTTCAAATAAGAATAGTAAGAAATGATATTACGCATGAATATGACCTGGATTCAGTGAAGGAAATATTTAGAAAAGTCATGGACTTAACTCCACATCTTCTTGAAAGTGTAAAAATGACAAAGTTGTTTTGCAGAAAATATTTTAGTAATTAATTGTATTGGAATTTCAAAGTTTCCCAAACAGTATTCAAAGAAACCACAGATTTTTCAGCTTTCTTAAAAAGGAAAAATGTAAAGATGGAAACTCAGGTAAGCAAACGAATAGGAATACTCGTAGACAAATTAAATGAAAAGTTTAATGTCCGGAAAATAATCATCTTCGGTTCCCGGGCCTACGGCAAGCCTGATGAGGAAAGTGATATAGATGTATGTGTAATAACTGAGCTGAATAATAAAAGAAAAATTGATATTATCAGAGAAATGAGACGGGAATTAATCGATTTAATCTCTAATCCTATCGATCTACTGGTATACACAGAAAAAGAATTTAATGAGAGAGCAGGTCTCAGGAATACACTTGAGTTCAAGATCCTGTCGGATGGAATGAAAGTATATGGATAATGAAGATATTGCAAAAGAGTGGTTTAAAATAGCTGAAACCGATTTAACTTCAGCAAAATTTTTACAGAACATGAAATCAATTCCTATCGAAATAATCTGTTACCATTGTCAACAATCAGTTGAAAAATATTGGAAATAGTCAGCAGTGTCCGGTTAGGTTTTTGCATTTTTGTTTGTCGCCCTCTCAAGCCGTCATTCCCGCATGTTTTTAGCGGGAATCCAGGATGAAGGCGAGCTTATGAATACCCGACAAAAGCGTTCGGTATGAAAAGCAGTGAAATCAAAAAACCTAACCGGACACTGCTGGGAAATAGTGATAAAATGAATTACCGCCCGGCATCAACTATGAATCTATTTTTTGCAGTTGTGTCCAGGGAATATATTTGACTCCTTTGAAGGTGTGAACGTCCGTTCCTCCATAGACAACATACGATTTTTCAGTTTCTTTCTCAAATAACCCCTTAAAAAATAAAATATCTTGTGAAAAGTCACGATTAAAGGTCTGGGAAGATTTTATCTCGATTGGGGTCGGTTGAGAAGCGCTACTCAGAATAAGATCGACCTCATGTCCTGTTCGGTCTGGCTAATGTTGTTTTACCGGATTGGCGAGGTCCGGTTATCGTCACAACAGGGTATTGCTTTGCAAAAGCGATGCATTTGCTTTGTAATAGCTGAATCATGAGATACCCTATGATGACCTGCAGAATAGACTGTTTTCTATAAAAGCGTTTGTGGCTGAAATTAAAAAATTTGTCTTGATATTTAATTCCGCATATAGTATGAACATAATCTAATCGGCTGAAGACTAAAGCTATTAACTTTGGACACTATAGCCATTTTACACTTCAGTCACTTTGGTAGCGGCTCCGCCGCATAGTGTAATATCATTAATACATTGATTCTCTTTATGGAAAGCCATAAAATAGAATTTACATACAGCCTTTGTGTCGTGTAACTGACACACGCTCGTAGAAACGAAGCACAAAAGTTTTCAGTTACTCATCTTATGCGTTTTGAGGTTAAATCACGATGCGCAAACGGGAAAACAGGGTAAATAAAAATGAAATTTTGATTGCTGTTTCAAGGTTAAATCCTCAAGTTATTACCGAAACTCTCCACTGTCTAACCTCAATAAAAATACCCGGAAAAAGAATTTCTGTAATCTTTTCTATCACCGCCGTTTCCGGGAAAAAGAAAATTCTCAAGACCTCCATCACTTCTGAAACAGGAAAATTCTCTCTTCTTTGTAAAGAATACGGAATTAACCCTGAAACCATATGGTTTGGAACAGAAACTATTATTTCTCTTTGCGGTAAAGATGGCAGAGAGTTGATCGATTTCCGTACAAAGAAAGACAACCGGATCTTTGAATATGATATGTTATCACAAGTTGGGAGATATGCTGATAAGGTTTACGGGGACAGGCTTGTTCGGGCTAAGATTGAAATAGAGAAAAACTGACAAGGTTATCTCAAGGTTGTTATGTTGGTTTTTGCCTGAAAAAGATATATTGTTCCAATGCGGGTGAGCACATAGAAATCGGCAAACCCAAAGGTTTGCCTCTACAAATAGGGATTATATAATTATGCTCTATCTATTTACCTTTGCAAAGTTCTGTTTTACTATCAGGGCAGAAGAGGACATATCATTACCGGCATACAAAGGGGCGGTGTTGCGGGGAGGATTCGGATATACTTTCAAGAAAATTGTCTGTATACAGAGATCAAAGAGAGAATGCTCAGAGTGTTTACTGAATAAGAGCTGTGTTTACAGCTATGTTTTTGAGACAGCTCCGCCCGAAGATACGAAAGTCTTAAGGTTATACCGGGCGGTACCTCATCCCTTTGTTATAGAGCCCACTCTGAACGGCGACAGAATTATAAAACAGGGTGACAGTATCCGGTTCAATCTTATCCTGATCGGCAGGGCGGTTGATTACCTGCCATATTTTATTTTTACCTTTACCGAATTGGGTAAGCAGGGACTCGGGAAAAATAGAAGTAAATTTACTTTGGAAAAGGTTGAAGCTATGGGTATTGATGGAGAAGGAGAACCCATTTATACCCGTGACAGCGAAATTCTTAAAAACAACTATCCTTTGCTTGATGCCTCTCAATTAAACCATATGGACAGGCGTGGCAATAACAATAATATTGAGGTGGAATTTTTAACACCGTTAAGAGTGAAGTATGAGGGGAAAATAACAGACACTATTGAGTTTCACGTATTGTTCAGGAATCTCATACGCAGGATATCATCATTGTACTATTTCCACTGCGGCAGAGAGCTGGAATGTGATTTCAGGGAAATGATCGAAGAGGCAAAGAGTATCAAGACCTCTTCGATCAGGTTACATTGGTTTGACTGGGAGCGGTATTCAACCCGGCAAAAGCAGAAAATGACACTGGGAGGTGTGCTGGGGAATGTGCAATACGAAGGAAACCTTGAACCATTTTTACAACTTCTCAAATTGGGAGAATATATTCATGTTGGCAAGGGGACGAGTTTCGGGCTTGGGAAATATAGAATCCGTGAGAAGTGACCGTTTAGCGTACCAGTAGAGAAAATGGATAATTTCATTATAGGGACATTGATTACGTACATGATTAACGGAGTGCTTCTGATGGAAAAGGGATTGTATAATATTTAAACCTTAGAGAGTAAAGAGTAATGATCTATGTGCAGGAACAACGTTCTGGTTTAAAAAGAAAAAAGAGAATCTGAAGAGATACCCTTTGATAATGGTAAGGTTGTGTATAAGGATTCTCCTTCAAGGCTTTATTACTCAATCTTTCCTGCCATGAAATACGATACAAGAAAAGAATATCCAGAGAATGGTTAATCATGATAAAACGTCAGGAAGGAAAAAGAAGGATTTGTCTGTAAAGTACGACAGCCAGGGAAACATCATTGATTTCGGTGGCTGGGAATCTGAAGAAGCAAAATTAAGGCAGAATCTTACCTGGACACCGGAACAGATCCTGCAATGGCTGGAGGAGATCAATCGTTTTGTGAAAGTAATGGGGAGTGGTGAGAGAGATGTTTTACGAGGAAATTATCGGGAAACTGAATAATGCGGGTGTGAGGTATGCAATAGTTGGAGGTGTGGCGGTCAATCTTCACGGCCATATTCGTATGACGGCTGATCTGGACATTATCATGGAGCTTGAAGACAGTAACATTGCACGGGCTGTTGCAACGTTAAAAGAATCGGGTTTTACCTGTAAGATACCGGTTGACCCTATGGGATTAGCTGACTCTCAAACGAGAAAAGACTGGATAAAAAACAAAAATATGAAGGCGCTCAACTTTTATCGTGGTATTGAAGAGGTGGATTTGGTCATTGATTCACCAGTTACATATGAGAATGCTCGAAAAAAAATTTTTACGGTAAAGGATACGAATTATCCGGTAGTTTCAAAAGAAGACCTGATAAAGATGAAAGAGGTAACAGGCAGAGAACGTGATAGAGACGACATCAAAAAGCTCAAGATCCTGATAGAGATTGAAAACGATAATCAGGCAAAACCTGAATAAGTTTAGCAGTTGGAGTTCTTTTACAAGGCAATGCCGGAAAGGTGAAGAGGATAAGTGAAAGGCTTTTGTCATAAAATGTGAAGTCTGTTTAAGACTGAATTACCTCTAACAAGAGCTGGTTCAAGGAAGAGTATATTGATGACTAAATCCTGTACTGATCACGCAATATAAATATGGAGTTTAAGTATGGATGATAAACAGAAAAAAGAGTATCAGACAATAGTGTTTGGGGCATTGCTGCATGATATTGGGAAGTTCATGGAGAGGGCTGAAGTGGAAATACCAAAAGTTTGGTAAGAATAAAGGATGGAGAATCAAGTGTGGACTTTGAAAAATGTTAAATGGTACTGATAGTATGAGAGGAGTCGAGAAATGAAAAATGTTGGTAAAACCCTGGTGTTATTGGATACTGACAGAATTCACGATTTTGTTTTTGCTACGAATAAATTGAAAGAGATCAGAGGGGCCAGCGCTATTCTCAATGAGTTAAATCTGGAAAGAACGTATGAGCTCATGAAGGGCAGAGGCGAAAAGATTTTCCTGGGAGGTGGTTCGGGAAAACTTATCTTCGGTGATATATCTCATGCTCATGATTTCTGTCGCGATCTTGAAGAGATGTATAAATCCAGTACTGCGGGAGAAGCTTCCATAACAACTGCTATCGTCCCCTATGATGATTCTACCGAAGCTATGTTTATGGAGAGCTTGTATAGAGGAGAGAAGGAGCTTCGCAAGAATAAAGACTTTAAATATCAGCCATTTCAGTTACTAAGCGACCACTATTTTAAAGTGTGTGAAAGCAGTGGCATATTTCCAGCGGAAATCATAGAAACTGGAGACAATAAGCTTATATCTGCTGCTTGCTCAAAAAAAAGGGAGATAGCAGATGAGGGGAAAAACTCATTTTTTGAAGAGTTTGTAATGTTTGTCAAAAAGAGTGAAAATACTTCATTAGGTGAAAGAATTGAAAGGAATAACTGGCACACAATACTTTCAAATGATTTAAAAAAACTATTGCCGGGAGAAATTAATTCTCTTGCTTCGATTTCAGATGGCTATATCGGATTAATTTACGCGGACGGCAACCGCATGGGACAACGGCTTCAAAACATTTCAAATATAGAGGAGTATACCACATTCAGTGACAGAATTCTGGTAAGCACGAAATCTGCCATCTTTGAAGCGTTGGCAATAAATCTTAATATGAGTGATCAGTTTCCCTTTGAGATATTGCTCCTGGGAGGTGATGACCTCCTGGTGATTGTTCCTGCAGATAAAGCAATCGCAGTTGCAATAGATTTTTGCGATAATTTTCGAGTAAAATCGAAAGAAGTGTCTATGTCTGCCGGTGTGGTAATAGCTCACGCGAACTATCCCATTCATCAGATGATTGATTATGGAAAGCAGCTTTTAAAATCTGCAAAGAAAAAAGGGAGTAAAAATCAAAATAATGTTGAAAACTACATTGATTTCATGGTTATAAAGAATTCGGTACACGATACGGTTCCTGATATACGAGAAAACAATCTTGAATATGAATCAGAAGATGGATATAGATTGAGACTCTTCCAAAGACCTTATACTACAGACAGTCTCGGATCACTCATTAAGAAAATTTCCAGATTGAAAAATGAGGGAAAGTTCCCGAGAAGCAGATTGAAGCAGATGTATAAATCACTCTTCAGAGGGAAGAATCAGGCAATGTTAGATTATTGTCTGCTCTTAAGCAGGTTGGATAAGGATACGAGCCGTAAGGTGATGATGGATGATTTTTTTGCATGGTGCGATTTATTTCCATGGTTAAAGAGAGATGACGGTCTGGAAACTCCGTTCCTTGACCTGATCGAACTGTATGATTATATTAATTAATGGAAAATATAAAGACGATGAATGAATATAAAACAACCATTTATCTGAAGAGTAATCTCCATATCGGAAGCGGGTTTGCTTTTATGAGCTTGGTAGATAAAACTACCATAAAAGACCAGAAGGGCTTTGTAATTATCCCTGGTGCAACCTTTAAGGGTAAGCTGAGAAGCATTTGCAAGAAAATATGCCTCTCACTGGAGAGTGAATTTGGGCAGATATGTGAGGGTAAGGATTCTCCGAAGGTATGCAAGTCCTCACAGGAAACAGCATGTATTATCTGTCGTCTCTTTGGCTCAGCGTATAACGAAGGTAAACTGATATTCAGAGACGCAACTCTTTTGTCTGAGGATCGGGAGAAAATCGAGATGATCAAAAAATTAGATCACTTTGCTTCTCCACAGAGTGAGCTTCGTTCCGGTAATAGGATCTCCCGATTACTGAGGACATCCTCTTCTAAGCAACTCTTTGTATCTGAGAGCTGCCCCCGTGATTTGATCTTTGAAGGAAAAATATTTAATCGGGAAGCATTGAAGGATGTGGAAAGAAAACTGTTACGATGGGGAGCCAAGAGTCTGCTTCAGATTGGAGGTCAAAAAGGAAGAGGACTCGGAAGAGTATCGGTTACTATTGAGGGAATGTGATGGGCTATCAGCTGCAAATATATCTAAAGTCTCCCGTTTGTATCTCGAAGAATAAAGGGGTAGGTAATGTAATCGAAACCGTCGATTATGTTCCCGGCAACACCATCCGGGGGGCCTTAGCTATACGTTATCTTGAAATACAGGGAAGATGGGATCAGGAAAAAAGGCTTTATGCCTTACCTGAAGAGAATAGAGAATTTAACGACATCTTTAATTCAGATAAGATGTGTTTTCATAATGCTTATATTGAGGGAAAGAGGGTTGTCCCCTTTACTGCCAGTTCCTGTAAATACCAAGGAGGCTTCCTTGATAGTAAAAGGGATATGCATGGTGTGCGGGATACACTGATAGAACTTGCAAGATACGAATTAACAGGAGAGTATGATCGAGATAGATTCGATATATGTGGTGAAATTTGCAAAGCTCCCATGGATAGATTCCGCGGTTATTATGCTAAGGAGTCAGAGGCTATCTATGAAAAAGGAACAATTTTCAAGAGATTTATTGCTCGAACCGCTTTAAATGAATACTTTGAAACAGCCTCATCAGGGAATCTCTATACAGTTGAAGTGTTAAATGAAGGGCAGACTTTTATAGCTGAATTGAACGAGGGACTTTTTGATAGACTGAAACCTCTTTTTGATAAATCCATTATAAGAATTGGACGTTCGAAGAGTAGGGGATTGGGAGAAGTTGAAATAAGGGTGAGAAAGACAGAGGAAGATAACGGACATTTGCTGGTTAACCGTTTTAAGGAACTCAACAATAAGATGAAAAATTTGGTACCGGGCAAATTCTTTTTTACTCTCACCCTCCTTTCTGACGCAATAGTGCTGGATGAAATTCTCAGATACAAGTCAACGATAGAGATCAATGATCTTCTCGACTCAACACAAAATAGTCCATCTGAAGCTATTGAGGTCTTACAAAAGTTTAAGCTTCTCAGGGGTGTTCTTTCTACACGAATTATTTCTGAATGGAATTATGCCCTTAAGTTGCCACAGGAAGATTCTCTTTCAATAGAAAAGGGTTCTGTTTTTCTCTTTATGTCGGAGAGCCTTTCCGATAACAAAATAATACAGCTGACAACTATTTTGAATACGATTGAAAATACCGGTCTCGGAGAGCGGAGAAACAAAGGGTATGGACGAGTAAGGTTTTGCGATGAGTTCCACTGGGAGGATAATATAAAATGATTCCGGTAGAGGAAATCATACTCTTGCAGATAGATCGTGGTGCAGATTTTCTTGTGGCTATCGGGCAGAAGTTTTTTCAGGACTATTCATTCGATAAATTCAATAAAAACCAGTTACATAATTTGCGTTGGGTGATAGAGGGCTCATCAGATTTTTCCGATATGGTGAAGTTAGTAAATAAGTGGCTTGACAAACAGGCTGAAAGAAAAAAGGGTCGGCTCTGGGTGGAGGTTAAGGATAGTTTGCCAAAGGTGCTCTTTGAGTGGAGTGACCACGAAAAGCTCATTAAAGAGATGGCTTTGAACCGACTTGGTTCAGATGATAACCTTATCAAAGACGGCATAGATTTTTTAATAACTGAGGACAATTTAAAGAATGGTCTTGAAGAGATGAAATTCAGGCTGGCAAAAAAACTTTTCTATATACTTATAACACTCCACAGATGCCACAAAACAGATGAAAAGATAACGGCCAGATTATTTAATTTTAACAATGTAAAGACAAGTGAAGATTAACCGTAATTGTAAATGAGGAGTTCACAATGAATACGTTTGCCAAACTCGATAATCGATATATCTTTACCGGAACTTTAATGTCAACTGAGGCCATGCATATTGGGAGCGGGGAAGGTGACGTACGGTCAGACTCAACCTTCGTAAAAAGCAATGGCAATTTTCATATACCCGGGTCATCTCTCCGAGGTGTATTCAGAAGTACGGTAGAGAGGATTGTTGCCTCGCTGGGGGACCATACCTGTTTGTTAAGCCCAAATGATCAAGAAAAATGCATAACCATTAGCCGTGATACCCAGGAAAAGTATAAGGAAAAGGTTGGTAAAGGTGAAAAAGATTTGGATCTTGTGAAGTGGCTGAGTGAGAAGAACAGACTCTGTAAAACCTGTAATGTCTTTGGTTCAACCCATTACGCCTCCAAGGTTAGGATTGCTGATTTGCCGTTAATAAACATAAATAGCCAAGCCATACAGCCTGAAGGTATTATAAGAACTGGCAATTTTATAGACAGAGACACAGAAACAGCATCCGATGGTGCACTATTTGATTTTGAAGTGATAGAGAAGGGATTTCAGTTCCAATTTGAAATCATTGCGGAAAATCTTGAGGGAGACGATTTCGGTATTCTGTCTCTTGGTCTTCAGGAGTTGTTAATAGGTAACATCACCATTGGTGCACGTGCGTCTGTAGGCCTTGGAAAATGCCAGTTAAATGATGACGTTTCAATTCAATTTTTTGATAATAATGACCACAAATTCACCCTAAAGAAATACCTTGAAGATGATGAGATGGGAGTGTTGCCGGTAGGCTGGATAAAGGGTAGAGTAAAAGAGTATCTTTCTGGTGTCTTTAAGATGAAAGGTTGAGAAATGCTGAAAAAAGCTGTCAATGAATGCCGGTTAACGCTTACCATTCATTCTAAAAGCCCGTTGCTGATAAAGGAAGGTCGATATGAGCAGCCTGAATCAAAGGGGAAAATGCCTGATTCATTCTTTGTATGCCGGAATACTCCGTCAGAAATAAAAACTGCTGTTGAAAAAGACGATTATTCAAAAATACGTTTTTACCTGCCGGGCTCTTCGTTACGAGGAGTTATACGATCTCATGCTGAGAAAATCGCAAGAACACTCATCCCAGAGGAACCGATCTGTTGCATACCTCACAATGGTACCGCCTGTAAAGGTGGTTATAAAAACTCTTGTGTGATCTGTAAATTATTTGGCTCCAAAGAGGCAGGGGGCAGAATTCATATCTATGATAGTGAAACGCAAAGAAAAGGTAAGGTAATCGAAAGATATGGCAATGCAATTGACCGTTTTACTGGAGGTGTTAGTCGTGGTCTCTTATTCAAAAACAAACTTCTTAAAGAATACATCTTTACCAGTCAAATTATCATTCGCAACTTTGAAATATGGCAACTTGGCCTTCTAGCCTATGTGCTGAGGGACTTTAATGTATTCTCCGGCAATGATAAGCCAGGCTTGATTACCGTAGGGTTTGGTAAAAACAGGGGATTTGGGAGGGTGAAGGGAAGCATCGGTGATGTTTGGATTACCTATTTTGATCGGGATTTAGGGAGGGATTGTTACGAGTTGATGGGAATGGGAGAAATCGAATATAAATCTTCAAAATTGTATGGATTTGTCACGGGTGATCCCTTATCTGGAGGATTATTGGTAGAGGCTATTATAGATGCTGAGGCACCATATAGGAAACAATGTAAGGTGAAAGACAACTTAGAATTCTTTAAGGCATGCGCAGATGTATGGAATAAGGTGGTGAATGATAGAAAATTTAGCTCCGTAAGTAAATGAGAAATGATAATCAGGAGAGAAAATGAGGTCTAGCATTGCCTATATACGGCCACTCACCAGCATAGATTCTCTGAAAGAATACATTCGTGATGATAAATTTGATTATGCCATTCTGGAAAAAATTGATGAGATTGTTTTTGAAAAGTTTTCGGACAAATTCACACTTGATGAATGGAATAAAGGTAGACTCTTCGGAGAGAAAGCAGAGTTGAAATGGGTTAAACGAAACGGTACATACCATGTGGTACTCATTACAGATGGTGAGGTTCCTTGTGGTTATGACTTTATTCCTTTCGGTAAGTTGCAGCCGTTAAAGGAGAATCCATTCAGAGAAATATTTCTCTGGGGAAAGAAAGATATGAGTGTAGAGGGCTGGTACGATCCGAGAATACCAAAAATTCTGAAATATCCTGTGGATGATTTTAAGACCGCACCACACCGGTTGAAAATTCTGGTAAAGAGCTATGAACTGTTTAGAAATGGTGTTTTGACAAAAGAGCCCTTTTCTTCAGAAATTTATCGATATGTTGGTTTGAGAGGAGAATAGCTCATGGTTTATGGAGAAAAAATTAATTGGGACTCAAAAAATAACCCATATAATTTTGTGCCTTTTGATGTACCAGTTAAGGAAGATAAAGAGGTTACAGGGCTTTCTTCTATTCAACATCTTAATGGTGCCATCAATTGTAAACTTACCAGTGAAACACCTTTACTAATTGCACAATCAATAGAGAAAGGATCACCAGCAAAACTTCAATTTTATCAAGAGAATAATCAATATATTATCCCAGGAAGTTCTATCAAGGGTATGCTCAGGAGTGTTATTGAGGCAGTAACCAATTCATGTTTTTCTATTTTTGATGGGACAAAACTTGATTATCGTCACACTACTATTGTGAAAAAGCTCAAAGCTGGCATGATAATGAGTATGCCACATAACAATAATTTAGGAGAAATTAAGCTAATGGAACGAGGCTGGATTGCAATGTGTGGAAAGCCCACTACCGTTACGGGATTTCAGGGAGGTGTTCCAAAGACCTTTAACCTGGCTATTGTTCCAGCATCAGTTAAGAGTGGCGATGAAGTTTGGATAACTTATAAAAAAATTGAAAAATATGTTACGCAACGAAATAAGGAGATAGAGGGGCAATTTTATTTAATAACTGACTTGTGCACCTCCAAAAAGAAGGAATACGTGAAAGCTGTTTACAAGATAACCGGGAAAAGTATTGGAAACAAAAAGAGAGAAAGGATCTTCTTCTGTCCCAGAGACGATGTGCGTTATAAATTCGGTAGTCAAGAGGAAGAAGATTACAACTATATCTTTGAACAACAGATTGATAGATGGAGTAAACTGGATAAATCGTCTAAGAATTATTTTGATTTTAAAGAACAAGGGAAATTAAAAGAACACATGCTGATATACTTTGAACCCGAAGAAGGTGAAAGGCGTGCAAAGAATATTTCTCGCGTGGAAGTTCCCCGTATCAGATATGAAAAAAGTCGTCAAGATTTACTACCAAAGGCTCATCATAAATGTACCGACAGGAATAATCTATGTGCCGCCTGTAAATTATTTGGATATGTAGAGGGTGAAAATTCCATGGCTGGTAGAATAAGTATTTCCGATGCAAAACTTGTTAATTCTCCTTTGGTTGCTTCCAAAGCTATCCCAATGAAGGTTCTTGCAACACCCCACCCCACTTCCTACAATTTCTATCTAAGAGACCCAAACAATCTGACAGTAGTTAGAAATTATAATGGTTGTAAGATAGAGGATAAAAAAGGAAAAATCAGTGAAAGTGATGTAGATGATGTAGAACTAAGAGGAAGGAAATTTTATTATCATCATCCAGATAAAACGGATCAATCATATTATAAGGTGAATCCGCAGCATAAAATACCCGAATCTCAACATAATTCAGCAATGCCTCTATTTAAGGATAATGTATTTGAGTTTGAGGTAAGATTTAGAAATCTTTCCGAATTTGATTTAGGTCTTCTCCTCTATTGCCTGTTTCTGGAAGATGATCTGAGGCACAAACTTGGTATGGGAAAACCCATTGGATTTGGAACGGTAAGGATTGAAATAAAATCATTGTTCATTGATGAAGTACCTATTCGAAAAAAATATGAAACGTTTGATTTTGTCTTACCAGACGTGAAGGAAAAACTACAAGAGTATAGAGATTATTTTAAAAATCAGGTAAAGGTTTTGACAGGAAGAGACTTTGACTCATTGAGAAACATTGCTGCTATTAAAATACTATTGGCAACCACTCAAATGACTAAGACCCATGCGTACCCTTCCCCAGAAGGTTACAAATGGTACATGGAAAATAGAAATAATCTTTTACCTGATATTGATTTCATCGGCAATGAAAAGAGTATAAACATAACAGGACAACAGTTCAATGGCGGTAATTACGAAAAAAATGAATATGTAGTGAGTAAGACAAAACCTGATAAAGAAAAAAGATTTGTAGTACCGAATAAAGATAAAGGTAACATAGATGCTCCTGTTCTGGAAATAGGCAAGGAGGTAAAAGGGGTTGTGATAAGTATCAAAGGGCTTCATGGCGTTGTGAAGCTCAGTAGCGGAGAAGAAGTGCCATTTAAAAGATTGACGGAATATACTCCTGTAGAAATAGGCCGGAAGGCTTCGTTCAAGATCGTAAAACTTACCAAAGATGGTAAAATATCGCACCTGGAGTTCAGGAAATAGGGGATGAATATATGCAGAAACTTATTATTACAATGTGTGGTACATCTGCCCTGTTTGAACGTTCAAATTGGAAAGAGGGAGGCAGGGGAAGGGTATGGGGTAGTCATGAGAAATTGATCAGTGCCTTAGAAAATGAAGTGATAAATAAAGAATCTGAAGAATACCATTACCAGAAAGAACGGGCAGTTAAAGCCTTACAGGAGAATTTAAATAGGTACTACGAAAACGCAGAAAAAGGACTCAATACTCTTTCCGCCGAGCTTGCCAGTTTGCTCGCTATGGAAAAGGATAAAGAAATTGGTCCTCTGACACCTGATGATAAAATCATCCTCTTCTATTCAGATACCATTGATGGAAGACTCTGTGCTGAGACGAATAAAGAAGTAATAGAGAAGAGCGAAATGTTAAAAGAAAGATGGAAAGTAGGCGGTATCATAAAAATTGATGAGTTGCAGACAAAAAATGGGGCAGCATTTGTTCAAAATGGTTTAAAGTCTCTTGTAAACAAAATTCTCCAATTAAAAGATTCTGCATCGAATAACCAATTAATACTAAACATTACTGGTGGTTATAAGGGGACAATACCCATTCTCAGTAAGCTTTCAATGGATCTCAAAGTACCCCTAATTTATTTATTCGAAAGCAGCCATGAAATTATTAGAATGGATATTGGTGGTGAACGTCCCTCGATATTTACTACTGACTCAACTTCCGGAGAAACACAAAGTTGGGCTATTAGAGACCTTGAGTGAGTATTGTACCAATGGATTTAACCTCTTTCTTAAAAGAATCAAAAGATCATTCTGAACGTGTAAAGAAAATAGATGATCTTTATGAAGCAATGAAACAACAAAAAGATGATAGTTTCCCAAAATTTCCAGAAAACTGTCTCAAAGAAATAAATCAGAAAAAAGAGGAGGGGGCATTTTCAAAAGAAATATTTCATTTACTCAATGTGTATGAAATAAAATTTTGCGAAACTGGAATGAAAGAGAAATACCCAAAGGTATATCATCGAATTTATTACTGTTTTTACATTATTTACAAAAATTGGGAGAACCAAGATGAAGTTGCAGAGATAAAAACCTGGATACAAAAGAAGTGGTTAACCGTTTGTTTTAATTCCCTCACAGACAAGAACCTGAAATGCTGGCTGGAAAGCAGAATTATCGACCCTGGCAGTTCAATAGATGTTGAAGAGAACGTCAAAAAAATATTGTTTGATAAGGACGGTATACTAAAAGAAGAATTCAGGCAGGATGATAGTGCGAAACAGGAGAATAAAGAGATGATTTATTATGCTTATCGTGCAAGTGACTGGTTCTTAAAACGGTATGATTGGAGATCTGCTTTAACGATTAAATGGCGGAAGAGCCGCATAATATTTTGTATTCCTTACCTGCTCATTTTTCTTAATATTTTCTTCGTTTTGTCGATTACTCTTGATCTCATATTCAACTCTTTTTCTAATGACCTTCAACCTCATATGGTATCAATTGTCTCCGATACCCTTGCCCACCAGAAAAGGGAGATGCTTATGGAGACGGCAAAAATAGGAATACCGTATATAGTTGAGTTTTTTATATCAGTGTGTATGGGCATTGTTTTTTTTGCTTTCATCTGTGCTCATAAAGTGTGTCTTGAGTGGGTAAAATTTTTTCTTCCACGATTGTTAGGCGCAGTCTTTGTTGGTTTTATACCGCTCGTCGCTGGGTCTGAAATGTACACATTTCCTTTGTCATTAACGTGGTTTCAAGTTTCGGTAGGAGTTTTTATCCTGGTACTGATAGCGTTTCTCTATTTAACGTTGGAATGTTATACCTTGATCGGGAAGAAAGGGGGTATTTTCTGGAGAGCGTCAAGCGTAATCCTCTATGGGCTTTTTGCAAGCTTTCTCATGGCGCTCTGTTTATGTGATATTGCAGCAGTTCATTTTATTGATTACTCAAAAGGGAGTTTTCCTACTGGTTATAGAGGTCTAGTTGGTGTTATCTATCCTAAAATTGTTCTTTTTTATGCTCCGGCAGCACTTCTTATTGGCATATTTATTCAGATATTTTGGGAGGAGAAGACCATTACTGAACCGTTGTGAGATTAACCTCCATCTGTTTCTTAGTAAAAAAGTAGTTGAGAAGAGATTATTGGTGTGCATATTTAGTGTAAACAAGTGAAGCTGAATGATGAGCTAATGCTGTTTCTGTAAAATCTCAGAGTTGTCTGGGGCTGCATTTCTTTGTTTTTTATTATTTTATGCCTTTTGTGGCAAAATCTTATATAACCTGTTGTTTTGATAAAGGTTAACGAAGCTTTTTAATCGAATCAAAAATGGGTAGGTTACGGGGAGATTTTAAGTATTTATTCTGATTGCACTTATAGTGGAATTTAAGTGATTCCAGAGGAGATGAAAGCAGATGAAAAAGCACGAACCAGAAGTTGGAAACTTTGACCTGATATAAGATGAAAGAGTTGAAAATGCTTAATAATCTTATTGGTTAGATTCGTAAATCAGATAATAAGATTCAACCTAAATTGAGTGTATTGGGTGGCCGCATATTTCAGATTGCGCATAAGCACAGGATTTTTTTACACTATACTATCTGTGATTTTCGAATTTTACATACTTCTTTTAAGAGAGGTGTTCTCTTGAGTAAAAAAACAAAACGATTCTCAGCAAAATGCAGGGTATTGCTCCCATGGTTTATTGTGTCAATGACGGTGCTCGGTTCACATTTTGCTGCCGACGCGTTTCTGGAAACGTTTGAATTATGGTCGCATGGTAAAATCGGCTCAATCTCATTTATCAATGTCGGTTATGTTATTTTTTTTGCAGGCATGGTATATTTGCTTTATCGACAAAAAGACAACTTTTTTCACCCTCGTTCCAGACATCTCTCGAATGAGAGTCCTGAGGAGAAAGAACATTTAGCCTTATTTCTTTCCACTATACCACCGATACTTGAAAGTTCACACGGTATTCCAAATGGCTTGCGGCTTTCACATGATATACACAAAGATCTCGACACTATTAAGGCAATGAAAGATGGCTCATCTCCCGTAAGGTGGGCATGGGAAATGCCTCTGAGGTCAGTACAACATCATTGTAATAAATTGAAAACACTCACGCTCGTTTGCTCAAAAGAATCAATCTTGCAAGTCCATCTGTTTTTAGCAATTTGCAAACGATATCAGTTTCCGAATCTCCAGAATATTTATTTGCTGGCGCGAAGGGATAAGCGACCAGAATTAGTTGAAATGTGGCCAATAAATAATAATGTTGGCCTGAATGGTTTTGATTTTGAAAGTTTTGATGAATTATCGAATGGCATGTGGTATTTAATTCGCGCGTTTCGACGCAAAGGATATTCTGAGAGTGAAACAATGATCGACTTTACGGGGCAGAAGCCCACAAGCGTTGTAGCGGCAACAATGACGTTTAATCGTGAAATAAAGGCTCAATATGTCTCAACGATTTCTTTGAAAGTTCTCAGCTATGATGTATTCTATACTTCGCAAACTGAATTTGGATTGTGAAGATTTCAAGAATGTTTTTAAGCTTTTTCTAGACAGCATAATGGTAAAAACTTATTTTCCACAATGTTTCCCTTTCTTTGCGCAAGAAATCTGTGTTAGTCTGAATGGTCTGCGGAAATCCCTGTTCGATTTTATTCACGTCAAATTAAATTCTTAATGAGAACAATTACCATCAATTTGAACAGTTTATTTGATGATCAGGCAAAGATCGATCAACTTCCTGAGTATATGAGTAGGTGCATAGAGTTCGCGGGAGATGGGAATGACATTGTTCTTACCGGAGCGGCGCCCGTATGGCTCTATCTGAAGATTGCTCACTCCCTGCATGGAAAAGCCAGAAAGCTCACGTACCGGTCTCCTGTTACCGGAGACGTGGAGATTTTCAACCACAATCCTTTATGATAAAGGTAATGTTTATTTCTGAAGTAAGGGTACAATTTATCGTTCTTCATGAATCCAGGCCTGGGTTTGATAAATCAAACCGTTCCAATTAGAATAATTCAATACAGTGTTTTTTTGACAGTTAACTTTATTGTATATGTTTGTTTGGCGGCTTTACTGTTGAACAACAATATTCTAGATCTTGATCTCTGCTATTTCAGCATATTCATTCAGACTATCATAATTTATATTGGATTGGCGAAAAACATATAGATGTTTGAATCCTTGCGAAAAAAAGGATATTGTCCATGTATAGCCTTATTTATATGGTACTATGAAAAAACCAGCGCTTAGAGAGGTTGCAAACCAATCTGTACTTAACAATGCCTTCCAGCGTGTTAAGGAAAACAGAGGTTGTGCCGGAGTGGATGGGATCACACTCGAAAAGTTTGAGAAGAATTTAAAAGTTAATACAGACGAATTAAGGAAAGAGCTGTTAACAAAGTCGTACCGGCCCCTTCCTCTCTTGCGGATACTGGTGGACAAAGGCAACGGAGAAGCCAGAGCGATCTCTATACCCGCGGTCAGGGACAGAGTGGCGCAGACAGCGGTACTTACTCTCATAGGGCCTCTCTTTGAGGCAGAGTTTGAAGAGTGCAGTTATGCTTACAGAAAAGGGAGATCTGTTAAACAGGTTGTTTATAAAATCAGGGAATATTATGAGGATGGATATGTGTGGGTGGTTGGCGCGGATATTGACGTGTTCTTTGACAGTGTAGACCATGACATTCTTATCAAAAAAGTTAAACGGGTCGTTAAGGATAAAGAAATTGTTCGATTAATAGATTTGTGGATTAGGGCTGAAGTGTGGGATGGGAAATCGGTTAAATGTCTGGAAAAGGGGATCTCTCAAGGATCTGTTATCTCGCCGGTTCTTGCAAATCTCTTTCTGGATACATTTGATGAAGAGTTAATGAGAAAGGGATACAAACTGGTAAGGTTTTCGGATGATTTTATCATACTCTCCCGGCAGAGAGAGGAGGCTGTAAACGCACTGCAACTCTCCGATAGAGTTTTGGAACGGCTCTCGCTTGAGCTTGATAAAGCCGAGATAGTAAACTTCGATCAGGGGTTTGAATTTCTGGGTGTTACTTTTTTAAAGAGCCTGGCGATGGTCCCCTTCGATAAACCGAAAAGAGAGAAAAAAATACTTCATTATCCACGGCCTTTGAATATGCCTGTCTATTTTTTAAAGAAGAACAAGGGGTGGTGAGTTGGAGGCCAGGTTAATACTTGTATATTGAGTAATGCCAAAATTCCGGAGAAAAAACGCTTTAGTTTAAATGCTTTGTTTTCGGCAACATTTGTAACGGATGAGTTTGTTATGGCGAACCTCTATCTGACAGAACAGAACTCTGTTTTGCGAAAGAGCGGCGATCGTTTGATCATTGAAAAGGATGAAGAGATTCTCCTCGAGGTGCAATGCCACAAGATTGATGCTGTACTCATATTCGGGAATGTGCAATTTACCACCCAGGCAGTACACGAACTCTTTGAGCACGGTATTGAGCTGGCCATACTGACGAGAACGGGCAGACTTATAGGACAGATAACTTCTCCTGCAACGAAAAATATTACCTTGAGGCTTCAGCAGTTTAAGAAATATTGGGATGATGAATTTCGACTTGCGCTGGCCAAGGTGATCGTTTCCGGTAAGATGCAAAATTGTATCCTCTTAGTCAGGTCGTTCTCCTATAACCACCCGGAGATAGATCTTAAGGAGGAGATTGACGTACTTATCAAAATACGTGAGAAGGTGGACTCGATAACGCAGATTGCACAACTGTTTGGATTGGAGGGGTCAGCGGCAAGAACCTATTTTGACGCATATGGCAAAATGCTTCTCGGACCGTTCCATTTTCCCGGCAGGAGGAAACACCCTTCTACAGACCCGGTAAATGCCCTGCTTTCCCTGAGCTATACCATGATCTTTAATGAAATACTGTCGCTCCTCGACGGACTGGGCTTCGACCCCTATCTTGCGTACTATCACAGTATTGATTATGGCAGGGCTTCACTCGCCTCTGACCTTATGGAAGAGTTCAGGGCGCCGGTTGCCGACCGCCTCATACTCTATTTTGTCAACAATCGGATATTCGATAGTGAAGCCTTTTATACAAACCCAAAAGGCGGAGGCGTCTTTCTCAGGCGGGAATCCTTAAAACGCTATTTTGTTGAATACGAAAAAATGGTAAACAGAGAATTCATCCATCCTGAAATCAATCAGCAAACAACATTCAGAAAGTGTTTCCGTTTACAGGCGGAACGGCTCGCCTTGCACATACAAAACGGTAAAACCTATGTTCCCTTTGAAGTGGAGATATAACAGATGTTTTATCTTGTGTCGTATGATATACCGGATACGAAAAGGCGTACTAAACTCGCCAAGGTTTTAGAAGATTTTGGAGATCGCGTGCAATTCAGCGTCTTTGAGTGCATATTGGATGACAAACTTCTTGACAAACTTGTAAAAAGAATAGATAAAATAGTGAAGGTTGCGGACGATAGTGTCCGAATTTATACCGTTTGTGCAAATTGTGAAAGGTGCATAAGGATTATTGGGCAGGGAGTAGTATCGAAAATTGAAGAGATCTATATCGTCTGAAGAGTGAAGGACCTTCGTTTGTAACAGCCGTTGAAAAGATTAATTGAATAAAGGATTGCAGGAGCATGTCATAAAAACCAGGTAGCTCTTGTAATCCGGCCTGCAAAAGAAAATCATGCTCGCATCAGCTTTAACTGACTATTTAATAAGAGCTTAACGAAACATTTCCAAAGCCTGAAAAAGAGGGAAGGTTACAGGAAAGTTGTAACTGTTTATTAAGATGATATTTATAGCAAAATTTAAGGAATTTGAGAGGAGGTGAAAGCAGAAGATGAGGTCAGAAAAATGGGGTTACAGGAAATGGCCTTATAAGTGGTTGTTTAGATTGAGGATAAAAAGAGTAGAGTTGGAAACATTGACCTGATGTAAAAGGGATTGAGACGGAATAAATGTTGTCTGGTAGTCCATCACTTATAATGTTGGAAACATTGACCTGATGTAAAAGGGATTGAGACAGGGAAACGATGCATCGACTATCGGGGTAACACAGTGTTGGAAACATTGACCTGATGTAAAAGGGATTGAGACATACAAGCATAAGCTCTGTATAGTCCATCAGTCTGAAATGTTGGAAACATTGACCTGATGTAAAAGGGATTGAGACTCCACCACCAGTCATGGCGTTTAACTTTGTTATAAAATCAGTTGGAAACATTGACCTGATGTAAAAGGGATTGAGACCTTTAGGCAGTTCAGCTGTGACTATGGCAATATATAAGTTGGAAACATTGACCTGATGTAAAAGGGATTGAGACGCTAAGGCTGATGGGCTTGTGGATTAGTCCTTTTTTTTCGTTGGAAACATTGACCTGATGTAAAAGGGATTGAGACGCAATTAAACTGATTGTTACTAATCCTATAAGAAATATGGTTGGAAACATTGACCTGATGTAAAAGGGATTGAGACCAAATATTTTATCAAATTCTTCCCATGCATCTATGTGTTGGAAACATTGACCTGATGTAAAAGGGATTGAGACAAAGCATTAACCGATTCTACAACATTTCCAGTCAATCTGTTGGAAACATTGACCTGATGTAAAAGGGATTGAGACTGATATGATAGAACCTCTTGTGGTCCTATCTTGAAAAGGTTGGAAACATTGACCTGATGTAAAAGGGATTGAGACAAAAGATCTGCAAATATGGCAATAATGACATACTATGTTGGAAACATTGACCTGATGTAAAAGGGATTGAGACAATACAAAAAGTACAAAAACAGCTACATAGATAATGTTGGAAACATTGACCTGATGTAAAAGGGATTGAGACGGTAGCCATCGCACTCATCAGTCAATAAGCTAAAATGAAGTTGGAAACATTGACCTGATGTAAAAGGGATTGAGACTACGACTAGCCGGTCGTAAGGCACCTTACAACCAAAAAGTTGGAAACATTGACCTGATGTAAAAGGGATTGAGACTCATGAGGTCAACCGCTTAGAAGTCTTCTTAGCCGAGCGTTGGAAACATTGTCCTGATGTAAAAGAGGTTGATACGGCACGTTTGGTACGTGAATGGATACAAAGAGGAAGGGATGTAGAGAGAAAGATATGGTGGGGTAATGTTATGGGTGATGTGAGGGTTACTGATTTATAAATTAATCATAAACGTTCTTATGGAGACGTATAATTACGTAAGATAACATGTTACATTTCCTGAGAAAACTGAAGGGGCTGCCTATATTCTTCATATTCGCTATGGCTGTATTGAGCACTCATTTAGCGGCTGATGCCATTATTCATATATTCGAAGGGTTATTTGATAAGATGCATTGGTGGCATCCGCTTATATACATATCTTTTGGTCTTTTCTTTGTAGTCATGATATCTGTGACTTTTTTGTTAAAAAACAGGATCTATCTCCCTCAAACCAAGATCATTCCAGGTGGAGCACAGCGACGAAAGCACCTTATCTTGTTCCTTTCCAATCTGGATGATCTGGATGAGCTAAACAAATCAAACGGCATCCCTGAGGCTTTGACCCTCACACATAATATTAATGATGACATAGAGAAAATGAAAGAGCTGAAAAAGCGTCCTACAAAATTGGTTTGGAAATGGGAGATGCCATTAAGGGCAATAAAGCATCATATTGAGACATTAACAACACTTACAATTATTTGTTCAGACAAATCACTCCCGCAAGTACATTTATTTTTAAACATATGCAGACGACTAAAAATAGTAAGTTACAGAAGGTTTTACTGGCAGAAGAGAGAGATTTATTGTACACTTGTCGAGAAAAATGGTGGAGAGAACAAAAGGAGGGATTTTAAAAGTTTTGATAAGGAATATGAAGGTTTTAATTTTGAAGATTTCAACGCATTATCAAACGCAATGGCATGATTTCAAAGCTTAAAAAGAAGAAAATTTCAGAGAGTAACAGGTTATCTATGGCTTTATCTAGACCTAAAACAAGCGAGGTTTATCAACCACACACGTACTCATAATATTTTAATCAATAATTGGTTGCTTGTTTGATCCCTTATGCATCTCTCAATACTTTTTTTGTTTGTAAAACTTCTCGAATTCGTAAAAATACCACTATGAACAGACAATATCACTGTGTCATGATACAATGTTGATGTACCAATCCCGCAGACTTTTAACTCCATTCATTTTTCTCACAAAATGCGTACCCTCTCATGCATATCTTCAGTTTTCTGATCCGCTCCCAGGTAGCAAAGAAATCCTGCAACCAGTCATTGTACCCAAGAACTACATTCTAAAGATCTTTCTCCCCGTTTTGATAATTTGACACGGCAGCAAAATCAGTGTGTTAAGAAACCTCCGAAATTCCATCTTCACAACCTGTGTACCCCTTGCCTTGTCGGGCATTAACATCCCAAACCACGCCTTTATTATATTCCACGCCAGCGCTGTTATTACCATATAAGCCCAGTTACTCTCAAATCCCTTACCGGCATCTTCATCGCATTTACCCCGTTCTTTAACTGCTCTACCACATTCTCCTGATTGCATCGCCCATTTGCTAACTCCACTACTTCCTCTGCCGGTATATCGCTCAGGGTTTGTAATGTAAAAAAGTATCGTACGTCATCAAATAATCTCATCTGACCCCTTTCTACTCTCAAAGGTCTTCCTGACCACTACCACTCGATACCTCTTCTCACACTTCACCGGTCGATACGCAAACTCTCCCATTGCTCTTCCTCGACAAATATTCTTATACCCTCGCTCTTCTACTATCCGCTCCTTCACCCTCTCCGACCTCTTTCTCTCGTTGGTCTTTACCGTGTATTCGGTTTACGCCTTATCTCCTTCCATGATTCCTTCGATAGCTCCCCTGCCCGTCTTTCCAACACCGCACTTGAGCATTCATACCAAACACAAAGTCTGCTGCTCAAGACCAACGATCAAAATTTCCCGTTAAGGAAAAATCGTGCTTCCCTCTGATACATACCCTCTTCGCGTATCGCTTCACCAATCTATCGCACGGTCTATCCACTCCATACAACCGTCAGCGGCTCGGCCTGTTCCCGGGACGATTCACCAGATACAACACCTCCTTCGTGTTCCCCAGCGATATCACCAGCGGCGCATACCCCCATATCCTTATACGATACATCCATTCCCTCAACACTCCTCCATACGTTCTTGCTATATTTGCCCATCTACATCTATCAGTGCCTCCCCTCCATGGAATCCTTCCTGCTCTCTTTCCATATGCACCGAATGCGTGCAGTACATTATTGATGCACTCCATCAGTCTCGGAATATCCGCTTTCTTAAATCGACAGGTAAAATCCCCCGCTGTCGTCGGATCCGGTATCCTCTGCGCTCCTATTGCATTGAGGTACCCCGTATCCTGTCGGTTCAACTCTATGTCCTCTAATCGTATATTTCCGCAAAGGACATTGTATGCTATATTCAATACATGATCTGACTCGTGGTAGGGAATATGGCTTTTCAGTAATTTGACCTGCCGGTTAATCTCGTGTACCCAAACCACTCTTCAGTACCATTTGATGTATTGCTCCTATTCTCACAGTTGATTGCCTGTGTCTTCTCTGCTATTTCGTAATGGATATTCCTGGCGGTGAACATCGGTTGGGGTTGTTCCTCACTGCTTCCTCTCCAGTCGTTTTTTAATTTCTCGTTTCTTTCTCTTGAGTGTTTTGGTATACTTCTTTCGTAATTTTTGTTCATCTGAAATGCCCCTTTGCTGGTTATTGGTTTTTGAGAAATCCTATTTTAACCAGTAAAATGGGGTATTCAAGCCTCTTCAACTCTCTTTGTTAAAAATCACGCTTGCATAAAGTCTAGATTATTTAGCATGAATAAACAGGATAAACTATCTGATGATACTCTGTTCCTGCAGGTAAAGTCATTTTTTATCCGTAAGGCAGAAGAGAAATATATCTCGGAAAATGAGATTATGGTAGATATTACTGGTGGCCAAAAACCAACCAGTATTGTAGGAATATCAGTAACCTTTAACCGAAAAATTAAGGCACAATATGTCCAGACAGGCGACCCATATGACGTTCTCAGCTACGATGTTATTCTCCATAATCCTGATCATGGAGCGGAATAGTGTATGAAATCTTTTCTGTATTTTTGAACCTATAAGGTCTTCATGTAATCAAACATTGCGATAATTTCAGGTGTATCACATGGATTAAACCTGACAAAAAAATTATCTCATTCTCATATCGTAAAGAGTATCATATTGTCAAGGCTAAAGCTGTGAGTTGCCTACAACTATTACAAAGATCTGTGATGCTTGAGAATTACAAAGCATGACTCATACCTGAAGATTGGAGTCAATTAATATATGCTATGACCATCAGGAGACTGAATGAAAAGCATAACCATAGACTTAAACAGTTTATTTGATGATCAGGCAAAGGTCGATCGCCTTCCGGAGTATATGAACAAATGTATAGAAATTGCGGGAGAAGGAAATGACATTTTTCTTACCGGAGCGGCACCCGTGTGGCTCTATCTGAAGATTGCTCACGCGCTTCATGGAAAAGCCAGAAAGCTCACGTACCGATCCCCGGTAACCGGAGACGTAGAGATCTTAAACCACAATCCCTTATGATGAATGGCAATGTTTGTTTTTGATATAGGAGTACAATTTATTACGCCTCGTGAATCTGGGCTTGGGGTTAATAAATCAAACCGTTTCATTTAGATTAAGCCAATATGGTACTTTTTTAAGACAGTTAACACTATTGTACATATCTGGATGGCGGTTTTACTGTCGAAAATCAATATTTCAGAGTCCTGTTTTTTTTTTCAACATAAGCATTCAATTATCATAAATTATATTGGCTTAAAGAAAACATATAGATGATGAGAATCCTTTCGAAATAAATGACATTGCTCTTGCATTTGGCTCTGGTTATGCGGCACTATAAAAAAACTAAACCATACATGGACTGGATTACAGACAATATAGCCATTGGTAACTATCTGGATGCCCGGGACAAAATCCTTATTACCAGAGAAAACATTCAATCTATCATCTCTCTTGACGGAGAGTGCGAAGTCTTTACTCCTGAACCGTGTTTTTTCAAGAGGAAAATCTTTAATCTTATCGATGGCCCCGGTAATGACATGCGAACATTTACCAGAGCCGTTGACACGTTAATAACCTTTGTTGAAAGCCATCCCCCTGTTCTGGTACATTGTCACGCTGGCCGCAGCCGCTCACCAATCGTCGTAGCGGGATATCTTATCGTGAAAGAAAAGATGGAACCGGAAGACGCTCTTGCCTTTGTCGGGACAAAACGGGAATTCAATATATCTTCAGGATTAGAAGAGCTGTTATACTACCTCTGAAATAGAAGAAAAAGAGTAACTCGGTGAGAAAGAGGAGGGGAGCGATTAAGCAGAGTTAAAGGTAAGAGTTGAGATTCACTGAAATGAACACTGTCAAACTTTAAGAGGATAATTGAGGAATGAATTTTCGGTTGAAGAAAAAAGCACTTAGCGGTGTTTCATAATTTTGGGAGTTCAGGAAGTATTGAGAAAGGGTTTGTACGTACACCATTTTAACCTGTTAGAGATTAATATGTTTTCTCATGAATAAATTACTTCTCAATGTTTTTGGATTCCTTGCACAATGAAATAAACCATAGACAATAACCTTGTCTTTCTCGACTCTATAATAGATAGCATAAGGAAAACGCTTGAGAAGGCAGCGTCTGAAGTCTTTATATACTGTCTGATAGATTACGGATTCCGTCTGATTTTTTCTGAACAAGCATAAAATATACGAAGAAAGTCTTCTCCGAGACCTTTTCCTTTCTCTTCATACCAAAAGTATCCATTTATGGAATCTTCTTCTATTTCAGGCAGAAACAACAAAGAATACGTCATTTCCTTTTTCCAATCCGATTTTGTAATTCCTTAATAGATAATAAATTGCCAGGGGAATGACCTTTTGCCAATCGTTTGTCTAATTCATCTTTGTGACTATCAGGAATAGGAATATCTGAATCCATAGAAGATATACTATCCCATAGATCTTCTATAAAAAGTATTTTTTCTGCTATGCTCATTTGTGCAATTTCAGGGATATCATTTCCTTTCATTTGTCTATTCTCCTGTTTTATTTATTTGTATCTAGTTTTCAATTTTACCCATACACTATCGATTAGTGTTAGCTATCGCTCAATCGCTGAAATAAGCCTGTTAGCTTTATGCTACGGTGTTCTTCCGGCATGTATGAAAATGTATGGGGTGAAAGTTCCCTGTGGAAGAATCTACGTTATTTGAGGT
The DNA here is from genome assembly GCA_031316155.1 of Candidatus Scalindua sp. GTDB lineage: Bacteria > Planctomycetota > Brocadiia > Brocadiales > Scalinduaceae > SCAELEC01. The sequence continues at coordinate 259,775 of JALDRB010000003.1, forward strand.
ATTGTACGTTGACCGTTAGCCGAAGGCAAGTGAGAAACCGGAGAGCAAGACTGCGAGCATGTCTGTTTGCGGACGGGTGCACTTAGCGGTGTATCATAATTTTTGGGTTCAGGAAGTATTGAGAATCGAAATAAACGTAGATAGCTCCACGGTCGTTTGATTGTTTTTTGCAGTATTTGCTCGATGCGATGGTTTACTTTGCTATAGACGTTGCTATATTAGGACTCTCTGGATTTACCATCAGAGATTGCTTTGCAGGAGAGACGATAATATCCATATCTTTCATCGGGACAGCACCTGAAAGGGTTTCGTCACCTAACACCAAAGCACCGGTAAAGCATCTACGGTTTTCAAATTTAACTTGAATTGGCCCCATATACGGGCACAAATGTTTTTAACAATCGGCAGTAGTTACTTCTCTTTTGTATAATTCTTCAAGTTCAAGCTGAATGGCTACATGCTCAGGTATACAGAGATGAAGGGAACCTGTATCAACAAGAGACTTTACCTTGATAGGTCTTATTTTTCCGTCTCTCGGATTCGCTAATTCAATTTCCGCTGTGATTAAGCCCATGTTTCCTCCCGTTCCATTTTTTCTCATCTGTTCAGTCGTTGCGGGTACCTGATCGTGAAAGAACAGATGGAGATTGTGTTGTTTTTAACAAACATACCTAACCTGCTTTAATCATTGTAAGCCCTCATTCCGGGTGATACATTGAGATACCGCAAGCTCTGTTCAGCGATTTTTCTGAAAGTTGGTGCGCATACGGTGCCTCCATAACAAAATTCACCGCCCGGCTTATCCGCAATAATACAAAGCACAAATGCAGGGTCATCAGCTGGTACAAAGCCAATAATACTGGCAATATATCCGTGACTGCCGTAACGCCTTGGATAACCCTCGCCAAGTTTTTGTGCCGTTCCTGTTTTTCCACATACTTCAAACCCTTCAATCATGGCTTCTGATGCCGTGCCTTCAGGAGTAACTGCTTTTTTAAGGGCTTCAACAGCATCTGTAACTGCTTTTTCTCCGGCAACCACACGTTTTACGTTCGGTTTACCGGTGAAGAGTGTCTCACCGTTACGGGAATCAACGACACGATCAACGAGATGCAACTGCATCATTTCTCCACGGTTAGCCAGCGCGCAGTATGCCTGCACTACCTGAATACACGTCATAGTGTAGTCATAGCCTAAGGCTACCGAAACAGTATGATTGAGATTGTCTATCGGCCGGAATTCACCCGTTGATTCGGCAGGCAACCCGATACCGGTCGGCTCTCCGATTCCAAAGTGTTCCAGGGTCTGATACATCCGCCCATTCCCCATAACTCTGGCAAGATGTGCTATACCAATGTTCTCGGATTTCTGAACAATTTGCCACACCGGCATGCTCTGTTTCTTCAGTTCTGAATCAGGAACTTCAAATTGCCCGATCATAATGTCAGAAGATAAACATGTTTTACTCTGATAATCATTTCTCACCGGTGAGGTCAAGGATACCACACCAGAATCCAGGGCACCGCATACGATGACGGGCATCATTAACTGGGCAGGTTCGAAAGTATCTTCTACCATATGATTTCGGTACCGGCCTGGAGTGTTTTTACCCGAATCTTCATCGGCATGAGATTGTTGTACCATTGCCAGTATTGCGCCAGTTTTCGGATCTGCCATAACAGCCCAGGCGTATTTGGGGCGATGTTCTGAAATCAGTGTTGCCAGTTCACTCTCTGCAATGGATTGAAGCGGTTCGTGAATGGTCAGATACACGGTATTGCCATGAAATTCCGGAAGAGTAAAGGTGTTGTACCCACCCGGGGAGTTACGTACCAGTGGTTTGCCGGTGATATCATAGATCTCCCCGGTATTTTTTTCTCTTGGTATCTCATCATCGGCACACAGCTCTGCTCCTTCCGATAAAGGTACGTGATAAAAATTTCCCGGATTTCCCAGGAAAGCGAGCAGGAAACAAGAGAGTGTTAAGATGTATATGGCTGACATTTTCATTCATATTTTCCTCGATAGATGGTGACAGGCAGATATTTTCAAGAGTAATAACGGAGCATTATAACGATTTCTTACAAAAAAACATCTTGAATTCCCGGAGAGGGAACAGGAGTTTGCTAGAGAGATTCAGATTGATTTTACACATCATACATGGTACTGTTTTTGGAATGACAATAAACGAAATTGCACACACCATAGAGCCCATTATTTCATCACATCCGGAAATCAAACTCGTTTACCTATTTGGTTCACAGGTTACCGGGAATACCGGTGCTCTGAGTGATTATGATTTCGCTTTTTATATAAATATAAAAGATACGAAAAGGCTTTATGACCTGAGATTTATTCTCATGGATGAAATAAGCATGGCACTCAAGACGGACAAAATAGACATACTCATTCTTAATATAATTGAATCACCGGAACTGAAGTACAAGATTATCAGTGACGGTATACTCCTGTTCAAAAAAGAACCATACAAGGTTCTGGTTGAGCCAAGGATACTCAACGAGTATTTCGATTTCCATGACCTTTTAGTCCGATATAATCTGACAAAAACCTGAACTATCTCATGACAGATCTCACCGTTATCGAAAACAAGATCAGCGCTGTTCATAAATATCTGAAAATACTTGAAAGATATAAACAGTTTACTCAAAAGGAAATTATTAATGACATAGACAGGAAAGGAGCCCTCGAACGATATCTCTATCTCATCATGCAGGCAACGATCGATTTATCCGAAGCCGTGATTGCTTACAAAAACCTGAGAAAACCTTCCACCATGAGCGAATCATTTCATATTCTTCGGGAAGAGAAGATTATAACCTCAGATCTGGCTGGTGAAATGATAAAGATGACAGGATGCCGTAATGTGATTGCACACGATTATGAAAAACTGAATTATGAGATACTCTATGATGTCCTTCAAAATAGATTGGTCTATATAGAAGCGTTTGTGGCTGAAATTAAAAATTGTCTTGATACTTAATTCCTGAAAACATATGGTTTGGACAGGAAACTGTTATTTCTAAATGCAGTAGGGAAGGCAGTGAGTTGAGCGATATTCATACAAAGGAATAGCATAAAGCCCTGGCCAATACAATCTTTATGTTTATTGCAGGAAGGTTTATAGCGGATATTCGGCATATTATTCTACATTAGAGAAGAAACGGTATAGGGGAGAGCCGGTTTTCAACTTTTGAAATACCTGGATTAATTATGGGAGAAAGCACTGCTTAAATTTGAAGAGTTATTTTCCGCATTAAATAAGAGGAGAGTCAGATATCTGGTTGTTGGCGGAATTGCGGTTAATCTTTACGGAATAGAGAGGGCAACGGCCGATATTGACCTTGTGGTAGATCTGGAGGAAAGTAATCTTCAGGAATTTGTCAAGGCCGTAAAAGGGCTCAATTTTAAGCCAAAGATTCCTGTACCTCTGGAAGATTTTACTGATAAGGGGAAGAGAGAAAGCTGGGTCAAAGAAAAGGGAATGATGGTATTCAGTCTTTTTGATCCGCGAAATCCATACTTTCTTCTGGATGTATTTGTAATAGAGCCTTTTGATTTTAACAAGGAGTATAAGGCAAAAAGAGAGATGAAGTCCGGAAAGGTTAAAATTCCGCTAATTTCTTTAGATCACCTCGTAAAAATGAAAGAAAAGGCCGGTAGACCACAAGATATCTCTGATGTGTTTTACTTGAAAAAAATAGAAGGGGAATGGCAGAATGAAAAGTGATCCTTTACTCTATTATAAGACGAAAGCGGATATAGATGCATACCGAAAGAAACCTGTGAGAGAAAAACTCACATGGCTTGAAGCACAGATGGAGTTCTTTTACAAGGCAATGCCTGAAAAGGCAAAAAGGATAAGGGAAAGGCTTTTATCATAAACTGAAAATTGGTTAATTAAATGTAAAGATTTAGGATATATAGACAACACTATCTTCGAAACGAGAGTGAGTGTAATAATTGAAATATTACTATAAAATATTATGTCGGATGTGAATCAAAAAGAGGTTTCAGAGAACTGGGCAGAGCGGGGATTTAGCTGTGATCTCTGGCAGATAAGCCCGGTCAGCGATGGGAGAACTTTGTTCATGAAACTGAAGAAGTGGTTATTCTCCTTGAGGGTACTATGGAGTTTGAAGTAGATGGAAAGCTATATCATCCAAAGAGAGGTGAGGAATTATTAATTCCGGCAAAAACAGTGCATTCTGCCAGAAATATCGGGAAAACTACTGCACGCTGGCTGTATGGTTACAGGAACGTTTAACGCGTATCTTTGTTTTGCATTTATTGTTATTGAGGTAGATACTGGCTTGCCAAAACGTTTGTATGAAAAATATAAAATATGGGAACATCAGACGTTCTATTCGTTTGAAGGGATATGATTATGCACAGGCAGGTGCGTATTTTGTAACAATATGTATTCAGGATCGATTGCAGATATTTGGTGAAGTAACAAATGGTAAAATGTTTATGAATAATGTTGGGGAGATGGCAGATAAATGGTGGTCAAAATTGCCTGAGAAATTTCCTGCGATTGTGTTAGATGGATATATCATAATGCCGAACCATATGCATGGAATAATCATAATTAATCAACCATCCGTACCCGTAGGGGCAGACCCACGTGTCTGCCCTGGTTTGGACAAACATACGGATGATAATACGGACGAATACACGGGTGTAGATACGGACAAACACACGGGTGGAAACACGGGCAAACACATGGGTTTGCCCCTACAGAGGGTTATACAATGGTTTAAAACCATGACAACAAATGAATATATCAGAAACGTTAATAACACTGATTGGAAACCGTTTAACAAACGTTTCTGGCAAAGGAATTATTATGAACATATCATCAGAAATGAAAAGGAATTAAACCGTATTCAAGAATACATTTTACATAATCCCATACAGTGGCAATTCGACAGGGAAAATCCGGATTACGTTTGGGATAAAAATTATGACATGAAATGGAACCATATTGAAAATATGGTATCTGGTAAAAAAACTCACAAAGATATGTAATACCGTTAATGCCATAGGGGCAGACCCACGTGTCTGCCCAAAACCCTGTCCAATAAAGAATTATCATGGCAAACACATGGATGGTTATAAGGACGAACACACGGGTGGAAATAAGGGCAAACACGTAGGTCGAAATACGGGCAGACACGTGAGTCTGCCCCTACGGAAGTCGGTTCATATGTTCAACCAGATACCTGAGGTGTTCTCCGTTCGTACCGCAACACCCGCCCAGTATGGTTATGTTATAGTCTCTGTTAAGGGATATCATACGCTCTCCCCAGTCCGGGATACTGCTTACCTGAAGGTCTTCAGCACCATCGAGGCTTGAGTGATCTCTGTCAGAGGCGTTCGCCTGGTACCCTATCAGTCGTGATAAAACATTTTCAGTTTCTCTCTCCGGTCTGAAAAAAGAGGGGTGGGAACAGTTTATCATAAACCCATCCGGTGGTCTTGTGCACGAGGAGTCGATGGCCCTGAATGCATCATCGAGGGAAGTTCCATCGATTAAGCGTCCTGTTCTGTCAATTACAAAACTCAGTATGTAAGGTATGGTCAAGGGAGACATGATTTGTGCAATACCCTCTGCTTCAGATACAGCAGGAAGGGAAGCCGCGAAAATAAAATCCACACCTCCCTGAATGAGTTTGTCTACCTGCCATTGGTGAAACTGGGCAGCTTCCTCAGGAGAGAGAGCTTCCTCAGCTTTATAGCAATCATTTTTACAGCCGATTAAACCACCGATCACGATTTTTTCAGAGTCACAGGCATGTTTCTTCCTTATCTCTTTCATAAACGTTACTGCATCAGCGTTTACATCTCTTCTGATCTGGAAAGATTCCACTCTCTCCCTGTTTGCCCGCCATGTCGGAGTGAAAATCAGGAAAGGGACTTGTGTGTTTCTCTGTATTGCGAAGTATTCATCATAAATCAACTCGATCTCTTTTTTCCCGATTTCATCATATATGAGCAGAGAGTGTTCGAGACTCGGATGCAGGCAGACATTCTCCGACCGCCTCAGCCTTTCCAGCACGGCAAATTCTGTTAATATATACGGGTATGTATTTAAAAGTTGTTTCATGCGTTTATGCAGAGCTTTTAATGTTGCCTAAGATTGTCGGAGAGTAAGAAACCCGGCCGGATGACTCGCACGGATAAGCACCAAATAATAAATTCCAAATAACAAACAAATCACAATAAACAAAAAAAAAATTCCAAACAGACTGGTTTTGATCATTTCTGACTGTCTACAGGCAAGCAAACATTGGAATTTGTAATTTGTTTGTTGTTTGTGATTTGAGATTTGCCCGTCCGAACGGATTCATCCGGGCGGGTAATTTTATAACTCCTGTTTGGTTCTGGCTCGCCCAGATTACGCATAATTAATGTGCAGGGATTTTGCCGACGGCCTAACGTGCATTTTGCTCTTCTTTGTCAAACAGCTGCAGCTGTTCCAGATCTTCGTTTTCTGTGCTCATAGTTTCAGGTTCCTCACTTTCAACCGGTGTGACGTTTACTACCTCATAATTACTGATGAGGTTTCCTCGAGCCTTATACCCTTTAATATCGACGAGACTATTTAAGTGAACGACATCACTGCGCTTCTCTTTTTTCCGGCCGAAGAGATATTCTATCCTGGCTTTGGGGTCTGCCTCGGTGGTGACTATAACAGGGACATTGTCCTTTCCACCGGCCATAAACTGCAGAGAAGTGCCAATGGAACTGTTCTGCAAGACGAAGCGTTTCACGTAAAACTTTCTTGGTTCTCCATTAACGTGTACGACAGTGATGATGGTTTCAGGTTTCTCTTTTTCGATTAAGACAATCTTATCTGTATCATAACGATTGGTTAATTCGAAGCTTGTCACTTCCAGTGTGCCGTCTTTGCTGGCAACCAGGATACTGTCTTCTCCTTCAAATTTCCCCAGAAATCTGCCACGCTTCTCTCTGTTGAGTCTGCCGACTGTTTCGTCATACCAGATGTCGAGTCCACCCTGAGTGGATGTTCCGGCTTTTTTATGAGCAATTTTGCGTACCGGGTATTTTGTAAGTCTGTTGCCTCTTGAAGAGCGTCCCTTTACGGCCAGACCGGCAAAATCAAAATCGAAAAGCAATTTGCGTGCTGAGCATCCGGGGCGCAGTGATACTGCAACAACTTCTGATTCGCCGTTTGGATTAGCACTGAAATAAAGCACCCTCGACCCCTTCGTGCCTGAGGTCAGGTCATAGAGTTTGTCATAGGTGACTGAGGTAACGGCGAAGCGTTTGACAAAACTGGCGCCATCTTTACCATCCCGATAAATAAGGTGGTAAATCATGCGATTATCATTCTTCCTCCAGACCTGGGCGTGAATAATATCTTTGCCGATAAATGTCTTTTCGGAGATCCGGGTGACCAGAAAAGTACCGTCGGCCAGAAAAACAATTACTGCATCAATATCGGAACAATCACCGATGTATTCCTCTTTCTTCAGTCCATAACCGATGAAGCCATCCCGGCGGTTCATATACAGTTTCTGGTTGGCAACTGCAACCTGTGATATCTGAATGGTGTCAAAATTGCGAATCGCGGTCTTCCGCTCTCTTCCCTTTCCGTACTTTTTTATGAGATTCTCAAAATAGGTAATAGCGTAATTAACAAGATTTCTCAGATCATATTTGACCTGTTTTATTTCACTTTTCAGTTCCCTGATAACCTCATCTGCCTGAAAGGAATCGTATCGGGAGATCCGCTTGATTTTGATTTCCGTCAGCTTGGTGATATCTTCCTCGGTAATTTTTCTGAGAAACATATCTTTATAGGGATCAAGGCCGTTGTGAATCGCCTGGATTACGGCTTTCCAGGTTTCACACTCTTCAATGTCCCGATAGACTCTTTTTTCGATAAAAATTTTTTCTAATGATGAAAAGTGCAGCTTTTCCTGCAGTTCTTCAAGCTTGATTTTCAGTTCGCGTTTGAGCAGCTCGACAGTGTGATTTGTGGTGATTGTCAGGATTTCATTCACGCTGTAAAAATGGGGTTTATCATCGATTATGACACAGGCATTGGGAGATATGGAAACTTCGCACTCGGTAAAGGCGTAGAGGGCATCAATAGTCATGTCGGGAGAGACGTGACTCGGCAGCTCGATCACTATCTCCACATCTTTAGCAGTGTTGTCAACCACCCGTTTGATCTTGATCTTGTTGTTTTCGCTGGCTTTTACGATTGAAACCATTACACTCGTCGTTGTGGTGGTGTAAGGTATATCGCGGATGACAAGTGATTTTTTTCCTGTATTTTCTATTTTAGCTCTGACACGTATTTTGCCCCCGCGCTGGCCATCATTATAATTGGAGACATCTACCATTCCACCGGTTGGAAAATCCGGAAACAGATTCGTTTTTTTCCCGCGCAACACATCTATCGAAGCCTCAAGCAGTTCAACAAAATTGTGAGGCATAATCTTTGTTGACAAACCAACGGCGATTCCATCCGTACCCTGTGCCAAAAGGAGTGGAAATTTTATCGGTAAAAGGACTGGTTCTTTTTTTCTGCCGTCATAAGAGAGTCGCCATTCGGTGATCTGGTTATTAAAAGCGACGTCAAGGGCAAACCGGGAAAGACGGGCTTCTATGTAGCGGGCTGCAGCGGCTGAGTCACCGGTACGGATATCTCCCCAGTTTCCCTGAGTATCGATGAGCAGCTCTTTTTGCCCCAGGTTAACCAGTGCATCTCCGATTGCGGCATCACCATGAGGATGGTACTGCATGGTGTGTCCGATGATATTTGCCGCTTTATTAAAGCGTCCATCGTCCATCTGTTTCATTGAATGGAGAATACGACGCTGGACAGGTTTTAAACCGTCCAGCAGGGCAGGTACCGCACGTTCCAGGATGACGTACGATGCATATTCCAGGAACCAGTTGCTGTACATTTCCGAAACATGAAGAGCTTCATGCATATCGTTGTTGCCACCGGGTCTCGCTTTGGATTTTTTCTTCTGTTTTTTTTCTTTCGGCATGTTCTTACGCTAAATCCTTTTCAACCTGAAGATTGTCTATAATAAAACGTTGCCGGTCAGGAGTATTTTTCCCCATATAATAGCTGAGCAGCTGGATGATTGAATCTTTCTGGCCCAGCAGCAGCGGCTGCAGGCGAATATCGTTACCGATAAACTGTTCAAATTCCTGGGGTGAGATTTCCCCCAACCCTTTAAAGCGGGTTATCTCGGGGTTTTTGCCTAATATGTCTATGGCTTTCTGTTTTTCTTCTTCACTGTAACAGTAGAGAGTCTCCTTCTTGTTGCGAACGCGAAACAACGGTGTCTCCAGGATGTGTATGTGGCCATTCTTGACAAGGTCGGGGAAAAATTGTAAAAAAAATGTCATCAGGAGCAGACGTATGTGCATGCCGTCCACATCGGCATCAGTAGCAATGACGACATTATTATAACGCAGATTCTCAATATCATCTTCGATATTCAGGGCATGCTGCAACAGATTGAATTCTTCATTTTCGTAGACTACCTTTTTCGTCAGTCCGAAACAGTTAAGCGGTTTACCCCGGAGGCTGAAGACGGCCTGAGTCTCGACGTTACGGGATTTGGTGATTGAACCGCTGGCAGAATCACCTTCTGTAATAAAGAGCGTGCTTTCGTAACGCTGTTCTTTCTTTTGATCGTTATAGTGGATGCGGCAGTCGCGTAGTTTTTTATTGTGAAGATTGGCTTTTTTTGCCCGCTGGTTTGCCAGTTTCTTGATACCGGCAATCTCTTTTCGTTCACGTTCAGACTGAAGAATACGCTTCAGGAGCTTGTCTGCAGTATCTGAATGTTTGTGCAGGTGGTCGTCCAACTCTTTCTTTACAAAATCGTTAATAAATGTCCGGATCGTAATTCCCGTTGGACTGATATTGGAAGAACCCAGCTTTGTTTTTGTTTGAGATTCAAAAACCGGTTCCTGTATGCGCACGCTGATAGCGGCCACAATAGAAGCCCGGACATCAGTGGCGTCAAAATCCTTTTTATAGAATTCACGGACACTCCTGACCAAAGCTTCACGGAAAGCAGCCAGATGGGTACCTCCCTGAGTCGTATGCTGTCCGTTGACAAATGAGTAATACTCTTCACCATACTGATCGGTATGGCTGATGGCAAACTCGATATCTTTTCCGCGGCAATGGATAACCGGGTACCTCAGCGCCTCGGGGTCAGTTTTGCGAAGCAGTAAATCGAGAAGTCCGTTTTCTGAATGAAATTTCTGACCATTAAAGTTTATAGTCAGGCCGGCATTGAGGCAGGCATAGTTCCAGAGTTGATTTTCAAGAAAATCAGGGATAAAGCGGTAATTCTTGAAAACGGTTTCATCCGGAGAGAAGATGATTGTTGTACCGTTACGAAGGTCTGTCTTTGCAATTTTGTAGTCTTTCGTCATCTCACCTCTGGAAAATTCTATGGCCTTCATCTTGCCGTCCCGTATTGCCTGCACCTTGAAATAATTGGAAAGAGCGTTCACGGCTTTTGTGCCGATACCATTCAGACCTACTGATTTCTGAAACGCGTCCGAGTCGTATTTTCCACCTGTGTTAATCCTGGCAACACAATCGAACACTTTACCCAGGGGGATACCGCGCCCGTAATCCCGAACCTGAACCTGGTGTTCGCTGATTTTAATTTCGATTGTGTTGCCGAACCCCATCACATGTTCATCGATAGCGTTGTCGATCACTTCTTTAACCAGAACATAGATGCCATCGTCCATGGACGATCCGTCCCCGAGTTTGCCTATATACATCCCGGGGCGAAGCCGGATATGCTCCTTCCAGTCCAGGGATTTTATCTGCTCTTCAGTATAAGTTGACTTAATCATATCTTTTTTTAAGTTAAAAGTGCCTGAGGTGGACAAGCCAGAACCAAACAGGGGTTAATAAATAACAAATCTCAATTTACAAAGTCCAAACAAATTTCAAATTACAATGTTCGAATTATCAAACTAGTTTGTTTGGAATTTTAGATTTGTTCGTTGTGATTTGTTTGTTATTTGGAGCTTGTTATTTGGTGTTTACCCGCCCGGCCTATCAGCCATTCGGATGGGTCAGATATCATGAAACACGCTATTAATAAATTTTTTGCCAAATATGGTTAAAATATTTTTGTTAAAAGTGCCTGAGGTGAACTAAAGTGCCTGAAGTTAGAACTGCTTTTCCGCAACTTCCCGTCCGGTCAACAGGCCATTCGCCAGCCCCGTCCGTACCGGCCCTGGCGTGGCCAACGGGCCGAATGCGCTAACTCGAAAAATTTGCAGCTGAGCATAAAGATTAAAAAATCTTTGTCAATAAGAAAAATAAATAGCATATGCCTTTGTCAATTGATTACAGTTTCCTATTCTCTGTGATCAGAATGATAATGTCCTATTTAAGCAAAGTAGAAATGTCCTATAGAAAAGGAGCTATAATACCCGAATTTAGTGGAGTGTATTATGGCTGGAAAGGACATTATCATTTTGGTATTACATAAAATTTTATTACGAAAATTCTACAATTTCCAAATAGAAATTTGAATTTTTTGCTTCCGACAAGGGATGGGATGAACGTCCAAAACAGTTATGCATAACAGATGATTCTATAAGCAAAGCGTTCAGTGACTAGATTAATGATTTCGTCTGCCTACCCATAGGCAGGGATTACGGATTGTAGATTCCTTTTTTTTGACAAGATTAACAGTATCTGCCGATTTGCGATTTTCTTTTTCTTACTTCTGTATTCTGGCTACCACCATTTATTTACTGCGAGTGTCCTGACTTCCTAAGAGAATAAATATTATACAATATTTTACATATTGTACTCACGCAAATACTTTTTTATGGTAGAGGAGATATTTTCTGTGGACTTTTTAGCATTCAATGCATCCTCTTTTGTATAGTGTGTAGGCCAATGAACAGGATATCTGGTATCAATATAAAATCTATTTAAGTAAATACATTCATCTTGAATAATAGAAAGTGATGGTTCTTTTAAAAGGCATGTATTTAAAAGTTTAATCAAGTCATGAATTTTACTGAATTCCAAATCATAGGCTATGATAAACGACTTTAAATACTTCTCAGCAGCTTGCTGATAATGAAAGCAAATCTGAGCAAAGTAAGTGGAATTCTCTATAATGGAACTTGCAAATCCACTATCTTCATCAGCTTTTTTGATCCATTCTTCTATTAAACGCCTATCAACCATAAAGAACTTTGCCTTCTTTGAATATCTTCCTTAAAAATGGATCACCAATCTTCAGTCTTTCATTCACCTCTTCCGGTTTATAGACAAGCATATCAAGCGCTATATTTCTTTTAATAAGCCTGTCAAGTTCTCTCATACGATCGATTCCATAGTAAGGAGTATCAGACTTAATTATTAGAAAATCAATATCGTTTATCTCATTGTCTCCCCATACAGCAGAACCAAAAAGTATTATTTTTTCTGGTTTATATTTATTAATAAGCTGCTGTTTGATATTTTCTATTTCAGTTAGAAGTTCGCTACTTTTCATTATCAATTGTATATTGTTTTCTGATATTTAACTCGTTGATTATACTTACTCTATAGTTTGTGGACAAGAACTATATTTTAATTGTCAAGGCAAAGTAGGACATTTCTATTTAGCCTTGACAATTCTTCTTTTTCTTCTTGACAAAGTGACTTGGCCAATGTAGGGACAGAGTCATATATTAGCTAAATGTTTCACTTGCTTTTGCTGAATATTATCTCAACTTTGTAAATTGTTGTAAGCTTACAATAAAACGAGAGGAGAGAAGTAATGATGCAAAGATTGGTTTTGGCTTTTACGTTTCCGCATTTTTTCTTACCCGTATCTGCATTCTACGCAGAAAGCAAACTATACATTGTTAATGCCGTATTACGTATCATGTTTCGGTTTTCTCAAAATGTTTCAAATACAATCTCAAAATTTTCTCATTTTCAATCTTTCCTCTGTTCAAGGGGGGTATCGATCGTGAAACATATATTGCAGGTCATCACGAGCAGGCGTTATAAGAGGTTTTGTTATAGTTCTATAACATTTTTTCAAAGGGGTCAAATCCTTCCATGGCTACATTGCCCCTTTAGTTTATTGTAAAGCTTTAATAGTAAAAATTACTTGCAAGGTATTGTTATTAACTTACTCGAAGAAATCAGAAAACAATGAAAAAATATTTGTCTTAATGTTATGACAGGATAAATGTAATATGAACAAAAACAGAAACTACGAAATAGTGATTTCTTTATCGGCGATAGCTACTGCCCTTGCTGTTTTGTTTGTATCCGTATGGCAAGGTATGGAAATAAGAATTCATAAACGTATGTCCGTTATTCCAAAATTATCTATAGATAGAAATTATTATGCAGATGTTTCAACAGTAATTAGTCGAGCCTGAAAAATCTCGGATTCCTTACAAATAAAGGGAGAAAAGGGTTTTTGAGTGTGTTAAAATTGCAAGAAAATAGTAAAAAACACTCAAAAACCGGAGGTTTTTTTATGTTTAATCCAAACCAAGTTGTTTTTTTATAATGGCACAAAGACTTTCTTTTATTTCAGAATGGCGCGGCACAGGTGCTTTTTTACCATTTCTAGGATTTGTGTATATGTCATGTTTTTTCCCGTGGCGTTTCAAATAACAGCCCCCTTTGATTAGCTCCTTTATAAAATTGCCTCTCTTCAAACATCAACTCCAATTTCTTTAATCTTTACATCCTTGTTAGGTTGTATTACCTCATCTTCCATCATCATATGATAGGCATCTTTTATGTTTTCCTCTAACTCTTCAATGGTTTCGCCCTGGCTGAAGACACCTGGAATTTCCTTTAATCTTCCGACATACCAATTATCATCTATCCAATATTCTAAAGAAAAGTTCCTAATCATATTTCCTCCTGTTTAAATTTTGAGTACAAATATTTTCTTTAAGCTTCAATATCATCAATAAGGATTAAATTTTACATGAATTTGTATTTATATTCAACCAATAATGACATGGATTAATGAATAAAAGGGGTGCAGTACATGGGTATATTTCCGCTTATTGTCTTATGAGTAACCATTATCACATGGATTTGTCTGGCGTAAGGGGTTGATTTAAAAAATTACATCAATAAAGCGTGTGAATATGAAGTGGTAATAGTGGTGTATGAAGGCCTGGTACTTCTTGTTAATTAAATCTTATTTTTGTAATATGTCCGGTCTTTATAGCCCAACAATAGTCTTGGAACGCTGACATCCTCATCAATCTCTTCCCAGTGGAGAACTGTCCCTCCGCCACTAATTTCATATTTATCTCTTTGTTCCGGTGTTGCATTAAGTAAACGAGGAAAATATACTAACGGAATTGATAGTAGCCTTCCATCAATGAGACTAACCCACATGTTATCATTATCAAACCATATTTTATTTGCTGAAGTTTCAAATGTTAAAGTGCTCATTCCATTTCTCTTCCTTAATCAGATTTTTGTTTTCTCCTATCTTGTCTCTAAACTCGTTCAATTCTTTACTATTGAATCCGTAGTTACTGGCTAAAGAGACTAACAGTGTTTTATGATAGATAGTGGTATAAAAAAAGGATGGAGTTGGCGTCATGAACCGTTTTCTTTCTTTGAAGTGAGGTTTACGTTAAGGCTAATGTCATATGACGTCCAGGGAGCAGACTCTGTACCAAACTGAATGGCCTCTACTCCACTGGTAACAATACCTTTAATGCATTGTTCGCAAACATCATTACCTTCAGGGCATTCATAACCGGATTCCCACTCAACAATTATTAGGTACCGTGCTGTGCTTGCGCAGTGTGCACATTTGAACTGATCGACATGAGAAGGAACAGGTTTTACACCTATTACTCGATCGAACCGAAAAAAATCTCCAAAATCGGGTTTAGGGATCTCAGGGTTTACGTAAACGTTTAAAACACGTCCATCGAGATTTCGTAGAACGTCATCAGGGGTGGCCCCTCCCATCCTTTTAAAGTGATTTTCTGCGGCATATCTCCCTACCTCTCAGGGGTAAAGATCGGATTTGAATTAGCGTTACATACTGCCTTCTTATTTTACGGTTACTGGTACACGTATTATACTTTAACAGATGACTCATTATAATGACATTTGAGCATGTAAATAGTATCTAAAAATCAATGTATAGAAATAGTTGAAAGGTTACTTATTGAGAAAAATGAGTAATAAGCAACTGTTTCTTTTAATCTATTCTGCCTAAACGAGCGACAACGCATTCTTTTATATTCTCGGCAAGCTTATACGCCTCTTGTGCCTGTACAATCTCTATAGTCTCAAAAGATATATTGCCAGGATAACGCCCTTCAACAACATAATCATTAAGAACCCGACCCGCTTCGACAAGTTGATCAAAATCGTCATCATAATCCGAACAATATTCAAGGAGTTCAACAATATCATGAGTTTTCTTTAACTCCCAGCCTTTTGATATGAGGTAAGCTTTTAAATATTTTTCAGCTGCCTCTTGACACAGGAAACAAATAGTATGACAGGCAGCATCATCACGTTCCAGCTCGTGTCCTGCAACGGCAAAATTCTCATCGGCAAATTTTAGCCATTCTCCTATAGTTTTATTCGGTGTTTTTTTGTTTTCTTTCATAAAGGACTTTTCCATCCTTAAAAATATGGTGTAAGTAAAAAGGATTACGGTTCTTTAAATTTTCTGCTACCTCCTCAGGTTTTCGCACAATAATATCAATACCAAATCTTCTACCAGTCAATAAACGATCTATTTCTCTACGGATTTCTCGATTTTTTTGTTGAGAATCTTTAATCACCAAAAGGTCTAAATCGCTATCTTGATCTGAATCTCCTCTGGCATAGGAACCAAAAATGAGAATCTTTTCCGGCTGAATAGAGCAAACAATTTTGTCTACAATATAATTGATTAAATCACCCGTTAAACGAGATGTTTTTAGTTTGAGATCTTTCTCTGATACATTCATAGTGATATGGTAAATTGTTGCTGTGATTAAATCAATACAAATCAATTGAAAAGGAATTGAAATAGAGTGAAAAGAGGTCACTCATTTTGTGCCAAGAACAAACAATAAGGTGAGGGGTTAGATTAAAAGGATTGGCAAGTGATTTGTGTTGTATCTTACTGGACAAATAAATAAAATACTAAGTGTGTAGAAGGAATGGTGCAGGTGGCAGTTGCGAAAGGGCGCAGGAAAAAAGAAAATAAAGTACAGGAGTCAGAAGCCAGAATTTAGAGATAGTCTGACAACTTAAAAAAATTTTTAGGATTAAAATAAAAGTAAACGCTCACAGGTTTATAGTTCACCGTTCCGGGTTATCTTTTTTTTCGTTGACCGTTATTTAAAATGGGAATACCTATTCAATCAAGTTACACTCATGCAGGCGGTATTGTCTGGAAAATGATCAAAAATGAGCCCCAGTTTCTAATTGTTACTCCCAAAAGCAATCCTTCTTACTGGGTATTACCCAAAGGCCACATTGAAGAGGGTGAAAGGATTGAGGAGACGTCTATTCGGGAAGTAAGAGAGGAAACAGGTGTCGATGCCAGAGTAATTGCTGCTGTAGGGTCTACAAAGTATGAAACTGACAATGAATTTGTTCATGTAATGTTTTATTTAATGGAATTTTTAAAGGAGCAAGAGCATGACAAACACGAGGGACGATGATCCAGGTGGTGTACTTTTCAAGAGGCGATAACCCTTTTAACATTTAGTGATACAAAACAACTGCTTAGTTTAGCTAAGCGCCGTTTAGAAGAAATTATCAGGTTTAAAATATAGTTCTTGTTCGAAAAATAGAGAGGCAATATAAGCTATGAAGCCATGGAGCTTCATCTCACGAAGGAGAAGGGCAAGACTTGTGAGGGAGGAGAGGTATGAAAAAATGGATGATTGTTCTGTTTCTGGTGTTGGCAGGATGCGTTTCAAGCAAACCTTTTGTTGCATCGAAAGCTTCATTTGGAACGGTAACTGGCAGGGTGCTTCTCATGAACGGTGAATCCGTTCGTTCTCAAACGGTAAATCTCCTCGAACTTATCGAGAGAAATGAGAAAGATTTTTTTTATCCCTATATGAAAATAAAGTTTGAAATTTCTGCCATCACTGTTACCGATAATAACGGAAGATTTGTATTTGAACAAGTCAGACCGGGGATGTACAGTGTTACGGTAGATGAGATTAAGGATGGAATGTTTAAGGTGCCGGTAGGAGAATCCAGGCAGGTCATGGCGGGAAAGCTGACTGATTTCGGGGATATTAGTATGATGGTGGAATAGAAGTACAGCGTGGTTGTATAGCCCTTTTGCAAAAATTTTTTTTTAATTCCTGCACTAAACATGCAGAGAGACAAAGTTTGGTAAAAGAGCTATTTACATAAATTGTCACGAAATCCAATATAAAGCATCAAATAATAAAATACAAATAACAAACAAATTACAACTAACAAATCCAAAATTCTTTACCCTGTTAAATCATTTAGGATGATGTCATTACAACAACTTTCAAAAGTCTTATTTTTTATAAAAGCAAAAGAAAATGTCAGGATATGTATTTAACTGGGCGAGCAAACTGGTTTGAAAATTCGCCTGTCCGAATGACTTGTTCAGGCGGGAACATTGTAATTTGAAATTTGTTTGGGTTTTGTAAACTGAGATTTGTCTGCCTCTGCGCAGCACCTGTCTGCGCGTATCGCACAGGTAGACGCAGACAGGTGATTTAATTCACTCCTTATTCGGTTCCAGATTGTCCGGGTTAGTGGGTCTGGTAGAATATTTCATCAAAGTTGTATAACCTCTTGGTTCCTGCTCTATTTGTACCTTTCGTGGCACTCCTTTTTGAGCCGGTTGAGAGTCGTAACAGCATAGTTCATGGCTTGAAGGTCTGAATTCTTGAATGCCTTGTTGAGAGATTCTGCCTGATTCAGGTAGGTTTTATAAAACTCCTCTCCCTTGTCCGGGTAATTGCACATGGCTTTTGAGTCCCGGTAGAATCTTTCGATCAGTATTGGTTTGGGAAGTGACTGCTCTTTTATGCAGCTTTTCATGATTGCTCCGAAGTCCTTTGACATTCGCTTTTTTAAGATTGTGTACTCTTCGAGCGCATTATCCCTAAGTTGTTTCGATTGTTGTTCTTTCACCTTGCTTTTCTTGGTATGATAGATCCGTTTGTCCTTTATAAGAGGCTTCACTTTTTTGTGAGCCAATTGGTTTGCTAATTTGCATTTCAGCTTGAAGGAGACTTTGTTATTCTTCGAGTTCAGGTCGATCATTACCCTGGTATCAGGGGCTATGTCGAACTCTTCTTCACTGATAGAGACAACTCCTCTCTCCAGCTCGTCTGCAAGTTTCCTGAGATTCTCGGCTGTTTCTTTCACTGAAAGAGAGAACTCAAGATTTTTCTTCTTCTTTTCGGACATTGATGCCTTTATCAAGAATACTGTTGATATCGATTACTGAGTAGTTTTTATTTCTCTCTTGATCTTGAATGTACAATATTATATTTGTATGCTTTATTCTCCATCAAGTCGAGGAAATAATAATGTTCTTATGCAAATTTCACAAGAAATAAAGGTGAAAAATAATAGCTTACGTGTATCTCACAAATCAGTGACAATTGGTGCGTATGTTTATCCGGGTTGGCATGCATGTCCGGAAAGGGATCGAAATTTTCCGAAAGGATGGAGTGAATGGGATATTGTTTTGAATGCCCCGTCCAGGTTTCCGGGACACAATCAGCCGCGGATTCCTTTGAGAGGTACGTATGATGATTCAGTTTCATCCACATCACGAAACCAGGTTTCTCTTGCATGCAAGTATGGTATTGATTTCTTCGTTTACGGCTTCTTCTGGTCGCGTGGTAAGCGTGTATTGAGGGATGCCCTGGACAAAGGGTTTCTGGCTGAAGGTGACGCGAGTGGTTTTCCTTTTTCACTTATGTGGGCAAACCGTATGCCTCGAGGTGTTCTTCCCGTCAAGCTGGATCCCGGACCGGAAATTGATCCCGGCCGCCTGGTGTATACGGACCAGAATGATTTTTTAAACCTGATCAAGTTTCTGGAGGAGAGATATTTTCGACGTAATAATTATTTCCGGATTCAGGGAATGCCACTTTTTTCTATCTTTGACAGTACTTTTTTTCTTCGTCAGTTGGGTTTGGAACTTGCAAATGAGACGATACATCTGGCAAAAGAGTATCTTTCTGAGAAGGGGTACCCGGGGCTTCACCTGATGGCCATTAATCCGGTACTATCAAGAATGGTGGATTTCAGGAGAGCGGGTTTTGATAGTGTGAGCCACTACGTCTGGCTTCCTGACTGGAAAGGTAGTTATCTGCAGGATTATGGTAAATTAATAAAGAAACGAAGCAGTGAATGGAAAGAGTTTGCGGGGAAGGCACGTCTTCCCTATTTTCCTTCGGTGTCACCCGGTTGGGATGCAACTCCACGGGCTGCTGTTGACGGTTCTCAATTGCTTCGGCGCTATCCCTGGTGGCCTGTGGTAGTGGGTGAGAATCCGTCACTCTTTTCAGATTTTCTCGGACGGGCAATACGATTTACAAAAAACCACAACGTCTCTCAACTCTGTTTTATCGCTTCATGGAATGAATGGAGTGAAGGGCACTATCTGGAACCAGACAGACGTTTCGGTACTGAGTGGCTTGAGGCCGTCAGGAAGGAGAAAGAAGATGGCTTCTGACTGGACATTTGTGTCGGTGGATGTTGAACTGACCAACCACTGTATGAGTGATTGTATAATGTGTCCACGTGAAGCGATATCAAGGCCCACGGGCTTCATGACAGAGGTGGTTTTTAATAAGCTTTCTGAGAAACTCATTGACGAAGGAAGCCTCATAACCTTTTCGGGTATGGGAGATCCTCTCTTACATCCTAAGGTGTTTGAATGGATTTGCTCGGTTCGGCTCAGAGGTGGTATCATAGGTGTTGTCGTAAATCCTGATGCGCTGCATAGTCGTAATTCCAGGAAGCTCGTAAAAGCCGGGCCGAATTCTATTACTCTTTCCTTTCCAAGTCTTCGGGAAAAGGTATTTGAACGGTTGTGTCCAAGTATCTCTTTCTCTGATGCACTTAACAGGGCGAAGGAATTGATTGGTCTTGCCAGAGGGAACGTGGGCCTGAGAGTAATGGGCATACAAACAGACATCAACCGGAATGAGTCAGTTGAGTATGCAAGTTTCTGGCGCAATCTGGGAGTGCCATCAAGTGTAACTGCATGTCACGGTCGTGGTGGAAATGTAAGGGTAGCAGGCATATACAGCCCTGAATCTTTCGAGATTGAGTACGGACGATGCGGTCTCTTCTCTTTTCATACCTTTGTTACCTGGGAAGGAGAGGTGCTTGCGTGCTGTCATGACCTGACAGGTTCAACAGGCATCGGAAGCCTCGTGAAACTGGATATTTCTTTGATTGTTGAACGGAAACAGAGGATTATCATGAAGGGGGGCATGCCGTTTTCCGTATGCCGTCAATGTGATGAGCCTCTGAGACGATGTGTTATTCCGCAGGGATTACCGCCTGCAAGCAGAAAAGAGCGAAACCGTTTTTTTCGTGAAGTTTCCCGTAACACGGAATATTCGTTGTAACCGAGAACAACCTTAATTGTAAATGTATTGCTCTATGTATATATAACTTAGTAAAAATATTTTAATCATTCCTTTTTTATATGTGCGTTAGTACATACTCAAAATGGCGTTAAGCAAGCGACCTGCCCTGTAGAATAGATTATTTCAGGTTACTGGGTATGTTTAGCAAAAAGAGAAAAGCGCTTAACCTCATATGTCCTCTTAAGTATTATTCAACAGGGCTTGGATGTCGTTACCCGCCCGGCCTACTGGCCATTCGCCAGCCCAACGAGCGTTCTGGCGGAGACGGGTAAGCACCAAATAATAAATTCCAAATAACAAATAAACCACAATACACAAGCACAAAGTTCCAAACTGGTTTTGAAAAAACAAAGGGGTTTGTCATTTCATGCATTGAATTTGTAATTTGTTTGTAATTTGTTTGTAATTTGTGATTTGAGATTTGTAATTTATTAACTCCTGTTTGTTTCTGATTCGTCTAAGTTACGCACATTAAAGGCGCAAGAATTTTGCCGAAGGCCTAATTTGATAGTCAGTTGGATTCTTCTTCATCAATAAACGTTCCATAGGGGCCACGAATGATGTCATGATTTTCCTCTTCGGCAATTTTTTTATCAGGAGTCTTTATTTGGACACTTCCACTTATAGATCTGAATAAGGATTGTGAAATCTCTACCCGAAACGAACTGCCAAAATGTTTTGCCTTTTCAAAGTGGTAATTATCATAATCATAAGTAAGATGAAGAGGACTCTTGTCTTTTTTGCCGATAAGGGCATTTCCTTCCTGATCGTAAAGAGTTATACTTAGTTTTTTGTTGCAAGGTGTCCAGGAAGTATCAATTTCAATACGACCGGGATATTCCACTTTAAAGATGATTTCTCTTGGTCGCATATCAGTGCTGTCTTTAAATCCGCTCGTCAGTTCAAACCGGTGAACCTCAACTGCAGCGAAACTACAAGCCTGGTCAGCGCATGTTAACGCAAGTATGATGGAGAAGAGAAACAAAATTGTACGATGCGGTTTGCTCAATAAAGAATCATTCATATGAGCTCCTCCTAAAAACACAGAGAATTCGTGAGCACAGGAACGGTGAGTAAGGAGGTGATTGTAACATTTTCCATTGACATTATAAATTGAATTTTCTATGCTATTCCTCCGTTAAAAAAAGCCAGTGCTTTTTTTTAATAATTGAATAACAAATAAGTGTATATTGTTAAGGAGGTTAAGAGAGTATGGATTGGGGAATGAGAAACCGTTTAGCACAGATCATTAAGCCGAATGGACGTTGTATGTTTATGCCAATAGATCATGGGTATTTTCTGGGACCAACCAATAATCTGGAAAGACCGGGAGAGACGATTAAGCCCATAATTGAGTATAGTGATGCGCTTTTTGTTACCAGGGGTGTATTGCGTTCTGCTATAAACCCTGATAACAGCAAACCCATCATTCTCCGTGTATCTGGTGGTACCAGTGTAGTCGGTGGAGACCTGGCAAATGAGGGAATCACCACTTCCATAAAAGAGGCCCTCCGACTCAATGTTGCAGCTGTTGGTTTATCAGTCTTTATCGGGAGTGACTACGAGC
The DNA here is from genome assembly GCA_031316155.1 of Candidatus Scalindua sp. Taxonomy (GTDB): domain Bacteria; phylum Planctomycetota; class Brocadiia; order Brocadiales; family Scalinduaceae; genus SCAELEC01. Next base: position 282,015 of record JALDRB010000003.1, read on the forward strand.
GTCAAACGTTGTTAAGTCTTGGTAAACTTGTAGATGAGTGCGAGGAATATGGTATCCCCGTAATGGCCGTAACCGCAGTAGGTAAAGAATTGGAGAAACGAGATGCACGGTATCTTGCTCTCTGCTGTCGCATTGCTGCAGAACTGGGAGCCAGGGTTGTAAAAACATACTGGTGTGAAGAGTTTGAAAAGGTGACAAACGGATGTCCGGTTCCCGTTGTCATAGCAGGTGGGCCTAAATTTGATACCGAACTTCCTGTCTTTGAATTTGTTTACGATGGTATGCAAAAGGGAGCTATTGGCGTAAATCTGGGTAGGAATATATGGCAGCACCCATATCCGGTCGCAATGGCGAAGGCCCTGCACGCAATAATACACAAAGACGCTACACCAAAAGAGGCGAATGAGATTTTTAACGAAACCAAGAGGCAGTAATAGTATAGTCCCTTAGTAAAATATTTTAACTACCGTTTATAATGATGAGAAGCAGAAATATGCGCGTGGCGATGTATTACAGCAATAGCGATATAAAAGTGGAAGAAGTGCCTGTTCCGCAGATTGGCCCGGGTGAGGTATTGATAAAGACACAGGCATGCGGTGTCTGCGGAAGTGATGTTATGGAGTGGTATCGTATCAATAAAGCACCTCTGGTACTTGGTCACGAAGCTACTGGCACAATCACGGAAATAGGAGAAGGAGTTGAAAGTTTTAAGATGGGGGACAGGGTATTCGTATCTCACCATGTTCCCTGCAATACCTGTCACTACTGTCTGGAGGGCAACCACACAGTCTGTGATACCCTCCGAAGTACGAATTTTGATCCAGGAGGTTTTGCGGAATACATACGTGTTCCGCGTATTAATGTAGACAGGGGAGTCTTCCGGCTACCGGACAATGTATCGTTTGAAGAGGGGACGTTAATTGAGCCATTGGCCTGTGTAATTCGTGGCCACAGATTAGCGCGCATAGAACCCGGCCATACGGTAGTTGTAATCGGTAGTGGTATTTCAGGGCTCCTCCAGGTGTTACTGGCTCGAGCAACAGGTGCAGGGATTGTAATTGCCACAGACATAAATACTCACCGGCTGAATTTTGCAAAAAAATTTGGTGCAGATTTCGTAATACCTGCCAGCGAGGATCTGCCTTCTCAAATACTCAAGGTAAATGGTAAAAGACTCGCAGACCGCGTTATTGCCAGCACGGGTGCACTTCCGGCTTTAGCTACAGCCTTACGTTCGGTTGATCGTGCAGGTACCGTTCTCTTCTTTGCACCTACAGATCCTGGCATAGATCTTCCGATTCCATTTAATGACCTGTGGCGGAATTGTATACATTTAATACCAACATACGGTGCTGCTCCTCTTGACATCGCAGTAGCCATAGACTTAATTGGTTCTGGTCGTGTTTCTGTACGTGAAATGATAACACATCGTTTAGGATTGGCGGAGACGGAAAGCGGATTTCAGCTTGTTACTGACGCTCGAGAGTCGATCAAGGTAATTATTGAGCCTCATAGATAGGAGTTCATGTAAGACTTGCCATATGTTGTCAAAAATCTGAATCATTGTATCTGGTATAGTCAGAATCGATCATTTTTTCTATTTTTGAGAGTTTTGCTTCTAACTTGTTGATCTTCTTTGTTAAATCTCTAAAGACCAAAAAACCCAATATTAACAACAGTACAGTGTAAACAACAACAAAAATTGTTGCGGGGTTTTCCTTTGGTTTTGGCGGGCGAAATTTGGTTTCATAAGCAGGTTCATGGTCACCTATAACAACCGTTCGACGTTTTTGGGTTGTGCCTTGGGTTTCATAAGGTTGATCCAGATTAGCCTTATATCCTGATTCTGCAACTTCTTCCTCTTTATCTTGAGGTGTTATCGGTATTTTTATCTTCCCTGGTTGATCTGATTTGTTAAATGTCTCTTTCTCTTCACTTTTTTTCCTTTAACCAGCTAAGAGGGTCCCCGCCAAGCGCTTTTTTTTCTCCACATAACCTCCTTTTATTTATTTTATGAATTGGTGGAAAGGACGTTTACTGAAACTTTTGCAGTTGGTGCCGTTTGTCTCAACTCTTCCTTGAATGTCTTTGCCTCCTGATCTATTATTTCCTTTGTCAGAGCAGCGTAATCTTTTGCTCCATTGGAATCAGGTGCATATGTCATAATTGGCATACCATGGCTGGGTGATTCTGATAGTTTAACATTCTTCCGAATAGCGGTTTTAAACACCTTATCCTCAAAATACTCTTTAATCTTATCGAGTACTTCATGTCCCAGATTTGTTCTGCTATCATACATGCAAGGAATAATGCCCGTAATTTCAAGCTCCTCATTCAATCGCTTCTTGATGAGCTCAAACGTTTGGAACAGCTTGCTGACACCCTGCAGAGCAAAATACTCGGTTTGTAAAGGTATAATTATCTCTCTAACAATAGTTAATGCATTGAGCGTAAGAAGTCCCAGAGACGGAGGGCAGTCAATCAATACATAGTCATATTTATATAACATATTTTCGAGATTGAATTTAATCACGGTTTCACGGCCTACGGTATTAACAAGCTCTATCTCTGCACTTGAAAGATCTATATTAGAAGGAATCAAATCCAGTCCACTTATTTCCGTCTTTCTCACAACTTCGTCAGGCTTATGTGTTCCGTTTATTATTTCATAAATTGAGAGACCTCTGCTATGAATGTCAACACCGAAGTGAATGCTTAGATTGGCTTGAGGGTCAAGATCTATTAAGAGTACTTTTTTTCCTAACAGAGCAAGAGCTGCCCCAACATTCGCTGTTGAGGTTGTTTTCCCAACGCCACCCTTCTGATTTATAAACGCTATACTTCGCATGTATTTCTTCTCGCCTGCACGGTTTGCTAGATCGATAGATATATAACATTAATGATTGTAAACGTACAAAATATAACTTGTCAAGTAAAATTACATCCAAAATATTAAAAGAATGGAATAATAGAGTGTTTTGTATTATAATAAAATCATCGAATTGAGAATTTCTGTTAAACGTAAAGATTTATTAAGGATACAGGATAAGATGAGAACGTGTTCAAAAGCAAAGGAAAAAAACAAGAAATCTAGTTTCTTTATACCATTTTTTATACAGGGGCGCAACCAATCATTCTTAATCATCAGCATTATAATGGTTGCAATTACCATGGTTTTTACCCTGTCTTGTGAAAGGGTTGAAAAACCTGATGAAGCAGCTTTTATGGATGAGGAGGAAGATTTGAGTATCCCCGAGTTACCATATGAAAATAAAGAAATTTTCAGGATGCATATGAACTCTCTTGATGATTCTTATGAATCTCTGGAGGAATCGATTGATAGACAGGATTGGGAGGGAATACGTACGTTTGCAATGCGGATGAAAAGTTCATCTCCCGTACTTTTCACGGGCAAAAGAAAGGACGAATTGCCGCAGGATTATGTTCTCTTAGATACTAGGTTCCATTTTCATACGCTTGCGTTGGTCGAGGCGTCTGAAGCAAGAGAAATGGTAAAACTAAACCTGGAATTTGACAACGTAAAAGAAATCTGTGACGATTGTCATGTAAAATATAAAAAGAAGGATTCATAATAAACCGTTTCCTTCCATGCACGTTCTTTTTATTGTACATCCTGAGAGAAGGGTTGCTTCACGTTTTTTAGCCAAGGCAAAAGGTTTTTGCCTCCTAAACTCAATATCTCTAATTTTCAATTTCTATCACTTTGGATTTCCTTTGACTACTCGGCGACTTTGGGGGGGGACTATCTCTTTTTTTGTAGCTTTTTATAGTTTTCTAACTCCTCTTCTGCTTCCTTGAGATTGCCGGTGTGTTTATATATGGTACTCAACTGGTAGTGAGCATTTGCGTGTTTTGGTGATATTTCAAGTGCCTTTTGTAATTCCTGTATTGCTTCCTCATACATTTTATTTTCATAGTAGGCAGTGCCCAATTTGTAAAGCACTCCCGCCTTCTTTCTTCCGGTTATCTCAGGAAAGAGTACTAATGTTGCCTCATATTCTGATATAGCAGCATCAAGCATTCCTCGCTTATGATAGACTAAACCAAGATTATAATGTGCTTCTGGCATTCGTGGTGTAATATCGATTGTTTTTCTGAATTCATCAGCGGCCTTATTGTACATACTCAGCTTTGAATAAACCATTCCAAGATCATAATGGGCACGCTCATTGTCGGGTTGAATTTCGATGATCTTTTTAAACGTCTTAATTGCTTCATCATACATTGCTTTTTCTACATAGATATTTCCGAGCTCATGAAGATATTGTGCATCATCAGGTTTATAGTCTGCACCTTCTTGAAACGTCTTTACATATTCATGAAATTTTTCTGGATTAATTCTAAACGATAGGGAAAATTCTGTCTCAGCTTTTGCTTCCATTCCTTTTTTTTTAAATACTCGGCCCAGATGAAAGTGTGCTTCACCGTTGGAGGGATTGATCTTGATTGCCTTTTTAAAAGCGGTTATTGCCTTATCATGTAAACCCTTATTGAGAAAATCAATGCCCTGTTTGTTCCATTCGGAGCCATCGTTCCCGGTGCAACCAGGTAACGTGCAGAAAATAAGCAGTAAAATTAAATTTTTTCTTAAAACTTCTCCGAATATTTGCATTTTATAGAAAAAAAAAGATATAATAAATGTTAGTTACTTTTATTATTAACGAGTGTGATTTTTATAATTTTTTATTTTATTATAAAATTATGTCATACCGGGATCAAGAAAATAAAGGATTTGCTTCGAAGGTATTACATAACATCATTGTAGGGTTATTGGATCTTTTGTATCCGAGGATATGTTTCGGCTGTAATAAAAGTTTTGATGAAGAAGAAAAGGGGTATATATGCCAAATGTGTCTTGAAAGCATACAGCAAAATGATTCTAAGAGATGCTATAAGTGCGGTTTGGAATTGGGCATAGGTGTATATTCTACCGACAATGGATGTCATGAATGTAAAAGAGCTAATTTGAGCTTTGAAAGAGGATTTTTTGTTTCGGGTTATTATGGGCCACTGAAAGAAATAATCAGTCAATATAAATACAATAAGCATGAATTCCTGGCGAAACCGTTGGGAGACCTTTTAGTTGAACATCTGTTGTGTCAGGGAATCGTTTCTGAAATAGATGTAATTGTGCCGGTCCCGCTTCATTGGAAGAAAAAGTTGAAAAGGGGCTTCAATCAATCGGAACTCATTGCAAAGCGGATCTCTAGGGAGTTAAGCATTCCGATCTCTGTAAACAACCTTTTCCATAAAAAAAATACATTATCACAAACCCAACTATCACGAACAGAGCGGCAAAAAAACGTTACTGATGCATTTGTGGTTCGAAAATCGAAGATGTTTTCAAAAAAACAGATACTCTTAATCGATGATGTATTGACAACGGGGATTACGGCTTCGGAATGTGCTCGAATTCTGATCAAAGCAGGCGCTAAAAAAGTGTTTTTGCTTGCCCTTGCAAGATCTAGATTATAAGTATTCTTGTTTGGAGAACACGGAAATTTTTTTACTATTAATAAAATTGTTATTCATCCGCTCTGATTTAGTCGATGGATATTAGTTATTAATCGCTTGACTATCCTATCTAAAATAAGTATTATCAGTCGCGTTTTTCTTGTGATATGTTTAAAATTTAGCCATTTTAAGAGATCTACAAAAAAGAAAGGAATATAGATTTGGAAACTATTATTCATGGAAGACATTTAGACATCACAGAAGCGATTGAAAATTATGTCAATAAGAAGGCATCTAAACTTATAAAATATCATGAAAAAATAAATAAAATACAATTCACCTTAAAAATTGAAGGCCTAAACCATATAGTGGAATCAGTTTGTACGGTTAAAGGAGTTGTACTTGTTGCTGAGGCCTCAAATCCTGATATGTATGCTGCTATAGATTTAGTAATGGATAAACTGGAAAAACAATTTATTCGATTAAGAGAAAAAATGAAACAGCACAGAAATATCAAGAGTGAAGAGATTTAGGCTGAATGTATGATGTTCGGCGGTGAGTTTTTGTAATTTATAGAGTTTTACTACTTTTTTTTATTGTTTTAATTAATTTAATATTACATGTTTATCGTAAGGGTTACTTATGAAACTAATAGATTTTATTGAAGAGGATACCATATTAGGTGATTTAAAGTCCACCGATAAGGAATCAGTTATACGTGAGATGGTTGAGGTCCTTTGTGATCTGAAAAAGATTGATGAGGAAGATATCAATGATGTGATGGATGCCCTTTTAAGAAGAGAAAAGGTGGGGAGTACAGGTATAGGTAAAGGCGTTGCTGTTCCACACACGAAACATAAGTGTGTTACAAAGATAACAGGTGCGTTTGCACGTTCATTAAAGGGGATAGAGTTTGATGCGCTTGATGGGGAACCCGTTTATCTATTTTTTTTGCTACTTTCACCTCACGATTCAACAGATCTGCATCTTGCAGCTTTGGAAAAGATTTCATTGGCAATTAGAAATCCTGATTTTCGCAATTTTATTAAAAATGCTTCTGGCAAATCAGAAATTGTTGAAATCATAAAAGAAGTCGATGAAGTTAAAACATAGTAGATGGGAGAAAGTGTCCATTGTCCAAATATCGAATGATTGCTGAACGGAGGATAACGATCCCGAATGTTAATGGTCTACATGCAAGACCAGCAACGCGTTTTGCAGAAATAGCAAACAAATTTAGCTCCGAAATATTTGTTAGCATATTAAATAAGGAGAAGGTAAACGGAAAAAGTATTATGGATCTTTTAACGTTAGGAGCTAAAAGAGGGACTGAGATCATAGTAAGTGCTGAAGGAGAGGATAAAGAAGACGCCTTAGATGCATTAGAGGGACTTGTTAGCGATAGTTTTAATGAGGATAATATGGAGATAAGAAAGGGGATTGCAGTTGCTCCGGGTGTAGTCATCAAAGAGGCCTTTGTTTTGGAAAGTGAAGGTTACCGGATACCACGCCACTTGATTGCAGAAGATGAGGTTCCAAAAGAAATTGCCAGGCTAGAAGATGCAATAAAATCTGCGATGAGAGAGATTAACGAATTAGAGGGCAATATTTCAAAGAAGCTTGGATCTCAAATTAGTACTATTTTCGCAACTCACAGGTTAATGCTGGAAGATAATAAGCTAAGAAGTGAGTTTGTGAAAAAAATCAAAAAAAATAAGTTCAGCGCCGAGTATGCTGTTTCATTGTCTTTACGTGTATACGTAAGAAAATTTCAAGATATTGATGATTCATATCTTTCTGCACGGGTAGGAGACATTTTTGATATCGAAAAAAGACTTTTAAGGAATTTATTGGGCGAAAAGAAAGAGGAGCTGGAAAATCTTACCAGGGAAGTTATCATTGTTGCTCACGATCTGAGTCCTTCACAAACGGCATCCTTGGATACGTCAAAAGTGAAGGGTTTTGTTACAGACATGGGGGGAAGGACATCACATTCTGCTATTGTAGCCAGAGCTTTGGGAATACCAGCTGTAGTTGGATTAAGTACGGTAACAATAGAGGTTTTTGGTGGGGATCTCATAATTGTTGACGGTAATCAGGGAGTTGTAATAATTAGGCCGGATGAAAAAACCTTGAAAAAATATGAATCAATTGAAAAAAAATTTCATATGTTTGAGGAGAAACTTGTATCGGAACTGAAAGATTTGCCTGCTGTAACATTAGACGGAAGAGAGATTGAGATTTTGGGTAATATAGATTTCCCACGTGAGATTGGTGCAAGTCTGAGTCATGGGGCAGCAGGTATTGGCTTGTACAGAACAGAATTTTTGTATCTGGGTTCCAAGAGTGTTCCTACTGAAGAGGAGCATTTTGACGCTTATACAAAATCCATTGAGGAACTAAAAGGTAAGTCAATCATCATAAGGACAGTTGATCTTGGAGGGGATAAAATTTTCCCAACAGAAACAAATAATGAGGCGAATCCTTTTCTTGGTTGTCGTTCGATTCGTTATTGCCTGGAACACCCTGATCTTTTCAAATTGCAGCTTCGTGCGATCTTGAGAGCCTCGGCTTTTGGAAATGTAAAAATTCTGTTCCCTTTAATTTCGTCCTTACAAGAGTTACGAAAAGCAAAAAATGTGGTAAAGGAAGTGATGGAAGAGTTATCGAGTGAAGGGATAGATTTTGATAAAGACATAAAAATTGGAATCATGATAGAGGTTCCTTCTGCTGTTATGTTAGCCGATCTTTTTGCAAAAGAAGTTGATTTCTTCAGTTTTGGTACAAACGACCTTATACAATACACTTTAGCAATAGACAGAAATAATGAAAAAGTTGCGCATCTTTTTTCTCCAGCTGATCCTGCAATATTAAGATCGTTAAAAATGGTTATTAAGGTTGCTGAAGAACATAACATTAAAGTTGGGATCTGTGGTGAAATGGGCGGTCAGGTTGAATATACTATGTTACTGTTGGGACTTGGCTTAAGAGAATTTAGTGTTGCACCTGCCATGGTTATACCCGAAGTGAAAAAGATTATTAGGTCTGTTACCTATGAGAGGACTAAGGAAATTGCGGATACTGTCTGTTCCTTTGATGATGCTGAAGAGACAACAAAGTACCTTCGTGATATTGCACGGAAAATCATACCTGAAATTTTTTAAGAAGGTAAATTATTTTTTAATAAAAGTTATTGTTTTACTATTGAGAATTCAAATAAGATTTAAAAAACAAGGAAGTTTAAGATTTATATCTCATCATAACTTAATGAAACTTTTTGAAAGGGCGATACGCAGGGCAGAGATTCCCATAAAAATGTCTGAAGGTTTTAACCCTAGACCAAAGATTATCTTTCCTTTAGCGTTACCAGTTGGTATTAAAGGGGCTGACGAGAAATTAGGGCTTGTACTTTCTGAATGTTTGAGCGTTGACGATGTTGAATCCAGACTAAAAGAGCAACTCCCGGAAGGTATACAAATTATTTCTGTCGAATTGGTCTCAAATCGACAAAGTTCTATCGTATCTGATATAACCTACAGGGTTAAACTAAAAAATGAGATTGTGCTGGAGACAATTAAAATAGAAGAATTTCTGTCCAGAAGTGTGATTTATACTCAAAGGAATGGGAAAAAGCAGCTGTTTGATATAAAGCCTTCGATCATTAATGTTACCGTTAATTCAGAATTCATTACTCTGGATTTGAAGATGACGCCGAAGGGAATGGCTCGACCTGAAGAGGTATTATCATGCCTGGGATTAAAAGTTGGCAAAGACTATGTGATAACCGACATGGTTAGAACGAGAGTGAATCTATCTTCCTCATATTAGAGTAAAGTTACTGGTTGGTAAACGTCAAAGGAAGATAATGAAAAAGAAAATGCTAGTTAACGTTGTTGAGCCTGAGGAGAGTAGAATTGCAATTTTGGAAGACGGAGTACTTGAGGAGTTGTATATTGAAAGAATTTCTCGTGAACAAATTGCGGGAAACATATATAAAGGGCGTGTCGTTAATATTGAACCAAGTATTGAAGCTGCATTTGTTGACATAGGACTGTCGAAGAATGGATTTCTTCATGCTTCAGATGTCCGATCTCTGTCCGGTAATGGAGAGCAGCTAAATGAGGAAGCCCCAAGAATTAGAGGGAATAAGGCGAGTATTAAATCACTTCTGAAACTTGATCAGGAAGTACTGGTTCAGGTTATTAAGGAGGGGATGGGTGATAAAGGACCCAGTTTGACAACATTCATCAGCATACCAGGAAGGTACTTGGTATTAATGCCAGAGGTAAAGCGTGTTGGAGTCTCTAGAAAAATACCGGACGAAGCAGAAAGAAAAAGACTTAAACAGATAATTGAAGAGTTAAAACCTCCTCCTCACATTGGTTTTATTGTAAGAACTGCTGGCGAAAACCAAACAAAACGTGAGTTGTCGAGGGATCTTAATTATCTTCAGAAACTATGGAAAGTTATAGATGCCAAAGCAGAAAAAAGTGGTGCTCCATCTCCGATATATCAGGAAAGTGATTTAGTAATCCGCACGATTCGAGACATTTTTACAACAGATATTGATGAGATAATCATTGACTCTGAAGCAGTTTTTAAGAAGATACGCTATTTTCTGCGATTAATAATGCCAAGGAGTGTGAAAAAATTAAGGTTTTACAGTGAACCAGAACCTCTGTTTCACAAATATCAGATTGAAAATGAGATAGAAAAAATACATAAAAAAGAAGTTCGTCTCCCGCGAGGAGGTTCTATCGTAATTGAACAAACTGAAGCATTGGTGGCAATAGACGTAAATAGTGGTAAATACAGGGAGGAGAGTGATCCGGAAAGAACTGCATTTAAGACAAACCTTAAAGCTGCGAAAGAAATTGCCCGTCAAATTAGATTGCGTGATATGGGGGGAGTGATTATCATTGATTTTATAGATATGAAAGATGAAAGGAATATAAGATCAATAGAAAAAGTAGCAGAAGTAGCCTTAAAAAGGGATCGTGCGAGAACAAAGATTCTTAAAATGTCCAAATTCGGTATTATTGAGATGACACGTCAACGCATTAGACCCAGTCTTAAAGCCGTAATTTACGAGAGGTGCAAGTGTTGTGAGGGGACAGGAGAGGTAAAGACAATCGAAAGCACTTGTCTTGATTTGATGAGGCAGATAAAATCAGCGGTAAACAATGCTCAGATTAAGAAAATAGAGATTATTGCCAGTGATAAAGTGACAGACTATTTGTTGAATTTGAAAAGGAGACAGATCTTAGAGCTTGAGGGGAAATTCTTAAAAGAGATCACGATTAGATGTGATACGACCTACAAAGTTGGTGAGATTACGATCCATTACTGTGATAAAAATGGGAACCGTATTACCATTAAGTGAAGTGAACGTTTTACATGCTGAGAAATTTAACAAATCTATTTGGTAGTATTGTGAACATCGGTTTACCCTCTAAACCGGTAGTGAGAATAAAAGAGTTTTGACTGCAAACGTGGGTTTAACAGTCAAAAATATGTCAAAGTTAAAGAACATATGTTTACAGATTGAAATAGGGTGAAAGGAGAGAGCGGTTATGTATGCGGTTATAAAAAATGAAGGAAAACAATATAAGGTTGAGCCCGGAAAAAGTTTACAAATTGATTTAAAGGAAAATCTCAAGAAGGGTGATATACTGGAGTTTAACGATGTCTTGATGGTTTCGAAAGAAGGGGAAACAATCGTTGGCAAGCCAAATGTTGAAAACGCAAAGGTAATATCTGAAGTCCAGGGGCACGTAAAAGGAAAAAAAGTGGTAATTATGAAGTTTAGACGCCGAAAAGATTCCAGGACAAAAAATGGGCACAGACAAAGATACACGAGAATTAAGGTTAATGAGATAATTTCATGATACGGTATAATCAGATAAAAATTGTTGATTTAAAAGGAGATGGTAAATGGCTCATAAGAAAGGTCAAAGTTCTACGAGAAACGGTAGAGACAGTAATGCCCAAAACCGTGGTATAAAACGGTACGGCGGAGAGTATGTTACATCTGGTTCAATTATAGTTCGTCAATGTGGTACAAAATTCAAGCCAGGATTAAATGTTGGATGCGGAAGGGATTATACCCTGTTTACGAAAATTGATGGTACGGTTACCTTTGAAGCCGGTCGTCGTATCAGCGTATATCCGGTATAACGGGGAACCTGGCATTTAAAACATAAACTACATGAGTACTTTGATATGGAAGGGAGCAAAGCATGCTCCCTTTTTTTATAGGTAGAGAACAATGGTTGTAGTAGATGAAGCATCAATCTATGTAAAGGCTGGTAATGGTGGTGATGGATGTGTAAGTTTCCGTCGTGAAAAGTTTGTGCCTCGCGGTGGGCCAGATGGAGGAGATGGTGGCAAAGGAGGCTCTATTTTCTTGTATGTTAATGATAAAATAGATACCTTAATGGATATACCTTCAAAGTCAAGGTTTATTGCAGAAAATGGAGCATGCGGGACTGGTCGAAACAGGTATGGTAAAGACGGGAAAGACCTGGTAATTGATGTGCCAACAGGAACAGTAGTGAAGGACTTGAAAACAGGTCGTATGATTAAGGATCTTGATAAAGCTGGTGTTTGTGTTAGAATTGCCGTGGGAGGGAGTAAAGGCCGGGGTAATGTCCACTTTAAATCTCCAACAAATCAGACTCCACGCATTGCTGGTAAAGGGAAAAAAGGCCAGGAACGTTGGCTTAAGCTTGAATTAAAATTAATTGCTGATGTTGGTATTATAGGTTTACCGAATGGCGGAAAATCTACTTTTCTTTCTCGGATCTCTTCTGCACGGCCAAAAATTGCGAGTTATCCCTTTACAACACTTCAACCGCAATTGGGAATTGTTGATTTGGAGGATTTCAGAAGGTTAGTCTTTGCAGATATACCGGGTATTATAAAGGATGCTCATAGTGGATTTGGTTTGGGAAATACTTTTTTACGACATATTGAAAGAACAAAGGTTCTTATCCACCTGATAGATATTGCTTCAGATCGAGATCCTTTGGAAGCATACAACACGATTAGAAGAGAGTTAAAACTATTTAATCATGGGTTAAGCGAAAAACCTGAAATTGTAGTGGTGAATAAGATTGATTTATTAGAATCTGGAATACTTCTTTCTCTTGTGAAGGATTTGACTAAAAAATTGTCCCGGCCTGTGTATCCCATCTCCGCAGCAACGGGTAAAAATGTGAATATTTTAATTAAAAGGGCTGCAAATTTAGTTTATAAAAAAAACAAAGTTGAGGTTTGAATCAGCATTGTCCCGTTAGGTTTTTGTGTGTTTTATTTATTGCCCAGAAGCTGTCATTTCCGTACGGTTTGAGTGGAAATTCAGGATACGATAACCTCTGGATACCCGATTAAAACGTTCGGGTATAACAAAAACCGCGCAGGCAAATTTCTGACCGGACACTATTGAGTTTAAATGAGGTTTGTATTTGGAACCGGTTTGAGGTATACCGTTACATGATCTTAGCCGTAGATATTGGCAATACAAATATTAATATGGGTAGTTTCAGAGAAAATAAGCTTGTATCTCATTCTTGTATTAATGGTGAGAGTTTAATGCAACAGAGAACACTTTTCTCTCTTGACTCATCTCTGTTGAATGAAATCCAATACATTGTAATTGCTTCCGTAAACCCTGGGATCGAATCCGCCTTTTATAAATATTTGGATAATGAATACACAAAAAAAGTTTTAAAAATCATGAGAGACATACAACTAAGTATGCCTGTGCTTGTTGATAAACCTGAAAAAGTAGGGGTTGATAGATTGGTTAATGCTCTCGCAGCATTCAAACGTACAGAGACATCAACTATTGTTATTGATTTTGGTACTGCCATTACTTTTGATATCGTATCAAAAGGCGGGGAGTTCCTTGGAGGATTGATTATGCCGGGGTTAGAGACATCTGCGTTCGCCCTGAATAAAAGGACTGCATATTTACCGAAAGTGGATATAAAAAAACCGGACAAAATAATCGGAAAAGACACGAATTCTGCAATATTATCGGGAATCTACAACGGTACAGTTGGTGCTGTTTTATATATACTGAAAGAAATACAGCGAGAATTAGGAAGTGTTCAATCTATTGTTACTACCGGCGGAGATGCAAGGAAGTTTATAGAGGATCTCCCGCAGGATAATATGTATATTCCCCATTTAACGCTGGAAGGGATAAAGATAGCTTTTGAAGAGAGTATTGATTGATGATTTCTAAGAAACGTGTTTCTCTTTCGTTTCCTTTAATTTATTTAAGATGATTTTGTACTGTTCCTCATTTCTCAATCTGTCAAGATCTGTGTCATTTTCCAGGTGCTTTATGTCGCTATAGCCGAAATCAATTGATTTGCTTAAGGAGGCAAACGCGAGATCTGTTTTTCCCAATAGGGAATAACTACATGCCAGATTATAATGAACCACCGGATCGTGAGGTTTTAGCGCTACTAATTTCAAGTCTAATTGCAAACCTTTATCGAACTTGCCCTCGGAAGTGTACGCATTTCCAAGATACATGAGACACTCTAAATAGTTTGGGTAATTTTCTATTATGCCTTCAAAGAACCAGATTGTGAACTCTTCATTCGTTTTTTGAAACTCAGTTGCTTTTAAATTAAATTCATATTCGGGAATTTTTACTGACATGGGGGAAAAATTAAATTTGTTTATCTTCATAAGCGGCTTGATACGTAAAATAAAAAGGTTGTATTTAGTTTAGTATAATTTTGATTATAGTCAAGATGATTCTGGTACGACAGATGATTTTGCAATTTTATGATTTATTGTCTTCAGTGTTAATTCCCTTTCCACTTGACACACATTTATTAGACAAGTAGAATCATACTCTTGTGTTTATCTCGTTTTAAACTTTTCCCTTTGGATTACTATTTTTTTAAAGGTTACCATTGAAACTCTACGAATACCAGGCAAAGGAAATTCTTTGCAAACATAAAATCAAAGTTCCTCATGGAGTAGTAGTAACTGACACAGAAACTATAGCAGAAGCGTATGGGAATTTTGAAGACAAAAAATGTGTTATCAAGGCTCAGGTTCATGCAGGTGGGAGAGGAAAGGGTGGCGGGATAAAAATAGCAAGAACAGCGGAAGAAGCGAAAAGATTTACCTCGGAGATGATAGGGTCTCGCCTGATAACACCACAGACAGGGAATAAAGGAATAAAGGTCAAAAAGATACTTGTTGAAGAGGCTCTTGATATTAAAAAAGAGTTATATTTAGCTATCTCTATAGACAGGAGTACTTTTACTCCTATTATTATGTGTAGTACTGAAGGTGGGATGGAAATAGAAGAGGTTGCCTCGAAGTCTCCTGGCAAGATCACTAAGGAACGAATCGATCCGATTATGGGTATTTATGGTTTTCAAGCACGTAAAATAGCACATGATTTGGGTTTGACTGGCCAACTCCTGGTTGAGGCTGCTCAGTTTATTGCAAATCTGTATGAGGTGTTCCTCGTAAACGACTGCTCACTTCTGGAAATAAATCCTCTCGTGTTGACGAGTAAAGAAGAAATTGTCGCACTGGATGTAAAAATGGATATTGATGATAATGCGCTTTTTCGACACAAGGAGTTTTTGCAGATGAGGGATTTTTCGGAGGATGATGCTACTGAAGGCAAAGCTACAGAGTCGGGTTTGAGTTATATAGGGCTTGAAGGAAACATTGGTTGCTTAGTAAATGGTGCAGGTTTGGCAATGGCGACAATGGATATTATCAAGTTTTATGGTGGTATGCCTGCTAATTTCCTGGATGTTGGAGGTGATGCACCGGTTGAAAGGGTAACAACTGCATTTGAATTAATTTTTTCTGACCAGAAGGTTAAAGGCGTGCTCGTTAATATTTTTGGTGGCATTATGAAATGTGATATTGTTGCTGAGGGTATTATTCAGGCTGTTAGAAAAGTGGGTATTCATGTACCGCTCGTGGTCAGGTTGGAAGGTACGAATGTTCGAGTTGCAAAAAAAATCCTTGATAATTCTGAGCTCAACATGATTGTCGCCGAAAGCATGAGGGATGCAGCCGAAAAGATAGTAAGAGCCGTAAATGATAAAGAATGAGTATACTGATACATAACGATACAAAAGTTGTATGCCAGGGGATTACGGGAAATTCTGGAAAATTCCATACGAAACATATGTTGGAATATGGAACAAAAATGGTTGCGGGTGTTACTCCCGGTAAAGGAGGTATCCGGATTTATGATATTCCAGTCTTTGATTCTGTAAAAGAGGCTGTAGAAAAAACTGGGTGCGATACTTCTATAATCTATGTGCCTGCACCGTTTGCTGCTGATGCAATTATAGAAGCTGTAGAAGCTGGCATCTCACTGGTCATCTGCATTACCGAAGGGATTCCGGTTATTGATATGTTAAAAGTAAAAACGTATCTTACTACGAAATCAGCTCGCCTCATCGGTCCTAATTGTCCAGGAGTTATAACACCCGGACAATCAAAGATCGGCATTATGCCCGGTTACATACACAGACCAGGCCCGGTAGGCGTTGTATCCCGTAGCGGCACGTTGACCTATGAGGCTGTCTGGCAATTGACACAAAGGAATATTGGGCAATCTACCTGTTTGGGTATTGGTGGTGATCCTGTAATTGGAACGTCATTTATCGATGTTCTTAAACTTTTCCAGGCTGACTATGATACTCTGGCAATAGTCTTGATTGGAGAAATCGGTGGAAGCGCTGAAGAAGAAGCTGCAGAATTCATTAAAAAAGAAGTAACAAAACCTGTCGTTAGTTTTGTTGCGGGTCTTACTGCACCAGCTGGTAAAAGGATGGGGCACGCAGGGGCTATTATTTCCGGTGGCAAAGGTACCGTTAAAGAGAAAGTATCTTGCCTCCGTGATGCGGGAGTTGTCGTTGTAGATAACCCTGCTGATATTGGTGAGACGATTGAAAAGGTAATGAGGCAAAAGTAAATGAATTTATACATTACCGTGATACAAACAGGTCTGTTTATCTGAGGAGAGCAGGAAGACGAAAAAAGAGATAATAAAGAGTGCACCCGGAACGAAAAGAATCAACAAAAAAGAACTTTATTAGTTTAATTTATTATTAACATCGTATGGCCAAAAAAAAAGGGATTGTTCATATAGATCACAATCGATGTAAAATATGTGGTATTTGCGTTAATATTTGCCCCGTAAAAAATTATACAATAAATAATCGGATGTTGGAAGAACATGGCAAATGTATTGCATGTTTGCAATGTGAGAGATATTGTCCCGACATGGCCCTTATCATAGATAGCAAAGATGACAAAGATACTTCTTCAGGGTAACCAGGCAATTGCCCAGGCCGCCGTCAAAGCCGGTTTACAGTTTTTTGCGGGGTATCCCATTACACCGGCATCAGAGATTCTCCATGAACTGGTTAATGAAAAAACCGTTAAATTGCTGCAGATGGAAGATGAAATTGCCTCGATAAATGCAATTATTGGTGCTTCTCTGGCAGGCGCCAAGTCAATGACAGCCACCTCTGGACCCGGGTTTTCATTGATGCAGGAGAGTATTGGTCTTGCTCATATGATGGAAGTTCCCCTTGTTGTTGTTGATGTTCAACGTGTGGGACCGAGTACGGGAATGCCAACATTGCCTGCTCAAGGGGACGTCATGCAATGTAAATATGGCAGCCATGGCGATTATTTCCCAATCGTCTTTTATCCAAACTCAGTAGATGAGCTGTACCAGTATACTTTTCACGCATTTAATGCTGCCGAAGAATCTCTCAGTCCTGTAATCCTGTTAAGTGACGGCTATGTTGGACATCTTTACGAGACTATTGAGGTAAAAGACTATGATAAAACAGAAAGAACGCTGGCGCCGTTGGGAACATCTAACAGGCACTTTACGGGCCTTACCCATGAGGATTCAAAGCCTGCCACCTCTGATCCTGAAATCCATAAGAAGTTAATCCATCATCTCGAGGAGAAACAAAAATTGGTTTCTAAGAAGTATAATGCTTATGAATACATAGAAAATACCTCTTCTAATACCCTCTTAATAGCATACGGCGCATTGTCACGGGTAACATATCATTTTAAAGATGATTTTGCAATTTATCGACCGATCAGAATCTTTCCAATGATTAAGGATATTAAGAAAATTGCCGCACATTATAAGGAAATAATAGTCTTGGAAATGAACACGGGGCAATATGTAAACGAAGTGGAAAGGTTGTTACATCGCAAGGTTCATCTTGTTTCAATCTTGGGTGGTAAAATAGATTTGCAGGATATATGGTCGAAATTGAAACAAATTAGGAGAGAGAAGTGACAAAAGAGATTACTTATCTGAATTACCTCAAAAAAGAAAGGTTGCCTACGCAGTGGTGTCCGGGATGTGGTAATGGAATTGTTCTGAAACTTGTGTGCCTGGCCATGGAAAAATTGAATTTTTCTCAGAAAGATACCGTAATTGTATCCGGTATTGGATGTTCAGGCAGGAGCGCCGGTTTTTTTAACCTTGATTCTGTCCATTCGGTTCACGGTAGAGCTATTCCGGTAGCCGAAGGAATCAAAAATGCCAATGAAAATCTGAACGTAATTGTCGTGAGCGGTGATGGTGATCTCCTGGGAATAGGGGGAAACCATTTATTACACGCATCAAGAAGAAATACAAATATAAGTGTCGTTTGCATTGCAAATTCCATATACGGTATGACGGGTGGTCAATCCTCACCGACTACTGAACAAGGATCCAGGACTCTTACCGCGCCACAAGGGAGTGCGGAGACACCCATTGATGTACAATCTTTCCTTAAGGCTCATCATTGTTACTACGCTCGTTCCACGGTATTCCACTTTAATCATGCGGAAAAATGCATTACTGAGTCATTCCAGTTTAAAGGTCTGTCTTTTGTGGAGATAAAGACTCAATGTATTACCAATGACGGTCGCAGGAGAGGGTTTAAAAATGCATATGAAATGTTAATATCTTATAAGGAGAATTATAAGATTAATAATAAAGCCGAAGTATTAGAACATAATGAAATCGGGATTATCAGATGAAATATGAAATAGGGAAACTTAGCGAATCAGATGCGAAAGAGGCAGTAGCATTATTTAGATTGATCATTGATGAATTACATGCCGATAGTCCGACTGTTGAGCGTTCACATTTTAAGGCGGCATATACTGTGAAAAAGGTTAAAGAACATCTAAAGGATACGGATTGCGTTTATCTTGTTGGCAAGTTGGAGAAAGAGATCGTCAGCTTCATGTTTGCCTGGATTACTGATGGTATTGGAAACATCCACTGGTTGGGAGTTAAATCACAATACAGGAGAAAGGGGTTTGCGAGTATACTTTTAGAAGAAACAATCAAACAATTCACAAGAAAATCATGTCATGAAGCACGGATATTCTCATCGTATCCCAAAGAAATAAATATTCACAGGTTGTTTAGAAGCTCCGGTTTTGAAGAGAAGTCCTTTATAGACGAACAGTTCTTTGGGGTTAGCTTAATCCAGATGGTGAAAGAATTAGCACCTGTACCTCTTGAAAAGAGATCAAAAAAGATAGTCCTTGCCGGAGAAGCGGGGCAGGGCATAAAACTTATGGCTCATACTCTTGGTAATATACTGGCCAAAATGGGAAAGGAGGTATCGTTGAACATTGTCTATGGTGCGGCCGTACGCGGTGGTGAAATAACGGCCGAGCTGATCTATTCTGATGAGAAAATTGAAACCCCCTTCTTTGAAAAGGCTGATGTAGGGCTCTGTTTATCCAGAAGCAAGAAAGCCTTGATTAATGCCAAAGAGATAATAATCGATTCAGCTGCCTGCAATCAGGAATGCACAGGTTGTGATATGATTTGTCCTGTTAGCAATAAAATCCCCTTCTCTCAAATATCTTCACAAGAGTTCAATAGCCCGGTATTTGTAAATATGCTAGCGCTGGGAAGATTGCTCAGTATAATTGGCATCAAGATCGAAGCGATAGATTTTCAATCAGAATTACATTCGAGATTTTTTGAAGAAAATACCCGTGCCATTAAATATGGCTATACATATAAAGACTAAGTTTTGTGACGTAAGTATCCCAAGAGAGACATATACTAAAACCGATTTGGTTTTCGGTTTTACTGGAAACCAAATCTTGGTGAAGGTATCCCCGGGCAAAAGGGGCCGAGGACTTTACTCGCTCAATTTTATCTCGGATTTTGTCCGAAAACCATTGCGAGATGAGTATAAATACCAATTTCTTTGAAAAGTCGAGACAATCAGGCATTGTAAATGATGAGATTTTTCAATTTCAGGATTTTTTTTATTCCGAATTTTTTATTCTGACTCGTTCGAGTGCAGCCAACCTATGCAGAAATCCATTGTCCTTATCATTAGAGATGGATGGGGAGTAAACACAAATACTGAATTTAACGCTGTAAAGAATGCCCGCACACCAAACACAGATGCTCTCCTTGGGAAATATCCAAACATACTATTGGGAGCATCAGGCAGATCTGTTGGCTTACCCGATGGTTATCAGGGGTCTTCCGAGGTTGGTCACCTCAACATAGGTGCAGGAAGGATAGTGGTACAGGAGATGACCAGAATAATGCAAAACATTCAGGATGGATCATTTTTTAAGAGTCCAAATTTTCAGCGAGCCATAGATAATGTTCTTACCAATAAATCTTCACTTCATCTCATGGGACTCATTCAGGATGAGGGGGTGCATGCTCACCAGGATCATCTGTATGCAATTATGAAATATGCAAAAGAGCGTGGTGTGAGCAAATTATTCATCCATTTTTTTTCAGATGGAAGAGATACCGCGCCGAGAAGTGCATTACGATACATTGAATACTTAAAGGAAAAGATTCGAGAATATAAGATCGGTGAAATTGCTACGATTATTGGCAGATACTATGCCATGGATCGTGGCAGAAATTGGAACCTTACGACAATAGCATATAATGCCCTGACACAGGCAAAAGGGTCGAGGGTGGATAATATTGAAGATGCTGTAAATAGTATATACAGTACCATGACCCCGAATGGAGAGGATATGTTTGATGAATATATACCACCATTGATAGTTGGAGACTTTCAGGGAATTCGTGATGGTGATTCTGTAATTCACATCAATTACCGTCAAGACAGGGCCAGTCAGTTGTCGATGGCGTTTGTTGAAGACGTCTATCCAGGGGAACGGTGGAAAAAACTTAATATCGTTTATTGCGGACTTACCCGATATTATGATACGTTTAAATATAATATATTAGAGGCGATGAATGACAGTAGTGGGATGGATAATCTACTTGGTCAAGTCCTGAGTGATAAGAGTCTTAGGCAGATCAGAATTTCTGAGACCCAAAAATTTAGCCATGCAACTTCCTTCTTTAATGGTAAACAGACAGAACCATTCTCTCTTGAAGAGCAGATAGAGATAAAAGGTGTTTTCGATCCCTCCACGTTTGCAGACCACCCGGAAATGAATGCTTTTGATGTAACCAGGAAAGCTGTTGAATTAATCAATTCAAACCACTTTAGTCTTATGGTCATAAACCTGGCAAATTGCGACATGGTTGGCCACACGGGCAATTACGAGGCGACAATGAAGGCGGTAGAGGTTGTAGACAAATGTGTTGGAACCCTGGTGGATGCGGTTTTATCTAAGAATATGATCGCCTTAATTACGGCCGATCACGGAAATGCAGAAGAGATGATTGACTATAAGACACGCATACCAAAGACGTCCCACACAAAGAACCCGGTTGAGTTTATATACGTTGCCGATGACTACAAAAACATAAAACTTGCTGATAGTGGTGTTCTTTCTGACATCGCTCCAACCATCTTATACCTCCTGGGAATATCAAAACCTGCTGAGATGACTAGCAAGAACTTGGTAATTACTCGGTGAACAGTCCATAATACGGGAGATATACTAAAACCGATTTGGTTTTCAGTTTTACTGGAAACCAAACCTTGGTGAAGGTATCCCCAGACGCCGAGGACTTTACTTGCTCAATTTCATCTCGGATTTTATCCGAAACCATTACGAGATGAGTATACCTGAGATTTCCCCTCCCGCACGCCAGGTCCCGGCCGGGCTATAAACCTTTACATGGCGATTGCTTTATATTTATTATGTATGAAAGCATCTCTATTATGTTACATTGTGAACATGGAAATCTCATCTGTTCAAGTAGCATGGAGAAAGGTCGCAGAAGTTGTACTTAGAGAAATGGTAATGCTCATAATTGCTTAAACGTAATTGATAGGAGGATAAAAATGAAAACAATTCATTTTATTACTGTTAGTGCGCTCATACTGTTTTGTGGTAATGTTCTGGCGGAGACAAGCGGCGAAGTAATAATCGTCGATGAGTTAAATTTTTATGAATGGAAACAAGATCCTGTCAGAATCATAGATGCCAAACTGTCAGGAGAAGGGATATTAACAGTAAAAGTTGAGTACGGAGGAGGCGAAACCTTTCATATATTTAAAATAGTTGCGACAAAAGTAATACTTGAGTCATCTTCGCCTCAATTACGATTATTGCTTTCGCATGATAATAATGGAGATAACAGTCAAGAAAGAATCGATGACTATGTAAATTTTAACCTCCAGCCACTTTTTACGACCTTTAGCATAAATGGAGAAATTCTTTTGTACATTGTTGGCCAAAACAGATTAGTTATCGAGTCCAAAGGGTTATTGAAATAGTTTCGAAATTCATAACGTTAAATCGGGAATTTATGTATCCTTTTTATTCAAACCAAAAATTGAGTGTTGAGAGAACGAATAAGATGAGAGTAATTAAGAAATTAATTTCGGGTTTTATTGAGACGAATGGCGGTTTTGCGAAATACTGCTACCGAGCAGATATGTTCCGGCTCGGCCAGAATATAAAATTATTGAAAATAGGGTGGCGTAATTTGGCACAAGTCTTATCAGGGTTTCTTCTTTTCGTTTTTCTTTTATTGTCAATTCTATTCTATACCGGATGTGAGAATAAAAAGGCTGTTAGACACTCCGGTGAAATGGCCGTCAATGTTATTGCCTATAAAAGCAGGAAACAACCTATATCAGAGAAGATATCTCTTGTAGGAAATATGGCTGCGAATGAATATGTTGAAATACAAAGCGAGATAGACGGGATTGTTGAGTCCATAGGGTTTGAGGAAGGCCAGAACGTTGAAAAGGGCCGGATCCTTTTTCGTATCGATGAAAAAAAACTGAAAGCATCTCTTGCACAAACTGAAGCAAATCTGAAATTATCACAGGCATCTGCTGACAGATATAAGACTCTTATTGTATCCGGAGTTGTATCAAAGCAGGAATACGATCAATCTATGGCAATTTTGGAAGCAGATGAGGCAACGGTTAAATTGACCAAAGCACAGCTTAGCGATGCGACGATTGTTGCGCCTTTTGACGGTGTTATGAGTGCACGGTCAGTCAGCGA
This sequence comes from Candidatus Scalindua sp., assembly GCA_031316155.1. Classification (GTDB taxonomy): domain Bacteria; phylum Planctomycetota; class Brocadiia; order Brocadiales; family Scalinduaceae; genus SCAELEC01. The sequence continues at coordinate 304,962 of JALDRB010000003.1, forward strand.
AGGCCAGTTTATTACAAAAGGTACAAGTCTGACCTCTATCATCAACCAGAATCCAATGAAAGCTGAATTTAATCTACCAGAAAGATATTTAAGCAAAGTTAAAGAGAGGCAGGAGATTGAAATAACAGTAGCAGCTTATCCGGAAAAGAAATTTAATGGGAAAGTATATTTTGTCGCTCCTCAAATTGATGAGTTGACGCGAACGGCTCTTGTAAAAGCAAGAGTGCCAAATCCTGACGGGATATTAAGAAGAGGGATGTTTGCCAACCTGAATTTGATAGTGGATATACAAAATAATGCCATTATTATTCCTGAAACGGCAATGATGCTGAAAGGTGATGAGGTATCTGTCTTTGCTGTTGATAATGAAGATAGGGTGCATGTAAAGAAAATAGAGGTAGGTTTGCGGTTTGATGGAATGGTTCAGGTACTATCGGGATTAAAGGAAGATGAAGTGGTAGTTACAGAAGGTCACCAGAAACTTCGCGATGGGGTAAAAGTTAATATGAAATTTCAAGAAGAAACGGAAAAGTCATGAAGCTGTCGGAACGCAGCATAAAACGCCCGATATTGGCAACGATGATGAGTTTGGGATTGGTTTTGTTTGGTGTTATTGGTATCGGACGTCTGCCTGTACGGGAGCTCCCGGATATCGATCCTCCTATAGTAACTGTCCAGACAGTTTATCCCGGAGCGAGTGCATCGGTTGTTGAATCTCAGATAACAGAGCCGATTGAGGAAGCGTTATCAAGTATTGAAAGGATAAAAACTCTTACTAGCACAAGTAGTGAACAGTTCAGTTCTGTGACGTTAGAATTCGACCTTTCCCGTGATATAGACATTGCTGCGCAGGATGTGCGCGACAGGGTGTCCCGTGTCCGGGGACAGTTGCCTGATGATGTTGATGAACCAATTGTAGCCAAGCAGGATGCGGATGCTAATCCTTCTCTGTGGATTGCATTATATAGTGACCGTTATTCAACGTTAGAATTAACATCACTGGCAGAGAACCTATTTAAAGACACATTGCAAACGGTTCCCGGTGTCAGTTCTATCATGTTTGGTGGGTCGAAGCGGTTTGCTATTAGAATCTGGTTAGATTCAGAGAAGATGGCAGCTCGTGGCGTCACGGTACTGGATGTTGAGAAAGCAATGGGTGAACAGAGTGTTGAATTACCAAGCGGCCGTGTAGAAAGCTGGCAAAGGGAGATGTCAATTGAAACCAGGGGGGAACTGAAAACTCCTTATGAATACGACAGATTAGTTATCAAACGTGAAGGGGCCAATTTTGTCAGATTGCAAGATATAGGCTTCGCAGCTGTCGGAGTTGAAGATGAACGATCTGTCGCCCGATATAATATGAGGCCTGCTGTCGGTATCGGAATTGTTAAGCAATCAAAGGCAAATACCATTGAGGTAGCTAAAGGCATCAAAAAAGAGCTGGAAAATATTCGGCCGCTTATTCCGGAGGGTGTTCATTTTGGAATTCCCTATGATGAGTCTGTTTTTGTTGAAAAATCGATAAAAGAGGTTTGGATTACTCTTGGGATGGCGTTCTTTTTAGTGGTGCTGACAATTTATATCTTCCTGCACAATTTACGTGCGACAATTGTTCCTGCTGTAACGATTCCGGTTTCGATTATCTCTACATTTGGAGCTCTATATTTGTTTGGATATTCGATAAACATCATTACAATGCTGGCTTTTGTCCTGGCTATTGGACTTGTCGTCGATGATGCCATTGTTGTATTAGAGAATATCCATCGCCATATTGAAGAAGGAATGCCGCCAATGAATGCGGCGCTTGCAGGGATGAAAGAGATAGGCTTTGCCGTAACTGCAACTACCGTTGCTTTGGTTGCTGTATTTTTACCAATGGCATTTCAGACAAGCGTTACGGGACGTCTGTTTATTGAGTTTGCTGTCGCCATCTCTTTTGGCGTCACGATTTCAACATTTGTCGCCCTTACGCTGGCACCGATGATTTCGTCAAGGTTGCTAAAGGCGAATAATCTTCATGCCAAAAAAACAGTATTGAAAAAATTTGAAGAATGGCTAGAAAGAATTTCTCTATTCTATGAGAAGATGCTGAAGCGGGCGATACAATACTCTTTTATAACCATCATTATTAGCTTACTTACCCTGGGGGCAGGTATCTATTTTTATACACAGTTAGATAAGGAGTTTCTTCCGGAAGAGGATAAAGGGCGTTTGTTCTGTACGGCAATTGCCCCTGAGGGCTCAACAAGTGAATATACTGACCGTATGGTAAGAAAGATGGAAAAAATTATAAGTGAAACACCAGAAGTTGAAGGGTTTTTTTCCGCCGTTGCGTATGCTCGTGGAGGAGTAGGACAGTCTTCACAAGGACGTGCATTTATCAGATTGAAGGAAGAGAGAGATCGGCACGTTCGCGAGATTATCGGTGGACCAATGGGTATGCGATCACGGTTTTTTAATGAAATTGAGGGAGCTCTTGCTTTCCCAATATTACCCAAAGCAATCGGAAGAGGTTTTTCACAAAATTTTCAATTCGTTTTGCAAAACCAAGATCTAAGAAAACTGAACGAATATGCTCAGACTTTGACTGAGAAGCTCAATAGTTTCGGTTTTTTAATGAATGTCCGTACAAGTTTCGAACTAAATAAGCCGGAGCTCAGAGTTAACATAGACCGTAACCGTGCTGCAGCATTAGGGGTGTCCGTTAATGATATTTCTCGGACATTGCAAGTATTGTTTGGCGGTTCTGATTTAAGCAAGTTCAATTTATCGGGTAAAGAGTATGATGTGATTGTCCAGCTCGCACGTGAATCCAGACTGTCTCCGACGGATTTAGAGCGGCTGTACATCCGCAGTTCCAATGGAAAACTCATTCAGTTGAGCAATGTTGTCAGTTATGAAACAGGTGCCGGCCCGAGTGCGATTAACCATTATAATCGTTTTCGTTCCGCAACGATTGAAGCGACTCCTATTCATATTCCGCTAGGTAATGCCGTCGAGCGTGTCGAAGACATCATAAAACAATATTTACCTCCGGGTTTCCGGTACGAATGGGCTGGTGAGGCAAAGGATTTAGTAGAAAGCGGCAATGATATTTTGTTTGTTATGATTCTGGCGATACTCATTATTTATATGGTCTTAGCGGCACAGTTTGAAAGTTTGATCCATCCCTTGACCATACTGTTTACAATCCCGTTATCAGCCTTTGGCGCTTTTGGCGCATTATGGGCTCTGGGAGAATTAGACCGATTTGCAGCTAGCCTGCCGCCAGAACATCTCTTTGGTTTTATTCCTCGGATTCCTGCCATGGGGGTCAATTTATTCAGCCAGATAGGTCTTATATTGTTAATCGGCATTGTAACAAAGAACGGAATACTTCTGGTCGATTTTGCAAATCAGCAAATGGAAAAGGGTAAGTCGGCCAGTGAAGCGATGATGTTGGCTGGAAAGGTAAGGTTAAGGCCGATTCTTATGACGGCAACTTCAACCATAGCAGGGATATTGCCTATTGCGATAGGTTTCGGGGCTGGAGCTGAAAGCCGTCGTCCTTTAGGCGTTGCTGCCGTTGGTGGTTTGACAACAAGTACATTTTTAACATTATTTGTGATTCCGGTAGTATATATTTTGATGAATAAATTAAAAGGACGTTCTGGTTCTCAGGCAACCGTGAAACCAGTGGCAGACGGATCTCAGGGTAGCAGTTAAACCGGGTATATTAAGGATCAATAGAGGTCAGGCAGGGACGTTATAATTTTATGGAGTTTTTCGTCTGGAGTTTTCAAAACATCTTTTTAAACAAACAGATTTTACCTGCCGGGATTCCGAAGAATGTATTGGTTAAACCAGGATAATCAAAGCAGATAAGGGGATAAAAATAACTGACACATCATGATCTGCACCGGTTCTTGATCAACCGAATCCCTGGTTTACTGGCTATCTGAAAGTGCTCCTTCAGATGACGAAGCGGAGTCACTTGTTTGATTCAATGTAGTTTTTTTCTGAACAGTTTGTTAACCCAACGATGGCCCGATCGTGCGGCATCGGGTCCGGCCAGTACAAATCCTGTGATCAGAAGGATCCAGCTTACGATGTATGCTGCGGTTGCAAGAGAGCACCAAAACAAAGCTTTATCGCCGAGGGCCAGCGCAACAAACAAAAACATTGGCGCCCAGAGAATATAGCTGGCTATAATCAATATAGATCCGATGCTGAGCATCGACGTCTTTTTATCCTTATTCCCGGTGAGCATCTCTTTTTCTTTCTTGAGACAAACATTCACACAGATAGCGACTATGCTTTCCGCAAGGGACAGAAGCAGCCTTTTTCGAATATTATGAAAAACTTCTGCAAATCCAAGAAATCTTTTCAACTGGTTTTCAATCATTTGATTGTATTATAGAATATTTTCTTTATTCTTTACATAAATTAACTTAAATCGTCCCTTTGGATTTTCACGTTTTTCAATTTCAAATTTTTTAATCGATTTGATCAACGGAGTTAACTTTTGGAAGCCATAGTTTCTGGAATCAAAATTTGGTTGCTTTTTCTGTAGAAGATTTCCAACATCTCCGAGAAAAGCCCAACCATCATCATCTGCCAGATCGGTAATCGTAGAGGAAATCAGTTTAACCACATGCGGAGTAATTTTATCGATATTGTTTTTTAGTGGGGACTTGCTCGTGGTTAATTCAGATTCACTGCCCACTGTTTGGTTTTTAAGGATTTCAATATAAATGAATTTATCACAAGCAACGATAAAAGGATCCGGTGTTTTCTTCTCGCCAATTCCAATTACTTTCATCCCGGCTTCGCGAAGCCTTGTAGCCAGACGGGTAAAATCACTATCGCTTGAAACCAGGCAGAAACCATTGACTTTTTCTGAATAGAGAATATCCATCGCATCAATAACCATTGCGGAATCAGTCGCATTTTTTCCTGTTGTATATCCGTATTGTTGAATTGGTGTTATAGCATTTTCCAGAAGGATATTTTTCCACTTTGACAGATTAGGCTTTGTCCAGTCTCCATAAATTCTTTTAATGGTAGGGTTGCCGTACTTGGCGATTTCTTCCATCATCTCCTTCACATAAGCAGAAGGTATATTGTCACCGTCTATTAATACTGCGAGTTTTATATCCATAAAATTTACCAGACGTTCTGTTTTATGCAATATATCCACAAAACAGTTGTAATACGCTGAAAATAATTTTTATACATTAAGTATTGTAAAATATGAGTATGAATAATCGTTAAGAAAATCTCTGGAGCATATAATGGGAATCTGAGCCGCCTGAAAAAGCGGTAAGCATTTTTCAGGTCGGCCTTTTGAGCGGGTTGTCGGGCAAAATTTTATATGATCAAAGTTATTTGTGCTGAATGTCGTTGGTTAGAAGTTACGGCCACCTTTATGTCCTCTTTGGCCGCCCCCCTGTCCTCCTCTACCACCGCCGTATCCACCCCTACTATTACTATCGCGACTTTCGGTGCGAGGGAGAGCCTCATTCACTTTAAGCGCTCTTCCTTTTAGTTCTTTACCATTCAGGCCATCGATTGCAGACTGCCCTTCGGCTTTAGAGGCCATCTCAACGAATCCAAATCCCTTTGATTGACCACTATGCTTGTCTTTTATGATGGTGGCGGATTCAACCTGCCCGAATTGTTCCAAAGCCTCCCGTAAATCCTCCTCGGTGACTTCGTACGACAAATTTCCTACATAGATCTTCATTTTAATCTCCTTTTGTAAAAAAATGATAAATTTTCACTTCTAATAAAAAAATCAGTTATGTATGAATGTAATGTTTCGACTAAATTTCCATTTTGGGCGCATAAACATTCATTTTTATTTTGTACACTATTTGCATCAGTACTTTCAGTTTCACCAAATGAGAGGGTCAGCTCTTGTCTATATTACTACCTTGATTCCTGTTCCAGAAATAGCAGACTGCCTCTCCAAATATCTCTTTTTCGGCATTTAGAATTGAGCTGTAGAATGGATAATGCAATTTTATCCTGATACAGATTTCACAATCCGATATCTCAACCATGGAAGGGAGCTTAAAAAATAACAACATTCATTCTGTTATGAGATTGACACGTTTCTTCAAATAAGTTCAACTGCTTCCAGGCAAATGTCTCTGCTTTGTAGAAAAGGTCTTCCTTCAAGGCTGCTTTACTGCGAAAATACTTCACGTCTCGTGTGATAGTTCGAGAAATGTACTTTTGAATATCTTAATAGTCTATGATTAGTTTGTTATTTAAACTTTCTATAAGTATTTCCAATTGAGTGTGACGATATATCATCCCGAAATAATAGTCAAGCATTTTCTTTGCATATGTGAATATAACCTTGTGAATATAACCTTTGAAATAGTGAGAATTACATAATACAATGAAGGTTTTAAAAGTTATTTCGTTCAAATGGTATTAAGCTGATTGAACTAATGTCGTAGAGCAGCAAATCGATGAAAGATCAGCAACCAAATAATCCTCTTCACGGTAAAACTCTGGAAAGAATTCTTACCAGGTTGGTTGATCATTACGGCTGGGATAAAATGGGAAACACAATCAATATCAGGTGTTTTAATCATGATCCCAGTGTCAAGTCCAGTCTGAAATTTCTGAGAAGGACATCTTGGGCGAGAAAGAAAGTTGAAGATTTGTACTTACGGTATAAAATGGAAACAGATGGATAATTTCAAATGAGATATGTGTCTTTAAAAAGGGTTGTCTATACATGTACAATCCGTAACATTTTGTAATATTTATATTTATTATAATCAAGAGAAACAAGAGAGGGATTTTACGCTATGGGTTTAAACTGTGGTATTGTCGGTTTGCCGAATGTTGGCAAATCCACAATCTTTAATGCATTAACATCATCCAGTAAGGCGGCTTCAGAAAATTATCCATTCTGTACCATTGATCCAAATATTGGTGTGGTAGCTGTCCCGGACGAACGATTAGATAAAATTACGGAATTTATTCCTCCGGAAAAGGTAATTCCTGCAATGGTTGAATTTGTAGATATTGCCGGTTTGGTTAAAGGTGCAAGTAAAGGAGAGGGTTTAGGGAATAAGTTTTTGGGTCATATTAAAAGTGTGAATGCTATTTTACATGTTGTTCGCTGTTTTGAAAAAGAAGACACCATACATGTGGAAGGCACAGTAGACCCGATCAGGGATATTGAAATTATTCATACAGAACTCCTCCTTGCCGATTTAGAAACTTGAAAAACGGATAGTGAAAAACAAAAAACTCGTTACAGACGGCGATAAGAAAATATTGGTAGAACTTGACGTACCAACAAAGTTGAGGAGGGTTTGAACAAAAATATTCCGTTGAGACTCTTGCCCCTGACGGATAAAGAGAAGAACTGCACGCTGGATTTACACCTCATTACGGCAAAACCTGTCTTGTACGTTATCAATGTCTTTGATGTTGAGAAGGATAGAGGCCATATTGATACCATTAAGGCATATGCGGAGAAAGAGGGCTCAAAGTGCGTGGTACTTTCCGGAGATATTGAAGCAGAGATCTCCCGGATGGATCCCGCAGAGCAGGCAGACTATTATGAGGACCTGGGGATTAAGGAATCGGGGCTTAAGAGATTGATTCGTGAGACCTATAATTTATTGGGGCTTGTGACCTATTTCACTGCCGGTCCGAAGGAGGTGCGTGCCTGGACCATACGCAAAGGGACAAAGGCACCGCAGGCGGCAGGCGTAATCCATACGGACTTCGAACGAGGTTTCATACGTGCTGAGGTCTACGGTTACGAAGATCTTGCAACCCACAAGTCTGAACAAAAGGTTAAGGAAAAAGGTCTCTTAAGGCTTGAGGGAAAAGACTATGTAGTTAAAGATGGGGATATTATGCATTTTCTCTTTAATGTGTAGGCCTTACATACAGGTACAAGATTTGGCAAAATATTTATTAATAGAGTTTTGCATGATATCAGACCCGCCCGGATGACTCGGTTGTATGGGGAAGCATCAAATAACAAGTTCCCTGTCTGCCGTACCTGGCACAGGCAGGTAAATAACAAACAATTCACAATAAACAATACTAAAATTCTAAACAAGTTGGATTGATATAATTCGAACATTGTAATTTGAAATTTAATTGGGTTTTGTAAATTGAGATTTTCTGCCTGTGCGTTGGTTGCACCTGTTTGCGTGTATCGCACAGGCAGGCGCAGACAGGTAGTTTGTTAGCTCCCCCCCCCTGTTTGGTTCTATTGACAGATTAAGATTAAATATTTGTTTAAACCTTTTGCTGTCGATGCTTCACTTAATATCCATGAAATATCACCAGGAGTTACAACACAGATAAAGATGACTTGTGACCTGATATTTCGCATTACCTTATCCGGGATGTCTTTTGATTCATAGCCAGACCCTTCTAAAACGACAAACCCAATCTTCTTAAGAATGTACTTAAACTCAATGATACTTCGTTGCCATAGTCATCAAAACGATGTGATAAGAATACAGTTTTTTTTAGACTATATCGAGAGACAGGTTTGTCTTCTTTTTCTAAGGGGTTTGATGCTTGAAATAATTCTTTAGTCTTTTCATGAAAAGCTGAAATAATATTCAAATCATCTGATTCGATTGTAACGTCAAGCGTCGATTTGTTTATATGAATGATACATGACACTTTTTCTTTTTTGTCATTGATAAAGTGTCCATGAATACTTACCGGTTAGTTTGGTAAAAAAATAAAATCAATACAAAAGAAGTGTAATTGATTAGTATTAACCCGGCAAATAAATAGAATAATTACGCTGCATACGCAATCTTTGGATGCTTTAAATATTTCATCACTCGATTTGGTGACTTTTGAAGTTTTCTCAAATGAGATATTGTGTTGTTCTTTCGTTTTCGCAGGCATTTGAGAATGTACGCCAACTTTTAAATCACAGTTCAGGTATTCATCTGGATTTAACTCAGGAGAGTAAGACGGTAAAAAGAAAACCTCTAATTGCTCTTTATGCTTATTCAACCAATCCCTGACAACGTAACTATGATGCACCTTCAAATTATCAAGTATCAGAAATATCTTTCTTGTTGCTTCCCTGATAAGTCTTTTCAGAAATTTTATTAGAGCCTTTTTGCTGATACGTTTTGTGCCGCCGGGCAATTGCTGATACATGGACACAAGTAATCTCAGATATCTCTTTGTAGGTGCTTCCTGACTTTTTGAGACGAATTGCCTGGTTGCGTATTTGCTGCAGCGCTTCTGTTGATAGTTTTCGTGCATCGATTTTTTCCATGCAGAAATTATAGCATATCAACAAGCCATTTGCACGTATTTATTTGCCGAGTTAATAATGACAGCTTTGGGGAAATAAATAGAATATGCAACAACCTGACCGGGCACTACTGGTTAGACTGGACTTTCGTTCGGGAAATTTGTTGTTGTGTGGAGTAAATTAACCTGCAGGTAATGAAACAGAAGTGTCCTTTAGCTTAACAGATGTCGCAGCACAATGCTGCGACATCTGCTGAGCAAAAAGACTAGTAAGCTGGAATATCATGTATAACTTCGTCAGAGTAATCGCTTTCGTTGCCTGATGAATCATATGCAGTTGCAGCAAAGTAGTAGGTTTTATTACTTACAAGACCGGAAACTGTATAGCTGGTTTGATTTCCAACATCAACACTGGAATCATAAATTCCGGCTGAATTACTATAGTAAATCTTATAGCCGGCAAGATCTTCTTCAGTGTTAGGATCCCATTTCAATGTTACTTGAACGGTACCCTCATTTACGGTTATGGTAATATCCTGGGAATCTGTCATTGAACCATCACTGACCGTTACTGTCACCGTATGAACACCGGCATCATTGTAAGATGTAGTATAGCTTTTTGAGCTCATCCATCCAGAGTAGGTAAAAGTCAGGGCATTACCATCCGGATCAGTGGCAGTTGGATTAAGGATAACGGTATCACCTTCGTTTACCACAATGTTTGCTATCGGATTAAGTACTGGTGCTCGGTTAGCGTTTATGACCGTTATGGTGACATTCTTAGAATCGGTTAGTGAACCATCACTGACCGTCACTGTTACCGTATGAACACCTGCATCATCATAAGATGTGGTATAGCTGTTTGAGCTCATCCATCCGGAGTAGGTAAAAGTCAGGGCATCACCATCCGGATCAGTGGCAGTTGGATTTAAAGATATGGTAACACCTTCATTTACCACAATGTTTGCGATAGGATTTAGTACTGGTTTACGGTTAGAGTTTTTGACCGTTACCATAACGGCTTGAGAATCGGTTAGTGAACCATCACTGACCGTCACTGTCACCGTATGAACACCTGCATCATTGTAAGATGTAGTATAGCTGTTTGAGCTCATCCATCCGGAATAGGTAAATGTCAGGGCATCACCATCCAGATCAGTGGCAGTTGGATTAAGGGTAA
>JALDRB010000004.1 GCA_031316155.1 Candidatus Scalindua sp.
GAAATGGAGAAGAAAAAAATTTTTTTCCTGGAAGTTGTTGAAAAATATTTACCTTCCACCCTCCTTGAAAAGGGGAGAATTATCTTAAAGGTTTTTGGGTTCCGTTCAATAAAACAGAAGACAATTCTCTTATTCTTAATCCTGGCGCTTATCCCTCTGGTGTTCATGAGAATTGTTGTCTATCCTAAGGCACAGAAGGCTTTGCAGGAGGCATTGATACAGAATCTGCAGAGTGTCGGTCATAAACAGGCTGAACTGATCAAGGACTGGTTGGAAGAGAGAAAGGGTGATGCACGGGTTATTGCTGAAAATCCCTTCACCCTGCTTGCAACACGAATAACAATGCAGGATGAGAGATTCTGGAGATTGCTGAGTTATGCTGAATACATTAAATATGAGTATGGTTACAAGGAAATTTTAATAAGTGATGCGGACGGAAACGTAAGAATATCTACCACAAAAGGGATAGTCGACAGAAATATCTCTGAAACTGAATATTTTACAAAGGCAAGGGATGGAATTACCTATATATCGCAGATAATTCCATCAGAAGTTCCCATTGAAAATGAATTCGGACAACTGGAAGAGGGCTTACCTACCATGATTGTCTCTACCCCTATTGCGGATCGTAACAGGATTATGGGAGTTGCATGTCTCAGAGTTGATGTAAAGAAGATAAGCGATTTGATGAGGAGCATTAAATTAGGTCAGAGTGGTGAGACCTACCTCATAAACAAACAAGGTTATATGGTAACAGAATCCCGTTTTCTTTCAGATCTCAAGAAAGAGGGTATGGTAAAGAAAAGGACAGCTCTGGTAACAAAGTTAGTTAATCCTGAAACAGGGAAATTAACCGAATCGGTGGCAGAATGTTTAAAAGGATATGAAGGGTATGACGGTGATGGCTATATTGATTATCGCGGAGTAAAGGTCATAGGATTCTGGAGCTGGATTCCAGAGCTTGACTGGGGGGTAATTGCGGAGATTGACTTTGACGAAGGGTATGAAGCTGTTCACAGATTACACAGGGATGTGACTACCATTATGATTTTTGTAACAATAGGGATGATGGTGCTTGCCATCTTTTTGGGACAAAAGATGACGGCTCCAATTCTCTATTTAACCGATGCAACGAGAAAGATAGCTTCCGGAGATCTTACCCAGAGCGTAAAGATTAACTCCAGGGATGAGATCGGTGAACTGGCAAATTCATTTAATATTATGACCCGAACGATAACAAAGAGAAATGAGGAACTTCAATCTACCAGTAATTTTATGGAATCGATATTTGACGCGATAAAGGATACCATGACAGTGCTGGATAAGGATGGGAATATTTTGCAGGTAAATAAAGTTGCAATGGATACCTATGGTAAAGATATTATTGGTAAGAAATGTTTCTGTGTTTATAAAGGAAGAGATACGGTTTGCGATAACTGCCCGACAATGAAGTCGATTGAAACCTTGTCTCCTGCTACGGCCGAACATTACATTAAGAGGGACAATAAACATGTCTCCATAGCATCTTATCCTATCCTTGATAGTGAAGGGAAGCTAAAGTCTGTAATCAAGATTGTGAGAGACATTTCCGAGCAAAAAAAACTGGAACAGGATCTGCAAAAATATACCACCAATCTTGAAAAGATCATTGAGGAGAGGACAAGCGATTTAAAGCTGATTAATAAAGAGCTGGAGCAGAGAAACCTTGACATCGGAAAGGCAAATGAGGAGTTACGCAGTCTTGATAAGATGAAGGATACGATGATTCGGGATGTATCTCATGAATTAAAGTCTCCGGTTGCCCAGGTGAAAATGGCGATTGATCTCTGGAATATCGAAGTGAATAAAGAAAGTATAGACAGAGCAAAGGAACAGAGATTAAATCAGATAATCAATGATAATATTCTCAGGTTACAGAAGACGATTCAAAGTATTCTTGCATTGTCAGTATTAGAGGCTGGCCGTGCTGAATACGAAAAGGAAAAACTGAATATTGTGGAATTAATCAACCAGACTGCTGAAGGCTTGAAGCTCATAGCAGAGAAGAAAAATTTGTCTTTAGTAACGAAAGTTCCGGATAAACTTCCCGAAGTTTTGGGGGATAAGCAGGAAATTACGAGAGTTATTTCTAACTTAATTGATAATGCTATTAAGTATTCTGAATCCGGAGAAATAGTTGTCACCGCTCTAAGAAGGATAAAGGAGATAGAGATTTCAGTGAAAGATAACGGAATTGGTATATCTTTACCAAAGGAAGAGCGCCACAAACTCTTTGACAGGTTTTTTCAGGAAAAGGCCAGAAGTGACGGTGCGGGTGTAGGCCTGGCTATCTGTAAAAAGATTATAGATGGACATGGTGGTAAGATGTGGGTTGAAAGCGATGGCAGGGGATGCGGGTCTACTTTTAAGTTTTCCTTGCCTTTTGTTGATGCTGAAGATGGCAAGGAAGAGGTTTCCTGAATTCAAATCTCATAGGTTTTGGCCTTATTTGTTACACAGATGTGATTATACGCTTTACAATTTTGCTGTTTCAGGGTAGAATTCCTACTTGTAGTTTTTCATGATCACTTACTAACCTTTTTCTGTATGGTTAATAAAACGGGGGGGGAGGCTGATAATTAATGAGCAAAACGATAATGATAGTGGAGGACGAACAAGCTTTTCAGGATCTCTATGCTATGATGTTAGAAGGGACAGGATATGACATTATTACGGCCTATGATGGAGATGAGGCGTTATCAAAATTGGAGGAAAAAAAACCTGATTTGATTATCCTTGATATTCTGCTGGACCTGGTAACCGGAGATACGTTTTTCTTATATATAAAGGGTATGGCTGAATACGCAGATATTCCCGTTATCGTGTCCAGCAGCTTTTCTCCAAAGGCATACAAAAACCTGAAGGAGATGGATCCTGATCTTGTTTTTCTTGAAAAACCTGTTACCCAGGAAAAATTACTGACAGCGATCAGGGAGAAGATCGGTTAGAAAGACGTTCTGCTCCGTAAGGATAATAATTAATTTCATTATCCTTATGTGATAGATCCTACCGCATTATTTCCGTTTAAAATCCTCATGACATAAAAGAAGTATTTTCGTGGCAATCTTAAGAGCAGCCTGAACCAGGACCAGGAGTTGTCTTCTATGGTGATGGTGTCTCCAACGTGGAGTTTTCCTCCTTTAATGACTCTGCAACGTATGCCGCCTTTACCTTCCATTGCGCTCTTTGCACCTGCTCCAATCTTCGTTTCCATATTATTACAGGGTTTGCACACCTCTTCTACTTCTACCGTTACGGAACCAAGACGCAACTGGTAACCTGTTACCTCATGTAATGAAATACCTCTGACCATAATCTGCCGCCTGCTTTTCCCATAAGGTATTTCATATCCGAGCTTACGCGAAACAACATCCATGGTCTCGGCTTCAATTAACGTAATCTGACCGGTTTGGTATTTTCCTGAACGATAATCGCCTTCAATCCCAAAATTTGTACGTATCATGACGCAATTACGTGGTTTTTCTCTTGCCCCGCGTTTTCTTACAACGTGAATGGCAATCACTTCAGCATCCAGACTCTTATTTGTTAAAATCTGGTTTTTGTTTTTCAAGAGAAACAGAGATTCCTTCTAATGTTCAATCATACTTAACCTTCTAAGATAAAGGTCAGGTCTATTGTTACTCTATATTCTGATATTTCCCCTTCAACTACCTTTGCTTTCTGGTTTACTATTTCAAGGCCTGTAATACCCCTGATTGTCTTAGTAGCCCTCTGAAGCCCTTCATGAACAGCCTCTTGCCAGCCAACTGTCGATGAAGCGGTTATTCTCGTAACTCTGGCAACTGCCATCAGTCATCCCTCCTTATAGTTAATATCAAAAAACAGAAGGATAAGGATCCTTCCCGATTACAGTATTAGTTCATAAAAAAGATGGATAGAACTGAATTCTTACATAAAGTTTTTGTAAAGTCAAGGAGAGGTTTCAAAATTGCCGTGAAACAGATGTTTTTAAGTCTTGGTGTCAGAAAGGAGTTATACCTTCACATTTTCGTTGACTTAATCAGGTTAACCACTTATGATGTTACACAATAAGGGAATATTATCAAATTCTAACCCTTGGGTAATAAAAAAAGTGAGAATAATGTCTGACAAGATTGAGCACGCTATTGAACACGCAAAACATCTGCTGCCTGATCAAGGCCCATTACCATTCTTTGTTCATCACAACACAATTCATCATTTTGAAACATACGACTTTTTCGAAGGTGTTAAACAGGCGGGACGTGCTTATGGAGCAAAGGCTTTTATGTCCGAAGAAGAATTTCTCCTGGCATATGAGCGTGGCCGAATCACAACTGCCTCCCTTCGTAAGGTAATAATAGACTACATCAATCACCATAATCTTACTATTCATCCGGATCTTCTGTTGAAGCTCATGACGGAGAAACCAGATGTTAGGCCGGAACCGGATGAGAGAATTCAGCAGTTTGTAAATGACACCGCCTATCAACGTCCCGGCTATTACAAAGAGGCGGTTCAAATCACCCATAACCGAAACATCGACGAGTTGATGGGGCAGTTGGTTCTTTTTAAGTTTCTGCCATCCTATTTCGATTTCGGCCTGGCCTATTGGCACATGCCGCACCGGGAAAAAGGGCTGTGGCACTGCTTTTGTGAAATTTATTCGAAAAGCGCTTTTTTCAGGCCACGGTTCCTCATGATACTGAACCGTATTGCCACCGCGCTGAAAGTGTATTCACCCGACGAGGCCACCGAACATCTGCTTAAACGTCTGGATATCCCTGATGAACACCTGGATGACTATCTGTTCCGTACCCTGTATCGTTACAAGGGGTGGACGGGAACCATTAAATCCCTGGAAGAGATGCCGGAATGGATTCCAGTTCCAGATATCAAGGCAGACTTTAAAGAGGTCATTCCTGTGATTCTCGTCCTAGAACTTGCTGCGGTTGAATCAATATGCGAGCTGCTGAGTTTGAGGATTCCGGTCTATAAACCGGAGCCGTTGTATGATCCATATTTTGTTGCTTCTATCGTGAAAACTTTGGGTATCAATAACGACGGTAAATATCCCAGAGAGGTCGCCCAGTTTACCGACGAAAATCGCCAGGAGATCTGGCAAAGAGCCTATGAGGATACCTTTACAGTCAATTCCTCTCAGCGTATCGAAAGTGCGCTATCGAGGAGAAGCCTAAATACAAATTTCCGAAGTATCAGATATTCTGCTGCATCGATGATCGTGAGGAATCCTTCCGTCGCCATATGGAGCAGATAGATCCTGATGCCGAGACACTGGGTGCGGCGGGTCATTTCGCCCTTGACATGAGATTTAAAGGCGCACCTGAAAAACACTACCGCAAGATGTGTCCTCATCCTATGGTTACACCCTCAGCACAAGTCTACGAAGAGGCAGTGAAACTCGAAGACGCGATGCCGAAAAAACTGCAACTCTACGGAGAGTTACAGTGGGCGATCACGCAGGCATCCAAGACTCTTGTTGGAAGCTTTTTACACACGATTTTCAGCGGTATCATTAATTTCATGCCGTATCTCATGGACGTACTATCGCCAAAGTACAGTTCCAAGTTGCGACGCTATCTGGCAGCTCACGAACCTAAGACACGATTGGTCTACAAAAAAGAAACTCTTGAGAATGAATCAGGGTGGGATCTGGAAGAAAGAATAGCCCGTGCCACAGCGATAATGAAAGGCAGTGGATTATCAGACAATTTTTCTCCCTATATGTTCATCCTTGGTCACGGCTCGAATAGTCTCAATAACCCCCATGAAGCCGCCCACGACTGCGGGGCGTGTGCGGGTGGACGTGGAGCTGCCAACGGACGTATCTTTGCGGCCATCTGCAATGAGCCGGAAGTTCGCGCCGGGCTCGCAAAAAACGGTGTAATTATCCCTGAATCGACCCTGTTCATCGGTGGATATCACAACACCTGCAGTGACGAGGTTCAATTCTTTGATCTCCCCAAATCCATGGAACCACGCCTGCAAAAGTATATCGATACCATTCGCCGTGGGGCGGTGCTGGATGCGAAAGAGCGCTGCAGACGCTTTGACGAGGTTAAGAAGGATCTGTCGGAAAAAGAATTTGCTGATTATGCACACGGCCGCGCTATGGATCTTACTCAGCCCCGGCCCGAATATGGACACTGCACCAACGCGCTTACCATCGTTGGCCCAAGGTATCTGACGCGGAACCTTTTCCTGGACAGACGGGCGTTTCTTGCTTCATACGATTATAAGGTTGATCCTGAGGGGAAACTCCTGAGAAATATACTCGGAGCGGTGGGCCCGGTATGTGCCGGGATTAGCCTGGAATACTATTTCAGTTTTATCGACAACGAGCATTATGGCTGCGGCACCAAACTGCCTCACAATGTTACATCCCTGTTGGGTGTGATGAATGGCCATCTCAGTGACCTGCAGTTGGGATTACCCTGGCAGATGGTTGAGGTACACGAGCCTACTCGATTAATTCTGCTCGTATGCTGTAAGGTTGAGACGATGGAGACCATTCTCGCCGAAGCATTCGGGTACACTAACGAACCCGGGCACTTTCAGTGCCTGGTGAAACACAATTGGATTACTCTCTCGGTTCACGATCAGGATCAGGAAAAGATATTTATGTGGAAAGGCGGGATGGAAGGCAGGTTTGTGCCGTTCGATGAAACAGTGGATGTGCCGGTATACAAGGGCAATGATCCTCGATTTTTCCTCGAACAGGAGCATCTTTTGTTTGGACAAATTAAATAGGAGATATTCGTTGGAAAAATTTTTCATTATATATCTTGCGCATTACTTCATTCTGTTCCCAATTGCCAAGGTACTTTTTATTAACATTCACTATTTTGTCATTACCAAAGAACAGGAACGTGAAGAGTACCTGGTCCGCAAAATGGTACATTGGGGCAACGCCAGTGATTATATTCACATTGCAATTACCCTGATTTTCCTGGGATTCAGCGCTGCGCCGGTGCGGATTGAACCCTTCTGCCTTATTGGTTGGACTTTCATCATAGAATGGGATCTTCATACGTTTATCTTTTTGTCATTCACAACAACAATAATTGCGGTTCTCGGTCATTTTTCACTCTTTTACCTTCACCGCGATGCGTACTATCATAAGTTCTTTTCTCTCTATTTCATCTTTCAGTTGTCCCTGGGGCTTGTCGTTCTCAGTTCAAGCACCAACTATATGTTCATGGGTTGGGAACTGTTAGGTCTATCTTCGGTGCTTCTAATCGCGTTTTATGAACATCGAACCAATCCGCTCAAGAATGCCATGCGGGTAATGTTTATCTACAAGGTCGGAGATATCTTCATGTTCTCCCTGATTCTGCTGCTGCTCTTCTTCCACGTTGAAGATATGGCACAACTGATCTCACTCCAGGATCATGGTTACGAATGGGCAATGGTCCTGTTAATTCTTGCCTGTTTCATCAAATCGGGAGTTTTTCCGTGGATATGGCTGCCGCGTGCAATGGAGGGCCCGACACCGTCAAGCGCGGTTTTCTATGGTTCGTTATCCACCCATATCCCCATTTTTGTTCTTCTTCATGTCTGGCCCAGGGAATGGACGCTTCTGACATATTGGCCAGAAGTGTGGACAGTTTCACATCCGGCAAATGCCATCGCCCTTGCAATTGCCGTTTGCGTGTTTTCCGCATACGTCACAACCCACATGAGCAGACAGTCTTCCGATGCCAAGAATACCATTGCATATGCTACTATGACGCAGCTGGCAATAATTTACATCGAGATATTTCTCGGTTTTTACACACTGGCTATGGTCCACGTGGTGTCTCACGGAATATATCGGACATTTGAGTTCCTGCGCACCCCTTCACTGTTACATCATTATCACACTATGGAAATACGCCGGCCGAAAAAAACAAGCACCGGGAAGCACTTCAACTTAATGCTTCCAGAGAGTCTGAGAAACTGGCTTTACTCACTTACGATAAATGAGTTTGGTTTCTTCTCACTCACCTTCGATTTTATCGATCAATTTCTCGGCCTGACATATCAACGTTTCGACAGAAAAGCGGCGGGCCGCTATGCCGTTATGGTTGCCATAATGTGGATAGCTTTCGGTATCGTTATTTTTATCTTCAATGGGTACCACTTTTATCCAAAAGAAGAACTCTTGATTGCTCTTGCTGTTGGCTTTACGGTTCTCTCCTTCGTCAATATCCGCAAAGTAGTCATGTTTTTTCTTACCATCTCCTGTTCGGTAGGGTTCGTTTATGTAGTGCTATCGGAGAAGCTTATGAGCAGTGTAAATCCATTGCCCTGGGTGTCTGTGCTTTGTCTTGTCTTTTTGTTTGCCGGGTTTGCCTTCTACTCGCTGTATACTTCTTCAAAGAACAAGGAAGAGTATTCGAACTATACTGCAAAGCTCTCTCGTTCTCCCTTGTCAAATCTCCTGTTATTTGCCCTCGGCCTCTCCATTGTGGATATGCCTGGTCTGGGTAATTTTGTGGCTTGGGAATATCTTGTTCACCATACTGCTACCATTGCGCCTTACATGGTCATCAAGGGGTTCTCTGTTCTCAGCTTGAACACAATGCTGGTCTTCCTGTTCTACTTCACCAATTTTCTCGGATTTCCCGAACACAAGGTACAGGTGTTACACCATTACAAGCTCGATACCCTGCATCTCCGCTGGGCACAAAAGCACACTTCGAACGCTTTTCAACTGCCTCCGGCCGGGTGAATCATGCGCATAGGTTTGAACACCCATATGACCTTCTTTACGTACATTCTCATGATATGGGAAACATGAAGATTTCCACTACAACGGCGAAGAGTAACTGAAATTATTTATTCTGTATTAGTATGGCTATTGTACATTGGGCTTCAATATTGAAGAATTAAAAAATCTTGCAATTTATATGATTTCTGCTTTAATCCCTGTCCCGGGAAAAGATTTTTTATAGATGAGTCCTGAATCCGTAAATCCTGTTTCTCCCCTGTGATCTGCGGCAGGCAGTGGTTTGTTTGCAGGGTCATTCGGGCGCCTATTATAATCTATTCAGAGAGGATAAATCTCTATGTACTCTTCATCATTAATCGGCAGCTTTCAGACAGTCCTCTGTGACTTCAAGCTTGATGGCATGATGATACGTTACAGTCAATTTGTACCCAGGTTATATAATTTCTGCCTTTCTCAAGGAATGGAACCCGGTAAGATAATACCATCAAGGGCTTTCTGTTCTGATGAAAGCCAGGGATTTCCTGTTATTCTGATTGCCAAGCAGTTTGGAGCTTTTCCTTTTAATCATGGGCGAGTGGGTGGTATCGTTTCAACTGACCGCCATGCTCCTCATGCCGAGCACGGCAGAGACATAATGATTATTCAGGCAAGTCATGTTGGTTATGAACCGGAAACCAGAGAGTTCGGTATTTATCGTCGTATTCAGACAGAAGATTGTAATCACAGCGTTAATTGCGGGAAGATCATGGATATTATTAAATGGTATAGGGATGAATATCAGTTTGCCTGTGATAATATTTATCTTGAACCTTCTAACAGTAAACACTTTGATATTTCGATTAATAACCTCTTATTACATCAGGAACGCAGTGAAGGTTTGCTGTTAAATCTTCCAAAGATCATTGCTTATGATAATAAGGGAGAATTCAATCTGATTCGAACCTTAAGTACTGCACGCTGCTTTGAAGCATCACCCGACCTGGTTAGATCCATAGGGAGCAAATGGGCTCAACAGGAGAGAAAACCAATAGGCACTTTACTGAGGCCTGAGCTTTTCAAATACAAACACCATTTGGATGTGGATGAAGAGAGCCAGGGACATCTTGAAGCAAATCTCATTGATCCGATGCCCTGGATTGTCACTCATCCTGCACCTGCTCTGGCTGCTGCACAGATTACGACCAGGTGAGTTTGATCGAACCTATCGAACCATTATTGTTGAGGAAGGCTACAAAAACAGGAACCTGATTTTTATTTCCGGGATCAACATTGATATTTCACCAAGGATTGATCAGGTCTTTCCTCTCACAAAATTCATCCCCTGGGCTGCATATGTGCAAAAATCCGATGGAAATCATTATATCCTGGAACAGCAGGAACTGTTCGATACCCTGATGTCATTTGACAGCCAGAATAAACAGGAGATTGACCTGGAAGAAGCCATTAAGATTATGGAAGAAACAAAAGAAGTTCATATTTCATTTGATTTTACCGGCAATAAAAGGAATTAGTCACCAGTGGTACAGCGTGTGATATTTGCTGACTCCTTGATACCTTTGACCATTTGGAATGCCATATGTTTTGCGGGGAAATAAAATTCCTGATCCCGCCATCTACACGAACCACCTCTCCATCATTATTCGAATTTGATTCCGAAAATCCCCGGAGAGCGTTAACATCTTGATGAAAAGCAGGGGAAGGAATGCAGGTCTGTCCGGGAGGATTTTCAGTCTGAAATAATTCTGACCATTAATAAATCTTTCCTGCGGATGAGAAAGCCTGAAAATACTTATTGTTCCCGCAACTCTTTTTCCAAACGAGTAAGAAAACTCTCTTCTTCAGGGTGTGTGCCCATCCATTTTACCGTTCCTGTCTCAATGTTATACACTGCGCCAATCACGTTTACCCACCCCATCTTCACTCTCTCTCGGGTTGAAGAACTTCGGAGAAAAAGATCCTCGATTGCCTGCCACACGTTTGCCTCAATCAGTGCGGAAACAAGAGCTTTGTCCTGCAATTTCGGGTGAGCTGCCTTTACTTTCTCTAGAGCCGGCCTGATAGGCGCAATTAAGTCGGGGATAGAGCCGTGAACATCTGCACCTGTCGCAACCGCAGTACACGCGCCACAGTTGGTATGTCCTAAAACTACCAGAACGGGTGTGCCCAAATGGTCGACTCCGTACTCAATAGAGCCAATCTCATCGGTATTACAGACATTTCCTGCAACCTTTATGACAAAAAGATCTCCCACTCCCTGATCAAACAATATCTCTACCGGAACCCTTGAGTCAGAGCAGGCAATTATGGTTGCAAAAGGATGCTGTCCGCCTGTGGTTACCTCTTTTCTCCGTTTAGCAGAGATATTCGTATGAGTAGACAGCCCTGAGTTGAAACGTAAATTACCCGACAATAATTTAATAAATGCTTCGGCTGAATTAGGTGAATTTGCAGAGGCATCAATCATGCCACCGAAAACCATCAAACTCATAAAGCAACATATAATATACTTCGCATATACCCTTCCGCTCATCTCCACACCCCCCCCCTTTTTTCATACTTCCCTAAAGGAAGAAAACAAAAAGACTAACATAAAACAATGCAACTGCCGATAAATATAATTTTTTTAATAATAAAGCTGAATATACTTCATTGCAAATATCAATTTCATCCTTTCTATACCGGCTGATAGATCTGTCCAACAGAGGGAGGAGCATATAAAAAAAAGACCCACCAGGATTCAAAACTGGTGGGTCTTGTCGTTCCTTCTCTTTCAGAAACTGAATAGGATGAAACTTTTAGCACATGAATGAATAACAATTTTGATAATGGCGTCTTAAGTATCAGCGTATCAGTTAACCGTGTCCTTTTTAAAGTCCTCTTTTATCGAGAATGAAAAGCTGAGTTTTGGTCGCAGGTATATAAACCAGAATGCTATACCTGCAAGAACAACACCCCCAAAAACATTTCCAAAAAACACAGGGAATTGATTGATAACAAAGAACCCTTTCCAGGTAAGATTGGAGAGGTCTAATGTCTTTCCTGCCATTTTTTCTGCAGCCGCAACAACTTCCGGTTTGTTCTTTAAGAAAATGCCCATCGGAATAAAATACATGTTTGCAACCAAATGCTCAAATCCACTGGCAACGAAACCGGCTATAGGAAATATCAGAGTCATGATCTTGTCTGCTACATTTCTCGCGCTGAAACATACCCACACTGCCATACACACCATCGCATTGCAGAGTACCGCCTTTGAAAAAGCAGCCGGAAATGATAGGTTGACCTTGTTGTTGGCTATAAGTAGCGCCTTTCCGCCGACCATATAATCAAAGAACGTAAACTGCTGCGCCTTATACACAAAGAAAACGACTAACAGGCTTCCTACGAAATTCCCTATTAATGAAATAGTCCAGTGATCAAAGATTCTCTTGGTTGTAATCCTTTTATCAAGGTAACCAATTACTACCATGCAATTACCGGTAAAGAGCTCTGCACCACCAACTACAACCATTATAAGGCCGAGACAGAAAACAATAGCTCCAACAACTGCCGTAAGCCCCGCGTGTAGTCCGGAGTCGCTTGTCACCAGGGTAGCAAACTGAGCACCCAGCGCTATAAAAACACCGGCATTAATGCCAAGGAGAAATGTTGACAGAGGGGAATCTTTTGCCTTTACTGCTGCTACCGCGTCAAGACGTGCCGCAATTTGGGGAGGGGAATAGGCGTCTACATCATAAACAACCCTCTTAATCTTTGGTGTTTCCGCAGGCATTGTTACTTTAACAGACTTTCTTGCTCTGACAGTTTTCGTTGTTTTAACAGGTTTTTTTGCCTCAACAGATTTTGGAGATTTTGCCGTCTTTGTAACCCTGATAGGTTTTGCTGTTTTAACAGGTTTTTTTGCTTTAACAGTCTTCACATTCTTGTTTTCAGCCATTTTAACCTACTTTCTTATTTCTTTGGTGTTCGTAAAAATACAAACCAATATACACCCGCAACCAATACAATGCCGCCAAACAGGTTTCCAAGGACAACGGGAACTAAATTATTAACTAAAAACCCTTTGGCGAAGGTAAGATTTGCAATATCTACCTCACCTCCTTTTACCCTTTCAACAGCCTCCATAACGAAACGATTGCCTTTCAAGATAATACCCATCGGGATAAGCCACATGTTGACAACACAGTGCTCGAACCCACTGGCTATGAGACAAGATATTGGCCAAAGTAAAGATAACACCTTATCCAGATTATTTCTGGCGCTGTAGCACAACCAGATACCCAGGCATACAAGAGAATTACAAAGCACCCCTCTGGCAAAAGCAACACCAAACGACATATTTACCTTGTCATTGGCGGCGATGACAATTTTGGCTCCAAGCAGATAGTTGTTTGCTGTCCACTGTGCGGAAATGTATATCCAGAAAACGATACTCAATGCACCCAGAAAATTCCCAATAAAAGCGATAATCAGATTCCTGTTGAGGTCGCCACTCGTAATCTTTCCGGCAAAAAAGGACATGGCAATGAGGCAATTACCCGTAAAAAGCTCTGCACCCGTAATTACGATGAGGACCAGGGCCATGGTAAATACGACACCTCCGACTAAAGCATTTAAGCCGAAATTGGAGGTTGCGGTATGTGTTACCATCATCTCCAGCTGTACACCTAATGCAATAAAAACCCCTGCAAGAATACTGAGGGCAAGCGTTGTCAGAAAGCCCATGTTCGCTTTAGAAATTCCCACCTGTCCAACCCTGTTTGCCATCATCTTGGGAGCGTAGGCGTCGATATCAATGAACGGTGTGCTGGCCAGCTGGGCCGTACTCGAAACGCTTTCTACTTCATTTTTATCCTTATCAGACATAATGTACCGCCTTTCAATAGTGAGTTATCTGAAGTGGAGGAGTTTCACCGCCCCCTTCATCGTACGTTTTGTACGTTTAAGGACATTTTTCTTTTTGTCCCCCGACGATTATATCCACACTATCCCTTTGTTTTAAATCACCTCTTAAGAATTCAATAATAAACCTGCCGGCAGGTTTGGTGTGATCCTCTAAAAAAGATACGTTTTCAGCTCCTTTCTGAAGTATGAATATAAGTAAATGGGTAAAAATTATTTGAAGAAATTTAAGGATATTGAAAAATAACGTAAACGGTGTATGAATTGTTTTCTGAGTTTCAGGAGTCTGCGATAACAGCAGATATTGTTGTGAACAATTAAGATCAGTAGTAGTCGATACCACTTTTTGCATAACCACTTCTCTTTCTGCGCAATTGTGAGTAATTGCAAATAAAAACCGAAAAGCAGACGTACTCTACTGCAAAAACGAGTGAAGCATTAGACTAATATATTTCGGGAATCCTACTTTGGTTGAAGCATATTGTCAAGAAAAAAAATAACGGGTGAGAATTCAAACCGGAAAAGATTATTTTATCAGGTTTGAAACGAAGTGTTGACACAAGGTTTACCTTATGATAGTTTTTCTCCATGGAAGTTTTTAAAGAAATGACAGATGGTGATCATGAAGAGGTGGTTTTCTGTGCTGATAAGGCCTCGGGTTTGAGGGCCATTATCGCTATCAACAGCACAAAGTTGGGACCTGCTATCGGAGGGTGCCGTTTCATGGCATACCATTCTGAAGCTGAAGCAATACAGGATGCACTCAGGTTAGCGAAGGCCATGACCTATAAATCGGCTGTAAGCGGTCTTGATTATGGCGGTGGGAAAGCAGTGATAATAAAACATGAATCGGGCAGGGAAAGAGATCTTCTTTTTAAGAAATTTGGTGTCTTTGTTGAATCTCTCAAGGGAAAGTATATTACTACAGTTGATTCCGGCACAACAATGATAGATATGGAGAACATTCGATCCGAAACAAGTTATGTAACCGGTATACCAACAGAAAGGAGCGGCCTTGGAGATCCATCTCCGATTACGGCACGTGGTGTTGTTTGGGGTATGAAGGCGTGTCTGTTTGAGCTTTATGGCAATGATTCTTTAAACAACAAGGTTGTTGCTATCCAGGGCGTTGGGAATGTTGGTTATTATCTCGCTCTGTTACTCCAGAAAGAGGGTGCCAGGTTAATCGTGGCTGATATACATGAAGAAAGGACGAAAAGATTAGCAAATGAAATCAAAGTGGAGATAGTTTCTCCTGAGCAAATTTGTTTGCAGGAGGTTGATATATTGTCTCCGTGTGCATTGGCCTCTACCGTAAATAAAAAAATGATCCCGTTTTTTAAATGCAAGATAATTGCTGGTGCCGCCAACAATCAGCTTTCAAAAGACTCGGATGCTGAACTGCTTGTTCAGAAAGGGATTGTATACGCTCCTGATTACGTCATCAATGCGGGGGGGCTCATTCATGTCGTTGCTGAGTATGAGGGGCAGAGAATGGAATATGTGCATGATGTTGTTTCAAAGATATACCAGAGGATGCGGAATATTTTGTCTCTTTCAAGAGAAAAAAATATTCCGACAAACAGGATTGCGGATTTGATGGTTCAGGAGAAGATTCACAAATTGCCATAAATTAAGTGACGGAGGAAGCGGATTTATTTTTATAGTTGATTCGTAGATAAGGATTATTTAGAATCATTATGAAATGAGGTCTCTAAAAAATGTTTAATAATTAAATGTATTATGGGAAGAATCGTAATTAATGAAGAGAGATGTAAGGGTTGCGAGCTGTGTGTGCCGGCATGTCCTTACAATCTTATAGAAATGTCCATAGAAGTAAATCATTTTGGCTACCACACTGCGCAATTTGTAAATGGTAACAAATGTACTGCGTGCAAATTTTGTGGCATGCTGTGCCCGGATTTTGCTATTGATGTTTATAAATAGATGCAGTTTACTCTATCTTTCCTTAACTGAACATCACCGGGAAAGGCCTATTATTTGTCGTTTCATGAAAATAACTTTTTTTGGCCATTCTGCTGTAAAAATCGAGGGAAAAAAAACCCTCTATATAGATCCATTTTTCAGGAATAATCCGATTACTGAAATTTCACCGGACCAGATAGAGGCGGCTGATATTGTTGTTGCTACCCATGATCATGCAGACCATATAGGTGATTCCTATGAAATTTGCAAGAAAACAAATGCTCTATTTGTTGGAATCCATGAGATAGCAGTCGAAGCCGAAGAAATAGGTGTCCGATCCGCAGGGATGAATATCGGTGGTACAATAAATATTGAAGATGTTCTTATTCATATGGTACAAGCTATCCATTCAAGTACAAAAAGCGATGCTGCGGGTGTCGTTATTGAAACAGAGGGTGTGACTATGTACCATGCCGGTGATACAGGGCTCTTTGGAGATATGCGCTTAATCGGTGAGTTTTTTGATATTGATCTTGCCTTTTTGCCAATTGGGGATCGATATACTATGGGGACAAAATCTGCCGTTAAGGCGGTTGAGTTTTTACGGCCAAAAAGAGTTATACCAATTCACTATAATACATTTCCTATCATTAAGACCGATCCGAATGATTTTAAGGAGCTTGTTGGAAACCTGGCGGAAGTAATTATATTAAGCCCGGGGGAAAGTCTAGATTTGTAAAAGTGTATAAATATATACCATGAAAAAACTTGATAAGCATCAGTTACGTTGTTAGTATAAGGTGCTTTTGTTTTTCATTGGAAAATATTGCAAAGTTCTACACGAACCTTTCCAAAGTCATTATTCCTTAATTCCAATCGTGAGTAAGCGTGCCGGGTTTAATGTATAGCATTTCTCCGATACTCTATTGGCTTTACTGGAATTTAAAATGTGCTAAAAGAATATCCTGCCTCCCGCATAACGGCAGGTTGGTAAATCATAACGTCAATAATCAATCTTTTATAACGTGGTATCTTGTCTATTAGCTTAATCTTTTTAGAGGTGATCTTTTTATGTTTCGATCTACAACCATATTAGCGGTGCGGCATAAGGGAAGAATAGCAATTGGCGGTGATGGGCAGGTTACGATGAATTCTGTCGTTGTAAAGAAGTCTGCCCGTAAGATACGCAAGTTGTATCATGAAAAAGTTGTTGTGGGTTTTGCCGGTTCCGCTGCTGACGCGTTTGCTCTCTTAGAGAGGTTTGAGTCGAAACTTGAGGAATTTCAGGGAAATGTGCTGAGAAGTGCTCATGAACTTGCCAAGGACTGGCGTACCGACAAGGTCTTGAGAAAATTAGAATCTCTCTTGATAGCAGTTGATAAGGATTATTCTCTTTTAATATCAGGTAACGGTGAAATTATTGAACCGGATGATGGCATAATAGGCATTGGTTCCGGCGGACAGTATGCCACTGCGGCTGCACGGGCTCTGGTAAAACATTCAGATCTTGATGCAACACAAATAGTAGAGGAAGCATTAAAGATAACGGCTGAGATTTGTGTATATACGAATGAAAGTATATATGTGGAGGAGATTAAGTGAAAGATTTGACACCCAGGAAAATAGTTGCAGAGTTAGATAAATATATAATCGGTCAGAAGGAGGCAAAGAGAGCCGTTGCAATCGCAATCAGAAACAGATGGAGACGATTGCAGCTTTCAAATGAGCTAAGGGAAGAGGTTACGCCTAAGAATATTATCATGATAGGACCCACAGGAGTTGGGAAGACTGAAATAGCTCGAAGGATTGCAAACCTGGTTAAGGCCCCATTTATCAAGGTTGAGGCATCAAAGTACACAGAAGTTGGTTATCATGGACGAGATGTTGAATCTATGATCAGGGATATTGTAGAGATTGCCGTTAATATGGTGAGAACCGAGCAGATGGAGAAGGTTAGCCAGAAGGCGGAGGTTAACGCCGAGGAAAGGTTATTGGATCTGCTTCTGCCGCTGCCCGAGACAAAGGAGAAATCTGAGAGCGAACAGGACGAAACAGGTGTTGTTGAAAAACAGGAAACCACTCGTGAGAAATTCAGGAATCAGCTGAAACAGGGTAAGCTCGAAAACCGTATGGTAGAGATCAGGGTTCAGGAAAAACCGGTAGTCATGCAAGGCATTATTGCGGGAATTGAGGAGATAGGAGTAGATTTTCAGAATGTTATTGAAAAGATGATGCCCCAGCGTGCACAAGTCAAAAAAGTTTCCATACGTGAAGCAAGAAAGACCCTTAAACAGGAAGAGTCAGAAAAGCTGATAGATAAGGACAAAGTTATTAAGGATGCCCTGTATCGGGCAGAGAATACGGGGATCATCTTTGTCGATGAGTTGGATAAGATCGCAAGCCGCGAGTCGGGCCATGGTCCCGATATATCACGTGAAGGGGTGCAGAGAGATATTCTGCCTATCGTTGAAGGCTCGACGGTTGTTACCCGATACGGTATGGTGAAGACGGATAGAATTCTGTTCATTGCAGCAGGAGCTTTTCATGTTTCAAAACCCTCAGACCTCATACCCGAACTTCAGGGAAGGTTTCCGATAAGAGTAGAGCTGAAGGATCTCAGTAAAGAAGAGTTTATCAGGATACTTACAGAACCGAAAAACGCACTGATAAAACAGTATACGGAATTGTTAAAGACTGAAAAAGTAAATCTTCAATTCGGGAAAGATGCGATTGAAGAGATCACCGACATTGCCGTTAAGATAAACAAGAGGAGTCAGAGTATTGGTGCGCGAAGATTGCATACGGTTATGGAAAAATTATTAGAGGATGCTTCCTTTGACGCCCCGGAATTAAGCGGTAGCGATATCATGGTTGATGCCGCGTATGTACGGGAAAAGATGAAAGACATCATAAAAGATGAGGATTTAACGAAATATATTCTCTAATTTATTGGAGATACAGTTCGCCTGTAAATACGATTTCTTTATTCCTCAGGGTGCAGTTGGGCCGGCTAATCTTGTTTTTCAGCTCTTCGGCATCAAGAGCGTAAAGGGGACTTATTTCAATTTTACCCCTGACATTTCCGTTTTTATCTCTAGGGATATTGATACCTGCATCACTTAACCACCTTCCGAACTGGTTTGTCATGTGTTGTATCGCAGTGTCCGGGGAATCGTTACCATCAACATTCTTAACAGGTGAAAACTCTTCCTCACGAGCCACTTCCATAATTATGGATTTCTGCGCATGCTTAAGGGCATCAAAGATAAACATCTCAAATTTTACCGCGTTGTTTTCTGCAGGTATAACTCTCTTTCCATTATCATCGACACATGATACTTTCTTAACTGCTTTATGATAGGGTAATGGAAACTTTCCGTTAGTGACTTTCTCTACAAAATCTACATCAAGCAGGTAAATGGCAGGATTTCCCATACCAAACCTGAGACTTCCGTCCGGATTTCTTGCATGCCTTTCGGCTTTGCTGAGTTCGCTATACTCTATGGTATCAAGGTAACCATCGCGTATACCAATAATACCTACCTTCTCTTCCGGATCGGTCTTCATCACTACTTTTGGAGACATCTTTGCTTGTTTACGAATATGATATCCTAAAAAAACAGGATCAGCAATATTGATCAATACATTGTCTACCTGATGATAAAAGATATGTCTTACACCGCGTTCATTCATATTGGATACAAGACCCTTCTCTTTTAAGGCAAAAAACGTACCTCCGTGGCCATTTGGGCTTGTTACGATTGTGCTTTTTGAGTCCATGAGCAACATGCCGTGCAGGTCAAGCACAGGAAGCGTATCTTGTGTAAAGAAATAAACGGTATCTGTACTGAAACCGAAGAAGTGATTTTCTTTAAAAAATTCTCGTGTCATCTTGTCATTGTTCCCGCTTGTCATGATATACCACGGTATAATGGTATCGTATCGTTTCATAGTCGCCAGAATCTTTTCAGCATGGAGCTGGAAGATGCTTTTCTGGGTAACAGGGCTTATGGGGAGTGTTCCCTTTGGCTGGTTTGCCCCTAATCTTGTTCCCAGCCCTCCTGCTACCGTGATAACAGCTGTCTTCCCTGATTTTATTGCTTTTACTCCTATCTCTTTCGATTCTGAAGCATATTTCCTCTGGGAATCATTCTGTGGTATCGGGATTATGTCAGGTGGTTTTAAGGTTGACTTGTTGTTTGATTGTTCAGGTTCGTTGCCTTTAATGTGCATCTTAATGAGGTGCTGAAGTAAGGCGAAATCAATATCTTTCAATTGATTGAAAAGATTTTTTCGTTCATTTTCGGGAAGTTCGTTCCACCATCTAAAAACGTGTTCCTGTTTATGGGAAAATACTTTTTCCACAAGAAGTCTGTCAGGCTCATTTTCTGTCTTTATTTCTGTTTGTTTGGATTTGTTTATTTCCATACGTGAAAATTTTACAACACACGCTGAGGATGTTCAAGACAAAAGATCGCTTTAATATCTCATTATGAGTATTTGTTTCCGGTATGATGTTTTCATCCAGGGAACATACGTCATTAAAAATAGTCCTGGAATTTGCTTGACCATAGACGGTAATTAACTAAAATTTCTGTATACCTTTGAAACATCTAAAATCTTATCATTCCCTATACTTACTTACGTATATGTCTGAACTACCCGGACCATTGAAGATGTTTGAATTTTCAAGAAAGGAAATGATTGCTACCTATTTCCTCCTTACTTCACTCATT
Organism: Candidatus Scalindua sp.; assembly: GCA_031316155.1. Taxonomy (GTDB): domain Bacteria; phylum Planctomycetota; class Brocadiia; order Brocadiales; family Scalinduaceae; genus SCAELEC01. Next base: position 20,317 of record JALDRB010000004.1, read on the forward strand.
ATCGGCATAGGGGTCAAGTATACTATAGATCAACACTGGTGGCTTCCGGGAACAGAGGTTGTTGATACTGACCCTGAATCAATAAAGTTAAAGATTAATCTGAATAATGCAGAATGGTATGAGCTTATTATTTTGCCCGGAATTGGTGAGACAAGAGCAAAGGCAATTGTTGAATACCGGAAAGACAAAGGCCCCTTTCAGGCGATAGAGCAATTGGGTGAGGTTGAGGGTATTGGCGCTGAAACCGTAAAAAAGATTCGAGATCTGGTCTTTATCAATGAGCCAAAAAACATTTCACCGCAAAGTCGCAGAGATCGCAAAGGCAATCAATTGTGATGAAAGAAGAAGACAGATTGTCAAAAGAAATCATAGGTGCAGCCATTGAAGTGCACCGTCACCTTGGGCCAGGGTTGCTAGAATAGTAAATAATCTTTAAAACTTTGCGCTCTTTGCTGCTTTGCGGTGAACCATTTATTTTCCGACGAGTTCAGGTTATTAGCGATATGAATTAATTTATGGAAAAACAAAAACTCACAGAGAACATCTGGATAAGGACCTTTATCGGTCTTTGTGTTGTAACCGTATTCTTCGTTTTGGGCTATTTCCTGAGAGGTATCCTGGTCTCTCTCTTTCTCGCCTTTACCATAGCGTATATATTTGATCCGGTGGTGGATTTTGTTTCAAGCAGAAAGATCCTCTTTTCAAGGAGGAGTGTCCCACGTGGCCTTGCAATTGCGGTATTATTAACGGGGTTAGTCTTAATTATGGGAGGTCTGTTAACGTATACGATTCCCAAAACCGTTACGGGTATTCAGCGTGTGGGAGTTGCACTGAAAGACCAATATCCAAAATATCAGGAAAGTGTGGGAAAAATTTTTGAAAGATACCGTGATACTGATATCGGAGCATTCCTTATTACCCATTTAGAGGGTAAGGCCGAAGGAAAAGAAGAATCACAAGATAAGCAACTGAAAGAGAGAGATATCAAACATTCAGCTGAAAAGGTATCCGGCTCGGCAAAATTTTCTATTCCAAAATCCATTCTTGAGTTGAAGAAATATGTACCTCAGGCGCTGAACTTTGCATCAGGGATTGTAAAAAGCCTGTTCTTTAGTACATTTGGTTTTTTCGGCATACTTATGAACATCCTTGTTTTTGGAGTTGTAACAGTCTATCTTTTAAAGGATTTTGATTCTATTATATCAAAGAGTAGAGAATTGCTGCCGCTTGATAAAAAAGAGAAGATATCTGATATGTTTACAAGGATAGACGGGAACCTCAAAGCATTTTTCAGGGGACAAATAACCGTTTGTGTTATCCTGACATTTATTTATGGAACAGGTCTTGCCATAATAGGGGTTCCTATGTTTTATTTGCCGGCCATGACAGGGGGATTTGGGTATATCATCCCCTATATTGGCATATGTTTTGGTCTCATACCCGCTCTGATTCTCTCCTTCATCCAATTTCAGGATATTACGCATTTACTTTTAGTAGGAATGGTTTTTGGTATAGGACAATTCTTTGAGGCTACGTTGATAACGCCAAAGATTGTGGGTACGAAACTCGGCCTGAATCCGGTAGCCATTATCCTTGCAATCCTTATTTGCGGCCAAATACTAGGATTTTTGGGTCTTTTGCTTGCTGTGCCTATCTTATCTGTTTTCAAGGTATTGATAGACGAAGGTATTGTTAAATATAAGGATACAAATTTTTTCCGGGGAAGTTAACATTCAGAAATATTCTCATCTTTAATTTAAACCACTGCTAGATAAACTAGTTTTGTCATTCATTGTCTCCTTATATTTATGCAATTTCCTGCTGTCACCAAATTGTCGCCAACTCCAACGGAATTTACAGAAATGACTCAGGTTTATGGTATATGAGGATAAAATGAATTCTGAAACTCTCATAGAATTTCTGAAAAGGGTTATCAGAGATTCAACAAGAAAGATATTTCTGATACTTGATAATTTGAAGGTGCATCATAGTTACGTTGTCAGGGATTGGTTGAATAAGCATAAAGAGCAATTAGAGGTTTTCTTTTTACCGTCTTACTCTCCTGAGTTAAATCCAGATGAATACCTGAACTGTGATTTAAAAGTTGGCGTACATTCTCAAATGCCTGCGAAAACGAAAGACCAACTCAAGAACAACACAATATCTCATTTGAGGAAACTTCAAAAGTTACCAAATCGAGTAAGAAGATATTTTAAGCATCGAAAGATAGCGTATGCAGCATAGACACTCTATTTAATTGCCGGGTTAATATCTTCTGGTAATCCACTAAGAAGTTTGTTCAAGCGCCTAGCGCTCCTTGCAAAAGAAAAAAATGTTCTCGACAGTTAGCCGGGCCAAAGTCTATAAAAGCTAAAGCGGAAAAACGTTACCTGGTCAAAAATATATTTACACGAAAATTTATATTGTTATTATTATTTCAAATTTCAGGTAACACATAAAAAGCCGTGTCGATGCATTCCTATCAAAATTATTAAGGATGATACCTATGAGCAATGCCGCTGAAAAAATAATCTATACCATGATGAGAGTGAGCAAATCGTATCAGAAACGAACGGTGATTAAGAATATATCTCTTTCATATTATTATGGTGCGAAGATCGGTGTCCTGGGATTAAACGGGTCAGGGAAGAGTTCCCTTTTACGTATTATGGCAGGTGTTGATAAGGAACATGATGGAGAGGCCGTTCTCTCTTCCGGTTATACAGTGGGGTATCTTGAGCAGGAACCGGTACTTAATCCAAAGAAAACGGTCAAGACCGTTGTAGAAGAGGGAATGCAGTCGGTTGTAGATATCGTTAATGAATACAACGATATCAGTGAAAAATTTGGCGAACCGATGTCTGATGATGACATGGACAAACTGATAACGCGGCAGGGTGAGCTGCAGGAACAAATTGATAATCTTAACGCATGGGATATTGAATCGCGTATAGAGATGGCGATGGATGCGCTTCGCTGTCCTCCGGGAAATACCTCTATTGGAGTACTTTCAGGAGGTGAAAAAAGACGGGTGGCGCTCTGCAGGCTTTTGTTACAAAAACCGGATATTCTCCTTCTGGACGAGCCGACGAATCATCTTGATGCCGAGACTGTCGCATGGCTTGAAAAACATCTGCAACAGTATGAGGGAACGGTGATTGCAATAACGCATGATCGCTATTTTCTGGATAATGTGGCCGGTTGGATTTTAGAGCTTGAACGGGGAATGGGCATACCCTGGAAGGGCAACTACTCTTCCTGGCTTGAACAAAAGCAGAAGCGGCTAAAGCAGGAGGAAAAGCAGGAAACTGAGCGGCAAAAAACACTGCAGCGGGAACTGGACTGGATTCACATGTCGGCCAAGGGGCGACATGCAAAGGCGAAGGCGCGTATCAATGCTTATGAAGATCTCCTGCGCCAGGACTATGAAAAACAGGACAAAACCCTTGAGTTGTTTATTCCTGCAGGTCCGCGTCTGGGAAATGTTGTGATTCAAGCGGAAAATTTGAGTAAGGCATATGGCGACAGACTTCTCTTTGAGAAAGTAACGTTCTCCCTGCCTGCGGGAGGTATTGTCGGTATAATCGGACCGAATGGCGCCGGCAAAACAACTCTCTTTAAAATGATAACGGGTCTGGAAAAACCGGATTCCGGCGCTCTTAAAATAGGAGAGTCCGTCAAACTTGCCTATGTCGATCAGGAGCGGGATACCCTTGAACCTGAGAAGACAATATGGGAAGTTGTTTCCGGAGGAAGAGAGACGCTTAAGCTCGGGAAACACGACGTAAACTCCCGGGCCTATGTCGCACGTTTTAATTTCTCGGGATCTGACCAGCAAAAGAGAGTAAACGACCTTTCAGGTGGTGAACGCAATCGAGTCCATCTTGCATGTATGCTCAAAGAAGGCGCCAATGTATTGCTGCTGGACGAACCAACAAATGATCTGGACGTAAATACCATGCGTGCCCTTGAAGAGGCTTTGGAGCATTTTGGAGGATGTGCGGTAATCATCTCTCATGATCGCTGGTTTCTCGACCGCATCGCCACACACATTCTCGCCTTTGAAGGTGACAGCACGGTTACATGGTTTGAGGGTAATTTTTCAGAGTATGCGGCAGACAGGAAAAAGAGGCTGGGAAAAGATGCTGATCAGCCCCATCGGATCAAATACCGGCAGTTAACGAGGAATTAGATGTACCTTCATTACGATAAATTATTATCAAAAAAGGGGAATTTGAGTTTTTACTTTCAAATTGAGAAATCATTATTAACCCGGCAATTGTTAAGATACTGTTAGCCACAACACAAAGCATTATGCATCAACTGGATACATGGCAAACAAATTATGTATTTAATTGCCGTGTTAAATAAGAACATTCATAAAAAATATGCAATAGGCTAATAAAAACCATTGTGGAGAAAAGATTAATTCCAATAATTTATTCTTATTGGGGTTAATAGACTAATGTGCGCTAATTCATGAACACAATAATTATTGCCGTAAGTAGTAATATGGATATCGCAAAGCTAAATGAGTTGCTAAAAAAGTTTGACAAGGAAAAAGGTCCTTTATGTGAAATAGATATATCTGCGGAATTTAAAAAGTTATATGAAGCAAATGATAATAGTGATGTATCTATAGTATTACAGGCCGAAAGAATGGCTTTTGATTTTCGTGAAGATTGCAAAAATCAAGAGACGGGTTGGGGGACTTACTATGGCTCTATGTTTGTGTTTAGAAACGAAGATGGAACTTTTAGTGAAGGACCAAGCATTCAAAAGATTACACCTGAAATTATAAACTATTGGGAAAAACGTTCTCAGCAAACACAGCACCCTGTTCTTAAAGCCCGTTATTTGGGCTTGATATGGGATTTCAGCGAAAAAGTTTCAGGCAAGAAACCTTCCCATACAATAGCTTTGGCTTACATAGACAACTTAATTGAGATAGCAGAAAAAAAACTTCAGGAACATGAAGGCGATATTCGTTCAAAACTTAAAAGAGCAATAGAGCTTTCCAAATCTTTAAATCGGACTGACCGCCTAGAGAAAGCCAGAGAATGTGTCCTCACATATCATAATTCTATTATCCGTGCTGATGCCCCTGGTTTTTGGCCAATGGCATATGACCTTCTGATAGAAAACAAAAAGGCAAAAACAACACCAGAGCAAGAAAAAGTCATCATAAACCAACTTGAAGAAATTCTCACTAAACTAGAAAAACGTGATAAAGATGAAAAGCATATAGATCCATGGAAGTACGAATCAGTGGCGCTACCTCTTGCCGAATATTATCAAAGAAAAAATAAATCAGAAGATTTAAAACGAGTAGTCAAAATAATTGGTTCCGCATTTGAAAAGGCTTCAGAAAATGTAGAACCAATGCTGTCCTCTTCTTTGCTTCAACATGTTCACACCATTTATTCGAACTTTGGTTTTAAGGAGGATACAAACCGCATTGCAATCAAACTACGTGAAGTAGGACCTGAAGTTAATAAAAATTTAGACTCATTTTCAATTGAGCAAGAAATTTCGCAAGAGGAAATAAATAAATTTGTCGATTTCTTTATTGATAAAAACCTTGATACAGCACTTAATAAAGTTGTTGTCAATTTCATACCCCATAAAGATAAAGCTAAAGAACAAATAATGGAATTATCTAAGACCTCACCTGTGTACTTTACAGTTAAGAAACAAATCCAAGATCACAAAGGTCGAGTGGTAGCTGTTGTTGGAGGTATTCATCAAGATTTAGATAAGCATATCATTCTACAAATTTCTCAAAACATGCACATATATTCTTTTTTTCTTAGACGTGTTTATGAGGGAATACAAAAAAAATTTGATGTGACTTCAGATAAGCTTATAGATTACATCTACAAATCACCAATCTTTTCTGAAGATAAAAAAGAAATAATAAAAAGAGGGGTTAGGGCTTACCTAGAAGGGGACTTTCTTGTCGCAACACATTTAATCGTTCCTCAAATCGAGGATGCTATCAGAAATTTATTTGAACTAAATCGTACTCCTATACTTATAAAGAACAAGGATGGAGGCTATAATTTAGCAACTCTTGGAAATTTACTAGCCCACCCTCTTTTTGAAGAAGTATTTGGAGAAGATTGTTCTCTATATTTTCGTGTTTTATTTACAGATAGCAAAGGCTGGAATCTAAGAGATGATCTTTGTCATGGTTTGATGATGCCAGAGTCTTTTCATCAGCAAACTATGGATAGGGTAATTCATGCTGTTTTATGTCTAGCAGTAATAGGAAGAAAAGATAATTACGAATAAAATACATTTTTAAACTGCTTCTTATAAACCTTCATTGTCATCTTATTTTCGTCAGTTATCTTATCACTTATTCATTATGGGAATATAAAGCCCCTACCCCTTGTAGCAGGACAGCTTGCCCCAAACATGAACACCTATTGATATGCTGATTCCAGTACTCCGTTATATGGTTTTACTTTAATCTGTTTTGCGCGTTTCTCGGCTTGAGCAGCATCATATTGAAACTGTAGTCCCATCCACCCGTCAGGCGTTCCTCCAAACGCTTTTGATAGACGAATTGCCATATCCCATGACAAATCGGTCTTCTTATTAACCAGCATGCTTAATGTTTGCCGGGTAACACCTATAATTTTTGCGCCTTCTGTAATGCTTAAATTATAGGGTTCCAAACAATCAACCCTTACTCCCACTCCTGGATGTGGTGGGTTCTTCATACGTGTTTTCTTCATTATTATTCCCTTCTTTAATGATAATCTTCAAAGTTTACATCAAAGGCATCATCGTTTTCAAACCGGAATGTTATACGCCAGTTTGCTCGAACAGTAACAACTCCATATTCCTTTTCTGTCTCCTTTTAATTCGTGCAGATTGTAGGAATGAATATTCATTGCTTCGATATTTTTTGCCAAGTTCAATCGTGCTAGAATTAAGTTAATCCGTTCCAACATGTTGCGAGGTAACCGTTGAGGATTACCGTCTTCAAAGAACCTCTTTAATCCTCTGTGTTTGAAACTTTTGATCATCTGCAAATTGTATATCGTCAATTGACGTTTGTCAAGAGTCCTCTACTCCCCCCTTGGCAAAAAATTATCTTCATACTTATGAAGTTTACATTACATACATTTCAATACAAGCCTATACAATATCTATGTTAAATTAACCTGATACCTGGTGCTGCGCCCTCCGCCAGATGGAATAAAAGCCCCCTTCTCTGCCAGGTCTTGCAAGTCCCTTGTTGCAGTCGCCTTTGAAGTATGCGTAATGGCTATGTATTTCCTGGCGCTCATCCCCCCTTCAAACCCTGCCGGCCCTTCTTCCAGCATTCGGCGTACAACACGTAACTGGCGTTCATTGAGTTGGCCTTTGAATCGATCAAAGAATTTTGTTTTCTTGAGGATAAAAGCAATTTGTTCTTCTGTCTGTTCCTGTGCATCCAGGATTACATGTATAAAATAATTAATCCACGGCGTAATTACGTTTGATCTTTGCGCCACCTGTAGCGCGTCATAATAAGCGTTCCTGTTTGCTTCGATAGTCTTTGACAGGCTAAGCAGAATGGGACGTCCGACTCCCTGTGATAAAGCTTTTTCTGAAATCGCCCGCCCTATTCGACCGTTTCCATCTTCAAAGGGGTGCATGGTTTCAAAATAGATATGGGCAACAGCTGACCTGACGGCCGGTTTTTTAATTTCCTTCGGCCCTCCCGGACCTGTTTCATTAAACCATTGTATAAAACGTTTCATTTCATCGGGAACACGCTTTGATGGTGGGGCTTCATAATGGACTTTCTGTTTACCAAGCCGCCCCGATATCACCTGCATAGGTTCCTTATGGGTTCGCCAGTTACCAATTTTAACCTTCCTGCTCCCTTTCATTATCATCGTGTGCCAGGAGAACAGTTTTTCTTCTGTGAGATTTTCGGCATATGTATCCCGAACATCAATCATCAGTTCAGCCGCGCCTTCCGCTTTTTTATCTTTAACGCGTTCTACATTTTGATTAAATCCAAGGTTTTTTCTGATTGAAGAGAGGACATCCTGCCGACTGAGGTATTCACCTTCGATTTCTGATGTTTTAATGGCTTCAGAAACCATCATGTCTATCATCGTTTCTGTTTGAGTCTCTTCTGGCAGCCCTTTGAGAAGCCCGCTTACGCTCCCCACTCTCTCCGCAAAAGAAAAGAGAAAATCTTCGACCTCAGTAAGATCGTATGTAAATTCAGGCCAGTCAGCTTGTTGCCAATTATACGTCATGAGCCGATTATAACAGATATTCGGCTCAATAATAGAAAAATAATGAGCCGATTAGTTCTCCTATTTGGCTCATTTAATCTATTTCATTTATATTCAATCCAATATAATTCTATGCACTTCATAGAAACACGCCATAATTTAAACTTTCTATTGGCGGTAGTTGATAGATAATAATTATTGTTAATCATTTTGTAAGTTTATCGTTTTTGAAGGATTTTGAGTGCTAAACTTTTCTTCTAATTCCTGGTACTTTCTTATATCAATCATTTCTCCATATTCTTTAAAAGATACCATATTTTCAAAACCAACGGTGGTTCCATTTTGCTTTAAAAAACGAAAACAGTCAGCTATGGCCTTATAAGCGGCAAGAAGGCCGGAGAGCGCGAATACACCTAATTTGAAACCCATTTCTCCCAACTCTTGTATACTCAGGCAGGGAGTTTTCCCACCCTCTATAATATTTGCAAGGAGAGGCACAGTCGGGAAAGCCGCAGATATTTCCTTAAGCTCTTCCTTCGATTGTGGAGCCTCGATGAAAACAACATCCGCGCCCGCCTCATAATACGCTCTTCCACGGCAAATTGCCTCCGCGAGACCTAAATTTGCACGAGCGTCCGTTCTCGCAATAATTACTAATCCGCTCTCTCCGCGGGCAAATTTTGCTGCATGTATCTTTTTTACGTGTTCTTCCGTTGAGACGAGACGTTTCCCTTCAAGGTGTCCGCATTTCTTCGGCCATTCCTGGTCTTCGAGGATGATGCCGGATATTCCAAGAGCAACGACCTCTTCAACGGTGCGGATAACATTGAGCGGGTTACCATAACCTGTATCAATGTCGGCAATGAGTGGTATATTGACCGATTTCGCTATATGTCCGGCTGCATGTAACATCTCTGTGGCCGTTAAGAGACCGAGATCAGGATATCCAAATTGCGATCCTGCGATGCCGAAACCACTCGTACAGATTACTTGGTAACCGCTCCTCTCCGCTATCCGGGCAGAGATGCAGTCATATACACCCGGACACATGATAATGCCGGTTTCCATTATTTTTTTTCTGAGTACATTGTTATTATTCATTTGTTATGTTTTGTAATAGAGGTTCTTCAGCCACTTACACTCTTTCAGAATGGCACTAATCATTTTCTATTGTAAATAAGAATAAAATAAAAAGCTTACATTTTTTGTGCGCAAGCACTCGCCCAAAATGGCGTTAAGAAAAAGACCTGCCCTGTAGAATAGATTATTTCAGGCCATTATTTATTCTAAGCAAAAAAAGAGGAAAGCGCTTAACTTCAAACGTCCTCTTAAGTATTATTCAACAGGGCATGGACGTCGTTGTAGCAATTTTGAAAGAGTTGTGCAGGATGCGCTAACTCGTTTTACATATCATTTCAAATTCACACCATCTGCACTTAAAGCCTCTCTCCCTTTTGAAAACTCCCTTCTTGTGCGAGGCAAAAAAATCATCCAGGGTTGTGTCCAGTTCTCTGCAGCCATTTTCTGTGGTATCAACGATTATGTATTTATCAGAAACGAGAAAGTAGAGAATGGCCTCGTCTGCCTTTTCCTCATAAATTGCTTCCAGCGCTCTGGCGTAAAGCTGCATCTGTATTTTGTACAGTTTTGCCTTTTCTTGTATCTCTTCAATCGTTATCTCATTTGCTTTGTAATCGACAATCTTCACGCGGTTTTCATTCGTAAAATAGAAAAGGTCTATCTGTCCCCTTATGAGATTATGTTTATGATGAAAAATAAATGATGCTTCCCGATATTGCCGTTTGCTGGAAACAACTTCCTTACCAATCGTACTGTTATAAAAAGAGAGTATCCACTTTGTGACCATGTCTATGCTTTTTTTATCAGGATAAGTTCCCGTATCAAGCAGTTTTTTTTCTATATATTTTTTGAGCATGTGGGCGCTTTCCGGAAAATGATATCGTTTAAAGACATGATGCACGATGTTTCCAAGTTCGTGGCCGGGCAATTCATCATCATACAATTTGTCTTCATCCCCTTCGTTTTTCGGTTCAGTCCAGTTTCGTTTACCTATTCCCTGCAAACCCAGAACAGAATGAAAATAGTATAGCTGGGGGCAAAAGTGAAACTTCAGGATCTCGGTAACCGTGTATACATAATGACTGTTATCAACCTCCGGAATATATCCGGTTTCTGCTAGGATATTTTTGCCAATTTCTCCAATTTCCCTGGAAGGGGGAAGAGCATCAATCATACCGGATGCAGCTATCTCTGTTTTGTATTGAGTTACGGGTTTCTTTTTTCTGACAACCCAGGACTCTTTTGCAACCTCTCTGTCAGGTGAATTGTTTTTACCATTTACACGGGTAACTCTTATCTCGGGAGTTTGTGGTGAATTGGATACAGCTATTGTATTATCGGGTCTTAGAATAGAAGGGCTCTTTTTGAAATCCTGATTCAGGTCAAGGGCGGAAGAGACATAATTGTACCAGTTACCATTGTCTTTATCTCCGCTGGACCTGCCTTTTGCGATGCCTCCGGAAAGTATCAGGTGTTCCTGTGCCCTCGTCAACGCAACAAAAAGCAGACGTTGTGATTCCTGTAACTCCTTTTCTTTCATTTCACTGTTGATTTGTTCATAGCTCCTGGGTTTTTCCTCTTCATTTGTCAGTGGATTAAGAATTTTAAAGCTCATGCCGTGGTTTTTTGAGTATACAAAATAATCGGAAGGCCTGGTATTGTCTCTGTCGATGTCGGCAACCACTACGACCGGGAACTCCAGCCCCTTGGCGGAGTGAACGGTTACCAGTTTAACGACATTATCTTCCTCAGATTCTACGTGCGCTTCAGATTCCCTTATCTCTTTGTACTTATATCCTTCTGCGATCTCAATAAAATCTCTTAATGTCAGGGGGGCAAACTCTTCCTGATTTTTACACAACTCAACGAGCTTCAAGAGGTTTGCGTACCTTCTCTTTCCATTTGAGAAGAGAAGCATCTTTGATTGAAATTCCGTTTGCTTCAGGATGCAAGAAATTAAATGCCATAATGAGGTTCTGGATTTGATATGTTGTAACTCATTGAGGAATTGCGTGAATTGCATAATCTTCTCTTTCGAATCAGTTTTGATTTCGGGTATGGCGTTAACTTCATCGAGGACCTGATAGAGAAGTTTCTTATTATTACTCTTATGAGCACTCTGGTAATTTTTGTGAACCTTATGCCTCTTATGGGCATGATCTGACAGCCAGAAAAGGGCGTCATCATCTATTCCGACAAAAGGAGACTTTAAGACGGCTGCCAGATTTATCTCGTCAAGGGGTGACTCGATGACCGCAAGAAGGTTGATCAGGTCTGTAATCTCTGTCGTATTAAAGAACCCCCTTCCGCTGACGACATAATAGGGTATTTCAAGCTGTGAAAGAGCGTTTTCGTAGAGTTTTATGTCTGTAGTACTGCGAAACAGGATAGCAAAGTCTCTGTAAGTGATATTTCGTTCCCGTTCCTTTTTGTTTGTAATCCTGATCTCCCCGTTATCAACAATTTCTCTGATTCTGCCTGCCAGCTCCATGGATTCACGTTTCCTGGAATGTGTTTTGTTTTCACCTTCAGCTACAATTATTTCAATTGAAGGAAATGATTTTTCTGAAAATTCTGCTCCGGCTTTTAATTCATGCGTGTTGCTTGCTGACAAACTGGAGTCCACCTTTTTATCACCTCCTTTGCAAGGAGGTGAATGATCGGGATTAGAATTGATATGGCCTCCCTGCAAACCGGTTGAATTTTCTGACCATAATTTGCTGAATATGTGGTTGATAAAATCGAGTATCTGAGGACGGCTTCGAAAGTTTTCGCTCAGCCTTATCAGGGAGCCCGGTTCCACCTCTTTTTGCATATCCTGAAATATCTCAACATCTGCGTTTCGAAAACCATAAATAGATTGTTTTTCATCCCCCACAACGAATAAATTATCCTTACCCCGTATGAGGTCTATAATAGTCTTTTGTAATCTGCTTGTGTCTTGAAATTCGTCAACTAATATGAACTTGAACCTCTCTCTTATCTCATTTTTAATGAATTCGTTACTTTTTAACAGTTCAATTGTTTTGTCTTCAAGGTCGGTAAAATCAACAAAACTCTCACTCCTCTTTCTCTCTCTGTAAGCAGCGTCAAAGGCCACAAGAAAATCTCTTACCGCTATTTTGATTCTTGTTGAGGAAACCTCTGCGAGTAAACCGATAAGATCGTTACACTCTTCACGCAGAGATTTCAAAGGCTGTTTTACCTCATTTGAAACGCTCAAGTTTATGGAAGAGAGAATGGCTTTAACTTTGTTTAATACTACAAAGGTGAGATTATCAGCAGTTGAATTTTCAGTGGTTTTGACCTCCCCTCTTTCTCCTCCTTGCGAAGGAGAGGATAAGGTTTGGTGGTGTTCATTTATTCCGTATAGTTCAGCTATATTATTCTGCAGATTTGAATCATTCCAGCATTCCAGGATACGTTTTATCTTTTCTCTGGTTTTCACGGGGGGCTTTTTTTCAGAATAGATACTGCGTATTTCGCTTATCAAATCCTTAATACTGTTAGAGGAAAGAACGATCTCTTGTGATATACTAAAACCGATTTGGTTTTCGGTTTTACTGGAAACCAAATCTTGGTTGCAGTTATCCCCGGACAAAAGACGCCGAGGACTTTCCCCGGACAAAAGACGCCGAGGACTATACTCGCTCAATTTTATCTCGGATTTTATCCGAAAACCATTGTGAGATGAGTATAGATCGGGCGGGTTTACGGTCTCCGAAATTGGCACGCATGCATTCCTGATCTTTTCATAGAGGTGTAACAGGTTTTCCTTGAAAGACTTCGTCCCGCTTTTTTTTGCATCCGTCTGCGTCCAGAAGAGGTCATCGAAAAACACATCCAGGATTTTATTTTCTGCCCATTTTTCAAGAGTATCTTCCAGAGTTTGTTCTTTCAGTCTATCGGCTTCGAGTTCTTCCATAACACGAAACTGAGGATCAATACCCGCTTCAATAGCATGTTCCCTGAGAAATCGGGCACAAAAACTGTGGATAGTGGAGAGAAAGGCAAACTCTATCTCCTGACGCTCTTTCTCCATTCCCTTCTGTTCAAACAAACTGGCTACCCTCATCTTCATCTCGTTTGCGGCTTTTTCGGTAAATGTGAGGGTCAGGATTTCATTCATCGTTGCTTTACGGGTGGTTATGAGGTTTGAGAACCGCTCTACAAGTACACTCGTTTTCCCTGATCCGGGCCCTGCTACCATACAGAGATCTCTATCCGTGATCTTCACACCCTTTTCTTGAGCAGGAGTTAGTTTGTTATCCATAAATTAGATCCCTTCAGTCACTAATTTATTAGAGTTTTGCTCTGCAAAACACAATTAGTTTTTCCTGAATATATTTCATATGAGGAAAGCATAATAAAATCAAATAATCATCAGGATTCTGCATAGTAATAAATTTGGCGTTATAGTATAGGGCTATGTTTTATATTTCAACACAATTACATCTGTATTTGTTTGACAGCGGATGTGATATTACATAAAATTCTGGTATTTGTAGAATAAAGATAAAAATGAATGATGGGTAGACTCATAAATAGGGGTGCGATTATGACTGAAAAACCAAGTAATGGAGAGCCATTTTGAGTCAAGGGACTCTTATCTGCAATGTCAAATATTCCCATTCTAATGTGTCGATAAAACAATACGATAATGGAACTCATGAAGAAATAGAATTATTTTACTTTGGTAAAACCGAAATGAATGTAAATTATTCGGTTCCATACTCCGATGTTTGTATTGTAATTAAGGCATTTGATGATGAATATGACCGAGATGAAAACGGAAAATATGTGTTGGGAGCGGTTGAGGTAGTAGATGAATGCATGCATATAAAATTGCTTGCAAAAAGATATTTAACAAAATTGTTAACCCAACTGTGTGATCAAAAAGATTCAGAAAATATTTATAACACAACTGCCATAATAACGTTGGCTTCGAGAATTGATAATTGGAAAGGCTAAGGGTTTATTAGAGTACTGGATTTTACGGTTTCTACGCCACGGAGTAAATAATGGTTTTATTATATAAGAGCTGCCCAACTACCGCTTGCAGCTGACGGCTCGCCATCGACGAGGCATGAGCGCCCGCAGCTGAAGCGTAGCGTTAGGGAATGGACGAAATTGAAAATCCAATATATAACCTAAAGTGAATAGGAGGCTAGACAAATGAAAATAAATGATATTCCTGAAATAGCACAAATGAGTATACCGGAAAAAATACTTTTCATAGAAGACCGATGGGAGAGCGTCTCTTCTATGGATTCGAAGGTTCCTGTTCCGGAGAATCACAAGGGGGAATTAGAAGCACGACTAGCAAAAGATTATTCTCTTGGAGATTTATTGTCTATCGAAGAGTTACAAAATCGTATTGAGAAGAGGAAATAATATATTCTTTGTTGTTTCTTCCTGAATTAGAAGAGGATTCCGTAAATGGCTATTTTTGGTATGAGGAGAAAGGAGTAGGGCTCGGTGAGGATTTCCTTCGTATCTTTTATGCCCTTTCGGAAGAAATCAGGCGAAATCCGTTAATCTATAAGACTGTATACAAAGATTTCAGACGTTGTTGCTTAAACGTTTTCCTTATGCGATCTATTATAGAGTCGAAAAAAATAAAGGATATTGTATACGGCTTATTTCATTGTGCAAGGAATCCAAAATCATTGAAGAGAAGTTTATCTATTCGAAAACAAAATAATCTCTAACAATCCACTGGAGTCGAACAGCCTTCGGCTGCTGCTCAGCGGGACGTTCGGCTCCCAATTTTTCTGCTTGACGTATGACGTCAGTCGTCATACACTATAGGAATGATAAAAACTTTCAAGTGCAAGAACACGGAAAAGCTTTTCAATGACTTGGATGTTAAAAGGTTCAGAAGCATTTCCAAGGTTGCGAGAGTAAAACTTGAAGTTTTAAATGCAGCCGTTTCTCTAAACAGCCTGCGAGCTCCCCCAGGAAATAGACTTGAACAATTAAAAGGCAATAGAAAGGACCAACACAGCATAAGAATAAATGATCAATGGCGTATTTGCTTCGTATGGAAGGATGAAAGCGCTACTGAAGTTGAGATTGTTGATTATCACAAGGGGTAAAAAAATGACAAAAAAATTATCTCCAATCACGCCGGGCGATGTTTTATTAGAAGAATTTCTCAAGCCAATGAAAATTACTCAAAATCAGTTGGCAAAGGACATTAATGTGCCGGCTAACCGGGTTAGTCAAATCATTCATGGCAGAAGAGAAATCACTGCAGACACTGCGCTTCGACTTGGTAAGTATTTCGGGATAGAACCTGAGTTCTGGCTTAATTTACAGGTGAGGTATAATATGAAAATAGCCAGAAGTAAGGCAGGGGAAAGAATCGAGAAAGAAGTAAAGGTACACTTTCCCCAAACTGAAGTACGAAATTTAGCAACTGCATAATCTCTTGATTTTACAACACCAATCAGAGACAAAGCCGAACAAATCGTTTCACATAGACCACTAGGTCATTTGCGATTTAAAGCTTAATATATTTCTTACAAATTACTGCTTTATGAGTTCTATTTAAGTCTCACCGTGGCTAGTGAACTCAGGCGATAAGCTGAGACCGCAAGCGGCTAGCTTATCGCCGGCTGTTGAGTGCTTCGCACTCCAACGCCCTTGACAGGACTTCGCTTACGCTCCGCCTATCAAGAGCGTTGGAGCCGACATCAATTCTCAGGAAGAGACCGCTGTCGCACGCTCTTCCCTGCGAGTCTTGCGGCTCAATAGCCGGCGTTAGCTATGTAATTATTTGGCAAATTGGAGAAATCCAGATGGAACATGATGAACTATTTAAGATTTTGCTTGATAAGGGACTCCTAGCGCTGCTCGCTATTGTTGTTGGTTTTTACTTTAATTGGCTCTTACAAAAAAGAAAGGCGCGTGATGAATTTTTGAAAGAGATCGCCCACTTGCGCGTAAGTGCGTATCAGAAACTATGGTTGCACACAATGAGTGCGAAATATTGGGGCGATGAAAATATTAGTGATAAACAAAGACGACAGCTTAATTTGGATCTTGTTAAATGGTATTACGATAAAGGGGGAGCGATGTTTTTGTCATTTAACGCAATAAAAGATTTAAACATTGCGCGGGAGGTTCTATGTGATAAGGATAAAACTCCAGACGACATCAGAGATGCATTTTCAAAATTGCGGACAACAATAAAAGTAGACTGTCATATTTATACGGAAAGTGAAAAAGGTAAGCAACTTCCTAAGCCACCAAAACGTGATTGTTTGGGAGACTCTTCATAGAAATCCAGCTAAAAGGGTACTCCTCCCGACCTCCTACGTAGTCGGGTGAGTTTGATCGTTATCCTAATAAAGAGATAACTTAGAGTCCATATCCAAATCAATCACAATAACAAGGAGGGAGATTCATCTTTCCGAAATTTACTTACAAGCGCAATGAAAGGCTTTACTAAAAATATCTGAACCAACAAAATAAAAGGCATGGCTCACAACTTGATGGCTGTTGAGTGCTACGTACTTGTTACCCCCAAAAACAATACTTCCAATATTTAAGTGATGTGCTATACTATTCTTAAATTGTCCTAAAAAATAACCTTGAAATAGAGAGAAGAACTGAATGTCAACAGTAAACGAAATCAAAGCAGCGATAGAAACCCTTCCAGAGAAAGATTATATCCAATTGAGGCAGTGGTTTTCGGAAAAAGACTGGGAAAAATGGGATAAACAGTTATTAACGGATTCAGAAGCAGGAAAGTTGGATAACCTGATTGAGGAAGCCCTTGAAGAAAAATCTAAGGGAAAGCTTAAAGAACTCTAAATGCACCTGACAACTAAACGATTTTGGAAATGTTTCAATATCCTTCCTCAACTTGTTCAAAAGAGAGCCAAGAAGAATTTTGAGCTTCTCAAAAAGAACCCTTCGCATCCATCTCTTCATTTTAAAAAAGTTGGAAAATTTTGGTCAGCCCGAGCCGGAATGAATCATAGGTCACTTTCTGTTGAAGATGGTGAAGATTATATTTGGGTTTGGATAGGTACTCACGATGAGTACGAACGTATGATTAATAAAAATAGCTAACAATTAAATTCAATTGACCAAAAATGCACTTGTTTTTAAGCCAGTAGTTTAAAGGAGTTCAAGAGGTTTTAGTTATTGTGCATCAACTGGCTAACATTTTTGGCAACTGATTTAGGACGTTACAAAAAAATGAAACAAAAATATATATAGAAACAAGTGTTATAAGTTACTTGGTTGCGAATACATCAAAAAACTTACTAATTGCAGCTCATCAAGCCTCAACTTCTGATATGTGGGGACAACTTAACAAATTTGACGTTTTCATATCAGATATTGTGATTCAGGAAGCATCAAGAGGGAATAAAAGTCAAGCTAAAAATCGTCTTGACATTTTAAAGGATTTTCCGGTATTAGAAATTGATGATGAAGCAAAAGAGTTGGCAAGGCATTACTTACGGGTAAAGCCATACCCCAAAAATGCCCTGAAATATGCTCACCTGATGAATTAATTGGAGATGAATTATGAAAGACCCAATCGTAGAGGAAGTCAGGAAGTTTCGTGACGAACATTCTAAAAAATTTAATTACAACTTAGATGCTATTTGGGAAGATTTCAAAGCCCACCAGTTAAACTGCGGGCACAAAATAATACGGCTTCAACCTAAAAAGTTAGCTAACAAATTAATTCAGGTGACGTCAAAAAGCAGTGCACCTGATTAAAACGTTAGGAGCGGATGATAAGATGATTCCCTTATTTAACCACAAAAACTTATGTAGATCTGTGCGCATCGCTTGTTTACTTATTTTTTTGGGTAGCCTAAGTGTCGAAGCGCAGTCTATTGAATCTGATAATCTTACGTATCTTAGGAATCTAGAAAGTGAAGTGGTTCGTGAGATCAACTTGGCAAGAATGGAACCCCAAAAGTATAGCTCTCTCATGCAAGACTTGTTGCCATTGTATGAAGGGAATCTATTCAAGCGTCCGGGCCGAATAACAATTCTAACAAAGGAAGGCGTAAGCGCTGTCAATGAAGCGATAGAATTCTTAAATTCGGCTACGCCATTGAAACCTTTGAAGCTCTCCAGAGGAATGTCCAGAGGGGCGATGGATCATGTAAAGGACGTAGGGCCAGGAGGAACATTAGGACACAAGGGAAGTGATAACAGCCGAACCAGTGAACGAGTAAATCGATATGGGAAATGGGGGAGACGTCTTGGCGAGAATATCTCCTATGGGCGTAAAAGCGCTCGCGAGATCGTAATAAGTCTAATTGTGGATGATGGCGTTTCGAGTCGAGGACACAGAGAGAACATTTTCAATTCAAGCTTCAATTTCATTGGTGTGGCATGCGGTTATCACGCCGTATTTGATATGATGTGTGTAACAACTTATGCAGCAGAATACAGTGAAGTAGACAAGAATGAGTGAGACATTAAAAATAGCCTCGAAATCTTGTGGATGCGGCGTGTCGAGATTTAGTCTTGGTAAAAAATTTCAAAGCACAGAACCAACGAATCAGAAACTCATGCCAATGTTAAACGTCAACTACGATATCCGTTCGGCAACTGATTGACGTCGTTAGCAGTATAAAATATTAGATCTTCATTCCTATTATTTATGCATAGGAAATTCAATGTTTCCTTTGAAATAAAGCCTTTCCATGCTATCATAGTTTTTTGTCACTTCTTTACAAATTCTTATCATCTTAAAAGATTATCTTGTTAATGTTTGTTGAGAAAATAATAAGTCCAATACCGTAAAAAAACAGGAATAAATATACAATGGTCCATTTGTAATCCGATATTTTTTCAAATTTTATATCAAAAACAGGATAATTTTTCTTTTTCTCCTGTTCGGATGGTTTTAATTTTTCACGCAAACTTAATATATAGCTTACACCTGCTGTCAGGAAAAAACCGGTAACATTCCACCACAACCATGATAAGGGCAATGCCCCAAAAGCAATAATTACATTACCGATTACACCTGCCAGGCTTCCGAGAAATACACCTTTTGAAGTTACTCTTCTTGTTATCATTCCCAATAAGAATACTGCGGCAATAGGGCCATAAAAGATGGAACCTATCATATTGATTGCTTCCAAAACCGTTTCAGAAATCTTCCCCACAAGAAATGCAAATGTTGTACAGAAAACTCCCCAAAACAGAGTAGAAAGTTTAGAATAGAAAAATATTTTACCTTCTGTAGAGTCCTTAATGAAATATGGTTCAATGATATCTTTCGTTGTAGAAGCACTCAGCGAATTTAATGCTGAATCTAAAGTAGACATACTTGCTGCTAAAATCGCGATAATGATGAACCCTGTTAACCCTGAAGGTAAATAATTCACAACAAATAAAGGAACCATGTGATCTATGCTTTCTGCCGGTATCAAGTCCATAAATTCATGATTCTTTAAGGCAAAAGTTCCTATAACTAACCCTAAGATACAGTAACTGAGTACTAATGGATACCGCATTATTGCGTTCATGAATAGAGATTTTCTTGAGTCAGAAACTGACCTTGCAGATATTTCACGCTGCACCTGGCTCTGGTCGAAACCATAATATGCAAGGTAAAGGAAAAAACCTCCAAATAGGAGAGGATAAAACCCGAAGTCTTCTCCCTTGTTAATTCCAAATAAAGAGTAGTTAACTGCTATTAAGCGGTCTCCTGAAAGAGTGTTCTTAATTGAGCTCCAACCATCTATATAAAATAATCCATAAATGGTACAGACAATAATACCCATGAAAAGGATAGCCATCTGGATGACATCGGAGTAGATAACAGCCTTTATTCCTCCCATAAAATCATAGATAAGTGCAACAGTTCCAATAATGATAACGGTGAGAATGAGTGGTACATTCAGGATTACTGAGACAACAATAGCTGCGGCATAAATACCGACACCGGTTGCCAGCCCCCTGCTTACCAGAAAAATGATACTTATGAGGGTTCTTGTCTTCCTGTCAAATCTCATCTCCAGATACTCATAAATCGATACAATATTAAGCTTATGAAAGATGGGGATGACACGATATACCATAATTATCATAACAAATGGGACCGCAAATTCATAACCAAGCCATATTAACCCTCCTTTGGGTCTTAGACCAACGAACGCAGGAGCAGAAATGAAGCTTATGGCGCCAAGTTGT
Organism: Candidatus Scalindua sp.; assembly: GCA_031316155.1. Taxonomy (GTDB): domain Bacteria; phylum Planctomycetota; class Brocadiia; order Brocadiales; family Scalinduaceae; genus SCAELEC01. Next base: position 40,824 of record JALDRB010000004.1, read on the forward strand.
GTGGCCATTGTCGAAAAACCAATACCCCACCATGGGAGTTTTCTCGATCCAAGGTAATAGTCAACTGTATCTGTTTGTCTTCTGCCTAAATACCATCCCAGCCAGATGAGAAATGCCATATACGTAATAATAATACTCCAATCCCAATTAGACATCGAAGGCTCCCTTAACTTTTACGATTATGTATAGCTATCGTAAACTTTATGATGTTAAATAGTGGATTACTATTGTATTGAATGAATATAAAGAAGTGAGGGTTTACATCTAAAATAATTAAGCAGTCATATTTTGGAACAGGGTTATTTACTTCCAATATATATCTGTTTTCCTGCCAGGGAAAACAGGTTCCAGGCGTCTCCATTCGTCTACTTCAGCAAGGTCAATTTCAGCCTTTAATATATCTTCCTTACTTCCAAGCTGGTGAGTAATCTCTCCCTTAGGATTTACAATGAGGCTATTTCCGTTAAAGTGTGGACCTCCATGGTTCACATAGAGGACAAAAACTTGATTAAAGACTGCAATGGAAACCATTCTTCGAGCCATTATTTCTTTTGGAAAATCTACAGGAACTGCTGCAATAACAATGATAACCCGTGCTCCTTTAAGAGCAAGAGTTCTACTGGCCTCAGGAAAGGCTGCGTCATAGCAGATTAGCATCCCTATTTTATCAAAAGAAGTATCAAATACCGGTAGTTCATTTCCTGCGTCGAATGTCTCACTCCAGTGTATGTGAGTTTTTATGTATTTGAATACCTTCTTATTGTGACCAATGTAATAGGCAATATTATATATCTTTCCTGCAGTTTCTTCCATGCTGCCAAATATAATCCTGACATTTTCTGTTTTTGCCAGTTCAATAATTTCGTCAATGTTGGGAGTTTCTTGTATTAACTCAATAAGTTCTTTTTGAGGTGATGAAGAAAATATATGGCCATGAACTGTTAATTCTGGAAAGATAATAATATCTGAATCAGCATTAGCCTTCACGATTTTTACAATCTTCTTCAGGTTTTCTATAATATTGACTTCGGTACCAGCCAATTGTGCAAGGGCAACGGTTCGTTTTGTATCTAAATTTGTCATATAGCAGTAATTTCCATAATGTTAGCATTGATGTATCCTTGTCTTATATTATTATCAATTCTTTGAATGTAAGACCTTACATCCGGACTTCCATAGGTATGTTCATCCTGGCCATAACGATATTTACTACCTTTGTCCTTTCTGATATTGGTATCGTATAAACTTTCACTGATTTTAGTCTTTTTCTTTTTAATTTTAGCAAGAATTACTTTTTCCAACAATTTATTCATACCAGAGCCAGATTGAGCCGGATCTTTAGGACGAAATGCAATATCGTATGGCACACCCAATTCAACTGCAGCCATTCTGTGAATGAACTTCCCCATATTATCATTATCTGCGCTGATCTTTAACTTTGGAGAAATGCGCATTGCTATATTTATAACAGCGCGGTCAAGATAAGGGACACGAAGTTAGATACTATGTGCCATTGTTAACTTGTCTTCCCGTTCTAATGTGTCATCATAGAGTCTTTCGAGGTCTTCCCAGAGTTTTTGATTCACATTCACAATACTTTTTGACATTACTTTTTTATACCACTCATAACCGGCAAAAAGTTCATCGGCAGCCTGGCCACTATACATGACCTTGATTCCATCCTGTGATGCCATTAACGCTGCCAGATACATAGGAAATGCAACTTCTACCTGAAGTAATCCACTTTCTTCTACATTTTCAATTATTTCTTCCAGGTAGTTATTGATCACGTCTTCCGTAATTAAAAATGTGTTAAGAGGAAATCCCATTTTTCGGGCAATTTTTTTTGCGTTATTTATATCCCCGGAATCTTCGGTTCCTGCGCAATAGCATTTGATTGATTGTCCTTCATCCATTAAGAGTTTGGCAATCAGGACACTGTCAATTCCACCTGAAAATATAACTCCGACTTTTTCCTCCTTTAGCCCGATTAATCGCTTGGAAACAGCATCTTTTAAAGCATTTTTGTAAATTTGTTTGGCTTCATCAAAATCAACAATATCAATATATGGTTTATTAATTTGATAGCTTTGTTTGACTGTGTATCCATAATCATTTATCACAAGCAGGTATCCAGGTTTTAGTCGTAATGGTTCTTTTTCGCTGTTCCATAATGCTTTTTTCTCGGAAGCAAAGTAAATAATACCATCATTCTCAACATAATAAAGAGGCTTTTTTCCTATCGGGTCTCGTGTTACCACTAGATTGCAACCGTCCGTTACTGCAAATGTATACATGCCATCAAGAAGAGGCATGACTTCTTTAACTGCCTTTTCCAGCGACCCATCATAAACTTCCTCAATTAAATGCACGATTACCTCACTGTCGCTGTCTCCAGAGAAATTATGATTTCTTAAAAGTAAAGATTTTAGTTGTTGATAGTTATAAATCTCACCATTATGTATTAAAGAAATACCTTTATCACAACTACTGTATGGTTGAGTCGAGGAGCTCATGCCTATAATAGATAGTCTTGAATGTCCCAATGCTATTCGGGAGAGTTTAAGATGCTCTTTCAAATCCTCAAGATTTTTTGCCTTACGTACTTCACCGTCCATGTAAATACCATTGAAATCAGGTCCTCTATGACGCATTTTGTTCATCATATCGTAAATATCTTGTGGATATATCGCATCTTTGGAAAAATGGCCACATATTGTGCACATAACTTACTCCTTTTTCAAAAGGTCATCAACTTTTTCATAAAACTGCATTTTAAAGTTCACAGTAGCATAATCTACATTCGATTTATTTATTACTTCACCGCTTATTTTGGAATACGAGCCAAATAGTTTTAAAACAACATTTTTTATAAAACCCCTTTTTCGATTTGGGTAAGATTCTGTGTATCAGGTTTTACTGTATCTGATTTTGATGTTTTATTGATATGCTCTAATGCCGTGATTCCCGACTGTTTCCCGCTTTTTGTTTAATAATTCTGTGTTAAAGTTTTCAATAACCTGTTTGTTTCTTATTTATTCTGCTGCAAGCTTCTCCAGGATAGCCCTAATTCGGCTATCCTGAATACGATATTCTAAATTCTTATACAATAAAGACGTGTCAATTTTTTTATTGGCAGCTTTTTCTATAATTGATTTTATCGCTTCATTTCGCATTGTTCATAGTCATAATAAGTACAAAATAATTATCATTTTAATTGAAATTTGTCGTGGTGGGTTGAAGGTACTTTTACCTTAGCCATGCCGTATGGTGTCACAATAACATGGTCCAGCACTTAAACTGCAAACAGTCAGACAAAAGAGGGCCTTTATAAGATGAAAGTATGCCAAATTATCGTATAATATTATAGCCTGACTGTTATCTTTACAGCGAAGTGAATGATAACATAATTACTAATTTTTTGCAATCAATTATGACAATAAAGATGAATATTCTAGTACATATATTATGTAAGCCTGATACAGGTAAGGCAGTCAGGGGGATGTGGTAACTAAGAAATATGGAGATTTATTAGTTAAAGATTAATAAAATGAAAAAAGACACTTATTTTTCCCCATAGTTTTGCAAGCTCGAATTAGTATTCAAAACATAAAAAACTGGCTGGAATTTTTATAGGAGTCTTAATCGAAAGAAACTGTTTAAGTGTTATAAAAAATGAACTTACTAGGAAGACAGATTTTCGGTGATCTCATTATCCCCCTTCTTATACATCTCCAGTTTATCCTTCGGAAGCTTCTTTATAGTCTTTTCGACACGAGAGGTTAACTCATCACGAATATTTTCCGGTAATGTGCTGAGTATTGCGAGGATTTCCCTGACCCCAGCAGCATTCACCTTCTTAATCTGGATGAGATAGTGGACATATTCTAAAAGACTAATGTCCTTTAGTGAATAAAAGCGCCGATTTCCGTCGTTTCGAGAGGGTTTGATGAGTTTTTTTTCTTCATAAATTCGCAGGGTTCGAGGGTTTACTTCCAATATTTCAGCAGCTACACTTATTGGAAATAGTGGCTTGTTTGGATTGATTTCCTTTACCATAGACCGTATTTTCTCTCTACTGTGTATAATAATGTTACATGTAAGATGTTATGAAACATTCATTAAATATATCAATTCTAAATGTTATATTCAATTTTATTTATACTCATCTCATAATGGTTTTCGGATAAAATCCGAGATACAATTGAGCGAGTAAAGTCCTCGGCGTTTTTTGTCCGGGGATACCTTCATCAAGATTTTGTTTCCAGTAAAACCGAAAACCAAATCGGTTTTAGTATATCTTTAATTTCATGTGTTTAAAAACCAAATTTTTATTATCTCATCTTAGTTTCCACTTATCTATGCGACAGACGTTTGCGAAATCACAATTCCTCTCACCACAGCGATCTAAATTATGTGGAGCAAGCTCTATTCTTCCATTATGGATTTCTTTTGCAAATTGCAGGATGCGGTTCTTTGTTTCTTCCAGCCGTTTAGTAAATTCTCTGTTATCAGCGGCAAGAGATTTTTTTGTCAGCTCCAGGTTAAGTCCGAGTCTCTCTGTCAAATCTTGATTATAGATTCCCGTCTTTTTAGAGGACTTCAGTGCATAATATTCAGCGGCAACGGGTACAATATTAAATACATCTCTCAAGGCAAGTGCATAAATGGGTAGTTGCAAATCTGTGCCTTCTTCCATCTCTTTCACATCAAACTCGGTCTTTCCGTATTTATAGTCAATAATGATCCCGATCTTTTCTCCATTAACCAGAGAGACATCAACCCTGTCAATCTTACCGGATATCTCGATTCGGCCTGCTGTGGCATCAAATATTTCTATAGGTTTGTTATTTTCATCCCCAAATTTCTCCTCAAGCATCGCAGGTTTAAACGGAGACAAAAGAGATTCTCTCTCTTTAGACCCAAATGTTACTAGTGCCTTGAGCATATCATTCTTGATCTTCAGCTCTTCAAAACCAACAACCATTCCTCTGGTTGCCTGTTGAAAAGAGTCCTCAAAGAGAGTTGAAATATTCATTTTCTGATTTCCTTTTATATACTCCTCCAGTACCTGATGTATAATCCTTCCCTGCACCAAAAAATCGAGAGTTAACGGACTGGCCTGTTTTAGATTCAGGGTAAACCCTCCGAAGTACTTGTAAGGACACTGCGCAAAATCTCTTAATTTTGTGGCATTGAATCTTGCGGCTGTTTCACGAATCTTTTTGATAATCCTTTTGTCAGAAAGGTTGAGTTTTAGATTTTCGTAAGAATCCACAAGTTTTCTTAAAAGGGAAAGTTCTTTCCTGAATGAAGTTTCATTTTCCATATTGTTATAGAGCCACAGGGCAACATCCTTTTCGTATTGTTCATGAGAAGTTGTATAGGGAATCGTAAAGTGGTAATAGACGAAACTCTTTAAATCGGTTGAAGTAATGATCTCTTCCGGTTCGGGAATTATCTTTGAGAGGCTTCTTTTTATTGAGATTTTTTCTTTTATTTCTTCCGGGAATAACTTTTTCAGGTCAGACAGGAAAAAAGATGGCAGGGTAGAATTGCCGTCACTATTTGTTGACGGGTAGGAGAGATAAAGCCTTTCATTTGCACGTGTAATAGCGATGTAGAATAAATATCTCTCTTCATCCATTTGCTCAGGCATCTCTCTCAGGGCTGCTTTCCCCGTACTATTTAGTCTCTTTCTCTGGAAATCCTTCAGAAACAGATCCTCCCCTACCTGCCTGGGAAACTCTTTTTCAAGAAGGCCGCCGACAAAAACTACAGGCATTTCCCACTGCCTTGCTTCCACGACATTAATAACATTAACCACATTCATTCTCCTGTCTCTTTTTCCATACGAAGCTAACGTTAATTGAGAAATAAGGATGTGATTAAATTCTTCAAAAGTAAGTACTCTCGTCTCTTGATAAAGTTTCCTGAACGTAGAGTTATTCAGTATTGCAAGGAATTCTCCCAGGGCAGAGGCATCAGATTTCATCAGTTCTGATATTTCCTGATTCTGATTACATACCAGAATTTTACCATTAACTTCATCCGTGAAGGTATTGAACGGTGTAAATGCCGATTTATAAAACAGATCTGCAATATCGATGTAACATTTGCAATACGTGCTGAAAGGATGCCTTCCTTCCAGGTTACTCAATATGATTTTCATGCGCCTCAAAAATCTGTGAATGGGTTTAAATTTAAAACGGGAGGTCAATTCAAGCCATCCATTGCAATCGTTAATATTACCTTTTGATAAATGTTCAGATTCTAAGGCATGCAGGAGATCTCTCTCTATACCTGAATAAGACTTGAGGATATCCCAGACAGAATTATCCGCCCAATTTTCTGTATATACTTTTGTTGTATTTACTATGGCCTTGATGAGTGGGTTCTTTATCAGGGATCTTCTTCCGTAAATCCTGACCGGGATACAGAACCTCTGAAATATATCTTCTGCGATGTCCTGATATTTTTCAACATTTCTGAATATTACGGCTATTTCACTGAAGCCGTATCGATTTTTATCGGTTAACTTTCTTATCCTGCGGGCAATCTGTTCTATTTCATCCTGTATACTGGCGGCCTCAATAATTTGAAATGTAGCAGTTTCCTGACTGGATAAGGAGATGGGTGGGACGATGGTATTTGAAAAAATATTCGCTTCAATATGCTTTAACACTTGGCAGCGAGCTCTTTTGTTTTCTTTCAATTCTATTTTTCGAAGCCCCAGTTTCTCAAGTCTGGAGTATGTTTTCTGAGCAGTCAGAAAAACAGGAGACGGGTAACCTGATGTGTTATATGGCAGGGTTATGTAAACGTTCGGGATACGCGAGGAGAGTTCCTCTAGTAGCGTAAATTCAAGTTGGGTGTAATCGTGGAAACCGTCTATCAATAATAATTTTATGTGAGAAAGTGTTTCATCATTAATATGTTGTATCGCTTGTGCCAGAAAATCTTCCTGATCCATGAACCCTTTTCTGTTGAGAGCTTCCTGATAACTCGTGTAGAGTCTGGCAAGTTCGTTGAATTTTAAGTCATATGGAGAAACATTCCTGTTTGTTTTTCCTGTTCTGAGATTGGCTTTAAAGGAGTGCGGATCAAGCGAATTTTCTTTGATCTCCCTTACAAAATTAAGAAAAGCCCTCTTAAACCCAGGAAAATCCAGGACCCTGGTGAAGTAACTTGTTTCGATATCCTTAAAGAGCATTGACAGTATCATATCCTTTTCGTTCTCATTAATGGGGTTTCGGGATTGAGGAACTGTGTCTTCGGTATCTCTTTTAACTGATTCCTGCAGCGGAAGATTGTCGATTATTTTCTCTGTCAACCCCGAGAACGTAATCAGGCATGAGTCAAAGTATCCTCTGATAGCTGAGGTTCTCAGGATATGGTCTCTCAGATGTTTTACCTGACTGTGGTTAGGTAAAACAAAGATTACGTTCTCTTCTTTGTGTTCTTTGGCGCATTGGAGAAATTTTTGAATGACAAGATGTGTTTTCCCGCTACCGGCGCTCCCTAAGACCAGAAATCGTTCTTTCATAATGGGAAGAAATATTTGTATGGTTATATCTCGTTTTTTATACCATAATATGAGTCATTCAGCAAGAGTGAGAAGGGTAAGATTTCTTACAACTCCCGGTGTCATCAGTTGTCATATTGATAAATACAACATATTAAAGTATGGTACGTTTAAGCTTTATGGCAATAAATATGAGAAGTAACAGAGATGAAATATATGATCTCTCCTTTCGGGTGACAGAGAGGGGTTAGCTCAGGAGACGCAAAGTTATAAGGGTTTTTTAACGTACTGTATGGATGCAGTATCATAGATTGCCTTACTGCAAAATTTCTAAATGAATATTCTGCAGTAAGGCCTCTTTATTAAGAAGATTTTCTCTAAGATAATATACTCTCAGTCTCGAGTAGAAAAAAAACATTTAATAGAAAAAGGAGGTGTCAATGGAGCTGAACCCAAACCTTTAACATTGCATAAAATCAAAAATAAAAGGAGAGAACTTTATGTTGTTGAATAAAACTGTAACTTCGAGAAGCAGAATGTTTTTTTTCACAGTAATAATTGCCATTGTACAGATTTTTTATTGTTTACCGTCTTTTGCAGTTCAGTGTAAACTAAAGAAACTATCACATTTTGGAGTTCAGTTTAAGACGAATAAACCACCACAAATGCGTGGGGACACACCAACCACAAGTAATGGATGGAAAGTGACACCGCTTGTCACAATTGGAGATACCAATGGCAGTGGTAAAGACATTAATGAAAAACATCTTGGTTACCGGCCACCAGGAAGACTTGATGGTATCGGAGCATTTAAAATTGATAATAGAACCGTACGTGTATTGGTGAGTCATGAATTGAGTGCCGATGACGGATATGCTTATAAATTGGCCAATGGTACGCAACTGACAGGTGCACGGGTAAGTTCCTTTGACATTGATGCCATAACTCGAAAAGTTACGGCAGCAGGAATAGCCTATGATGCTGTCTATGATCGGGCCGGAGAGACGGTCACCGATCCGGCACAAATCCGTGAAGGCCAGGGGGACAACATTGATGGTTTTGCTTTCCTTTGTTCTGCTTATGGCATTAATACCGGAGAATTCGGATTTGTAGATGATATCTTCTTTACCGGTGAAGAAGTCGGTGGTGCTATAGGTGGCCAGCAAGCCGCCATCGATGTAGATAAAAGAGACATTTATATCGTCCCCATGATTGGCAGAGCGGCCCATGAAAATGCCTGTCCAATCGATCCGGGTGACAGCGACAAGGTGGTACTCATGATAGGCGATGATCGTAGAGGGGCCCCTTTGCTGCTCTATATAGGTCAAAAAGGTACAGAACAGCCGAATGATTCTACCTACAATCCTCCCGATTTTTTAAATCGGAATGGCCTTGGTCTTGGTAATCTCTATGTTCTGGTGTTCGATGATTCATCAATAAAAGACCCTGGTGATTTCTACGGAACCTTCAATATGAAGTCCGGTAAATTTGTTAAGATTGAACACTTCAATCCAGCAAAGGCCGCTATGAATAATTATGATAGTATGGGTTTTGCCAATTTAATGCTTCAGGACTCACTGGCTGATGCGGTGGGGGCTTTTATGTTTTCCCGTCCGGAAGACCTCTCCGTCAATCCGAACAATGGTACTCAGGTGGTTATGGCATCAACGGGATTCAGCGGTTCTTTTGGTGGCGCTGACAGTTGGGGCACGACTTATCTTATCGATGTACACCTTGGCGATATTCTTAATGAAGACTTAGTTGACATCAACTATATCCCGGTAACAGTCGAAATCATATATGATGGCGATAATAATAACCAGTTTGCGAATCCTGATGATGGTCTGCGAAGTCCGGATAATCTTGATTGGGCTTCTAATGGTTACATTTATATCCAGGAGGATGAGGCAATACCGTCTTTTGGACAAACAAACAACATCGAGGCCTCCGTCTGGCAATTGAATCCAATTAATGGTCAACTGGTGCGTGTGCTTGAAATGGATCGTTCAGCCGTTCCTCTTAGTCAAATAGATTTGGATCCATCTGATATCGGTGACTGGGAATCATCAGGAATCCTTGATGTCACAGGGCTGTTTAAGACTAAAAAAAAGGAACAAGTCTTTATTCTTGATGTACAGGCTCACAGCCTCAAAGGATTACCTATTGATGGAGTACTTGTTCCTGCTGGTGCAACATGGAAATACTTAGATAACGGTTCTGATCAGGGAACAGCGTGGAAGGAATTTTCTTTTGATGATACTGGTTGGTCAGCTGGTCCGGCAGAACTGGGATACGGAGATGGAGATGAAGAAACAGCTGTAAGCTTTGGGCCCAATACATCAAACAAATTTATCACTACTTATTTCAGGCATTCTTTTGATATTGTTAATGCCTCAAAAATTCGTAATTTAATCCTTAAGATCTTGAGAGATGATGGAGCTGTTGTTTATTTAAATGGAACAGAGATATTAAGAAGCAATATGCCAGCTGAAACCATTACCTATAATACATTTGCTTCTCAAGACACACCGGATGAAAATATCTTTTTTGAGAATAGCGTAGACACTGATTTTTTAAAAGATGGAGAGAATGTTCTGGCAGTTGAGATTCATCAGGGAAGTAGTTCCAGTTCTGATATAAGTTTTAACCTGCAACTTGACATTGGCTATGATCCTGGTCTTGTGGAAGGTGGTCAATTACTTTTAATGACAAAGAAGAATTAAACAAAAAGAGTAAAAACAACACAAAGCAACAGCGATATTTTTGCTAATAATGTCGCTGTTGCTACTAAACTACGCAATTCATAAGGGTAGTATGAACGTTAAAAAGAGTGAATTGGGTGTTGCATATTTCTATTGAAGGTTTCCCGTAGCATCTTGTTTCATATTATCCTCTGGCGTATTATTACCCGATTCTGGTTACAAGAAACCTGAATTTGCTTCTGCAAAATTTCATATTTTCCGCTTCTCTTGACATTTCTCATGAAACCTGATACGTTTGATTTATGACAAGAACAAGACTATTTCCACCACGTAATCCGTATCATTCTGGATTTCTCAAAGTCTCAAATCTACATACGTTATATTTTGAAGAAGTAGGGAATCCCGAAGGGAAACCCGTAATTTTTCTGCACGGCGGGCCGGGTGTCGGCATTCACCCCGGTTATCGGAGATTTTTCGATTACAAATTTTACCGCGTTATCCTTTTTGATCAACGTGGATCAGGCAAAAGCACGCCTTTCGCTGAATTACGCGAGAACACAACCTGGCACCTCGTTGAAGATCTGGAAAAACTCAGGGAACATCTGAAAATTAGAAAATGGATAGTAACGGGAGGAAGCTGGGGGAGTACACTTGCCCTTGCTTACGCTCAAAGCTTTCCTGAAAGTGTAAAGGGTATCATAATAAGAGGTGTTTTCACGGCTCGAGCTTCCGATATGGAGTGGCTTTTTTCTGAAAAAGGAGCAGGCCAGATATGGCCGGATGAGTTTGAAAAATTCATGTCGATTTTAAGTAAAAGAGAAAAAAAAGAGATTATCAAATCATATTATAAACGCCTTACTTCACGAAAGAGTAAGATAGCATGGGAAGCAGCCAGGGCCTTCGCAAACTGGGAAGGCACCATAATGAATCTGATTCCTGATGAGAAGGCGACTACCTCTTTTTTAACAAAAGATCGCACCGTGGCATTTGCAATTATCGAATGTTACTACACATTAAATAACTTCTTTATGAAAACGAAAAACGGGTTGTTCCAGAATATACAAAAATTAAGAAATATACCGGTAACAATCGTTCAAGGCCGCTATGACATTATCTGTCCGATGCGTTATGCTTACGATCTCCATAAATCCCTTCCCGGGTCAAAGCTTATTATTGTTTCCACTGGATCCCATTCACCTCTTGAACCCGCAATGACAAAAGAACTCATTAAAGCGGGAGAAGAGTTTAAGAATTTATGGAGAGCGAAATGAAAGAGAAATCGATTTATGAATTTACCCTGAATGGTATCGACGGTAATCCTGTAAATTTAACAACATTCAAAGATAAAGTGATTTTACTGGTAAATGTTGCGAGTAAATGCGGTTTTACACCACAGTATAAGAGCCTTCAGGAATTGTATGAAAAATATAAAGATAAAGGTTTCGTTGTTCTGGGTTTTCCGGCAAACAATTTTTTAAGTCAGGAACCGGGAACAGATAACGAAATAAAACAGTTCTGCTCTTTAAACTACCATGTGACATTTCCCATGTTTTCAAAAATCTCTGTGAAAGGAGACGATACAGCACCATTGTATATATTTCTTACAGATAAGGAAACAAATCCAGAATTTTCTGGTAAAATAAAATGGAACTTTACAAAATTTCTTATTAACCGACAGGGCAATATTGTGGATCGGTTCTCACCGATGACCAGGCCAAACAGTAAAAAAGTAATAAGACGAATTGAAGAAACGTTAGAGGTAACGTAATAAAAAACCTTAAAATAATTATTCCTGAGGTAAATATTTGGATTCGTGTTCATTTCGTTACAGCATCAAAGGGATATTGCCAAAAAATTGTGATTATTAGCCTGAAATGGTAAATTTTGAGGGAAATTTGAAACAGAATTACCAATAGTATTTCAAAACTATCTGTAAGATTGAGAAATTATAGATGAAAAATAAATCTTCATCCCAAGATTTTGGATTTATCTCGGCACGGTCATGCCTTTGTTAACAGTTGTTTGTTTTGAGTTTAACATGCCTGATTCCTATATTGATCTGGATTTATCCTTCAAGACTCAACGACTCTTGGATAATTAATATCTTTCTGAGCCACCTTCTTTTTTACGCATTTTCTTTAATTTATTTAATATGATCATAAAAATCATAAAAACCATACCGACCATTATTCCATAATAAATCATCATCACGGAAGTATAGGCCCATATGAGTCCAGCTTCGTCCATTGACCCGTGTTGAACAATCACCGCAGTAGCTATGACATTGACACAGACTAATACCGTTAGCATGACTATAAAAGTGCAGAAGAGAAAGACATTGTCTGGTTTCCAAAAACTAAAGCTTTCAGTTTTTTTCAAATGGCGTGTTATTAAGAAGTAATTCACCAATAATGGCCATGAAACCCAAAATACCATTAAAACAGAACCTATATTAAGATCCGGCACCATCGTCGCCAAAGTCCATGTCATTAGTCCAATCAGGAGGCAAAGAGAAAATCTTGTCGTTTTTTTTGCGCTTAATGAATTCATTGTTGAAAACATTATTTTTTATGTTGTTGTAACAAATAGTAAATTTTGTTCGTTATTACTTTTCTAACAGCTAGCTACAGAAATACTCGTCTTGTTTATTCCTAAATTGAGTAATTATTGATCATTATCGGTACGATTATTATTTATAGTTAGTAGTTTATGAAGAAAATTGCTACCATCCATTACGTGAACCATACACTGTAAGTCTTGCAAAGATTTGCAAATTTTATAACATTATGTGAATTGTGTTTAAACCTCATTGTGATTGGGTATTATGAATAAAAACAGACAATGAAAAGGATTCTATATCAAACAAGTATCATCATCATGTTATTGTCTCTTTTTCAATCTTTTGCGCAGGAGCTGGAAACGGAAAAAACATTTCAGTATCGTGAAGCGAAATTTTTATATGAGAGCAAATGTTCAATATGCCATACACTCGAACGCATTTTTGCCGAACCAAAGAGTCATGATGAGTGACGAATGTGCGTTGCTTGAATGAGGGTGAAAAGTTTTTTTTGGATAACCGCAGAAGAGGGTGAACAGATACTATCTGAAATCCTGAATACGAGAGATGATGCTGTGGGGACCTTTCCTCAAAAGAAAAAGTATGATGATGCGAGGTTACTCTTTGTTGACAGGTGTACCCAATGCCATTCAGTGAACAGAATACTTCTTACACGTAAATCGAGAGAAGAGTGGGAAAAAACCGTGAGTGATATGCGGGAGCATGCCAGAAAAACATTGCTGGAAGACTGGTTTCTATCCACTGAATTTGATATCATTGTGGATTTGCTCGTAAAAACACAGGGGATTGAATCTGAGGGATTTTAATGTTTCGAAAGGTTACCTTAATTGTATTAGTTTTCCGGTAATAAACTGTGGATAAGCTGGTAGAGATACTTGAAGAATTCAATAATTGTTAAAAAGAGCTTAAAAATCATATTATATGTGCGTTAGCATAAACTCAAAATGGCGTTAAGGAACGACATGGACGTCGTTGTAACCATTTTGAAAGAGTAGGGCAGGATGAGCTAACTCGATGAAGAAAAAGAACTCACAGAACAACAAAGAGGCTTTCACGGATATGAATACTCTGTTACAGAAACTCTATGATGAGGATGAGGAGAGAGTGAAACAGACACTGGGGGATATAACCAGGATTGGTAAAGGTAACCGGGAATTGATGAAGGCTCTTCAGGAATTCTTAAGAAAAGAAAAGCAAATGGAACTTCGAATCCTGGCCATGCAGACTCTTGCAAATATTAAAAAGAGTACTCCCTCTTCGCCGAAAAGATTCAAGAAGCCCGTTATCTTTCAGTGTCCTGGTGCTGAGAGGATAAAGAGGATAGAAATTATAGACGTAATATGTCCGCACTGCCGGAAGATTGGTACTGCTTCGGTAGCCGGTTTTGAGAATGAATTTTCCTGTGAGAGCTGCGGAGAAATGATACAGCGTGTTTTACCTGAAAGCTGCATTGAAAAGTGTCCCGTAGGAAGTGAATGCGTCGGCGAAGAGCGTTATCAAAAATATATGAAAGGCAGAAAAAAAAGCAGCTTGTCGGGTTAGCGCATCCTGCGCAACTCTGTCAAAATTGCTACCTCGTCCGAATGGATTCATCCGGGCGGGCAACGACATCCGTGTCGTTGATTAACGCCATTTTGGGCACCTGCCCGAATGACTCGTTCAGGCAGGAGTGCTAATGCACATAAATACTTTAAAATATTGATATATTTATATTTTAAATGGAAATTTCTATACAATCAAATTAGACTATCCTGGTCAACTTTTTCCAAATGAAGAGGTTAAATATACTCATCTTATAATTATTTTCGGATAAAATCCAAAAATTATTTTGCCCGAGTAAAGTCCTCGGCGCCTGGGGATACCTTCACCAAGATTTGGTTTCCAGTAAAACCGAAAATTAAATCGGTTTTAGTATAGTAACGGGAAAGAGATGAAAGAAAAGCAACCGGATTTAACCAGATGGCTTCCTACGACAAAAAAGGAAGCAGAAATGCGGGATTGGGATGAACTCGATGTTGTTCTCATTTCGGGTGATGCCTATGTAGACCATCCTGCTTTTGGAACAGCCGTAATCAGCAGAATTATTGAAAAGGAAGGCTACAAGGTAGCTATTGTTCCGCAGCCTAACTGGCATGACGATCTGCGTGATTTTAAAAAATTTGGAAGGCCCAGATATTTTTTCGGAGTAACTTCGGGTTGCATGGATTCCATGGTAAGTCACTATACTGCCAACAAAAGACGCCGTTCGACAGATGCTTATACTCCGGGAGGAAAGGCCGGTTTTCGTCCGGATTATGCCGTTGCCACATACACAAAAATCTTAAAATTTCTGTATCCTGATGTGCCTGTCATAATCGGGGGTATAGAGGCTTCTTTAAGAAGAGTAACGCATTATGATTACTGGTCGGATAAACTTATGCCATCTATTCTCGAAACAAGCGGCGCTGATTTGTTAGTTTATGGAATGGGTGAGCAGGCTATCAAAGAAATTCTCAAGCTTCTGGAAAAAGGGGTACCTTTTCATCAACTGACGATGGTGAGGCAAACGGGCTATATTCGAGACAGGAACGCTGATATTCCAAAGAACAGGAATTGGAAAGACTCTTTTATCTGCTCTCATCAGAGTTGTCTGGATGACAAAAAAGCCTTTGCTTCAAATTTTAAACAGGTGGAGCAGGAATCAAATAAGATCTCTGCAAACAGGATTATTCAGGAAGTTTCAGATAAAACAGTGATCATTAACCCTCCTTTTCGAACTATGAAGGAAGAGGAGGTTGACGCTTGTTTTGACTTGCCTTATACAAGGCTGCCACATCCGAAATACCATAAACGCGGCGCAATTCCTGCCTATGAGATGATAAAGTTTTCGATAACGATGCACAGGGGATGCTTTGGAGGGTGCAGTTTTTGTACTATTTCTGCACATCAGGGGAAATTCATTGCTAGCCGTTCTCAAAAATCCATTTTACATGAGGTAGATCAGGTAGTGAATATGCCGGATTTCAAAGGTTACATTTCTGACCTTGGAGGTCCATCTGCCAATATGTACAAAATGAAGGGCAGGGTGCAGGAGATTTGCGACAGGTGCGTCGCTCCTTCATGTATCTTCCCCGTAATATGCGGCAATCTCAATACAAGCCATTCTCAATTGACCGAAATGTATCGTAAAGTAGATCAGCACCCAAAAATAAAGAAAGCGTTTGTCGGAAGCGGAATACGGTATGACTTGGTAACAGAAAGTTATAATAAAAAAGCAGATTCGTCAGTTTACGATTATCTGGTACAACTTTTAACCCGACATGTCTCCGGCAGGTTGAAGGTAGCGCCGGAGCATACCTCTCTTGACACGCTTAAAGTAATGAGAAAACCATCCTTTGCGCATTTTAAAGAATTTAAAAAACTGTTTGATCGTATCGACAGAGAATTCGGCCTTAATCAGCAGCTTGTGCCTTACTTCATATCCAGTCATCCCGGTTGCAGAGAGGAAGAGATGGCAAACCTTGCGGTAGAAACGAAAGATCTTGATTTCAAACTGGAACACGTTCAGGACTTCACCCCCACTCCCATGACAGTTGCCACGGTTATCTATTATTCCGGTTACCATCCTTATACGTTAAAGAACTATTACACTTCAAAATCTATAGAGGAGAAAAGGAATCAACATCGTTTCTTTTTCTGGTACCGGAAAGAGAATCAAGCCTGGATAAAAAAGAGACTCACTGAAGCCAAAAGACCGGATCTGTTAAAACGCCTTTTCTGCCTCGAAAACAGAGAATTACGACAAAAGGAAACCGTTGTGAAGAAAAGAATGCCGAAACCTTCGGGAAAACAGCGAAGAGGAAAAAACAGGATTGAAAGGACAAATAATCCTGGACTAAAACGAAAGGGATTGTAGATTCTTAAGTATTAGATTTTGATAATTCCCTCTTCCAAACATCTAGGGCAAGCTTTGGCAAAATATTTAAAATCAGTTTTTCCCAGGAATCCTAAAAAGCACCAAATAGCAAATTTCAAATAACAAACAAATCTCAATTCTAAAATTCAAAATCCTTTAACGTGTTAAACAATTTGAGGTCTTGTCATTACAAGAATTTTTATAATTCTCATTTCCATTAAATGCAAATTAAAATGCCAGTGAATATATGTAACAGGGCGAGCAAACTTGATTTGATCATTTACATATGAAAATTTGTATAACCTCAGCTTCCGACTCGTTAGGGCTAAGCTTGTCTCAGTTTATTCAATAGCTTCTCATAATCTGAATGGGATCCAATCCAGAACCATACTATTTCGTTATTCTATTGTATTCCTACAGCCCGATAATCTATTGAAATATGTGCTGAATAAATCGGTCTGGTCGAATGCACTCGCTTGAAGTGTATTCCTGGATGATAAGGGTCATTGTTGAAATGGGTGTAAGCATCTTTCGCTTGTTTTTGAATTTTCTTCGGGAGTTCTGCCAATAGCTTACGAAATTGTTCAGTTGTATGTGAAATTACAGTTTGTTGATATCCAGTGGTTTGGTCTTTCCTTGCGCATATTCAGCTAGCGCCTCGTCTGCCAGTTTATCTAATATCCCTTCCGATTCAGCAAACATTTTTTCCCATTTTTTTTCTGATTCCAACTCATTCATCAACCATTTTGCAAGAATATTTTGCTCAATTTCCGGCAACTTCGACGCTTCTTCAAATGCTTTTTTAAGAAGTTGTGTCATGATTCTCCTCTGATAATTTTCACATTCCTAAAACTACTAAATTGTCAGACAGTTTTTCAAATATTTGGTATCACTGTTTTACCGCTATCCCTCTCTTATGTATCGCTATGTCAGATACTATAACATAAGCATTGTAGAAAGTCCAGACTCTGCATGATGAGTGATGTAGTCGAAGGGTACCCGAAAGCAAAATTGATGATAGGCCTTTAAATGGACAATTAATAAATCGCCGACACAACTACTTCTTCTTCAGGAGAGCACACAGTTCTTCAATAAATCCCACTTGCCCTTTTAACAGCTTCTTTTTAGCCATATCAATCGTGAACCATCCAGCACGATCTACTTCCGGAATTTCCTGTTCTTTCCCGGAACGAGGAGGCCATTCCATGGTGAACGTATTACTCTTTATCTTTGAAGCGTCACAGTCTCCTTCTACAGCCCAGGCAGTGATAATTTTATTACTCGGCTGTTTCAGGGGTTTAAGAGGCATAAATTCTCCCTCTGCCTGAAAACCCGTCTCCTCCCGAAACTCACGTTTTGCTACTTGAAAAGGGTTCTCGCTCTCCCCATACTCTCCCTTGGGAATTGACCAGATACCGAGATCCTTTCTGGCCCAGAAGGGGCCGCCGGGATGGACAAGTAAAACTTCTACAACGTCTTTCTGGTACCTGTACAGGAGAATTCCTGCACTTTTTTTGGGCATAGTAGCTCCTCTTGAGTGTCGTTATATAGTAATGATTGATAAGGTGCAGCGATTATTACCACCTATTTGCAAATTGCCTGATAGTAACAAGAATCACCTATATTTTTTCTTTTTCTCCAGTACTATCCCAATAATTTTATATTCAATTTTCTATTAAGTTCAATATCATTCTATTTAGGGTTGAGAGGATGTAATAAACGTATTTTACCATACTTCTTGAGTTGTTTAAAAGTCGCTTCTCCCTCCTCATTACAAACAACAACATAATCATTATGTTCTTGTTTCAGATAAGGGCCGTTAGCAATGGATTTTATTTAACCTTGAGGAAGGCAATTTTAAAGTGCTTATAGATTTGTTTGTGCATGGAATTCAAAATGTTTAAAAGGCTACTCTCCATACATATCGGTAATAAGTTGCCTCAATTGCTGAGATTTTTCAGTTGATAACTTGTCAATTTTCTGTTTTAGCCGGTTTTTGCTGATTGTTCTTATCTGATCAACCGCAATTTCTGCATCCTGACCAGAACATTTTATCTGTATGCGGCTTCTCCATTTATAATGTAATTTGCTGGTTAAGGGGCAAACAACAACAATATCCAAGTTCCGATTCATAGCGTCCTGGCTAATAATAACAACAGGATGGATCTTTTTTATTTCACTGCCAACGGTTGGATTAAGATCGGCATAGTAGATTTCATACCTCTTAGGAGTCAAGGTTTTCCTCTTCTAATCCATCCATCAAAGTTACATCAAAATCATTCCAATTTTCTTTTTCTTCAGACATCGATTTAAAAGTTTCTTCCCATGTTAATTTTTTGTCTTCTTTTCTGTGTAGTAAAACACCATCTTCCTTTTCTTCCAACACGACCGATTCTGAAAACCCGTATTTTCGCAAAATTTTTTTAGGCAGGCGAATTCCTTTCGAATTGCCTATGGGAATCAGTTTTATGTCTTTAGTACGTGTTTGTTTCTCCATTTTTGTATCCTTTCCAGATATTAAACGAGATTTGCAATGTAATTACTGTAATTACTTTTGTAAATTATGTCAAGATAATTTTAAACGATTGTTTATAACACGGAGTGTGGTTAAAGTAACAAGGAGGTATGTCTACATGTCAACAAGGTTTACAAGTTTCTTTGGTACATCTATATTTTGTTTCAACATTGTTTTAGCTTGTCGACGACGATCTTTGACTCAATGTGCGTCGTACAATATTCAATAGTTCGGAAAATACACTGTCCAGTTCCCTGTTAAATCTTCTCATCTGACGATAAAGTGCACAGCGACTCCGGGCTTTTTTAAGGAATACTAAATCGACAACACAACTACTTCTTCAGGAGAGTACAAAGTTCTTCAATAAATCCTACTTTTGTCCTTTTAATAACTTTCTTTCAGCCATATCAATCGTGAACCATGCTGCACGATCTACTTCCGGAAATTCCTGTTCTTTTCCGGAATGAGGTGGCCATTCCATTGTGAAGGTATTACTCTTTATCTTTGAAGCATCACAGTCTCCTTCTACAGCCCAGGCAGTGATAATTTTATTACTCGGCTGTTTCAGGGGTTTAAGAGGTTTAAATTCTCCCTTGGGAATTGACCAGATACCAAGATCCTTTTTGCCCCAGAAGGGGCAGCCGGGATGGACAAGTAAAACTTCTACAACGTCTTTCTGGTACCGGTACATGAGAATTCCTGCACTTTTTCTGGGCATAGTATTTCCTGTTGAGAGTCATTTTATAGTAATGATTATAAGGTACAGCAATTATTTCCATCTATGTGCCTATCGCCTTATGGTAACAAGAATCACTTATATCTTTTCTTTTTCTCCAGTACCACCCCAATTATCCTCTATTCAATTTCTCTCTTAAGCTCAATACCATTCTATTTAGGGTTGAGAGGATGTAATAAACGTATTTTACCATACTTCCTGAGTTGTTTGAAAGTTGCTTCTTCCCCCTCATTACAAACAACAATATAATCATCTTGTTTCAAGACAGGATTAAGAACTATGATATCTCCGTCGTAAAATTCAGGTTCCATACTGTCACATCTTACCTTGAGTACAAATGTCCCCTTTGTATCATTTTAACGTATTCTTCATAACCATATTCCTGTTAATTATCACATATCTCCTGCCAATTGCCGGCCTGTGTCTATTAAATTACAGGCACACTTTTTACCTCGTCCATACGTGCCGGTTGATGATGGTTGGCTGAGGTATGATGAAGACTCAATCTTGGTAAAGTAAATTATTTATAATTTGCTCTTATAAGGTTAACAGCAGCTGTACATCTACATTTCGTCGATCTTTTGATCCATTTTGTTTCAAATGTTCACATCAACAAAAAACCGATTTCCTATTATCAATTACAAGGAGATCTGTAACACAAAGGTAACTATTTATACTCATATTATAATGGTTTTCGAACCTGCGTGTGCGTAAGGAACGCACGCAGACAGGTAAAATCCGAGAAAAAACGGAGCGAGTAAAGTCCTCGGAGCCTTTTGTCCGGGGATACCTTCACCAAAATTTGGTTTCCAGTAAAACCGAAAACCAAATCGGTTTTAGTATAATACGAGTACGAAGTTTTTACGTTTAATGCCTTATGGAAACATGGCAAGTCCCTACCATATTTGCTGCTGGAGTTATCACAGGAATTATAAATACACTGGCAGGTGGAGGTTCTTTACTGACCCTGCCAATGCTCATCTTCATAGGCTTACCCTCAACAACTGCAAATGGTACCAATCGTTTTGCTATTATGGTTCAGAATATATGCGCAGTTGCAGGTTTTAAGAAAAATGGGGTTTCAAATTCCTGAATCGTTTTTACACATAATAGACAAATTGAATTTCAGTGTTGTCTACCGGCATAAAAACTTTGAAACCTTTTCGTTGATACCAAATAGTTACTCATTATCCTTAACTCATACTTTTATGTCTCGATATTATACAATAATCTTAATATGTGACATCAATTCTAAGAGCGGTGAAAAACTGATACCCTTCCTTTTCTCATTCCTCAAGACTCCGACAGGCAAAATTGCCCCTTCAGTTCTTAATAATCAACCACTTACAAAAATGAAAACTCCTGAAGAACTCATTTCGATGATTTAAATAACTAGGTAAAAAAAACCACACCCCTTTTTTTATACCATTCTTGTTATCAAACCTCAAGTTTCATGAATTCAATCATTTACGGCAATTATTTGCAAATTATTGCCGTTGGTACGATAGTTGTTGGTCATAAATAGTTCATATCTGTATATCGTTAAATCAAATTTGAAATAGTGACTTGTTGAACATTTTTGATGCAGGAAACTACGAATGACCAATGAAAAATACGCAAAAGGATTACTCAAAAAGAAATTGATGCCGGCCTACCGACAAAGGAGTGACATCCGTACAGGAGAGATCAGCGGACAACCTAGTGAAAAAGAAGATTCAGTATCGGAAAATATCTATCGCTTGATAGAAGAAAAAGAAGCAATAAAGGTTCAGAATCTTGAATCACTTGGTCTCTTTGCAGGAGGTCTTGCCCATGAGTTTAACAATATATTAACAATTATTTCCGGTAATATCAGCCTTATTAAGACCCGAACAAATCCGGAGAGCGAAATAGACAGAAGTTTGAAAGATATGGAAAAGGCGTTTTTGAGCGGAAAGGCTCTGGTCCAGAAGTTAATTACCTTTTCAACAGGTGGCGCTCCAGTTAAAGAGATCACTACCATCTCACATTTAATTAAAGAGTCTGTCATGCATTCATTGAGAGGTGCTGAGGCAAAATGCAAATTTTATCTGTCTCAAGATCTCTGTTCAGTTGAAGTTGATAAAGAACAGATGAGACAGGCCATCTATAATCTAATTGCCAATGCAGATCATGCACTGGGGGATGGGGGAATCATTAAGGTAAGGACGGAAAATGTAAATCTTGAGCCACGGAATGTTTTGCTACTGCAAAAAGGAAAATATGTAAAAATAACTATTGAAGATAATGGTAGTGGTATACCCCCTGAACATCTGCAAAAGATATTTTATCCCTATTTCACAACCAAACAGAGAGGATACGGCCTTGGTCTTTCAGCTACGTATTCCATCATTAAAAGACATGGTGGTTCTATTACGGTAGCCTCTAAAAAGGGTGAAGGCACAATTTTTACTATTTATTTGCCTGCTTCTCAAAATGAGAGGAGTTTTGAATTTGACGAGAGTAAAAACATTGTATCTATAACCGGCAAGAGGAGGATTCTGGTAATGGATGATAAGGAGATGATCAGAGATGTTGTTAAAAAGATGCTCATGTTTTTTGATTATGAAGTTGATGTTGCCTGTAACGGTGAAGAAGCTATAATGCTTTATAAAAGAGATAAAGAATCAGGCAAACCTTTTGATGCTGTTATTATGGATTTAATAGTACCTGGAGGGATGGGCGGCCAGGAAACAATCAGGAGGTTGAGAGAGATAGACCCGGATGTTAAAGGTATTGTATCGAGTGGTTATTCTGAAGATCCTATTATGGCCGATTACAAAAAACACGGTTTTATTGCAGTTCTTCCCAAACCATACAGAATCCAGGAACTAAGCAAAATATTGCTGAAAGTATTAATGAGGACTGGATGAGTAAGGAAGTTCTCTTATTCTGTTTTACACACCATACATAACGCCTGCCAGCGTTCAAAATATTTCTGCCTCCGATCCCAGAATGAATCATGAAGGTTCTCATATCCGGCACCCTCTGTATGAATACACAAAAAACTATCCAACTCGCTTAAGGACATTCAAGGTACAATGGTCCTTTAGAAAAGATTTCGACAAGAGTGAACATTCTGAGAAAAAAGGGGGAGATTATCAAAGTATTCCTTTGACCGGCTTTTTATTTTCTCTTAAACTGTTTTTCTAATTCAGAGATCCTGAATTCAAGGATTGTTGGCCGGCCATGAGGGCAAAAGTTTGTCATTGGTCTGTTTTTTTTCTTATCAAGAAGCGTCTGAATTTCTTGAGAATTTAATCTCTGGCCAGATTTTACGGCCCCTTTGCAGGCCAAAATCTTAACGACTTTACTGAGAATAGTATCTGTGTGTCCTTCTGTTTCATTACCTTCAATCTCTTCCAGCAAACCTTGAATGAGATCTCTATAATCCAGATTTTTGAGAATTTGAGGATGTGTTCTAATGGCTATTGTCCTCTTGCCAAACTCATCTATCTCCAGACCAAGTCTGTCTAAGTCGTTCTTCAGCCTCATAATGGCCACGTGATCAACAGGTGTAAGTTCTATTAACTCTGGAATCAGAAGGTTTTGTGTAACAAGTTTTGACGTTTTAATACGCTCACATATCTCATGATAAAGGATGATCTCATGTAAGGCGTGTTGATCGATAATGTTTAAACCTTCATCTGTTTCTTCTACAATGTAAGAGTTGTGAACCTGCAAAAAAGGTGTAACCGTACTGTTTTTAGGAGGTAAAAATTCTTCTATTGGATCTGAGGCGTAATCGTTCCTGTTTCGGTTTTGCTGAAAACCTGTATTTTTTTCAAGAGTCTCTGAAAAAAAATCTGACATTGACTGCATCACCGATTCTCTGCTAGAATTCATAGTCTGAGTGGAAGCTTGAAGTGCCGGGTGAGATTCTGTCCGTTTCAGGGCTGAATGTATTACGGAATAAACCAGATCATGAATGACCCCTGCATTCAAGAATCTCACTTCTATCTTCGTTGGATGGACATTCACATCCACTTCACTACTATCAACGTGAAGATACAGGAAGACTATAGGAGACCTCTTTGACATCAGAAGATTTTGATAAGCGGCGTTTACAGCATGGAGAATACTACTATCCCTGATATATCTTCCATTGAGAAAGACAAACTGCATTTTGGTATTTGGTCGGTTACGGTTAGGAGGCAGAACATACCCATTTATCGAGATGTTTGATTCTTTTGTATTTACGGATATCAGTTCTTTACACATTTCATTTCCAAAAATAGTTACTATCCTTTCTCGTGTGTCTTTGGCAGATGGATAAACGAAAACGCTTTTCCCATTGTGCTGCATGTTGAAATGGATGGCTGGGTATGCTAAAGCAAATCTTGTGATCGTTTCAGAAATATGGGCCATCTCAGTCTGTGTACTTTTAAGGAATTTGCGTCTAACAGGAGTATTGTAAAACAGGTTATGAACATCAACCTGTGTGCCTTCGGGAGAACCCTTTTCCTTTATCTTTTGCAGTATTCCTCCCTCGATTGAAATTTCTGATCCAGTGAAAGCCCCTCTGGGACGCGAAACAATTCTTGTTTGTGAAACCGAACCGATACTGGGAAGGGCCTCTCCTCTAAAACCCAGGGTATCAATAGAAAAAATATCGTCCGCAGTTGTTAATTTACTGGTAGCATGACTTAAAAATGCCAATTCAACATCGTCTCTTTCCATTCCCATACCATTATCTGAGACTCTAATCAGTTTTTTCCCGCTATCTTCCAATTGAATTTCAATTCTTGACGCACCTGCGTCGATAGAGTTTTCTACGAGTTCTTTAATCACTGAAGCAGGGCGCTCAATGACTTCCCCGGCAGCTATTTTACTTACGACTAATTGTGATAAAATTTTTATTTTAGACACTGAACGCCACTCCTGAGCCCTTTCAGAAACCCCTTGTACCTTTCTCCATGATACGATATAAGGATTTCTCTTGTTGTCTGACCGATTGTGTTCATGGTTACAGTAATAAATTCATCAGGAAGACATTCCATTATTTTATCAGCCCATTCAACAAGTGAAACACCATTGCCCCAGAAAAATTCCACACAGTCAATATCGTACATCTCAGCGGCTGATTCCAATCTGTAGGCATCGAAATGATAAACTGGCAACCTTCCCATATATTGATTAATTAAGACATAACTCGGGCTGGTCACTCCTTTTTTGTCCTCTATCCCCAACCCTTCTGCAATTCCCTTCACCAAATGCGTTTTACCAGCTCCTAAATGGCCAATAAGCGCTACAACATCGCCTGCCTTTAAAAGTGAGCCAATAAGGCTCCCCAAGAGTATCGTTTCTCCGACAGCATACGTTTCAATAAAAAGTGTTGTTTCAGATGTGTAACCTTTTTTGTTATTTAAAATGTTCATACCCAATAGGTTTTATTCTTCTTATCTCACCGTTTGATTTCTGCAACTCTATGCCCATGGATTTTTTAACGTAACCGATCTTTGATATACGTGTTGAAAAGAAGCCAGAATCAAGCACTTTCTCGGATTCTTTCTGAGAAAGAGTAAAGAGTAACTCATAATCTTCTCCATCATGGAGAGCGTGGTCAAGTGCACTCAAACCGGTCTTACGCGCCAGTTGTTTTGCATCGGGAGACACTGGAATTTTATCCTCATACAATTCTGCACCAGTCCCACTTGCGGCAAGAATATGCTGCAGATCAGCTACAAGACCATCGCTAATGTCTATCATTGCGTGTAATTTAAATTTTTTGTTCAGCATCAAACCTTCTCTGAGACGAGGCTTAAATGTCAAGTGTTTTCTTACTATTGACCCCCCCAGTGTTCCTGTTACCATTAATGCATCACCCACTCGGGAAGCTGAGCGTGTCACAGGCCTTAATCCATTATTTTCTCCAAGCATTGCTACGTTGATAACTAACAATTTTTTGTTACTGACAATATCTCCGCCTATTATTTTGATATTAAATTCGTCTGCTATTTTTTTCATTCCCAAAAACAGATCTTTTGCAAACCGTGTTTTTGTTTCACGATGAAAGCAGATAGAAACTACTGCATATTTGGCAGAACAGCCCATAGCAGCAATATCGCTGATACTACAGGCAAGCGATTTCCTCCCCACCTGTCCAGGTGTGGTTTTTTTCAGCTCAAAGTGCGTACCCTCAACTAACATATCTGTTGTGATTAGGCACAATTTTTTACCGTTCATTTTGATGGATGCACAGTCATCACCAATGTCAATGGGTACGTTTTTGTCTCGTTTCTGCTGATTTTTTATCCATTTTATGAAGGAGAATTCTTCCATCTGTATCAAAAATTATATTATTTTTTCCCGTAAATACCAAATATAATATCTTAATATAAATTGTTGAAAAAATATACAAATTAGCTAATAATATGATCTCTTCATTGTATTCTCAATTTTCAGAAAAAAATAAAATTTCTCGATTTAGCTGCTACATTAGTGGCTGAGAAATTTTACCGTTCAACAGATTGTTTCAAATACGAATAACTCTAAAGAATATAACGCTAATTGCTATTTCATAAGATGTTTTGAAAGTTGGTGCTATGGTATTTAAAACAATGAGGATCGTGATAATACGAGTAATTAGTGATATCGTCCAAAGAATAGATGTTAAGAGTTCCCAAAGTGAATGTTTGATGGTACGTTTCGCCAACATTATTCATGTTTTTCTTCCGCTTTATGGCACACGAAGTGCTCATTTAAACTAGCAAGAATTATGACTCTTTGTGCACAACAAAGAAAATCTTATACTTATATGATTACGTTATGAAAGAAAAAGAAACTATTCAAGAGCTTCAAAAACACAATTTACAAAAACTGTCCGACAATGACTTGCTATTTCTTATTGAGAGTTATGTGACGAAACGGGATGATTATGAAAACATAGCAAACTTGATCAGGGGAGATGAAGACATAATCGGTCAGATGATTGACAACGACCGGATATTCAACAAGGTGATGGACTGTACAAAACAAATTTTGGGGATTTCTCCCTTCTTCATGTTTTTACTGCTTTTAAGAAAATCGTTCAGAGAGAAAAGTACCGATCCCGAATTTATTGAAAGGGCCATAAATATCTTAAATAGTTCAGATTATATTGTGCCTTGGAACAAAGAGAGAATCGTTGAACTGCTCGAAGATACACAGATTTCCAACTATATTGCCAATATGCTGGTAAGGTTTTCTCAGAGCTCACGGATGTTTAAAATAAGAGAGAATGATAAAGAATCATATCATTATATTGTGGACATGATTACGGACTCACTCAAATCGGATAATATGAGAAGATTCTCTATCTACTGTCACATAGGAAACTATTCACTCTTTTTAACCGGGATGTTCTCAGAATATATCAAATACCGATTTAAATACCGGCGCAGACTTGTAAATAGCCAGTTTTACATTGATTTTGGAAAGACTTACTACGCATTGGCCTCTAAACATACCTGCGCAAAGAGAAATAACCTGAGTGATACATTTGCACAATTATCAAGGGGATTTGAGGTTGTTGCAGATGTATTACATTTTATGAACGGGAAATACCTTTCTCCTCGATAGAAAAATTCTGCCAGTAGAATATTTATGATAATGTATGTTGATAAAATGAGAACAGGAACATCATTGATTAATGAATTACAGAGAAAGATAGAGAAGACGTATGCTCTCGACACCGGGATTACCAATATCGAGAAATTTATTATTGGTGATAAGGGGTATAAGGAGTTTTATCTCCATGAAAAAATCAGGACAGTTATCCATGATAATTCTTCGCGATCACGAGTTTTCATAAGAGATGTGGGCAACATCCTTAAAGTAAGCATCTATTACCCTGATAAACTCATTAAGGTGTTGGAGGAAAACGATCCGAGAACAGGCCTGCATGATAACAATATTGATGAGTGTGCAAGCTTTGTCGAAGAGCTTGATCATTTTTTATTTATAGCACAAAATTTCAAACAGAACCGCCCCTTTAGTCTTCTCGAACTGGAGTTACAGGCAAATGTAACGAAATATTTGGTACTCAAATATTTTATCGCCTTACAAAATAAATCTATAAGGATAAGGACATTTGATAAAGAGTATATACGATACCATCTTTTTTATAAACGAAAGTATGACGTGGATGACCCGTCAGAAAAAAAAAGATATGAAGATGCAAAGATATTGGGAATATCCTATACCAGGTACATCGATTTCCTTTCACCGGAAGAACGCTTACGTGATTTACGTCAATTCAGTAGAATGCCCTGCCCATCAAAGATAAAACATATCCTCTCAATGAAAATAGAAATGTAATAATAGCTGAATATGATAAAGAAAGAGAGAAGTGACCGTAATAGAAAAAATATCTTCAACCGGGGGCTGGGAAGGTCATTACTCTTCTGGTTCTTAGTCTTTTCCATTTCCCCTTTGGCAGCTGTTAGTGTTGTCAGCTGCTACACTGTGCACAGGGATCTTTATAATGAAGCAGAAAGGACCCTCAAGTCTGTGTCTAAGATGAAGACGGAACGTATCCGTTCCTATTTTTCCCGGATGTTGATTGATCTGAAACAACAGTCCGAAATGCAACCAAACATTGAGCTCCTTGAGCTCCTCAAAAAAGAATTCAGGAACAGTTGTAAGCCACTTCGTGATTTTGTAAGGAGTGACAGCTGTACGGTGGTCGCTGACGACCACGGAGAAGATCTCAGGAATTATAGGAGTACGTATAATTTTCATGACATTTATCTCATTGATGAACAAGGAAATATCCTATTTACTGTTTTAGGCGAAGATAACCTGGGCACCAATCTGTTTAGTGAAAAATATTCTCATACTTTGTTTGCAAATGCATGTAAAAACGCTCTTGAAACAGAACAACTGACATTTTCAGACTATGAATTTTACGTATCATCCGGAAATCAAGTTTCTGGTTTTATTACGTCTGTTATTGTTAACAATGCCGGAAACAAAATCGGACTTATTGCATTTCAATTCACCACTCATCAAATTGATGAGATTATGCAGGCAGATTTTGGTTTGGCTAAGACAGCAGAAATTTACCTTGTCGGACCGGACTTGAAAATGAGATCAAACTCATTCTTGGCAAAGAGAGAAACCGTTCTGAGAGACATAATAGATACTGACCAGACGCTGTTTTGGAAAAATGAACTTCTTGGAAAAACGAAATTTGGAGAGACGGAAGAAAAAATCTTTATCTATGAAGGTCCTCATGGCAAACAGGTATTAGGTATCCACAGTCAAATACAAATTGCAGGTGTCCCCTTTGCCCTAATTGCTGAAATAGAAAAAAAAGAGGCCTTTGCTTCTGCCATTCGCCAGCGAAATGCTGTCTTCTCCATCCTGGGTGTAACGGTCATAGCGGTTGTTTTCATGGCTATCATTATTTCCAGGCGTATCATACGTCCAGTTCAGAAGCTTTCATCCAGCGTCAAACACGTCATAGAGGGACAGTTTGATTACGGTATCGAAGTCACATCCAGAAATGAAATCGGCGAATTAGCAGAAAGTTTCAATCAAATGCTTAATCATTTGAGACAAACTATGGGAAAGAATGAATCTCACAACAGGTTTAATACTGGTAAAACAGAACTGAACATCAGTATGAGAGGTGTACAAGATGCGCAGACACTGGGCGAAAACATTATCAGCTACCTTTCCAGATTTCTCAACGCTCAGGTAGGTACTATATATATCGCGTGCCATGACAAACGATTAGAAATGATCGGTAGTTACGCCTATAAAAGACGGGAACATCTTGCAAACGTTTTTAATCCTGGTGAGGGGATGGTGGGCCAGGCAGCCCTTGAGAAAAAATACATCCTTGTTACTAATTGTCCTGATAATTATTTGAAAATACATTCGAGTTTGGGAGAGTGTGTCCCTAAAAATATTCTGGTATTACCGCTTTTGATGGACAATGAAGTAAAGGGTGTTATAGAGCTGGGGGCATTTCATGAATTTTCAGATTTAGATTTGCACTTCTTAGAACAGGTTCAGGAAGGTATTGCAATCGCTCTCAACTCTGTATCAACTCTGGAACGGCTGAGTACTCTGCTGGAGCAGACACAGCAGCAGTCTGAAGAAATCCAGGCACGAGAAGAGGAACTCCGCAGCTACAATGAAGAGCTGGAGATCCATACAAAAGCCTTGCAGGAGTCTGAGGAGAGATTACAGGCTCAACAGGAAGAACTTCGTGCCTCTAACGAGGAACTCGAAGAGCAAAAAAGGAACGCTGAGAAAAAGAATAGAGAGCTCGAAATTGCCCAGAAGCTTATCGAACAAAAGGCAAGTGATCTGGAGTTAAGCAGCAGGTATAAATCAGAATTCCTTGCCAATATGTCACACGAACTCAGAACACCTCTCAACAGCATTCTGCTCTTGTCAAAACTTCTCGCTGACAACAAAGACAATGTCCTGACGGAAGATCAGACTGAATCTGCAAGATCTATTTATTCTTCCGGTTCTGAGCTCCTGGAGCTAATCAATGAAGTTCTTGATCTTTCCAAGGTAGAGGCAGGAAAGATGGAACTTTATAGAGAAAATATGGATCTGAAGGATTTTTGTCGCGCCATGGAACGAAGGTTTAAACCTCTTGCTGATGAGAAGAAGCTGGAGATAGAGATTGATATTGAAGAAGGGTTACCTGCCCATATCAATACGGACAGGCAGAGAGTTGAACAGATCGTGAAGAACTTTTTTTCCAATGCCTTCAAGTTTACCAAACATGGTGTTATTTCTCTGCGGATCAGCCGTCCGGATGAACAAATAGAAGAATTTGACCGTGCAAAGACTATAGCATTTTCCGTTTCAGATACAGGAATTGGTATTCCGAAAGAAAAACAGGAATTGATTTTTGATGCCTTTCAGCAAGCTGATGGAACTACCAGCAGAAAATATGGAGGGACTGGTCTCGGGCTTTCAATATCAAGAGAACTTGCCAGTTTGCTTGGAGGTGAAATACGCATGAAGAGCATACTTAACAGAGGGAGTACTTTTACCCTGTATCTAAGGGAAACTCTTGATTCAAAATTGAAAACGGAAGACAGGCCACCTCTTAATCCTTCCTTTCCATCAGGGGCGGAGAGAGTACGTCAATCAGTTACGTCTTTTGAGAAACAAAAAACGATTGAAGCTATTGAGGATGATAGAAGTTTACTCTCTCCTGAGGATAAATCCATACTCATTATCGAGGATGACCCTGGATTTGTAAAGATTCTCAGAGAGCTGTCACACGAACACGGCTTTAAATGTCTGATTGCAGGAGACGGGAAGACAGGCCTCGACTTTGCACTTTATTATAAACCCAGTGCCATAATACTTGATATAGGACTTCCGGTTATCAACGGTTTGTCGGTAATGACAAGGTTGAAGGAGGATCCTGAGACGCGCCATATTCCTGTCCATATCGTCTCTGCAACCGATAATAAATCAGATGCCATGAGAATGGGAGCCGTCAATTATTTGACAAAACCCGTGAGTCAGGAAGCCCTAGTACAGGCATTTCACAAACTTAACAAGATAATTTCAAAAGGTGTAAAAGAGCTACTTGTGGTGGAACATAATGAGAATCAGGCTAAAGCTCTCACCAAATTTATTGGCAATGGAGATGTCAGGATAACGGTTGCTCCTACGGCTGCTGAAGCTTATGACCACGTTTTATCCGGGAATTTTGAATGCATGATCCTGGATCTTAGACTTCCTGATATGTCAGGGTTAGAGTTGCTTAGTAAAATCAGAAAGAATGAAGATGTTGGTTATATTCCCATTATTGTTTATACGGGTAAAGAGCTTACAAAACAGGAAAAGATCATCATTGACAAGTATGCAGAATCAATCATTGTTAAAGGTGCTGATTCAGAACGAAGAATTCTGGACGAGACAACACTGTTTCTCCATCGTGTAGAGGCAAACCTTCCAAAGGAAAAACAAGATATCCTCAGAATGTTGCACGACAAGGAGGAAATTCTGGCAAATAAAAAAATATTGGTGGTAGATGATGATATGCGTAACGTTTTTTCGATAAAGAAGGTACTCGAAGGTAAGGGACTACAGGTTAATGTTGGCAGGAACGGTAAAGAAGGCCTGGAACGCCTCGAGAAAGACCCGAATATTGATCTCATATTAATGGATATTATGATGCCGGAGATGGACGGGTATGAAGCTACGAGGAAAATTCGGGAGCAGGAGCGATTTAAGGATATCCCAGTAATTGCTTTAACGGCAAAAGCAATGAAAGATGACCGGTTAAAGTGTATCGAAGCCGGTGCCAACGATTACCTGGCAAAACCGATCGATACCGACAGGTTGTTTTCAATGTTGAGGGTGTGGCTATATTGATTGGCACTCGATAAGGAAAATCTGATGAAAGAGCTCAGCAATAGTGAAAAAATAGAATGCGACCTCTTATTACAGGCAATATTCATGAAGTATGGATACGATTTCCGGAATTATACAAAGCCCTCTATAAGAAGACGCATCCACAACAGACTCACAAGATATAATCTTAAAACAATTTCAGAAATGCAACACACGCTACTTCACAACAAGAAATTTTTTGAAACGTTACTCCTGGATATTACTATTAATGTAACGGAAATGTTCCGGGATCCCTCTTTTTTTAAAACGGTCAGAAAAACCGTAATTCCGAATCTGAAAGACCGACCGTTTGTAAAGATTTGGCATGCAGGGTGTTCAAGTGGTGAGGAAGTCTATTCCATGGCGATTTTGTTGAGGGAAGAGGGGATATGCAGGAACTTTAGAATCTATGCAACCGATATGAATGAGGCAGTTATTGACAAAGCCAAAAAGGGGATATTCTCCATTGCAAAAATGAAAAACTATACACAAAATTACATAGATTCCGGCGGAAAAGCATCTTTCGCAGATTACTATACAGCTCGATATGATTTTGCACTCATGGATAGTTCCCTCAGAAAAGATATTGTCTTCTCTGTTCACAATCTTGTCAACGATGGTGTATTTGGTGAAATGGATTTAATAGTATGCAGAAATGTGCTGATCTATCTTAACAAAGAGTTGAAGGATCGTGTCTTCAGCCTTTTTTGGGAAAGCTTATGCCCCGGTGGTTTTCTTTGCGTTGGCTCAAAAGAAACTGTCCGGTTTTCAACATACTCTGATAGTTTTGAAGATGTAACAAGGAAAGAAAAAATATACAGAAAAAGCTTCCATCCTCTACCAGTAACTACTGGAGATTGCAAACTGAGTCAGTCTGCGTCTCGATCACCGGAACGCAAGGCTGAAGCAGGACTTGCGGATTACAGTATAATGACAACAGTAACGAGTTAGCGCATCCTACACAACTCTTTCAAAATTGCTACAAGGACATCAATGTCGTTGCTTCATGCCATTTTAGGCGTGTGCTAACCGCACGCAAAACATAATTTTAAAATTCCCTAAGCATAAATTGAGTAGCCCTCTCTTATTTCCCGAATGGCAATATCTTCTTAAATGTTTCTGTCGCGTTTTCTACTGTTTCCTTGGTTTTTTCTCCAATCTTTTTTTCCACACCTTTTCCAGAATCAACTGCTTTATCGACGGTTTTTTTTACCCCTTCTTCCGCAGCTTTATGGGTTTCAAGAACTTTACCTTTTGCGTCCATTAACTTCCTGCTGATTTCTTCTTGAAATGGTACTAAATTAAAATTAGCAAGCTTGGCAATGGTTGTATTTTTTAAGGCTTTAACTATGATCAAACTTGAAAGTGCGTAAGGATCCGTTATATTCTCATACCGCTCATCGATGTTTACGTTGAATTCTTTTATCTTTGGAGGTGTTCCTTTCGAATAATCCTTATACACAACTTTACCAATCTTCAACTCCAGTATATCTATCTGAAGTTCGGGCATTTCTGTTTTTTCCCCTTTCTCATCTTTTTGTTCTTTCGTTTCCTCAACTACTCTTAATGAATCAAGATTTAGCTCACCTTTTTCATTTTTTATAATAAAAAATTCTCTTAGATTTAATCTCATAGCCTCCAAGTGTGCTTTCCCCTTAAAAAAAGAACCAAGATCATAGTCCACAAAAATTTCCGGCATATCTATCATTAACTCATCCGCATAACCGACCGGATTAAATAACCTCATTCCGTCTATACCGATGAAGGTTCTCATTAATCCGATATCCATGCTTTTTATATCCAGCTTAAGACCCGTGATGGCCCTAACCCCACTCGACACTGAAGATTTAACTATGAGATTTTTGCCAAGAAAAAGAGTTATCATTATGGCAAACATAATAGAGATAATGATAATGAATTTTTTCATACTATAAATTCCCTTCCTTACTATGTCTGGATTATTTTTGCCTTGAACGTTGGATAACAACAGATATAATGACAGAAGTTCCAATATTTTTCAATATCCATTTTATACTTTTCTCAATGTATTTAACTATTTTAGCCATTGGTGATATTGTAGGCAAACCAGGAAGGAAGATTCTTGAGCAAAAACTTAACAATTTTATCAAACAACAAAAAATAGATTTTTGCCTTGCAAACGCAGAAAACTCCGCAAGTGGCTCAGGGATAACCATTGACATTGCTAATAAGCTTTTTTCATATGGCGTAAGCATAATAACAATGGGAGATCATGTCTGGAAAAGGAAAGAAATATATGATTGGATGAAAACAGAAAAACGGATAATCAGACCGGCAAATTACTCTCCACTGGCACATGGAAGAGGTTTTGTCGCACTTGAAACATTGAAGGGAAACATTGTTGGCGTTATTAATCTCCTTGGCCGTGTATTCATGAAACCTGTAGATTGTCCATTCAGGGCAGCAGACAATGCGGTGGAGGCCCTTTCAAAGATAACGAACATTATGATTGTAGACATGCACGCCGAAGCCACATCAGAAAAAGTAGCAATGGGTTGGTATTTAGATGGCAAGGTGAGTGCGGTCGTAGGGACGCATACGCATATACAAACTGCGGATGAAAGAATGCTCCCTGGCGGGACAGGCTACATAACAGACTTGGGGATGACTGGCCCACATGAATCAGTCATTGGGAGACGTGTTGACTGTGTGTTAAAATCTATGGTAACACAGGTTCCTGTTCGTTATGAAATAGCCGACAAGGATGTTCGCATTGAAGGAGTTATTATTACCATTAACTGCTCAACGGGGAAGGCTGAAAAGATAAAGAGGATCAGGATTCCCGAAGATGTCTCTGACTGATCGTAATTCATTATTTTCCATTTGCACTGACTGTTTAGCCGTAAATGTTAATCGGTTAAACCGTATTAAGAGGTTATCAGATATTGCAGGCCCGGTCTGATATATAATTCTAGCTATATTTTCCCGGCACATTGTTAATTCCCAGTATATAAAAGTATGAGTACCATAAAAGCATTAAACGATCTTACGGATGTTACTCGAGATCAGGTATCTGAGCATTTTGCGCCTGAAAGAAGAATCAAGAAATTATTTACAGTCTCTGAAATTACGAGTAAAATCAGGAAATCCCTTGAACATGAATTTCCGTATACCGGTATTGTGGGAGAAATTTCTAACCTTAGGGTGCCAAGCTCAGGACATGTTTATCTAACCCTCAAAGACAAGGGTGCTCAAATACAAGCAGTCATCTTTAAAAACAGTGCAAGGAAGATAAAGTTTGAGCTGAAAGATGGGATGGAAGTTATCGCTTTTGGGTCTATTACTGTTTACGAACCTCGAGGTCAATATCAATTAATCATTGATGATCTCGAACCCAAGGGTATTGGTGCTTTGCAGCTGGCATTTCAACAACTGAAGGAAAAGTTAGAAAAGGAGGGGCTTTTTGACCATGCTCACAAAAAACCTATTCCATTTTTACCTCAAAAAATAGGTATCATAACATCGCCCACCGGCGCTGCAATCAAGGATATATTAAACATTATAGATCGACGCTTCAATAATGTTGAGATATTGATTTATCCTGTTAAGGTACAGGGGGAAGGTGCAGCGAAAGAAATTTCTGAAGCAATTACAGAAATGAATACACTGCCGGATATAGACGTAATTATCGTGGGCAGAGGAGGCGGTAGCCTGGAAGACCTTTGGGCCTTTAATGAAGAAATTGTTGCAAGGAGCATTTTCAACTCAACAATACCTGTAATTTCAGCAGTAGGTCACGAGATTGATATTACGATATCAGATCTCGTTGCAGACAGGAGAGCCCTAACACCTTCTGAGGCAGGAGAGCTGGTTGTACCAAGGAAGGATTTACTCCTAGATGTTATAGAAAAATGTAAAACGAGACTTTTTCAGGCACTGCTAAATAAAGTAAGGCTATCAAGAGACAATCTCACTAGAGTTATCAATAGTTA
Organism: Candidatus Scalindua sp.; assembly: GCA_031316155.1. Lineage (GTDB taxonomy): Bacteria > Planctomycetota > Brocadiia > Brocadiales > Scalinduaceae > SCAELEC01. The sequence goes on from JALDRB010000004.1 coordinate 77,124, forward strand.
TGCAATGAAACAACCATTCGTCAGGTTTCAGAGGTTGCAGCAGAGGCTTGATGAACTCGGACAAAGGCTTAACTTACAGGTAACACATACAGTAAAATCAAAATGGGAAAAGCTGTTGAGTCTTTCAGGTAAATTAGAAAGCCTGAGTCCCTTACGTGTTCTCAAGCGGGGTTATACCATTACAACGAGCGTTGAGAACAATCAACCGGTTCTTGAAGTAAATGTTTTTAAAAAAGGAGACAAAATTAAGACACAATTTTTCAAGGGCAATATAATTTCTGAAGTTCTTTAAAAGGAGTTAAATTCTGAAAAAACCAAATTTTGAAACATCATTAAAAGAACTTGAAGAGATTGTGGAACAGCTTGAAAAAGGTGAGCTGTCTCTTGATCAAACACTTGCAAAATATGAAATTGGTATTAAAATGTATACACAATGTCACAAGATCTTGGAGAGTACCGAAAAAAAGATTACTCTATTATTAAAAAAAGAGGCAGGGGAAACATATGTTGAAGAGTTTAACTTGGAAAAGACTCATGACGTAAACAAAAGTACATGAGAAAGCAACGATTAGGTAGTAACCAGAAATGGAAACTGTTTGCAATTTGGCAAACAGAATTAATTTTAGCATTTTAGTTACCCTTTTGGCTGAGAGAGAAGCGCAAAAAGCCAAATTATGAAAGTTCAGATTTGACAAAAGAACTCTTAAAAAAAATAAATACTCCTCAAGATTTGCAGAAACTAAACATCGAGGAATTGCCCGATTTAGCAAAGGAGATAAGGGGGTTTATTGTTGATGTTGTTTCTCGAATCCCTGGCCATTTAGCTTCCAACCTTGGAGTGGTTGAGCTTACCATAGCACTCCATTATACTTTTGATTTTCTTAAAGATAAGTTGATTTGGGATGTGGGACATCAGAGCTATGTTCATAAAATCCTTACAGGAAGAAGAGAAGCTTTTTCAACATTACGGCAGTATAAGGGTTTAAGTGGCTTTCCCAATAAGAAGGAGAGCAAATACGATCCATTCATTTGTGGACATGGTGGGCACGCAATTTCAACTGCGCTTGGTTTGTCCTGTGCTGATAACATAAACGGTGTAAATCGGAAAATTGTTGCTGTTGTTGGAGATGCGTCAATAGGTGAAGGTATGTCATTTGAGGCTCTGAATCATGCAGGAGATTTAAAAAGAAATATGATCGTAATCTTAAATGATAATGAAATGGCAATTTCGGGCACGGTAGGCGCTTTTTCAAAATATTTGAACAAGATTCGTACAACACCCCTTTTCTCTGATTTTAAAAAGGAAGTGCACCATTTATTGAAATCTTTACCTATTGTTGGCAAACGAATGGATCACACATTGGAACATATTACGGAAATTTTAAAACGTGAAATTACACCTGGCCAGATATTTGTTGACCTGGGCTTTAATTATTTTGGGCCTATCGATGGTCATGATATCAGAACGCTGATCGAAATTTTAAATGACATTAAATCTTTGAATGGGCCAATTTTACTCCACGTGATTACGGTAAAGGGGAAAGGATTTGAACCTGCTTCAAAGAATCCGGCCCGCTATCATAGCGCAGGTAAATTCCAAATGTGTAACGGAAAAGTGGTAGAACAACCGAAAGATTCAACAAAAGTCAGCTACACATCAGTTTTTAGCCAATCACTTGTAGAACTCGCGAAGTCTAACAAAGAAATAGTGGCAATTACCGCGGCAATGCCTGAAGGGACCGGGCTTGATGCATTTGGCAAGGCCTTTCCAAAAAGATATTTTGATGTTGGAATGTGTGAACAGCACGCTATCGGATTAGCAAATGGATTGATAGCTGCCGGACTTAAACCGGTAGCTGCGATTTATTCAACATTTTTACAACGTGCATACGATCAAGTATTTCATGACATTTGCCTGCAAGAACACAGCATGGTACTTGCACTTGACAGAGCTGGAATCGTTGGCAGTGACGGACCTACCCATAACGGTGTCTTTGATATAGCTTACTTGAGACACCTGCCGGGGATGGTTTTGATGGCCCCGAAAGATGGTACCGAATTAAAGGCTATGTTAGGGAAGGCTGTTCAACTTGATTCCCCCGTGGCAATACGTTATCCAAAGGACGATATACCGGAAGATAATCTTGATAACGTTTGTGAAGACATTGAGGTGGGAAAAGGTGAAATTGTCAGAGAAGGCCATGATGGTGCTATTATTGCGTATGGAACAATGGTACAAACATCTTTGAAATGTGCAGATATGCTTGCTGAGCAAGATATTCATATTACGGTTGTTAATGCACGTTTTGCTAAGCCTCTGGATGAGTCTCTCATTTTAAAAATCGTGAGTACGAACCAGATCGTCTTTACCCTGGAGGACCATGCACTGGTTGACGGATTTGGTACCGCAGTCTTGGAATTACTGAATGATAAAGGTGTAGACATTACAAATATCCAGCGACTGGGAATTCCTGACAGATTCATGGAACATGGTTCCCGTGAGTTAATATTACAATCTATTGGTATTGATGCAGAAGGCATTTATAAAAGATTTCTGTCTTGCTGGAATGATCTGGAACCATCAAATATCAATAACAAAACTGGTTATAAGCAAGCTTCTCATTTACTATGAAGAAAATTCTTATCCTCGGTGACAAAAGAAGAAAAAAGATACGGGATACAATTGAGGAATTGGAACCCCTATTTCGGAAAAGAGCAGATCTCTCAATAATTGATCTTTCACAAGAAGACGAAACAGAGGAGTTATCTGCTGATTTGGCATTTGTATTTGGGGGGGATGGGGCAATTTTAGCAGCGAACAGAAAGCTGTGCGGCAAACAAATCCCCATAATCGGTGTGCATATGGGGAAATTTGGGTTTTTGGCCGAGCTTACACCTTTGACAATCAGCCAGTCTCTGGATAAAATATTTACCGGAAAATATGTTATCTCTCAAAGAATGTTGTTAACATGTCAGCTTGTTCGCTCAAACAAGATTATAAAGAAAACTGTTGGCTTGAATGATGCTGTTGTATCCAGGACCTCTTTTTCGCGATTAATTTTAATTAAACTGTATATTAATGGAACCGAAGTTACCACATATAGCTGCGACGGCTTAATCATTTCTGCTCCTGCAGGCTCAACTGCACACTCTTTATCGGCAGGAGGTCCGATCCTTACGCCAGATCTAGATGCCTTTCTCATTACGCCGATCTGCCCTCATACTTTAACCAACAGACCATTGGTAGTTTCCAGTGATTCGAAGATTGAAATGGAGCAGGTTTCTCAATCTAAAGGTGTTGGTCTGACTGTAGATGGTCAGATTTATGTTGATATCATAACCGGTGATAAAATCATCGTTGAAAAAGCCAAGGAGAGATTACTGATGGTTAACACGCAAACAAGAACATTTTATGATGTTTTACGAGCCAAATTAAACTGGAGGGGACAGCCTACTTACGATGTCAATTAACAAGAATCAGAAATTTCTTTTAACCGGTAACGAGGCGTCTGCAGAAGCTGCAATACAGGCGGGTTGCAGATTTTATTACGGATACCCTATTACTCCTCAGAATGAAATCATGACTCATATGGCTTTGAGAATGCCTGAGGTCGGCGGAACGTTTATTCAAGTTGAAAGCGAACTTGCTGCCATATACATGGTTTATGGGAGTGCAGCAGCAGGAGGAAGAACCATGACATCCTCCTCTAGCCCCGGCATCAGTCTTAAGCAAGAAGGAATCTCTTACCTGGCGGGGAGTGAACTCCCGTGTGTAATCATCAACATGCAACGAGGTGGACCCGGGCTGGGTGATATATCTCCTGCGCAGTCTGACTACTTTCAGGCGGTGAAGGGTGGAGGCCATGGAGACTACCACACAATCGTATTGGCTCCGAGCTCGGTACAAGAGGCGGCCGACCTCGTTTTCGATGCATTTGACCTTGCGGATTGCTATAGAAATCCAGTGATGATTCTCGGTGATGCACAATTGGGACAGATGATGGAACCCGTTGTATTTTGCAAAAAACAGAAAACAGATTTATCCGCTAAAACCTGGGCGCTGACCGGGGCTCGTGGACGAAAAAGAAACATTATCAAATCTTTTTATCCGGTAAAGGGAGAACTTGAGGTGTTCAACATAAAACTTCAAAAAAAGTACCACGAGATTGAGGCGGAAGAAGTTCGATACGAAGAAATAGATACTCGGAATGCAGATATCGTTATTGTCGCTTATGGCACCTCTGCCAGGATATGCAGGGAAGTGCTGAAAGATGCAAAAAAACAAAGTTTAAAAATAGGTATGATAAGACCTATTACTTTGTGGCCGTTCCCAAGCCATTGTATAGCAAGGGTCGCAGAGCGCGTGCAATCAATTTTAACTGTTGAAATGAGCGCAGGCCAAATGGTTGAAGATGTTCGTTTGGCTGTTAATGGCAAATGCCCGGTACATTTTTACGGGAGGACTGGCGGAGGAATCCCTTCACCTAAAGAAATTCTTCATAAAATTAATGAATTAATACAGGTAAAGGAAAAGGTTACCTGCGTCACATCGTAAAAAGGTGCCAAAAAACTATTGTTATGGAATTAACTTATTCGAAACCAAAAACACTGATTGATACGCCAACACATTATTGCCCCGGTTGCGGACACGGTATTGTTCATCGATTAATAGCTGAAATCATTGACGATTTGGATATCAGGGAAAAAACCATAGGATTGGCGCCTGTGGGGTGTGCTGTGCTCGCATATAATTATCTTGATATTGATATGTGTGAAGCAGCCCATGGTCGACCTCCAGCCGTTGCAACGGGAATAAAAAGAGTTCATCCCGATAACATTGTCTTTTCTTATCAGGGAGACGGTGATTTGGCTGCGATTGGAACCGCAGAGATAATCCATACCGCTAATCGGGGTGAAAACATCACCGTAATATTCGTGAATAATGCGGTATATGGTATGACAAATGGACAGATGGCACCAACTACCCTGCTTAACCAAAGAACACTGACAACACCGAAAGGACGTAATGAAAAAATTGATGGATATCCCTTGCGCATGTGTGAAATCCTCTCCATAATAGATGGAAGCCGTTTTATTGCGAGAACTTCTATAACTTCACCAGCAAACATCAAAAAGACAAAACAATTGATACAAAAAGGATTTCAGACACAGATAGAAAAGAGAGGTTTCTCGTTGATAGAAGTTCTTTCAACATGTCCGGTCTATTGGCACATGACTCCTTGTGAGTCGATGAAGTATATTGACGAACAAATGACCAAGACCTTCCCATTAGGTGTTTTTAAGGATTGGGAAAACGAGAATCAATTCTAAGAGTTTAATATACTCATCTCATAATGATTTTCAGATAAAATCCGAGATAAAATTGAGCGAGTATAACTGCAGCCAAGATTTGGTTTCCAGTAAAACCGAAAACCAAATCGGTTTTAGTATATCAGTATATATTACAAAGGACAGTATCAGAGATGACAGAGAAAGTTATTTTGGCAGGATTAGGTGGCCAGGGGATGATGCTACTCGGAAGATTGATAGCACAGGCAGTGATGCTTGAAGGGAAAAATGTAACCTTTTTCCCTTCGTATGGCACGGAAGTACGGGGTGGTACAGCCTATTATCATTTAATCGTTTCTCAAGAGGAAATTTTCTCTCCGGTTATTGAGGAGGCAGATACCCTGATTATGATGAACCTGCCTTCCTATCTCAAGTTTAAGGGGTTCCTCAAACCTAACAGTTCTCTTTTTTTAAACTCATCTATGATTGACAAAATAGATGCTCCTGAAAATATAGATATTTTTAGAATTCCGGCAACAGAAATAGCAAATGACTTGGGTAATGTTGTAGCATCCAATATGGTTATGTTGGGTGCATACAATGCTGTCAAAAAACTGATTTCCATACCAACCTTTCTCTCATGCCTCCAGAAAGTCTTACAAGGGAAAAAAGCCCCCTTTTTTAAAGTAAACAAACTGGCAGTTGAACGCGGTATCGACTTTATCAATCTCTCGAAGGGATAAGCTACAGCCTATGTAATTCATTTGCACCACGAAGCCCATGCATAGCTTACTATAAAGAGGAATGTCAATGTTACCAAAATTTTGGGAGGTCAAAAAACTCTCCTGGGCGGGTAAACACCAAATAATAAATTCCAAATAACAAACAAATCACAATAATCAAATGCAAAATTCCAAACAGAACGGTTTTGATCATTTCTGTCTGCCGTCAGACAGGCGAACATTGGAATTTGTAATTTGTTTGTAGATTGTGACTTGAGATTTGTAATTTCTTAATTTCCGGGAATGATCTTCCCCAGCACGACCCTCTCCTTCGCACCTGTTGCTGATAAGACATTGGCAGGGTTTCCAAATAATGTTTCATTGGCAAGGATAGCAAACGACAGAGCCTCTTTTGTATCTGAAGGTATCCCATAATCGTCTGTTTGCTTTATTCTTATGCCTGAAAGATAGTTGCTCAGCAATTTCAGTAAAGTAAGATTGTGAATTCCTCCGCCGCTTAAGACTACCTCGGTTATTTTGTAAAACGGTTGAATAAATGTTCTGTAACTGTCAGATATAGACTTTGCCGTAAAGGCGGTAACTGTTGCAATGGCATCTGAATCATTTATGCTCTCCCGCTTCATCTCTTCATACAAATTATCCGCAAATTGGACTCCGAAATCCTCTCTCCCGGTCGATTTCGGAGGATATTTTGTTACGTATGGGTGAGAACACAATTTTTCCAGGAAATCCTGATTTGGTTTGCCTTTTGACGCAAATATTCCATTTTTGTCAAATTTTGCGCTACCGCCTGTTATCTTTTCAGCGAAACGGTCGATTACCATATTACCGGGTCCAGAATCAAAGGCGATAATGCTGTTGATATCACAATCACCGGGTAACAATGTAACGTTTGCTATACCTCCAATGTTTTGCATCGCCCGGCAAACACCATCTCTTCCAAACAGGATAAAATCGACGTACGGCACCAGCGGCGCACCTTCTCCACCAGCTGCAATATCACTTGTTCTGAAATCTGCAATTGTTGTGATTCCGGTATCCTGTGCTATTATGGAAGGTTCCCCTATCTGTAATGTTGACCCGGTACCACTCATATTAGCTTTCGCCTTTGACGAAGAAATATGGTAGATTGTATGTCCATGAGAACCCACAATATCTATCTTGGAAATTGGGATCGACGTTTTTTTTGCAATAAGTTTTACCGTATCGGCAAAAAGTTTACCCAAGATAAAATTCAACCTGCAGATCAAATCAACAGAACTTGTTTCTCTTTGAGATGCATTGAAAATTAATTCTCTTATTTCATCATTATATGAGAACGTTTCAAATCCGATGACGTCAACTTTAGTAGTCAAACCGTTGCCCTTTATGTTAGTCAGACATGCATCTATTCCATCACACGACGTCCCGGACATGAGCCCGACAACAATTCGGCTCTTTTTGCTTTGTAAACGAATCAGCTTATTTAGAGACATTATCATTTATATGTGCTTTAACACATACCCAAACTTGTGCTGAATTTGTTTCAGTAAAAGCGTTAAACAACAACACGGATTCGTTACCCGCCCTTGCGCGGGAGGCACTAACCAATCCATTCGCCGCCCGCGCCATTCGGTACGGAAAGGCTGGAGGGCAGGATACACTAACTCGTCAATAACCGTGTATAGGGGACAAGAAAAAATTATTATATAGTTACCGGCAAATGTGTCAAAACAAATAGGTTAATGGTTGAATGTCCCGCCACGATTCCATCGGTTAAAAAGCTTACTTATGAGTAATAATAACGTACAGAAATTTTCACGATTGTTGAACCGGTGTGATATTATCTGCCTCGGGATCAACGGGATTGTGGGGGCGGGAATATTTTTATTGCCGGGCAGGATCGCCGCCCTGGCGGGACCAGCTTCGATTTTTTTATATCTTTTCTGCGGCCTGCTGTGCCTGGCAATTGCGCTTTGCTTCGCAGAGATGGGCGGAATGTATCAGCAAACAGGCGGTGCTTATCTTTACGCACGAGACACTTTTGGTCCGATGATAGGGTTTATGGTAGGCTGGATGATATGGCTTTCTTCCATTATCGGATGGGCAACTATGGCAAGCGGTTTTCTCCTGTATCTAGGCTATTTCTCTCCTTCCCTTTCAGAAGGCTGGCGTGGAAAAGTTATTGTAGCAACCCTCATCATAAGTTTGAGTAGTTTGAACTTCCTGGGGGTAAAAATTGGCGCAAGGATTATAAACTTTTTTACCATAAGCAAATTAATACCTATTTGTATCTTTGTCACATGGGGTTTCTCTCACGTCGAAGTTTCCTTATTGCATTCAATATTTTTCTTTGATGTCAAGAATATTGGCGGCGCGGCCATCATCGCCTTGTTTGCATACACTGGTTTTGAACACTTATCCGTGCCGGCAGGTGAGATGCTGAATCCAAAAAGAGACATACCGAAAGCATTTTTCCTGGTAATTATTGGCAGCACTTTCATATATATCTTTGTCCAGACAGTAGCGATAGGCACGTTTCCAAAATTGGCACAATCAGAAAAACCTTTAGCGGATGCTGCCGCAAGTTTTTTAGGTGACAGAGGAGGACTACTCATAGCGGTTGGAGCACTTCTTGCTATAGCGGGAATAAATTCAGGCATCGCCTTAACAGGCCCGAGAAACCTGTATGCTTTATCGAAAGATGGTTTCTTACCAGAACTATTTTCAAAAATCCATCCACAATTTCACACCCCTCACATTGCAATAATTGTTTGCGCCTCAATGACATTGATCCTGTCTCTCACCGGCACGTTCGAGTATTTAGTATTTGCGAGTGTACTCGTAAGTCTTTTGCAATATATACCGACATGCCTGGCCGTAATTGTTTTGAGAAGAAAGAAGCCGGAGATCTCAAGAAGCTATAAAATTCCTGGTGGTTACATCATTCCATCCGTAGCCCTTATGACATGTTTCTGGCTTTTGTGCCAGGTAAAGATAGTCGTGATTGTGGCAACACTTGCAGGAATGATGCTCTGCCTACCTTTTTATTTCTTGAGAAAGAGAAAAGGGCAAACCTGACACGTACTACAATTCTTGAACTACAGAAAGAACCGGGTATAACTGATGGCGTAACATACCGGCAGAATGCCGCAGCAGGAGAATTAGGAGTATGAATAATTCTGAGAACATATCAAACCGTTACAAAATGTTTGAATACGAAATAACTGTCAACGAAGGCTTAAAAAAATTATTTTATACGTGCGTTAGCACATACTCAAATGGCGTTAAGCAACGACATGGATGTCGTTGTAGCAATTTTGAGAGAGTTGCGCAGGATGCGCTAACTCGATTCTTCAAGTTTATACCCTACACCCCTGATATTCTTGATTAAGCGTCCGGCCCTGCCCAGCTTTTCCCGTAAATTCCTGATATGCACATCTATAGTCCTGTCCAGGACTATTTTGTCATCTCCCCAGAGATAGTCTAAAATGTCGTACCTTGAGAACACTTTGCCCTTTTTTGATAAAAGTAATTTTACTATCCTGAATTCAGTAGAAGTTAACTCTACATTTTTGCCTTCAACAAAAACCTGGTAACTCTCCAGATCAATTTTTAATAACTCCCCTATACCGAGTCTCTCTGATTCTCCAGGCTTCTGTCTCCTTCTTAAAACAGATTTTACTCTTGCAACCAGTTCTTTGGGTGAGAAAGGTTTCGTAATATAATCATCTGCGCCAAATTCCAGTCCCAGGATTTTATCAGTCTCTTCACCCTTTGCCGTCAGCATAATAATAGGAAGAGAGGAAAACCTCTCCTCTTTTTTCAGATATTTGCATATTTCAAATCCATCCGCATCCGGTAGCATAAGATCCAGAATGATAAGGTCTGGGGTCTGTTTGTAAAGAAGCCTGAAAAAGCTTTCCGCATCACTGCACTTTTCTACCTTAAACAGTGCCTTATCCAGGTTAACAGAGACCAGTTCAACAATATCCGGCTCATCATCTACAACAACTATTAATTCCTTCACTCTATTTACTTGATGATAGTATTGTTAATAGAAAGTTCTTTCCAGTTTTTAGCATTTAGGCCGTACAAACGCAACTGTTTTGCCATCGAATGCTCTATTATTAATTTAATATTTTTTTAGTAGATAATTAAGGAGAAGATAACTAATTTTGCAATCGATATCAGGATAACTGCTATCTCCATTGCGGGACGGTTTTGGTTTCGATGGTAACGAGCAACTTCAAAACGTAAGTATCGATACAGAAACTCTCCATAAGAGTTTCATTACAGGATTCGAACGTTTCCGTGATGTTTGGGATAAGATTATCCCTCGAACAGAATTGATAGAGACAAGGAAAACAAAAAAAATGTCAACGTAATCGGAGACGAGATTGTGCTTTTTTATAGAGCTCCAGGTATTTCTTCGCTGATATCTCCCATGAAAAATCTTCTGACATTGCTTTTTGCATTAACTGACTCCACACTTCTTTGTTTGTAAATATATCCAATGCCTCTTTCATTTTTTCCAGAAATGCAGAGGTTTTATATTCAGTGAACTTAAAACCATTCCCTGCTCCATTCTCTTGTTCGTAATCTTTTACCGTGTCATCAAGTCCTCCTGTTGCTCGTACTATGGGAATAGAGCCGTATCGTAAACTGTAAATCTGATTCAATCCACAGGGTTCAAACCGAGAAGGCATTAAAAAGATATCAACCCCGGCTTCAATCTTATGGGCTAAAGGATTGTCATATGCTATACGCACGCCTATCCTTTCCGGATACCTGTAGGCAAAATTCTGAAAAAGCCTCTGGTATCTCTCTTCTCCCACACCAAGAAGAACAAAGCCGACATTAAATGCCATTAACCGGTCTATAGTTTCTCCCAATAAATCAATACCTTTCTGTTCTGCCAGACGTGAGATTATGCCAAATAAAGGACGTTCCATAAGAGAAAGCGGCAATTTAAATTGAAGAAGGAGATCCTGTTTGCATAACATTTTCCCGGAGGTGTTATTTCTATTATAATTGGCAGTAATGAATGTATCGGTCTCAGGATTCCATTCGTTATAGTTAACACCATTTATTACACTAAAAAGAATATCCGCCCTCTCTTTCATAATGTTTTGCAGCCCGCAACCGTACTCCTCAGTTTGTATCTCTTCACTGTACTTCCGGCTTACGGTGTTAATAATATCCGAATAGATAATGCCAGCCTTCATAAAGTTTATTTTTCCATAATACTCAATGCCGGTATCACAAAAAACACCTTCGGGGAGACAGGTCTTTTCGAATGTCTCTTTTTCAAATATCCCCTGATAGGCAATATTATGTATGGTATATACTGTTGCTGTTTGTGAAAAAAACTGATCATTTTTATACAATGTCTTCAAGTAAGCGGGGACCAAACCTGTCTGCCACTCGTTACAGTGGATAATATCTGGTTGAAAATTTACCCTTAAACAGAGTTCGAGTACGGCTCTGCAGAAGAAAATAAAGCGTTCGGCATTATCATGGTAGTCACCTTTGGAAGTACCGTAAAGACTTTCCCTATCATAGAACGTATCATACGTTATGAAATAAACGGGAACATTTCCGTCCAGGAGAACTTGATTTATTTCCGCCTTCAGTATGCCGTCTTTAGAAGGAACCTCAAGAACCTTTACAATAGTTTCATAGGGTAATCTCAGTTCCCGAACCATCCTGTAGAATGGCAGAACAATTCTTACATCACACCCCAACTTTTTGAGATACTTTGGTAGTGAACCGGATACGTCTGCCAGTCCTCCTGTCTTAGCAAAAGGAACAGCTTCGGGTGACACAAATAAAACCTTACAATCTATTTCCATGCTTCGTATTTCTTGGTCAAATAGGATTTCAATTCTTCAATTATATTTGCCTGGTTATTCTCGACTTTCCTTATTGTCATTCCAATTATGAAACTACACGGCAATAAACGGTTGTTTTGAAAAAACAAATGGTGCTTACGATGACAGCGCTGTTTACAAACCTTCTTCCGTTCATATACTTCACAATCCAGGGATTGAACGAGAATATCTTGCCATTATTTCTCTTTAGGTGAAACAGGAAACCTGCTTGATTTATTGATCGTAAAGACTTAATCTTTCGGCTTGAAATTCCTTAAGATATTGTATAGCATTGTAAGTGTGAAAACAAAAAATACAATAATAATTATCTTAATTCCATTCTTATTTTTTGCCTGTTCTTCTTTAAAACACCCTGACAAACTATCGGACAAAGATCTGATTGATAAGTATTATGAAACAGATCTTAAACTTTATATGGTTAAACGCTCTTCCGGGAAAGGCTATGAAACGGGTTTAAGAACTTCAAATGGGAATGTTGAAAATACCGAACATAACCGAGAAAGCCTAGAAAAGGTAGGCAAACTAGAAAAAAGATTAGAGATTATGAGGCAAGAGCTTTTAAAAAGGGGATATATGCCTTAATTGAAATTGCCGTAATTTATCAACTCCTGTTTGGTTCCGGCTTGCTCACGTTTGGTCTAAAAAAACAGATTTCTTTATCTGAAATTTTTAGCATGTTAGTACTTATAGTCTTTAGACTTAAATGGCCCTTCTATCGGCACATTAATATATTTAGCCTGTTTTTCGGTAAGTCGCGTAATCACGCCACCAAATCCCTCAACCATATCTTTTGCAACTTCCTCGTCAAGTTTCTTAGGGAGAACCGTAACAGAAATATCTTCCGTTTTTGTATCTGCCCATTTTTTCTTGAAGAGGAACATCTGCGCCAGAACCTGATTGGAAAAAGACCCATCCATTATCCGCGACGGATGGCCAGTCGCATTACCAAGATTAACAAGACGCCCTTCGGACAATAGAATCAAATGGTCGTTGAGATCACGGTTGCGATAAATCTTGTGCACCTGAGGTTTGACCTCTTCCCAATCGTAATTATCTCTTAAGAACCGAGTATCTATTTCATTATCGAAATGGCCAATATTACAAACCACTGCTCCTGATTTTACCGTCATCAGCATTTGAGCGTCACAAACATTCAGGTTGCCCGTAGTGGTTACGATAAGATCTATCTTTTCAAGAAGGTCTTTATTAATGTCTTCAATCTTACCCGTATTTATCCCATCTTTATAAGGCGAAACCACTTCATACCCATCCATACAAGCCTGCATAGCGCAAATAGGATCAATCTCTGAAATCTTTACGATCATCCCTTCCTGACGCAAACTTTGGGCTGACCCCTTACCAACATCGCCATAACCGATAACGAGCGCTTTTTTCCCGGCACGAAGCATATCGGTTCCGCGTTTAATCCCGTCATTCAAGCTATGACGACAACCGTACTTATTGTCATTCTTGGATTTGGTAATGGAGTCGTTCACGTTGATAGCCGGGACTTTGAGGGTTCCCTTCTCAATCATTTCCAGCAGTCGATGCACGCCCGTTGTGGTTTCTTCGGTTATTCCATGTATCTGTTTCAGCATAGCAGGGTATTTTTCATGAACCATTAAGGTTAAATCACCTCCATCATCCAAAAGCATATTGGCATCCCAAGGCTTCCCATCTTTTAGGATTGTCTGCTCAATGCACCATTCTCCCTCTTCGTTGGTTTGCCCCTTCCAGGCGTAAACCGGAATTCCAGCAGCCGCCATAGCAGCAGCAGCATGGTCCTGTGTAGAAAAGATATTGCACGAAGACCAACGAACTTCAGCCCCTAAGGCCATCAAAGTTTCAATCAAAACAGCCGTTTGTATTGTCATATGAATACAACCTATTATCTTGGCGCCGTGTAGCGGTTTGGTCGAACTGTATTTTGCCCGTAAGGCCATCAACGCCGGCATTTCAGTTTCCGCAATAGCGATCTCTTTTCTTCCCCACTCAGCTAAATTGATATCTGCTACCTTATAGTCTTCATTTTTCCCACTGCCTACCAAACTGAGTTCTGCTACATCACAGTTTTCTCTTGCCATAAAATACTCCTTGCATCAAAAAATGTTATCAAAAATATAATGTTGAATAAACCTGAATTGAGGGATTTTTAACAATACCGAATAAAAGAGTGATGAGTAAGGTTAAAGTTACCATCCCGACGCCCTAACAGGTAAAAATCGCTCGATTCAGGACAAAAAAAATAATCTTCCTTCTCCTGAAGAGAAATGAAGAGAAAAACGACACAGATTATGCTATAATATATTTAAATAATAATATAAAACTTAAACTAAATGCAAAAAGATTTCAACTATTATTTTAAAGTGACCGATATTGCTTATGAAAGAGGAACGAATTTAGGGAAACGGACTTATATATTTGCTTCTTTATTTTGGTGTTTGCAGATTAAGGAGCTATTTGGGTAAGAACTTGCCACAGCGTTGCCAGCGATAATACGGTGTAAAAAAAATGCCCCTATTAATCACGAGAAGAGATGTTGAAATCAGTGAGTATAAATAAATTAAAGGCTTAGAAGCAACGAAGAAAGTCTCTTCTCTTATGCGTAACCAAAAGAGAATATTAATAATTGACAATTAATTAAGAAAACATAGAATACCTGAACAAATAATTGCGACGGTTAACGAGATTTCAGACAAAGAAAGCAGAAGGAACATCGTAAGTTGAAAGCTTCAACTGTGACAAAGTATGTAAACGAGATACAAAACATCATTAAACAATGTAACCAGATTCTCATTACAACACATATCCGGGTAGATGGGGACGCAGTTGGTTCAGAAGTAGCCTTATATCACGCACTGAGAAAAACGGGAAAATCGGTTAGTATAGTCAACAACTCACCGATTCCCCGAATTTTTGAATTTATCACACAGAATGTCAATATACACGTTTATCCCGAAATACCTAAAGAGAAAGCCGACGTAGTTTTTGTGCTGGACTGCCCTTCTATTGAAAGGCTTGGAAAAACACAGAAAATCATTTCGAACAACGCAACAATTATCAATATAGACCACCACATCTCCAGTGAATATTTCGGTAATGTCAATTGGGTAGCGAGTGACGTATGTGCTACCGGCGAAATTATTCTGAACCTCTTGATCGAAATGGGCATTGAAATTACACCGGATATAGCTACAGCCCTATATGTAGCTATCGTAACGGATACTGGAAGATTTATCCATAGCAACACAACACCGGAGGCTCTCAAAGCAGCAGCATTCTTGCTCGAACACGGGGCGAAACATTCAGAGATCTCCAAATTCATTTACAATGCGAACTCTTTTCATCAGATAAAATTGCACTCGCTTGCACTCGACACCCTTAAGCTGCATTTGAAAAATCAAGTAGCTACCCTCTCGCTGACAAATAAAATGTTGGAAAAAACGAACGTCAATTCTATGGATACACATGAATTTGCTGATATCCCGGTATCAATTGATAATGTTTCGGTCGGAGTACTGCTTCGTGAGATGTCACGGCCCAACCGGATCAAAGTAAGTCTGAGGAGCAGGAACGGATATGATGTAAATGTTGTTGCAAAAAAATTTGGTGGAGGAGGCCATAAGTATGCTGCTGGTTGCGAGGTAGATGGTACCATTGATGTCGTACAGCAACTCATCCTAGATGTATTAGAGAATATGCTGTTTAGAGAAAAATAACGAATTTTCTTTTCAGCAAACTAAATGTTTTCGTGACCCATAAATAACATATATTATGTTAACGACTGATTTTTGCATCCGGTATATTGAATGGGGAGTACAGCACGCCCATTTCTGGGGTTTTCTGCTTATCCTGATATTTATGACCATAGAAAGTTCATTTATTCCCTTTCCGAGTGAAGTTGTCATGATTCCCGGAGGTTTTCTTGCATACCGGCATGAACTGTTTTTTTCATCGCCTATTACAGATTCGCTCATTGTTATTTTCTGTGGAGCAACGGGTTCTCTTTTGGGAGCCTCTATAAATTATTTTCTCTCTTTGAAGCTTGGCCGCCCCTTTTTATACAAATATGGGAAATATTTTTTTCTATCGGCTCCAACTATTGCTCGATCTGAAGAGATTTTCAACAGATATGGGGATATTACAACATTTGTCTGTCGCCTACTGCCTGCTATTCGCCAGCTTATATCAATTCCTGCCGGGCTTGCTCAAATGCCACTTTTACGTTTTATTTTTTTTACGTTTCTTGGGGCAGGTATCTGGTCGGCTATTCTTGTGCTCACCGGATACTATTTTGCATCTATCTCCAGTGACATGAGTTATACCGAACTGGTAATGAATGGCAAAAACGCTATTCGCCGCAATTACCCATACTTACTTCTTGGATTAGTAGTCATCATTATTGTATACATCAAGGTCCATCGTAAAATTATGGCATCACATACCTTAAAATCAAAGTAAGTTGATAATTCAAAAAAAAGAGATAGAGAGAAACATGGCAAGAAATTTTTCATGGTGGCAACAGATCATGAAATAATCTCAACCGTAAACACATAAACTTCAATCTCTTTATCTCGCCACGCTTCTGGAGATAAACCCGCTTTCGCATGACAACATTGTGATAAAAACTCCTCTTTTGACCACCCTGTTTCCACAGCCACTTGGGGTAAAAAACAACCGTTTCTATGGCCTTTCCTAAGGTAAATTCCGTGCTTGCCCAGTTCAAAGTCAAGAGGATTCTCAATCCTTTTCAAAGGTGACAAAACAGAGATTTCAATCATGAGGTCCTCTAATTCCGAAAGATGGATCCTGTTGTGCGCAAATCTCGTGTCATCTAATACCGCTGATACTGCCATCTCGGAAACCAGCTCCTTTAAGGAGGTATTTGAATCAAGCCTACCAATACAGCCTCTTAATTTCCCCTGAGTTCTCAATGTTACAAATACACCATGTTCTTGTTTAAGACCTAAACCTCCTGATTGGAATTGTGTAACATCGACTGGTGTGCCTTGAATTGCAGATTCAACACTCTTTCTTGCGATAGCTAATAATAACTTCTTTTCTTCATTATTCATGCGACCAAGGGTTCTTCGTATTAATTAAAAGAGGAATTTTGGAAAAGTTAGTCGGGTTGGTCTGACTTGAAAGTGTTTCTTCAGACGTGTTAATAAGTGCTATTATCGAGGAATACATCCGCCGCAAAGACAAAGAGCTCCATGCTGTCATCTTGCCAGACAAATACTGGTAATCCGGTTTTATTACAGAGATGTCAAAGGGTTTCTTCCCAGTTCCAACCTTAAGAAGAGATGGCTGCACATTTTCAGTCAACCTCTGGTTTTCTTCAATAACTTATGGACTCTTCACTCCTCTGGTAAATACGATTGAAGCATAACTTACTGAATTCTCAAAATTCCCGATTTGATTGCCGGATGTATCGTAATGGAGTACCTTCCCTTCTGCATCACCGGGTAAGAGTTTTAACAGCAATGCAATTGGCATAAGCCCGCAAGCTGTCATCCTGGTAGCCTGCTTGTATCTGATCAAACCGTTAAGATCCCGTGCGAGAATACGTTCAAACGCTCCATAGTCAAGTTTCTTAATATTTTCCTCAATAGTACCATCATTGAATTTCGGAACATAGTCATAAGAGGGGCCATAATGAGTAAAATCGGAACTTACAACGATTAGGGTATCCTCGTTGATAAATGGTTTGATTTTCTCTGCAAGAAAATCTATTGTTTCGTTATTGAGCTTGCTTACAAGTATGGGGACAAGCTTGAAACTGCTGAGGGTTTCCTGTAAGAAAGGCAGTTGTGTTTCAAGGGAGTGCTCTCTGAGGTGTGCATTTCTAAATGTTCCGATCATTGGTGGATTATTGATAAGGTTGTTGCATACACCCTGGTCCAGTTTTATTAACCCTAATGGTGTTTTATAGTGAGTTACATCAAGTATTGAGGCTCCTATATATCTTGAATAATGGCTGGGTGCAATTACGATTACTCTTTTATAGTTGTAGCCCTTAATAGCTTGATACCCATAAGCTGCAACTGCCCCTGAATACTGGTATCCCGCATGCGGTGAGATTATGGCTATTGGTTTGCTGTTAACGCTCTTGGTAGGCGCCTTATTCAAGAGATCATTTACCTGTCTTCTGAGTTCACCTGCAGTGCCAGCATAAAACCTTCCGGCTACGACAGGTTCACGGATACTCTGTTCCTGTTCGGCTTGAACTGTTTTTGCTAGAAACATCAATGAGGATACCAGACAGACGAGTAAGAGAAAAAGTAGTTTTGGATATTTACGCATGGTTCTGACCCCTTATCTCAGATATTTAATTCCAACATCTTCTTGTTTGACGAATTCCATTTAATAATAGTAAACCGAAACATCAGATCATTTACTTGAAATAAGAAAATTAACTTTTGCTCATGAGCTTCGGTTTATATATACAGTACGGTTCTTCCGCCATGTAATCTCCCGTATCATAAAATGCACGGGCCCTGCATCCCTCGCAAACCTTTTTATATTCGCATTCTCCGCATTTCCCACCCAACAGATCCGTATTTCTCAATTTCATGAAAACGGGAGAATCCTTCCATATTTCTTTAAATGGTTGTTTTTTGACGTGTCCGGCATTTACCGGTAAGTAACCACATGGGAATACTTCACCCTTGTGTGAAACAAAACAGACACCCGTTCCTGCCAGGCACCCCTTTGTCATAGCTGCCATCCCGTGTGTTTTCGGGGTAATAGTTATACCCTCTTCTTTGGCCCGTTGCCGCATTATCCTGAAATAGTGAGGAGAACAGGTGGCCTTCGTCTGTATTTTCGCATCTTTTGATAAATCATAGAACTCATTAAGGATGTATTCATATTTTTCAGGTTCCAGCATCTGATCATCGGCTATTTCAACACCGCATCCAACCGGCACAAGCATAAATATGTGAATGGCTACCGCACCAAGATTTACGGCAAGGTTATAGAGATCATGAAGTTGATTTTCGTTGTGTTTCGCTATTGTGCAGTTGACTTGCATACTCATGCCTGCGTTTTTCAGATGATTGAAACCTTGAATAGCACTCTCAAAAGAACCCTTCAGTTTTCTAAAACTGTCATGGGTTTCGGCATCCGCTCCGTCTAAACTGATTGAAACCCTGGACACCCCGGCGTCAACAATTTTTTTTGCCATAGCCTCATCAACCAATGTACCGTTTGTAGCCAAAGCCACCGTTAAACCTTTTTTTACAGCATATTTCGCAATATCAAATATGTCAGGGCGAAAGAGCGGCTCCCCGCCGCTTAAAACAAGAATTGGCTTGCCAGCTTCGACCAGCGCGTCAATGAATTCATAAGATTCTTGCGTTGTCAAATCATCTTTTGCCAATTGAGTACTTACATCCAACCTTCTGCAATGTATACATTCCAAATTGCAACCGGCAGTTGTTTCCCAGAATACCAGGCGCAGCTGATTTTGTACATTTTTCATATATTGGTGAGAGGCCTTTGCATGATCCTGGTCTTTTATCTTTGCATAAACATCCTTTATTGTTCCTTCGTCCATGTTAGGATGGCCCGAGTTCTTTTCTTGTGTACTTTCCATCTCATTCCCTCATATAAGTTAAATAATTATATTCAAAATTAGTATGATTTTACCCTTATTTCATATAAATTGAAATACAAAAATATTTTAGTACATTTTTAATTGCTTTTACTCGCAAGTAGCTTTATCATTACTTTGTAAACAAGTTTCACAATCTGGAGTACTTTCTATCCATTTTTTAATTTATCATAATCCGCACGTTGCAAAGAGATTTTTAAATCTAGAGATACATGAAGACTCGTGAGAAAATAATAATTTATGATACAACATTACGTGATGGCAGTCAGGCAGAGGGGATCTCTTTCTCTTTGCAGGACAAATTAGGAATAGCCATGAAGCTGGACGACCTCGGTGTCGATTACATCGAAGGAGGGTATCCTTTATCAAACCCCAAAGATAAGAGTTTTTTCAAGGAAATCAGGAATTTAACCTTAAAAAATGCCACAATAACTGCTTTTGGCAGCACAAAGCGAGTTGACAAGAAGGCTTCCGAAGACCGCGGATTAAGGGCATTGCTTTTTTCTGATGCTCCTACCATAACCATTGTTGCAAAAAGTTGGGATTTTCACGTTACAGACGTACTCAAAGTATCTTTGGATGATAATTTAAGAATGGTTTCCGATTCAGTAAAGTACTTAAAATCCAAAGAAAAAGAGGTAATTGTCGATGCAGAACATTTTTTTGATGGCTATAAAGGTAATCATAAATATGCCATAAAAGTTTTAAAAGTTGCACAGGAATCAGGTGCTGATACGATAGTGCTTTGCGATACAAACGGTGGTTGTATGCCGCACGAAGTGATAACAATCACGAAAATCGTATTTGATAGAATCAAAGTTCCCTTGGGTATTCACACACACAACGATTGTGATCTTGCCGTGGCAAACGCTATTTCAGCTGTTGGCAATGGGATCCGTCATGTCCAGGGAACCATAAATGGATTTGGTGAACGATGTGGCAATGCCGATCTCTGTTCGTTAATTCCCAACCTCGTATTAAAGGGAAAGTTTTCCTGTCTTCGCGATTCGGGCCTAAAAAAATTAACCGAGATATCAAGGTATGTTTATGAGGTTGCTAATTTTGCCTCCAGGATGAACCAACCATTCGTTGGTTCGAGCGCCTTTGCACATAAAGGAGGTTTGCATGTAAATGCAATACAGAAAAACAAGAATACCTATGAACATATAGCACCAGAATCCGTTGGTAACGCGAGAAAGATATTAATATCAGAACTTTCCGGTAGTTCAAATATTCTGGCAAAGGTTGAAAAGTACAACATTGAACACAATCCTAAATTAATGAAAAAAATTCTCAAAAAGGTTCAGGATCTTGAAAACCAGGGCTATCATTTCGAATCGGCTGAGGGATCATTTGACCTCCTGGTTAAAAAGATCTTAGGGAAGCACAAGGGTTTTTTTGATCTTGAAGATTTCAGAGTCATTGTAGAAAAAGGAAAGGACGGGAAATCAATCACCCGGGCAACGGTTAAGATAAGGGTTGATGGTATAGAAGAACTAACCGTTAGCGATGGTGACGGCCCCGTAAACGCCCTGGACGGCGCACTCAGAAGGGCGCTGGAAAAATTTTTCCCTTCTATACGAAATATGAAGCTCATGGATTATAAAGTGAGGGTAATCAGCCAAAAGGATGCAACTGCTGCGAAAGTAAAGGTCATTATCGAAACACATGATGATAAAGATATCTGGGGTACGATCGGTGTCTCAGAAAACATCATTGAGGCAAGCTGGCAGGCGCTTGTTGATAGTTTTGAGTATAAGCTTTTAAAGGACGAAGAGATACGTGAAGCGTAGAATATAAAATCATTAACATGTAATAAACTTACAAAATACCAAATTTCAAAATTACTGTTGTTAAAGAAAATGGAATTGCCAACAAAATATAACCCGAAAGAGATCGAAGATAAATGGTATGATTTCTGGGAAAAGAGCGGTTTTTTTCACAGTGAGCCCAACGTCAAGAAGAATCCGTACAGTATAGTCATCCCCCCCCCAAACGTTACCGGTGTACTCCATATGGGACACGCATTAAACACCATTTTACAGGATATACTTATAAGATGGAGACGTATGCAGGGTTACAATACGTTATGGATGCCGGGAACTGACCATGCAGGCATAGCCACCCAGAATGTTGTTGAAAGAGAATTGTTAAAAAGCGGTTTGAGTCGAGAAGAAATTGGACGGGAAAAGTTTATAGAGAAAGTTTGGAAGTGGAAAAATGAGTATGGATCTGAAATTCTGAAACAGTTGAGAAAAATAGGCTGCTCCTGTGATTGGGAAAGAGAAAGATTTACCATGGATGACGGCCTTTCAAAGGCCGTAAGAGAGGCATTTGTTAAACTGCACGGAAAAGGGTTGATTTACAAAGGGAAATATATCATTAACTGGTGTCCGAGATGTCTTACGGCTCTCTCCGATGATGAAGTGGAACATGAAGACCACGAAGGACATCTCTGGTTTATCAGGTACCCGTTCCGTGACTCCCCGCATCTTTTTTTCAATATCGCAACAACCCGCCCTGAGACAATGTTAGGTGACGTGGCAGTTGCCGTAAACCCAAATGATGAAAGATATAAGGAAATGATTGGCGAAATTCTCATCCTTCCCGTAGTTGGGCGTGAAATCCCGATCATTGCGGATGAATCGGTTGATCCGGCATTTGGCACGGGGGCGGTAAAGATTACTCCCGCACATGATCAAAATGATTTTGAAATCGGCAGGAGGCACAAACTGGAATCAATCTTGATCATGAACGAAGATGGAACCATGACCGGCGATGTGATGGATTATAAGGGGATGGATAGGTTTGAGTGCAGAGAGGCATTAGTTGAAGAACTGAAAGAGGAGAAACATATTGTGAAGGTGGAACCGTATTCTCACTCTGTAGGACATTGCTACCGCTGTAGAACTGTCATCGAACCATATCTTTCCAGCCAGTGGTTTATCAAAATGAAACCATTAGCAAAAGCTGCAATTGAAGCCCAAGACAAAGGACTTGTTACGTTTTATCCTGAACGCTGGACGAAGGTCTATTTAAGCTGGTTAGAAAATGTCAGAGACTGGTGTATTTCAAGGCAGATATGGTGGGGTCACAGAATACCTGCCTGGCATTGCAAGGACTGTGGAGAAACAGCAATCAGCACCGAGAAGCCGGACACGTGTTTAAAATGCGGAAACAGTGAGCTCGTGCAAGATGAAGACGTCCTGGACACGTGGTTTAGTTCTGCACTATGGCCTTTCTCTACAATGGGATGGCCTGATGAAACGAAAGAATTAGACTATTACTATCCAACATCCACCCTCGTAACCGATAGAGGGATCATATACTTCTGGGTAGCAAGGATGGTAATGATGGGGCTGGAACTCAAAAGTGATGTTCCGTTTCACCATGTATATATTCATGGCACTATCCTTGATGACCTGGGAAGGAAAATGAGTAAGTCTTTAGGCAACGGAATTGATCCTTTAGTGATGATAGACCAATACGGTGCGGATGCGTTGAGAACCTCCATTATCATGCTAACGGTTGAGGGGCAAGACATCAAACTTCATGAAAACAGGTTTGAAATGGGACGGAACTTTATCAATAAGGTATGGAATGCGGCCAGATTTGTAATGATGAATCTTACCTCGGGTAAATTTTTAGCGGTTCAAATTGAAGAGGATGATTACGAGTTTGAGGATGTCTGGATCCTCAACCGCTTATCTGTTGTTACGGAAGCAAGTACGAATGCATTGAAAAAATACCGGTTTAATGAGACCATAAAGAGTCTTTACGAATTTATCTGGAATGAGTTTTGTGACTGGTATCTGGAGATCGTAAAACCCAGGTTGTATGATTCAGCCGATGCGAAAAGCAGGGTCGTGGCACTGAAAATTTTGACGCATGTGCTCGATAACATCCTGCGGTTTTTACATCCTTTTGCACCCTTTTTTACCGAAGAAATATGGCAAAGTTTAAAAAGTCTGATAGAAAATAACAGATTGATCTCTCCGGAATCCATGGTTAATAAAAGCCTGATGATCTGTTCATGGCCTGAGCCAAATGTATCAATCAATGTTCGCGACTCTGTATCTCTATCAGAAGGTGCAAATAGGTATACGGTTAACGAAATAATGTCATTGCTTCAAAACGCGGTAAGAGCTGTTAGAAATATCAGACGTGCCATGGATATTCCTTTAAAACAAGCATTAAAAGTTTTGATTTCTGTGCATGACAAAGAAACAAAGGAGAAACTTGATAACCATCATGCATTTTTATCTCGAATGGCAAATATTGATACAGTAGAAGTGGGAGTTAACATGAAAAAACCCGTTTCTGCTGCCAGCGAAGTAGTAGATAACATACAAATATTTGTTTCATTAAAAGGGCTCATCGACCTGAGGGAGGAGAAAAAAAGACAATTGAACCATATAAAAAAGCTCGAATCACACCTGGATATCGTGAGAAAAAAGCTTTTTAATGAAAATTTTATAAAAAATGCCCCTGTTTCTATTGTTAACGCAGAAAAGGATAAAGAGATGGAGTTGCTCGGGCAAATTAACAAGGTAAAGGAAATTTTAGATGATTTACAGAAAGATGATTCGGTTTAAATCGGTTCTGATATTGAGTTTGATACTTCTCACAACAGCCGCAATGGTTACAGGTGAACAACTCAATAATGAAGCAAGCAATAAATGTCCCAAGTGCGGGACAATATACGCTAATGATATCAAGTTTTGCGGAAAAGACGGGAGCGAATTAATAGAAACACAGAGCCTTCCCATTTGCTCTCTCTGCAAAAAGAGAGGTGTACCTGGTGAGGAATTTTGCAGAGAAGATGGTGGAAAACTTTTAACCCCGGAAGAGACAATTGCCAACGAACAAAAACTTCTTCAGAATAAAACAGAGGCCTTGAAACATTTCAAAAGAGGCAATACGTTTTCAGACGAAGAAAAATACGATAAGGCACTGGAAGAGTATGAAAAAGCTGTGGCCTTATATCCCGACATGCCTGCACTTCAGTATAATGTGGGTTGGCTTTACGGAAAGATTGGAGCACCAGAAAAAGCAATAGAACATTTCAGGAACTACTGCATTTTGCAACCTGAAGCAGACGACAGAGACAAGGTTCTGGTAAAAATGTCAGTGTTGCAGTCAATTATTGATGGAAAAAACAAACTGGTAGATGCTCAAGCAAAAAGAGATACGGTTATGAAGGAAGCTTTACCGAGAATTAAAGAAAAATGTGATATGGTCTTCATTCCCACAGGCCCCTTTGTAATGGGTATTAATGATATAAAAGGAGAACAACGGCCAAGTCATGAGGTTTACCTGGATGCTTATTACATAGACAGATATGAGGTGACCAATGCCCAATACTATGAGTTTTTAGACTATATTAAGACCTCTTCAGACCATAGCAAGTGTCATGAAGATGAGCCGGAGAACAAAGACCATATTCCTGTAAATTGGACAGATGATTATTTCAATAGTCCCGAATTTCCCGTAATCAGAATTGATTGGTATGATGCTTATGCGTATGCAAAATGGGCAGGAAAAAGGTTGCCAACAGAGGCAGAATGGGAAAAGGCAGCAAGAGGAACAGATGAAAGAAAATGGCCATGGGGTAACACGTGGAATCCCGAAAAATGTAATATTGGCGAATCTAAGCCCGTTGGAAGTTTTGAGGAAGGAAAGAGCCCGTTTGGTTGCTATGATATGGCTGGTAGTGTTGGGGAATGGTGCGCTGACTGGGCAGATATGTTTTATTATACCGTAAGCCCAAAGAACAATCCGAAAGGCCCTGAGAAAGGAACGAAAAAGATTGTTCGGGGCGGCTCCAGATTCGCCAGAACAGGTATTTTATTTCGATGTACTGCAAGAAAGGCTATGGTTCCAATGCTCGGTAATATAGGAGTAGGTTTTCGTTGCGCAAAATGAAATTCTCAAAGGAAATAATCCTCTTCTTTTGTATTGATTTGTTGACATTTGTTGAAAAAATTCTCCTCCTTCAGGCTTTCCAAAAACATAACATATCATAATGCAATGAATTTCCACCGCTTACAACAAACCCCTTTTTTTAGGGTTACATGGCACTAAAATTGTGCATACTGAGAAAAGTTTATCGAACTTTTCTCATATCTGACCAACGACTCAGTTTTGAAGTCAGCAGAAAGAATTTTAGCTGTTTTATACTCGGTAAGAATATATTGTTACAAAATGTCCTGTAAAAAATATCAATAATTAAATTTGTAACCAGGGACGTATTACATGATAAAATTTTCAAAAGAAAATGAGCGACGCACAGACCAACGACGAAAACAGGAATTACAAATCAGGTTAAACGATCTTCAGGTCAGGACCAAGAATATCTGCTCAGGTGGTGTCTATTTTGAAGTACCAAAAGATGATAGAGAAACCTACTCCTTGGGAAAAACATTTCCACTTGAAATAACTATATCTACTTCAGAATGCGGTTATCCAAACAAAATCGTGAAACTTTCCGGTGTTGGAATAATTATCAGGACTGATCCAAAAACTGATGAAAAAGATGTCAATAAATATGGTAAGAAATTTGGCGTAGCCTTAAAGTTCAAAAAAAAACTTACCATTGACTCAGTAACCTTTTGACGGATCATCTTTTTTAAGAGGAAAATTAGCCGCTATACTCATCTCATAATGGTTTTCGGATAAAATCCGAGATAAAATTGAGCGAGTATAACTGCAACCAAGATTTGGTTTCCAGTAAAACCGAAAACCAAATCGGTTTTAGTATATCTGTTTCAAAGAGGGTTTGCTTGTAATCGAGGATTATTAAATCAATAGTGAATTATCTCTTGAATTTTCTTCGCAAAAATGTATAATCCATCCCATTTGAGAGATCATCATATCTACATTTGTTATTTAGGAGATACGTATGGAAAAGCTTTTTAAAAAGTTAGACAATTTAATGATGAATGATTTTGTAAGGAAGTTGGGTGGTTTATTTTGCCTTCTTTTACTGGGTGTCTCAGCAGTAGCTTTCTTGATAGGTGCTGGTGACCTTCTTAATAAGGGAAAGAAAACTGAGTCGGCAGTAGAAGCAGAAGACCATGCGGAAAATGGTGATGCCGAAGATGCAGACGATGAAGAGATGGATGAAGAAGAACTCGATGAAGATGAATAACCTGTGGGTAATTTAAAATATTTTTCTTGATAAGTACCTTACTTCACTTTATCTTTCTCAACCACTTTGTAACCTTCATGGCAGTCATCACAAGACTTGACCATCTTGTCAAACTCGTTATTTGCAGCCACGTCATCATGGTTGTTGCAGGAGATGGTAAGTCTGTTTGCTGCATTATAAAACCTGTCGCTTAAAATGACAAATTCTCCTGAGACACCTGGATGATTTTTAATATACAAGTTAACACAACTCTGACCGATACCACGTTTTAACTCATCTGCCCACATCTCTATTTCAACCCAATCTTTGGTCTCTAAGGCCCTTGATAAACGCCTTATGTCTCTGGATGTTTTTTTCATGGCCTTTCCCAGACTTTTTCCTTCCGGTTCAGGTTCTGCAGGAAATGAAAGTATTTCCTCTGCTTCGTCTGCCACCTCTCTCTCTTCAGATTTTTTACAGGAAACCAAAATCATGAACATTCCAGAGGTGACTATCGAGATCAACAAGAATTGTTTCACCGTGAGAAGATATTGTTTTTGAAAACAGCGCAATTTAAAATTCTCTAAATAAACTGGGTTGATAATTCGAACATTGTAAGTTGAAATTTATTTGGGTTTTGTAAATTGAGACTTGCTGACTTATTCCCCCAGTTTGGTTCCGGCCTGGCCAGGTTGGGTATAATACAGGATTATTATACTTCAAGTATCTTTGGAAATTTCGTAATATTTATGCATCCTTTATCAGTAATAAGTATGGTATCTTCAAGTCTGACTCCGCCAATCCCGGGATAATAGAGACCAGGTTCCACGGTAACCACATTACCTGTCATTAAGGTATATTTTGTCCTGGAAATTCGAGGTGTTTCGTGAATATCCAATCCGATACCGTGACCGGTTCCATGAAAGAACCCTCTCATCTTACCCTTGGACTTTCCTGTTTTAAATCCCAGAGACTTTAAATGGTTCGCTACCTTACTGTGTATTCTATTACCATTAGCACCGTTTTTCGCAAGTTTGCATGCTAAATCCTGGGCAGATTCTACGGCCTTGTACATGCTCTTAATTGAAGCAGAGGCGCTACCTTTAACGATGGTTCTACTAATATCTGCATAATAACCAGTCTCTTCATCTTTCGGAAAAACATCAAAGATGATAGATTCATTGGCTCTTAACGGACCGTTTCCTACATTGTGCGGTTCACAAGACTGCTCACCGCACGACACAATCGTGTACCTGGAAATATACCCTTTTTTCATGAGTTCAACATTAATGATCTTCTTTACTGATTCCGAAGTAATCTGTTGCCCATTTCTGGTATACAAAAAACCATTTTTAACATACGATTTTGCTATGTGATTAATTGCCTTGCCAAGGACTTTTTCAGTTTCACGAAGTGTTTTAATAAGATATCCTATCTCCTGTTCACTCTTTGCCTCTCTAGATTGAAAAAATGGATCTTCCTTAATTTCCAGTATGAACCCTTTTTTTCTTAACGTTTCAGCGAGGCTGATGTTGAAATTACTTGGTACGATAATTTTCTGTATGTTTTTTTCTCTGAGTACCATTACAACTATCTCGGCCAGTTTTGGTGTTTTACCGGATGTACGCTTTGCAATTATTTCGTATTTAGATAGAGAAAGGACTTTTTCTATTTTTGATTGAGATTTTGCCCGATCGATTTCCAGGTCATTTACGATCATGATCTTTTCATCTCCCTTTTGAAGATAAATATATGGATCAGGTGCAATAAAGCCTGTGGCATAAAACATGTTAGAATCTTTTTCGCTATCCGCAATAATCAAGACTGTTTTTTCATTTCGCATAGCATCGATTCTAGTAAAACAACAGAAAATGTCAACGGACTTCTGCAGATTCATACATGAATACTTCCCATAAATACCTCCATTTGAATAAAAAAAATGTTAAAAATCCGGGAACTTCTACGATTATTTACATGTTTTTATATGCGGAGGTGAAAAATGATGAAAAACATATCAAAATGTATTAATGGTAATAGAAAAGAGAACGAACCGGTAAGTAGCCACAAAAAGATTAGAAGGTTCAAGTCTAAAACGAAAAAGAAAAGGATATGTTTAAGATGTGAAAAACAGTTTGTGAGCGAAGGTCCTTATAATCGTATATGTGACAAGTGCAGGCTGGCAAATGAGAGAATAGCTACAAGTGTATATTCCATTAATGGGCCATCTGCGGAAATAAAGAACTTTGTTGAGAAGGAGCTGCATAAATTAAATTGATATAGGTCCTTTGTTTATATATTCGTTGGAAACAATACATAACCCGAACGAGTCGGAAATAAAAATAGTTAACCACAAGCTAAGAGCGCAAAGAAAAACAAAAAAAGGAGTATTCAGAGTTCTCATCTTTCTGGTATTTATTGAGCTGAAGAAGCTGTATAACAAATGAAAAAGAAAACCTTTTGTAAAATTTGAATCTTTTGCGTTCTCGGCTTCTGGTGAATTTTTATTTTTTTTGCCAAAAGTGGTCAAAATATTTTTATTAAGAGACTAAATTTTTCCCAAGACAAGCTTAGAAAAAAACTGCTTTCAGCGGGTTGTCATTCATCAATAATAATTCGAATAGGGTCTCCCATTTTAAATCTTTAGTATTTTAATTTAACACAGAGGCAGTAAAGTAGAGAAACAGACATACCATCACTCACAACTCCGACGATCCCACATGCCTTGTTACCGTTAAACTTCTTTTAACATGCAGTTACAGATTTCGCCATCTCCGGCAGGCTCACCAATCGTAATTGCGTAACGAAGCCAGCGTGTTCGCTTTCGCTACGGTCTGCCTGTTCGCTTACAGGGAACTCGAACGTAAACATCACTGTTTACACCCTCCCACGAAACTTTCCGTTCCTTTGGCTACCGCCCGAACGGTCAATTGACGGGTTGGAATTTCACCAACTGATATATGTATGCTTCATGGCGTACCAGAGGCCGCAGAGAAAAAACAAATTTTTGTTGTAGGGGTTCAAAATTTTGAACCCCTACTTTCGCTCTGCGTACTCCGCTCCTCTGCGTTAAGGTAATTTAGTCTGAAATTATCAGTTTAAGCACAAAAAAAACAACAACTTACCTGCCCGAATAGGTACAGGCGGGCAAAACAACGACACCATGTTGGTAACTTTGGAGCTCTAAGCGCCTAATACTCTTTGTCTTTTCAACTCTATACGATTTTGTCCTTTACCGTATTATAACTCCCCAAATTTTTATTCATACTGCTATAACAAAACAGGTACGAAACCTCGGTTCCGATATTCTCTATTGCATGAGTTACAAATGGAGAGAATACCAGTAAGGTTTCACCACTGTTCTCTATGATTACTTCTTCTTTTTGCTTTGTTGTGTTATCCCGTACCGTTATCCTGCAAATGCTTCCTACGATGATGATATTTTCGGCCGTATAGAGGTGATAATGATTTCCTCTTACCGCTCCAGGTTTCATGCTGGCGATATGAATATTCGTTATCCTGCCACTCGCCATCTCTTCTTCGGAAATTGGCTTAATTGTCCAGCCGCGACCATCTTGGTAAAACTCGATTTTCTTTTTTTGAATAATTTCCATTTTAATTTGTTGTACCGTAAATAGTTACAAATTATTAATACTGTAAGGTGGGTATTACCCACTAAAAACCACTTAATCTTAATCGTACTCCACCTGCTGAGATTAATATTATGAGTATAAACTTATTCAATATATCATAACGTTAGAGGGGATTTAAACAAGGATAAACAAGGCAGTTTCAGGACCAATTATCTGAGAAGGATTGTCAAAAGTAGGTTTGGAATTTCATCGAGAATATGATTTTGGTCCAATCGATCATAACGGACAAAATATCTACTGGAAGATCGATTACTACGTTCCTGATCTGAAACAGGGAAGTGAAAACCCTGCTGATCCAGGCCAGACAGCCCGCATTTTTACTATCATGCCGGCCAATGAGTATTGAACCATTAAAAAACCCTGCCTGGCCGGGCAGGGGAAGATGTACTATGGCTAAAATTGTTACATATACAGCTTATATCTTGATAACTCTTATTAGTGCCCGGTTAGGTTTTGCATGTTCTATTGTAATGCCCAAAAGAAGTCATTCCCGCATGCTTTTAGCGGGAATCTAGGATGTACGAGCCTCTGGATACCCGATAAAAAAGTTCGGGTATGACAAAAACTGCATACACAAAAACCTAACCCGACAATGCTGGATAACTCTGTTGAAGAACTCATTTAAAGCTGCAATGTGCGTTCGCCGTTGGGATAGTAAATTTTTCAATCCTAAATTTCGTTCCCGGTTCCGCGGCCCAAAACGACGATTTTCAAAGCCCAAGAGCTGATTTGATAAACTCTCTCTGAAGTGTTTCACTTCAAAATTTAACAACCACACCAGTTTTTTTTCAGACATGGTAATATAATTTACTATGTAATATTTTTTCTAATTTTATATAATACTCTGATTGTTAACGTCTGTTAAAGGCATGTTATGTTGTATTTTCTTTATATGAGTAACAACCGATTCAATACTGTAGCAATCTTGGACTCAATTCCGAGAGGTGAGTTGAACTCTGCTCGACGACTCTATGAAGATCTTTCTGTAATTGCTGTTTCGAAAACTCCTGCACCAGGAATTACATACAGCCGAGTAGAAACAGAAAAAGATCTTTTTGGGTGTATTAACCAACTCAATAATTATGTGCAGCAAAATGGAGTACTTCCTTTGATACATATTGATGCTCATGGATGCAAAGATGGTATTCAACTGGCAAATAATAGCCAACTCTCATGGTCACGTCTTATTGATGTTCTTGTTCCACTAAATACAACAATGAAACTTAACCTCATGTTAATTCTTGCCTCATGTCATGGGGGCACATTTGCGAAGGCAATAAGTATTACAGACCGAGCACCTGTCTGGGGCTTAATTGGCCCGACACAGGCACTTACCGCTGGACAGGTTGAGGATGATTTTGGCGCATTCTACAAAACATTTTTCTATACGTTATCAACTTCTAAGGCCTTAGAAGTTTTAAATCGTAAAGTCCCTAAGAATGTTTATTTCCGAACAACTGTAGAAGATTTTTTTTACGAAGTCTGGAAAGGATACAAGAAAAACTATTGCTCTCCCGATAAGCTTAAAGAACGAGCTAACAAAATGTACAAACTTACGGAAAGACAACAGGGAATTTCTTTACTAAACACTGAACAATTTAAACAACTCTTAAAGAGTCAAGATCGTAATGTTTTTAATAACTTCCGAGATACTTATTTTATGTGTGATTTATTTCCCAACCATAAAGAGCGTTTCGGGGTTACATATGACAAAGCCGAAGTACGTGTGGCACGCTAATTAAATTGGCCACTCTGTTTCACATCAAATTCTGACAATCATGTCTGTTATTTTCTCAATCACATTGATGTTTTTTATTATGGCGTATCATTTCTTATTTTATATAATACCCTGATTGTTATTGTATGATAAGGGTGTGTTGTATTGTTTTTAGAAATACAGGTTTATTTAGATGTCTTTGCAATAGCTGCTTTATTTAGAAACTGGTTATCTTCTTGTTATGCTTCGCATAATGAGCGAGCGAGAAAGGAGAGATATGATTTGCCCTCACTGGCAATACCTCATAACCTTAGACTCTGACCTCAAAGAGGTTTCAAGGTATGTTGAAATTAGTTCAGCGAATTTTAATACTTTTTCAATCGAATTCGTCCGTCTTCTGCTTGCCGCAGGTTCTGAAATCGATGTTGTAGCTAAACTTTTATGTAAGGAAATAGATGATTCAAAGCGTCGCAAAGATATCAATGACTATCGAAATGTTATTACGACTAAGTATCCAAAATTTCACACCATGATAATCGACGTCCCACAATACGAAATTCAATTGATCCCGTGGGAGACTTGGAAAGACAATGGCAACCCGCCCTGGTGGAAAGTATACAACGATGTCAAACATAAAAGAGATATCTATTTCAAGGATGCAAATCTTGAGAACACTATCAATGCCGTTGCTGGGTTATACACTATGATCTGGTACTTACACTATAAAAACACCCAAATGAAAAAACTGAATAAAACTACTTTGCTTTCTGCTGATAGATATGACGCTGGTTGCCGGTGGGTTGATACTCCTGGTTATATAATACCAGATAATTAGTTCGGTCCTTGTTAAATTTTCACCTATAATTTGCAATCCCACAAACTGTTCTGAAACATTAATGTCCATTCTGTTTCAAATTTCCCGATCCCATGTTACAGAAAACCCTATTTCCGCACAACTGGATTTTATCAGTAATTGAGCTCGGTTGCAGGAAGACGCATTAAAATTACAAACACCTTCCTTGTCTTTGGAGGGCTATTATAATTTTTACAGCTCAATCACAGATAAAATCCTTAACATTAAAAAGCACCCTCCACCGCACTTTTTTAGGCCTTGAATTGTATTTCTTTAATTGTTTTTGTTACACTTCTCATAGGAAGTGTAACAAAATAAATAATTATGAAGTTATACGATTGACAAGGACAGCGGTTCTATTTTTCCTCAAAAGAGAGAGCTGACTTTCTCGAAGCGGCCAAAAAAGCCCCACACGTGAGATACGCGCATTCTGTTTTATCGAGAATGAGAATCTCTATTGTCTGTAATAACTTTTTGCCCTTGACAGACAACTCTGTCTGGTGTATGGTCTTTTATGTTTGATCATACTATGAGTCAACCACGTGACCGCATAATAGATTCTGCTCTACGTCTTTTTTATGAACAGGGCTATCTGGCAACGGGTATCAACCAGATAATTTCAGAGTCTCAGGTTGCAAAGGCCACATTTTATAACCACTTTGCCTCTAAGGAAAACCTTTGTGTTGCATATTTACAGGCACGTCATGTCATCTGGATGGAGTGGCTCGTGAACAGTGTTGAAAGTTATAAATCTGTGGCGGAACGTATTCTTGCCGTATTTAGTTTTTTACGTAAGTGGATGGTTTCCTGCAATTTCAGGGGATGTGCGTTTTTAAATATCGCATCGGAGGTGCCTTCGCTAAACAGTAAAATCCGAACAGAAGCAATTAAACATAAAGACGACTTACGGTTGTATATAAAGCAGATGGTTGCATTATTGAAAAATGCTCGTGAAGGTGACAGACAAATTAACATAGAAGCTGATACGGATAAGGTTTATGTCTTAATAGAGGGGGCTATAGTTGCCAGTCAAAATTATGGGCAGGTGTGGCCTATTGAGGCTGCACAGAATGCAGTGCGTAATTTACTGAACATCTAAAAAAAAGGAGAATTAGAATGGGTTATGCCTTTCTCATTGATACATATGAAACAGAACGGATGAAAACACTCAGTACCTGGAGCACGTTTAAAAATGAAGATATGTCCAGACGCCCTCACCCGAAAGACAGAAGAGGGAGGAATGCTCTTGAACATATGGTCCATCAATGTATGTCAGAAAATCTGTGGTTTTGTAATATGCTCGGTATTGATGTGGGCGCTCCGCCCCTCCCTGAAAAGGAAACACGTTTGGAATTTATAAAACGTTATGCTGAGGATTCCGGAAAACGCCTGGCAGCCTTAAGAGAAAAAGATGATACCTGGTGGGAAGAGGAGACAAAATTCTTTACTGTTTCTCGCTCACGAGCCTGGGTTGTCACGAGGAGGATTGCCCATACCGCTCATCATCGCGGACAACTGACAATGCTACTTCGAATAGTGGGAAGGGAAATCTATAGCACCTATGGGCCTACTGCGGATACCGGAGGCTTAATGCAAAATAAAGCAGAAACTATATATCCCTATCCTAACGTTGAAACCTTGATCGAAGGAGAAGTTAACGGTGGCAATAATAAGGCGCCACTACCTGGGCCCGGAGTCAAGCCATGCACAGAACGTCCCGATCCGACTTAAAAAATTATTTTTGATAGCGATGATTCTATTACTGGCTGATGCATCAATCTCGAGTTATGCCTTCGGCAAAATTCTTGCGTCTTTATTATGCGTAACTTGGACGAACCAGAACCAAACAGGGGTTAAAAAATTACAAACCTCAAATCACAAACAACAAACAAATTACAAAATCCAATGTCCCCCTGCCTGTCGGCAGACAGAAATGATCAAAACCAGTCTGTTTGGAATTTTGTGTTTGTTTATTATGATTTGTTTGTTATTTGGAATTTATTATTTGGTGCTTATCCGTCTGACCGAGTCAGCCGGTTGGGTTTCTTACCCGCCAACAATATCGGCAACATTGAATTTCCTCATATGATCAAGTTAGCCTGGAAAGAGAACTGAGAAATTTTGTTTAGAGATTGAAGAGTCGAAGAATCGGAAAAGAAGCTGGCGGAGGTCTGAAAAAAAATGTCTTATGTCAATCAAGTTGCGGATAAAGAAAATTTACCGGTGAATGAAAGAAAAAAATTAGGGCCGACTCTAAACGGCAAGTTGGAAAAACTCTTCAGACAACTCAGCGGTTTTCTTCTTGATGGATTAATTGTCGCTTTTTCCGGAGGAATTGACAGCTCCATGCTCTTGTGGGCAGCAAAAAAAGTGAAAGATGAGAAGGGGGGCAAACTGCTTGCCGTTACTACTGACAGCCCCAGTTTGTCACGATCTGAATTAGATGACGCTCTAAAATTTGCAAAAAAATTGAACGTAAATCATAAGATAGAAAAGAGCGAAGAGATCTTCGACGAAGAATACATTCGGAATGATTCCGACAGATGCTATTATTGTAAGACTGAACTGTTTGGTATTACCGACGCAATTGCACAGAAAGATGAATATAAATGGGTTGTGTACGGTTACAACTTTACCGATGGAAAAGATATTCGTCCGGGTCACAGAGCTGCACTCGAAAATAATGTGAGCTCCCCGCTTGCTGATGCGGGTTTTACGAAAGACGATATTCGAAATGTGCTTCGTGTTAACAACTTAGATATTGCGGAGAAACCTGCAAGCCCCTGTCTAAGCTCACGAGTTATGACGGGCATTTCGATTACAGAAAAGCGCTTAAATGATATTGAAGCTATGGAGACAATACTGAAGGTGGCAGGTGTAAAGGTTTTTCGTGTTCGCCTTTGCCAGGAATCAAAAGATCTATTTTTAAGAATTGAAGCAGCTTCTGAAGAGTTGCAGACGGTGTTGAAACACCGTAAAAACCTTGTTACTGAAGGGAAAAAGCGCGGTTACAAATGGGTGACCCTTGATTTGGAACCCTATAGAACAGGAGGTGGTGTTTCCTGAAGAAATGAAATCTTCACCACAGTTAATTACCGAGTTTAATGGAGTAGAGGTTTATGGCCAGGCATCTCTACTCCATTAAACCCAGTTCTTTTCTCAGTTTTGTATTTTCGACACTATTTTTATTCCAGTAATCAGTCATGAGTTTATTTGTTTGCCATGCTCGGGCTGTCAATACCTTAGCGTCTTTTCCGTTACCATGTCTGAAGGTCTCCTGCCAGGACAAAATATCATAGGGGAAATATCGGCTGAAACTGATAGAGAGAGTTCTTTTTAAAGACGGGTATGTTAGGGTATATTTCGAGACAGCCCTGTTATCGTCCACTCCATTTGATAGCTCAGCAATGACTTTTTCCGCACCGACACTAATCATGTGTAATGTGGTAAAGAAACTTCCCGGAATCATTTTGATTTCACCTTGCGGAAGCGACTCGGGGGAGATACGGATACACGTCCATATTCCGTCTTCAAGGAATGTGGCAGGCACATTTAAAGATCTGTCACCCTCTTTTTCAAAATAAGAGTTTTGCCGTACCTTGTAAAAATTGTCTCCAAGATTGTACTGGAGAGAGACTTGTCCGCACCAATCCTGCCTCGTTGTGAAAACCTTAAGCGTCTTATTGAACAACGGATTATGTTCAGCATTGAGAGGCGTAAAAACGGACATCATCAGGGAATAATCATAGATACCTGTATTAAATCGTTTTATGAAGTTAAGCTTTAAAACAGGTATGCTTTTTTGTTGAGACAAAGCAGAATCAGCCTTTACCTGAATATCAGGAAGAAATGGTTCGGTAACAAATATCAAGAGTGCATGGCCGGAGTGTATTTCTCCGTATCGTACCTGTTCAAGCTCAAAACGGGTGATTTCTGCACCCTTGTCATACCAGTATGTACGAAACCCTTCACCTTTGGACGCAGAAAAAACCAAAGATGGTTGATGAAAGCAAAACAGGGAGATCAATATCATGAACATCCATGTCATGGTTCGCAATGTAATGGGTAGAAACCTGATTACGTGAATCCTCACAATTCTAACACTCACCATTATTCCTCCACAGGATTAAGGCAGATGCGATACCGGCTACACTTTAATTGTATAGGAAATTCCACTTTAAGCCTTTTTTTAGACAGATTTACAAGATAAACAGGATTCAGAACTTGTCTATCCTGTTATCCTGTCAAAATAAATAATTTAACAGGCAGTTCGAGAATAGATAAATTCCGGAAATTGTTTTCGGGCAGAAATTATTATACTCATCTCATAATGATTTTCGGATAAAATCCGAGATAAAATTGAGCGATTATAAATGCAACCAAGATTTGGTTTCCAGTAAAACCGAAAACCAAATCGGTTTTAGTACAATCCTGACTTAATCATTATGAAATTTTGAAACGGTTATACCTTCCCTGCTTACCGTGAATGATATCGCCCCATCCTCATACGTCTTAAACACATTTGTACCGGCTTTCTGATAAGCTTCAATTGTTGATTGAGAAGCAATGCTTTTACTCCCACTCACTATAGCATATTTTGGCCTCATCCGCCGAATCAAATCTTCTGCATTCTCAATAAAACCTCCATGATGTGGAACCTGGATAATGTCAACCGAAAAACCTGTAGTCGAGGCCGCAGTGAGATTATCAACGTTGGACAAAAGGAGCTTGATTCCAGATTTGCCTACATCGGCACACAACAATATTTTATACTCCAAATACTCAATCAGTAAAACAGTTGATGTATCGTTTGCCGACAGGCTATTAACGAAAAAAGCGATCGTGCCTTATCGAATCTGTGTCTGGTGGGTTAAGAACTGTTATTTTTGCTGGTTCGTATCCCTTAATTATTAAGCCATTTGCTAATAAATTCATAGGTATCTTCTTCTCCGCAATCAGTTTCACCAACTCTTTTTTCTCACCTGAGTGTAACAAAATTTTATGAACAAAGACATTGTCTATCCCAAATCTCTCGATGAGAGACGGTATCCCATTACAATGGTCGTCATGTTCATGTGAAAGAACTATTGTATCTATTTTTTTTACTTCCTCCTTCCACAAAAAGGGAGCGACAATAGATTCTCCGACATCATACTTGCTCCAGGTACCAGCATCAAATAGCATATTTTTGCCATTGGGAAACTGTATAAAGATTGAAGTCCCATGGTTCACATCAAAAAACGTCATCTTTAATAAATCTCTCTGGCTAACAAAGAAACCTGAAAAGATGAATATATTTGATACAACAAGTGCCGCAATTACCATATGCTCTCTCTTAATTCGAAAACTCTTCCTCAGTACAAAAAACAGAGCCAGCAAGTAATAGATGAGAACCCATATCCAAGATGTCCCTGCTGTATAGTGGAAAATTTTCAAGTTTGCGGATAACAGTAAAATGATATGCCTCAATGCTATCTCCGCATTGGAAACGAGTGACGCAAATGGTATAACCAGCATCGGAAACGTAATCCCCAGTAACAATACGGGAAAAC
The DNA here is from genome assembly GCA_031316155.1 of Candidatus Scalindua sp. Taxonomy (GTDB): domain Bacteria; phylum Planctomycetota; class Brocadiia; order Brocadiales; family Scalinduaceae; genus SCAELEC01. The sequence goes on from JALDRB010000004.1 coordinate 115,548, forward strand.
CACCAACGAGTATTAACCATATGAATGGGAGAACCACAATATTCAATAGTACCGCCAGTGGTGTTACAACATGAAAATAATACGCAATAAGAGGCATGACAGCAAGCCAGGCAGCAAGAGAGACGCAAAATGTTTTTCTACAATATTTCTTGAACAGGAACCATGCTTCGTTCCTCTCGTCTTTTGCTTGTAATTTTTCAATCATAAGAGTCGAGCTCCAGAAACAATTTTCGATCCTGCTTGAAAAACAGATGATTCCGAGCATGGCAAGAACTGAAAGTTGAAAACCGACATTAAACAGATCAGAGGGATTAATGAAGAGAATCAAAAGCACTGCCGCGGCAATACCATTGGGTAGGTTCCATCTTCTATGAAAAATATATGCACCGTAATAGGTAGCTACCATAATACCTGCTCGTAATATGGGTGTTTTCATTCCCGTAATGGCAGTATACAAAAAGGTAAATATGATAATAATTACGGCTGAATGTTTCGTATTAAGCCTAAGAGATTTAAGAAAACAATGCAACGAAACAACAAGAATACCGACATGTAAACCGCTTATTGCCAGAAAATGGATTGTTCCTGTTTTTAAAAAGCTCTCCATAAGATTACGATCAACATTTTCACGATCTCCGAGTAAAATACTCCGGACAAGAGGGGCGCTTTCTTCTCTTATATACATGGTGATTACCGTGTTTAGTTTTTTCTTAAGACGGTAAATAAAAGCAAAAAAATAATCCCCATGATTTTCCGACAGCAATCGAATGTTTTTTTCACTGCTGACATTGACGATACTACCAATGAGTGGTCTCTGTCTCCGAAGGTATTTTTTGTAATTAAACTGACCGGGATTGTGAGATATTGCCGGTTCTGAGATATTGCCAACCAGCTCTATCCTGTCTCCGTATTTCAGATATTCTGCAAGATTTTCGTTTTTAGAGAGCGGGTTGACTTTCCTATCTCTTATTGGATTGCCATCTACTACCGGGTAGACATTTACTTTAACTATTCCCGTTATCTGCTTCCAATCTTCCTCCCCTGACTGATCAAACCGCTTTTCAGGCACACCTCTCTTTCGTTCGTATCCATAAGAACCTGTTTGTGAAGTACACCATGCCGCCTCAGCCTGCATCAAAAAAGTTACCATTTTCTTGCGCTTTACCGGTAAAGAAAATGAAGGGTTTGAAAAATATCTGTCAAGAGGATTGGTCAATACAATTCCACACAAGCGAACGGGAATTTTCTCGTTCTCAACGAGATGTGAAATATTATTCGTCTCAGAAGAGAAAAAAACATAATGACGATATATGATACCTGTCAGGATGGTTAACAGGAGAAGTGAGAGGCCACATTCTCTTCGTTGGAATACCAACAAACAGAAAGATATAATGGAAAGCGTAAGCGTTATTAAAAAAACAGAGAAGAAACCGATATTCAGAAAATTATCAGCTAATATACCAGCGATAAACGCGAGAACAATTCCGATAAGAGGTCGATTTTTCATTCTGGTTTTATGAATCCTGACTTTTGTAGCTTTTTTATTATAAAGGGATTATGGCTATTTTTATAAAAGAATCACTTGTAAAATTAGTTGCAAATGAGTACAATGCACAAAATTTTGCAGTCAGGTAAAAGTAGGAAGGCCATTCGGAAAGAATCTGATCTATAACCTGCGAGAGAGAAATATGATTACTCATAAGGAATAAGAGGTAACCATTCAGAAGTCAAAAAGGGTAAGTATATCAGGCTAGATAATTATTTTCAAGAAAAGTAGTTTTCTGAGAGTTTAGTTTCTACGTATAAAAAAGGAAGGTTTTTATGGCAAACGGATTTGAAGGAAAGAAAAAACACAGGCTAAATAGGAAAAAATATATCCTGAAAAAAAGAGCAAGGCGAAGAAAGAAATAAGATTGGTGTTTTAGTAGTTCTTTGCACAACATCTTGCAAGACAGGAGGGATTCTTCAATTAGTAATCACGTAATAACACATGTACCCTTAATCGATCTAAAGCGGCAATATCGTAATATTAAGGAAGAGATACTTTCATCAATTGAACAAGTTCTCGAAAGTCAATCCTTTATCTTGGGACCGCAGGTTGAAGAATTCGAAAAACTGATGGCTTCCTACTGTAACACAAAACACGCAATAGGTGTTTCCTCGGGAACCGATGCACTGTTTCTCGCACTCAGGGCGTTGGAAATCGGTAGCGGTGATGAGGTTATTACTACCCCATTTACTTTTTTTGCAACGGCAGGTTCTATTTGCAATGCCGGAGCAACCCCTGTCTTCGTGGATATTGATCCTGAGTCTTATAATGTAAGCGCTGACTTAATAAAAAAACGCATTACAAAAAAAACAAAGGCCATTATTCCCGTCCATTTATACGGTCAATGTGCGGATATGGAACCAATATCCGAAATAGCAAAAGAGTATAATCTCAAGGTAATAGAGGATGCGGCACAGGCTATTGGTGCTGAATATAAAAACAGAAAAGCCGGTTCGATAGGTGATTTGGGTTGTTTTTCTTTTTTCCCAAGTAAAAACCTTGGTGGTTTTGGAGACGGGGGAATGATTACGTGTGATAGTGACGAGCTTGCCGAAAAGATTTACCTGTTGAGGGTTCACGGTGGAAAAACCAAAAACTATTACTCCTCTTTGGGTATTAATGGAAGACTGGATACGTTACAAGCTTCCATCCTCATAACAAAACTGAGATATCTCGATCAGTGGAATGAGAACCGGAGACAGAAAGCATCTTATTACATGAAGCAACTGGACGAGGCAAATGTAACACTCCCTAAGACAATGCCCTTTAATAAACATGTCTTCCATCTCTTCGTTATCAGGTCAAAGGAACGAGATGAACTTTTAGAATTTCTCAGAGCAAACAAAATAGATTGCTTTGTTCACTATCCAATTCCACAACATTTGCAGGAATGCCTCAAATTTTTAGGTTACCAGGAAGGTGATATGCCGGAAGCTGAAAAAGCTGCAAAGGAAGTACTCGCAATTCCACTCTTTCCTGAAATAACATACGGTGAGCAAGATTACGTTATTAAGACGGTTAAAGCTTTTTACTCAAGCATGTCAAAAATTAATTAGGTTCATCTTTATACTTCTCTTTTGATTTTACAAAATCTCAGCAACTAAAAGATCTTGATTTGAATAACAGTCATTAAAATAAAGAGACTCCGTTCGAATGGCTATGTTGCGGAGCTGACCAGGCCCGGAAGCCGTAACTTCATCAAGACAAGATGAAATATTTTGATTGGATTTATATGCGACATTTTACGTTTTCAATCTTTCTTATTTTCCTGGTTTTCAGTACATTCCATCTTGCACAAGGTAGATTAATAGGCAAGGATGTGTCACAACAACCAATATCACTAAGCGCCGATTCGATAAAAACATGGGATGAAGACGGAGACAAAGTCTTTTTTGCTGAAGGGAATGTTGCGTTAGAACAGGGAGAAGTACGGATTACAACAAATTCTCTCGTTGCCTGGTTTACAGAAATTAAGGTTGACCAGTCCGTGGAAGGATATCTGGAAGTCTATTCTGATAGCAAGGTTGCATTGTCACAAGAGGGAGTTGTGGATGATTATGAACACCTGTTCTTACCGTTAGTTACTACAGCCGGAATCGTGATAAACCCCTTGAAAGCCAAAATCCAAAGTTTTGAAGAGGGACAAAATATTGAGGCTTATCTGCGGGGGAAGATGATTAGAGATGAAGGTAAGGGCGAATTTGCATCCAAAGAATCTCCCCGGGGTACCCCTGTTGGCCCGCCTGTAAGTATACCCGCTGAGGGAATACCGGTAGAAATCTTCGCAGATGATATAGACAGCTGGATAGAGAGGGATGTACGTATCATTGTTGCCACAGGAAATGTCAGGATTGAAAAAAGCGGAGAAACTATAAACGCTGACAATGTAATTTTATATCTTGACCAGAAGAAGGATAATGAGGAAGACTCAAAACAGGTATTCAGGGAAATATACGCCGAAGGAAACGTAACTCTGAAACGCGGACAAGACGTAATGATAGCCGACAAGGTTTTTGAGAATGTTAAAGAAGAAAAAGGAATTCTGGTGAATAGTACTGTGAGGACAACTTTCGGTGAGGCTGCCATCCCGTTGTACATAAGAGGTGAGGAGATTAAACACCGGGGTAAAGAAGAATATGAGGTGAAAAACGGTTCATTTTCCAGCTGTACGTATGGGCATCCTCATTTCCACTTCAAGTCATCAAATATCAGGCTTTTTAAGACACAGCAACAGACAATGGTTTCTACCCAAAAAGACACATTTTATGCCGGAAATATCCCGATATTTTATATACCTTTTTTATCATTTGATTTAAAAAACAATAGATCCCTGCTCAAGGAATGGGAAACGGGGACTGCTTCCAGATACGGGAAATTTGTCAGGACAGATTGGGACGTATACAGTTTGACCTCTAGTAATAATATGAGTGATTGGAGTGAATTGACATTCAGTGCCGATTATCTATCCATGAGAGGCCCCGCGGCAGGACTTGATTTTGAATACACAAAACCAAAGGTTTCTGGATTAGCAAGCGCATATTATATTAATGATAAAGCGACTTCTGATATTAACAGCGTACCCATCGAAGATAATGACAGAGGACAGATTTTGTGGAGGCATCGGCAGTTATTAAGGGGTGATTGGAGGGCAGACATTGAACTCTCCCAAGTTAGCGACAGAAGTTTTTTCAGGGAATTTTATGAACTCGAGTTTAAATCAGAAAAAGACAGGGAAACTCTCATTTATTTAAGAAAAATTTCAGATAATAAAGGTATCACATTTCTGGCTGAACGCCAGTTAAGGACCTACGATACCCTCGTGGATTCAAAAAGGCTTAACAGAAAAAACGAATCACTGCCGGAACTAAAATACAGGATAATAGGAGAACCGTTGTGGGAAGGAAAACTGAATTATACTTCCGAATCGGAATTGACCTATCAGAGCAGATTGTTTAACGGTATTCCTTCGAACCAGGCTGTGGAAGCTTTTCTCGGACGTGGAGCTTTGTTAACAGCTGAAAGGGTATTTGACAGGGAGCCAGACAGACGCAGGCTCGCTCCAGAGGAAACGTTCAGATTTGACACTGATCATATGCTGACCGCACCGTTTCATCTCTTCGGTGTAAGGTTTACGCCTTTTATGGGAGCTCGCCTGACAGGTTATAGCGAAAGTGTCAAGATAGACCCCGTTACTCTTGAGAATAGAGGAAACGGTGCTCCTCGCGGACGAATAGCAGGAACGCTTGGTTTTAAAGCTAACACAACGCTTTCTCGAACGTACAGTATCTATAACAAATTTTTCAATATCAATAGGCTGAGACATATTATTATCCCGGAAGCTCGTTTTAATGTTATCCCTATCGTTACCCAGGACCCGGAAGACTTAAATCAGTTTGACGGGGTTGATGCATTGGATACCTATCAATCAATAGCACTGGGAGTTCGCAACAGATTCCAAACGAAACGAGGAGAGACAGGGGGAGAAATACCGGTTGATTTTCTTGATGTCGGCATTGAATTTAACCTTTTTCCGGGCAATGCCGGCCTGAATAGAAAGCGGGATGATTTTATAAAATTAGATTTAGCGCTAAAATTAAATGAGAAGATTTCACTTGTCTCAGAACACAATGAGTTTAACCTGAATAGAGGCGGCGTCGATATCTTTAATTTTGGTCTTAGCTATAATAATATGCCTAAATGGCAACTTTATGTCGGGAATCGATTTATAGAAGGTATCAGCTCCTCTCTGGTAATTTCATCTACATATGCCCTCAGTGAAAAATGGCAGCTCGGTTTCTTTGAGCAATATGATTTCAAGACCAGACAGTTAGACATAAATGGACAATCTGTTACTCAAACTGCTGAAAGTTCAAACCTGAATACCAACTTGGTAGTTTCACGTTTTTTTCATGATTGGATTGGTAACGCAACCTTTTCCATAAATGAAGTTCGTGCTAATAACTTTGCCCGTTTCGATATTATACCTCGTGGCGGTGCTCAAAGCGTTAATAACCTTTTTCAGTTTTAATAAATTTTATCAATAGAAATGATGAAGAATGCTGTTTACCCTGGTACATTTGATCCGGTAACCTATGGCCATCTTGATCTTGTGAAACGGGGCAGTGTTATATTTGACAATCTGATTGTGGCTGTCGGTCACAACCCATTCAAGGATCCCATATTTACTCTCAAGGAGCGGATGGGTTTAATATCAAGGTATACAAGAGAAATGTCGAATGTTAAGGTCGATTGTTTTGAGGGTATGCTGATTGATTATATGGAAGAGAAAAACATTAACGTAATCCTGAGAGGTATTAGAACGGTATCAGATTTTGAGTATGAATTCCAAAGGGCGCTTACAAACCGGGTATTAAAGAAAGATGCCGAAACTGTCTTTATCATGACTAGTCTGGAATACTCATTTCTCGATTCCAGCCTGATTAAAGAAGCCGTTAGCCTGGGAGGAAACGTTTCCAATTTTGTTCCTTCCGAAGTGGAAACGCTTCTCCGGCAAAAATTTATCTGTAAAAAATAATTCTTTTCCCTGAGATATAGAGATAATGGTCTCATAATCTAACTTCACTAAAACCAGCATTTAGTTCTTTCATACAATTTATGTTATTGAGTTTTCAGACAGCAGACTTTATTAACATTTTTGCAGGAGCCCTATATGCTACAAACTGCCACACAGGCGTATCCCAAATACTTACAAATAGCGGCAGCGTTAAACAACAAAATCAAGCAGCAAAGTTATTCACTAATGCACGTTCAGCCGGGGCAAAAGGTTCTTGATGTCGGTTGTGGTCCTGGAATTGATACCGTAGCACTTGCTCACATGGTTGGTCCGCAGGGAGGAGTTGTGGGAGTTGATTTTGATAAGTCTATGATTGACGAAGCGGACCGCTATGCAGAGCAAGCTGGCGTTAACGCCTGGGTCTTACATAAACAGGTGAATGGTGACGAACTACCATTTGAATCAGACACGTTTGATTCCTGTCGTAGTGAAAGAATGTTTCAACATTTAGAAAAGCCTGACCAAACCTTGACAGAAATGGCCCGTGTCACAAAAACAGGCGGCTGGGTTCTCGACATAGATCCTGACTGGGGTACACTCTCAATAGATACTTCTGAAGTGGACATTGAACGTCGACTCGTCAGATTCAAAACTGAACACAGTCTCAAAAACGGATACATAGGGCGTCAACTTTACCGACTGTTTAAACAGCAGAAATTTGTTGAAATTCAGGTTGAAACATTACCTCTCTATACTACTAATTATGCTGTAGCACGATTCATCGGCCACCTAGACAAGATTGAGCAGGATGCCATTACCGCAGATGTTATTACAAATCATGAACTGCAGCGCTGGCACAAAAACCTGAATGAGGCAGACAAAAAGGGTGTTTTTTTTGCCAGTCTCAATCTGGTTATGATTGTAGGTCGCCAACCTTAATTCTTTCACCTGGAAAAATAAGGAGAACCGAAATCTGTAACACTTTCAAAAGACTGGCAGTGATGACTCTTTTCTTATCCTCCTTTCTGGTTTCAATGATATTCACTTCTCGAAATTCCTGTGCTCAGGAACAGAATATAGAAACAGGTCTTGAAGAGTTGTTTGCAATCTTTACCGAGGAAGAAATAGTAGTTAGCGCCTTAAAAAATCCCCGAACCGTTTCAAAGTCACCGGCAATAATGAGTGTGGTTACCGCCAAACAGATTAAGCAGATGGGTTTCAGAACATTGACGGATGTCCTGAAAATTATACCTGGTTTTGATATTTCTATGGACAGAACAGGTGAGAAAGACATTGGGGTCAGGGGGATCCTTAAAAAGACCTCAGAGATAGTAAAATTGTTAATAGATGGGCATTCTGTTAATGATCCTTTTACGGGAGGCGCCTCTTTTAATTTTGATGACCTGGTAGTTGAGAATGCAAAAAGGATAGAGATTATACGAGGACCTGGGTCAGCCCTGCATGGACAGAATGCATTTCTAGCCGTTGTAAACGTTATAACAAAGGACACCGAAGATATAGAGGGTTTTCAGTGGACGTTAAGCGGTGGAAACTTCGATACACAAAATTATAATATGTTATTTGGAAAAGAACTGGGGAATCTGAAGATTTCAGGGTTCTTTGATTTTCTTCAGACTGAAGGTTTTAGCGAAATGGTTGATCAGGACATTCTCTTCCCGAGATCTTTCTCAAAAAGCCCTGGCAGGTCTCAGAATAAAAAAGAGAAGACAGACCTGAATCTCAAGTTGTCATATAAAAATCTTGAAATTAAAGGCAAATATATGAAAAAGAGGAGAGAAGGCTATATCGGTATCGGTGATGCTCTTAATGACAATACAAACCTGAAAGACACATACCTGTTTGGTGAACTTGTTTATAAACTGCCAGTGGGAGAAAAACTAAGTATTACACCCAAGGTGTATTATGACCAGTATAACTTCGATCCTTTATTCGAGCAGCGGCCAGATGGTTTTGTCGGTCCCTTTTTAAACCCGTCTGGTTTGCCATCCATAGGTTTCTATCCCGATGGTATGGAAGGTAGTACAAGATTTAAAGAGAGGACAATTGGTTTTGAAAATCAAATTAATTACAATGTTTTTCAGGGAAACGAACTGACATTTGGTTTCCAATACGAATGGATACACCAGCACGATATCAAATCTGAGGAGTTCACGTTTCACCCACTCACACTTGCACCTCTTCCTGAACCCATGGATTTTTCCGATACTCTTCCCTTTACCAGAAAGGTTACCAGACAAATATGGGCTCTGTATTTACAGGATGAATGGAATATTACGGATGAAATTGATTTGACTGTTGGTGTGAGGCATGACCAGTTTCCGAGATTTGGAGGCACAACGAATCCAAGGATTGGCTTTATATGGAGATTCGTAGAGGATGCGCAGCTGAAACTCCTTTTTGCAACAGCCTTCAGGGCGCCTACTTTCCAGGAGCTATTCCTCATAAATAATCCTGTCGTAATAGGAAATCCCAACCTTGACCCGGAAAAGGTAAATACCTTTGAGATAGGATTGGGCTACAACTTTACAAAGCACATAAGGGGTAATGTAAACTATTTTTATAACCGAATAAGGGACAGAATTGTTGTAGGCTCGGGAGGACGCCCTCAACAGTTTGTAAACTCGGGAGGCGCAAGGATTAAGGGTGTTGAGGCAGAATTAAAAGCAGATTTTGGTAATAATAACTATTTCTATGCTAATTATACCTTTCAAGATGCTGAAGAGACAAGGACAAGGAGCAGATTGGCAGATGTACCGATACACAAAGCAAATTTTGGAATAAATATTGGTTTCTGGAAGTATGTAAATGCAAATCTGCACACCTTCATCAGTGGACCAAGGCCTAGGCAAAGTGGACCAATACCTACTATAGATGGAGACACCAGAGCAGACCTGCCTTCTCACACCGTAGTAGATCTAACACTTGTTGGAAAAAATTTCATTGATAACTTTGAGGTACGGACTTCCATATTTAATCTTTTTGATAAAGGGTATGACGACCCGTCTCCAAAAAACACTGTTCCTACTGATTATCCTCAACCCGAAAGATCTTTTATCGTTGAATTACGCTATAGCTTTTAATTACCATTCATGATTAAAAAACCCCATCTATATTATATTTTCCTCTTCATTTTTTCAATTTTCTTTCCAGGCGTAAGTTACGCATTTTCAAAAGATACGGCTATTATAATAAAGAGTCAGGACCTTTCAGCATATAACAATGTTGTGGAGGGTTTTAAAAGAGAATGCGTTGACAACCATATCACCATTAGCGCAATTTATAATTTAAATGGCAAAATGAAGGTGGGACGGGAAATGCTTCGCAAGATCAAGAAAAAAAATCCTGATATTATATTAACAATAGGTGTCTTAGCAACAACTTTGGCAAAGGAAGAGATAAAGGATATTCCCATCCTTTTTTGTATGGTAATCAATCATGAGAAATTCCAACTTGTAGAGAGTAATATAACCGGCATTTCTAATGAAATTGCTATCGAAAGTCAGGTAAAGGGATATCAAACCCTTTTGGATTCACTGAGAAACATAGGCGTAATCTATGATCCTTCTAACACCGGAAACATTATTGATAATGCCGTTCAGCAAATGAAAGATGCAGGAATCAAATTAATTAAGCGTGAGATTACCTCTTCAAAAATGGTTGGCGAGGCATTACATGATTTAATTGGAAAAATAGACGCTCTCTGGATACTGCCTGATAGAACAGTGGTAACAAAAGAGTCTTTTGATCTCATAAAATCAATTACACTCAAGAATAAAATTCCCTTACTCTGTACAACAGATGTATTTGTTAAATCGGGGGCGTTAATGGCAGTGTTTTCAGATTATGGCGAGATTGGAAGGCAAGCAGCTCAACTGGTCAGAAAAATATTACAATTATCATCTTCAAATTCACTCGGTATCGTTTATCCTGATACATTTAAATTAGCCATAAATTCTCTTACAGCCCAGAAACTTGGCTTAAAAATAGATACTATCCAAGAAAAACCACATGTTGTTGTTTATCCCTGAATTTTTTTTACTTAAAAAGTAACAGAAATGAATAACTTTAGTATCAGATACAAGTTTATATTGTTTACGAGCCTGTTAATCATCTTTATCGGTGTGGCCAGTTGCTGGTTTTTTTCTTCACAAATAAAGAAACAGCTTGAAGAAGAATTAATGAAACGTGGATATTCTTTGATAGTTCAACTCGCACAGGATGGAGAGGTAAAAGATTCAATGAGTGTTGCTCAAAGAGCATTTTTTGATGAGCCTATTATGAGGTTACGTAAGCTTGACAGGGATCAGGAATTAGCCTTTTGGCGTGTATTACTTGTTCCAGATAATGTTTTGCTTGAAGAAAAAGAACAGTGGATCAAAACAGAGGTAAATAGTATACCGGTGTTTTTCAATCCAGAAAATATCTCTGAACCGGTTTTTAATATTATCTCTACAGATCACGGCGAGCAGTTCTATAATTTTGTTGCTCCAGTCCATGAAAAACGTACAATAACCGAAGAAGAGTTTGCAGCACAGATTTTCAGTTTAGATAAAAAATATGTCGATGAAGATAATAAGCTGCTAGGGATAGTTCAGATTGGCCTGTCACCAAGAAGAATTGACAAAAAAATGCAGTCCGTTTTGTGGACGAGCAGTATACCATTAGGATTTATTATTGTGTTTATGGGAATAGGGGTTTCATACTTCATTGCAAGAAGTGTTGTAAAACCCGTTGAAAATCTGGTTAAACTAACAGATCGGGTTGCATCGGGGGATTTAGATCAAACTGTAGAGATACGATCAGGAGATGAAATAGGAATGCTTGCTTCTCGTTTTAATCAAATGACGAAAAGCCTCAGACGTCTTATGGATGACAAGGAAAATGTTATGAACACGCTTAAGGATTTAAACAGAGAGCTATCAACGATAAATACGGAGTTGGTTCAGACAAACGAACAACTTAATGAGACCCAGGAACGATTAATACGAACAGAGAAATTAGCTGCTGTTGGTACCTTGGCCTCTGGAGTAAGCCATGAACTGAGAAACCCCCTGGGTGCTATAAAAAACGCTGTTTTCTTTTTAAAAAGAAAATTATCAGATAATAAATTGCCAGGAGCTGATGAACGGGTTCTCCAATTTCTTGATATAATGGATGATGAAATAGATAGAAGCAACAAAATAATCAATGATCTCCTAGGATTCGCAAGTCTTGCCAAACTAAAAAAGATCCCATTTGATATTACGGAAATAATTGAAGAAGCACTAACCAGAGCAAAGGAAATAAAAGAAAACATAATCATATCCAAAAAATTTCAGCCTAATTTGCCGAAGGTAATGATAGATGCAAACCAAATGGGGCAAATTTTTATAAATTTAATTGAAAATGCCTGTCATGCGATGACTGATGGCGGCGAATTACAAATATGCACCCGGAAAAACAATGATGATTTAGAAATAGAATTTTCTGATTCAGGATGTGGTATTCCTAATAAAGAGATTAAGAAGATTTTTGATCCATTGTTTACAACAAGACCAGATGGTGTAGGAATGGGTTTAGCTGTATGCCACTGGATTATTCAAAAACACGAAGGAACCATAGATGTGGAGAGTCAGGAAGGTAAAGGTACACGATTTGTTATAAAATTACCTTTAGAAAAACAGGAATGCATGAGATAATTAATATCTTGATTATTGATGATGAACGAGGAATGAGAATGGCCCTAGCTGGAATATTAGAGTATTCAGGGTACCATGTTGTTATAGCTGAGGATGGTTATAAGGGGATTGAAGCCGCCAAAAAAACAGATTTTAAGGTAGCGTTTATTGATGTTCGAATGCCCGGGATAGATGGATTTGATACACACAAAGAGCTGAAAAAAATCAGCCCTGATACAAATGTAATTATGATGACAGGTCTCGATGTAGAGTATTACTTAGATAAAGCAATTTCTCAAGGAGCGTTTACCTGCATATCAAAACCTTTTGATGGGGCTGAATTATTAAGGCTTGTAGTCAGGGCCATCGGGAAACAGGAGAAAGAAAATGAGCAATCCTGATGGTTTTTCAACTGATGATGGACACCATAATCTTGAAAAAGAAAAGCCGACAGTTATGGTAGTAGATGACGAAAGGTCAGTTCTCAAGACAACCGAAGTTTTACTCGAAGAAGAGGGTTATTTGGTGAAACTCTGTTTAACCGGCAAAGAGGCAATCGAAAAATTAGATAAAAACATAAATGCTGTTGTTTTAGATATTAATATGCCTGATATAACAGGTCTTGAAGTATTTGAAAAAATTAAGGCTAAAAATCCCTATGTGCCCATAATATTCCATACAGGCGTTGCCAAGAAAAGAGAAGACAGGAGAGATATACGAAGGCAATTTAAGCCACATGCCTACGTAATAAAGGGTAGTGATCCTGAACAATTGCTTGATACTGTTGCAAGTGCTGTAGAATCTTATGGAAATATTCTCAGAAATGTTAAATTTAGTGAAGATCTCTATAGAGAGCTTCAACATAGTTCGGATAAGTTGAGAACAAATATGGAAGAAACTATTCAGGCCATGGCATTGACAGTTGAAATTAGAGATCCATACACTGCGGGTCATCAGTTGAGGGTGGCAGATCTTGCATGTGTAATAGCACGGGAAATGGATATTACTGATGAACAGATAGAAGGGATTCAGCTGGCAGGAATTATTCATGATGTCGGGAAAATACGTATACCATCAGAGATTCTCAACAAATCCGGCCCGTTATCAGAGATTGAACTGAGCATGATTCAGACTCACCCACAAGTTGGTTATGACATATTGAAGACTATTGAATTTAAATGGCCGATAGCAAAAATAGTATACCAGCATCATGAAAAGGTGAATGGTTCCGGATACCCCTTGGGTATAAAAGGGAATGAGATGCTTCTTGAATCGAGAATTTTATGTGTTGCAGATGTAGTCGAGGCTATGACTCTTCATCGACCGTATCGGCCTGCACTTGGGGTAGATAAGGCGCTGGATGAAATTTTACAAAACAAGGGAACTCTTTACGATTCCAATGTGGTCGAGGCCTGTTTGAGCGACTTTCGTGACAAGGGATTCAGATTTGGATAAAAAAATAACTGCAAAGAAACAATTGTCTCAGGAAGAAGTTTTAAAAAAAAGAGCTGAAAACATAAAAAGCATGTTTGCTTCAATAGTCAGAGTCTATGATTTTCTGAATTCAGTTCTCAGCCTTAACCGTGACAAATCATGGAGGAAATTTGCCGTAAAAGTAAGCGGCACCAGGTCAAATATGAAAATTCTCGATGTTTGTACCGGTACAGGAGACCTTGCCATCTCATTTTCAATATTACTGAATGGCAGCGGACTTGTTATTGGCAGTGATTACTGTCACGATATGTTAAGATATGGTATACCAAAAATAAAAAAAAAACATCTGGAAGACAAGATAAAGTTTGTTGAAGCTGATACCTTAAAACTTCCCTTCCATGATAACACATTTGAAATATCTGCCGTAGGGTTTGGTATTAGAAATGTTACAGATTTAATGGCAGGGATTAAAGAGATGGAAAGGGTAGTTATGCCAAATGGGAAAGTTATTATCCTGGAATTTTCCCAACCAACAAACGTCTTTTTCAGGTGCATCTATTTTTTCTATTTTAAGAAGATTTTACCTCTCATAGGGAAACTAATATCTCAAAGCAAGTTTGATGCATATTCATATTTACCTAATTCGGTACTGGCTTTTCCGGGCAAGTTGGAGCTTAAGAGAAAGATGGAAGAGTGCGGTTTAGTAGATGTGAAAATTTTCGAGAGATCATTAGGCATTGTTACTATTCACATAGGAAAAAAACCTTCAGAATCTTCCGATCTTACTTCATGAAAAAATTTTCTATTGATATTAAATCTGTATGAAATACAATATGATTAAGTTACTCTAATAGAAAAATTAAATTTTCTCGAAAATACTCTGGGGAATAGTGTAATGGTAGCACGATTGACTCTGACTCAATTAGTCTAGGTTCGAATCCTTGTTCCCCAGCCATTTATTCTCAAGTACTTACGTCAAATTAAGGGCATCAGGATTTAACTCTTTTTGCCAATTGTAGTCAAATTGTAGTTAACATCTAAAATTTCTCCCCCGACTCTCAAACTTTCCGGATAATAATTTAGGGTTTCCGAAAACAGTCCATGTTCACTTGTTTTATTTACCTGATCGCATCGGTGAGTTGTTACTAAAGGCATTTAATGGTCAGCTTTTCTATGCGGGGCGCCAAGTGGATCGGAACAAACCTTTTAGAGGCCGTTACAGCTTTTGTGCAGGAGATCAGATATTACGATGATCAAAGAAATTGCCTGAGTAGTGTATTGTTATATATTTTATAATGAGAGAGGATGTTGAACGAATCCTTTTCTACGAACTAAACCATGTGATGTCATTTTTTTACAGATTGTTCGAGAACAGGTATTTTGCCAGATTTCCGAGTCATAAGTCTCTTAATAATCATCTTAAATATCTCAGATTTCCCATTCCTGGACAAACCTGTTTGCAATTGACATAAAGTTCCTCAGCTGTATAATTGTATTATTGAATGATTATTATGGGTGTAATCTGAAAGTACACTACGCCATGTAACAACTGGGGGGATGATCTAAAGAGCGTTTTTTAATAGATGATCCTAAAAGGTATTTTTTGAAAAAAATAGCTCATTTACGTTTAATCACACAGTATCTATGGGAAAGCTTGTTGCAATTTGCATAAGTAAAAAAAAGGGTACCCAAAAAAAAGACGTTGGAGAATGCATGATGATTGAGAATTACGGTTTGGAAGGGGACGCGCACGCAGGCCCATGGCATCGCCAGATCAGTCTGCTTTCTCGTGAAAGCAGACTGATTATGGAAAATAAAGGTATCAAGCTTGAAGATGGCGATTTTGGCGAAAATTTAATGACGGAAGGTATTGACCTATCTAAACTTACGATTGGAAGCCTGCTAAGGGTAAACAACGATGTTTTGCTGAGAATAACACAGATTGGCAAGGAATGCCACGACCGATGCAATATTTACTATCAGGTTGGCGATTGCATCATGCCAAGGGAAGGGCTGTTTGCAGAGGTCCTAAAGGGTGGAACAATCAGGGTAAATGATACTATAGAGGTTTTAAATGATAAAAGCGGCAATTCTCACCATAAGTGACAAGGGATCACGAGGCGAAAGAGAAGACAAAAGCGGGGAGGTTATTAAAGAAAAATTACAAGAGATAAAGGCCGACATAATTGCATATGAGATTATACCTGATGAAAGAGCAGTGATAACAGAAAGGTTAAAATACCTCGCAGAAAGCGCAAACTTGGTCTTAACAACTGGTGGTACAGGTGTTAGTCCGAGAGATGTTACCCCGGAAGCAACACGAGACGTGATAGAAAAAGAGTTACCGGGCTTTTCAGAGGCCATGAGGGCAGAAAGTTTTAAGATAACTCCCAGGGCTTTAGGATCACGAACAGTTTCTGGTATTTACAAGGAGACCTTAATCATTAATCTTCCCGGTAGCCCGAAAGCCGTCGCTGAATGCCTCGATGTCGTATTAAAGTCAATCACGCACGTTCTGGACTTGGTCAAGGGTACTGTTGAAGATTGCGGAAGACAGTAGAAAAGAAAGCGCCTAGACAGATAGAAAATATGCTATTCCCGAAGACCGTAACACAGTATTGAAAAAACGTTTTGAATGTGATACCTGTATTCGTTTCTAACACAAAACCCTAATCTCTATCATCCTTTTTGTGACCTGGTGGAGAATGGCAAACTTTTTAATCCATCTTACCTAATCGTAATCGTAAAAAATGACTTTTCAGGAAATAATCCTTAACCTTCAAAACTATTGGGCAGACAAGAGATGTGTAATAATGCAGCCCTATGATATTGAGGTCGGTGCAGGAACCTTCAACCCTTCAACTTTTTTAAGAGTGCTTGGTAAAAAACCTTGGAAGTGCGCCTATGTTGAACCTTCCAGACGGCCAACAGACGGAAGATATGGAGAAAATCCGAACAGGTTGCAGCATTACTACCAGTTTCAGGTGATCATAAAACCTTCCCCAGAAGACCCTAAGACTCTATACCTTGACAGCTTACAGCATCTTGGAATAGATTTGGTTCAACACGATGTTCGTTTTGTTGAAGATGACTGGGAATCACCAACCCTGGGAGCAACAGGTTTGGGATGGGAAGTGTGGCTGGACGGCATGGAGATAACCCAGTTTACCTACTTTCAACAGGTAGGAGGCATAGAGTTGGATGTGATCTCACTAGAGCTCACCTATGGTCTCGAAAGAATTGCGATGTTTATTCAGGAAAAAGAGTCTGTTTTTGATTTAGAGTGGGTTGACGGGTATACTTATGGAGACGTACACCGATTAGATGAAATACAATTTTCTCAGTATTGTTTTAAGGAAGCCGATACAACGATGCTGCTAAAACATTTTGATATGTATGAGGCAGAATGCAAACGATTACTGGAAAAGGAGATCGTCTTACCCGCATACGACTATGTGTTAAAATGCTCACACACATTCAATCTGTTAGATGCCAGAAAATCTATTGGTGTTGCTGAACGCACAAGATTTATTGGCAGGATAAGAAGCCTGGCGAAGGGGTGTGCAGAGAAATACATAAAACTTTTAGACACAAGTGGTTAGATGCAGCAACTTTCCTGTTCTTCCTCAATTACCAGAACTGACAAAAACTTCAAAGTTCAACGTTTACGTTTCCGCATTCAGCCCTGACCTCATTGTGCCAGAGTCCTGAATTTGGCAACAAGCTCTTCAAATTGAAGACTACTTGAAAACTCAATAACAATTTTCCCCTTTCCCTTGTTCTCCTTAATCGAGATTTTAGCACCAAGATATTCCCTGAGCCTATCCTCAAGAGCAACTATCTGAGGCAGTTTTTTCTGATGGGAAGGTAACGTATCAAGATTTTTGTGTGAATCTGGAGAGCTATGTGGCGATTCTCCTCTACCGGATACAAGAAGTTCTACCTCACGAACCGATAGATTGAGAGTGACTATCTTCTCACATACCGATCGTTGTTTCTCTTCGTCTTTCAGGGTTAAGAGTGCACGGGCGTGGCCCATCGAGATTGTTCCACGTGAAACAAAATCCTGGATCTCTTCCGGGAGATCCAAGAGGCGAAGAGTGTTCGCTATAGAGGAGCGATCTTGACCTACCTGTGCAGCAATTTGCGCTTGTGTCAACCCAAATTCGTTTTTCAGTTCAAGGTAAGCATGGGCTTTTTCTATTGGATTGAGGTCTTCTCTTTGTATATTCTCTACCAGGGCGAGTTCGAAAGACTTTAAGTTGTCTGTTTTCTTAATAATTGCCGGTATTTCATCCAAACCCAAAAGCTTCGCAGCCCTCCAACGTCTTTCTCCTGCAATTATCGAGTAGCCTTTATCTTTAGATCGAACTATGATAGGCTGCAAAACACCATGTTCCTGTATTGAACTGGCTAGTGTCTCGATTTGATCTTGGCCGAAGTGCTTTCGCGGTTGAGATTCGTTGGCTTGGATCTCAGACACCTTTAATTTTGCAATACCTTCTTTTGTTTCTAAACCAATAGCTTCACCCAACAAAGATTGCAGGCTGAGGCCCAGTTTTTTTTTGCTGTCTGCAGTCGCCATAAATAGTGAAGAAAAAAAATATCTTGAAAAATAAAAATTATTATGTATTAAGTAACAGAATAAGAGATCATATTCAAGGAGATTCTTTTGAATTGAAAAATTTGACTGCTCTCTCCGGCCATTGAAAGATTTTTTAGCGGTAGCTATCGCTTATGTCTGCCGAAGTGCGTTGTTTGCGTTGCTTATTTACGGCATTATGTTTCACGTGGAACAGTTATTGGAGATCGGGGATGAAAGGGCTTTTTTCGCTAGCTATTAACAACTTAAAGGAGATTGTCCGGCAGCCTTTTTATTATGTATTGCTCTTATCCGGCTGCTTTGTAATACTTATGTCGTTTATGTTTACCTTCTTTGCGTTCGGTGAAGAAATGAGAATGATAAAGGATATGGCGATATCGACAATAACAGTCTGCGGTCTTTTGGCAGGCATTCTGTCTTCATCTGTCTTAATCACAAATGAGTTTAAGAGAAAAACAATTCTGGCTTTGCTTTCTAAACCAATTACGAAAATGCAGATTATTTTAGGGAAATATTTCGGTATCATTGCTGCAGTAATTATATTGACTGCAACACAGGGTATATTTTTAGAAATACTCATCTGGCTCGATACTATCCTTGGGTTTTCAAATATAGAACACCATGCTGATTCATTACACGGTACACATTTGATAGATTATTATTGCTTACAGGGTGTTTACTTCTCCTTGCTGCAGATTCTGATGCTTACTTCCATATCTCTGGTCTTATCGATTTATCTCAACGTGACGGCAAATTTAATTACCTGCTTTCTTGTTTTCATCCTGTCACATATAATTACTTATGCTTTTCCGTTCAGCGACAATACATCTGCAACTGTAAGTGTCTTCATAAAAGTATGTTACGTGATATTTCCCAACTTCAGCAATCTGAATATCTTTGCCGTAAACAGCGTTGCCAGTGAATATGCGACTCTCTATATATTTTATTCTTCGCTATACAGCCTTATGTATTGTGCGATTATTATGTATTTGGCAATTATATGTTTTAAGAGAAAAGAATTTTTATAAAGAGGGTAATGAAAAAATATCTTCTTTGTGTATCGCATTGATGGTTTGGCAAAAATGAGTCCAGAGAAACAGAAGTGCACTGACGAAAGAAGATCATGTCATGATGTCAACGAACCGATAACTTTGATGCTTCTTGGTGGCGGAGTACGATGTCACGCTTTTATCGGAGCACTATCTGCCCTGGAAGAAAAAGGGCTCAATATCAGTAAGATCGTTGTAGCTTCGGGAGGAAGTTTAGTGGGAAGCCTCTACGCAACGGGCAAATCTCCTCTTGAAATAAAAAAAATTGCTATGGAGCTTGATAGTTCTCTGTTCAGAGACTTCAGTATATTGAGTCTTTTGAGAGGTAAGGGGCTTTATGAAGGCAAAGTCCTTGAGAATTGGATCGACAAGAAGTTGGACGGCAGAACGTTTCGCGATAATTTTTGCATTCCCCCCTTTATCATTGCCACTGATATACTGAATAATAAACCTTTTGTTTTTTCCTGTTCTAATTTTCCAGATCTGAAAGTATCTAAAGCTGTAAGATTCTCAATAGGTATTCCTTGGGTTTATGCGTACAAGCATTTTAACCATAATGGTAACAGGCACATATATATCGATGGCAACCTCATGTCTGGTGTCGTGGAGGACATGTTTGAGCGTCAAGGAAAAACACTCATATTTAGAATAATCTCAAACAGATCGTTTATGACATCGTCTCCCAAACATTTTACTCTCAAAAAATATATCCAAAGATTACTCCTGATGCAGTTACATGCTGTAGAAAGGGAACGCGTTAAAAGGACAAAATGGAATGACACCATCCTCATCTTCTGTGGAGATATTCCACCGACTAAGTTTTCGTTAAGTAAAGATGAAAAATTGTACCTATTTGACCAAGGATATCAACAATCAAAAAAATTTATCGAATATAAGTGGGGAGTATGATCTTTACAGTTTGACTAAAAAATGAAAATGGGGTAATAATGGGCAATTTGGTCTCTATTATGCAGATGTAAGAAACCATGAGGTTGAACATCTATTTGTTTAAGCCTTTACTTTTAGGAAACTAATTTTATAATTACACTCTTATAGCATGCAGAGGGAAAGACCGGTTTATAAAAAATTACGGATTTGTCTTAATCCGCTTTTAAGATGAGTAATTATGGTGAACGAACAGGAAATTATTAATGAAAAAGATGGCTCAGAAATGCTATTCGTGCCAGCTGGTCTTTATTTTATGTGGCATGAGAGAAAATCCGTTGAGATTAAGGATTTTTACATTGACAAGCATCCTATAACTAATAGTCAGTACAAAAAATTTATAGAAGAAACAAAACATGTTGCACCCGCCTTTTGGGAAGATCCTAGATTTAATCATCCCTCTCAACCTGTTGTAGGTGTAAGTTGGCCTGATGCAAATATTTATGCGAAATGGGCTGAGAAGAGATTGCCCGAAGAGAAAGAATGGGAAAAGGCCTGCCGGGGTTCAGATGGAAGAGAATACCCTTGGGGAAATACGAAACCTGATGCGAGCCTTGCAGTTTTCGATCTGGATTCTTCCAAAGGTTCCCCTTCTCCCGTAGGAGAACATCCCTCTGGAATTAGTCCGTACGGCTGCCATGATATGTCGGGTAATGTCTGGGAGTGGTGCCAAGAGTGGTATTCGGTCGGAAAATATCGTGTTGTACGTGGAGGTTCATGGATCAACCATATGTACGCTCTAAAATGCTCCTACAGGAGTTGTAGTGTTCCAACAGGGAAAGTCAATAATGTTGGATTTCGTTGCGTAAAAGATGCATAATTCATTTTTATTTTGTCTGATCTATTTCATCATCATATTTATCTGCAATACCATCACCATCTTTATCTCTTAAAAAATCGGTATCGTTATCATTAGTTAAGAATAGATCTCCAAAGGGTTTAGTGGTCGTGCTTATGGTTCTATAAGATCCCGGAGACTCCTGAAAACCAGTCGAAAATTCCTTAACAGATATCTCTCCGTTTACGACAAAACTGAAAACCGGGGAACGATCTCCTGGTTTTATCGTTTTATCCGGCTTGTCGACTGTGTATTTGGTTGTGCTTGCACCAAAAAACCCATCGAATGTCCAGGAGATCTCCTGATCCTTACCGAGTATGGTGACTTTAGAATCCCACAGGTCTGGGCCTGTAATATTACCCCTGAATCTATGATCTGCAACTGTTGCATCCTTAGAGATAAATTTTATCGTCAGCAAAGCAATAGGTTCAATATGAAGTTTCGGGTCTGGTTCATTCTGGTCATCATTGATCACCTGAAAACAGTACCGCTTAAAGCCCGGAACGTGAGTAGCTCCAACGTCAACTCTCAGAGAATCTGCAAAGGTGCTGTTAATAAAAGTGATCATACCAAAAAATATCGATATTGTGAGTATCGTTTTCATACTATATTTATTATCCATTAAGTCTGTCTCCTTTTTCGTAATAGTCATGCAATCTGTTTGTTCAAAAAGTATAGAAATTACAAAACAAATGCCTTTTCCAGGACATCAATCACTTCCATAAAAAATGCATTGTTTCTTTTTATACTCTTCTCTCCTTTTTTTTTCATCTTTACTCTAAAACACTCATCTTCTTAATGAAGACAGTTTCTACCGGCACATCACTGAATCCGTTTTTAGTGCCCGTTTCAACCTTACCTATGGCTTCTACTACATCCATACCTTCAATGACTTTCCCAAAAACGGCATATCCGAAACCTTGTGGTGTATTGTTTTTATGATCAAGAAAGTCGTTGTTCACAAGGTTGATGAAAAACTGAGAAGTTGCACTATCCACCATACCGGTTCTCGCCATGGCAATTGTCCATTTTTTATTTCTATATCCATTTGAAGCCTCGTTCTTAATAGGCGGCTTGTTATCCTTTTGCCTCATCTCGGAATCAAGACCACCGCCCTGAATCATGAATCCGGGTATAACTCTGTGAAATATGAGGTTATCGTAAAACCCTTCAGAAACATACGATAAAAAATTTTTAACCGATATGGGAGCTTCTTCCTCGAAAAGTTCCATCGTCATGTTCCCTTTTGATGTCTCCATAAAGACTAAGGGATTAGCATCTGCAGATCGAAAATGAACGCTACCGGTATAGAGCGCGGCAAAAAAACCAAAGGTTACTACTAGTTTACGAAATAATGTGCAAGACATGAATCATTCTCCTTATAACCACACAAAAATGAAAAGATTTTACAATTCAATTATTATCGGTACTGATATCACTGCCTAGTTCCAGCCAGTCTACACTGAATCACCTGTAACTTGACCGTGTAAAAATTTCTATAAAAAAACTATATTAATAGTTTATATTTTTTGTGCTCAAGCACATATCCAAAATGGCGTGCTACAACGACACGTATGTCGTTGCCCGCCCGGATGAATCCATTCGCCAGCCCGACACGAGCGTTCTGGCGGGCAGGAGGCACTAACTCGATGTATAGAAAATTCAATAATCCCATATTTTTTGCGCTGAAGGCGCAATTTCAAAAGTCCGTAAAAACTGACATGGCCGACAGTTTTAGGAATTTTGGAAAAGTTAGCCAGGATGGCCTAACTTGTAATAGTTTCAATTCTCGTCCATTAAAACATAGTCTTATCCACAATTCAAGTTTTCTTTGATTTGCAGGAACAGGATTTTAGGTGTGAAAAAATAATAATTTTTAATCGTTTTCACGACTTTTTTATTTTGCTCACCAGATTGTGAGCCTGTCTTGTCGGTTCAGGGAGACGGTAACCGCGACAGCTCTTCAAGACTACCTGAATCGATGTTATCATGTCAATCTTGTGGCCGGGAGATACAAAAACCGGTTTTACATTCTTTTTTGTCCTGAGCACAGCACCCACTTGTCTCTCTTTTACTAGAAGCGGTTTACTATCGCCGACTTCGTTGTCTACCTCATCATGCTCACCAATGAGCCTGGTTTTTGCACACCCAATCGATGGTGTATCGAACAACAGTCCTATATGAGATGCTAAACCGATCCCACGGGGATGAGCAATTCCCTGTGCATCAAGCATTAGTATGTTAGGAACACTCTTTATCCTGATAAATGCCCGTATCAATATGGGTGACTCCCGAAAACTCAGTAAACCCGGAATATAGGGGAAAACAACCCTGCCGCTTGCTGTAGACTCCTCTATTTTTTCCATCGTTCGCAATACAAAGACAACAACGCCTGCAATAAAACGGTCATTTTCTTTATCATAAGAAACATCCGCACCTGCCACCAGGATGCTGTCAAGATCCTTGAGTGTACTTTGCAGGGTTACTTTCTCTCTCAACTTCTTCTGTATTTCAACAGCTTCCTTGTAGTCTACGTTCCACGGATGAAGATTCAAGTATTTCATTCTTAAAGCGAAAGTGATATTTTTTCAATAAACAATAAACTTAAAATCGTTTTCGTGGTATTTGGGTTAATTGAAAGGAGAGGATACTCTATTATACGTCTCCCCATTTATACTGTACCCGATACTACCGATAACCAGGAGTTCACTTTCAGAAACTATCGAAGCCTCTAACAAAGCCACTACAATTCTCCTGGAAAATTTTCCTGAATTGAATGAAGTAGTGGTAAAAATAGGTTCTGGTAAAATACTTACTGGTCAGATACCCATTGAATCGTGTGATTAATAGTCATTCTTAAAGACAAGGAATGTTTGGCAATTGAAAATTCAATGAAAGAACTTGCAGATGAGACATATAATGAATTATCCGTGAACGGCAAAAAAAACACATGTTTATCATTTTATCTTATCATCTAAAAAGGTATATGTTCACCTCGTAAAATATTCGATAATGGATTTGCATCAATCCGTAACCCTCCATCATGTTCAATTTTTAGTGTATACAGATATCCCGGAAGAAACAGCGATCCAGGAGCTTCGATCTGCACATTTTTGATCCCTCTCTCTTTTGCTGCTTTTTGATTTAAAGCGTATTGCCAAAATTTTTCCCATAATGATTTTTCAATCATTGACTCTTTATCGGATACCTTATACCCGGCAGGAATTTCATACATTCTGTTTATTTCAAACTCTTCCGTGTCTTCACCATTTAAATAAAAAGCCTTCCAGAATATATAAGCACTTTTTCCTCGAAACAGGTCATCATTACGAACATACATATCCTCAAAACGTATCACCAGTGATTGAAATTGGATGATATTTCCTGAAAATGTGAAATATTTCGGTTTTATGGGTTTCCCTCCCACATCATATTCTACGAATTTTATTGTTGTCTTTTCTTGTTCCATTGTACTATCTTCTTTAACTTCCGTTACAAGAATTTCTGCAACTCTTGAATCTGCTTCCAATCGATTTATTATTTTTTTTAGAACTATGTTTTCCTGTCTGTATCGATAAAACTTTTTATATCCCGTATATCCTGCGTGTCCCAATCCATATGCAATCAAACCAAGTAAAAGAATGATAATGAAATGTTTAATTTTCTTTTTCATACGATCTGTAATGATGAACGAACAGTATTCATTTTATTATTTATGTCAGTTTGGATTTCTTTCATGAATGACGTTCTTGAAAATCTTTCCGTTATGATTGTAGGGAGGAACTGGTGGCCTATCCTGGAACAACCATACCAGATTTGGTTATTGGTTGTATCACTTCTGTAGTTATTATAAGGGGTAGTATGCAAATAAAACATGAAGCAAGAGATGCGCGGGACACATATACCCTATGCTGTGAAGCAATTATCCCAAGAGAAACAGGAAAAATCTCATTACATACTTATGGAACTTGCAAATAGTATCAAAAGCATATATAAAAAAAGTTCAAAAAAATGTACGCAATGTCCACCCTTCCTTTATTAATAGTGAAATTCTCTCTTATGTCGGAACACATAAATAAAGGTCGTATGGCAAACATAAAAAATAATTGCTCATGTAACACACGGTTCCTTTGGTATCACGGGTAAAGATATATTTACCCGTTAAGAAAGCTCATGAGATAGTTTTTTATTGCTACAATAGGTACCACTTTTTGGCCATTTGTGGCTGGTATTGATAGTCTTGCCTCTTCCTGGTTTTCCATTTGTTTCGTTTCAATACATCTGCCACTTTTATGAACTTTTCCTTCTTTGGAAACTTTTTTACTTAATTTCTTAATTACCGGTTTTTTTTTATTTACTTCTTTAATTCTTGTATTCGTCTGAGAAGTTTTTATCGGACTCTTCTTACTACCAGTCTTAATTGTTTTCTTTGTTGCTGGTTGTCGTTTCACACTTCTGGCAGACTGTTTTTCAGAAGGCTTTACCGTCTGGCTACTAGGTCTCTGTTTGGTCGGTTTTTTTTCTGAAGAACTTACCGTATTCTCAACTATTTTTTCTTGTCCTTTTTTTGTATTAACGTTTACCATAAAACATCTCCTTAAAATTTTCGTACGCTATTTTTCTTAATAGGAAATAGCACAAATACTATTCTTAATATCGAATAAGAAATTGCATTTTATATGTATGTAATTTGTTTATTTATAAGATCTGTAGATGCAGGAATCTGCAATTCCGGAAAGGATTTATTTGCCGAAAGAGGGCTTTCATGGGCACTTTACAAAGTTAATGTAACGAATTATTTGCTCTTGTCAATAAAAAACTGGGTAAATAGAGCAAGAAAACAAAGAAGTACTTGACATTTACAGGATTGGATTTTGGTAACTTCCTATACCTACTTTAGAAATCAAATTTTGTGAAACTAGGTTGTTTGCCTTCTAAGAATTTTACCATTCAAAACTCCGGTGTGCTTACCATTTTCTAAGGTGAGCTCTCCGTTTACAATCACATATTCAATACCAGTGGAATATTTGTGCGGTGTGGAATACGTGGCCTGATCCCTAATCATATTTTGATCAAAGATTGTAATATCAGCAAAGAACCCTTCTCTTAAAATACCTCTCTCTTTCAGTCCTACTTTTTGGGCTGGCATTCCAGTCATTTTGTGAATAGCTTCCTCCAGCGAAATAATTTTTTTTTCATTAACATACTTTCTTATCACCCTTGAGAATGTACCGTAACATCTCGGGTGAGGTTTTCCATAGTTTAATATTCCGGTGGTAGAACGTAATGAACTGTCAGAGCCTATCATTACAAAATCCCAATTGAGAATTTTGTCAAGGTTTTCTTCAGACATACCGAAGAATAAGGCACTCACTTTGCACTCTTCTTCACATAATAGATCAAGAACTAATTCCAACGGTGGAATTTTTAAGGTTTTAGCAATTTCTGCTACGGTCAGACCTTCATACTGTTTTTTTTTATCGTTAAATACGGATGAGATCATTATACTTTCCCAAAACCCGGGTCTCTCATTTACCTGCATCATATCATTAACGATCTGTTCTCTGGTGAGCGGGTCCTTTAGTTTTTTCCTCTCTTCCATAACACCTCCTTCGTATACCCAATTGGGTAAGATAATATCCAGATCTGTTGCTGACGCAATATAGGGATATCGATCACACGAAATATCAGTGCCCTTTGACCTCGCATCCTTTAAGAGTTCTTCTACCCATCCTATTTTTCCCCAATTTTGTTCACCCCATGTTTTGATGTGAGATATAAGGGTCCTCACACTACTCGTTATGGCAATATTTACCGTTTCGGAAAGGGCCGCTTCTATTTCATCTCCTTCATTTCTGATATGTGTTGCATATATACCATTGTATTTATTAACTATTTTGCACAGCTCAATGAGCTCAGGAGCTTTTGCGTAGCACCCTGAAGGATAAACGAGCCCGCTTGACATACCAAATGCGCCGGATTCCATTGCATCACGTAATTCTGCCTCCATATTCGTGAGTTCCCTCTTGTCAGGATCTCGATCTTCATATCCCAAAACGCTGGAACGGATGTTGCCATGACCAACGAGAAATCCTCTGTTCATAGAGCTTGGAACTTGATTCAGCCTGTGAAAGAAATCACAAGCGTTTTGCCAATCTATTTCCAGCCCAAATTTGCTGAAACCTTTTTTTCTATTCTCAAGTAATTGTCCTCTTAAGGGGAAGGCTGAGATTCCGCAGTTTCCGCATATTTCGGTTGTTACTCCGTCATAAATTTTGCTTTCGCTCTCCGGGTGGACTAAGCTGAAAAAATCACTATGTGAATGGATATCCAAGAAACCGGGCGTGACAATATATCCTGACGCATCAATAATTTTACACTCTGATACAGGATCAATGTTTCCTATTGCAGCAATTTTTTCATCACGGATGCCAATATCGACCACTTTTTTCAAACTGTTTGTTCCATCAACAACAGTACCATTTTTTATGATAAGATCAAGATGGTGAGACATCAAAAGGCTCCGTATAAAAAGACACAACACTTACTAAAATAGCGGCTTATCTCTTTTATGTAGCTTCGTTGCGCAACCTGGCCGGGCTAGAACCAAAAAAGGAGATATACTCATCTCATAATGGTTTTCGGATAAAATCTGAGATAAAATTGAGCGAGTAAAGTCCTCGGCGCCTGGTTTATCCGGGGATACCTTCACCAAGATTTGGTTTCCAGTAAAACCTAAAACCAAATCGGTTTTAGTATAGATATCTGATATATTCTGCCTCGACCAGGTTGTCAAAGTAACGACCTTGACGACCAATAACACATATGGAATTTATTCCTTTTTGATTATGGCTAGGCCAGGTTGGGGAGTAAAGGTTTTTATGGGTTTAGGGCAGGCTTTTATACACTCAAAATCGCAAAGGTAAAAATTTCTTGAAACACTATGAAACCGATAAAAAACTCAACACTCTCTTCTTTTTCTTGATGATGGAATCTTCATGGTCCTTCTGTATTTCGTTACTGTTCTTCGTGCAATATCAACACCCATTTTCCCTAATTCTGCAGCAGCCTCCTCATCACTCAGAGGTTTCGATTTGTCCTCATCCTTAATAATTTTAGCCAGTTTCTGTCTCATTGCTTCCCAAGATTCCATAGCTCCGTTAGCATTCGGAAACCCGCCTGTAAAGAAAAACTTCATGTCGAAAATTCCTTGAGGAGTTTGTATATATTTATGGGCTATTGCACGACTGACAGTTGAGACATGAATTCCTACAAGGTCAGCAACATCTTGCATCTTTACTGTCTGAAGATGTAATATCCCTTCATCGAGAAATTTTTTCTGCAATTCTACTATCTTTACCGCTACTTTATACAAGGTACTCTTCCTCTGTTCTATTGCATCGATAAGCCATCTTGCAGATTCGATTTTTTTACGAATATAATGCTTTGTTTTTAAATCTCCGCCTTTTTTGCTCAGTACGTCTTTATAAAAAGAACTAATATAAATACGTGGCAAATTATTGTTTCCAACGAGCGTAACTTCGTATTTTTCGTCTACATAGTCGACTCTTACTTCTGGTGTAATATAGGGAATCTGTTCGTTGTTAAAAATAGAGCCGGGTTTTGGATTAAGTGTTTTTATAAATTCTATTACCTGTTTAACTGTTGCCAGGTTAAAACCTGATTTTTTTGCAATGAGTTTATATTTTTTCATTTCAACATCTTCCAGGTGATTGGAAATCAATTCCCTGGCGGTATTATAGTTGGCGTCTCTTTGATCTAACTGCAATAATAGACACTCTTTCAGGTTTCTTGCTCCTACACCTGGAGGTTCCATGCTTTGTACAACTTTGAGAGCTTTTTTTGCTGTTTCAATGCTCACAGGATTTTCGAGTGTCTTTGAAATTTCATCCAGAGAATCTGATAAATAGCCACTGTCGTTAATGTTGTAAATAATATCTCTACATATTTCCAAGAGCGAATCATCTATTTCGGCCATTGATAGTTGACCAAGAAGATAATCTTGAAGTGAAATCGATTTCATTGCAGTATTTTCTAAAGCGTCTTGTTTTTGATCACGTTCATCAACGGCATTGCTCCTTCTTGTATTCGTTTGAGAGAAATATTCTCTCCACTCATCTGCCATCTCTCCAAGTCTTTTAAATTCTTCCTCATATGAATCTTCCTGATTTGTAGAGTTATCTGCCCCTGCGTCTTGTGTGGAGTCTTGAATGTTTTTCTCGGGCTCAACAACCTCTTCCAATACAGGATTATCAGTTAATTCTTGTTGTACATGTTCTACGAGAGCCATAATTGGGAGTTGTAATATCTCAATAGATTGGATAACCTGAGGTGCCAATTTCATCTGTTGAGAAAGTTGTGTAGACAGCGAAGTTTCTATTTTCATAATTTTTATTTCGTAATAAAGTCCAACTAGCTGTTTTGCATTAATTTTCTACCGTTCATAGCCTCTGCTATAATGGCAGAGTTAGCATATTCCAAGTAGCTTCCAGATGGTATTCCTCTGGCAAGCTGTGAAACCTTTATACCTAATGGTTTTAAACATTCAAGTATGTGCAAAGCAGTAACGTCACCTTCCAAGTTTGGATTGGTGGCTATTATTACTTCGCATACATTATGTTCCTTGGCCCTTCTTACTAACCTATCTACATTAATATCGTCAGAATTTATATTTTCTAGAGGATTTATGTGTCCAAACAGAACATGGTAAAGCCCATTATACAAACCTGTTTTTTCTATTGTGAAAAGGTCTTTAGGCTGTTCAACAACGCACACTTTTTGATTGTCTCGTCTCTTATCACTACAGATAGAACAAGGATCTATCTCTCCAATGTTACAACAAATAGAACAATACCTGATGTTTTTTTTTACGTCTCGTACTGCAAAAGCTAATTGCATAGCGTCATCGTATGGTAACCGCAGAATATGGTGCGCCAACCTCTCAGCACTTTTTTGCCCTATGCCTGGCATCCGTCCAAATTCCTTTATAAGCTTCTGTAGTGAAGGAGGGTAAGCATTCATTGTTGCGCTCTATAATAAGTTTGAAAGGCCGGGAACATTGATACCGCCTGTTACTTTAGCCATCTCCTCTTGATACATTTCTTGTGATTTTTTCATTGCCTGAGATACAGCAGCTAAGACGAGGTCTTCGAGCATCTGCACATCATCAGGGTTAACGACCTCGGGATCGATATTGATGTTTAAAATCTCATGCTTCCCGTTTACCTGTACAGTAACCATCCCTCCGCCGGAACTTGTTTCAATAACCCGCTCTTTGAGATCTCGCTGGATTTCTTCCATTTTTTTTTGCATAGTAACGGCTTGTTTCTGCATTTGCTTCATCATGTCACCCATATTTCCAAAACCCTTCATTACGTTCTTCTCCTTATATTGACAATAGCTCCGTTTAGCATATCTGTTGTTTTTTTTACCATCGGTTCATTCATTACTTCTTCTTTATTCTTCCCACTCACATCTAAAGATTCTCTATTGTATCCTTCGTTTTCAGTTACTATTCTACGCCTATTTTTCGATATTGTCAACCTTACTTGAATCTTATTTCCCATTACTTTTTCCAGACATTTTTCTATGAGTTGCTTTTCATCCTGTTTTTCAAGTCTTTTTTTATGGATTAGGTAGTTTGCAGGTAGTTCCAAAACGGCTTCTTTATTGTCAACTGTTAAAAGTTTTGAGTTTCTTAATAATGCCCATAACATCTTCTTTTTTCTTTGTATCTCTGTCAGCGTTTTATCCCAAATGTTATCAAGGCCGGTGTTATGTGTGATATCTTCATCTCGATCTGCATTGTTTGATGGTGTTTCTTCATTTACCGCTCCTTTTTTTGATTTCGTTACGCTGTTTTTGCTCAAGGCGGTTTCCGCTTTTGTAATATGTTCATCCTTTTCGAACAGCTGTTTCATATCCTCTATTCTTTCCAAAACTGTGCTGAGAGGCGTCAAATCTTCCATGGTTGCCAACTTAATAAACACAACCTCCAATAAAATCATTTGTTGCAGTACATCGTTCATCTTGTTCTTAGTTTCTGTTAGCAGTTGGATCATATACATCAATGAGTCGGAAGATAGGGAGGAGGCTTGTTTTTGTAACAAAGTAATATCCCTTGCTGTCGTATCTATCAGGCGACTATCTTTATCGCATATGGAAACGAGGAGTAAATCACGAATGTAAAGAAGCAGCTGATCGATAAACCCCTCTACATTTTTTCCACTCTCTGATATTTCATGTAACGCCTTTAACGCGAGTTTTGGATTTTTTTCAATAAAGCTGTCTATTATGTTTGTTAATATTTCCTCGTCGACAATTCCGAGAACATCATAGACATTCTTAAAGGTTATCTTTTCATAACAAAACGAAGCTAGTTGGTCAAGGAGAGACTCTGAGTCTCTCAGTCCTCCCTTTGCATACTTTGCCACAGTTTGAAGCACACCATCGTCAGTCAAAATGTTTTCTGCTTTACAAATCTGCGTAAGTCTATTACTTATGTCAGCTATCGATATATTTTTGAAGTCGAATCTCTGACAACGTGATTGCACGGTATCGGGGACCCTGTTCGGAGAGGTAGTAGCAAAAAAGAATTTCACATGTTCCGGCGGTTCTTCAAGTGTTTTCAAAATGGCATTGAAAGCCTCTTTTGTTAACATATGCACCTCGTCAATGATATAAATCTTATATCTACCGACAGCAGGTCGGTATCTAACATTTTGTCGTATGCTTCGTACTTCATCTATGCCACGATTTGAGGCCCCGTCAATTTCAAGTACGTCAATGTCGTTCCCAGTAGCAATACTGTTGCATATCGAACATGTCATACACGGTTCATCTGTCGGCCCATTCTGACAATTAAGGGCTTTTGCTAATATTCTTGCCATAGAAGTCTTGCCCACTCCTCTTGGACCCGCAAATAAATAAGCGTGTGAAACACGATTCGTTTGAAGTGCATGTACCAAGGTAGTAACAATATGTGGCTGCCCAACAACCTCATGAAAGGATTTTGGACGGTACTTTCTTGACAGTACGAGATAAGACATTTCTTGTTGGATCTAAATTGATAAGGCCGTGCACTTTTTTTCGATTCTCTTTCCTTTAAATTTCCTATGCAGTTAGCTCCGGCCAGGCTACCTCACGGCACATAAGAACAAATGCTTATGGCTGCTTGCTTCCGCCCCTGACCAGGTTCACATAGCCTTATTTCCTGAGACCCGGCCTTCAATACTACTTACATAAAAAACATCAAAAGTCTGAAAAACCTCCAAAAAGCGATCGATCCTGCGTAAGCGGATTGCAGGTACAAGGAACCGCTAGCTCCCCATCTAGCACGGCCAAGATTACAAAACCACCATTTCCTCATATATAAAAATAGATTGTTGCCACAGCTTTAATCCACCTTTTAAATGGCGGAGAGGGCGGGATTCGAACCCGCGAGGCAGGTTTTGCCCACCTACACGCTTTCCAAGCGTGCTCCTTCGGCCTCTCGGACACCTCTCCATAGCTTCTTGGCGGAGAGAGAGGGATTCGAACCCTCGGTCCATCCAAGATGAACAACGGTTTTCGAGACCGTCCCGTTCAACCGCTCCGGCATCTCTCCAGAAAAAAATGTTTCAAAAGGTTACGGCATTCATCTTCTAAAACTCCAGAGAGAATATTCAGCTGATGATTATATCGAGGGTTATTTACTAATTCCATTACTGATTCACAAGCTCCGTATTTCCTGTCTTTTGCCCCGAACACGAGGTTTTTGACTCTGGCTTGCACTAACGCCCCAGCACACATTGCACAGGGTTCCAGTGTCACGTAAATAGTAGTATTGTTCAATCTCCAATTTTGCATATATGAAGACGCCTGTGTTATTGCAATCATCTCTGCATGAGCCGTTGGGTCCTTCAACATCTCTCGCTGATTATACGCCCTCCCAATAATCTTGTTTTGATAGACTATTATCGATCCTACAGGAACTTCGTCTCTTTCAAAGGCCTTTTTTGCCTCATTAACAGCCTGTTGCATATAATACTCATGTGAGCGAAATTCAGATATCATGACTTTGTGCTTGTATCACTTAAATATGCGCCCAGCCCGATTCGAACGGGCAACCTGCGGTTTCGTAGACCGTTACTCTATCCAATTGAGCTATGGGCGCATGAGTCTTTTTGTGCCTTGGGTTTAGCTGTAACAATAGGTAAAAACATGACTTAAAACTATTGTACTCTCTCAATCTTAATCGGACAAAATCGGTTAATTTGTGACATTTTGAGACAATTGTCTAGTCAAAATATGGTCAAAAAAAAACCTTGGTCAAAATATGGTCAAAAAAATTAGAGGAAAAACCCGTCTTAAAATCCGCTTTTTTGTGATGCATCGAAACCAAATTGATACCGGCGCAAAGTTTCTTTACGATCTTCATTGCCTATACAAGATATGGTCAAAGCGGTAACTATATTTAATATTAATTTAATGACTTTAACAAAGATTTTTCGTGTGGGCAAGGAATTTCTATTTTGCAGTAAAACGATAATAGCGGATATTGCATTTTACGGCACGAGGCTTGCAATTTAGCCGAGTGTCAAAACTGTTTTTTAAACTGTTTTTTTGAAAGGATTTTATCTGATGAGTACAGAAAAAGAAAAAAGTGAAATTGATAATGTTTGCGGCGAGGAGTCCGAAGAGCAGCATTCAATCGAAATGAAAAAAACTCTTTACGGAGCTATAGCGTTGCTGGGAATCTTTCGAGAGGTCATGTGTCTTAAAGACACCTTGCGTTTTACAACAGACGAAGTTGACGGATTGGAGTATCTAGGGAAAAAAATATCGGAGGAACTTAGTCTTTTAATCATCGAAAGTCAGACTTAAAAAGCAAGTGGGGAAATTCCCCAACTGAAAGAATCAAAAGGTTAGTTGATGCAATGCATCACTTTAAAAGGTCGAGACGGCAAAACATATCTCAGAAGCAGGGCAATAGCTACGAGGGTTGTATAACTTGTTTTAACTTTTATAAAAGGAGGGTATCGCATGAATAAAAAAACAGTTGAGAATGAAAACGAAAAAAAATTGAGCGAGAGAAAATATCCGTGTGATGAAGCGGAAGAGATTTTCAATAAAGTTAGTGCCCTGTTTGGCTGCTTTAGAAATATTGTTTCCGAGGAAGATCGTTTGCCGGGAGGCGAAGCAGTGGGCTTGAGTTTGTTAATGGATGATGTAATCAGGGATTTCAAGGCGTTGGTGTATGGCCAAGAAGAGCGGGAATAAAATATTGAGCATAAAATTTTATAAGGGGTGGAGAAGATGAAAAAAATAATTAACGGAAAAAAGTATGACACGGAAACAGCGGATTTAATTGCACAGTGGGACAATGGATATTTTAATAACGATTTTAACTATTGCAGCGAAGATCTTTACAGAACCAAAAAAGGTAGCTGGTTTATCCATGGCGATGGTGGGGCAATGAGTAAGTATCGTGTGCAATGCGGTTCAAATAATTGGGGCGGATCATCGGCCATTGAAGCATTAAGCGACGACGAAGCCTTTGAGTGGCTTCAGGATCATAACTTTGCCGAAGAAATCGAGAAACATTTTAGCGAGCGAGTTGAGGAAGCTTAAAAGAATTCTAAAAGAGTCTTAAAAGAGTTTTAAAAGAGAACAAAAATTAAATAGGTTACTTTCGATTGCCTTTAAACATCGGACATACTTGTAATTTTTAGGAGAATAAAAAAGATGAAAAAAATAATTAACGGCATGAGGTACAACACGGAAACAGCGGATCAAATAGCGACATGGAACAACGGCCGTAACACAGATGATATTGGCTATCGTTTCGAGAGTCTATACAAGACAAAAAAGGGAAACTGTTTTCTTGCTATAGAAGCTTATGACATACCTAAAAACCGGAATCAAGACGAGTCTGTTAAATGGGAAAGAACATCAAGCATTACAGCGCAAAGCCATGATGAAGCACTTTCTTGGCTTGAGGAGCACGATTTTGACGGAGAAATTGAGAAACATTTCAGCGAGCATATTGAGGACGCCTAAACGGCTCAGGCCGTAATGAAGATTGATTTTTCAAATGGGTCAGATACCAGAAAAGGGGGATTTATAACTTGTCGGAGAAATTTCCTATAGATGAAAATATGTTAGAATTTTTAAGAGATCTTGGATTTTCGCCTTTGTCAGATCGTAAATGGACTCATAAGGATTTCGGGTTTTTGTTCAATTTTGAAGGTGTAACAAAAAAAACGTTTATTATGCGTTTAGCCAATATCTTCGAATCAAAAGGATATGAGAATTGTCAAAAAAATTTAAGGCGTCTTATTGGGTTAAAATAAAAACATGGCGACTTTGACGGGAAACCAGTAATCACAATTATGTTACCAAACGAAGATTAATTTTCCGAGGGTATGCCGTCAGGGTATACCCTTTTTTATTGATATAGAGGGCTAGGTTGACGAACCGAAAAGCCGAAAGCCTTACGGCCTGCCCTTGTATTTTTTAAGGTGTTATCGAAAGGTGGATGACATGGCGAAAAAGGGTAAAAGAAATGTTAAACAGGGGCTTGTAGACAAGAAAGACCAAGAGCGGTTGAAAAAAGTTAACGAGTGGAAATCTGAGAAGAAAACAAAAGCGTTTGAAAGACTGCAAGCGATATCAAGGCATCCAGATTACGAGAAGGATTACACAAAATTACGGGAACTAGACGGAACATTTCCAACAATAAGATTACAAGATGCCTATATTGAGCAATGCGAAAAGGACGGCAGCACAAAGGAAATCGGAGATTTACTTCTTAACGAAGAATACAAAAAAAAGGTGTCAGAGATAGAAGCGAAGGTTAAAGAAAACGAATTAGAGGTAATAAAACTCAGAACCAACATGATGGTGAAATGGGGCGTCAAGAAGCTTCCTTGTCTGTACTTTCCGGGTGGTGTCATAGAACCGCAAAGGCAGTACAGGGATCAACCTTCTGTCATGCTGATTGATAGTCCTATGCGTGAGATACCGAACCCAATGAAAAGCGGTGAATTGTATGTGAAGATTGATCTTTCAAGGAACAAGAAAGATATCCTCAAGGATTTTACGGAAATCATTAAAAAAGCAAGCGACGGATACGCACGATACAAGAAAACTGAAAATGCGGATTTTGTAAAGAGGAGGCACAAAGAACATTACTCTTTGAAGGTCGACAAATTTGATATTTACGACATGTACCATCGGGACCGGTTAAGCTTTTCGGAAATAGCAAGGCGGGTGTCGGGGTACAAGGGGAATATTAACAGCGATACGAGGCTGATTGCAGTTCATAGAGCGGTTAAACGGTCATACCAGAAAGCAGAATCCATGATACAAAAAGAGGGGGATGACGCAGAATTCCGGGTTAAGGAATTGTTAATGAGGGGGGTTAACGCTTAAGGGGGGCAGCTTAGACGTGAATAGGCAATTACTATTTCACTGATACAATTAAACAAAAAATTATTTTTTGTAATTTTGGGAGGTGTTAACTATGTACCGAAAACCGTTCACAACTTGGTTTGATGAAGAGTTGTACGAGAATTTAAGAGAAGTTGCGCACTTGAAAAAAGCGTCAATGACATCGTTGGTGAAAGAAGCTGTTTCGTTGTCTATTAAAAAATATGCCAAGGAATTGGGAATTCATGACTCAAGAAACGTGAAATAAAAAAAAGCCCGCAACAATGCTTGGGCGGCGGAGTTTGCGGGCGGCGGTTGGACTCACACAAAAGAAGCGTTAAGCCATAAACGGCATTACCCCTTTTTTTGTGCAAAAGCTTTCTGTTTAATTTCAAAAAGCCTTTCAATGTTTTTATTTTAATTTAATGGAGAATTTTTTTCAATGAAAAATGTTGGGTGGATTAAACTTCACAGGAAAATTTGCAACAATTCCCTATGGTTTCTTGAACCATTTACCAAAGCGCAAGCATGGGTTGATTTGATTTTGAATGCTAACCATAAGGATGCAAAAATAAGCATTAGAGGCAACATTCTTGACGTGAAAAGAGGGCAACTTTGCTGGAGCGAAATCACCATGTCGAAGCGTTGGAAGTGGTCAAGGAACAAAGTTAGAAGATTCTTGGAGTTTTTAAAAAATGACTCACAAATCGGACAGCAGAAAACTTCCATAACTTCAATAATAACAATTGTTTGTTACGAAGAGTACCAGCAACACGGAACAACAGACGATACAACGGAACGTCGGCAAGAATTTGGAAAAAGCCTCAAAAACGGAACAACGGAAAATCTTCGCAACTATAGTAATGACAATTACTTGTTGCAAAGTGAATCAGTAGAAAGGACAACAGACGATACAACAGAAAGACAGCGGAAACGCAAAAAACGATACACAAACAAGAATGATTTTAAGAATGATAAAAATAAAAAATATATATCTGCATCTTCTCCTCTTTCTGAATTACAAATTCTATGGAATGAGCTTTGTACTAAACTTAACAAAGTTAGATCTAACTCAAATGAACGGCACAAAACTGAACAGATAAGATTACGGGAAAGGAGCGTTGATGAATGGAGGGAAGTTTTTAACATTTTAAATAATAGCGAATGGTGTTGCGGTAATAACAAAGACAATTGGAAAGCAACCTATGATTGGGTAATGAAAAATAATAAAAATTCGCAAAAGATTTTGGAGGGGAATTATAACAGGAACTCCGGCAGCGGAGGAATAAGGGCTGAGACCGAAGAAGAAGGACGACAAAGACGGAAACGAGAAGCATTTTAGGAAAGGGAATTATTGGAATTGACGGAAAGGATATCCCGGCAAAAAATAAATGCGTATTATTGTTTTAAAAAAATATAGAAACCAAACAGTAACGTTTTAATTTTTTATCAAAGATTATTGCGGTTTGGCGAAAATTTGGCATTTTTTAAGGGATTCGCAGGAATGGACAGGAACACACCCGGAGATCCGGACGGGGAAAAAGAAAAGCTAGATTGTTTCGGCATGTTCTCAGAAATGTTTTTCTTTCTGTACTGTACAGGGAAGCAGCCGTCAGGGATTGCGGGAAACTGTTTCAACGTGGATAGGTATGGCAAAGGTGAAAAACGCACAAAATGAAGGCTTTTCAAGGGTGTTTTGGGAAATCATGAGTAAGTATCTATTCAAAATCGAAAGTAAGCGAAAATCCCGCTTTCTGAAAGGAGGCTTCAGGATCTTGGCGGGGTTTGCCATGGTTAGGGGTGGGCAATTGTTAAAATTTAACAATTCATTGGGCGCAGATCGGGCAGTTGTCCAAATTGGACAATGTTAAATGTTCAGATGGTAGAACATATCCAAGGCAACGGGCAATAACTACGAGAGGGAAGAAGCTTGAGAAAGAGGGTGCATTGTGTGAATCACACAATGTTAAATGTTCAGACGGAAGAATATACCCTAGACAGCGGAGAAGAGGAAAAGACCGAAAATGCAAAACCGGAAAAGCTTTTTTGCAAAACTTTCCCGGCCGCAAACAACAATTTTAACAGGTGGCTTTTTATATCCTGAATAGGCGGGATTGTCAACAGGATAAAAGCGGCGCAAAAAGGAGTAATGAGTTATGAAAAAAATTGAATTGGAGTTAACAAACACGATACGAATTTCCGGGCAGTTACCGGAAAGGGTAACGAGGGAATTGGGAAAAAGATTAATTTTTACAAATCCGGCTTACGAACAGGCTGAGAAATTTGGCCGCAGTGTTTACGGTATACCGGAAAAGCTATCTTTCATTGAAACGTCGAACGGGGTAACGACGATACCACGGGGATTTATCAGCCAGTTGATAAAAATTTTCGATTTCAACGGCGTTCAGTATGACATAAAAAACCAGTTGAGGCGTTTACCTTCGGTTAATTTTTCCTTTCAAGGCAAGCTTTATCCGTATCAGGAAAGAGCGGTTGAAGCCATACTAAAAAAGCATTTTGGCATTTTGGAAAGTCCGACCGGCAGCGGCAAGACGACTATGAGTTTAGCGGTAATCGCAGCGAGACGGCAATCGAGTCTGGTTGTTGTACACTCGAAGGAACTTTTGAACCAGTGGCAGCAAAGAATTGAACAGTTTTTAGGCGTCCCCCTTGAGGAAATCGGCTTGATTGGCGACGGTCACACGTTTGACGAAAGTAAAATTATTCATGTTGGGATTGTGAACTCTTTGAGGAAATGCTCTGGCACGATAAAAAATTTTATCGGTTTTTTGGTTGTCGATGAATGTCATCGGGTCCCCGGCTCAACGTTTTTAGAGGTTGTCTCAAAGTTCGACTCCGCTTTTATGTTGGGGCTTAGTGCGACTCCGTACCGGAAAGACGGGTTGACTAAGCTGATCTTTTTTTTCATCGGCGACAAAAGGTACACGATTGAGACCGCAGAACTACAAAGAAATAATTTCATCATACGGCCAGAACTCCGGGTCCGGGAAACTTCCTTCGAGTTTTTTTACGAGGACAATTATCAGGAGATGCTGACGGAGCTGATTGAGGACGAAGCGAGAAACTTATTGATTCTTGAAACGGTTGTCGAACATGCGGCGAATGGTCAAGGCGTTTCTCTGATTATTTCAGACAGGAAAGGACATTGCGCAGAGTTCTTCCGGTTACTGGTTGAGCGAGGTATCAAGGCAAGGCTTCTAACCGGATCGGTTGTCAGTGATGAACGGCGAAAGATTGTTGAAGAAATCGGAGAGGGAAGCATTGACGTTGTTTGTGCGACTTCTCAATTGATTTCCGAGGGCTTCGACTGCAAAAGCTTAGCGGCTA
Source organism: Candidatus Scalindua sp. (assembly GCA_031316155.1). GTDB lineage: Bacteria > Planctomycetota > Brocadiia > Brocadiales > Scalinduaceae > SCAELEC01. The sequence continues at coordinate 155,438 of JALDRB010000004.1, forward strand.
TTCATTTGGCGGTGCCCGTTGGATCTTCTGGAAAGCTGATTCAATCAATCGGCAGAATCGTCCGGACTGCATCAGGCAAAAGGGGGGCGGTAATTTTTGATTATCATGATGTTAATATCGGGGTGCTGGGAGCGAGCTTTAACCGTCGGAAGCGGGTATATCAAGAGCTTGGCATTGATTGCAATATTCAGCAGGCTTTTGCGGCAGCGTAAATTTTATTTTAATAGGGTGTTTTTTTTGAAAGGGGTTTTAATTATGAGCACGGCGACAAAAGAGAGAAAAAAAGTTGAGAGTATGAAGGTCGAAAACGAGAAAACGGAGACTGTGAACGGTATTGATAAAGCGTTGATTGGTCGTTACCGTGAGACGGAAAAGAACGAGCAGCGAGAGCAGGAAAATTTCAACAGCCTTACGGCGAAGTTGGCCGAAAGCGAAAAGCTTCTTGAGGAATCGGGAAGAGACTTGCAGGCATGCCAGAGTGCAGAACAAAGCCGAGATTTAACGGACATTGCAGCAATTGAAAAATGCAGAAATGAAACCTTTAAAGCATCCGAGAGGGTCAGGGATCTTCAAAAGGTTACCCAAAATCTTAAGCTTGCATTGACGAATAGCACGAATTTATTGACGAGGTTGAGCAGTGACAAAGACGGGATTACAAGAAAGCTTTTCTCTATCAAGCGGGATCTTCTGTTAAAAGAAATTGAAGTCAAGGTTGGCGATATAATAGCGGATTACCTTACGTGTGTGATGGGTGCGAGTCCGGGAATTAGTCCGAGCGGCGGCCTTATTCCTAAATCGATTTTGGAAAAGCTTCAACCGGGTGCAGGGCTACGAGAAAGGCGGGAGTCAATGCTTGAGTCTATCCTTGTTCACGGCAAGTAATTTTCGGTGCTTCGGTATCTGGTGCGAACCCCTGAAGGTTATCATTGCCGCATCGGGTGCCGGAGTGCTGATTGAAAATAAAAATTCTTGGGAATGGTTTTAAATTCTTCCAGTGCCTTGGCTTTGGTGTTCCTTCTCCAAATGCTGCCATAGTACACCAAGGCTGAGGTGCTGACAATTAAAAAGGCGATGAATGACAATACTAAATTACGGTGACAAGAAAATCAAGGGGATTGTATCGAGTATTGAAGACGCTATAACTCAGGCGATGACAGCCGTAAAGCAGACCAGAGACAAGGCGCAAATCATACGGCTTAATAACATTCGGGTGAGACTCGAAGACAGTTTATTGAGGATTAGGAGGAGAGCTGGGACGAGTAGAAAGACAAGGCATTGTTGTAATCCAACGATGTAGAGGGCTGAGACTATGACAAAATATATCAGACCATGACAGACCGTAACACAATGCGGGGATGACAGAACTATGACAGACCATGACAGACACGGCGCAGCTTACGGCACGACGAACACGACGAGGGATGCACACGGCACGGCAGACAAGCATGCAAGCAGGAAGGGCGCAGAATAAAGACCGTAGGTACTTTGAGGGGTACCCCGGCCGAGGGTCGGAGATCCCCGCTCTTTTTGGCTAGTGGTAGAAAAATTCTGTAACTTTTGTCACAGTAATCACTTACGTAATTGGCTGTTTAATAGTCAGATATTTCAAAATTTTAAGGAGGTTTTTAGCATGAAAATGACGCAAAGCGAACTAGCGGCGAAACTGAAAACAAGCGTTACTACCCTTCGAAATTGGGTAATCTCCGGCATGCCGCACGAGAAGAATAAAAAAGGCAGGGTAACGTTTGAATTGAAAAAGGTTATGGCATGGCTGGAGAAAAAAGGGAAAAAGGGCGAGACAAACGAGAAGTTAAAACAGGCCAGACTTGCAGGGGAGATTTATTCGGCGAAACTTGCAGAGCACAAATATAAAAAGAAAATTTCTCAGCACGTGAGAGCGGAGGACGTTGAGCATGCGGCCAAAAGTTTTAAAACGAGACTTCAAAACCGTATGCGGGAAATTCCCAAACTTGCAAGGAAGGCTCTAGAAACCAGCGGCGCAAAGGGCAATCTTAAAGAGGTTGAAAAAATTATTTCCCGTGAAATTGAATTGGTTTTGTGTGACGAGTAAATTTTATAATTTTGGTTTTTTTAAGGGGGGATATCATGAAACAAAAATCTTACAGTGTCCAGCGGTTGCCTTACCTTTGGTCAATTTTGCCGCAAGAGCTGAACCGGATCAGGGCTTCAATTCACGAGCTTGACGAGGAAAAAGCAAAAGTATTTTTTCAAGATCCGGACACGGCAAAAAGCAAAAAAAGCTTTTACATGCAAGACAACATTGCCATTCTGAACATCGAAGGCGTTATCCAGCCAAAAGCGGACTTGTGGTCTTGGCTTTTCGGCGGCACGACTCTTGACGTTTTAACAAGGGATTTCAAGTCTTTGTTAAACGATGACAGCGTAGAGGGAATAATTTTAAACGTTGATTCTCCGGGCGGCGTGGTCAGTTGTGTTCAGGAATTTTCAAATATGGTTTTTCAAGCACGTGATAAAAAACCGATTTTTACGGTTTCGTCGGGAGTGATGGCATCGGCGGCGTTTTGGGTCGGAGCGGCAGCCGAGAGGGTATATGTTACGGATCAGGCCGTTATGACTGGCAGCATCGGGGTTGTTGTTTCTCACGTCGATATCTCCGAGCTTGAAAAAAAGCTGGGAATCAAAACGACCGAAGTCACGGCGGGCAAAAGCAAGCGCATTGCTTCGAGTCATGCGCCATTAACCGAAGAGGGGCGGGCGGAACTTCAAAGACAAGTTGATCATATTTACAAATTTTTTACTCAGGATATTGCAAAGTTTCGGGGCGTATCAGTTGAAACCGTTCTTGACAACATGGCAGACGGACAAATATTTTTAGGTAGTCAGGGAGTCCGGGCAGGCTTAGTTGACGGCATAAAAACCAGCGAGGCCATTCTTGCGCAAATCAGCGAGCAAGCGAGAATTCAGGGCATTGACGCTATTTCCTTTCCCGGGCATGAAGCTTTAATTAATGCAGCAAAAGCGGACGGGATTAGCACGGCTGAAACGGTGGCGGTTAAGATCCTGTCAGCTATCAGGGAGAAAAGGCAGGCGGAAAAGATTTTACCTTTTAAGGGAAACACGGAAGCGGCGACCGTTGAAAATTTGCCGAAAACAAAATCTTTTAAAAAGGGGGATATTATGAACAAGAGCGATAGTTGTGCAATTGAAGCGGAGGAAAAATCTTTGGAAGAAGTTTGGGCGACTTCGGAAAGCACACGGGCGGAGTTTCGAAACGACAAGGAAAGCTTTCTAGCTTACCACAAGTACAAGGGAAATCTTGGGAACCGTTTGGCCGGGTCTTTGAAGGACGAAAAGCACGAAGCTAACGGCGAGGATTTACGGACGGATTCTTTAAGGGCAAAATGGAACGAATCGCCAGAGATTCAAGAGGAATTCAGCGATTTTGAAACGTTCAAGGCTTATGAAGAAAACAGACTTAAGGGGAATGTGAAGATTTTTAATCCAAAAAGATAATTGATGTTTGTCGTAATGTTGTTTAAGGCGGGAAAAGATAACAGGTGTTTAAAGTAAAAAACTAGGCCGCAAGAAAATAATTCACGGGAATGATTAAAACCTTGCAGCCTTGTTCATATCAAGTCAGACTGAATATATCGAAAAGCAAAAAAAATGCAAGTTAAGAATAACCTACCAGTAAAAAGCATGTGGATAAGTCAAAATGAATTTTTAAAACTGTTTGCGGAATTGGTTTTTGCATAGAGTTTTCACATTGTTGATAAGTCAAAAGGTAATCTTTTTCTCTCTGTCAGGCGGACCAGACACACATAATAAAATCATATCCCTTAGATCGTTTACACTCACCTTTCTTGTGACAAGTTGACAAATAATTTATTTAATTAATTATTTATTTTTGGTAGACTCACGGCATTGACTCAATTTTTATCACTGTTTAAGGGAGGACAAAAAGCATGATTGATCTTGATTTCAGTAACAGACCGGATGCAAGAAAATCTTTATCGTTAAGTATTCCTTTTCAAGACTTTGTCTATCTTGAAGGGTTGGCCAAGGCTCAGGGATCTTCACTTAACAAGCTGGTCAAGAGAGCAATTCAAGAGAATCTTAAGCGAGAGGTTGCAGGGTACGAAATTCAAGAGGTTTGAGAAAATAGTGGTTAAAATTGAAGAAGTTTTTGGGATTTTCAGTTATCCAGTAATTTATCCAGACTTGTTATTATATTCGAAAAAAAAGTAGGTGATTTGTTTCCAACAAAACATTGTCTTGTTTGACTGTTAAACACAAAAAATACAATGAATTACTATACACCACTTACAAAAATACATGAAGCAGCTTTTAAGACTTGCCTTAAAAAAGTTGTTGAAATTGCTGCTAAAACGGAATGTAATCAAATACTCTTGGCAATTCCTCAAAGAGGCACTTTACAAGGTTTGATTCAAGAAATAATGGGTATAAAATTTATTAACAAGCTTCTATCAAATAAAAAAGCAAAATTAGACTCCCTAACTTTTTTCTTACAAACTAGTCATGCAAAATCTTCAGACTTTGTCAAAGGCCCGGCACTTGCTGCATATTCAAAACCTGAACAATTGAAAGAATTATCTAAAACAAAAAATATTCTTGGCATAGTTTTATTTTCTAACGCTGGAGACGAGATTGAGGAATTTAAAAGGATGCCGGATACGGAAGAATTAGAAATTATCTATTAACGTTTCGTTTCCTGTCGTTGATCATTTTTAAGAATTCTTGTTTCCATAGCTTATCTAATTAAGAAATTAAAAAATATTTACTGTTTTGGCCAAAACACATGTAATTTTGAATTGTTATGAGTGCAATAAAAGCGGATGGGTACAGCTTAGAAAAATATGAAGACATCAGCAGGAAATCGAAACAATTTTTGCCTAATAGGTGTCCAATTGTTTTAGATTGTGAGAGAGCCAAAGGAACGAGGTGGTTATTTGTGCAAAGAATGGAAAAAAGTTCAATGTTCTTTGAATACGAATTAACAGAAGATGAAAATTACACTTTAAATCCTAAATTGTTCAGAATTTTTCAAAACACCTATCCAAAAGAATTTTTAACAGAAGTATCTAATGCTTGCCCGGAAGTGATTTTTGAAAATTTTGGTTTATTTGCTGGATACTACAAACATTATGAAGATTATGATATGGAAGGAAAGATCATAGTTAAAACCTTAAACACCGAGGGGAAACATTTTTCTCAATGCAATGAATTTGCTCATTGGCTTTTTAAAAATACGTCATTTGCTCCTTCATCATCCAAAAAAAGAAAACACATATTTTCAGAAATGGACGTTGAAGATTATTTGGTAAATAACCTTCAAATCCTTGAAAATGGGCTTGTTTATATTGATAGACAGGTAAGAATTGAAACAGGTCGTGTAGATATTGTCGCTAAAGATTATTCAGGAAATAAAGTTTTAGTTGAAATTAAAGCAAAACCTTTAAAGCCAAAAGACATTCATGAAATTTGTGGTCAAGTGTGTACTTATTTTAATGAAATAAAACAGGAGAATTTAAACGCTCGATTTTTTGTTGTAATTTTGAAAGAAGAAAATCAAAATCATCTCTTCAAGCTATGGAACGGCTTAAGGCATTTATTTCAAGATAATAAAGTTGTAATCATCCAATTTGAAAGAAAGTTAACAGGAGGTTACATATTTTCAACCGTAAATTATCTTGATTAAAAATATCAAATCATATAACTATTTGCTCAACCGGAGCCTTACTAGCAACACTTTTGGAAAGTCAAACGTGTAGTTTATAATCAAACATTAATCTTTATGCCGTGTCGACACAGCCTAGCTAGTAATGACGTTGGGCTTCAAAACCAAATTAACCCCCAAAACCGAAAAAATAAAAGCATCACGTCAACGGTTTGACTTGATTTCATTTCTGTGCAATTCTCTTGATAGTTGTGAGATTTTAGCGACAACAAAGGGCAATACAATTCATACCGATTACCGTTTTTCCTGCTTTACGAGAAGCAACAAAAAAACTTTCTTGTTATCCTATCGAGTCAGAAGAACTTAAAAAACAGCGCATTTTTTTGGCATGCAGTTTGTTTGAAAACTCATTATGCCAATACGCAAAATAGGTAATACATGGTATACGGATTTTTACGTAAACAGTAAAAGGATACGTAAAAAGTTAAGTACCAACAAGGCTACAGCGCAAAGAATCTATAAAGATTTAGTTTCCAAAAACCAGCTTGCAGCATTCGGGATTGTGCAAGAAGGATATCCACTTGATAAATTAAAAAACGATTTTTTATGTGAACTTAAACCCCGCATACTTCCAAAAACTTACCACGATTACGAGACAATCCTTAATAATGCATTTAACCAAATGAGAGGGGTTGAACTGCCTACATTACGCCATAGACTCAATGGATACATACAGGCAAGGTTAGAATCGAAGAAATCGGCCAAGATCCTCAATCGCACAATAGGACTATTTAAAAGGCTGGTAGATTACGGTATTCAGACAAAAGTAATAACCTTTAACCCCATTGCAGACCTGAAATTTTTCAAAGAGAAACGGTCCCCGAGACGAGTCTTGACGGCAAAAGAAATAACCGACTTACTAACGCATTCAGGAAAATATAAAGTTATCTGGTTAACGTTCCTTTCTACCGGCTTGAGACATTCTGAACTTGTAAACTTAACATGGAACGACGTTGATTTTGACAAGGGAATGATATCGGTGAAAGGATCAAAGACCGAAGCAGGCATAAGAAGTGTGCCTATTTGTCCAGACCTTAAGACGAAACTTGGGAAAATGAGCGGAGAGCGAGAAGGGTACGTATTTAAAACAGGGGCAGGAACACAATTTAAAAACAATCTGTTAAAGAGGTTTCACGAATGCCTTAAAAGAGCAGGGATCGAACAAGAGGGGCTTAACATCCATAGCCTACGTCACACCTTTGCGACACTTCTTGCAAGCAGCAACACACACCCGAAGCATATTCAAACATTACTTGGTCATAAGAGTGCTATAACTTCGCTTGATATCTACACGAAAGTTTATACGGAAGATATCAAGGCAGCCATGGAAAAAATCAATATCAGTTGAAACGTTTTTTGTTGTCAAAACTATACACTATTCAAGGAAAGTGTACAAAGATGCTACACAGGTAAGATTTTTCTTTTTGAAGATATTTTTATTTTGCACGAAATTTTCAATCACGTTTGATATGAATTTTGGGGTTTTTGTAAGCCTTTGTTAAATGGCTACTTGCAAAGGCCAAAACATATCTTGCAACCTACGGTTATCAAGAAGTAATGTCACGTTTGAGTCAAAGCAGCGAAATTTTGAGGAAATGGGGTTTTCCAAGGCTTTTAAAAGGACATGCCGAGATACAGACCGCAGACCCCATATACAACAGAACTGGTCAAAATACGGTCAAAAAAAAATCTTAAGTGCTAAAAAATCAATGGGTGAAACTGCTTCGTAGACCGTTACTCTATCCAATTGAGCTATGGGCGCTTTTGGACTTTACCATTCATGAACGTAGCTGAATCATCATGCAAAATGCAAACACTAAATTTACACTTTTGTAATGTATCAATCTCCAAGTTTGTACACTATGAAACGCTTCGAACCTTAGGCAGTACGTAAGCAATCCTTGAAAAATAACAAACCACAGGAATTATTTAAGCAAATGAATTTATAAGAAAAAAAACACTGCGATGGCTGTTTTTGTGCTATACGTCAACCTCGACTTTACTGAAAAAATGTATTCAAGGCTTGTTTTTCCCAAGTAACTGTTCCACAAAACAGTGTTGAATTTTGCCACTTATGCTTTTCAAGTCTACCAAAGTCAACCTTTTTGGGCAAGAAATTTTCTCATGAAAGAACAAATTCCTAGGTTTTTTAGCTATTTATTTACTCAAGATTTTTTTACTGATCGAAGATTAAATAGAACATAAAAAATCACTGTTATTTTTCAGCACTATTGGGGAAAAGAAAGAAAAACCAGGCAGGAATGTAGAGTAGGTTTTCTGCAAAAAATTCTAACTTAGTCCGAAACAGACGCCTTTATTCGTTTAATTTGAATAAAAACTGTGTTTGGAAATCAAAAAATGGCGAGGCCGACGGGACTCGAACCCGCAACATCCAGATCGACAGTCTGGTACTCTAACCGATTGAGCTACGGCCCCGCAACTTAACTGTTTTGGAATTTTATGATTCTACTCATTTACGTATGAGGCTCTATTTAGCAAACTTTTTACCCTTTCCAACACTCTAGGGTTCCATTTTCTATAGTGGTGGGCGATATAGGACTCGAACCTATGACTTCTTGCTTGTAAGGCAAGCGCTCTAGCCAACTGAGCTAATCGCCCCAATACAATTTATACAGAGTTTATCATGATGAAATAGTATGTCAATAAATTTTTAAAACAGTTGTCTATGTCAACTAATCCTTGACTTACCACAGAATCAAGATTATAGTGTTTTCTTAATTTACTCAAATACCTATAAAAAACAAATTGGTTTTTTTGTTTATAATGAAATTTATGAAATTACCATGTTCATTTAAGAGAAGATATTTCTATAAGCTCTTACTTCCATTGATGCTGTTTTTGACTATTATCTTTGTAGCTATATCGCACAGTAACTCGCGTAATAAAGATTTTGTTTCAGAAATAGAAAGTGCGAAAGATGTGCACAAATTCCGTCTGGTTGGTATTGTATGTTCTTATTTAAACAGGCTCTATGTTGAGCCTGAAAGAATAGTACCAAAAGAGATGATAAGAGAATCGGTTTCATGGTTAGAGAGAATAATTCCCGAAGTTATGGTAGACATAGATGAAAGCTCAGAAGAAATAAAAATCTTGGTTCAAGAACATAGTCAAACTGTTGATATCTCCCATATAAAGAGATTGAGTGATTTATATACGACCTTAAGTGATATTTTACATTTTGTAAACGAAAATAAGAGTAATGAAGTGAAAGCCGAAGATATTGAATACGCTGCAATTAATGGTATGCTTTCACAACTTGATCCCCATTCAATTGTTTTTCCCCCTGTAGATTTCACGGAATTTAAGATAGGAACATCCGGAAAATTTGGAGGGGTTGGCATGGTAGTAGGCATGAGGGATGGAATTTTAAGCGTAATTTCTCCAATTGAAGGTACACCAGCATATCGAGCCAATCTTCAATCAGGTGATAAAATTATTACCATTGACGAGGATTCAACGATTAATATGTCGCTGCCGGAAGCCGTTAGCAAGCTTAGGGGTGACCCTTCTACTCAGGTAATTCTCACGATTGAAAGTGAAAAGTCCGGTGCTACCAAGACGGTTACATTAACGAGAGAAATTATTGAAATACCAACGGTAGATTCAAAACTACTTGATGATAAGGTCGGTTACATAAAGATACGAAATTTCCAAGAAGACACCTCTCAATCCTTAGACGAGCAGATTGCACATTTAACCAAAGAAAGCGGAGGTTTAAAAGGGCTTATCCTGGATCTACGTTTTAATTCTGGAGGGTTATTAGATCAGGCAATCGCCGTGTCAGACAAGTTCTTGTCTTCAGGAATAATTGTTGTAACTGTTGGCCCTATGGGTAAACACGAAGAACTGAGAAAGGCGAAAAAGTCATCAAAAGATTTCGGAAACTATCCTATCGTCGCAATTATTAACGCGGGAAGTGCATCAGGAGCAGAAATCGTTGCTGGTGCATTAAAGGATAATAATCGAGCTGTTCTCATAGGTGATCTTAGTTTTGGTAAAGGATCAATCCAGCAATTAATCGATTTGCTTGATGGCGCGGCCTTGAAGCTTACGATTGGAAAGTACCTTACCCCAAGTTTTACCGACATACAGTCGGTAGGTATTACACCCGACATTATGCTCTCCCAAACACGAGTGACAGAAGACGAAATTATCATGTTTAATGAAGATCTTTACTCTCGTGAGAAGGATTTACGAAAACATTTGGAAGAAAGTACTGAAACAGAAATTCCTTTTGAAAAAGTAAAATACCTCCTCAAAAATGTTGATGAAACTCAGGAAGAAAAGGATGAAAACTATTATAAGTTACCCGATTTATCCGAGGACACACACGTTACTTTTGCAAAAACCATTATTCTCAATGCTACTTCATCCCAAAGAGAAAAGATATTGAATCAATTAAAACCTGTAGTTGAAGATTTTAAAAAGAGTGAGATGGAAAAAATTTCCTCAGCACTAAATGCTATCGGTGTTGACTGGTCAACAGGAAAAACAAGTGCTCTACCTCTCGCTACCGTATCTCTTGATCTTAACGGAGAATATTTTAAAGCCGGAGAAGAAGTGAAAATTGAGGTTAGCATTACAAATACCGGTGAAGGAACTTTTTACCAATTACGAGGTATCACTGAATCTGAGAACCCACTTCTTGACAAACATGAGTTTCTTCTGGGTAAGATAGAGAAAGGTGAAAAAAAAACATCTACTAAAACAATAAAACTTCCCGAAAACATTTTGAGCAGAATGGATGAATTTGTTATTAAATTCTCTGAGCTTAACAACAATACCCCATCAGACACAAAAACCACAATATCGATTGAAGCGCTACCCAGACCTGCATTTGCATATTCTTACCATATAATTGATGAAGGTGAAGGTTTACGTGGAAACGGTGATGGAATAATTCAAAAAGGTGAAGACGTCGAATTGGTTTTCCTGATTAAGAATGTTGGGAAAGGTACCTCAGAAAAGAATATTGTTGCTTTGAGGGACTTGAACCACAAGGAAGTTTTTATAAAAAAAGGGAAACTGGAGTTAGGTAAATTACTTCCTGGTGATTCCAAAACTCTCAAAATAGGGCTTTCGGTCAGAGAGACTCTAGAGGCTGACAACTTTTCAGTTGACATAACTATTGCAGATACCACGTATGGATCACGCCTTACAGATAAAATGACCTTTTCCGTTAGCCAAGAAAGTGGTGCTGAAACGTTAGAGTCAACGAAGAAAACTTTACGTGTGATTAATGATGGTGTCGCCATTTACAATGGTGTTTCTTCTACAACTCCTGTAGTGGCGTATGTGAATAAAGGTACAGTTCTCACTGCAGACAAAAAAACACGAACATTGTTTCGTGTTGAAATGCCCGATAATCGGTTTGGCTGGATATCTTCTGAAGAAGTAGAAGTTTCTTTTCTTCAAGACTCGTACGGTTTGAAGATTTCAGATCTTCTATTGCATAAGATACCACCAATTATAGACTTAGACCAAGAAAAGTTACATGAAACGTTCGGAATGGATCATGTAGTTGTTGCAGGGACGGTTAGTGATGATAACAGGGTTCAATATGTTTACATTTTGGTAAATGAGGATAAGGTTTTTTACTCATCTAATAATAGGGCTACCGAGACCGACATATCTCATTTTCCATTTACTTGCAATGTTCCACTCAAGGAAGGCCCAAATGTTATTTCCATTGTTGCCAAAGATGATCAGAATCTGCTTTCAAACAAATCATTTATTATTACGAGGAAATCATCTCTCGTTAACAAAGAAAATCCTGCTGTTCATTAGTATTTCGTACTATGTAAATTTGTGGTTAAATTTGTTTCATCATAATACGGTTCTCACTTGACTTTGACCTTTTATAAAAGTATCGTATTATCTAAATAATATAACCCAGAAACATTATAATACTTTATAACTTTTTTTCTAGCTTGAAAATGGAGATATGGTATGTCTTTAGCCGGTAAAACATTCAAAGAAGCAGGAAAAGATATACCGAAAGGAACAGTGTTATTTAAAGAGGGTGATAAAGGCGATGAAATGTACTTAATATGCTCGGGTGAGGTGAAACTGACCAGGAAGACGCCCAATGGAGAAATAATCTTAACTGTTCTGGGTTTTGGAGAATTTTTTGGTGAGATGTCTGTTATTACGAATAAACCCCGTACAATCAACGCCGAAACGGTCACTGATTGCAGGCTAAATATTATCAGTAAAAATGTGTTAGAAACATTAGTATCAAGCAATCCTCTAGTCGCATTGAGCATACTGAAAAAAATGATCTTCAGATTAGAAAATGCTTATGATAAAATAGAAGACCTCTCAATTTCTGTAAATCAGGTACGGTAATCGGATTGTAATCGTACCCATACCAAATCCAACCCCGCTTGTGGTATTCTTTTAAAGTTTTTCTATCTTTGCAGCACAGGTTTTATAAGCAGGCATAAAACCAAAATCATCCTTTGGTACTGTAGTATTCATGGAAGCTTTAGTTAGCAAATTTACCGGTGCACTTAAAAAATGAAACGGTATCCAGATTTGTTTCGACATGACCCTGCTTGTAATTTTAGCGTAGAGGGTTATTTCTCCCCGTTTAGTAGAAACCCTTACCATATCACCATCTTGTATGCCGGTCACATCGGCATCATCTGGTGAGATTTCAACAAAAGCGTACGGTTGCTTTTGTGTACTTCCATTTGCTCGTAGGGTCATAGATCCTGTATTAAAGTGATAGAGAATCCGCCCCGTACTGAGAATGAATGGGAATTGAGTGCTAGTTTTCTCTAAACATGGCTCCCTTTCCGTTAAAGAAAAAGTGGCTTTTCCATTAGAAAATTCCTTCTCATAAAGAAATTTCGTTCCCTGATGTTTCATATCAGGGCAGGGCCACTGTATCCCAATGGTTTCTATCCTTTGATAATTTATTCCCGCAAAGTTTGGTGAAACAATCCTTATCTCTTCCCATATGGCTTCCGGTGATTGATAATTCATAGGATAACCCATTTGATTTGCCAGTTCTGAAATGATCTTCCAATCTGCCTTCGCTTTTCCTGGTGGCAAAGAGGTCTTTCTTACTCTTTGCACTCTCCTTTCTAAATTAGTAAAAGTACCATCTTTTTCCGCAAAACACGCTGCAGGTAATAAAACATCAGCATACTGAGCTGTGTTTGACATAAAAATATCCTGTGCTACCAACAAATCCAAGTTTTTAAATGCCTTTTTTACTCTTTTAGTATCCGGTTCACTCATCAAAACATCAGTCCCCATAACAAACAGAGCCTTGATCTCTCCGTCATACGCTTTATTCATCATTTCTCTTATCGTTAAGCCACCGTTTTTGGGTAACGATGTTTTGTAATACTTCTCAAACTTACTTCGCATCTTACTGTCTGTGACGGGTTGGAAATCTGTATAAAAGTTTGGAGTTGCTCCCATAGTAAAGGCTCCGAAACCGTTATTCTGGCCTAAAAGGGGATTTATTCCGGTACCCTCTTTACCGATGTTGCCTGTAAGCAAAGTTAAATTCGCAAGGCCCTGAACATTATCAATACCGGTACTATGTTGCGTTATACCACTTCCATAAAATATCATAGCATTTTTTGCATTGGCATAGATCCTGGCTACTTCTTTTATTGTATTTTCCGATATGCCTGTTAGGTCTTTTACCTTTTTCTCTTCAATCGTAAACATTGACTTTATCAGGTTTTCAAAATTCTTTACTTTTCCCTTGATAAATTTTTCATCATAAAGTTTCTCTTTAATAATTACGTTTATGATAGCATTAATAAGATAGATGTCAGACCCCGGTTTAGGATTCAAATAGATTTTGGCTATCTTTTTAAGCCATATATTTCGTGTATCAGCAACAATTAACGTTGAACCTTTTCTTACGGCTTTCTTTATTTCAAGCCCTATTATGGGGTGTGCCTCTGTTATGTTTGCTCCAAAAACAAATATAACATCGGATTTTAAAATCTCTGCAATCGAGTTCGTCATGGTTCCAAATCCCAGAGACTCCTTTAAGCCAATTATCGTAGGTGAGTGACACTCTGCTTCTGACTGATCGATATTGTTCGTACCAATCACTGCTCTGGCAAACTTTTGAAATAAATAATTTTCTTCGTTTGTGCAACGCCCTGATCCAATTAGTGCTATAGAGTCGTTACCATGCTTTGATTTTATCTCCAGTATTTTACTGGAGATAACTTCGTATGCGTTTTCCCAACTTGACTTTTCAAGGTTTCCGTTGCTCCGTACCATCGGAACCTCAAGTCTGTCCTGATGGTAAATAAAATCGTAGGCGTATCTGCCTTTTGTACACAGATTCCCATTATTTGGAACAATTCCCACTTCAGATGTTATTTTGTTTATTCCTTCATGAATAGTGTGGAAGTCGACTTGACACCCGATACTACAATAACCGCATGTGGTTCTCACCTTTTTTGTTTGAAAAGAGCGGCCTTTGTTCATTGCCTTTTTATCAAGTAAGGCACCTGTAGGACATGTTGATACACATTGACCACATAGTACACATGGACCGTCGAGCAAAGACTCTCCGAAAGGAGTTGCAACCCACATTTTAAAACCTCTGCCTCCAAATTCTATAGCATGATCCTGTTGAATCTCACCACAAATTCTTACACAGCGACCACATCTTATGCATTTTGGTGTTTCTCTGGAAATAAGTTCATTACGATCAGGGATAACACCACCTCTTTTCTCATCACTCCTGTACGCCTCTCCCTTAATGCCCATCGCATAAGCAACATCCTGAAGTTCGCAACAACCTGTTGCCTCACAGGTCATGCAATCGAGAGGATGATCTGATAAAATATATTCTAGAACACCTTTCCTGGTTTTCTGAATATTTTCAGATTCAGTACAAACTTCCATTCCTTCATTTACTTTCGTTATGCATGAGACCTGTAGTTGCCGCGCACCTTTGACTTCAACCAAGCAGAGTCTGCAACCTCCATAAGGTTCGAGACGGTTATCATGACAAAGAGTTGGAATCCAGATACCATTTTCTCTTGCAACTTCAAGTATCGTTTTGCCCTCACCAGCTTCATACGTTTTATTATTTATTGTTATTTTAATACTCTTCATCTGAAAATAAGTCCTTTTCTGCTGAAATATTTACAAAAATGTTGTGTTAAAGGAACCGCTAAATTCTACAAAAATGAACAAATAATGCAAACAAAACCTTTTTTTAGTTACCTATGAATAGAGTCAGAAACTAAAAGGTTTATGTTTCAATGAATTATTCAGGTCTTCCCAGATTTCTAAACAATTCTTTTTATTGGGCATAATCATATTTTTATATCTCAACAATCATTAAATCCTCAGCCAGTATTATCTCACCACTAAATTCTTTTTTACATTGTCCCAAAATATCATAACCGTCACAGATTGGATAAAAATGTGTCAATATTAACTTTTTGCAATGCGATTCCCTTGCTATCATTCCTGCAAATGATGAATTAAGATGACCTTCTACTTTAATGTGTTTTGGATGTGAACACTCAAGTAGCAGTGTATCTGCATCTTTGGCCAGATTAACGATATTTTTACAATAGTCCGTGTCTCCTGAATATACCAGAGTCTTACCGCTCCTGGTTTCAATCCGGTATGCATTACTGTTAGCGGAGTGTTTAACTGTACGTGATGAGATCTTAAAATCATCAAAATTAAGGTGACTGTCGGTTAGTTCTCTGATTTCCAGATTGCATTCCCTTGGTTCAAGTAAATTGTTAAAATTTCTGGATAGATTCTGATAAAATTCTCTCATACCGTTAGGACCTATAAGTGTAAGATTTTTTGGTTTATGTTCACCCGGAATCATGAAGGCAAAAAGTAGTGAAATCATATCCACAACATGATCTGGATGGAAATGAGTGTAAACTGCATACTCAATCTCTTTAAGAGAATAAGGAGACTCTGCAATCTTTCTCAGGGTGCCTGAACCACTATCCATCAGGATGTTTTTTTTGTCAATGCTCACCAGATAACCGGAAGGCCCCCTTCTGGCCGTAACAATTCCCGCACCGGAACCAAGGATCGTTAGCTTCATATTATATTTAATTACATTATAGTGATTGTATCAGCTTCCTGAATCAAATGTCATCATTCATATATATATACTCATCTCATAACGATTTTCGGATAAAATCAAAAAATTATTTTGCCTGAGTAAAGTCCTCGGCGCCTTTTGTCCGAAAATACCTTCACCAAGATTTGGTTTCAAGTAATACAAAAAAACCAAATTGGTTTTAGTATATTATCATCTTATCACGTTGTAAAAATAGCATAAAGTCTTAAATTATATCTTTCCGGTAACATAGAAAGTCAGAAAAAAGAAAAATAATGAATACGAGCAAAACGCATTAATGTTATTGTAGACCGTTATCCAAAGTACTACTGCTCGTCAGAATTGAAGGGGCTGGTCATAGCATTCTCTCTCTATAAAGAATGCTATACAATTGTTCGTCGGATGATAAGATTTGATAAGGAACTGAAGAATTAAAGGACATTTCTCGCTCAATTATAGTACGAAGCTGTGCTAAAAAGATAGAAAGCAAGGGGGAGTTTAGCGTTGCATTTTCCTACCTTTAGTCCTTTACACTCCGCACATTAAGTGAAATGGGTTAATTCAGGAAAGTGCCTATCCTTTTGAAACAGGTTTCACGAAATCTATGTGAGATTTCCATGGAGCACAATACCGAGCAAAGGTAATAACGCAATCCATTGCGTCTGTTGTCGGTTAAACCGAAACAGTATCGACACAAAATCACTACAGTAAACTATAAGCCTGTTTCAAAGAGATAGGCATATTCATAAATACTGTAAGCTTTAAAAGTATATTGATTCTATCTGAACAAAGATACTTTTTTCATTGAAGACTAATTTGCATATGAAATAGTATCATAATAAGCACGCTGTTGCGTTGATTCAACCTCAAAGCTGCCAACCATTATGCTGCTACTATTTGTGTTTATCGTAAGCACCTGACCAAAGGCATTCACCGTTGTCAGACCCGGACTGAAATTGATCGTTATGGTATAGTTGGTATTCTGTGAGTATTGACTTGAAAAAACCGCACTATCTACCACAGCTCCGCCTACAAACTTCTTCAAATACCCTGCTCCATAACCATCTGAATTGTTCAACCGATAATAGGTATTTGCATCCTGCCTCAGATACACATCTATGATCCCTCCATTTGGATATTTGACAGTAGGTCGAAAATCTATGCTGAAGGTTCCCGTGCCAAGTACCGGCAGGCTACGTGAGAACTTCAGTGCGACATCGTCACCCACAATCACCTGGGCCCTCTTCCCTGTCGAATCATAGACAAATGATCCTACACCTCCCTTTGTCCAGGTATTCGTGAGGGTATAACTTCCGGTAGAGTTCGTATCGAAATTATCGCTGAACAGGGTAGTACATGAACTTGCGTTAATGGTTATTACCCCCGGCGAATAAGCGCTGACCACCGGGTTCGTTCCGTCGTTTGTTCTCCCGTAGACATAATACGTTCCGGGTGTGATTCCGGTTGTATTCCACGAACAGGTTACTCCTGTTCCCTCGGGCGCCGCCGCACATGCCCCAGTTATAGCGGTTCCGTCTAGACCGGTGTTGTTCGTATCATAGAAGAAAGCCGCAGTTACTACATCATCTGTGTCTCCTAAACTATACGTAACATTATACGAACTGCCGGCTGTCACCGTGTCTCCTACTCCATCAGGCTGAGATATTCTCAGTGTTGTAGGGGCATTGTTGAAATTCTTATATGAGATATTATCATAATAAGCACGCTGTTGTGTAGACTCTACCTCAAAGCTGCCAACCATTATACTGCTACTATTGGTGTTTATTGTAAGCACCTGGCCAAAGGCATTCACCGTTGTCAAACCCGGACTGAAATCAATCGTTATAGTATAATTAGTATTCTGTGAGTATTGATTTGAAAAAGATGCACTAGCTACCACAGCTCCACCTATAACTTTCTTCAAAGACTTTGCTCCATAACCATCTGTATTCTGCAACCAGTAATAGTTATTTGCATCTTGTCTCAAATACACATCTATAATCCCTCCAGCCGGATATTTGGTTATGGGGAGAAAGTCTAAGCTGAAGGTTCCCTTGTCAAGTACCGGCAGGTTACGCGAAAACGAGAGTGCGACATCGTCACCTGTCAGCACCTGAGCTCTCTTCCCTGTAGAATCATAGATAAATGATCCAACCCCCCCCTTAGTCCACGTATTCTTGATAGTATAATTTCCGGTTGTGTTTGTGTTGAAATTATCAATGAAGCTTTTATCCTCTGTATTTACTGGAGCTGAGCAAGCATTTGTGGTGTAGAGAAGGATTATTATGTTTAATATAAAAAGTGATATGAAGTTTGAAGTGGTAAAATGAGAAAAGGTTGTTTTTTTTTCAGATTGTGTTAGAGCATAATATGTTGACATTACAGCACCTCCTTATAAAAGCCGTGCAAAACACAGCCAATAAAGGTACTGTATTTGCCTGGCGACTTTGCAACCATATCCTGCAACTCAGGACTTAGGCCAATGGTTTTGCGTCCTACCCTTTCGAGTAGTTTGCCTTTTTCAGGTTTGTTAGAACTGTTTAATTAAACAATAAGTTATGAATGTATTTTCGTCTTAGTTATAATATTCTTTAGATGATTTAGAATAATAATGTCAAAATGTCAAAAAATTAACGCTACACAATATTTTAAAAAATGTCCTGAAAATTCATCATTTCTGTCCATTTTTAAGTAGACAAATCAGAGATTTGATCACTTGTAACGGAAGAAATATTAAAAGGTAGTTTTCTCTTAAGTGTCTAATCTAATGAGATGATATATAGCGTAATAAACTGTATAGTCACTGATATTTGGAAAGTTGGCTGGATGTGGTTAATTCTCTTTGATTTGACAGAGGGAATGACGTCAGAGCTGCGTACGGTCAAATATTTCTCAGGGGTTAATTAGTCTGGCATCTCAGGCAGGAGGAGAACAATTATTACGTGTTATTACAGAGAGATGGTTATAGGCGTAAGCATTTTCGAAAAGTGTAGATGGAATGAAAACAGATAGCGCAGATTTTTCATATAAGTATTCATAAAAAAACCTACAAAAACTTGTCTTTGAACCCTGGTTGGTTAAAGACGCCTATATGATATATTTCTTCCTATTAGCGATCGCGATTTCTAATCCATTTGCATTCAATTCTTTCTTCAGGGCTTTTTTGGCATCCGTCTCTCCAGGAACAAGGAATATCTTTGCGGGTTTTTCCCGAAATCTCTTGACCCAGCGTACTAAATCATTCTTGTCTGCATGTGCTGAATATCCGGACATCTCATGGATATCTGCCTTTATGTTCGTTCGTTTACCATCAATTATTACGTATCTTCTTCCTCTTTTGTTAGTGATACTGTAAGTCAGGATATCTCTGCCAAGCGTGCCGGGGGATTGATAACCAACAAAAATGATATCATTCTTATAATCCGGCAGGAAATTTCTCAGATAATTGATAACCCTTCCGCCCGTACACATGCCGCTTCCTGCTATGACAATTGCAGGTCATCCTCTTTTCTGTAACCACTTTATAATCTTTTGATGATCTCCATGATTCTTAACAGTTACAATTCCCGGGAAGAGAAAGGGATTATCGTCTTTTTCAAGGAGTCTTCTTGATTCTTTATCCCAGAATGGCTTAAGGGTAGCATATAATGTCGTAAACTTGTTCGCCAGAGGCGAATCCACGACAACAGGTACTTCGGTAGATTTTTGGATTCGAAGATTGCATTCAGTTCATAAAGCAGTTCCTGTGTCCTGCCAATTGCAAATGCTGGTATTATGACGATTCCATTATCAGCAATAGATTTCTTCAGTACCTTTAACAAAGTACTGCGTCTATCTTTCCTTCCTGAATGCACTTTATTTCCATACGTTGATTCAAGTACGAGAATGTCTGTCATATAAGTGGAGTGTTGTGAATTTAGAATTGGAGTGTAGGGTGCGTCGAGATCACCGGAGAAGACTATTCTTCTTTTTTCTCTGTCAATTAATCTCTTATATTTATTTCCTGAAGCAACATGAACCTCAACGAAGGCACTGCCAAGTATGTATCCCCCGCGGGGTGGAATTTAATCCGGAATGTATCTGATATGGTTATTCATTACTTATATTTGCAAGGAATAATGAGATTTTTTATCAGGTTCAAAACTTTTTGCATAAGTCTATAGTTTCTCGTAAAACCGATTTTGAGTGCATCCTCGAGTTGTTCGGCAACCAAACATGATGTTGGTATAGTGGTATATATGGGGCCCTTGTAACCGGCTGCGAGCAGATAGGGAAGGCGTCCGATATGGTCTATGTGTACGTGCGTGAGGATCAGTCCCTTGAGATTTGAGATATCAAAATTTATCCTTAATTCATTGTATTTTCGTGCTTCCTTACCCTGAAAGATGCCACAATCAATCAGTATACTTTCATCTTTGCATGAAATTTGATGACATGAACCCGTGACACCTTCTGTAGCGCCATGAAATTGTAAGTTAATTTGCATCGAAAGATAACAGACAAGTTCACTAAAATGTGGTTTGAAAGGATACCCTAAAAGGGTAAAATTATTTGTACAAATTGTGTTGATCTAAAGCATCCGAGTCTTCATACTATGATAGTGAATTTCTGCACAAAGCAAACCGAATAACATTAACTCTTATTATGTTTTAAAGAATTGTTTAATAATTGCAATAATATACGATGTATCTTCACTTTCCTGCAATGGTTCTATAGGGAGAGAACAAACCTCCTGAGTTGCTTGAATTGAATTGTTCAGAGAATCCAGAACTTTCATTTTACCAGCAAATACTTTCATTTTGTGTAGTGGCACAGGATAATAAACCATTGTACTTATGCCCTCTTCTTTTAAAAACTCCTGAAAGTCATTGCGTTTGTTGTTGTGAATTCTCATCGTGTACTGGTGATACACGCAATCGTCAGTACTGTGAGAAATTGAGCTCCTTGTAGTTCCGGAGATTTGAGAAGTTGGAAGTGTTATACCTTTAACACTTGATAGTTCTTGATGGTAGATAGATGCAATTTTTTTTCTTCGTGCATTAAAATCATCAATAAATTTAAGCTTAGCCAGAAGAATTGCAGCCTGGAGTGTATCGAGTCTGGCGTTGTATCCAATATGGTCTACGTTATATTTATCTTTGCCTCCATGTTTCAGGAGCATTCGAATGAGTTCTGATATTTGTTCATCATTAGTTGAAATCATGCCACCGTCTCCAAATCCTCCGAGGTTTTTAGAAGGGAAAAAGCTGAATGTACCTGCGGTACCTGTTGAACCAAGTTTTTTACCTCTCCACGCACCTCCAAATGCCTGTGCTACATCTTCGACCACAAAAAGTTCGTGTTTTTGAGCAATATCCGTGATTTCATCCATGTTGCATGCCTGCCCATAAAGATGAACAGGAATCATTCCCACTACGTTCGTTGAGTTCTGCGTTAAATATTCTCTGATCTTATTTGAATCAATGTTGTATGTTGCCGGGTCAATGTCAACGAATACTGGAGTTGCACCGGATCTTAAAATGGCATCTCCCGTTGCCGTGAACGTAAACGGTGTGGTGATTATCTCATCATCCCTGCTGAAATATTCCTCTCCTTTTAATTGGATCGCGATTGCTCTTAACGCAAGGACCAGTGCTTCCGTACCCGATGAAACACCAATGCAATGCTTTACTCCTATGTATTCGGCAATTTTATCTTCAAGTTCTTTGACTTCCGGGCCAAGAATCCATTTCTGTTCATCAAGGCATTTTTTTATGGCAGAGTCGATGTCTGTTTTCATGTATTCATATTCACGTTTTAAGTCAAGCATTGGTATCTGTTTCATTTTTTTCTCCGATATTAATGATAGAATTACAAAAATAAACCTGAACACAGGTTTTCATAGACAAAAATTTGTTGTTTTTTACTATAGCGTCTCAGTTCTATATATTTGCTTCATAACAAAATTTCTAGTATATTCGACAATCCAAGTTTAGAGCAGGATTCTGAATGAAACAATAGTCATTTATTGTGATGTGCAATGTTTTTGT
This sequence comes from Candidatus Scalindua sp., assembly GCA_031316155.1. Lineage (GTDB taxonomy): Bacteria > Planctomycetota > Brocadiia > Brocadiales > Scalinduaceae > SCAELEC01. The sequence goes on from JALDRB010000004.1 coordinate 177,315, forward strand.
CTGTTCCGTAATACAGAGAGATTATCGGAGAGAGCTGTTAATAATTTAATTGCCAATTTTCCTGCGTTTGCTTAGTTGATGGGTGATGATTAAAATGGTTTATGATTGGTCACTTTTTTTTGCTAATTGGTGGAAAAGATTATTTAAGTAACATGAAAAGGAAGTTATGTCAAATAAAAAAGTGAATTTAGTTTTCTTAAAATAAGGAATTCTGGTATGCTTTTAAGAGGAACTGAAGATTCTTTAATAATCTATACTCATCTCGTAATGGTTTCGGATAAAATCCGAGATGAAATTGAGCAAGCTTTTGTCTGGGGATACCTTCACCAAGATTTGGTTTCCAGTAAAACCGTAAACCAAATCGGTTCTAGTATACCTTGTACGGTGTACTGTGAATGATCGTCTTTTACGAAACCTTTAAAGGAAACTTCATTTGGTAAAAAAAATTAAGGTAAGGAATTCCGGTATTATTAAATTGCAGTTTGTTGATGATTTTCCAGATGGTACCTTGGTGATAGGTGAAACGAAAAAAAATATCCCTTTTGATCCAAAGAGGATATATTATATTACTAATTTGTCAAATCCTAAAGCGGTTCGCGGTAAACATGCCCACAAAAAACTGGATCAATATATTTTTTGTGTTAGCGGTGCTTTTCGTTTGCATCTGGATGATGGTACAGTCAAACAAAATATTACTTTAGATAGTCCTTATTACGGAATTAGATTGGGGCCAATGTTGTGGCACACAATGTCAAAATTTTCAAGAGACTGTGTCATCTTAGTTGTGGCGAGCGATTATTTTGATGAAGGTGATTACATACGGGATTATAAACAATTCATAGAATACGTAAAAAAATGATATATTTCTTAAGTTTGAAAGAGAGGTATTTTCTCTACAAAAAAGAGATTGATAACGCGATCGAAGGAGTCCTCAAAAGAGGTTGGTTTATTTTGGGGAAAGAGTTGGAGAAGTTTGAAAGAGATTTAGCGAAACAACTGCAAGTTAGCTATGCGGTTGGTGTGAATTCAGGAACTGACGCTATCTTTCTGGCATTAAAAGCGCTGGAAGTTGGAACAGGAGACGAAGTCATTACCGTTGCCAATACCGCGACTGCTACCATCAGTGCAATCAGAATGACCGGAGCCGATGTTGTTTTTGCAGACATAGAGGAGGAGAGCTTTAATATTAATCCAGAATTGATCGAAAAGAAAATTACGAAGAAAACGAAGGTAATTTTGCCTGTTCATTTATATGGTTATCCGGCTAACATTGATGCAATAAAAAAGATAGCGAGAAAACATACCTTAAAGGTAGTCGAAGATGCAGCTCAGGCGCAGGGCGCCAAGTATAAGAATAGATATGTCGGTACTCAGGGAAATATAGGATGTTTTAGCTTTTATCCGACGAAAAACCTGGGCGCTTTCGGCGATGCCGGGGCGGTCATTACAAAAAACAAAAGGTTGGCAGAGATCATCAGGCAGTTAAGGAATTATGGTGAGATTTCTAAATATGTAAACAGCAGAGAAGGTGTGAATAGTCGTTTAGATGAAATACAGGCGGCGATATTGAATTGGGGCTTACCTAAGTTACGTCTGTGGAATAAGAGGCGGACAGCTTTGGCAAACATCTACCTGAAAGAGCTGAAGAATTTGCCCATTATTTTGCCTCCGGTTTCTGATAAAGAGCGTACGGGAGTGTGGCATCTTTTTGTCATACGCTGCAATAAGCGGGACAGGCTTAAGAAATATTTGCGAGATAGGGGGATTGAAACGGCAGTTCATTATCCAAAACCTATCTTTGAGCAAGCCGCTTATAAATTTATGAACTATTGTGGTGAAGATTTACCTGTTACCAGCAAGGTTATGTCCGAGATATTATCTTTGCCATTGTACCCGGAGCTGAGCCATCAGGAAATCCTTGAGGTGTGCCGTGTTATAAAATCGTTTTATAAATAAAACGGACAGTTATTTCTTTGAACGTAAAATTGTTTCTCTTATTTTTACCTCTTAATTATTTTATAATCCGCGAATACGTCAAAGATGGGTTCTTCTAAAAAAAACAAAGACATTCACTTCATTTGTCTGGATGAGCTTATGAGAAAAAAGATACTTGTTACCGGTGGATCCGGCTTTATTGGTACGAATTTTATTCGGCATGTGCTGAATGTTCAGCCTGACTGGTACCTGGTTAACCTGGATTTACTTACCTATGCCGGCAATCCTCATAATTTCCATGACATTACTCCTGAGATGAAGAAAAGACTTCGCTTTGTACGGGGAGACGTGAGGGATGCTGCTCTTCTTGCCCAACTGTTTTCAGAAGCTAACTTTGATTGTGTTGTTCACTTTGCTGCCGAATCTCATGTTGACAGATCAATCCTCGGACCAAAGGCTTTTTTAGAAACAAATGTTCATGGTACATTTACTGTTCTGGGAGAGAGTCTTGCACACTGGGAAAACAAAGGCAGGCCTGAGGAATTTCGTTTTCTGCATATATCCACTGATGAAGTATATGGGAGCCTTGGTCCTCAAGGTTATTTTACTGAAGAGACACCCTATAATCCTTCAAGCCCTTATTCTGCTTCAAAGGCTGCTTCGGACCATTTTGTCAAGGCCTACTTTCATACATATAATTTGCCTGCCATTATTACCAACTGTTCCAACAATTACGGCCCATTTCAATTTCCGGAGAAGCTTATTCCTCTTATGATTTTGAACATCATAGAACGAGACCGTCTGCCAGTATATGGTGATGGGAAAAATATTCGTGATTGGCTCTATGTTATAGATCATTGCGAGGCGGTTCTTAAGGTTATTGAAAGAGGTACGCCGGGGAATACCTACAATATAGGCGGGAATTCTGAGCGTGAAAATATAGACATTGTCCATCTTCTCTGTGACCACATTGATAAGCGTTTGGGGCGTTCGGGTAAGGAAACGAGTCGGCAATTAATCCAGTTTGTCAGCGATCGTCCGGGACATGATCGCCGTTATGCGATTGACTCAACAAAAATACAGAGAGAACTGGGTTGGAGTCCCCGGTTCAGATTTGAGGAAGCGATAGAAATTACCATTGATTGGTATCTGGAGAATATGGATTGGGTGAATTCTGTACGAAGCGGAGAATGTCGCAAGTGGATTGAAGAGAATTATGGAGATCGTGGTAAAAAATATTCATCAATTGGCATAAAGAGAAACAACTCCATGTAAATCTAGCACACATGTGATATGTGATACGGACTTCAAGTTCCGGGTCTCATGTTAAAATGATACCTCATTAATGCTGAAGATCGCACTCAGCATGGATATAACAATTGCACCAATTGCACATCCCATAACCAGTATCAAAACAGGTTCTGCCAGAGAGATTAACCTCTTTATTCTATGTTCCACATCGGTATCCAGGGTGTCCGAGACCCGTATCAACATCTCATCAAGAGTTCCGGTTTCTTCTCCCACGGTGAGTAAATGGTATGCGATTCCCGGGAAAAATTTTTTTGGGCCTAATGGGATAATTAATCCTTTTCCTGCCTTTATGTCCGGTTTTATTTCCTCAATAATTCCTGCCAGATATGCATTACTGATTACGGCTTTTGAAATATCAATAGAATGTAACAGCGGTACTCCATTTTCAAGTAATGTGCCTAATGTCCTCGAGAAACGGGACACATCAATTCTCCAGAATATATTTCCGAGTATGGGGATCCTGAGTCTTTTTTGATCAATACTTTTCTGGATATTATTTTGTTTCCTTAGTCGCTGGTAGAGAAGATACATCCCAACGAGAAAAAGAATAGCAATCCAACCGAATTTTGTCACGATGCTGCTAAGATTGATTAAAAGCTGGGTAGAAAGCGGTAACGCAATACCAACCTCCTCAAAAATAGTGGAGAATTTGGGTATTACCAGTAGTATTAAGGCCGCAACGGACAATATTCCGGCAAAAATGAGAAACACAGGATACATGAGTGATGAGGTTATTTCTGATCGGATTCTCTGTACCCTTTCCATAAATGTTCCTAATCGTTTTAATACCTTTGGTAAAACACCGCTTTCCTCACCTGCCAGAACCATATTTACATAAACGGTAGAGAAGATGTTAGGAAATGTGGTGAGCGATGCTGCCAAAGATTTTCCACTTTTTACTCCCTCGAGAATCTCAAGAATCATTTCCTTAAAATTATTGTTCTCCTGTGCTTCAGATAATATTTTTAAACTCCTGTCAAGGGGAATTCCGCTGTCAAGGAGTACACCAAGCTCCTGCGTAAAAAATATCGTAGATTTTTTTATGGAACGGTCAGAGAAGAAATTACTCTTTCTTGAGGCTTTAACTTCCTCAAGATTTAAGACAACATATCCAGATTTCTGCAGGAAAGCTATTAACTCTGCTTTGCTTCTCACCGTTTTTTTTCCTTCTACAACGGCACTGCCTCGTGTCAGAATGCGGTATTTAAATGTACTCATAATTCAATTTCTTTTGTTATTTTCCCGGGTTCATTCGGGTATTTCACTTTCCGTCGATTTGTTTTCCTTTTCAGGGTCAGCATACAGTTTTAAAATAATTTCCTCTCCCTGCCAGTCAAGTTTTACCTGGTCAGATTCTATACTCTTTACCTTGTACCCCTCTATAACATCGGTTTCTTCAATATATATCATTTTCTGGTTCCTGACGCCTATATTGGGATTATTTATCATTGCCTTCTTAACTTTTCCCACCATTATTATTCCGTATAAGACAATCTTTTTCGGCGGTTTAGGCGGTGTTTTAATTATTGGAACTATATGTTCCGGTATTATTGGTTCCGGGAGCTTGGGTTTTATAACCCACTCTTTCCTTTCAGCAGAGAAAATATTCTTGGAAAAAATGATGTCAAAATCTTCCTTACTTTTATTTTCTTTGTTCGATATGATGGTAGCAAGTTTTTTGTTCTCAAGATTCTGAGTGTTTTCCGAACTATTTGTGTCCATGTGTAAAGTGGAATTCTCCCTTTTTGTGGAGATGGAGTATAATGCAACGCTGATAATGCCCAGTATTAAGAGAAGACAGAGAAGTCCGAGATTGATAGTGTATAATACATATCTTGAACCATAAAAAGTCTTTAAGGTGATATGAGTCTCTGGTTTCTTGTTGTGTATCAGGTTATCTGTATTTATCATATATGCCGGGTTTAAGATTGCCGTTTCTTTTACGCTTTTGTTTCCAGCTTTGCTATCGTTGAGAGTGTTATAGTTGCAGATACTCCTGTTGAGATATCAAAACCGGAACTTCTCAATTTAAGCTCGTCTACGAAAATAAGTTTTTCGTTTTCATATTCTATATTGTACAGAAATGATTGTATCTTTTCCATTTTATCGACATCGTTTATTTCAATTTTCGCATGAATAACCATTAATGAGGGTTTATCGGTAATCAACTTACCTTTTTTGGAAGAACTTCTCGAAACGAGGATTCCGTTTTTCCTGGCAACATTTTTAATAAATTCCTGCAAATTGGCCTGAGCCAGATCCTCGGTTTTACTGAGAAAGAAAAATTTTTCAAGATTACTGTACGAAGATTCCAATTCTTTCAGTGTGTTCTGATATGATTCTTCTTTTCCTAGAAGGGAACGGTATTTTTCTAATAGGTTACTCTTCATGGATAATGTGTCGTCCAATTTACGAATAGAGTGAAACAAGGGACTCAGGAACGTTGAGTTGAGAATGATTACCATGACTATGAATATGGCGATACCTGAAAAAATAATAGTCCTTTTATTAAATTTATTTAGGAGCAGATTTTTCATCATTGTTTTATATTAACCTTTATGTTGAACTGTTCCTTTCCATCACGTCCCTTTGTAACCGGGGAGGTAAATTTTACCTGACTGAAGAGCGGAGAACTTTCAAGTACTGTTAATACTGTTGTTCCTGATAATCCACTCCCCTCTATCTGAAAATAATCATCTTTCATTGATACTTCTTTTATCCACGCATCATCGGGTAAAACCCTGGTAAGCTCGGCGAGCAGATCAATTCTTCGGCTGCTTATGGCGGTGATTTCGTTGATTTTTCTCGATTTTTCCAGGATTTTTTCTGCCTCTTCTCTTATTTTACTAACCCTGTTTACTCCGGGTTGCAGTTCCTGAAGTTGTGTGTTGATTGTGTTTGTTGCCTTGCTCTTTTTATGCTTTATGATAGAGGGTATTGCAAAAGCAAAAGAAATAAGCAAAAGGATAAGGACACCGGTCAGCATATGTTGAGATACAATTTTTTTTCTGTTTGACTTTAAAATGTCAAATTTATCCAAATATTCTGATACTCCATTGAGTGCGGCAGCCAGTGACTCCTTGCCTCTTTCCCACATCTCAACCTTTATGTCAGCTTGATCAAAACAAAGGTTGTCGTTAACATCACTGCCCAGTAAAATCAACTTTTCTGGTTTTATTTCATCAATCTTTTCTGCTAAACCATTACGATTTTTGATCAGTAATGATTGAACCAGTGTTCGTCCTTCGTAACAGTTGAGCGTAGTAGCACTGGCACATTTGTTGAGAACGATAACCATATGATCATTAACAAAAGGAATGAAAGTGAGCGAAGAAATAATTATACGTGTGGGTTTGATATTCAGGGCTTCGAGTTTTACCAACAGATCGTCTAATTCTTCTCTCTTAATGGCAAAGATAAAGACTTTTTCTCCATGTCCGGGAGATATTGAAGGGTAGATGTCGTAGTACACATCGCTTTCAGAATAGAGAATAAAACTGTCAAGTTGATATGAGATTGATTTTTTCAGCTCATGGATACTCGAACCTGGCAATTCAAGCTCTCTTACGATAGTTTTTTCCCTTGGCCATGACAAAATGACCTCATGACTATGGAAATTTTGAGCATCAATCAGTGGTTTCAGATCAAGAGAATCCTTAAGAAAGAAGTCCTTAACAACCATACTTTCAAACGTACAGCGGAAAAACTTCTGGGATACCTTCGATATTGTTAGATCGTTTTCTTGTATTGATAAACCAACACTTTTAGGGAAAAACATTTTTTATCAGAACGCAGCTTACCGGGTAGAGTAGATTGAAAACAGCAATACCCTTTGTAAAGTGAATTATTTCATTATACTACTTAAGATATTTAAGTCAATAGCTTTAAGACATCTCAGCATTAACAGTCATTGTTGATTACCAATTATGTAGGTCAAGGATTCTAACAGGTTATGAAGAATAATTTGATAAAGTGTTATGCTATTAATGAGGTTAACTCGTTACAGATATTGTATATCTTTTAAAATGTCAAGTAATTTCTCTAATTCATCTTCGGTATGCGTTGCCATAATCGTGATCCTCAGTCTGCTTGACTCATCCGGAACCGTAGGCGGGCGAATGGCCGGGATTAGTATTCCTCTCTTAAACAGAAATTCTGATACCTCCAATGCTTTCCTGGCGTTTCCAATTATAATAGGTATGATGGGGCTTTCTGAGGGGATTATTTTCAGGTCAAATGCTTTCAGTCTATCTTTGAGGTAGTGAGTATTCCTCCAAAGTGATTCCCGAAGGGTATGATCTTTTCTGAGTAACTCGATTCCCGCAATAGATGCCGCGCAAACAGCAGGGGGAAGAGCGGTAGTGTAGATAAAAGTTCTCGCTCTATTTCTGAGATAATTGATTAAGTCGGTATCTCCTGAGACAAATCCTCCCAGACTCCCTATAGCCTTACTTAAGGTGCCTATAACGATATTGATCTCACTATGTAAACCAAAATGCTCAACAACTCCGGTTCCGTTTTTTCCGAATACACCTGTGCCGTGAGCCTCATCAACCATAATCATCGCGTGGTGATTGCGGGCAATAGTAACAATATCAGGAAGAGGTGCTAAATCTCCATCCATACTGAAAACGGTATCCGTAACAATTAATTTTCGTCGAAAATGTGTTGAATTTTTAAGTATTTTTTCAAGCTTTATCAGATCGCAATGTGGATAGACTCGAAAGGTGGCACCGGATAACCGACAACCGTCAATAATACTCGCATGATTCAGTTTGTCGCAGATGATTAAGTCCTCTTTCCCCGCCAACGCACATATTGTGCCAACGTTAGCCATATAACCCGTTGGAAAGATAATGGTAGAGTTCCTGTTTTTAAGTCTTGATATTTCGTATTCAAGTTTTTCATGCAATACCATATTCCCGGACACCAACCTTGATGCACCGGCTCCCCATCCATATTGATTTACCGCCTTTATAACAGCATTTATTATAAACGGATGATTTGCAAGGCCAAGGTAATTATTTGAACAGAAGGATAGGTAGGTTTGGTTTTCGATTTGTATATAAGGTCCTTGTGCTCCTTCAATACTCTTATACTCTCTGTAAAGGGCAGATTTTTTGATCTTTTCTAATTCATGTGATATCTCTCTCATATCATCTCTCCTGGAGATTCTGCTCTCTCATTAACAGCTTTGTTAAGAAATTCATATTGCCAATAACGTTTGTTCTTATATAATGTGTTAGAGCATTTGTAAATAATAAACAGAATCAAGAGAGGAAGGGGGTAATACTCATAACTCCCGACTTCGACAGGCTAACTGGGATTAACAAGAAAGAGTCTGTTCATCGATAGTATAAGTGATTTTTTTCGTCTATGGCAATAGTAATTTCTGACCATCTGATTTTACATTATCCATACGTGGTCAGGGTATACTCATCTCGTAATGGTTTTCGGACCTGCCTGTGCGTAAGGAACGCATGCAGATAGGTAAAATCCGAGATAAAATTGAGCGAGCATAACTGCAACCAAGATTTGGTTACCAGTAAAACAGGAAACCAAATCGGTTTTAGTATATTAGGTTAAGGGGTAAAAATGGCTAACTATATGGTAGTTTTCATTACCACAAGTTCCATTGATGAAGCGAAAAATCTGGGTCGTACGTTAGTCGAAGAAAAACTGGTGGCATGTTCTAACATTCTGTCTCCGGTACACTCCATTTATCAATGGAAGGGGGAACTGTGCGAAGGCGAAGAAGCCTTGCTTGTCTTAAAAACAAAGAGAGAACTGTTTCGACAAATCGAGTTACGGGTACGAGAACTGCATAGTTATGATGTGCCCGAAATCATAGCCATGCCCATTATTGAAGGATCTGAAGATTATCTGTCCTGGGTTGAGAGCGAAACCAGGTAAATCTTTTTCTTTTCAAAATCACAAAATACCGGTAGATGTTGTACCATACGCGACAGTTCTAACTGTTTCTTTCTAATATCTTTGAAACAACATTCGTTGTTGAAACACCCTCTACAAGTGGTGCTAGGATAACTTTCCCACCATAAGACTCTACAAATTCATGGCCAACTACCCCTTTCTGTCGCCAGTCTTCACCCTTTACGAGAATATCAGGCCTGATTTTCTGTATGAGTTTTTCGGGTGTCAGCTCGTCGAAAAGCACTACATAGCTAACGTCTTCCAGTGCGGAAACTAATCTTGCTCTTTCATCTTCTGAAACGAAAGGCCGTTTAGGACCCTTTTGTTCTCTCACTGATTTGTCAGTGTTTATGCCTACTATTAAGAGGTCACCCTGAGACCTCGAGAATTTCAGGTATTCTATATGGCCAATGTGAAGAATGTCAAAACATCCGTTAGTAAAGACAATTTTCTTCTTGTCTTTTCTGTACTCAGAGACTGTCTTTTCAAGCTCATCAAGAACTTTTATCTTGGAATAAAGAGGATTGGAGCCTCCCATGAGGGCACTGAGTATTTCGCTTTTGGAAACAGGTAGTGCACCAATTTTCCCAACCTCAATACCTGCTGCTACATTAGCGATTATGGCTGAATCTTCAAAACTGTTTTTCCCTCCGACCATCAACCCGAGAACGCTTAATACCATGTCGCCAGCGCCACTGACATCACAAACATCCTTGGGTATAGTTGGGATCAGGTTATTGTTTCCGTTTTTATCGCATAAGAACATTCCGTCCTTGTCTACGGTAATGACAGCATAATCTAATAAAAGGGTTTCTAATAATTTTTTCCCGGCGGCTTTTAAACTGTTGAAATCTGTTATCCTGATCCCGGTCGATAATTCTGTTTCAAACCTGTTTGGTGTTATAGCGGTAGCACCTTTGTAAATACTATAATCCTCACCTAATCTTGGGTCAACGATTACAGGGATTTTTTTTTCTTTTCCTAAATTGATAACCGTTTCTATAATCTCTTGGCACATTACCCCTTTATTCATATCTGAAATCAAAATCACATCATATTGCTGTGGCCGATGCTCAATCTTTTTTATAATGGTATCTTGTATCTGTTTATTTATCGTATGAGTGTTTTCATAATCTATCCTCAGGAGTTGTTGGATTCCTCTACCCGCAGATTGAAGATGTCCCATCATTCTTACCTTTACCGTGGTTCTCCTCGTCTCATCATCTATGATTCCCTCAGTATCGACGTCTAGGTCATTTAAACATTTTACTAAGTCCTTACCTTCAGAATCATTTCCGACGACTCCGCAGCAGCAAACCCGGGCTCCCAGGTGCACAAGATTGTTTGCTACGCTGCCGGCTCCTCCGGGCCTTATTTCCTCGGATGTTACGTTTATAACTGGAATCGGGGCTTCCTGTGAGATTCGTTTAACCTCGCCCCATACATATTTGTCGAGCATAAAGTCTCCAACAATAAGAATATATGGGTTTCCGATCGTTGATAAAATGTGTGCTAGATTTTTTGACAAACTATATCTTTCCTGTCAAGGTTTAATCTTAACGCAATGTCAAGAGCTGATTTGCCTGTTTCTTCGATTGTATTGAAAATATCCAATTTAGTGGCGACTCACAATACCTTTGGTTTGAAGAAAGAATAACCGCGTTCAAGCAGGTCCTTCCGATATTTTTCAATGAGATCTCTTTTGGTTATTCATGATGAAAAAGAATATCATCATAAAAGAAAGGTGTCAAATATTAATAATAATTGATCAAGTTTGAGATTTCTCTGTTTTTTATTGCAGTAGAGTATCCACTGTGATAGAATTTAATGAATTTTTGTAACTTCGTTATATTATAACTATTTAAGGTCTTATTAATGTTTAATTAGTTTTTTTATTTTTGAATATTTGGAGAACAGAGTAATGAAGCAGGGAATACATCCAGAATATGTGGACACAATTGTTACGTGCGGATGCGGTGAGACCTTTAAAACGAGATCTGCTAAAAGCAAAATCGTCGTTGAGGTTTGTTCGAAATGCCATCCTTTTTATACCGGCAAACAGAAATTTGTGGATACGGCTGGTAGGGTTGAACGGTTTAAACAGCGATTTAATTTAACAGATACACCAGTTAAGAATGAAACTGCAGAAGGAGCGAATCAGGAAGGCAAGGGAGCGGAAAAGAACGTTGAGGAAAAATAAAAAGTCGGAGTTAATCTATGCAGATTCATGATAAATTGTTGAAGAAGTTTAAAGAGAGATTTGATCGCTACAGCGAACTTGAAAAACTCTTATCAAACCCTGAAATTATAGCTGATAATATCAGGTATTCATCTTATGTCAAAGAACACGGCAGGCTATCAAAGTTTGCCGGTAAATATCAACAGTTTGATGAAACGATGAAACAGAAAGAAGAGGTAGAGACTATCCTTGCCGAGAGTAATGGGGACAGAGATTTATACAATCTTGCTAAAGATGAATTTGGTAATCTCGAGAAAAGAGAAAAGGAGCTTTTTGAAGAAATTAAGAATCAATTTTTCACCGAGAGCTCAGAGTCTGACAAGAACGTAATAATGGAAATACGCGCAGGCACCGGTGGCGATGAAGCCGCACTCTTCGCTGCAGATCTCTTCAGGATGTATATAAAATATGCGGAAAGGCAGAAATGGAAAACAGAAATACTTGAATGCAGTCCAACGGAGATCGGAGGATTTAAAGAAATAACTTTCTCAATTGAAGGGGATTCGGTGTACCAGAGACTCTGTTATGAAAGTGGTACTCATCGTGTACAGAGAGTACCTGATACGGAGACAAGCGGAAGGATACATACTTCAGCTGCAACAGTAGCAGTACTGCCTGAGGTAGAGGAAGTTGAAATAAAAATTAATCCGCAGGATATTTTAGTTGAGACATTTCGTGCTTCAGGACCAGGAGGTCAAAAGGTTAACAAAACCAGTTCTGCGATCAGAATTACCCATGAACCAACCGGTCTAGTCGTTAAGTGCCTGGATGAAAAATCACAGCATAGAAACCGTGCAAAGGCGATGCGCATATTACGAAGCCGTCTCTACAGTTTTCTTCAGGATCAGAAGAAAGGTGAGCGCGATAAAACCCGACGCACTCAGATAGGTTCCGGAGACAGAAGTGAAAAAATTCGCACCTATAACTATCCACAAAACAGAGTTACAGACCATCGGATAAACTTCAATCTTTACAGTCTGGATAAGATAATGGTTGGTGAGATGGACGAATTGATTGAGGCAATGATAAATTATCGAAAAGAAGAGAAGATCAAGGAATTGACAGAGAGCTTGTAACGTCTTCCCCTTTTGTTTACGAAAACAATCTGGTACATTATATGAAGTTTGTTTCCGGTTTTACAGGTCTATAAACTCAATTTCCCCATCCACTTCCCCTTTCCCTCTACAGATCGACTTAATCACACAAGGTAAATAGAGAGAAGAGATGACAAAAACACAGGAAACAAGAACAATTCGCCATCTACTCGGTTGGGCAATTATCACATTAAAGAATTCGAATATCGAGTTTCCCAATAGTAACGCTGAGACGCTACTCTCCCATACTTTGTCGTGTGACAGGATTGAGCTTTATAGAGATCCTGAAAAGATCCTCGGGACGGTTGACATCAGGAAATACAACAGACTTATTGCTCAAAGGGTGAAACATGTTCCTCTGCAATATATTTTGGGGCATACCGAATTTATGTCACTTGATTTTGTAGTTGATGAACGAGTCTTAATTCCCAGACATGAGACAGAGTTACTGGTAGAAACAGCACTGGAGAAGATAAAGAATGAGGCGTTTTCAAAGAAAAATTTTACTCTCGTGGACATAGGAACCGGAAGCGGTGCTATTGCCATATCCCTGGCCAGGAATCTTCAAGACATTCAGGTGTATGCGAGTGATATTTCAAGAGATGCCCTGGACGTGGCTGAGATGAATGCTGGAAACCTTATGGTGGAACAAAAGGTGAACCTGTTACTAGGGGATCTTTTTGATGCTTTCGATGGAAAACTTGAAAAAGGAAGCATTGATTGTATTGTCTCAAATCCTCCGTATGTTAAAGAAGCTGAACTTTTTTGTTTGCAACCTGAAATAAGAGATCATGAACCTCGTACTGCATTGGTTGCCGGTGAGGAGGGGTTATTTTATCTTAATCGGTTAGTAGATGGAGCACCTGAGTGGTTAAGGCCTGATGGCTTCTTACTACTGGAGATTGGAGAAACACAAGCGGAATCGGTTACTAAGCGCATGGAAAAGGGAGGGCACTACATAAATATTCAAATAGTTCAGGATATGCAAAAGAAAGATCGCATCGTATCAGCCAAAAGAAGATAGGGTGACAATTTATGCTCAATACCAAGCCGGATTTATTGGAGTCGTCAATCTTGTTTCCCCTGTTGTTCAAACTTCTTCCATGGACATTTCATGGAAATTTACTTTCTTTTAGAACACGTTTGCATTAAAATAATTTTCACTCGTTCATTTTCAGGTTCAAAATGCAGGTTCGAGAAATGAGTGAAATATTTCTGCACCGACCATAAGTCCGTTTGACAGAATTTTTTGGATGGGAGTGTTCAATGCTGGAACGGTGCTTTCCGGCTAGTTGAAAGGAATTGAGTTCAATGGAATACAGGATTTTAGGGAAGAGTGATTTACGTGTTTCAGTTATGGGTTATGGTGCGTGGGGGATAGGGGGCGCTCCTTTCTGGGAAACGGAAGGAGAAGCAAGTTCCGCAAACTCTATCGAAAAAGCCCTGAGCCTGGGAATAAATTTCTTTGATACTGCACCAGTATACGGTTTTGGATATTCTGAAAAATTGCTGGGTAAGACATTACGGAAAAAACGCAAAGATGTTATTATTGCAACTAAGTGTGGTTTGAGGTGGAATAGGGAAGAGTTAAAGTCATTGAGGAAGCAGGCTGATCGGGAGTCAATATTACAGGAAATTGACTTAAGCCTGGGAAGATTAGAAACCGATTATGTTGATTTGTACCAAGTGCACTGGCCTGACGAAAAAACGCCGATTAAGGAGACAATAGACACACTCTTAGAGATTCAAAAGACCGGAAAGATTCGTTACATAGGGGTTAGCAACTACTCGGTAGAAATGATGGAAGAGTGTCTTAAATACGGTCAGATAGTATCACTGCAACCCATGTATAACATGCTGGAAAGAGATATAGAACAGGAAATTCTTCCGTATTGTTTAGAGCATGACATTGGCATTATCTGTTACAGCTCGCTTGCCTCAGGTGTGTTGACGGGAAAATATGATGAAAATACCAGATTTACGGACTGGCGCAGCAAGGATATTATTGGCCATTTTACTGACGATGTGTATGTGTCTCATGTTAAAAAGGTGAGGGACATCACAAAAATTTCAAAAAAACTTGGCAAGACAACTGCTCAGTTGGCCATTAACTGGTTAATTCACCGGCAAGGTGTGACGACAGCGCTTGTTGGTGTTAAGAATCCGGAGCAGGTTGAACAAAATATCCGTGCTGTTGGATGGAAAATTCCGGATGAGGATTTAAATACGATAACTAATATTTTAGAAGGAAGGAGAATGTGATGGCAAAAGCTGTAAAGCAAAACTATACCCTCAAAGAATTGGACATAATGTCTATAGATGAGGCTCAGAAGCTTCCTTTTTCAGCCAGGGATAAACTTCTTGATTTACTGCTTGCAGAGAGTAAGAAGGTTGGCGGGAAGCAGCCTGCCCGTCAGGTTGGATTGATGTGTGACTGGTTTGAAGAAGATATTGCACGTCTTCAGAAGATCAAGGCGATAAAAATCTGTTGCGGAGGGTTTATTCCGGTGGATTCAAGTGGAGAAGTCCCTACCTTAGACCCGAAAGGACAGTTTAAATTAGTATTTGATAACGTAAAGAGAGCCATAGGCAAGGCCGGATCAAACATGAACAGGATTGTTAATTGCCTTATTTTTATGAAGAATATTGATTATTGGGGCCAGATGAATGAAGTCTATAGAAAATATATTAAGTGCTCACCAACCCGTGCAGCGATTGGTTGTCAGGATCTTAATAAAACCTATCAGATTGAGATCGTTAACCTTGTAGCATATAAGGTTGCGAAATAATTTTTACATTGGTTCGTTTGAACTCGTTACTTATGAAAGGAGTTGTTATTATGTTTCGATATGTAAAAACAAGTTTTACCTGTTTGTCAGTTTTTGCCTTTACACTTTTATGCTCTTCAACTGTATTGCAGGTATCTGAAGCAGAGGCTGGAGGCTCCTGCTGTAATGTATCAAAAAGTGATAAAGAGTGTGAAGTGGGAGATACCAAAATACAAAAAGTGTCAGATTTAGAATCCGCCAGTGATGAGGTTATCTTAAACATCAAGGGTATGACATGCGGAGGTTGTTCAAGTAAGGTAAAGCAGGCGCTTACTCAGTGTCCGGGCGTAAAGGATGTACAAGTAGATCATAAAAGCGGTAAAGCTGTTGTGGAAGTTGAGAGCGGAAAGGCTAAAACAGAGGAACTCATAGAATCAGTTAAAAGTCTGGGATATTCAGTAACTGAAGGGTAGGCGATTGCCTACTGTTTTTAAGATGCTTTAACGTTATAAAAATCCTGTATATTGTCTGACTGCTAGCTCCGACTGTTCAGGCAGGCAATACATAGGTGACGCTTGAAAAATTCTGACAAAGAGAATGGAAATCAGTCATTAAACTTTAGGTAATAGGTGTATTTCTATAGTCTGTGTTTCGGGCTGATTATCAGAGGTATACCATCAAGATTAACGGGAGGTTCCTCTTTCTTCTGTGTTCTGAGGTATTTGTTTTGTTTTTCTGCCAGTTCTCATACTTCCTGCGCTATCTGTTGTTTAGATTTCTTCTGGTGAAGGGATTTCTTTCCTGCTCCCTGAACAAAGTCCTCTTTTGCTCGTTGCAATTCTTCAGGGGTTAATGTGCTGATCTGTGGTTCTTCTATAGCTACTACTTTCAATCTTCCCAATACTACTCTAAGATAGGCTTGTATTCCAGCGCAGTTATAGTATGTATAGTATGGTGTACCGTTGTTCCAATGCGAAAGACATTTATTTTGTTCAAATGGAGGTATGATGTTTGGGAAGTTAATCAAAACTTCATCAATTTCCTGTTTCAGTAGATCCGCAGAGTAATGTTCAATGCATTCAAAAGTATACTGCTGAAAGTTTTCCTGAAGCCCGATTAATGAATTGTAATATTGCTTTAACTTATTCGTTTTATCCATAATGTTTTTATCTTTGATTGTTTCTGAAACATAACAGGCTTTGTCTGTGTGTATATGACATTACCCAAATGAACTGGGACAAAATTATTTTTTTCGTTTGTAAAACCGGCACCATTAATGTCAATGTCTATAACAATACCAGAATGTTCTTGTCCATAGTGTGCCCACATTAAAGGATTTAACGGTGATCTTGTTAAAGATAGAACTGCGTAGTTTTCCTTAAGCATTTCTCTTTTCCCGCTTAATTGCTAATTTATGTGACAGGTATTTATATAAAACCAAATTCTTCTTCCCCATCGCTAATAATTAAGTTCTCGCTCTATTTAAGAGAGGGGCCACTACAATCTCCCTCCAAATAACTATACTTAGAAATCTATATTTCTTACGATAATTCTGAATTATTTTTTTGTAATTAATATAAGTCATTTTATACAAACAGCATAAAATGAAAAAATTGTTCAATGGAAGAGGTACTGTTTATTTGGAATGGTAACTTGTCTTATATTTTGAGATGAAATGATAAAACCACACATTATTAAAGTCAAGAGAAAGATAGTCGCGAGTTAGCGCATCCCGATTGCCCTGATTCACTTATTATATCCTGAAAAAGTGTTTTTCCAAAACAAAGCCATTTTATCAGTAGAATTGGAGGTGACAAATTGGCATCTCCAATTTTCCAACTCTTCTTTTGATAACTGAAACATGAAATCCTCTGGAAAACGTTCTATTGCGTTTCACCTGGCGTTTTAGGTAGCTTGTCTCCAAACCATACAATTCGGCTATTAGATTTGTACTACTCTTAAGTGCAGATGTTTTTCTAATGGTGTAAAATCTCTATTATCATGCAGAATGCAGAAATGAAAAGGTATTGTGAATACAGAATGTTCCAATAATAACATCTATCGTTTTACGTATAGTTACACCCTTTTTTTTGAGATAAGATAAGGAATTGCTTTATAGATATTGTATATGAGTAGTAAAATTGTTAGTAAAAAACATGAAGAAGAAATGGACGAGAGAGAATTTGAACATAAATAACAGTATTGTTGTTGTGATTTTGAGGAAAGTTGATCCTTGACATCTGCTTGCTGGCAAAGCCAGTAACAGAGGGAATGCTCTGTTCACCAACTTCGTTGGTGTAGTAAATGTCAAGGGTGGGATAATAGCCGCTATAAACTCTCAGGTGTGTATATACTAAAACCGATTTGATTTTCGGTTTTACCCGTCCCCGCCAGAATAAGTATCGCCAGCCCGTGCTGGTACGGACGGGGGCTGGCGAACGGCTGACAGGCCGGGCGGGCCGGAAACAAAATATGGGTGAAGGTTTCCACGGACAAAAAGCGCCGAGGACTTTCCCCGCTCAATTTTATCTCGGATTTTACCTGTCTGTGTGCGTCCCTTACGCACAGGTAGGTCAGAAAACCATTATGAGATGAGTATAAATTATACGGTAAATGGTATTTCGGCCTTAGATCTTCTTTTAACAGTGAGTGTAATACTCTTGTCAGTGGTGTCTTCGTGTCTGGCAGAATCAAACCGGGATTCAGTTCTATGGTTCTTGATGCAAATTTGTCCCCCGTTTTGAAAAGATACATATCTTTTTTTGTTTATCACTGCGTTCATCATCATGAATGCCGATTGTTTTTTAAGAATCTCTGGTAATTTTTCAAGAGGTAAACTATAATCCTTTCATGACAAATCTCGCGGAAGAATAGTAACAAGTCATTTTGAAAGAGTTGCGCCAGCCAGACGAGCTTTCTGGCGGGCAGGATGCGTATAACTCGTGAATGTTATTCTAAAAAGGGGAGCTGAAAATAATTGAGAAATTTTGAGTCCATTCAAATCAAGCTGGTAATCTTTGATTGTGACGGGGTGATGTTTGACACGGAAAAGGCAAACACTGCTTATTATAACCGGATACTGAATCACTTTGGAAAACCTGACATGACACCTGAGCTGTTTTCATTTGTACAGATGCACACCGTGAAAGACTCACTGGCTCACCTGTTTCAGGATGACTTGATCGACCTTGAAAAGGTCATTGAACAGAGTAAGAACATGGGTTATTTTTCGTTTATTAAATACATGGAGATAGAACCTTATTTAAAAACGCTTCTCAGTAAATTGCGGCCATTTTACAAGACTGCAATTGCAACAAACCGTACGGATACCATGGATCATATCTTACAGGAATATGGCCTTGAACGCGATTTTGACCTCGTTGTATCTGCGCTGGACATCGATCGACCGAAGCCTTTTCCTGACTCGCTTTTGAAAGTTCTCAAGCATTTCTCCTTTAAGCCACACGAGGCAATTTATATTGGAGATTCCAGGCTTGATGAACAGGCAGCAGAAAAAGCTGCAATACCTCTTGTTGCATATAACAACATCTCCCTCTCTTCAGACTTTCATATTAAGAGCTTACATGAAATTGAAGGCATTCTTGGAATTTAACCAGCCGTGATTACAGGTGTGAACCAGTCCGATGAGAGAAATTGTTGCATTCTGGATTATGCATCGTATGTGTCTAAATTTCTCTTTTACCTGTTATGCTCCAGAAAATTCTGATATAAGAGGCTTTCGTCTTAAAAGATTATACTCATCTCATAATGGTTTTCGGATAAAATCCGAGATAAAATTGAGCGAGTAAAGTCCTCGGCGCCTGGTTTATTCTAGTCAAGTATTTTTATAACATATTTTAGTCTGTTGTTGTTTGATGATTGTTGCTAACGGAAGGAGGGCGTAGCCCGACTGGAGTTAGCAACAATCATTGATTTTTTTGTACTACATTAAATTTATTATCTTAAACTGAAGTGTGACACCTTGCCCAATCCTGGTAATTAGAGGGTCTCTACAGAGCCCTGACCTTGCTTTATTGGAACTAAGGTACAAGCGGGACGTTATTTAAGCTTTGCGTGAAGGTCGACTAAGCCGCCTTAATGACACCGATGATAATCATTCCCACTTACACACGAAGATTAATGTTTAAGCAGCTTTTTTAAGCTCCTGTTCTACAGCATAATTTCCTATATATTCGCTATGATCACGTACAAGCGCAAATATAACTCCGAGAAGTTTTCTAGACACGGCAGTCAAGGCTTTCATCTTCAACA
This sequence comes from Candidatus Scalindua sp., assembly GCA_031316155.1. Classification (GTDB taxonomy): domain Bacteria; phylum Planctomycetota; class Brocadiia; order Brocadiales; family Scalinduaceae; genus SCAELEC01. The sequence continues at coordinate 196,865 of JALDRB010000004.1, forward strand.
TGCCTCGTGCAAGACAACCTTGATAGTACTCATGCATTATTCCTCCTTTATGCACTACGTTAATAGATGCGAAAAACAAAAGTTTTCTCATAAGAGATCTTCCTCGTTTAGAAATACGTCGTTGCCCTTTGTGTATTCCAGAACTAATCTCAAAAAGATCAAGACCAGCGAACTTCAATATCTCGGAAATAGTTTTGTACTCCCTGAAATCACCAACCTCACCTATAAGCCCAGCCACCGTGATATCTCCGATCCCCTTTATAGAGAGGATAAATTTACTCTAAGATATCTTTTCAAGATGATGGCTCATCTCTTTCTCAATCTCTGTAACAAAACTCTCAGTAGTTTCAATTATAGACAATATCTCTTTTATCTCAAAAAGTATGCTCTGACGGCCTTCCCTTACCCCTACAGACGATTTTGCTGCCGCATAAAGCTCTCTGGCTCGCTCTTCTCCAAGTTGTCCACGACTTACTTTTCTAAGGGTTATAGTCAGATTCTTAAGCTTGTATTTTATTATATCTTCAGGGGTTGGGCAGTTCTCCAGAAGAAATCTTGCACTCCTGGTCTTAACGTCCTTAAATACTTGAGAAAACTCTGGAAATATAACAAAGACCAAATCCTGGAGCTGATTAAAGATCGCCGTTCGCCTACGCATTGCCCTCTCCCTGGCATGCGTAAGTCTTCTGAGTTCTGCAGCAGAGCCTTCCGGCTGAACTATCGCCAGTGCATGGCCAAGCTCTATGATATCGGCTATAACCTTGGGATCTTTCTGGTCTGTCTTGTTTGGAGAATTACCGTCAAGCTCCTTAACTCTCTTGGTATGCATAGGGTTTATCTGGATAAGCTTCACTTTTTTCTTTCTTATAAAATGAGTAAGTGGTTCTCCGTAAGGCCCGGTAGGCTCATAACCAACTACAACATCTTTGAGGTTATTGGCATTTTTTGTCTTCACAATTCGACACCAAAAGGTGTTGAATCCCTGGGTATTGTTCATAAAACTAAATGGCTTAACCTCTATTCCATTTGGACATCGACAATATCCAACATTCGTTACTTTACTAATATCTACGGTTACGATAAGTGTTTCCTTATTGATTACTCTAACTTTTTTTGTTTCAATGTTTTTCATGGCTATGCTCCTTTCATAAGTTTTAAGTTAAACCAAATTGCTCAATTACTTAAAATCAAAAGAAAGAGTATAGCCTATTTATTATAAAAACTATTTACTTTCTGCAATATAGCAAGCTTTTGTCCAGGGATACCTTCACCAAGATTTGGTTTTCAGTACAACCGAAAACCAAATCGGTTTTAGTATATTTTGACTTTGTCAGGTTGAAACAAATACGTTAAAATGAGATTCCCAATTAACTTCGATCAATAAGAAGAGGAGGAATAAAGAAAAAAATGAAAAGATCTTTAACTGTTCAGTCATCAATAATAATTTTTTTATGCAATGCTTTTTTGGTAGCATTATACTATTTCTTATTACAATACCTATTTAAAGGAATACATGAATGGGCAGATCCGTATCCAGCCATTAAACGTTTAACATTTCTCATGCGTAACCCTGAACGTACATCGGTCATTATTCTATTCAGTGCCGGAGCAGGTTTTACGATTATTTCGTGGGTATTGGTCTGGATTTTTGGAAATCGGGTGATAAGGAGGAACATGAGTCTAGGTGGACAATCAACCGTTAAAGTTGCTAAAGTTCAGAAAAAAGAACGAAAGGCTTTGGCAACAGATTGCAGTTTTGCTCCATCTCCACAAAGAGCAAGTTTGCAGATGCTGATTATTTTACAGAGAAAAGGGAGACTTCTCGATTTCCTTCAGGAAGATCTTACTCAATATGATGATGCCCAGATTGGTGCAGCAGTCCGAAATATTCATTCCGGCTGTAAAGAGTCTTTAGCAGAATACATAGATCTTGAACCAATCTTTAAGGAGGAGGAAGGCCGGGAAGTGAATGTCCCAGAAGGTTTTGATTCCAACTCCATTCAGTTAACGGGTAACGTTAAAGGAGATCCTCCTTTTCGAGGAATTCTCAGGCACCGGGGCTGGCGGGCATCACGAGTAAGACTTCCGCAGATTACGGTAAAAGATGATAAAGATACTATTCTCGCTCCGGCAGAAGTTGAAATAGCATGATTGTTTCATGCAGGAATGGGATTTGAGAGTGAGAAGTTAGAATGACAGCAAGCCGTAGTCATAAATAAGAGAAGCGGGGAGTATGTTTTTTAAGAAGGAGAGCATTTTGAAAGATGTTAAATATATTGTAGGAATAGATTTGGGCACAACACATTGTGTATTGTCTTATACCGAAGCCTTGATAGACGAGGGAAAAGAGCCAGATATTATCATTTTCCAGATTTCGCAAATAGTAGCTCCCGGAGAAATAAAATCTCAACCGCTGCTCCCATCTTTTCTTTTCTTACCGGGAGTTCATGATGTTCCGGAGGGAAGCCTGGCGCTTCCATGGAACTCCGAATCAGATATAGCTGTAGGAGAGTTTGCAAGGCAAAGAGGCACCGAAATACCAAATCGTCTGGTATCTTCAAGCAAATCATGGCTTTGTAATAGCGGTGTAGATCGTACCAAGCCTGTCCTGCCGTGGGAGAGTCCTCCCGACACACGACGGGTCTCTCCCGTGGAAGCTTCTTCTCTTCTGCTTAACCATATACGAGATGCCTGGAATCATGAAATTGCTGCAGCAGATTCGGAATCCCTACTGGAAAACCAGGAAATTTATCTGACTGTTCCTGCTTCATTTGATGCAGTAGCCCGGGAGTTGACCGTAAAAGCGGCAGAATCGGCTGGACTTATGAATTTGACGCTGTTAGAAGAACCCCAGGCCGCTTTCTATTCCTGGATTGAAATGCAAAAGGACTGGAGAAAAAGAGTCAAAAAAGGTGAATCGATACTGGTTTGTGATATCGGTGGAGGCACAACTGATTTTAGTATGATCCAGGTTGATGAAGAGAATGGTAGTCTGGTGTTAAGGCGGGTGGCGGTGGGTAATCATATTTTACTTGGTGGTGATAATATGGATCTGACCCTGGCATATGCTATACGGTCAAAATTGGATAAGGAAGGTACGAAGTTGGATGCATGGCAGTTTCGCGGTCTCGCACATAATTGCCGGATAGCGAAAGAACGACTTTTGACAGATCCGGATAGAGAAAAAGAGACTGTCTCGATATTGGGACGTGGATCATCATTGATTAAGGGTACTATTCGCACGGAAATTACACAGCAGGAAGTGGCTTCTGTTCTTCTGGATGGATTTCTGCCAATATGTGAGAAGAGTGATTATCCTGAGAAGAAAAGCAAAGTAGGTATACGTGAGATGGGCCTTCCTTATGAGGCAGATCCCGCAATATCACACCATCTGGCTTACTTTCTGCATCAACAAATTACCAGCAGTGAATCGGAATTGCCTCTAACGTTTCCTTCAGCAGTACTTTTTAATGGTGGTGTGATGAAGTCAGATATGATGCGAGACAGGATACTGAAACTCTTGAATCAGTGGAAAAAAGGGAAATCGGAAATACAGGAACTTGTTTCGGCCGATCTTGAATTGTCTGTTGCACGTGGCGCTACCTATTATGGACTCGCCAGACGTGGACGAGGAATTCGTATCAGGGGTGGGACAGCACATTCATACTATATTGGCATAGAAAGTACGATGCCGGCAGTCCCTGGTGTTCCCACACCTATGAAGGCGCTTTGTGTAGTTCCTTTTGGGCAGGAGGAAGGTACAGAATCAGAAATCCGTCAACGTGAATTTGGTCTTGTTGTGGGAGAACCCGCAGTATTTCATCTTTTTGCATCTAATCATCGCAGGAAAGAACAGATCGGAGAAATAATTGAAGACTGGACCGGGTCGATTGAGGAGGTGACTACGATGGAGGCGATGCTTAAGCCAACATCAGAAGAAGAGGGGGGGACTCTGATTCCTGTTTGGTTACAGATAAAATTGACGGAGATAGGTTCTCTTGAGCTGTGGTGTGTAGCCAGGGACGATGAAACCAGGCGTTGGAAGTTAGAATTTAATCTTCGAAAGAGAGTGGAAAAGGAGGTTTAAGTCTTCGTGGGACAGGATATAACTGATAATGTATTGGATTTAGAAACTATTCCCTGCAAGTTTGTTGTTGGGATTGATCTTGGTACAACGAACTCCGCTGTTTCATATGTCGACCTTACCTCAACGGATTCAGAAAAGAGAGATATAAAATCCTTTCATATCCCTCAACTGATTGCTCCTGGTGAGCTAAGCCAGCGTTCAGTTTTGCCTTCCTTTCTTTATCTCCCTACTCAGTATGAGATCAATGATGGGTGTACGGCACTTCCCTGGGATAACAGGAGAGGATACGCAGTAGGAGAAATTGCCAGGGAACAGGGTGCAATTGTGCCTGGCAGACTTGTGTCGTCTGCAAAGTCCTGGTTGTGTCATGGTGGTGTTGATCGTACGGCTGATATCCTGCCATGGGGTGAAGGTACTGATGCTGCCAAAGTGTCTCCAGTTGAAGCAAGTACCAGGTATCTTTTACATATACGGGAGGCGTGGAATGATGTAATTTCCGGAGGAAACGATGATTATAACCTGGAAGATCAAATGATTGTTCTCACCGTACCGGCATCTTTTGACGAAGTTGCACGGGAGCTTACCGTTACCGCAGCTCAACAGGCAGGGTTTCGTCGTGTTAAGCTGATGGAAGAACCCCTTGCCTCATTTTATTCCTGGTTATGCAGTGACGGAGAAGGTATACAACAAAAGATGATACCAGGGCAATTGATTCTGGTTTGTGATGTAGGGGGAGGGACGACAGATTTTACGATCATCTCGGTAATTGAAGGTTCTGCCGGAATACAATTTAACAGATTGTCTGTAGGAGATCATCTTATGCTCGGAGGCGATAATATGGATTTAACTATCGCCAGACATATTGAGAAACAGCTTTTCGGGCAACCGGGAAAACTGGATTCTAAGAGATGGCATCAGTTGACACATCAGTGTAGGAAAGCAAAGGAGCTCCTTTTATCAGAAAGCGAAAGCAAAGAAAAAATTGATATTGCGATCATGGGAACCGGGGGTAAGCTTATTGCTGAAACTCTCAAGTGTACGGTTCAGAGAAAAGAGGTCGAAGAGCTGATCATTGATGGTTTTTTCCCATTTGTAAAACTTGAAGATACAGTTAAAGACAGTAAACGAAAAGGGCTCACCGAATGGGGATTACCCTATGTTCAAAACCCGGCGGTAACACAACATCTGGCTGCATTCTGGCTTAAATGTAACCCTCTTCTTAAGAGCGAAACCGGACGCGATGTTCCGTATCCGGATTATCTCCTTTTTAACGGTGGCTCGCTTACACCATCAGTCATTCGGAACCGTATACAATCTGTTGTACAGAAATGGTTTCAAGACGTAGCAGGTGAAGAGTGGATTCCTGAAGAGCTGAGAAACAGTAAACCCGAGTTGGCTGTTGCAATTGGCGCAGTCAATTACGGTCTTTCCAGATTGCTGAAAGGTCCCCGTGTTGGGGCTGGAAGCCCACGTGCCTATTTTGTTGAAGTAGCAAAGGCGCCCGGAGAAGAAATAGCTTCCAAGGTTCGTAAAGCTGTTTGTATCGTTCCTCGAAGTGCGGAAGAAGGTCTAGAATCTGAACTTAGGAAACCTGCCTTTGAAGTACTTGCAAATCAACCGGTAGCGTTTAATGTTTTCTGCTCAAGTACCCGTTTAGGTGATAAAATAGGAGATATAGTAAATTTGACTGAAGATGAGATCACGATACTCCCTCCTATACATACAGTCCTGAGATATGGTAAGAAGAGTGATGCTGTCCCTATTCCTGTACTTCTTGCCGTCCATCTGACAGAGATAGGTACCCTGGAACTCTGGTGTAATTCACAAAACAGCCCGCATCGATGGCAACTACAATTTGACGTTAGAGTTGGAGAAATCCATTATGAACACTCTGCACCTTCTTCAGAGACTCTTGATGTTGAGACAGTTAAGTTGGCTAAAAAGAAAATCCATGATGTATTTGATGAAGGAAAGGGTTCAAATCCTGATTATCTTATAAAAGATATGGTTTCCATTCTGGCGTTGAACAAGGCACAGTGGTCTACCTCAATCATCAGGAAAGTTGCTGATACTTTGTTGCAAAATAAGCAAGGTCGCGCTCTCTCCCCTCAGCATGAAACTCGATGGTTTAATTTGCTCGGTTTCTGTTTAAGACCGGGTTTTGGAGATCCTTTGGACGAGTGGAGAATAAAGGAAACATGGAAGATATTTCATGAAGGTTTGCGGTTTCCGAAAAACCACCAAAGTTTGACTGAATGGTTAATTCTCTGGCGACGTGTGGCGGGTGGATTGCTGGGTGGGCAGCAGATGGAAATCTATAAACAATTATCTCCCTATTTACGTTCTTCTGCAGGCAAAAAGGGAAAAGTTTCAAAAAACCAGAAAAGAAAGTTAAGTATACACAAAGATCATGAAATCTGGATGACCTTGGCAAGTCTGGAACGTCTTCCTGTAGAGATTAAGGAAGAGCTTGGCAGTCAGCTTTTAAGAACGTTTAAAAGAAACCGTCCCAGTCAGAAAGAGCTCTGGGCTTTATGCCGTTTTGGGACGAGAATTCCTTTTCATGGGACCCTTGATAAAGTTATTTCTGCTCAGAAAGCAGCCTCCTGGATTACAACTCTTTTGTCTTTGAACCTCGAAGTGACTGACACACTTGCCCATGCTCTGGTACAATTGGCCAGATATACAGGTGATCGGGAGCGGGACGTCTCGGATACTGATAAAAATAACTTGATCATGTGGTTAGATAATATTCCAAATGGAGAGTATTTTAAAGAATTGATGAATAATCCTGAGAGCTCCTATGGACAAAAAGAACAAGAGTGGATTTTTGGTGAAACTTTACCCCCCGGTCTCAGTCTAAAATAGTAACATGGTACCAGACAATTTTTTCAGTTTAAGAAAATAAAATCTAAATATAAGAGTTGAATCATAAATTCTATAATGCTAACCTTTCATGTTGGTAAAAATGACAATTTTTAAAATAAGTGAACATTGGGACAGTTCAATGAGAAATTTCTTTTTTTTTGTTGTTCTCATGGTTTTTGTGCTCGGAGTGTTTGTATTTACGGTTGAAGCGGAAACAGCTTTGGATTTTAAAGAAGGTGATATGTGGAGTTATTTCAAAGGAACCGAAGATCCTCCATCTACTTGGAACGACATTGTCTTTGATGATTCTAACTGGCTTACCGGGGTAAGCGGATTTGGTTTTGGAGACAGTTCATACAATACCCATTTGGATGATATGCAAGGCAACTATAAAAGTCTGTACGTACGGAAACTGTTTAAGATTGACAATCCTTCATTAATAAAAATGGTGATACTCAGGGTAGTTTGTGATGGATCTTTTAGGGCTTACATAAACGGAGTTGAAGTAGCACGATCTAAAACTAAATTGACTGAACAGTTAGATATTACCGGTTTTGCCCATGAGATCCGTTTCGGAGATAATGTCTTGTCAGTACAGGTTCTTACTGATGATAGTAATCATAACAGTTTTTCGTTCAGTCCTTTTTTTAAGATCATTACCTACAAGAAAAGCCAGAATAGCAGTAATTAGCAATTATTCCCTAAAGAGATTTAAAACTATGAAAAAGCAAGATCTGCTGTCTAAGAGTTTATGGTTTCATCTTTGCATTTTGTACCTTTCTAAATGTTTCCGGCTAATCCCGGTTTTCTTCTTTTTTTTGCTAATAACCAGTGCTTCCAGTAGCGGCAAGTCCTCTGAACCAAAGTATATCATTATTATGATTGCGGACGGATGGGGAGCAAAACAGATCGAAGCTACAGCTCAGTACACTGGTACCCTGCCGATGTATCAGGTTGGCCCCGCATGGAGAGAGTACTGGATGTCAACCTTTCCGATTGAAGGCAGCTATGAGACAACGAAGGCATGGAGTGAGTTTAATTATGTTTTACAGGGTCCCATCACAGATAGTGCGGCATCTGCAACTGCTCTTTATTCAGGAAAAAAGACCCAAAATAGCAGGATCAGTGTCTCTGGTGACGGTGTAGATCGTCTTTTGACTATTGGAGAGATAGCAACAAAACAGGGGATGGGAACTGGTGCCGTTAGTACTGTTCCTGTTTCGCATGCGACACCGGGTGCCTGGATTGCACATAATGATGACCGAAACAATGTTTATGCTATTGCGAGTGAGGGATTTTTTAACGATCCGAATGCAACTGGTATGTCTACAGAATTATACTATGGTGGTGGGCACGGATCTACATTTCCATCTGCAGATGTCATAATCGGAAGCAGAGGCGCTAAGTACATTGACTCTCCTATTATTACTAAATTGCGAAAAGAGAGTGTGGGGGGCAGGAGAAATATTTCCTGGTTGAAGGAAATAAAGGAAACGACGGTGGCAATGCTTTATTAAACGCGGCAAGTAATCCCGGTGTTACTAAATTGGCAGGATTATTTGATCATGTCTACCACAAAGCAGATGATTCAGGTTTTATAGCTGATAATCCTACACTTTCTGATAGCACGAATGCTGCATTGACCGTGTTAAATCGTAATTCAAACGGATTTGTACTCATGATTGAGGGTGGTGCTATTGACTGGGCCTGCCATTTAAACAGTATGGATAATTTAATTGGCGAAATGATAGACTTTAATGAAGCTGTTCAAACCGTCAATGACTGGGTGGATGATCCTATGAATGGGAGCACCTGGCATAATACCCTGGTAATTGTTACGGGAGATCACGAAACCGGTTATCTCACGGCCGGTCCTGGTGTGTTTCCAGATGTTCCGCTTGGAGGTGTAAATACTGAAACTATTTCTAAAGAGAAAATATATTCCGGGAGTTGGGGGCGTAGCGCAAGTTGGGAGGATAGTGATGGTGATAGTATTATTGATCCCGGAGAGACGGTATATTGGGCATGGAATTCTGGAGGTCATACAAATACACTTATACCGCTTTATGCAAGAGGTGTTGGTTTCGAACTATTTGCAAATGATGCCACTGTGTTTGATATAATGAGAGGGTTTTATCTGGACAACACAGATGTCTTTTCCACAATGAAAAGTGTGGTAGCTAATTTATCCATTGTTGGCGGTGGTTCAACTGATACCATTCCACCATCAACCTTGCTAACCTTATCACAACGCCGATCTCTTCGTCTCAAATTAATCTATCATGGGAAAGATCAACTGATGATGTAGCGGTAACAGGTTACAGGGTATACAGAGACGGGATTCTGATTGCTACTACTGCAGGTACAACTTATCAGGACACAGGATTAAGTGCTTTAACAACCTATACCTATGCGGTTTCTGCCTTTGATGCTGCAGCAAATGAGTCGTCACAATCAATTGTCGATTCGGACATTACACTCGATTCAAATGGTGTCTCTGTCACCTGGGTAGACACCGTGGGAGTGGTCGTGAATGGTAACTCCATAACCAAGACGGCCTCCGCCGCATGGGGAAATGGCGGAGCCGTTTCTTTAGAAAGTTTCACCGGTGACGGTGGTGTTGTGTTCACAGCAAGTGCAGCGGATGCCTCTGCAACCGGTCGTCCTGTATGTGGTTTATCATCGACAAATCTGAACGCGAGTTACAAGACGATTGAATACGCCATCTTTCTCCGCAACACCGGATCAGTTATACAATTACAAGTATACGAAAAGGGGAAACACAAAGGTACTTTCGGTACATACCGGGTCGGTGATGTCTTCAAGATTCAGCGAATTGGGAATACCATTGTCTACAAGAAAAATGGTGACACTTTCTACACCAGTGCAACTCCAGCAAATTTACCCCTATTGGTAGATACAGCTATCTATAATAATGGTGGTGAGATACGTGATGTAAAGTTATTTGGAGAAGTCTCTGTCAAATGGATAGATATAGTGGGAGTGGTTGCAAATGGTGACTCCATAACCAAGACTTCCTCCGCCGCATGGGGAAATGGCGGAGCCGGTTCCTTAGAAAGTTTCACTGGGGATGGTGGTGTTGAGTTTGTAGCAAGTGCAGCGGATGCCTCTGCAACCGGTCGTCCCATGTGCGGTTTATCATCAACAAATCGTGATGCGAGTTACGATACGATCGAATACGCCATATATCTCCGCAACACCGGATCAGTTGTACAAATACAAGTATACGAAAAGGGGACAGATAAAGGTGCTTTTGGCACTTACCTGGTCGGAGACGTCTTCAGGGTTGAACGCATCGGGAGTACCATTTTCTACAAGAGAAATGGTAATACTTTTTATACCAGCACAACACCGACAGATTTACCTCTTCTGGTAGATACTGCCATCTATAATAATGGCGGAGAGATACGTGATGTGAAGGTATTTGGGTTAGATATTGACGGCGGTCCAACTGACACCACTCAACCATCAACTCCTGCTAACCTTATCACGACACCGATCTCTTCATCTCAGATCAATCTATCATGGGAAGGATCAACTGATGATGTAGCGGTAACAGGTTACAGGATATACAGAGACGGGACTCAGATTGCTACTACTGCAGGTACAACCTATCAGGACACAGGATTAAGTGTTTTAACAACCTATACCTATGCGGTTTCTGCCTTTGATGCTGCAGCAAATGAGTCGGCACAATCAATTGTCGATTCGGACACTACACACGACTCAAATGGTGTCTCTGTCACCTGGGTAGACACCGTGGGAGTGGTCGTGAATGGTAACTCCATAACCAAGACTTCCTCCGCCGCATGGGGAAATGGCGGAGCCGTTTCTTTAGAAAGTTTCACCGGTAATGGTGGTGTTGAGTTTGTAGCAAGCGCAGCGGACACCTCTGCAACCGGTCGCCCCATGTGTGGTTTGTCATCAACAAATCGTAATGCGAGTTACGACACGATTGAATACGCCATCTTTCTCCGCAACACCGGGTCAGTTGTACAATTACAAGTATACGAAAAGGGGATAGATAAAGGTACTTTTGGCACTTACCGGGTCGGTGATGTCTTCAGGATTGAACGTGTTGAGAATACCATTGTCTACAAGAAAAATGGTGACACTTTCTACACCAGTGCAACTCCGACAAATTTACCCCTATTGGTAGACATAGCTATCTATAATAATGGTGGTGAGATACGTGATTTGAAGTTATTTGGAGCCGTCTCTGTCAAATGGATAGATAGGGTGGGAGTGGTTGCAAATGGTAACACCATAACCAAGACTTCCTCCACCGCATGGGCAAATGGCGGAGCCGCTTCCTTAGAAAGTTTCACCGGTAATGGTGGTGTTGAGTTTGTAGCAAGTGCTGCGGATGCCTCTGCTAACGGTCGTCCTATATGTGGTTTGTCATCAACAAATCGTGATGCGAATTACGACACGATTGAATACGCCATCTTTCTCCGCAACACCGGATCAGTTGTACAAATACAAGTATACGAAAAGGGGAAAGACAAAGGTACTTTTGGCACTTACCTGGTCGGAGACGTCTTCAGGGTTGAACGCATCGGGCGTACCATTTTCTACAAGAGAAATGGTAATACTTTTTATACCAGTACAACACCGACAGATTTACCTCTTCTGGTTGACGCTGCCATCTATAATAGTGGTGGTGAGATAAGCGATGTGAAGGTATTTGGGGTAGCAGATCCAAAGGCAAATCGACCTCCAGTGCTTGATCCGATAGCTGACATTACGGTTAACGAAGGTGATACCGTTACCCTTACTCCTACGGCCACTGATCCGGATAATGATTCTCTGACATTTACCTTTTCCGGATGGATGAGCTCAAATAGCTATACCACATCCTACAATGATACAGGTGTTCATACAGTCATGGTTATGGTCAGTGATGGATCGTTAATCGATTCTCAGGGTGTCGTAATAACGGTTATAAATGCTAATCATGCCCCAGTGCTTGATCCGATATCGACATTACAGTAAATGAATTAACCTATTAATTTGTTACCAAAAGAATATTTCATGGAGGTATTGCTATGAAACAGGGTAAAGACAAACTTCTGTATTTTGCATTTGGTTTACTCTTTGCATTAATCATGTTTCTTTTGATGGGTGCTCATTCTTCAAGTAAACGATCAGAGCAATATGAGGAAATGGGAAGATTTCAGATTGAAACGAACTTTATCGGGGCGAAAAGTACAGTTTACCGATTAGATACAAAGTACGGTGACCTGCACATTTACACCCCACAAGATAATTTTTATGATGTAATTGACTTTAACAACGATACCTTTGAGAGGGTATCTCTGAAATACAAACCGTAAGTTATGAAATCACTGGATGTTGCAGCACTGGTTTTGAGTTTGGCAGCCATTTTCAGTTATATCAATTTTCGCTTTATCCGGTTACCCACTACCATTGGTATTATGATGATTGCTATGCTTATGTCCTTAAGTTTAGTAATCGTGAGTCTGTTCGGTTTTAAGGGAATTCACGATAAAGCAATGTTGGTGTTGGGGGGGATTGATTTTAACGAAACGCTCATGCATGGCATGCTCAGCTTGCTCCTTTTCGCCGGAGCCTTGCACGTAAATCTTGAAGATCTGGCCAGCCATAAGTGGATCATCAGTATTCTTGCGACATTTGGGGTAGTGATGTCCACCTTTATCGTTAGTGGTATTGCCTGGATAGTGTTCCGGTATGTGGATATTAAGTTATCATTCGTTTATTGTCTGTTGTTCGGTAGTCTTATTGCACCGACCGACCCTGTGGCAGTAATAGGTATTTTGAAAAAGGCGGGAGTTCCCAAGAGCCTGGAAACCAAGATCACGGGTGAGTGTTTATTTAATGATGGTATTGCCGTGGTTGTATTTCTCGTTATTACGGGAATTGTTACGGGAGGTCATGAGGTCGAAGCAAAACATATTGTACTCCTGTTTTTTGAGGAAGCTGTTGGTGGAGCGTTTTTTGGGCTGTGCATTGGTTGGGCTGCCTACTGGATGCTCAAGAGGGTGGACAATTACCAGGTTGAGGTCTTACTCAGCCTCGCACTGGTCATGGGAGGTTATGCCCTTGCAAATACCATTCATGTCTCCGGGCCAATTGCCATAGTGGTTGCGGGGTTACTGATTGGCAACAAAGGGCGGTTCCTGGCGATGAGTGACGTTACCAGAGAACACCTGGATTCCTTCTGGGAGTTAATAGATGAAATATTAAATGCGGTCCTTTTCCTGTTAATTGGGCTGGAGGTATTAGTCCTGACCATTAAGGGCAGTTACTGTTTCGCTGGTATTATTATGATTCCGGTTGTACTGATTGCGCGTTTCATGAGTGTGGGGTTGCCAGTTACTTTCATGAGGCTTTTCAGAGATTTTAGTCCCAACACCGTAAAGATTATGACCTGGGGTGGTTTGCGTGGTGGCATATCAGTGGCTCTGGCATTGTCAATACCAGCAGGACCAGCCAGGGAGACGTTGCTCACGGTAACCTATATTATTGTTGTGTTTTCGATACTCGTGCAGGGGTTGACTATTCAACGCCTGGTAAATTCGAAATGTTAAGCGGTATTCTGGAATTTCTGAATAATGTTTTTTATCAGCACACTTTATTCTAATGATCGTGTCACTCCTGCCCGAACGTGACGATTTGTTCAGGCAGTCTGGTGGAATGCACGTAACTCGATTATGGAAATCGCACTGTATCAGATCGATGCCTTTGCATCAGAGGTCTTTCAAGGGAATCCGGCAGCTGTATGTCCTTTAGTGAGCTGGTTGCCGGATTCGGTGCTTCAAAAAATTGCTGAAGAGAATAATCTGTCAGAAACTGCCTTCTATGTTCCAGCAGAATCCGGGTTTTATTTACGCTGGTTTACGCCTGCATCAGAGGTGGATTTGTGCGGGCATGCAACATTGGCAGCCGCATTCGTGATCTTTCGCATTATCGGCTATGAATTTCCGGTAATCCGGTTCCGAACAAGAAGCGGCGATTTGATAGTAGGTCGTGATAAAGAGTCGTGTATCATGGATTTAACAACTCTTGCCAAAAAGATATGCAGACCACCGGCGGACTTAATTGCTGGATTAAAGAGAGAACCAGTTGAAGTGTTGTTTTCAGAAGATTATATTGCGGTATTTGACAATGAAGACGATATCATTTCTCTCGATCCCGATTATGAAACGTTACGTAAACTTGATCGGCGGGGAGTTTTGGTAACATCAAGGGGGAAGAATGTTGATTTTGTCAGCCGTTTCTTTGCTCCAAAGATGGGAATCAGTGAAGATCCTGTCACAGGCTCATCTCATTGCGAGCTTATGCCTTACTGGGCGGAAAAACTCAAGAAAACAAAACTGAAGGCAAGGCAACTATCCAGAAGAGGTGGAGAATTAGGATGTGAATTAAGAGGCAACCGTGTATTGATATCAGGCAGGGCGGTAAAATATATGGAAGGGCGGATATTTATAGACGTTTAATACTATTATTTTGATCAATCTCTGTTTTTTTTTTGTATTTTCTTGTGATTGTCTGTTTGATATCTTCAAGGATTATGTATACGCAGGGAATTAAGATTAAAATCAAACTTGTTGAAAAGATCATTCCCCAGACAAAGGTGTTGGCGAGAGGTGCCCACAGTGGACTTTTGCCTCCAATTCCAATAGCCATCGGTAACATGCCGAGTACGGTTGTCACCGTTGTAAGGAGAATGGGTCGGAATCTGGTGAGAGACGCCTTGATAATAGGGATATACGGATTCCTGTTCCCACCTTTTTTTCTTAAATCGTTGGTAAATGAAATAAGGACAATGGAATCATTTACCATTACGCCCGCCAGGCAGACGATTCCAATCATAGTTGGGAACGTAAAATTACTACCGCTCAAAACAAGCCCAAAAACAACACCGATGGCTCCGAAGGGTATTGCAAGCATGACGATTATGGGTTGAATAAATGAATTAAATTGTGTAGAAAGAATAAGAAAGATTAAGAATATGGTGAGAATAAAAGATATGGAGACTTCCCGGACAGAATTGTGTGTTTCCTCAAACTCTCCGCCGTAATGGATTGAGACTTTCTGATACTTTGGGAGTGTCTCTACATTAATTGTGTTTCTCAATTCTTTATTCACCTTGGAGGAATTCGTGATCTGATCATTGATTTCAGAGGTTACAGTTATGGCTTTTTTCCTGTTAAAGTGCTTGAACTGAAAAGTTGTGGGTTCTATGTCTAGATAGGCAACTTCTTTTAAAGGCATTATTCTTCCGTCTGCTGTTGCAATACTGAGGTTCAGTATGGAGCTAAAGTCCTTTCGATATTCTTTGCTGAGCCGGACATATACATCTATCTCTTCATTCTCTTCATGGTATACGGTTGCTTTTACACCTTTAAAGGCAGTTCGTACGGCGTCAGAAAGCTCCTGTTGCGTGATGCCATACCTTTTTGCCTCAATTTGTTTCAGTCTGACATGGATCTCCTTCATGTTTTTTTTGTAATCACTCCTCACGTCAGTGGTTCCCTTTATATTTTTTAATTTCTCTTTTATTTCAATAGATGCACGTTCGAGGATATCCCAATTGTTTCCTATTATTCTTATTTCCACTGGTGGTCCTGAAGGAGGACCTTCTTTTAATCTATCCACTTTAAATTCTTCAATTCCGTTAATGTCCTTCAGCATATTTCTTGTAGTTGACACTAAAGCTTCTATAGACTTTGTCCTTTTTTTTGCAGATTTCAGGACAATGTTTATGGTCCCCAGATGATCCGCTCTGGTCACGTTATATTCTACTTCTACAAAACCTGCTACCGAGACCAGAGAATCAATATCATCACAAAATTCCTTGTCGATCAGGGTATTTATTTCTTCTAACTTCGCCTCTGTTGTCTCAAGTTTTGTTCCCACAGGTAGCCAAACCTTTACGTCAAACCTTGGAAAGGCATCATTTGATGGAAACAGTTCAACACCTATTTTGGGAATAGCTCCTAAACTAAGCACTAAAACAGCGATAAAGACTCCAAAGGCAATATAGCGACGTCTAATGCAGAAAAAAATTATCTTACGATAGATTTTTTTTAAAGACGTTAGTGGCTGTAACCGGAATTTGTATTTCCCTGTTTTTATATTATCCTCAATCAGCTTCTTTCCGGAGACTTTAGCAAATTCCATAATGTGAGAGGGCATCATGAAAAGTACTTCAAACAGGGATGCAATTAGGGCGAAAATAATGGTCTTTGGAATAACACTGATAAATTTGCCCATAATACCACTAATGAGAAATAGTGGAGCAAAGGCGGCCATTGACGTAAGTCCAGCAGAAATAATAGGCCATTTAACCTCTGTAACACCCTTCATTATTGCTTCTTTTTTTGCCATCCCCTTTTCTAAGTAACGATGTACGTTTTCAAGAACGATAATTGCGTCATCGACAATAATACCCAGAACTAGGACTAATGCAAACAGGGAGATACCATTTATGGAGAGGTCGAAGATTTTCATAAAAACAAACGTTAATAAGAAACAGATAGGAATACCAGTAAAGGCAAAAATTGCCTGCCGCATTCCAAGAAACAGAGTAAGAGATGCAAATACCAGCATCATGCCAAAACCCGCATTTCTTTGCAGTACACTTATCCGATCTCTTATTTCAAGTGAAGTATCATTGAATAGGGTTATCTCCAGATTTTGAAAACTGTTCTGTTTGTATTCTGTTACCACACTCTTTATCTTATTTATGATATCTACTACATTACTGTTATTTTTTCTCTTTACCTGGAGTATCACGGCCGGATTACTGTTTAGTTTCGTTAGAGTAGTTGCATCTTCATGGTCAGTTTCTATTGAGGCAAAGTCTTTGAGCAGGATTACGCCTTCTGTTTCTTCATTTAAAAAAACAAGGTCTTTAAATTCTTCCACATCAGAATATTTTCCCCTCAACCTGATACCCAGCGTGTGTTCTCCTATGTCGATGTGTCCACCGCTATCGTTTTTGTTTCTTCCGTGAATTTCTTGTACAACTTCATTCAACGTCAGACCGTAAGACTCCAGCTTTCTCGGGTCTACATTAATATAAACTCGCCTTTCGCGTTTACCAAGTGTGGTAACCTCGGAAATTCCCTTGATATCTTCCAGGTCTTCGGCAAAGTCATCGGCTTTTTGAAACAATTGATCTGTCGTCAACTCTCCTCCCAATGCGATTAGACATATCGGGAAAAAAGCAGTATCGAGACTTTTTATAATGGATTTTTCGGTATCATCCGGGAAGTTGTCAATTTTGTCTACCTCATTTCTGAGATCCTGGATTTTTGGATTCATATCTTCGATATCATCATCAAATTCAACAATGATTTTTGATAGGTTTGCAGAAGAAGAGGAGAGTATTTTTTTTATTCCGGAGACATCTTTGATTTCTTTCTCAATTGGGGAAGTTATAAATTTTTCAACATCTTCAGGGGCAAGATTTTGATGAGTAGTCGTAATAAGAGCCTGGTTAAAATTTAAATCAGGATCAAGATATTTTGGCAGAGATTGGTAGCAATAGACACCTGAGGCAACAATCAGAATAAAGACCAGTCTGACGAGGATGGTTTTATTTAGACCGAGTTCTGTGATACGCATGAATGGTTAGGCGTTCAGCAATGTTTTGTCAAAAGTTTCTTCGCTTGTTACCCGGTTAACTCTTCAATTATCAATTTTCAATAAATTGACTCCCCCGGAATAAGTTTCTGGGAAGAAAAGGTTATAATCCTGTCTCCTTCTTCCAGGTTTTCGAAAAGGAAAATTTCTTTAGCCAGATAATTATCCTGGTTAACCGGGATAAATTTGACTTTATTCTTTGACAAAACAAATACTCCGAGTTTGTTGTCAAGAAATTTCAACCAGTCTGCCCTAATTGGGTATGCATTGATTGTATTGGTGGCGAGATGTATTTTTGCCGTCATACCCGGATAGATGTCTCCTCTTTCATTTAACACGAAAAGTTCAATATTGAAAAGATGAGTTTTTAAATCTGCTACCGGCGAGATAAAACTCACTTCGCCAGAAATAGTTTTTCCGATTGATGGAATAGTAACCTTGGCAGCATGACCCTTAATAAGATAGGATAGCTCCTGCTCGGAAACCGCAAAAGTAATCTTTAGTGGGTTTGAGACTACGATTTCAATTAAAATCTGGCCGATAGCAACAAACTCTCCTTCTTCGGCATGCTTATTTGAAACAACGCCATTGACAACAGATACAATTCTTGTTTTTTTAAAATTATTCTCGGCAATATCAAGATTTTTTCTTGCGATCAATACTTCATTTTCTGCCGATTCAACCTCTTCTTCTCTTGAACCTTCTATGGCCATATCCAGGTCTTTCTCAGCGATTTTGAATGCTGTTAGGGCTACCTGAAATTTCGTTTCAGCATCGTCGAGCTCTTCCTCAGAAACTTGTCCTTCTGAATAGAGTTTGGAAATTCTTTTATAAGCATTTTCTTCATGGTTTTTGTTTTTTTCAGATTTTTCGACCTGAAAACTGAAGATATGTATTTCATCATCACGATAAGGATTGTCAACAAGCTTTTTTCTTACAAGGGCTATCTTGTAACGTGTTTGTGCTGCTTCTATCTGTAAAAAAGCGGAATGTCGATCAACGTCTGCAAGTATCATCTCTTTTGTAACCTGATCTCCTTTGTCAACATATAAACTTTCCAGAAGACCATTAATTTCTGAGGATATTTTGATTGTCTTTAAAGGGATAACGGTACCGCTCTTTTCAATCGTTTTTGTAAGGTGTTGTTTTTGTATAGCAACAGTCTGTATTTTACGATCTTCAGCGGATAATGCAGTGTGACAAAAAGAAGTAATGCAACTAAAAAAGGTATTCTTTTCATAGATCGTTTTTAATTAAAATCTAAAAAACCTGTTGCACGGATAAGAATGGTAACAATTAGCGTAGAGCAATACAGCTTCCTCATATTATGTGTTTTTGAAATGATTGAGAATTTACAACATAGCTGAGGAGAACAAAGATGTGAAAAAGTTTATCACATACATCGTAACAGCGCAAGTATCATATTGTTTTTTTCTGTGTGACATTTACATGGCTATTGCGAATTTTGTTTATAAAATAACGTTCTATGGAAAAGGAAAAACAGAGGAATATTTTTGCATGGTGTATGTATGATTGGGCGAACTCAGCTTTTGCAACAACCGTTATAGCAGGCATTCTGCCTATATATTTTGCTACAGTTGTTATTCCTTCAGATGGTTGGACATTGAAGTTTTTTGGCATAAGCATAGTTACCAATGCAGCTACAATATGGGCTTTCTTATCAGGTACAACAGCACTCTTTGTGTTTGTTACGATGCCTACCTTAGGTGCTATTGCTGATTATTCAGGATTAAAGAAGAAATTTTTAATAATCTTTTGCTATGGGGGGAGTTTGTTTACGGCTCTCTTATATTTTTGTAGCAGTGGGGATGTGTGGATGACGATGATATTCTTTTTCCTGGCGAATGCTTGTTTTATCAGCGCTAATATATTTTATGATGCGTTTCTGCCACACATTGTCTCTGAGAATGAAATTGATCTTGTATCCGGTAAGGGGTATGCGTATGGTTACCTGGGTGGTGGCCTTCAATTTCTTATCTGCCTGGCATTGATTATGTTCCATGAAAAGTTAGGCATGAGTAAGACACTTACCGTGAGGATCTGTTTAGTGTTTTCCGGAATGTGGTGGGCAGGTTTTTCGTCAATTACCTTTTTCGGGTTAAGCGAGAGGGAGATTAATCTAATTGACCAAAAAGAAAAGAAGAAATTCCTGTTTTGGTACTGTTTACTCAAGGGCATATCTCAAACGTGGAATACCGTATCCGGTGTTAAAAAAAACAGAAACCAGGTTTTGTTTCTCATCGCGTTCATGTTTTACAGCGATGGTATTCAAACAGTTATCAGGATGGCTGCAATTTTTGGGAAGGATGAACTCGGGATTAAAGACGAAATTCTCTTAGGTACACTGTTGTTGGTGCAGTTTATCGGGATTGGGGGAGCGTTATTGTTCAGCCAGGCTGCTCAGAAATTTGGTGCAAAGAAGGTGTTAATTTTTGTATTATTTCTTTGGTCTTGTATCCTTAGTTATGCCTACTTTATCGTTAGTTCTCTTGATTTTCTGATACTCGGAATGGCTGTAGGTCTGGTCCTTGGTGGATCTCAATCTATTAGTAGATCAATATACGGGGCCATGATTCCCAGACATGCTTCTGCAGAGTATTTCAGTTTTTACTCAGTATTTGAGAAATTCTCGTCAATATGGGGGCCATTTGTGTTTGGGATTATTCGTCAAATTACCGGAACATCACGTCTCTCTATCTTATCGCTTATTGGTTTCTTTATTACAGGAATTGTGCTTTTGTGCTGTGTTGAAGACAAAAGAGATACCCCATAGCGAAATGGCTCTTTTTATTATTCTACGAAGGATCAGAAGCAGATTCCTTCAGCTTTCAGTTGATACAAGTGAGGTCAAGGTAATTTCAGGTAATCTCTAATATTTGATTTTTTGTTTATAATGGGATTGATCTTTCCTTTGGTTGATGTCAGGACAGTCATAACACCCGGGCCGTGACCTGCAATGACACAGTCTGAATGTACGATAATACCAATTGAAACAGCACCTGTCTTGTAGATTCTTCCATAGGAGTGATCTGCATCGATTATGGCTACAAAGTCCCCAAACCGAAGTGTTCCCAACCCGTGTTTTTTAACAATTTTTTCGTCAAACATTTGTATGTCATAATCTCCCGAGTAACTATGATTTGAACCAAGTCCCGATCCCATTATTGCTGCTGGTACTAAATGGGTTACAGGGAAAACGAGACTACCTTTTGATTCTTTTACTGGAATTTTTAAGAGAAGATCGGGAGAGATATTCATGGTTAATATTTCTGGATAATAATTTGTAAGCTGCAAACCTGTTCCATAGGCCTTAATCTGCATTTTGTCTCCTACGGCCATTTTTTCAAGCACTTTTGAAGGGAAGTCTATCAATACGTGTTCTATTCCTCCATGTTTCCCATATACTGTTCCTTTTGATCCTTTGGCATCACCAGTTATAACCTTTACTTCATTTCCTGCACAAGCTAAAGTGTTCAGGCCGGCATTCGGGGACCAGTTTCCAAGGGGTTTTTCAGTATTCGTCATACTGACACCTGGTTCAACATGGTCGGCAGCCCATCCAATAGCTGGATCTCCCACACGTATGTTGTAGGTAATACCTCCAACACTGGGTAGGACAAGGGGCTTGCCTTCGGCACTGATGACATAAGGAGTTCTCGAAAAAGTGGGACTGGATACCTGTCCTACTACTGACTGGATAACTAACTTATTTTTATTTGTCTTGATCACTTTCTCACTCCCATTAAACCTTGATAATAAGATAAAAACTAAAGTATTCTCTTTCGTAACAACTTAACATATTTGCTCACTTTGTAGCAAATAAATTTCATTAAGATAAGTTGATACCATACCGATGCTAACGTATAGAAATTTTAAACTAAAAGTGTGCAAATATGTTGTGTTAGTCTATCTTTTTAGCTGCTAATTAATCAGATAAAACAAAAATGGATACATATATAAACAAACTTGCTCCATGGGAAAGAAAAAATAGTTATTATAAAAATATACAACTGGGAAAGGATGTAGAGTCTAAGAAAAAAGTTCTGAGAGATCAGACGCTTGAAATGATCATCTCCCAAATTGCTTCAACAGGCGGAGTTATAGCAACCAAAAAAATACCTGAAGGTTCAATTTTTGATATTGCCTATGATATGAAGAGCGTTGAGGGGGGGATGTACGGGCTGAAAGCTGCCTTTGAGTGGGGGATATCTGACGTCGTCTGGCAGATAGAACTGAATAAAAAGCATTTAAGAGAATACACGGAAGCACTTTATAAGCCATTTAATCGCCAGGTAAAAGAAATATGGAATGAAGCAAAAACGGCTTATGGAGATGGCAGGTTAGATGAAGCGCTGGAAAAATTTCTGGAGTTGGAAAAGGAAATTGTATTTGATTACTCCGCTCATATAACTATTGGCCTTGTCTATCTTTTTCATAAGATAAATAAAGAAAAAGCTCTTGGTTATTTTGATAAAGCTTTAAATCATGCAAGATCGAATTCTCATTATTACACAAGTTATGCACTATTATATAAGGCACTGATTAAACGCGATTATGGTCTTATTGGTGAAGCTGAAAGTTGTTCAAAGAAGGCTATGGAAGCTTGCTCAAATTTAACTGAGGCCATATATCAAAACGCTCAATATAATGCCCTTCTGAACAAACCTGATATCGCGATTCCTTTACTGAAAAAAGTGATTAAGAGTGATATTATCTATTGCTTAAAGATTAAGAGGGAAAAGGATTTTGAAGGGATAAGAACACACGTTAATAGGTTGTTTGATGAAATCAGAGAGGAACAAAATAAACAAGCCAGAGATGTATTCAAAGAACTCCAGGATCAAGAGTTGTTACTTAATAATACAGCAAAGAAGATCAGGGAATTAGGATTTGATCTTTCCAAAACTTTTCTCGTTGAAACGCTTCAGAGTGATAAAAGTGAGGTGGCAGAGATAATAGGTAGCAATACGATCGTTAACTCATATATAGCCAATCGGATTCTTTTACAAATCGGGAAGAGGCTGCAACAGAAAAAGTTTGCATTAAAAGAGACGTGCAAAGAAGTAAAAAATGAGCTTGAAAACAAAATAGATCAGTTGGGAAGCCAACTGGTGAAAGAAAAAAATGGTTCGTTGTCACGGTTTTTCTTGTATTTATTTTTTGGTCAATTAGTTGCCGTACCAGCAGGTGTTTCTTTTGGAATTCCTATTGGAATATGTGTGGCAGAAGCTGTTCTTTTTGCTTTGTGCCTATATTTAAATCTTGTGAGTTTCCGCACAACTTGGAAGGAGGTCATAGGTATTGAAGACAAAAAAGAAAAGCTGGATTGGATCATGAGGGGAATAAAAACCTGACACAGCTTTTTCTGTCTGTACAGTTCTGTACAACGATGAGTACGTATAAAACAGATAGCAAGTTAAATCTGCTATTTCAGTTATCTGGTGATTTTAAAAAGTAAATTGGTCCGGATCTTATAAATTTGTATTTCAATCAACTTCCTTTGACTTAAACCACATCTCGTAAAGAGGGAGTGCCATAAGGAACACAAAACAGAAACCGAGAATGTAGTATGAAGCTGTTAATGAGGCCGTAAATATAGTCGATTTGAATCTTATTAACCACGGGCCGGATAGATTCATCAAAGTCCCGGAAAAGTAAGACTGTATACCGAAATCTTAATCCATTCTCTTGTTAAGGTCATAGAAAATATACGTGACATGACAAAGTGACCAAGGGGATAGTAAAAGCGTGAACATGCGTTATCTCGAGGATTTCTCTGTACGTTTTGGGGAAAAAAAAACCTTCTTGAAGAAGGTCTTCATGGTAATCATACTCTGATTCTTCATCAAGTATTTCTCCATTACCACGATAGTGATTAACGCTTTTCTTTAGAGAGAAATTTGTTCTTTCGTAGAAGTTTGCGCACGAAACAAAAAAAGCAATTCCCATCAATACGAGAAAAAAGGTAATGAACAGCCTGTTGCTTGTAGGTGATTTTGAAAGTCCTCTAGCCATTTTTCCTGAGATAGGATATCAAGGTATACATAAAAAATAGTTTTGCTGATTATAAACAAATATATCATCAAAAAAAAGAATAAAAATTATCATAAATCATATTTTGTAATTTGTTGTCCTGATTATTGTCTTTTCTTTAAAATGGAGGTGTACAAATATTTCAGCTCTTCTGATCTTAAAAGTAACGAAGCGAGAAAGTACGTAACTATAGACATAGTAAGAGGAACAAGAAGTCTTACTAATTTTACCAGTATTCCAACATCTCCACCCGGCAGCCTTGTTGTGGCAATCCAACATATGATAGACATAATAAGAGTCGAAACCAGAGTCTTCAGTAACGAAGTAAAGATAATCTTCATATCTGCGTTAGTAAGTTTTCTTTGAAAAAGAGTAAAGAGGATTACTGTTTGGACTGTCGCACTTATGGCTGTTGCCAATGCGAGCCCTCCTTCATGGAGAAACCAGACCAGCGTTAAATTGAGAAAAAGATTAAGGATCACCATACCGGCTCCAACCTTTACGGGTGTTATTGTGTCCTGTATTGAATAAAAAGCTCTTACAATTACTTGAGACAAAGCATATGCCCAAACACCCAGAGCGTAGAATGCAATCACAGTAGCCGTTCTATCAGTTGATTCAGCCGTAAACGCATTTCTCTCATAAATTAACTCTACAATAGGTTTCCGTAATAATATTAAACCAATTGATGCTGGTATTCCGATGAAGAGAATACCTCTTACTGCCTGGTTGTACGTTACAGCAAAATTTTTCCAGTCTTTCCGTGCGGCATGTGTGGAAAAATAAGGAAATGCAGCGGTAGCCATTGCTATTCCGAAGACTCCTAAAGGGAACTGTATCAACCTGTCACCAAAATAAAGCACGGAAACAGCTCCTGTTTCTAAAGGATAGGGAATAGCAATGCCGGCAATAAAGAAATTTTCGGTACCACCGGGTGGTTTCGCAAAGGTGATTGCGATAAAACTGTTCATTAATACGTTGATCTGAACGGCTGCAAGTCCGAACACGGTTGGTAACAAGAGTTTTATGATGCGCCTGAATCCAGGATGGGAAAA
This sequence comes from Candidatus Scalindua sp., assembly GCA_031316155.1. Lineage (GTDB taxonomy): Bacteria > Planctomycetota > Brocadiia > Brocadiales > Scalinduaceae > SCAELEC01. The sequence continues at coordinate 221,585 of JALDRB010000004.1, forward strand.
ATAGAGAGACGGTTTGAATACGATTCCCATTTTTTTCAAGACAGGGAGTTGAATTGCCAGTTGAATCAGACCACCTAAAAGGATAGTAAACGCAACTCCAAAAATCCTTTTTTCCAATGTGTCTCCAAAAAAAGGTGTGATCGTGAAGATACCAATTATCCAGCAAATATTGAGTGCGATAGGAGCCATTGCAGGCATAAGAAAATGTTTGAATGAATTTAAGACAGCCATAACAAATGCGACCATGCAGATCAATAAAATATATGGGAATGTTACCATCAGTAGGTTCAAGACCATTTCCCATTTATAATTCAGCGAGGTAATTTGAGGTATTGTTGCAAATGAAATTTCCGCAATAATAATTATTGCAGCAAGAATAATAAAAAGAGATGTCCCGGTTACGTTTACGAGTTCCAAGGCACTCTTTTTATCTTTTGTTTCAAGGTATTCAGAAAAGACAGGTATAAAGGCAGCGCTTAAAGCTCCCTCACCAAAGAGGCGACGGAAAAGATTAGGTATCTTGAAGGCAATCACGAAGGCATCCCACGCTATACCGGTACCAAAAAAACTTGCACAGAAGACATCCCTGATCAATCCGAGAACTCTACTTGCCAGGGTGCACAAACTTACGGTTTTGGCGGATTGTAAGAAATTGTTCTTTTCTTCCATTTAAAATTTTAGTTAAAAGTATAAAATATTATGTTTTCAGGACGAGAGAGGTTAATCGGCTTTGCTTTGCGAAGCAAAACGAACAAATTAGCGACTGAAAGAAGTTAATTTATGTTTAAATTGCTTCGTAGATGAAAGAATATCTTTTGAGTTTATTATGGCTGAGCATACTGCAATCCTCGAAGCTCCTGCTTTGAGAACTTCTTTTACATTGGAGCGGGTTATGGCACCTATAGCAATTATGGGGATGTCTACTACCTTGGTGATTTCCTGGATAAGGTTAAGTCCTACTGGTGGTTCATGTGTCTTTGTTTTGGTAGGATATATTGGCCCTACGGCTATATAGTCCGCTCCAAGTTTCTGCGCTTCTTTAGCTTGTGAGATTGTGTGCGTTGATACACCGATAATTTTTCCCGTACCAAGGATGTTTCTTGCTTCTGAGACGGTTTTGTCAAATTGACCCAAATGAACGCCGTCTGCGTTGACTTCCTTTGCGACATTAATACGATCGTTAATGATGAGCAATATTCCTGTTTTGGTAGTTAAATCATGGATTTCTCTGGATAGCGATTTAAATTCGGTATCAGATATTGTTTTTTCACGCAGTTGTATAGCATCAGCTCCGCCATGAATGACAAGCTCTGCTGTTTCCTTCACTGATTTTGTTGCTATGTTGCTGCTTATCAATACGTAAAGTCTTAACTTATCAACTAATTCCTTTATCGACATGATTGATTTCTTAGCATAAATATTTGTCTACTTCAAGCATTATCTATACTATGGTGATTTGCTGGTGTGTGCAGCGTAGTTGGTATTTTGATTTGTGTTGACACGTTTAGACGTGCTGTTATAATTCACAGCTAAAAGAATATTGCACAAGAGGATTTTTTGGAAAAAGCGAGAGAATATTGCAGGTTGTTTGGGGTTTTTGGTTGTAAGGACGCTGTAGAGAAAGTCTATTATGGTCTCTATTCGTTACAACATCGTGGGGAAGAAAGTGCTGGTATTGCCTCTTCAGACAGTACGGGAATAATACATCATAGGGGACTAGGTTTAGTGAGTGATGTTTTTAATCCTCTCATTCTGAAAAATTTAGAGAGGCCAAATGCCATAGGTCATGTCAGGTATTCAACTTATGGTACGAATGATATCGACAACGCTCAACCATTAGTTGTAACCTATTCAAGAGGAGAGGTGGCAGTTGCACATAATGGTCAATTGCTTGATGCGTGCAAACTCCGTGATGATTATGAGCAGCATGGATCAATTTTTCACACAACTTCAGATACAGAAGTTATCGTTCATCTCATGGCGAAACCAAGCCATGCTGTAAGAGACAACTTATCACATGTTCTGAACCATCTTAAGGGGGCATTTTCACTTTTGTTTCTAACAAAAGATGAAATGGTTGGAGTTCGTGATCCAAATGGTTTTCGCCCTCTTTCATTGGGAAAGGTGAACGGCAGTTATGTTATTGCCTCCGAAACCTGTGCACTGAATCAAATAGGTGCAGAGTATATAAGAGATGTAGAACCTGGCGAGGTTGTTTATGTTAATAAATATGGATTAAGAAGTGAAATTTATTGTTCCCCCAGAAGAATCCGTCCTTCATACTGTATTTTTGAATTAATCTATTTTTCCCGCCCTGATAGTGTAATCTTTGGTGAAAGCGTTCATATGTTTCGTAAGCGGTTAGGGATGAGGCTGGCTGAAGAGTTTCCTGTTGACGCTGATATCGTGATATCAGTTCCTGAGGGAGGGAATTCAGCGGCTTTGGGCTACTCGCATTTTTCTGGTATACCACTCGAAAGGGGCTTTATCAGAAATCATTATGTGGGAAGGACTTTTATTCAACCTGAGCAGGCCAGAAGAGACAGAAAGGTTGAGTTGAAGCTAAATGCTATCTCAGAGGTTATAAAAGGGAAAAAAGTAGTAGTTGTTGACGACTCTATTGTCCGAGGTACCACCTCAAAATCAAGATTAAGTCTTTTACGTAAGGCCGGAGCTAAGGAGATACATGTACGGATTAGTTGCCCTCCGCTTCGTTTTCCTTGTCATTATGGCATTGATTTTCAGATTAAGGAAGAACTTATTGCCGCTAAACACTCCATAGATGAGATAAGGGGGTTTTTGCAAGTTGATAGCCTGGCTTATCTGGGAATTCAGTCAACGCTGAGTTGCGCCTCAATATCTGGAGGTCATTATTGCAACGCATGCTTTTCCGGAGATTATCCTGTTTCTCCCGGAGATAGTTCAAATAAAAATAATAAAAGTGAATCAAAGAGAAAAAAGAGAGTTGAAGCATAGAAGATGGAAAAATCTACTTATAAAGATGCTGGGGTTGATATTGAGACAAAGAGTAGGTTTACGCGTGATATTTACAGCCAGATGCGTAGAACTTTTGATCCCAGAGTAATAGAAAACCCGGGTGGTTTTGGAGGGTTGTTTGCGTTAAACTACCGTTCAAAATTATTTTCAAGAGAGTACAAACATCCTGTCCTGATTTCCTCAACAGATGGGGTAGGTACAAAGCTGAAGATTGCCTTTATGATGAATAAACACAATACCATAGGTATAGATTTAGTAGCGATGTGTGTAAATGACCTATTAGTTCTTGGTGGCGAACCTCTTTTTTTTCTGGATTATCTTGCTAGTAGCAGTTTGATGCCGGAAAAGTTGAAGGAAGTCGTTCAGGGAATTACCATTGGTTGTTGCGAATCCGGATGTTCCTTAATTGGTGGTGAAACCCCGGAGCTGCCGGGTTTTTATCATGAGGGAGAATACGATATTGCCGGCTTTGCGGTGGGTGTAGTTGAAAAAAATAGAATAATAAAAGGTGATAAAATTTTACCGGATGATGTGGTAATAGGATTAGGGTCCAGCGGGCTTCATAGCAATGGTTTTTCCCTGGTACGAAAGATTATATTTGAGAAGGCCAAATTGAACATTAATAGCAGAGTGGAACAGTTGAATAACACTATCGGTGATGAACTCCTTATCCCTACAAGAATTTATGTTAAGCCAATTTTGAGCCTGTTACGTCAGTATAAGATGAAAAAAGTAGTAAAGGGAATGGCTCACATATTACCGGTGGTGGTTTGCTGGATAATATCCCGAGGATCTTGCCTTCAGGGTGTTCCGTCCGGATCAACAAAGGTTCTTGGCCTGTTCCCAGAATATTTAACGTTGTACAGGAGTTGGGGGGTGTTGTTGAAGAAGAAATGTATCATGTCTTTAATATGGGAATCGGGTTCGTTCTTATCGTTTCAAAGGATTTGGTATCTTCTGTTATAAAAAAGTTAGAGAAGATGAAAGAAGAAGCCTTTATCATAGGAAAGGTTATAAAGGGGAACAGAGGTGTAGAGATCATCTGAGATTTATCCTGAGGCTTGGATAATTTTATTCCTGAATATGCCATGATTACCTATAATTACATATACACAAAAACCCAACGGAAGCATTATGCTGGGATATAAAATAAATAAAACAAGGAGTGTGAAAAATATTCCGATTATGGTTAGTAAGGTGGCTGGGCCATGTTTCTTTTTTACAACATCGACAATTTTAATATATTGAACTTTGCTTAGCATCAAGATACTTAAAATGAAGGTTACACTAGGAAGACATGTTGAAACGGTTTGAATGCTTAGGGTTGTTTTGAGATAAGAATCTAACAAGATCAATGATGCAACAGTGCCTCCTGCAAGGGTTGACGGCAACCCGGTAAAATATTTACTACGTACGTTGTCGGAGTTTATTTCTGCTTCAAATTTTGCTAATCTAATCACTGCAGATAAAGTATAAAAGAAACACACAAACCATATTGCAACGTGGGTATCCAAAGCATCTAGGCTGCCAATGAGGAGTGCTGGAACCAATCCAAATGTGATCATATCCGCAAATGAATCAAAATGGCTTCCCCAGGCAACATTTGATTTTAGCAACCTGGCTAGTTGGCCGTCAAGCCCATCAAATACCATGGCTGCAATGATACACCAAGCGGCAAAAGCAGCTTCTTTATTGATGATTAAAACAATAGCACCAAAACCACAAGCTAAATTACCAGTAGTGACGATTGAAGGCAAATAATCTTTTATTTTCATACTAATGTAACCTTAATGCAAAGACTCTAAGAATTGGGCCTGTTTAAATATGAGAAGCAAAATATATGCCAAATAAAGATTTGAGTCTGAGGGGAGTTCATGTTTGTTTTTAAATACCATTATTTCAATACGTTATAAGAAATTTGTAATTAATCTTGATCAGGGTTTTTTTTTGAAAAACTTTTTTAGTGCAATAATATTCCTGCACGAATAAAAATATTTACTGCATTTGCGAATTCAGGTAGTGTTCATTGAAATCGGTTCTATTCCCATCCAAATTATCTGTTTCAGGTTTGGAAGTATGCTGATTCTTGAATTTTACAAATCAATGTTGTTTTTTTAACTTTGAGACGTCGAATTGGAAAATATTGATATCATTATAGCCATACTTAAACAGGAAACAAAGAGATTTGTTGAACCGATCGTTACAAAAATATCAAAAACAAGAAACCCATTTCAAGTACTCATCTCATGTTTGCTGAGTTTAAGGACCAAGGATAAAGTAACAGCTGAAGCTTCATTGCGATTGTTCCAGCTTGCAGATACTCCTCAAATGATGTCGAAGCTGAATGTTGCGGTTATTGAGAAGTCTATTTTTCCCGTTGGATTTTATAAGACAAAAGCTAAAAGGATAACGGAGATATGTAGAACCTTGCTTGATAATTATGAGGGGAATGTACCGGACGAAATTGAAGAACTCCTGAAGTTAAAAGGTGTAGGACGTAAGACAGCCAATTTAGTGGTTACTTTGGGATATGGAAAACTTGGTATCTGTGTTGATACACATGTTCACAGGATATCCAACAGATTGGGTCTTATAAAGACGAAGACGCCGGAGCAAACAGAATTTGCTTTAAGAAAGATTTTACCGCAAAAATACTGGATAATTTATAATGACCTCTTGGTAACGTATGGTCAGAATATTTGTAAACCCATTTCTCCAAAGTGTAGTGAATGCAAGATTTTTGAATATTGTAAGAGGGTAGGCGTTAGGAAGTTTAGATGATTTTATTATGTATAGGCTTGTTTTGATTTAGATTTAAATATATGAGTATCAGTTATTTTATTACCAGATCCTTTCTCCTGTGAGCTTTACACAAGCTTCCAGATATTTTTTTGATGTAATATTTATTATATTATCGGGAAGAAGGGGAGGGGGTGACTTCTTATCCCAGCCGCAAGTTTCCAAGTAATCTCTTACGAATTGCTTATCAAACGATGGCTGAGATCTGCCAGGTGAGTAGTCTTCTAAAGGCCAGAAACGTGATGAGTCCGGCGTTAATATTTCATCTATTAAAATTGTTTTGTTATCGTATACACCCCATTCGAATTTGGTGTCACTGATAATTATGCCTTTTGTTAGCGCATATCCATTGGCCTTTTTGTATATCTCGATACTTTTTTGTCTTAATTCTTCGGCTAGTTTTTCCCCGGTAATCTCTACGACTTCCTCATAAGAGATATTCTCATCATGCCCCGATGTTGCTTTTGTTGAAGGAGTGAAGATTGGTTCGGGTAACTTTTCACATTCTTTTAGATTTGGCGGTAATTTGATTTTGCAAACCGTACCGTTTTCTTTGTATTCTTTCCACCCTGATCCTGCCAAATAACCACGAACGACACATTCAACAGGAATAACTTTTACTTTCTTTACAAGCATGGAACGTTCTCTTAAGAGTTCTTTGTCTTCTCTTCTTAATGTGTCAATTTCATCAATTTTGGTTGTAATCAGGTGGTTTTCCGTCAAATCACTCATGTGCTGAAACCAGAATTCTGAAAGGTGGGTGAGTACTTTACCCTTGTATGGTATACCATTTCGTAAAACAGAGTCAAAGGCGGAGATCCTATCGGTTGCAATAAATAATAAATTCTCACCAATTTCATAAATGTCCCTGACCTTTCCATGGCTGTGTAGTCTGAGATAGTCTATGTTTGTCTTTAATAGAATACCGTTGCTCATGATTGTCCTGTTGTATCTAAGATGATAAAACTTGTACTTAATAACTTTTCTATAAAATCTGAAACTTCTTATTAATTTTATAAAATCGTTAAAGTATATTAACAAAAGTCTTTAAAACCTGTATTTTCAATTTTAGTACCGAGAGATAGATTATTTGCTATATAATAAGGTTTTTGCTGGTATTCTCTTTTTGTTTATTGGCTACAATGTTTGCGTCTACCGACAAGAGGCAAATTTATATGAAATGTTATTTTGCAGAAAATGATTCTTCAATTTTTCACGTAATTTCTGGGTTCCTTTCAGGTTGGGACATAGTGACAGTGCCTTATTAAAATTTGCCATTGATCCATTCCAATCCCCAAAAGTTAGCTGACAATCCGCAATTTTCTTATATATCAAAGCCTCCTCGTTTTTAGTGAGACTCAGGGTTAATACCTTCTTAAGATACGTTATTGCTAAATTGGGTTGCACACGTTTCAATAGATTTTTGCACGATAAGCGGATAATTCGATCCTTCATTTCTTCCCGGAGATATTGGCGTCCAGGATTCCCGATTTCTTTATTGTAGACGTGTTCGTACCATGTAAATGCCAGTTCATAAGATCCTTGTCTTTCGTACTCCTCAGCAAGCAGAAACATGCAATCCACATAGTCCTTCAAACCTAACAAGGCGGGCAAGTCGCATTCTTTGTTCTCCTCCCTCAAGCTTTCATAATTTTTGAGAGCTTTTGCTCCCTTGTTGTTTAAGAGATCACTCAGGATCTTTTTTAATTGATCCCTTAAACTCGAATTATCTTTTTCCAGATCATGTCTATCTTTATAGTATCTTGTTGTATGGTTAAAGCGTAATAATCGATCGTAATTGCTTTTCTTTTCAGAGTCTGTCAAAGTCTTATAGGCTTGTATTAAAACCTTTATTTTTTCTTCTGCACAGACTCCATTTGTTTTCTGCCTATCCGGATGAAATTTTTTTACAAGCTTTCTAAACGAGTTCTTGATTTCTTCGTTTTTTGCCCCTTCATGTATTTCTAAAACTTGGTAATAATTAATCAGGATTGATACTCTCTTTCTTAAATAGAGTTTTATATATTTACAATATATGGTTTCAAAATGGTAGCATTAGCATGCTGAAAAGTCAACGATTTTCATACTTGAACCAATTCTATTGATTTATCATCAGAATGGAGAATAAATTGATTCTTGGAGTTAAGAGGTTTGTACTGAGTATACTTTGACTTTGCGCACATCCCTCCTAACAGATCAATCAAGATTTGTAATTTTCGGGGTGGACAACGCTCATGTTTTTAGACAATTTATTGAATTGACTTTTTAGAACAACTAAACTTCTATAGCCATTTTATTCTATGGGTTGCTATACCGGAGAAAGTGTCTTCAGTTCACTAAGATGTTCAAACAAGAGCTGCATACTTGGAATAGGGATTAAACATTTTTTTTCTGTTAAAATCTCAGGAAAAGAGTCAAATGTTAAAAAAGTGACAAACTATTATAATCTATGACATTTAATTTCCTTGGCGGAGAACGAAATATGTCAGAATCTCCTAGAAATCCTCTTCATTCTCAACTTTGTATTTACTGAGAATATTATGGATAATGTCTCCTGTAACGCTCAAAGCAAGAGCGGCTGATGCTCCTAATGCTAAAAAGATTAAAGAAATCAAAAGTCTTGACACGATTTTTTTCATAGATTAATTCCTGGACTAATTTTAGAATACAAATAACAAAATCAGTGAAAAAGAGAATGCTCCTATCCAAAATTTGAGAACATCTAAATGCTATTACAGGGTAAAGAAGTTGGACTACTTAACAATTTTTGTACCGAAAGCGATTGAAGAAAGTAAAAATGTTGTAAGTTGTTTTTATTATTATGTTTGTTAAATGTTATAGAGAAAAAAATATTCTAAATTTCCTCTTAATGTAGTCTATCAAAGTTTAGAGAAAAAATTGAAAAGGTCTTTTAACGCTTTAAGTGCCAATAGGTATTAATGTTATGTTTGTTTGTTTTTGTGTGTTCAATTCAACAATAGTTGACGGAAATCGGGGCCTTTCAGATCGTGATTGTGCTTACAGATTGGAACAGGACATGATATTCGTATTCTTTGAGTAAAAACAATCTCTACGGAATTGTGGGTGAATTTATGCTTGCAATAGGTTTAAAATGGATGTAGTCTTACTTTTCTTATTTACAGAGATATTTCGTTAGATTTGTTTGTTGAAACTTCAGGATGGGATGGGAGGGTTTAAAATCATTCTGTTTTATTCAAAGTTCCTTGAAAGATATGAAGTCTAAGAAATTACTGATCACAATCATCATCATATCTGTTTTTCTCTGTACGTTTATCTGTGGATATGTTTGGCTGAAAACGTATACTTCCGAGGTTTCAATCAAATCAAAGATCACAACTGCTCTGGAAGGAGCTACGGGTGGTAAGTTACAAATTGGAAAAGCTCATTTTGATCTGTTTAAGGGCCTTCTATTGAATAAGATTGTATTTGAGGGCAAAAACTCAAAAAATTTACGTATCGAAGTTGAAGAGATTTTTATCAGACACGAACTGTTGGCCTTATTGAGAGGAGAGCTCTTAATCGATAGGATTCTGATTGTGTCTCCTGAACTTTTTATTGTAAGGGAAAAAGATTCAATATGGGGATTCCTAGACGGTGTTAAGGCTTTTTTGGACCATGGTGAGTTTGATAGTCAATCCGATATCTTAAAAAGTGGTGTTGTTGCTAAGAATACACAAGTGCATCTCTTTGACGAGTCAATCTTCAGAGAAGGCCGTTTGGATATAGAGAATATGGATTTGTTTGCTCAGCCATTTGGTGGGTCAATCAGGGACTTACATATAAAAGCCATGGTAAATGATGGTTTATGGAAAGATTTTGATGTTAATGTTGACACAAATCTTGCAACTCCAGAACTAAAGATAGTGGCACGACTTAGAAATAAATTCATGACAGAGACTCTTATGAGAGAGCTTCCCGTTATTGGAGAGAAATTTTGGAAAACCTATTCTCCTACGGGAAAATTTGATTTCATTTGTTTCCTTGATTTAAATAATAAGAATGATGAGAAAAAGGTTGATTACAACCTCGATCTTGATATTAATGATGCAGAATTTACATACTCAAAATGGCCATTCCTGATTAAACACGTAAACGGAACTTTAGAGTATTCCAGGGAAGGAATATTTCTGAGAAGTTTAAAAGGAAATGTCCAAAATGAGGATTATGAGTCATTGGGAGAAATAGATGCATTTATTGGAGTAGGTAATGCACAAAAAAAAATAGACATTAACATACCAAATTCGAAAATAACAGAAAAACTTCTTAAAATGATTCCGGAAGTGGGAGAGCAGGTTCTGGAAAAATATGATCCGAAAGGGGACATAGAATTGAGCCTAACATACGAAAGCAATGCAGATCAGTCTGTAAAGGATTATACCGTTAAAGTGATGTGTAAGGGGGTTGACGCTAAATACCCAAATTTCCCGTACCGGTTAACTAATATTGTAGGTTTCTTAGAAATGGACGGACAGAATGTGTATTTCAAGGATATAAATGGTTCTTTCTTTGACGAAGAAAAAATAAACCATTTCACACTTGAGGGAGATATAAACTTAAAAAGCCAGGAGAAAAGGTTTAATCTCACCGTACCAAATCTCAATTTGACAGAGCAGATAATTAAGTTCATACCGAATAAAGGTGAGGAGATATGGTCTAACAATAAACCAAGTGGTCAAGTTGATCTTTACTTAAATTTTAACGGTTATATGGATAGCAGTAAAGATGAATACTTTATAACAGTTGACTGCAAGGGTAATGAGATTGAATATACAAAATTACCAATTAAAGTTTCAGATATCATAGGGAGGATAGTAATTGACAAGGACAAGCTTCAATGCAAGAGCCTGAGAGGCTATGTGGTAACAGGGAAACAGCTTGCACACGCTACTTGTAATGGGATGCTCGGGCTCAGCAACGAAAATAATAATGCGTTTTTTAGTGTTATAGATTTAAGGGTAACAAATGATTTAATAGATAAATTCCAGAAGTACCTTAAAAATGAGTGGGTTCAAATTCAACCTGAAGGATGGGTGGATATTAAATTGGACTACAAGAGCAGTGATATGGAACCAAAGGGGAATTATTCATTGGTACTGAATACTGAAGGGTGTGAATTGGATTTTTCTAAAATCCCTTTTCGTATTTCAGAAATACATACCCGACTGAGCTTTGAAAATGGGTATTTTGTCAGTAAAGACTTTGGCGGGACATTTAGTGGAGGCAGGATCAATGGAACAGCTGAAATGGATAAAAAAATATCAGATGGGAAATACACTGGAGATTTCAAGTTTCAGGATATTAGTTTGACTGAATTAGTTGAAAAATTGTTTAAAGATCCAAAAGATGTATCTGGTATTTGTGAGGGTAACGTTAAATTCTATGGGAGAGGAAACGACATAAACAACTTTATTGCAGAAGGACGAGCTAAAATAAGAGATGCCTCTATTACAGAAGTTCCATTGGTATTGAACATCTTAAACCTTTTGAATCTTTCGATACCTACCAAAGATACGTTTCATAGTGCACATATTACCTATTCAATAAAAGATAAAATGATCAATATTGAAGAAGTGAAATTGATAAGCGAAACTATCGAATTGGGAGGTGTGGGTACGGTAAGTTTTGATGGCACACTTGATTTAGTTATTGTTGCCGGATTTAATAAAGACACATTTTCTCAAATCCCCCTGATCGGTCAGCTCATGGATTTTGTAGTTGATGGTGTCAGCAAGAAACTTACGAAGGTAGTTGTGACTGGAACATTCTCACATCCGGTAAGTACTATCGTTGCTTTAGAACCGTTTAAACATTCGATTAAGAGTATCTTTGATTTGTTATCATGGGAGAAGAGTAAAAAAGCGGAAAAAAATAAAGAAACTGGTGAAGCTGACTGAAACGATAAATTTGATGACGATGAGAGAAGTTTTGATTTCTACTGATAGATCAAATTAACCGGCACAAATCAGAAATAGAGAGTGTTTTTATGATAAATGAAGGTATAATATAATCCATTCTGCTGGATGGAAAAGAGCACAGCCTTTCTCAATGAATAAAATCTGCAACTTAAAACTGGTGTAGAATAAGGTATTAGTATGAAAGAACCAGGAAAGAAACCATCGCAACAATTGTCTAAAAAGCAACTAAAGTCACCGATCTTCATTATTATCGTTGTGGCCTTAATACTGGTAACTTTTCAAATATACACTGTCGGGCCTATGGCAAAAAACATATCTTACAGTGAGTTCAAGGTGTTGGTCAAAGAAGGAAGAGTAGATACCTGTCAGATCACATCCAGCCTTATCAGAGGTAATTTGAAAGACGAAGACGTTCCGCAGAAGCAAAAGGAATTTGTTACTGCGAGGGTAGAAGATCCTGATCTTGTTAAAGAGCTTGAGGCACAGGGAGTAAAGTTTGCTGGTGAATACGAAAGTCCATGGATACAAACCTTGTTTTTTACCTGGATAATTCCTATCGCCATATTTTTTCTTATCTGGCGGTTTGTTTTAAAGGGGATGGGCCCTGCAGGTGGTGTGATGTCGTTTGGGAAGAGTAAAGGGAAATTATATGCCCAGGAGGATTTAAAATATACTTTTGATGATGTTGCAGGTATAGATGAGGCAAAGGCTGAATTGTCGGAAGTGGTTGAATTTTTAAAAACACCGCATAAATTCACGAGCCTGGGTGGGAAGATCCCGAAAGGAGTATTGCTCGTTGGCGCACCTGGGACGGGAAAAACCCTCCTGGCGAAAGCTGTTGCAGGAGAGGCAGGTGTTCCTTTTTTTGGTATTAGTGGTTCTGAATTTGTTGAAATGTTTGTAGGCGTTGGGGCTGCAAGGGTACGGGATATGTTTAGTCAGGCAGATCAAAAGGCACCTTGTATCATCTTCATTGACGAACTCGATGCACTCGGAAAAACAAGGGGGATTAATCCGCTTGGTGGGCATGATGAAAGAGAACAAACACTGAATCAGTTACTTGTAGAGATGGATGGTTTTGATTCGAATAAGGGTGTCATTATAATGAGTGCTACGAATCGCCCAGAGATTCTTGATCCGGCTCTTCTCAGGCCTGGAAGGTTTGATAGGCAAATTGTTGTAGACAGGCCGGATTTAAATGGTCGCGAGGCAATCCTTGTTATTCATTCAAAAGGAGTAAAACTTGACAAGGATGTTGATAATAGAGCTATTGCGGCTATGACTCCCGGCTTTGTTGGAGCAGATCTGGCAAATATCGTGAATGAGGCTGCTTTGCTTGCAGCGAGGCGTGATAAAAAAGCTGTTGGAATGGCTGAGTTTGAAGAGGCGATTGAAAGGGTTATGGCAGGGCTTGAGAAGAAGAAAAGGTTGATAAATAAAAAGGAGAAAGAAATAGTAGCCTACCATGAATGTGGACATGCACTTATTGCAACATTCCTGAAGACAACCGATGAAGTAAAGAAGATTTCAATAATACCAAGAGGCGTTGCTGCATTAGGATACACACTGCAACTACCAACTGAGGATAGATATTTAATGACCAGAGAAGAGTTGATTGACAGGATTTCGGTACTTCTGGGTGGGAGGGCTGCGGAGGATTTGATTTTCAGTGAAGCATCTACAGGATCCCAAAATGATCTTGAGAAGGCTACTGAAATAGCAAAAAAGATGGTAAAGTATTACGGCATGAGCGACAAACTCGGTATCGTTACTTTTGAGCAGGAGAACAGATCTGTTTTTTTCCCGGGAAATTTTGGTACAACAAAAAATGAGTATAGTGAAGAAACAGCAAGAGAGATTGACCTTGAAGTGAAAAGAATTATTGATGAATGTTTTTTAAGAACCAAAGATATTTTGAGTAAGAAGAAAGATTTGCTTATCAAACTCGCAAAAATTTTGATGCAAAAAGAAGTGATAGAGCAAAAAGAGTTAAGGGAAATACTGGATAAAGAAAATGAGGAAAACACCTGTACTGATAAAGATAAATAACAGTTCATGGTTAAAACTTCTTTTGTCTTTTACGATTATAATTGGAATGGCTTCTAACAGTTTTGAGAGTAAGTTAATTGGAAAATAAGTCTTCTGAAGAAATAAAAAGGATAGTGGAGGCTTTGTTGTTTGCTGCTCACGAACCAGTTCCTATCCGCAAGATTGTTGAAATTGTGCAGGGAGTTGAACCAAATGAAGTAAAGGAAGCGATAGAACAATTGTGCGTGGAATACAATACCTACGACAGGGCTTTTCAAATTGAGGAGATAGCGAATGGATTTCAGCTCCTATCGAGACCTGAATATCATGAATGGGTTTCAAAGCTTGTCAAAAAAAGCAACGAAACAAAACTTTCACACTCAAGCCTTGAAACGTTAGCTATTATAGCATACAAACAACCCATAATCCGCGCAGATATAGAAGCGATTCGCGGTGTTCAATCAGGCCAGATTATAAGAACATTAATTGAAAAGAACCTGGTGAGAATTACCGGACGAGATGAAATCCTTGGCCGTCCACTCCTCTATGGTACCACAAAAAAATTTCTGGAACATTTCAGTTTAAAATCGATTAAAGATCTGCCAAAGGTTGAAGAACTTGAAATGCCATAAAAACCCGTTGTACTTTTTCAGAAGGCCCGTCTTTTGTTATTGTCCATTTCATGCCTTAGGGTCCCAGGCAGCCATATGCTTGAGTAATTTCCACCTTCTCATGATGTCCGCCTCTGCGCGTTTCATAAGTTCTTTTGCCGCCTCGGGATTGCTTGCTTTTAATGCCTTATAACGATTTTCACGATAGGCATATTCCTCAAATGGAGTTGAAGGTTCTTTACTGGTGATAACAAAGGGATTCTTACCCTGTGCCTCGAGTTCCGGATTATATCGATAGAGTGGCCAGTAACCACTTGTCACGGCTTTTTTCATAGCCTCTATTCCCTTACTCATATCCATACCGTGTGCAATGCAGGTCGAATACGCGATTATTAATGCAGGACCGTTGTATGCATCTGCTTCTAAGAAAGCCTTTAATGTCTGAGCCGGGTTTGCGCCAAAAGCCACCTGGGCAATATAAATATTACCGTAGGTTGACATAATCATACCAATATTTTTCTTAGGGGTTCTTTTTCCGCCTGCTGCAAACTGGGCGATTGCACCTAAGGGTGTTGCTTTTGACATCTGGCCTCCGGTGTTTGAATATACTTCAGTATCCATTATTAATAACTTTATATTTTCTCCTGATGCCAGTACATGATCGACTCCTCCATAACCAATATCGTATCCCCAACCATCTCCGCCAACAGCCCATACACTTTTTTTAACGATATAGTCGGCCTGGGAGAGAAGGCTCTTTGCTTCCTGAGAACCGTTTGCAGCGAGCTTTTCCTTCAATTCTTCAATACGCTCCCTTTGTTCCTCAATACCCTCTTGTGTCGATGTGTCCGCATCCTTGATAGCATGAAATAAACCTTTTAAATCAGCATATGTAGGGTTTGTAGTGAGACGGCCTACCAATTCCATTGCCTGGGTATGAAACCTGTCCATTGTCTGTCTCATACCGAGACCAAACTCAGCCGTATCTTCAAATAAAGAATTTGACCATGCGGGTCCTCTTCCATCGTTTCTAGTTGAATAAGGAGTAGTTGGTAAATTTCCACCATAGATGGAGCTGCATCCCGTAGCATTAGCGATAATCAAGCGGTCACCAAAAAGCTGTGTCATTAATTTTATATAAGGAGTTTCCCCACAGCCAAGACATGCACCACTGTATTCAAAAAGGGGTTTTACGAACTGACTGCCTTTAACATTTGTAACTTTGAATCTTGATCTATCAGTTTCGGGAAGGTTGAGAAAGAAATCGTAGTTTTCCACTTCTTCCTGACGCAGCGGTTCTTGCAACTTCATATTTATGGCCTTAACACCTTCAATCTTGTTTCCATCAGCATCCTTTTTTTGGCCCGGACAATTAAAGACACATGAAGCGCAACCGGTGCAGTCTTCAGGGGCAACTTGTACGGTAAACTTAAGTCCTGTAAGATCCTTACCTGTGGCATCCGCGGATTTAAAAGCGGAAGGTGCACCATTAAGTTGTGACGGTTCATATGCCTTTACCCTTATGCTTGCATGCGGACAGACAAAAGAACACTGAGCGCACTGAATGCAGGCATCAGGCTCCCATATTGGGATTTTGACGCCGATATTCCGTTTTTCATATTGAGTAGTTGCTGTTGGCCAGGTGCCGTCAGCCGGCATTGCAGATACAGGGAGAGAGTCTCCATTATTGGCAAGCATTGTGGCGGTTACCTTTTTAACAAATTCAGGTGCATTTTCAGGCACCGGAGGACGCATATGTTTCTTACTGGTAGCTTTAACTGGAACCGGTACCTCGACAATATTTTGCAATGCGGTATCTACTGCCTTGTAGTTTAAATTGACGACATCCTCACCCTTCCTCATATAAGTCTTTTTGATCTCAGTCTTTATTGATTTAACGGCATCTTCTTTTGGGATGATTCCAGAAATAACAAAGAATGCCGTTTGCATGATCATATTTATCCTCGCGCCAAGACCAATCTCTTCAGCAAGTGATATGGCATCAATGATATAGAATTTCATCTTCTTGGATATAAGCTGTTCCTGTACTTCAACTGGAAGTGTGTCCCAAACCTCATTTTTACTATGTGAAGTGGTAAGAAGGAATGTCGCACCCTCTTCGGCGTTTGAAAGCATGTCTATCTTATCCGGAAACGTAGGATTATGGCATGCAATAAAATTGGCTTTTTTTATGAGATATGGCTTGTATATTTTATCTTTTCCAAATCGTAGATGAGAAACGGTAGTGGCACCTGATTTTTTTGAATCATACACGAAGTATGCCTGAGAGTAATTGTCTGTTTCGTTTCCGATGATCTTAATGGTGTTTTTGTTTGCCCCTACCGTACCGTCTGCTCCTAAACCGTAAAACAGTGAACGGAATTCCCCTTTGTCTCCTACATCAAAAGATTCATCATAGGTAAGACTTGTACCGCAAACATCATCATTGATTCCTATCGTAAAATGATTCTTTGGTTTTTCTTGTAAGAGATTATCGAAAATGGCCTTTACCATTGAGGGGGTAAAATCTTTAGAACCCAGACCATAACGTCCTCCGACGATTTTCGGATACACGCCTGATTTTGATGTGCCCCGGTCCATCATCTCACCAATGGCAGTCCTTACGTCCAGATATAATGGTTCACCGATTGCGCCTGGCTCCTTGGTACGGTCAAGTACAGCAATTGATTTTACCGTAGATGGTAAACTTTCGTTAAAAGCTTCTATATCAAACGGTCTGTAAAGTCTTACGAGAACTATTCCAAGTTTTTCTCCTTTTGCATTAAGTGCACGAACAGTATTCAGTGCCACCTCACCCGCAGACCCCATGACAACAATAATACGTTCTGCTTCTGGATCACCCAGATAATCAAACAGTTTATACTGACGGCCGACTATGCTAGCAAACTTATCCATTGCCTTTTTAACGACTCCGGGGGTTGCATCATAATACTTGTTAACAGTTTCTCTTCCCTGGAAATAAACATCCGGATTCTGTGATGTACCACGAATAGTCGGGCGATCTGGAGTGAGCCCTCTCTTCCTATGGGCTATAACGAGATCATCATCTATCATGGCGCGCATATCGTCAAAACTGACTTCCTCAATTTTCTGGACTTCATGGGATGTTCTGAAACCGTCAAAGAAATGCAAAAACGGAATTCTGGATTCAAGTGTGGCCGCTTGAGAGATAAGAGCAAAATCCATAGCTTCCTGTACGTTTTGAGAACACAACATAGCAAAACCAGTAGAACGGGTTGCCATTACGTCTGAGTGATCACCAAATATAGACAAACCCTGGGCAGCAAGTGAACGGGCGGTTATGTGAAACACTGTTGGCGTTAGCTCACCCGCAATTTTGTACATATTCGGAATTATTAGTAACAGGCCTTGAGAGGCCGAAATAGTAGTGGCCAAAGCACCGGTAGTAAGGGAACCATGAACAGCGCCGGCTACACCTGCTTCTGATTGCATCTGGCTAACCTTTGGCACAGAACCCCATATATTTACTTCTCCTGCTGCAGACTTTGAATCACAAATTTCTGCTATGGCTGATGAAGGCGTTATTGGGTATATGGTAATAATTTCATTTGTTGCGTGAACTACGTGCGCACATGCAGCACATCCATCCACTATTACGGTATTTCGGCTCATGAGTATCTCCTTGAATTAACAAAACTTGCAAAGCAAGATGAGAAAACTTAAAAAAAATGTTTTATTAATCAACTGTATAAAAATGGTATGTCCGTTACAGAACGACTCTTGTGCTAAAGTTATGAAATTGTAAATATAATGTATTTATTATAAAAGTAAACATAAAACTTTGTATGTGTAATACCATATAGAGTTAAAGCATCTAACCACTGCTTCCTATACTAATAATTTTCTTGCCTTTTTTCATTTCTTTAATAACATAGTTTGGAGATGCGTTTGTTTATATAAAGCTTCTGATTCTTATCTCAAGCAAGTATCTTGTTTTCAATCTTATTTCCACTGTTCTGATACATAAAAATAAGAACTTACCTGAATTAGCATTAGAGATTGTTTAATAGATATTTATCCATGTTCTTTGATAAAACCTCAAGAACTCAACTGGTTTTTTTAATACGAAAGACAAAAGAAGGAACTTTACTGCTATCAGAATTGTTATAAATGGTAATGAATAATGAGCTTTGGGAAAGCAGATGAAAAAACAAGAGATTTGGAGATATTAGCATTAGAGTATATGGATGCATTATTTAATTTTGCTATGAGGATGTCTGGTAACAGGGAGGATGCAGAAGATCTTGTCCAGGATACATATTTAAAGATGCACAGGTTTTTGCATACATTTGAGGAAGGCTCTAATCTGAAAGCGTGGTTGTTTAAGATATTGCGAAATACATTCATCAATAAATATAGAAAAAAGATGAGAGAACCTCAAGAGATTAATGATAATAACGAGGAGTTCTCTTTATATGATAGAATAACTGCTGATAAAGATGAGTATGACCCCTTGAATAAAAGTAGTTTTAATGTTGAGGAGTTCTTAGAAGACGATGTAAAGTATGCACTCGATAACTTGCCGCTTGCTTTCAGAGAAATTGTTTGCTATTCAGATTTAGAGGGCCTATCTTATGAAGAGATATCAGAGGTAATCGGATGTCCCATAGGGACCGTGAAATCGAGGCTTTTTAGGTCCAGAAGGTTATTGCAGAAGTTTTTATGGAGCTATGCAAAAAAGAAAGGCTATTTGAAAGGGAAAAAGGGGGATATTGAGTAAATGACGTGCAAAGAGGCAAATGAGAGAATCTATGAATATCTAGACTGTGAACTTGGAAAGGATATTTATTCAGAGATTAAGATCCACCTTGATCTGTGTCGTAAGTGTTGCAATAAATTCGAGTTTGAACAATCGCTCAAGAAGGTTATTCGAGATAAGTCTCAAACCTATAAAATATCGGAAACTGTACGACAAAGAATAGTTAAACAGTTAACTGAAGTGCATGGAGAGCGTTCAGGTATCAAACAACAAACAGGAGAATCAAACGGTACAAAGAGGCATAAGGTAATCCAACTTTTTGCCAAGAGGCCAGCTTATTTAATAGCAGCTGCTGTAATTCCTTTTCTTGTTTCGGGGCTTGCTGTATATTTTGCCTTTTTTCGACCAACACCTCCTTCCCCTATCATTCGAGAAGTTGCAGAATGTCACGATCAACACATTCATGATATGGGTGTATTTGATTTTGTGAGTCCTGATCGTAATGGAATGAGCAGGAAATTTAATGAGCTTCGTAATTTCAATTTTGCGGTTGCTGTTCCAGAACCTAACGAATATGAAACCCGGCTATTGGGTTGTAAAGACTGTTATTTGGCCGGAAGGAAGAGTGTGCATGTAGAATTGGAGAAAAGGATGAACATGAGGTTTTCTTTAGAGATAATTGATGGCTCAGAAATGAACATAAATAACTTGAAAAAGGAGTTTAGTGGCGGCCGGGCATATCATTTCGGAAGACATAAGGATTACAATGTTTTATTGTGGAAAGACGGTAATACTTTGTACGCCTTAACTTCAGAAGCGCAGAAGAAAGAGCTTATACATGTTGCTGATGAAACTATGCAGATGAGAAGATTCAGAGACTTTCAGCCCTTTTTTCCTAAAGAGAAATGAGTATTTGCGCTGTTTAGGTAGAACTTTTCTACAATAAGTGATTTTATAATAGTTTCTTGTAAGATTTATTGAGAGATGAAAGTCAGAATAATGGTAAAATTTATTAAACAGAAAATGTCCGTTATTTGCTTCTCCTTGGTTTTTGTAAGTTGCACGACCAAACCATACCGTTACGACTTTTCGCTCGTTGAACCCTATAATGAAACCTTGATTTTTGAGGATTGTTTCGTAAAGTTCCAGTTTGTTCCGTCTCCCGGAAGAATTCAGGTCGTAATAAAGAATACTACAGACCATGATATAAATCTTGTTAGAGAGGAGGCTAAATATGTCGACCCTGCAGGAGTACCTCACAGGATTCATTATGGTTATAGCTATGTACAAGAGGTAAGGAGCTATGAACTAAACCATTTGTATGTTTCTCCTGTAAGGATTGATCCGGATACTGAAATAGCGGGTTTTGTTTGGTTGAATAACTGGCCTGAGCTAAGTGCCGGTTATTATGATAGAACATCAATACAAGAATCTAAGTTAAGCTATCTCATGGAACCATTATTCCCAAGAAATAGTTTTGAGGGAAAAGGAGAAGATTTGAAAGGTACTGCTTTTAAGTTGTTTCTTCCGATAGATTTTGGTGGATATGTAACTCGCTATACGTTCATCTTTCGGATAAATGATGTAGAAGATTAGCCATTTTTTTGTAAATGGGCAGACTAATGTATTGCGACAGAAGTATCTGATTATGATTATTACCTATAAAGATCAGTTTGAGCAAAATCCTGGTTTTGTTACCCGGGTAAAATAACTCAGAAAGGTACTCTTCATGCATGACAAATGAGTAATGGATACATATCTTATTGTATTTGCAAAAAAACCTGTTCCAGGTAAAGTTAAGACAAGACTCACTCCTCACATTACCCCTGAAAAAGCTGCAGAACTCCACGAGGCATTTTTCGTTGATTTAGTAAATAAAATCAAAAATAATATAGAAGGTATAAATGTGACTGTCGCCTATACTCCGGTGTACGGTGAAAAAGTTTTCCACGAGTTAGTCGGAAGTTCAGTAAACTTATTTCCTCAACGAGGTGACAATCTTGGCGAAAGAATGAGAAATGCCTTTGAAGCTTTTTTCGATAGAGGTGCAAAAAGAGTAGTAATTATCGGCACAGACAGTCCCACTTTGCCAATACCCTATATCCAGAAAGCTTTTCATGTATTAGAAAAGGTACCTATCGTAGTTGGGCCTACATTTGATGGTGGGTATTATCTTATAGGACTTTCGGAATTTAACGGTGAAATTTTTAATAATATAGGGTGGGGGACGTCACAGGTTTTTCACCAAACCTTGACGAGGATAATGACCTTAAATAAACAACTATTTGTGCTGCCTCCCTGGTACGATATAGATACTCCGGTTGATTTAGAATTTTTAAGATCTCATATTCTCGCAATGAGTTTAAGTGGTTTTGATATCGAATTAGAAAAAACAGTAGGTTTTTTAGGGAAACTTAACAGTCATGATTAAGGCAGAACTTTCGTGGCACTTTCTTGTAAAAATTACTGTATTTTCATCAATTATAATTTGTTTGCATTTTTTCAGTCTGTATTCAGAAACCCACGGGTATGGATCTGACAGAGTATTCCCATCTGGCTCATCTCCGCAAGACTATCAGGCCGACAGAAATTATCTGACAAAATTTGATGGAGAATTCTTCAAATACGACATCGGTATCTGGATTTTAAAGAAAATAGGAGTTGTTACACTTCACTGCAAAAAAGAAAATGATAATATAGTTGCTACACTAACAGGGTACACAACTGGAATTGTGGATGCTATTCTTCATAGGCATAATACCTATAGGACAGTTATGGTCATTGACAAAGATACAAACAGGTTGAAACCGTTGAGCTCGTTTGAAAAGAAAATTAAGGGGAAAGAAGAGAAAATTAAGATTACGAGTTATGACTACTCAAAGAATGTGCGTAAGTATGAGACATGGAAAGATAATGTGTTTCGGAGGGAGAAGGAGATTAAATTTAATAACAAACATAACAATGATGGAATCTCTGCATTTTATAATCTTCGAAACGAACTATGTAGAAAAATACATGAAAGTTCAGCTTTTCCAATTAGTACATTTTGCATGGATGGACTCTCAGAATCGTTAATCCATTTTCGTTTAATAGAAAAAACTGACGATATATCCTTTTGGAAGGATCGTATTCCAAAAGCTAAGTTTATAGCCGATATCAGACTTGACCCAGATGTGATTGATTCGAAAGAAGGCAAACTTATAATACTGTTTACGGCTGAATTAATACCTATCGGGTTTTTAGCAAAAGATGTTTTAGGGTATGGAGATTTGTATGGTGTTTTGACAGATGAGGAGAATTAGAGTGGTTACATCCATCTTGATCGTAAGGTTGGAATTTTTTCCGATTTTCCTGTTTAGACTCTGGTAGTGGTATCTGGGAGATTGGTTTCCAGTGGTTCATGTTAAAAATAAGACAGATACTTTTGGTATTGGAGTTATTGTTGTTCTTGATTCTTAAGGTTAAGGTTTTCAGTCTTTTATAGATGGTTCTGCAATTTCCCATTCAAGCTTTGAGAGAATAACCAATCCGGATGCAACCCATATTAATTCTCGCAACCTCCTGAGGATACAAAAAGTTATTGCAATACTAGCGCTAAGTTTCAGATTTAAAAAGATCATGATAATACCTCCTTCTTGACCACCCATACTTCCTGGAATAAAAGATGTTATACCTTTTGCAACTGTCGATAAAGATTCAATAATATAGATTGAGAGAAAATTTATGGGTATGTTCAAAAGATAGAGGACGAGTAAGACCTCTATCAGACCCGCTATCCAACCAAGAAAATAAAAGATGAAAGAGAGGTAAAAGTTTTTTTTATTATGGTGGTAAAATTGCATAATATTTTTGTCAAGCGCTATTAATTTGTCCACATTCTTTTCAACAAAAGCTATTTTTATACCAAGTGTGTGCAATAGTTTGGAGAAAGATAAGAAAATTCCTCTTTTCTGAATAAACAGGATAAAAAGTATCACAGGTATGCCTAATAACGTTATTACAATTATGCTAATAAGTGGAGGTCCTGAAACATGTAATTGAAAAAGAAGAAACCCAACGCCGAGCATGACAAATATGATTTGTGATATGGTCATTATTGCCTTTGAAATTACTACAGATGTAATACCATCAAGCATGGATATATTATGCCTTTTCAGTAAGTAAGCTTTTAGTGGTTCTCCTGCAAAATTGGCAGACGGTATTACCATATTTATTGCTTCGCCAGCGAGTCGAATGGTAAACAGGTTTTTAAAGTTTACGTTTGTTCCTTTCAATGAGTATTTCCAACCAAGGGTATCAAGTACGAATACAATGGTGTAAGGTAGTGGTAAAAACAAAATTTTCCATTTCAGAAGGCAAAGATATTTGTATATATTAGCACTTCCAACTTTGTAAATTAATGTGCAAAAGATTGCAGAACCTACTATCAGAAGTAGAATCTTGAGTTTTTGTTTCTGTATCATACGAATTGGAATAAAAAGGTAAACTTATATCTGAGTACAACACTTTGTTATCAATCATTATTATCGTTATGCTATGGTACGGTAATCGAAAAACGGATGGATATATTAATTCAATCTGTAAAACGAGATCTCCTGGATGAGAGTGTGCACCGCTGGAAACCAATGCATGGTTAATTGTTAAGATTTTTTACATGAAAGCCCCAGCGGTGCGGGGTTATTTTTATAGACACCTAGAGAAACTTTTTTGTATATATGGCAGATAATTCCTTAAATAATCTTTCTGCTTCTTGGCCTTTTTCTTCGCATTTTTTTATCTTTGGCCATTCACTTTTTGGAAACCGAACGTATAAAGGAAATGTTCTCTGGAGCCCAAGCAGTTCCTCTCTGGAAAGTTGAGGCATATCTAATACTGTTTCTGAGCGATAATCTCCTGCAAAAGTGTCTTTTCGTGTAAGTCCCTCCGCATCACAATATTCGCGGAGTGCTGTACCTTTATAAGGATTATAAAGAGATACCATAACACCTGGAACATTTATTTGCCTGTTTAACTCGATCGTCTCAAAGATTTGATCTCTCGTTTCAGTGGGAAAACCAATGATATTATTAGCGCTTACTCTGAGATTGGACTTTTCAAGAATTTTGAATGCCTTTAAAATTGCTTCATCAGACATATTCCTTCCAAGAAGATTACGCCTCAAGTTCAGATTTCCACTTTCTATACCAAGACTAATTCCTTCACAACCTGAAGATTCAAGAAGTTTAATATTTTCTTCATTAATTGACTCAGGTCTGGCCTCAATCCAAAATGGTATATTCACTTCTTTATATTGTTCAATAAATTCTATTATTCTCTCCCGTTTTGTCGTAAGAAAGCTCTCAGCTACCAGATATGCAAACTTCAAATTGTATTTCTCTTTTTTCTCCTTCATTTCGTCGATGAGCCTTTTGATACTTTTTTCTCTATAATAACCTCCGTTGCTTGCGTACAGTTTATTTAGTCCGTAATCACTGCAGAACCGGCAACTGTAAGGGCAACCTCTATTCATTTCAAAGGTACCTGTCATAGAGATCTTTCCTCCCATAGGCTTGTAAAATCTCCTGGGCTCGAAGATAGACCAGTCCTGAAATGGCAAATCTTCCAGGCTGACAGGCCTTCTAATTCCATTTTTGAATATCCTGCTATCTTTCTTAATCCACAAGTTTTGTACGGTAGTTATATCCTGTTGTTGTATAATCTTAGTACACAGTTCAACGAGTGCATATTCTCCTTCTCCAACGCAAACCATATCAACACAATCTTCAGCAATAATTTCAGCTGGAGCAAATGTAGCAAAGATACCTCCTACAATCGTCTGAGCACTATAATACTTTCTTATACTTTTAAGCATTTTTATTCCGAGTTCATAAGTACATTCGATACATGACAAGCCGATAATATTCGGTTCATACTCTTCCACCATCTTCTTAAGGTCTTCAAACAAATCTGTGTTTTTATATACTAATCCGAACTCTTCACGATTTGTTTTTCTTACCTGAAGTGTCTTTACTCTTGCGTCGTCCCCTGTTTCGCTTGCTGTTTTATAAAAGGTAGTATCAAAAAGTTTAACCTGGAACTCTTTTTCTTTGAGACATGCAGATATTAATGATAGCCCCACTGGCAGCAGGACATCCATCATTGTGTTGCAGTTAATTAACAAGATCTTAAAATCTTTATTTTTCATGTTTACGGTATCCAAAAATAACCACAGAGGATTATTGTAAAATCGTTTGTTTATGTGTTTTGATAAATTATTACATTACTGTATGGCCGTCTGGACAAGCAAGCTCGGCCAACAATCTTTCCGGCAGGCATAGAGTCTGCAACGTTATTGAAAACATGACAATTTCTACAGCGTAGGACTTTTATTGCAAAATATAATAACCTATCAAGTTTATATACATTTTTAAAGATTTTTGTTTCGCAATATATGCGTCTGAGTGAGTCTGGTAATTTTACCTTTTTACTATATCTTTAATCCACTCCATACCTTCTTTAACCTTGTATGGTATTTTGTCGTAATAGGTACGGTTGTATTCAAATACGATATCACAATCCTTATTACATGATAAAATTATTTCCAGAGTTTTTTTTATATCTATCCATCCATCGCTAATTTTTTGTGAGGGATGTACGGGTACATGGTTATGTTTCTTACAGTGATCTAAATCTTTTGTATTCCAAACATGGATTGACTTTGTATACGGTGCCATTGTTTCTATGTCATTAAGAAAATTTCGGTTTCGAGCTTTAGCTATAAGGAATGTGTGACCTATATCAATACAGATACCTAACAAGGGATGGTCTGAGACAAAATCAACAAACTGAATTGGTTTGTGAAAATATCCGGAATATCCCCCGAATTCAATATTAATGGGGACATCATACTTGTCTGACAATTTACAGAATATTGATCTTGCCTTACTTACATGAGTCATTACTTTTTTTCTGTTATTTGAATCATCCTTCCAGACCAAATGCGTAACGATAAAATCTGCCTCCCAACTTTTTGCATAATGAAGAGTACTGTTAATTAATCGAAAAGAAAGTTCTCTTTTTCTAGGGGATTCGTTTAGAAAAAAGGTTGAAACACCAGAATGAGGGAAATAAGATGGCCTGAAAAATGGTACATGAAAACTATAGGGTTGTTTCTTTGTCTTTAAGAATGTTTTGAGTTGCCCTAATCTATCTCCTGAAAAATCAAAAATCTCGTATCTGCCAATTCCCGTGTGTAAAAGGTCCGCAGGCTTTGTTCTCTCCATATTGAGTAGATGTTACTTTTGTCAGATTTTCCTGTAACTATTACAACGATGTAATCTGGTTTGTGATTAAAATATTTATTGATATTTAATTGTTTTTGCAGTTGTAATTTCCAACAGTATACACGTTTTTTGCTGAGGGGTAAATATTTTTATTAATTAATTTTATGCTAAGATGTGTGATTGCAAAACAAAATTTACAACTTTTTTCAGGCTATTGATAAAGTTAAATAAGATACTTCCGATTATATATATGAGATATAAAATATTCAAAAAATATACAAACTCCTACATTCTAATTTTCGTTTGGAGAAGAGTCCTCAAATGTATTGGAGAATTGAGCTGAATAATGAATACTAAGGTAAAGCCATCCCTAAAACTTAACCAAGAGCTTATTATCGTATTTCTATTAGTAGTTGTTACGGGATTGATATACTTTATTGCAAACAATCACTACTTTCTTGTGACTACTCAGAGGGGCACTTCTTAATTTCTTTTACCTACCGGTCATGTTAGGTTCGTAATTTTTCGGAAAGAAACACGCAACATATTCTGCGTTTTTTTTATCTGTACTCATGGTGTTTTCCATGGTCTATTTTATTCCAAACACAAAAATATGATGGAAAAGGATATAATAAATTAATGGGGGAA
Source organism: Candidatus Scalindua sp. (assembly GCA_031316155.1). Taxonomy (GTDB): domain Bacteria; phylum Planctomycetota; class Brocadiia; order Brocadiales; family Scalinduaceae; genus SCAELEC01. The sequence goes on from JALDRB010000004.1 coordinate 248,607, forward strand.
TCTATTCCGGTAGGAGCCAAGATTATTGCTATAGCAGATGTATACGATGCATTGACTACTGATAGACCGTATAGAAAAGCACTTTCGCCTTTAGAGGGGAAAAATGAAATAGTAAGGGGGCTGGAACAGACTTTGACCCTGAAGTTGTGAAACATTTTGAACATATCTTTCCAAAGCTGAATGTAGAGGAACCATTGATTAACTAAAGTTAGCGGTAAATCATACTGAAATGTTATCCTTATACTCTTTACATTGTCTGTTACACAGGGCGAAAAATACAAAACCATGTTTATGATATTAATGAGGGTAGCTTGATGCATATGAAACAAATCGAGTGTAAATTGATTGACGGTAACTCTGTTTCAGGTCGTTTAGAGCGGCAATTTCATCCAGTTGAAGGAGAGGTGGCTATACGCTGTCAAGGCAAGGTTCAAGTCTATTCTTTGGATCAGATTTGCTGTATTTTGTTTGTAACCGATTTGAACGAACCTCATCCACTTCCAATGCCGGGTGAGATAGATGAGGATGTGGAAACAAAAGGGAAAGAAATTTACCATGTACGCGTACAACAGCGGCAGTTTGAAAATGATACTGCACAAGGGTTTTATGGTATTCCACAAAACCAGGAAGACGGACACTGTCGCATTTTTTTCCCAAAGACGGGAATCGTGAGCCGGAGAAAACAACTACCGGTCGAAGAAATTCAGAAAGATCTAAGCACCATTCCTGGTATTCCCATTCAAGATGGACAGCCCGAACAACAAAACTTGAGAGGTGATTTGAGAAGCGAGAATATTGAAGAACAACAACCTATTCCTCAAGAAAACATTCTTAGGGTATTAAGGGAAGGTGGAGGGCGTGATAAATGGAAAAATTCACTTGTTGGAAACATATTGCTTTCGTTCAATCTTGTTACCAAGGAGCAAGTTGATGAGTCACTAAAACAGCAGAAGAACAGCAAAAAGAAGTACTTGGGGCAAATCCTCATTGAAAATAAAATTATTACAGAAAAAGACCTCTTGATGGCCTTATCTCTGAAATTTGGTTTGAGTTTTGTGGATCTGCGTGATATACCGACCAACCCCAAAGCACTTGAGAAGGTTTCAATTGATCTTGTAAGGGAATTACACATCTTTCCTATCGATTTTGATGAGAAGAAAATTACCATAGCGACTGCTGACCCTACTGACCTAAATTCTATGGATACTTTGCGTTTTCACACAAACCGTTGGGTAGAAATGGTAATTGCTACGTCAAATCAAATCGGAAAATTTATTGATAAATTCTATGAGGAAGAGTGTGAGTTCTCTGATGTTAATATAGATGATGCAATTGCTCATATAGAACATGACATTGATAGCAATGATGTATCTCTGAAAGATGAGGCGGAAACAGCTCCAATTGTACGTTTGGCCAATAAAATTATTATGAATGGTATCAAAGCATCAGCGAGTGATATCCATTTATTACCTCAAGAGGATGGGGTAAAAGTTTCATTTCGGGTGAATGGGTTGCTTCAGCAATACATAAAGTTGGATCGTCGTATTCACAAGAGCCTGGTTGCACGGTTTAAGATTGTTGCTCTCATGGATATTACTGAGCGTCGTTTACCGCAAGATGGACGCTTCAGGGTTAATTTGAGAAACCGTAATGTTGAATTTCGAGTTTCCTGTATGCCTGGACAGTATGGTGAAAATCTGGTATTGCGAGTTTTGGACAAAGGGAGTATGACCCGTGGTCTCGATCAATTGGGGCTTGATACAACAGATGTAGAAGTAGTAAATAATATTGTTCGAAGTGCACACGGTATGTTGTTGGTAACCGGTCCAACTGGCAGTGGCAAGTCTACAACTCTTGCTGCTGTTTTGCGAGATCTTGCAGGTGAACCAAAACATGTATTGTCATTAGAAGACCCCATCGAATCTGAAGTGCCTGGGATTAACCAGATTCAGGTAAACGAAAAAATAGGTTTTAGTTTTGCTAAAGCCTTGAGGAATGTTCTGCGACACGATCCGGACATTATTATGGTAGGAGAAATTCGTGATTCTGAAACGGCAAAGATTGCTGTTCAGGCTTCCCTTACGGGCCATGTGCTGATCTCAACTCTCCATACGAATCGCGCCTCGGGAGCTTTTTCCCGTTTAGTCGATATGGGAGTAGAACCCTACTTGGTGGCGGCAACCGTCAAAGGTGTAATGGCTCAGCATCTTATACCCAAATTATGTCAGAGTTGTCGGACAATATGTAAACCGGATGTCAAGATGCTTGGATTTTTCGCAGGACGCGGTGTAAATACTCAAAATTTAATTGATCATTTCTCACCTGGTTGTGAAGAGTGTAATAGAACTGGCATATCAGGCCGTGTGTTGGTATATGAATTTCTCAATGCAGATAGAGAAGTTCAGAAGATGGTGTCTGAAGGTGTACCGGAACATGAAATACAGCTATTAGCCTGTAAATCCGGAATGCGTACAATAGGAGACATGGCTGTGGAAACCTCTCAGAAGGGTCTTATTTCCTTAAACCATATCATACCGCTATTCATCAGTTAGTTGCTTTCTATTTCTCGATTGGCAAAACAATTCCGAAATAATGAAACAATTATATAAAATGTTAGTAACTAAGCCGACTATTTCTTCTATTTTTTTACTGCCCGTCCGAACGGATTCATCCGGGGGGGAAATCGTCACCTTATAGAATGTTTTACCACAACTTTGGTGTGGTAATGAAAAATATTTCTTAAACATGCTTAAATACTCTCTTCTCTCAAAATTTCTTTAATCTTCCGGACAATAGCCTGCTCAGAGTTTTGGATTATCTCATGATTTATGGTAATTGCCGGAAACATACCAATGCCGATCTCTCGAGCATGTTCTTGATCTTTAGCAATCTGTGCTTCAATGTCGATGAACTTAATAGATGCCCATGTTTGTTCATGGGGCTGACCATTTTTGGTAGCAAGCTGAATGAGTGTATCCCAATCCCAGGGCCCTGTATGATTGATTAAGGCCTCATGAATGACGCTGTATTTTCCATCCAAACGGGCATGTTCCACAAGTTTAAGTGCGCGGCGAGCTTCACGTGACAATCCTGGTGTTCTTAAAACTATCCTGTTCTGGTGTAGTTTGATAGCGACTTTTTTTACCGTCTTCCAGGTTTTTGCTAAATAAGGATCTGTGCCAATCTGCAAAGATACTAATGGTAATTGGACTGTTAAGGTCCATGATAATCTCTTGCGGTTTCTTGCCATCTTCCAGACTTTCCAGGACATATGAAATTTCATTTTTCCCGACACTACATCCAAAACAGGCAGGAGAATTGTGACTTCCCGGTAAAAATCTGCCACACTGGCAAGGGCAATAACGCTCAGCAAGTATTTCATGAGCAAGGGCCATGATTTCTTCAAAGTCGTCTTTGATTGTATTCGATTCACATGTATGATAAACGGTATGGACAATGAACACTATGCTCAAAAGAGAGATGGTGCATACAAAAGACAAAAACCGGAGAACGTTTTGTGTTTTACTCATATATTTTTCTCTGTTTATTATTTAACCGATTAATTAAATACGTGTTTGATGTAAAATTTATTTTATGATTAGGTTTTATAGCATATTTAAAGGGAAGATTGTTTTGACTTTTTGACTTGCGGTAAGGAGGAGAGAACTTAAGGTTTGGAGGAACCTCTCATAATACATCTTCCACAGCATTAAAGCAAGCTTTGTAAGTATCTTATCCTGATGTAATTATATCAAAGACCCTATCCATTGAGAACTAGTTTGTAGTCTATTATGTAAGAATTTGTTGTATGAGGTCTCTGAAAACCAAACCTATCACAGTTAGCGAAAGGAGAACTCAAAGTATTTTAATCGGCGGTGGAGTCAATTAAAAAATCATAACAGTTGTCTTTTGTTTCAGCATTGGCGCGCTGTTTCATTGCTTCCCGTGGATGGTGGTTCAGGTGGCCACTTATTCCGTAGATATCATTAAAACCCCACTCTATCTTTTTGCGAAGAGGTACCATGTGTTCCTGGATTACCTTATATATCGGCCTGACATCAAACTTTGGGTTCTTTAAAAAATTAAGTAAAAGTTCCAGATTACAGTTGCCGGCACCTCGGCCTATACCGTTAATAGTTGCGTCCAGGAGATTAACTCCATCGATAATGGCTTGTTGAGTATTTGAAAAAGCAAGTTGCTGGTTGTTGTGGGCATGGAATCCAAGTTCCTTATTGGGTGCGTGCTCTTTGTACAGTTTTAGATAGCTGGTTACCTGTTCTGAATAGAAGGCGCCGTAACTATCTACCAGGTAGAGGTAATCCACCTCAGTGGCTTCATTAACCTGTTGCAATGCTTCAATAAGCTCTGTTTCTATTACGGCGGAAGATGCCATAATGTTGATTGTGGTTTCATAACCAAGATCCTTGGTACGTTTTACTAAATCCAGTCCCTTATCGATATCGGGCACATAGCATGCGATACGTACCATTCCAACAACACTCTGGTCTGCAGGAAGCAGTGATTTAACATCCACCCTGTCTACATCAAGCATTACAGCCAGAACCGGTGGGTTTTCACATTTGTGGGAAGAAACCACTTGTTTGAGATCTTCCTCATCACAAAAGTTCCATCGGCCATATTTTTCTCGTGTATATTCATCACTCTCACAGAGTTTTTTGCCGATCTCTATGTAATCTATACCGGAATCACAGGAGGCACGATATATGGCCTTTACAAAATCCATAGTAAACTGGTAATTATTAATTAATCCGCCATCTCTGATACTGCAATCAAGAACTTTAATTTGTTTCCTATACATCTCATCAACTCCTGAAAAAAACATCATCCGATTTATTTAAAATATAAAGCATTTTAACGTAAAGAGGCATAAGAAAACAAGACTATTTCCCGGATGGTGGGTATAAAATCTTGAATATTAAACCTAAACTGATATAATTCTGAAGAATGTATTAATAAAATAAAAAAAGGTATAGTATTTTGATCAAATATGCGATTTCTTTCTACTTAGAAAAGAAAATTAATGCGTGATTTGCACGATTGCTTTCTGCGATAGATAAGAGGAGACCGGATCTTTTAATGGATAAAGGTAAAGACAATTATATCAAGGTTCCACATGGTATGAAAGATCTCTTTCCAGAGGAAAAACTGTTATGGTCAGAGATGGAAAAAGCAGCCAGAGAGGAGTTTGAATTAAGTGGATATCTTGAGATAAGGACGCCAGTTTTTGAAGATACCCGTCTCTTTATCAGAAGTATTGGAGAAACATCTGATATAGTAGAAAAAGAGATGTATACGTTTGGTGATACGGAGGGTTCTGCAATTACGCTTCGACCGGAAAACACAGCATCCGTGATGCGTGCATATCTCGAGAATGAACTTCATAAATCCAAGAAATTCCAGAAATATTATTACATAGGACCAATGTTCAGAAAAGAGCGTCCCCAAGCGGCCAGGTTAAGACAATTTCATCAGATGGGCATTGAAGCAATTGGGTCTTATGATCCATTACTGGATGTTGAAACAATTAAGATTGCAACGAGGGTATATGATCGTCTTAAACTGAGCGGATACAAGGTTAAGATCAATTCTATTGGATGTGAAAAGTGTAGGCCCGGCTTCAGGGAACTTCTGAAAAAAGAACTAACAGGGTACAAAGATGATATATGTGAACTCTGTCAGATGCGGATCGATCGAAATGTATTCAGAGTGCTTGACTGCAAGAAAAAACAATGTAAAGAGATTTGTTATGGTCTTTCACGTATAGAAACCCACATATGTAATGACTGTCAGGAACATTTTACTACCGTTAAAAATACTCTTGAGGATATTAATCTTGAATATATGGTTGACCCAAATCTAGTCCGGGGTCTAGATTATTATACTAAAACAGTTTACGAAATTACCCACCCCTCTATGGGGGCTAGAGATACCATTTGTGCAGGCGGTCGTTATGATAACTTGATATCAGACATCGGAGGCCCTCATATCGGTGCTGTTGGCTTTGCTGCAGGTATGGAAGCGTCATTGATTGCCCTTGTCAAGACACGGAATAAGGAATTTAAGCCCGATTTTCCACCTGTTCGAGACGCTTACATTGTGTCAATCGGTAGTGAGACCAGAAATTATTGCTTTCGGTTACTGAATACCCTCAGGCATTCTGGTATATCGGCTGATATGGACTATGAATGCAGGAGCCCCAAGGCACAGATGAGAATGGCCAATAAGGTCAGCGTAAAATTTACTATCATCATCGGGTTAGAGGAATTGGGAAAAGGGGTGATCAAACTAAAGGATATGCAGACAGGTGAAGAGAAATTGGCTGAGGATACTGATGAACTAATACGATTTATTCGGAAATGAGCATGGTTTATTTTGCAGTAAATATTCTCCTGGTAGTAAATATTCGACAGGTTTATCAAGATTTACGTTGTTTTTAACATAAGGAATAAATAAATGACAGATTTAATAAGAACTCATACTTGCGGGCAACTGAGAATCAAAGATGCAGGAAGTGAGGTTGTTCTTTCAGGTTGGGTTGACACCAGAAGGGATCATGGCGGTGTAATATTTATTGATTTAAGGGATAGATACGGTAAATCGCAAATTGTATTCAATCCGGAGTATAATACTGAAGCTCATGAAAAGGCATCCAGTTTGAGATCAGAATATGTTATTGCCGTAAAGGGTAAGGTTTCTGAAAGGCCTGAAGGCATGACAAATCCAGATCTGGATACCGGTGAGATTGAATTATTTGTTTATGAACTAGCAATATTGAATACAAGCGAGACAACACCTTTTGAAATTACGAGTAATACCGAGGTTTCGACGGAATTAAGACTTAAGTATAGATATCTTGATCTCAGACGTACGGTTATGCAAAAGAACATGATGTTTCGGCATAAAATCTGTCAAGTCGCCAGACGCTATTTTGATCGTAAAGAGTTTGTTGATATCGAAACGCCGTTTCTGACTAAAAGTACACCAGAAGGTGCAAGAGATTACCTCGTTCCCAGCAGAATAAACAAGGGGCAGTTCTACGCACTACCACAATCACCACAGCTGTTTAAACAGTTATTGATGGTGTCCGGGATGGACCGATACTATCAGATAGTGAAGTGTTTTCGGGACGAAGACCTGCGTGCACAACGCCAACCGGAATTCACACAACTAGATCTTGAGATGTCCTTTGTTAACGAAGATGACATTATTACCATTATAGAGGGCTTGATGGTGGAGATTTTCAGGGAAATCCAGGGCAAAGAACTTCATGCACCTTTCAAAAGACTTTCTTATCGTGATGCAATGAATCTCTATGGATGCGATGCTCCTGATTTGAGATTTGGAATGACGATAAAAGATATCACTGACATTGCGGAAAAATCGGAGTTTAAGGTCTTTCACTCCATAGCCAGATCCGGTGGTCAGGTAAGAGGCATTAATGCTACAGGTTGTGCAAAATTTTCAAGAAAAGAGATAGACGGATTAACTTCTTTTGTCAATCAATTTGGAGCAAAGGGTCTTGCTTGGTTTAAGGTGGATGATAGTGGATTAACTTCTCAAATTACAAAGTTTTTTTCTTCCGAACTGCAGTGTGACATAAAAGAACGTTTCAATGCTGTATCGGGAGATCTACTACTCTTTGTGGCTGATACTGAAAGTGTCGTTTCGCAATCACTTTCTCAACTTCGAATCAATATAGGAAAGCAGATAGGATTGATAAATGATGAAGAATTTAACTTCACTTGGGTCATTGACTTTCCTCTTCTTGCATACAACGAAGAAGCAGGTAGATACGATTCTCTTCATCATCCATTTACCTCACCGCATCAGGAGGATCTTACTATTCTGGAAGAGAGAACTCTCGATGTCAGGGCGAGGGCTTATGATCTTGTCCTCAATGGTATTGAATTGGGAGGGGGTAGTATTAGAATACATAGGCCTGATGTACAAAAGAGGATCTTCAGTCTGCTGAATATTGATGACGTTACGGCACAAAAAAGATTTGGATTTTTACTTGAGGCTTTGAAATACGGTGCACCTCCTCATGGTGGCATAGCATTAGGATTGGATCGAATGGTTACCATACTCTTAGGCCTTGATGATATCAGAGAGGTTATTGCATTCCCAAAAACACAGAAAGCTACGTGCCTTATGGTCGATGCTCCTTCAGAAGTAGATGACAACCAACTTAAAGAGCTTGGACTCTCACTTCGAAAGCCAGATTAGGTAGTTTTGGTTTAACCGCTGGGTATCTAAATAAAGCGATTCTTGATCGTTATCAGTACGTTGCCATGTTTAATTAGTGGTTCGTGTGAATAATTAATTAAATCTGTCAGTTGAATATAATTTATGCAACACGTTTCCCAAATGTGCCGCATAATGTCTGATGTGGACATAAGGAGGCTGTTTGGAAACAGCCCCTACAGTTATGTTGATAAAAATCAATCAATTTAGGAAATAACAATTTCGTCCATTCCCCGTTCCAAATTTACCCTGGTAATAATTATTTTTTCGTAAATATTGAATCATTTTACGACTCATTTGGGTTGAGTTTCTGTAAAACCCCCGGAATATCTCTCGTTTGCACTTCTTAACTTCGGATATGTGGGGGTGAATGGTGACTATGTCAGATCTAGACAAATCTATCCAATACCTCAAGGGTGTAGGACCAAAACGCTATAGGTTATTGACACGATTAGGTATTTACACTCCTAGAGATCTTCTTAATTACTTTCCTCGTACATACCAGGATCGATCTCAAATTGAGAAAATTTCTGACTTAAAAGAAAGCAACACTTCAATGGTAAAGGGGAATGTTTCCCGCATGAGAAATTCCAATACAAGGGGATGGAAAAGTATATTTGAGATTTCTCTTACCGACAATACAGGAATTCTCTTGGTCAAGTGGTTTAATCAACCTTATATGAAGGATAAACTGCAAGTAGACGATCTGGTATTATTATATGGCAGGGTCTCTTTCTACAAACAAAAACTGCAAATGATAAATCCTGATTATGAGGTCATTACAGAAAACATAGATGTTGCTGAGAGCTTGAGAATAGTACCCGTTTATACATTAACAGATGATGTGAGTCAAACATTCTTCCGTAAGCTTGTGGCAATGGTTTTAGAAGAATCATTATGCTCGATAGAGGAGTTTTTTCCTGATGACATTATTCGTAAACACAAACTTTTGCCTCTGATGCACGCAATAAAGAATATTCATTTTCCTGACACTTTTGATATTTTGAATGAGGCAAAAAAAAGACTTAAATACCAAGAATTCTTCATGTTTGAGTCTGCTATGGCTCTTCAAAAACGCAGAATAAAGGATGCCGATGGATATCAATTTCATATAGGGGAAAATATCAAACATCAAATATTTCGACTCTTTCCATTTGTTCTTACCAAGAGTCAGGAGAAGGTTATCAGGGATGTGCACGAAGATATGTGCAGGTTAAAGCCCATGAACCGGTTACTCCAGGGAGATGTTGGTTCTGGCAAGACCGTTGTAGCGGTTTATGCACTCATTGCCGCGATTGCGAATGGGATACAGGCTGCATTTATGGCACCAACAGAGCTTCTTGCGGAACAGCATTATCGTACTCTTAACTGTTTCCTGGTGAAAGCTAAGGTAAGAGTGCTGCTTCTCAAAGGTGGATTAAAGACAAAGGAGAGGCAGGAAAATCTAGAACGAATAAAAAATGGGGAAGTAGATCTGGTTATCGGCACCCATACCCTGATCCAGACAGATGTGGAATTTAAAAGGTTAGGTTTGATTGTTATTGATGAGCAGCACAAATTTGGTGTAATGCAGCGCACGAGATTGCGACGCAAGGGATATTGTCCAAAGCCGGACGTCCTCGTAATGACGGCTACACCTATACCCAGGTCGCTTTCTCTAACTGTGTTTGGAGATCTTGATGTCTCCATTATTGATGAATTGCCACCTGGTCGAATTCCTGTGAAGACGTATTGGGTAAAAGCAAATAAGCAAACCGACGTTTATGGTTTTATTCGTAAGGAAATAGAAAAGGGGAGTCAGGCATTTGTCGTGTATCCATTGGTGGAAGAGTCAGAAAAACTCGATCTTAAGGCGGCGACTGAAGAGGCTAAAATACTTCAGGATAAGGTGTTTCCTGGAGTAAGAGTAGGACTTCTGCATGGGAAGTTAAAATCAGATGTAAAAGAATTCATAATGTCTGATTTTATGAATCACAAGTATGATATTCTTGTTTCTACAATCATTATCGAAGTTGGAATAGATATTCCGAATGCTACCATAATGTTAATCGAACATGCCGATCGATTTGGGCTGGCACAGCTTCATCAGCTGAGGGGGAGGATAGGCCGTAGTTCTCACAAGTCTTATTGTTTACTCTTTGGAGCACCAAAGAGCGAAGGTTCCCGTCAGAGGCTAAAGGCTATGGTGGATACAAACGATGGTTTCAAGATAGCGGAAGAGGACTTAAGGATAAGAGGGCCGGGAGAATTCTTCGGTACTAGACAGCATGGAATTCCTGAATTTAAGATTGCTGATATAATTAATGACCATACCATACTACAGTTGGCACGAGATGATGCATTTAAGCTTATAAATGAGAGATGGAATTTGAAGGTTTCAAAAAACCGGATACTGTTGAAGATGATTATGGAAAACTTCAAAGATAAGTTTGACTTGATAAACACAGGATGAAAATGCTAATTAATTAATATACCTGAAAAGATAAAAATATTAGTGGCTAAGTAAGCACACCAAATGTGATTTTTCAAAACACTACATATCTGTGATCAATATCCTACTAAAACTAATTGTGAGATACGTTCCTTACTCTAGAAAGTGGGTAAGCAAATGAGATTGTTGATAATGGACAGGCAAATCGGGATAGGCTGATCCCAGCGGGTTGCTTTTACTGAAAACCTTATATTGAAGAGGAAGCATTCATCTGCGGCAACTCATTATCATTAAATAAGGCTTGCAGACTATCTGAGGATTAGAACCGCCAATCGGAGATTCACGCTCGCACAGAACAATACTGTCATAATGTGTCTATCCTATTGTTGAAAACTCACGTAGGTTTGTAGTAATTATCCAAAAGAGTCAAAAACCAAACATAAGCAAGGCAGGCACAATCACAACAGGCAAAATTATAATCGGTCATAATAACACGGTTACCATAACCTGTGTTGCTATACTGTTTAGTGGTGTTTTGACCCGGATACTTCAGTAGTCACATCTATGTGTCTTTTGGCGTGAAATCTTCTGCAATCCTGTTACCGCAGATTTTTGATTCGGATGATCGGCAGGAGAATTTATCTGATAGATATCGGATGGTTTTCACGTTGTGCCTGTGATCGTGTGACCATTAAAATCGAGTAATAGTATCCTCTTTGAAACAGGAATTTGAAGTTTAAATGTTTAATAATATTGAAAAGGTGTTGTGGCAAGGACAACAGATCCCTCTATAAAGCAATGTAATACTCACTTTTACTTTAGCGTTTTATTATGAGAAAAGATAATATCAATTCAATACAATAATCTTTGTATTTGGTTTTTATCAGGTTGTAGACAGGTAAAACATTTAGAAAGCTAGAATATTGCTTACAACATGTTATAGCATTTCTTTCACTTCATCTTCTTTTGGCATTTCTTTTGTGAAAACTCAATTGTGATGAATATGATGTTTTTTTTTGGTTTTGTTTTCAATAAAACAACGGTTAAAGAACATAGAAGATGCAGCAGATGATGCCGGAGCACAACAACAGGTTATCAAGTTGAAATGCGTAGGTTACATAATTAGCGATGGAAGATATCTAAAATACGATAATACTATTCAGCCAGAGTAAGGAGATATATAAAATGAAGATATCTTTATTTTTTTCATTGTTGATATTGATAACACAAACTTCAACAATAGTGTGTGCTCAAATTACCAGTCCTACGGATAGAGTAGATTCAATACAAAGAGTAATTGGTAATTTCATAGGTAGCAGCTGTCCAAGTATTATGATAGTGTTAGGAATTCTGCTAATATTTTTCAAGTTTTCAGCAAAGATTGCAGGAACCTTAATGATAACAATAGGTGTGATGCGGTTAATAGTGATTTATCTCTGATACTCTTGATGATACAAAAGGCTTTCTGCATGGTTTTTTGTCTGCTAGAAAGTTTTATTATTCATTATAGAATTATTGATTAAAATTTACGACAGAGGTGACGACAATAAAAATTAAAAGTCATTTTTGTTGGATAATTAATTTTTGCTTAATTTACTTGTAAATCATCAAACATTTCCTTATTACTATAAAGAAAAGCTAACTTGTAAAGTTGTTTGATTAAAAAGATCAGAAATATTTACAAATATTATCCTACAACGCTGGGACTTATCCTGATTGCTACAGGTCTAAAACTAAAAGAACTCTGTATTATTCCACAGCTTTGCTATTAAATATTTTTCTAAGACAAGCTTAGAAAAAAAGCCGCTTTCAGCGGGTTGTAAACAATACCATCACAGGAGGTTAAGTAATTAACGACAACATGTTGGTAACTTTGAAGCTCTAAGCGCCTAAAGCAAAAAACTTAAAATTCGTAAACTCTGATTTATTGGATCCTGAGTGTTTATCACATAGATATCATGTAAATTTATTAGATAGGAGAGTCATGGAAAAGATATGTCTTGCAAAGAGAAGAAATAAGAGTATCCAAGAAATTGGAAGAGAGTCTCCCCTGGCATTAAGAAATAATTTTAGTACCCAAAGAAGTAAATTTTACGAATATAAAGATTTGAATAAAGATGAAAATAAAATCCTCTCTTTTGGTTTAACTCCCGAACAGTGTGAACTTCTCCGGTCAAACTGTTATTTTCAGTCTTTATTGAGCGGGACGGAGAAGACTCTTTCCTTGAATTTGGAACAACGTAATGAAGGTCAATTTGTTTTTAAGTTCCATTTACAAAAAGATAAATCATTAAGATTACTAAGAGCAAAACATGTATGTCAAATGTTGCAAGTCAGCTCAAGTTTCTTAAGAAAATTGGTAAAGGCGGATAAGATTAAAAGCTATAAACTTGGCAGACTCAGGCGCTTTTCGCTGGAGGATGTCCTCGTGTATCTTACAGAAAAATAGAAGTCTGGTAATAAAGTAGTATTAGTCCATATACTAAATGGAGGTAAATAAATTATGTATTATGAATATTGGGGTCTTAATAAACCACCTTTTGATAATGTGCCAGATCCTACTATGTATGCAGAATGCCATAGTTCTATGGAGAGTACAATAGCAGAAACCTTGTTTGCTATTGAAGAAGGTGAAGATTGTGTTGCAGTGATTGTAGGTGATGTAGGTTTGGGAAAGACCACGTCTATAAGGATTATCATTGACTCGCTGGATCAGGAGAAATATAAAATAGCCCTCATTACCAATCCGAGCACTACTTTTGTTCAGATTTTAAGAGAAGTTATAGGTCAGTTAACAGGAGAGCAATGTGAAGAAAAGAAAAAAGTGGATCTGTTAGAAATTTTTAATAAACTTTTATTCAAAACAGTAGATGAAGGGAAAAAGATACTTATATTTATTGATGAAGCAAATGCTATATCACCAGCAAACCTTGAAAGCTTGAGGTTACTGACCAATATGCAGTGTGATCAGAAGAATCTTTTTACTATGGTTCTAGCCGGTCAGATGGAATTGGCACGGAGATTAGAACACCCGAATCGGGCCAACCTGTTTCAACGAATAGGAACATATAGCAGGATTGATAAGATACACTCTGAAGATTTAGTGAAGTCGTATGTTGAAACTAGACTGAGACTTGCTGGAGGTACAAGGAATATTTTTACAGATGATGCCTTTGGCTACATTTGGATGCATTCAGAACACGGGATACCCCGTCTTATCAATAAACTTTGTAAATTATCTTTAAAAGCAGGGGAAACAAATGAACTAAATGAAATTAATGGTGAAGTAGTTAATCAGGTAGGAGAACGTTTTCAGAAAATTTCCAGTCCTTGCCTCCAGAAGAGGAGGCCTCGAAAAAGAGTGGAAGAAAAGTCGATACCGGTTCCGGCTACTAAAGTAGATGATTTAGCTGAAAATATTACGGTTGGTCAGGGAATAAGTGAAGTTGAAATAGTTAACCAACAAAACAATTTATTAGAAATTCAAACACCATTAGAAAATAGATTCATGATGAAAGAAGGGAGAGAGAAAATAGATATTGGGGAAACCAATGTCTGGTTAGAGTTCACATCTGATTTTATTGAGAAGGTTCATTCCTCTAACGAGGAGAAATGCATGGAATTGGCAGGTGTTATGGCTGCCCAAACTCTCAGAGGAAATCCGCAATTAACGGAATCTCCTCTTTCTGATCCTGTTTACATTTGGGAAAAAATCAAAGATTACATTGTGAATAAAATCAGCCAGGAAAAAAACGCTGTGGTTTGAGAATTAATTTTTTTCATCAACCTTTTATAATCATTTAGCAAACAAGATTACATGGATAAAAAAAACTTGGCTATAAAATGGTTTAAGAAAGGATGTCAATACGATAGTCTTCAACCTAATTCTGATCAAGCAGTAGATGCATATAAAAAAAGTATAAAACATGACGGAACTTACACGGATGCTTATGTAAACCTAGGATTTATTTATCTTGCTAGAGAAGATTACGACAAGGTACTGAAATGTTTTCAAAAAGCTGTCGAATTGGAACCTGAAAATTTTGAAGTACTAAACAACCTAGGCTATGCATACGAAAAAGTAGAGAGATTGGGTAGTGCTAAACAAATGTATGAACGGGCGTTGAAACTTAATCCTAAAGACGTTGAAGCTATGATAAATATTGCGAAGGTAATAGAGTTGGAAGGTAACTATCACGGTGCGATTAAACAATACAAAAAAGCAATTGATAAAAATCCTGATGCAGTTACAGCACGTTTTTGCCTGGCTGTATTATATGACCGTTATGACATGTTTGATGAAGCAGTAGATGAATATAAGAATGTTTTGGAAAGAGATCCTCAGAATGTAAAATCTCTCTATAATTTAGGAAATCTACTTCTCCAGTTTGGTGATCATCAAACTGCTGTCGATTGTCTTAATCGGGCATTGAAAATTGACAGGGAGAATGCCGAGGGTTGGTATAATTTGGGTTCTGTTTATCAGAATATGGGTGATTATGATAAGGCAATTGATGCATTCAAGCAAACGCTTTCACTTGATCCATTTCAGGAGAAAGCCCACGTAAACCTTGCAGAAATACAGTATATTCAGTATAGTTTAAATCCTGATGGTTTCAAGAAAGAGAATATTGTGCGTAAGCTTCACTTTGTTATGTCCATGTATCCAAATAACGTGAATGCTCAAAAGTTATTAGATGATCTGGCGGAGGAGTGATAGATTCTCAAAAGCAAAAAATTTTGAGTAATCCTGAATTCTGGTAGTATATGATTCATTATCCACAAATGCTTTCTAGTACTCTTCAGCACTTTCAATAAGGCTGCTGATAAATGTCTCTTTTTTCTTGAACGGATACTTGCTTTCCTCATAGTTTATTTTAAAAATACATGCCACACATTTTTCTTTAATATCAATCAAAACGAGATATTTATTCTTGATAAAACAAAGACATCTCAAACCTTAATACAAAGTTGATTTGTTTAAGGTAAATGATACCTGATAGTCGGGTGCTGAGATATTGGATATCTTTACATGAAAAGTGTTTGAACTGTAAACATACACATCACCAGATTGAAATGCACTGCTGGATTCGATCGTCTTTTGTTCGATCCAATGGACGAAAAGCCATTTCTCTAATGCTGCAGGGTGGAAGGGATTCGGATCTCCGCTATGTGCGCTGAAAGCATAATCACCAAGGTCACCGGGATTGTAGTAATAGTTACGATAGCCAAGAAGGAGATGCCCGATTTCGTGTGCCCATGTTCCTGCGTGGATTAATTTGCCAGGATAGTTCTCACTCCATTGTTCGGGAATGTTGTTATAGCGGCGGAAAAGTATATGTTGACTTTTAAATGCTCTGAAGTTCGGATCTGTGGAATCATCAAGGGTTGCGACGTTATCAAGATTGGGTCTTCGAAACTTGGAGTTGTAGGTATTGTTAGTCCAGGACATGTTGCTTCCCGCCAGCATCCCGGATTTACCTTCATAGACGACAACTAATCCTTCGAGAACTTTGTTATTGTCAGCGTCATAAGACGTTAAGTCGACACCAAAATCTGCAACTGCTGAGCGTAAAACGTCTTTTGCATGAATAACTTTATCTACACTCCAGTCTCCTAATTGAGTATTGAAAAAATAATAGTTGGGTTCCTTATCTCTAAGATAAGTCATGTTGTCGCTGACCATCCAGGGAAACACATCAAAGGTGATCTTGAGCTGACTACCGGAAACATCTCTGAAGTACCCTGCCGGCCCACGAGAGCCGTTGAGAAAAGCATTGAGTTCTTCAGGAGATTTTTTTGTAGCCGTGATAAACACTATCCGGGTTGTTATGATTGCTCGTATCTGTCTCAGGATTAAAATCGCTCCAATCTACAAGGAAAACAGGAATCGTTACTGATCCCTTCACTGGCAAAGTTGGAAAATTTGCAACTCCATATTTGTCTTAGTCAAAGCCATAGGTGGCAAAGGTATTTTGTTCCAAAAAATAAAATCCCTGAATGAAGGGTTCCATCGTCCAAGTGTCGTTACCAGACAGTTGAACAATTGGTTACGGTGAAGACATCTTATCTTTAGCACACTGAGATTACGTTACAGGATTGTTATTATCTGATGTATTTGTGTTGGATGTTTTCTTTGAGAAAATCGGAGTATCAGCAATTCCTTTGTTTGCCAATGTAAAGAGAACAACAATGCAAATGGCCCATATACTTGATATATTTCCTTTCACCATCCTTTTCACCTCCTATACCTTACTTTTAGACAAAATTGTAAGTTTTGTTCGACAATACTGTGAATTTTATATAACCAAAATTTGCTTTGATACGATTTCTATTTGAACAACTCTTATACTAAAGTGTTTTTATTAAATAAATCTTTATAAGTTATAGTGATATTGATAGATACAATGTGCGGTGTATCAAGGATGTGAGTAGAGTTTAAAACCTAAGTGTCAACTAAATCAGAAAACAATTAACAATAATCTATATTTTTAGTATTATTTTTTCTTGATTTAATGATTAATGTGTGCTAAAATCCGGAAAGTTGGTAGTTATGTTGTTCAATATATATTATACGTTTATATAAAGGCCACAGGGTTTCCAATCTTGTGGCCTTTTTTAATTTTTTTACTTTTTTATTATTTAAAGGGGGTGATTTTCAGTATGCAAAATGGAACAGTTAAGTGGTTTAGCGACTCAAAGGGCTTTGGCTTTATTTCTCAGGAAAACGGAGATGATGTCTTTGTACACCATACCGCAATTCAGTCTGATGGTTTTAAAAGCCTTTCAGAAGGGGATCAGGTAGAGTTTGAAGTCGAACAGGGCCAAAAGGGTAGCAAAGCCTCAAATGTTGTCAAAATATAACTATAGTATAAAGCGTACTCATATATTTTATCCTGGATAAGCTATCGAAAGAAGTTGTACATAATAATTATATAGAGAGTAGTTGTAAAATATTATTGTAATGATAACGTAAAAGCTCCCGATATCTATGAAAGGGAATCGGGAGCTTTGATTCTATACGCAGAAATAAAGAAAATAATGTATATCCGCCTCATTGTACTTTTTTTGTAATCAATCCGGCAGAGTTTCCTTTGTCTGTGTTCAACATATATACTATAAGCAGGCGTATGCTGTAGCAATTAAAATGCCTGCTGAAGACTAATCAGCAATAACCAAAACCAAAGCGGAATCATAAGATAAAATTACTGCTTCTCATCTCAAAAATTGAAATTGAATCAAACATATTCTGGGCTATATCTCTGAGATATATAAAAAGAAAGCTGTTAGAATACACTAAAATTAATATCAGTTTACGTTTAACTTTATTATTAGAAAGGAATACAGAATGAATATTTATGTAGGAAATATATCATACGACACTAACGAAGAGGATTTACGGCTTATTTGCGAACCATTCGGTAAGGTTGAATCCGTCTCTATCATAAAAGACAAGTATAGTGGTCAACCAAAAGGATTTGGATTCGTGGAGATGCCATCTAAAGCTGAAGGACAAGCTGCAATTGATGGACTGAATGGTAAGGAGTTAAAGGGAAGAGCAATTAACATGAATGAAGCTCGTCCTCGCACCGGGAATTTTGGAGGAGGTACGGGAGGATACGGCGGCGGCAAAGGGGGATACGGCGGCGGTAGTAAGGGGGGATACGGTGGCGGCAAAGGGGGATACGGCGGTGGTAGTAAAGGAGGAGGATATAGCGGCAGCAAAAAGGGAGGATATGGTGGCGGTAAAGGAGGATACAGCGGAGGAAGGGGAGGAAGGGGAGGAAGGGGAAGGTAACAGATTATGAAACATAGCTGACCGAACCCTTCAACTTCACGCCTGAATGGCGAACTGGCGGGCAGGTACCGGCATGAGCGGGTAAAATTCACTTAACTCAAAGGTGGCTCACAAGTTGCTCAAAGCCTGCCTGAAAGTAGTTTCGCTTGTAATGAATCCCGTCGTCACCTGTAATGTGGATTGCAGAAGATATAATCTTCTTTCATTTTCCTCTAAATATGCCAGTACGATTCATTTCTTAAAAAACGCTCTTATCTCTCCCTTTTTTTATCTTTTCTTCACCTCTTGCTGGCTTTTTTATCAGTTAGAGAAGCAGCATAAGTCCCTGGCTGGCTGGCTTCACAGCTATGGGAGACCGGAGAAATATTACTTTTACTGCTATATCGGTTCCAGGGCATCTTGCTAAGGAGAATGCCCAAACCACAGTAATCAGTAATTCCTGCAAAGATTAAACCTCCTCCTGCAAAACCGGATAGAATGAGAAAAGCCGGATGAATGTAAAAACCAGTTACTAATCCCAGCAGAACCAGGCTTCCTGAGGCAATTCGCACCTGCCTCTCCAAAGATATCCTTAATTTGCCTCGCAGTGTCTCTCCTCCGGCTTCCTTGTATGAGACAATACCACCCTTGATTACGGATAGTCCTGCAACATTTAGCTTTTCCAGCCTACTCTTGGCCATGGATGCTCGGTTTCCGCTTTGACAGAGTAATAGCCGTGGAGCTGGTACTGCTCGAACTTCGTCAGATTTTTCTTCAATCTTGTCCAAAGGGAGCAGATGAGAACCTTCAATATGTTCGCTCTCGAATTCGGCTTCGGTGCGCACATCAATCACACTTGCAGCACCTCCGGCTCTTACGAGGTTGATAACCTCAGGAACAGAGATGTTTTCCTCGATATTCACACCTTGACGATTCAATCGTAAAAGATCATTCATGTTGGCTGGTTTGGGAGGAGGGTTGGCAGTAAGATTACGTACAAACTCATCTCTATCAGTAATCAATAGCCAGGGATTACATTTTTTCTCTTCTTCCAGAGTGCTTTTTATCCTACCCCGGTAATCATGCCCTGGAAAAAGGGTAGTTTGATCAGGAAGATCAGCCTGGAGTAAGTGGATTGAATCAAACAGTTGACTGGCGTTACCACCCAGGAAGTCAGTACGGGCCACGCTGCCAATTAATAGTGAGTCACCTGAGAAAAGTGCTCCGTCAGTGATTAAGACTATATGATCTTGTGTATGGCCGGGCGTATGACGTACTGTAATCTTCGATTCACCCAAGTTGATCTGTTCTCCGTCTTTTGGGTGGAAAGTGACACCAATATGGTTGGATTGCTCGTGCGTAACTCGGATACAATCGAACTTCTTAGCGAAGGAGGCTGCACCTGAAGGGTGATCGGCGTGGGTATGAGAATCAACTACATAGCGCAGTTTCCAACCTTCAAGCTTCACCCGCTCGCTCATGTCGTAAACGAAATCCAGGTGTACGTCCAAGGCTAGAGCTTCTTTGCTAGCCCTATCAGCCATAAGGTATCCGATGCATCCTTGAGGATGTGCAAATGGTACTATCTGTAACGTTACGATGTTTTCGGTTTTTCGATTGTCGACAACAAATTTCATGAGTATTTTACTATTCTTTCATTTTGACCACTATTCTTTGTACCATGTTAACTGGGAATGTACCCTTTATGATCAATATATAGTTCTGCAACTGAATTAAGCTCAGGTTGTCTATGCGGATGTAAGTCATGTTTTTTAATTCAGAAAAAAACTACCATTAATTTGCTATATTCTTTTTTTTAACTCGGTAGGTTTATCTGGAAAAAGAGTAAAAGGGCATCTGATGATACATCTTGAGATTTATCTAGAGAACAAGTATGTATCTGAATGTATTTATAGCAAAGAATACTTTGTACTGTCAAAGAAAAACAGGTAATATGTTCAGGTAGTAAAATTATTGGAGACAATCATACCAATGTTATATAATCTCTCTCTTAGTGTAAAAGTGGAAATAATCGTGCTTTGAGACAAAAGAGATGATTATATGTGTAGCTGAAATGTCAGTGTTTGGTGAACGTGTAAAGGGTATGAAGGAAGAAAGGTTCAGTAATACAAAAATGAATAACCTACCCATCTGAAACATTAAGATATGTTCTTTGCTTGTCATAAACTATGAGAAAAGATACAAAAAGTGAGAATAAAAATTGGTTTCAGGGTGTTGTCGAATATCACGAAACCACAAAGCACCATCCGAATCGATATGCACGGTCATCTGGTTATCTCGATTGGGAAACTGAACCCAATCCCTTCCGACAATATGAAGGAGTAAAATCGTTACCTCTTCCTTTAACAAACAATGATTCTGAGGCGGACTATCTTGCCTTGTTTAAGAGGGAGAGTAATAAGTTCAGGGAATTTTCCTTACAAAACATAGCAACCTTTCTCGAACTATCTATGGGACTTTCTGCCTGGAAATCATATTTCGGAAACTCGTGGGTACTCCGGATGAATCCATCAAGTGGCAACCTCCATCCAACCGAGACACACCTTATCATTCCCCCAATACCAGAAAACGATGATTACGGTGGAGTGTTTCATTACAACCCTTTCCTGCACTCTTTAGAAGTGAGAACAATGTTTTACGAATCATTCTGGCAGAGAATACATAACCATTTCTCTCAGGAAGGTTTTCTTATTGGGCTTACAAGTATCTATTGGAGAGAAGCGTGGAAATATGGTGAACGGGCATTCCGCTATTGTAATCATGATGTGGGGCATGCAATGGCCTGTTTAAGTTTTTCTGCAAACATTTTGGGATGGAAGGTTACCTATCTTAATTCGCTTTCCAGTGGTGAAATCGGGACTATCTTGGGGTTCCCGCAAACGAAATGGAAAGAATTTGAAAGAGAAGAGCCGGAACTCCTTCTGTTTGTTAATAAGTGGGAGGCAGATGGTTTTGTACCGAGAACCATTCCCTATGACATTATATCATCCTTTGAAGCTCTTCAATTTCAGGGAGAACCGAATCATTTAAGTAAGGATCATGTGGATTGGGAAATCATTGATGATGTATCTTCTATGACTCTCAAACCCCGGACAGATGAAGAGACATATCGTTATCGTGATCACGATTATTTTGAGAAAGGACTTTATATGGACCGTGGAGCAAAGATCATTCGGCAAAGGAGAAGTGCTCAGGCATACGACGGTGAAACGGCCATTCGAAAAGAAGATTTTTTTGCAATGTTGGACAAGACCATCCCAAGGAGTTTCAGCGCTCCCTTTGATATTGAACTGGGAAAGATATCTGTTCACCTACTTCTTTTTGTCCATAGGATAATAGGTTTGGAGACCGGACTCTATTTTCTCATTCGTAATGATAATGATTATGACGATATAAGAGAAAGATGCCACGCTCATTTCTTATGGAATAAAGTAAAGGATGCTCCTCAAACGCTTCCTCTTTATTTTTTACAAGAGGGAGATTATGTTCGTGAGGCAAAGGGGGTAAGCTGCTTTCAGGAGATTGCCAGTGACGGAGCTTTTTCTGTTGGGATGATCGCCAAGTTTAGAGAGAATATTGAAAAACATCCATACTTATACCGTCATCTTTTCTGGGAGACAGGGATGATCGGGCAGATCCTTTATCTTGAGGCAGAGGTTCATTCAGTGAGAGGAACCGGAATTGGATGTTTTTTTGACGATCTGGTTCATCAAATCCTGGGATTGAATGATAACGCCTACCAAAGCCTCTATCATTTTACCATCGGAGGTGCATTGGAAGATAAGAGAATTACGACGTTGCCACCTTATTACCATCTGAAAAATCGTAAAGAATTGATTGGGTAAGGCCTTGATTAATCTTTAAAAAGAAGGAAATATTCGTCGTTATCCTATTCGTGGTTATTGCAACAGTATAGATGACTGCGAATGAAATTATTGCATTAACGAGAGACAAGAAATGTCCGAAGTTCTCATTGGTTCCTATCAAAACCTATAGTTCCAATTATATTTTTAAAATAAGTATGTATATATAGAAAGGTTCTAACATAATATTACATGGAGAAGATATGTCGATTAAGGAAAATTTGATGCACGTCAAACAGAATATTGCTGATGCGGCTGCCAGAATTGGTAAGAAGGCGGAAGACATTACATTGGTTATGGCAACAAAGACGGTAGATGCTGAACGAATACGAGAGGCAGTCAGGAACGGTGGGCATATTATAGGCGAAAATAAGATTCAGGAAGCCCTGAAAAAATATGAAGTTCTCAAGGACGAGGATGCAGCTTGGCATTTCATTGGACATTTGCAGACCAATAAGGTCAAAGACGTTTTGAAATTTGCTGATCTGATTCATTCTGTTGATCGGTTATCTCTGGTTGAAAAGTTAGATCAACGACTCCTGAAGGAAGGTCGGTCAACGGATATTTTAATTCAGGTTAATACCTCCTATGAGGAGAGCAAATATGGAGTTGCTCCTGAAGAGGCAATTTCACTTGTTAAGGAAACCTCACGGTACGACACTCTACGGATAAGAGGCCTCATGACCATCGGTCTTTTTACTAATGATGAGGTGAAGATTCGGAAGTGTTTCAAGTTATTAAAGGATATTCATGACTCAGTGATAAAAGAGGGAATTGATAGGGTAGAGATGCAATATCTATCTATGGGAATGTCAGGAGATTATCAAATTGCGATTGAGGAAGGTGCTAGTATGGTACGTGTGGGAACGGCTATATTTGGCGCCCGGAACACCCCTGATGCCTATTATTGGCCTTCAGAGAAGGTTGAAAGAAAGTAAACACATTTTATAGAAACTGAGGAAGAAGTATTCCTTTTTCCTACAAGGATAACCAGAATGTCTGTGGTGTGCTGGGTTGAATCAGACGAAGAATCAAACTAAGTTGTTGAAAAGGCTGAGGAAAACGGTTATAATTTTCCCGCTTTGGCAAAATCTGAAAAAAGTTATTGAAAATTTTGTTTTTCATTTTTATCAGAATTTTATTTTGAAAACTAATGTGCTTAAGGAGTGTATTGTGATACAAAAAATTATGCTATTGTCAGCCTTAATGGTGTTTATTATTTCAGGTATAGCAACTGCACAAGATGATACTAAGGCTGAAAGTATCGAGACCAACTGGTCGGACGCTCAAAAGATGAGCTATATCCTTGGTATTCAAATTGGTCAATTCTGTAATCAGAGTGACCTTGAAGTTGATGTAGAATTGTTTTCCAAAGGGTTGAATGATTTTGTAAATGGGAGTGAGCTTGCAATCTCCCAGGAAGAGATAAGTTCGGTTATGACTGCTTATCAGCAAAAAGCACTCGAAAAAGTTCAGGCGGAACAAAATGCTGCAAGTGCTGAAAACATCAGACAAGGGCAGGCTTTTCTTGAAACCAACAAAAAGAAAGCGGGTGTCAAGGTAACCGATTCCGGTCTACAGTACAAGATTATATCCGAGGGAAATGGGGCTTCACCAAAGGAAACCGACAGGGTTAAAGTGCACTATCGGGGTACGTTGATTAATGGGCAGGAGTTTGACAGCTCATACAAGCGTAATGAGCCAGCAGAGTTCGGGTTAAACCAGGTAATAAAAGGGTGGACTGAAGCTGTGCAACTTATGAAGGTCGGAGGTAAAAGCGAATTTTATATCCCTTCAGAATTGGCTTATGGCGTGAATGGCCCACCAAGCATAGGTCCTAGTCAGACTTTGATCTTTACGGTTGAGTTGTTGGACATTACAACACCTGCTACTCCTTAAGTGGTTATCTACCTCAAGGCGTTGTTTGAAACAAAATTTTCGTTTTGAATATCTCGATCCGGCATCCTGGTATAACGTTTTTGTGAAAATATTGTCATTCTAACCATAGCGAGAAATAATTCTACCTAAGAAGAGGAGTATAATATCCCGATTTACTCGAAATGATACATTGATAATATTTTTGCCAAACGCTCTGCTTGGATGCCGGCTATTTTTGTATAATGAAGTAGAGTTTTTACGTCAGCCCGTGCCGGTATTTACCCTGTTTTCTGAATTCGAAAATCAGTTGGCCTTAAATGGTTGTGCACAAAGAAATGGAATCAATTCCTCATGTTATTTACAGCACACTCTATTCTCTTGAGTGCTTCAACAAGCAGTAAACGAGGACAGGCTATATTCATCCTTACAAACCCAGCACCACTAGGTCCAAAGAGCGAACCTTCATAAAGGCCAACCTTCGCATTTTCTATCATGAATTTCTGAAGGGTTGCAGGAGACAATCCCATCTTTCTGCAATCCAGCCACACTAAATAGGTTCCCTGCGGTTTTATCACCGCTATTTTGGGGATTTTCCTTTTAAAGTAATCCAGTAAAAATTCCAGATTGTCGTGTAAATATGCCATTAGTTGTTCCAGCCACTCATCACTGTATCTATAGGCGGCCTCCATTGCTATCAGTCCGAACACATTTACTTTGGGTACAAAGTTTTTCTTTGCATCGAGAAATCGTTTGCGAAGTCCTGCACTGGGTATGATAATAGCAGAAGTATATAACCCTGGGAGGTTAAAGGCCTTACTTGGTGAAATACAGGTAATGGAATGTTGTTCAAATTCTTCAGATAATGTCGAAAACGGTGTGTGTTTGGCATTATGAAAAAGGAGTTCACTGTGTACTTCATCCGCAACTACTATTGCACCATTTCCAATAACAATTTCACCTGTCCTTCTCAGCTCTTCCACAGTCCATACGCGCCCTACGGGATTATGAGGACTGCACAAGAGCATCAATTTTGGATGTGATGGAGTATACAGACTGTTCTCCCGGTTATTAAATTTTCCGACAAGATCTTCAAAGTCAATTTCATACGTACTATTTTTTAAAATAAGCTGATTGTTTGAAACGTGACAGCCATTATCTTCGATAGCAGACCAAAACGGATGATAAACCGGTCCCTGGAGAATGACTTCATTTCCGGGACAAGAGAAGGCCTTCACGGTAGTGTAGAGAGCGGGGATAATCCCGGGTAGGAGAAGGACCCATTCAGGCCTGACTTTCCAACCATACAGTCTTTGCATTCTATCAATAACAGCTTTTATTACTGATAGAGGTTTTTGTATTGGATATCCATAGATCTCATGTTCCGTTCTCTCCCTGATGGCGTCAGTGATAGGTTTTGCGATCGGGAGATCCATGTCTGCAACCCACATTGGAACGATATCCTTGGTTCCAAAAATAGCATCCGTATCGTCCCATTTCATGCAGTTCGTGTTCTTTCGTGGAACTACTCGATCAAAATCATACTTCATTATTGTTTGTATAAGGGTAGTTATGTATGTATGAAATATTTTACTACAATATTAAAAATTGGCAATTAAGAAACGAATAACGGGAGGATAGATGTAAAGGGGATATCTTTTCTATCAGATATTCTAACCTCATACATCTGAAGGTGTATGTGACTCAGATCTGCTTGGATTGTATCAATCTGTCATTTCTATTAAATACTCTACTATCTGCTTATCCAGTTTTCCCTGAACTGCTTGCTGTCGGAGAATATCCTGAGCCTTTTCCTTTGTCATCCTTTTGCGATAAGGACGGTCTGTAACGAGGGCATCGTATATATCAACAACTGCCATTATTTTTGCCCCTATTGGGATAAATTCATCCCTGAGACCCTCAGGATAACCACTGCCATCGAGCTTTTCATGATGGTAAAGTATAATATCCAAAGACATTCCCAAAGTCTTCTTTAAAGGCTCACATATCCTGTAACCAATAGTGGGATGTTCCTTCATAATCTCAAATTCTTTATAATCCAGAGGACCAGGTTTGTTTAAAATCTCATTGGGTATCCCAATCTTACCAATATCGTGTATAATACCTCCAAACTTGATTTTCCGGATACTTCTCTCCGAGAGACCCAGCTTTTTACCAAGAGCCTCTGATATCTGAGATACCCTCCATATGTGACCTTTTGTATATTCATCCTTAGCCTCAACTGCATTTGCCAAGGAGTAGAGAACACTCTCAAGACTCGTTAAATTGTTGTTGAGCGCTTTCATCTTTATGAGGGTCTTTATCCTGGTAATGAGTTCTATTTTCTCGGGTGGTTTCGAGATAAAATCATCAGCTCCTGCATCAATACCTTTGATTTTGGCCTCTTTGTCAGTCAATGCGGTTAGCATTACAACGGGAATCAACCGGGTATTTTCACTGCTTTTTAAACGACGACAGACTTCGTACCCATCCATACCAGGCATCATGACGTCCAACAGAATCAGATCTACATCTACCTTAACAACCAGAGAAAAAACGTCTTCACCGTTGGATGCCTTAATGACCTCATAGTTTAAGGGAAGCAGAAGTGCTTCCAATACCTTTAAATTTCTCGGTTCGTCATCAACTATTAATATCCTTGGCTTTTGTTCTTCCATAGAATGTTTCTGTTTCTCAAAGAAATGTGCCCTGTTTTTTCCCATAATCTTGGCTTGCAACAAAGCCTCTTCAGTCTTTTTGATAAGACTCTCTTTATCAGTAGCGTCTTCCGGGCATGACGCAAGACCAATGCTCAAAGTTATATTGTCTCCATCAGGCAACTTTTTCATTGCTTGCATGATTCTTTCTGAGGCGACTAAAGACTGAGCGGCCTCAGATTTAATGAGAATGAGGGCAAAGACATCTCCCAAATATCTCGATGCTAGATCGACATCTCGTATATTTTCCTTAATCTTCTGGGCTATTTCCTTCAACTTTCTGTCCCCATTCAAAGTGCCTTTCAGTTTGTTAAATCTGGCAAATGAATCGACATCGATCAAGGCTAGGGTGAAGGTTGTGCCGTATCGTTTAACCCGTTTTATCTCATTTTCTAACATTATCTGAAAAAAACCATGGTTAAATAGTCCGGTCAGGCTATCCGTGAAAGGAGAGCCTGTTACATTTTCATAATCTATCTGAAGGTTGTGATCCAATTATTCCTTTTCTCCAAACATCTTGTCTTCCAAAAATATTTGTAATATATTTAATATCAAAAAAAGCAGCTAAGTAATAACTTTCTCATTGATAGTTTGTACACTATTAGGAGTCACGGTATTCCGCAGACTTAATAACGGCAAGACAAAGGTAAAGATACTGCCATTGCCAACCTGGCTCTCTACCCAGATATTTCCTTTGTGTAACTCCAAAAACTTCTTTGATAGGCAGAGGCCAAGTCCCGTTCCTCCGTATCTTCTGGAAGTAGAGGTGTCTTCTTGTTGAAATGGTTTGAAAATCTTTTTCAAGGATTCGCACTTAATGCCGATTCCAGTATCTGTTACCGTTACCTTGAGATACTTTTGGTGATTGTCATCTAAGGATGGCAATATATCTTCTTGAAAAGAAGCAGGAACGTGATCCTGTAACCAATGCTTCTCAATTATCTCTGCTTTGATACGGATGCTTCCTCCATCTGGCGTAAACTTGAGTGCGTTGGAAAGAAGATTAAAGGTAATTTGTTTGATTTTTCTTTCATCAGCAAAAATAGGTTTACTGATTTCTGCGAATTCTGTGAATAATTGAATACCTTTCTTCGAGGCATTTTCTTTTATCATGGTTAAACTTCCCTTAAGGAGTACGTTTATATTAAATTCAGAAGGATCCAGTTCCATCATACCAGACTCCACTTTTGACAGATCCAGGATATCCTGGATCAGGGATAAGAGGTGTTTTCCACTTGAAAGAATATCATGTGTGTATTCCTCCTGAGTCTCGTTCAGTTCACCAAAATGCTTATCGACTAAGACTTCGGAAAAACCTATAATGGCGTTTAGGGGAGTGCGTAGTTCATGACTCATGTTTGCCAGAAATTCACTCTTGGCAAGATTAGCGGCTTCGGCTTGTTGTGTCATGGTAAATGCCCTTTCAGTGGCCTCTCGAAATTCAGCAGTACGAATGGCAACCTTCTCTTCAAGATTTTTGCGGTGCTGTTCAAGTTCTTCATCACGGGCATGAATTTGTGTCAACATCTCATTAAAGTTTTCAATAAGGGTACCTGTTTCATCTTTACCCCATTTTTTCACCCTGATTGAATAGTTTTTATTGTCTGTTATTTTTTTCATGGTGTCAACCAGATATAATAAGGGCTTCGATATCACAAGCTGGAATTTATATGAGAGCATGTAGGCGAAAATTAATGATATGATAAGGACACTGACTCCGATAAAGATGTACCACTTTATAAGAGAGTTCAGCTCTTCTAAACCGTACTGCAAATAAATCGAACCAATTATTTTACCATCGTGAAGAATAGTGGAATACATGTCTAAGTGATCGTTACAAAAGGTGTAACCATCAGAAATTTTTTTTGGTAATGCCATGTGGTTTTCCCAAAAATGGTGCTCTTTTTTCATCATGTAATTTGAAAAGGCCAGTTTCGTGCCATGTTTCTGGTCTGGAAATACATTTCCTATTGTATGATGGGATGAAGTATCTTTTGTCAATGTAATAAGGCGGCCATCCGGGATTTTTGACCAGCTCATGTCAAGCTCTTCTCCTTGAGATTTATAGCTTCTCCTGCGATTTGTCAGCGAGTCCCAGTCTATGACACGGCTTAGGTATTTGGCTAATAAAGAGCCATCTTTATTGTAGAGAAAAGCGGAGAGAACATTAGGTTCTGCACGCAAAGATACAAGTATTTTTTCAGCGGTTACTTCATCATTAAAAGTAAGTGCTGCCGCACTACTTTCGCCAATTACGTTTGAAATAGTTAATAGCTTGTCTGCCATTGACTTTCGGATTGTAATTAAATCAGTGGTGATAAACGCTGCAGAAGACAACAGCAATACAATGCTGCATATCATCATAATGATTATCGTAAGTTTGTTCTTTATGGAAGTATTTCGAAATTCCCACACAACCTTTGCCTTTCTTTAATTTTTGACAATATGATGAGCTTTAAGCAAATTTCCAGCCTTGCACGTTGTGCAGCAGTCACATTAATTTGTAAACGAACCTTTTTCTTCTCATTGTTAAAGTTTACGATTCCGTTAATTAACAAAAAAAACTTCATATCTCCTACAGTTAATTTGGGCATCTCTTTGGTTCCGGTGAGAATTTCTGATGTATATTTTTCTTTCTGATGCAGAGATAAAGAGTAAATGTCTTTAATGAATGATGTAGCTTTTCTCTTCTTTCCTTACGTTGTGGAGCATCTGTTCTGCACTTTTAACCAATTCTTCAGTTGTGGAGGCATCTGTTGGTACGGAAGCAACGCCTGTCCTGAGCGATACATAATTTGTTGGAAAAGGTTTTTCATGGAGGGAGGAATGTAAAGCAAAGGATTTGTGGATTCTTTCGGCGATCACCTGTGCCTCTTCTCTTAAACAGTAAGGCAGAACAATGGCAAATTCATGACTTTCATATCTGGTAAGCAGGTCAATCTCACGGATATTCCTCCTCATCATTTTCGTTAGTTCTCTTAGAATAGCGTCTCTGGTAAAATTCCCAAGGATTTCATGATGTTGTTTCTGCTCATCAATGTCGATCAAGATTAGACTTACTGGATAGTTATTTTTTAATGCACTTTTTACCACAAGTGTTATAAAACGCTCAAAATAGTGATAATTATAAAGCCTCGTGAGTCCATCTATTGTGACAGAGGCTAAATCTTTCTCATAAACGAAACAAAGTTTGTCCAGATACCTCTTTTTCTTTAATAAGGTAGTTATTCGAAATCTTAGTTCTCGACCATTAATTGGTTTTACCAAGTAATCATCAACATCTAGTTCAGTTCCTCTAACTTTATTTTCTAAATCGTGAAGACACGTAATTAAGACTATCTGTATATTATTTGTCTCTTCCATTTCCTTAATGCGAAGACATACCTCAAAACCGTTCATCCCTGGTAAAAGAATGTCCTGTAAGATGAGGTCTACCTTTTCCTCTTGAATAAGGGTTAAGGCTTCTTCACCATTTGTGGCGAACAAAAGACGATAGGGTTGACTGTGAAGTTGTCCTTGAAGCAATTTTACATCTTTTTCGTTGTCTTCTACAATAAGGATAGTAGGTACAATTTCTATATCTTTAATCGTATCTTCTTCACTGGCGGAAACAAAAAAGGATTCTTCGGATTGCCTGCGAATAGATATTTGTTCATGATACTGTTTAAGGCAAAGAGTTGATTTTATTCTTTTCTGGAGTTCTATACTGTTTACTGGTTTACTGATAAATTCTTCTGCTCCCCTCTCAAAGGCCTTTATCTTATCCTCTCTATCATTTAAGGCTGTTACCATAATGATGGGGATATCTCTTGTCTCTGGATTTTCCTTCATCCTTCTGGCAACTTCATAACCATTCACTTCCGGCATCATAATATCCAAAAGGATTAAATTGGGACGATCTTCTGACACTTTTTGCAGAGCTTCAATACCATTATAGGCTTTGATAATATCGTACTGATCGGGTGGGAGTTTTGCCGCCAGTAACTTTACATTCAAGGGCTCATCATCCACGATCAATATCTTGTTTTTATAACAGATGTCCCTTCTCTCAGAATGTTTCTCCTTGTTTGTTTTTTCTTGAAGAAATTTTTCTATTTCTCCAAGAAATTTTTTAGTATTGATTGGTTTGCTTATGTATCCATCACAACCAGCGGCTTTGGCCTTTTCTTCATCACCCATCATGGCATGTGCAGTTAATGCTACTACCGGTATCGATTTTAAAACTGGATTCTCTTTTATAATCCTGGTTGCACTTAATCCATCCATACCTGGCAGCTGAATATCCATCAAGATAAGATCTGGTTTGTGTTTGAGTGATAACTCGATTCCGTTCTTGGCATCGCCGGCTTCCAGGACATTAAATTTTCCTAAACCAAGCAGGCTACGGAAGAGCTTCATATTCATTGGGTTGTCTTCAATCACTAATATTGTAAGATTTTTCATCTTTTATTTTTCACATATATATTGAAACTGTTCAGATCTTTGTGGATCTTATTTTTTAACGAAATGCACACATGATGCCATTTTGAAAGGCAAAACTTATCCGTGTTCAAAAAGAAGAAGATAACATTTATTAAACAGGGTTTCGCAAAACATTTGCCAATTTTGTCCAATGTGAAAAAAATTTTTATTTTCTCACACAAATTGATTTTTTACTCTTTACAGTGCAATATAGAATAAAATTTTAGCTGATGATTTCAATCTGTGTTTGTCATCCGTTACAAGTAAGTGACCAGATTGCCTTGCTAAAATTTTGGTCACAACGTTGTAAGTTTAAACAGTATTATTCGTCTTTTTAAGAAGGTGATTTTGATAAATAATTGAAAGATGGTTAAAATTCTTACATTTAAACCTGCGCTAATCAAAAATAGCTTGACATTCTGCGTAAATATAGTACAGTTACTTTATTAATGCTACTACATATAGCATAATGATTGATGGTATTGATGGTATTGATGGTATTGATGGTGGTTTTATTGGGGATTTATTACGCTGGAGAGAGTATTCTGTGAAGGTAATTTATTAAGGGCATTTTTTTATGAGGTAGTATAATTATGGATGACCAAAGAGATGACAATCTGGATCATTTAATGGAACAAATTGAGGTAAAACAGGGTCTGGTTTTCTTGAAGAAGATACTTCCTCAATGCACCGATTTACAAAATATCCTTGCAAAACTTATGCACAATTTTTATTCATCACTGTGCAAAGAGGGTTTTACCAAGTCTGAGGCAATTGAAATAATAAAAGCACACGGCACAGGCATAAATAGTAATTTATGAAATAATTAATTTAGTGTGCTCTGTTATTATTGCAAGCAGTTAATATATTATTATATGAGGAATTTCAATATTTCCTTATTTTGCGCTGAAGGCGCAAGTTCAAAAGACCGTAAAAACAGCCATGGATGGCAGTTTTAGGGATTTTGGAAAAGTTAACCAGGATGGTTTAACTTTTCTACCGATCATTGGTTTCGGTTTTCTTACGATGGCGTGTGTTTCTTAAGGAGTATCTCTCGATCAACTTCTGATTTTTCCAATTTCCAAAGTGTTTGATATTTTTCCTCCATAAAAATTCCTTCACTCAATTGTGTCTTTTCCTTCAGACCTGAAATTACCGATTTTATTATGATACCGTATTGAATTCCACAAAAAGAAATTCAGGATTTTCTTCTAACTTGAATGGATGAGGAAATTCAGTAAATGTTAAAGAAAGGCCTAAAAAATCATTTTATATGTGCGTTAGCACATACCCAAAATGACGTAAAGCAAGCGACTTGCCCTGTAGAATAGATTTTTTCAGGTCACTACTTGTGTTGAGCAAAAAGAGGGAAACGCTTAACCTCAAACATTCTCTTAACTATTATTCAACAGGGCTTGGTTGTCGATGTCCGCTCGGCCTGCAGGCCATTCGGACGAGGAATCAATTTTGAAAGAGTTGCGAAGGAAGCGTTAACTCGATGAAATCTAAAATGAGAGACTTTCGGAAGTGTACTATTTTGTTCTTACTTCTGTTTTTCTTCGGAGCCATATTGATAAAATCGGGTTATACCGGGAAAAAAGAGATGGAAGAAAAAATATGTCTTGTGCAGATTGGTGATGTAGATGAACGGATCATGCTGTATATGAAGATAGTGATCGAGGGTATTTTCGGCAAGAAAATTGACACAGTTTCATTACCGCATGATCGAGATTATGCATATAATAAGAGCCGGAAACAGTATTGCTCATCTAAAATTCTCCAAGAATTACGAAAATTAGAATTGTCAGATTACGAGAGTGCCCTGGCCATAATCGATGTCGATCTGTATGTTCCCGAGCTCACCTTTGTCTTTGGCGAAGCAGATTTAAAGAATAAAGTGTCAATCATTTCTTTGACAAGGTTGAGGCAGGAGTTTTATAATTTACCCGCAAATATCTCTCTCTTCAATGAAAGAATAATTACTGAAGCGGTTCATGAACTGGGTCACACATATGGATTACGTCATTGTCAATATGGCAATTGCGTGATGTTTTTTTCAAGAACTTTGAGTGATACGGATAAAAAGGGATCAGGTTTTTGTGATGTGTGTGAGAAAAAACTTCAGAGAAGGAAGAAGTTTGTGAGGTGAAAACATACGGTTCTTTCGCGTCTCTTCGTTTCCCGATTCCCCTGCATATTTTTCGTTCAGTATTGTCCTGCTTCCGGACTTCCAAACGTGTTTCATAAAACCTTCTCATATGAGTCAGAAAAGAGGTTGCCTGGAAACTTCTTGTCCTGGCAGTTATTCTGCTCTGCAGTAGCAAGGGAAAAATCATCCATTAGGAACGATTCGTGGAGATGGTTAACACTGCATATATGCATATATACTAAAACCGAAAACCATTATCAGATGAGTACAAATTCAAAATTAATTTATGCGCGTACAAACCATGCCAGATGCGCTATCTTGTTATATGAGGAATTTCAATATTTCCTTATTTTGCGCTGAAGGCGCAAGTTTAAAAGACCGTAAAAACAGCCTTGGATGTCAGTTTTAGGGATTTTGGAAAAGTTAATCCGGATGGTCTAACTTGATGTGTCTTTTTTCTATAGTATGTCAATTACTGAGTTGATTACGGTCTTCTGAATAGTTACCGTTTACCATTGGATCCTTGGCGCATCTCCCCAGAGAAGTTCCAGATCATAATAGTTCCGTTCTTCCTTACCAAAGAGATGTACTACAATATCGCCAAAGTCCATCAATATCCATTTTGCTTCCCGATAACCTTCCATACCATGCTTCTCAATTGAGAATTTTTTCAGCTCTTTTGCTATTTCATCAGAAATGGCATGAAGTTGTCGTTCATTAATACCCGTACAGATAACAAAGTATTTTGTGAAAAAGGTTAACTTGCTTATATCAAGAATAATGATATCTTGTGCCTTCTTTTGATCAGCAATTTTGGCACAAGTAATTGCTATTTCTTTCGAATCTAACGTATGAAACCTCCTGATTTTTCAAAATGTCCTTACTAAAATTGAGTGCTGCCCAAACGGGGCAGGACTTAAAGGAAGTAATTATTTCATTCGGTAGTTTGGTTTACAAATAGTTTCAACTTGAAGCTATCAACACCAAAGCCTACCTTTCACCTGAAAATGTAGTCGATTGTTTAGAAAATAAACATTTTCATGCTCGCTTGTGACCGTGAGGTCATGGATGTTTCATTTAAGGTTGTTATGAGTCTTCGTCCTCACCACTCTCATCATCCTGCATTGCCCTGAGCTCTAATAAACTTGTACCACAATAGTAGCAAAACTTTGCATATTGTGGATTAGAAGACAAGCAGTCTCCACATCTTTGATAGAGCAATGTACCGCAAAGCATGCAAAAGTTAGAACCTTCCAGATGATGATCGTATCTGCAGTCCGGGTTGGGACAAGGTACATCATTTGTTAATTTGTCTGATTCTCCAGCCATTTTTACCGTGTGCTCAGAGCACCAATTAACGTATTAGAAAAAATAAGAACGTATTCTCCTCAATTATTTAGCAATAATATGTAAGAATGCTCCAATCTTTGGTGAAAATTTTACTATTAAACCTGCAAAGACAA
This sequence comes from Candidatus Scalindua sp., assembly GCA_031316155.1. Lineage (GTDB taxonomy): Bacteria > Planctomycetota > Brocadiia > Brocadiales > Scalinduaceae > SCAELEC01. The sequence goes on from JALDRB010000004.1 coordinate 283,629, forward strand.
CAGATACCATAGACATCAACTTAATAAGGATGTTTAGCGAAGGACCTGAAGTATCCTTAAAGGGATCGCCTACCGTGTCTCCCACTACAGAAGCCTTGTGTGCTTCTGAACCTTTTCCGCCAAACTCTCCAGTTTCTATAAATTTCTTTGCATTATCCCATGCACCTCCAGCGTTTGACATGAACACAGCCAAGAGAAACCCTGATGTTAATCCTCCGGCCAACAGTCCCATAACTCCCGGCACTCCTAAGATTAAGCCGACAGCAATGGGAAAATCATGGCTAGGAGCGCGGGAGCATCATCTCTCTCTGCGCCCTTTGTACTTATGGAAACACATGCGGCATAATCCGGTTTACCCGAACCATCCATAATTCCTTTAATTTCTCTAAACTGACGTCTTACTTCTTCTACCATCTTGCCGGCGGCTCTGCCGACAGCCTTCATTGTCAATGCACAAAACGTAAATGAAATCATCGCACCAAGAAAAAGCCCCACGAGAACTTTAGGGTTCATGAGTGTGACATCGTAATAGTTCATGAGGTCAACTATCTGAAGAGAAGCTGTATCTAGAGTGCGTCCTGCGATTTCCACAACATGAGTGCCGGTTCTTTCGAGTCCTATTTTTACCTCCTCAACGTATGCTGCTAGTAATGCCATTGCGGTAAGAGCTGCAGATCCAATCGCAAAACCCTTACCCGTAGCAGCTGTTGTGTTTCCCAGTGAATCAAGAGCATCAGTTCTTTTCCTTACAATAGGTTCTTGTTCACTCATCTCGGCATTCCCACCAGCATTATCAGCAATAGGTCCGTAGGCGTCAGTTGCCAGTGTTATTCCAAGGGTTGACAGCATTCCTACTGCTGCAACACCTATCCCATAAAGCCCCATGGCAGTATTTGAAAATCCACCAGCAAAGGCAAAACTTAATATAATACCGATTGAGATTGCGCTTACAGGAATAATAGTAGATAACATACCGGTAGCTACTCCATCGATGATGAGTGTAGCCGCACCGGTTTTCGCATGACTTGCAATGGTTTTTGTGGGGCCGTGATCAGCAGAAGTAAAGTATTCCGTTCCCTTTCCTATTATGATGCCGGCAATCAAACCCGTGACAATCGAACCCCAAATGCCGAAGTGGCCCGGAAGAAAAAAATAAATCAAAATAGCAGAAGAGATCACGATGAGGACAGAACTTAAGTTTACGCCTCTTCCTAATGATTTTAAGAGCTCCTTTTGTGAAGCGCCTTCTTTTGTTTTTATGACGCGGATTCCGAAGATGGATAATATGATGCCTATTCCGGCAAGACACATTGGTAATACAAGTCCCGCAATACCGAGACCACAAGCTACACCAAGGGCTGCGCTGGCAAGAATTGAGGCATAATATGATTCATACAAATCTGCGCCCATCCCGGCTACGTCTCCCACGTTATCTCCAACATTATCAGCAATGGTTGCCGGATTTCTGGGGTCATCTTCCGGGATATTGGCTTCAACCTTTCCTACCAGATCGGCTCCCACATCAGCAGCCTTTGTGAAGATACCACCTCCGACTCTTGCAAAAAGGGCCTGTGAACTTGCCCCCATTCCAAAGCATGGGAGGATAACGGCCATTTCAATAAGTGAGACATCTGTAAATTTACGAAGTATGAAGAACCATACGGATACGTCCAAAAGGGCTAACCCAACAACGATGAGGCCCATTACCGCTCCACTTCTAAAGGCTATTCGCAGGCCTAAGTCCAATGACTGTTTTGCCCCCTCAGTGGTCCTTGAGCTGGCGTTTGTGGCTATTTTCATTCCTAGGAATCCTGCAAGTCCGGAGAAGAAGCCACTTGTGAGAAACGCAAAGGGTACAAATGTAGACTGAACTTTTAATCCAAATGATATGAAGAGAAGCAAAATGAATACGAATATGAAAAAGATGGAGACTACTTTATATTGCTGTTTTAGATAGGCATAAGCACCATCACGAACATGCCCGGCAATCTCAACCATTTTTTTATCACCTTCAGGATACGCCATCACCTCTTTGTAAAATTTACGTACAAAAAACAGAGCACAAAGAGCTCCAAATGGCGCAAGCCACCATACCAGTGGTATTGAACTTTCCTCATTTCCCAGAGCTTTTGCAGCATCACCATGAACGTTTGATACTTCATGCACTGCTAAGTTTTTTTGCATCTTACCGAACCTCTTGGAATCTTCATGAGAAGAAGCCTCACATAAAAGTCCTTGTGATGTAAATGCCATTGCAAGGAAAAACACTGTTGCAAACAAGAGGTTCCTTTTTGGAAACATTTTTGTCATCTTTCATACCTTTCTAACTGTTTTTCAAGTTGTAATTTTTTATGAGTAATAGTTTTTATCAAATTTTCTGTTTTGCCTTCGGGATCATCCGGATTTCTCACAAGATATTCTTTCCACTCAGTAAGGGCCCTTGTTGCATAATCAATGGCAACAGGTAAATTTCCCTCTTTTTCTGCTCGGAGTGACGCTCGCCATAATATATAACACAACGTCCTCTCAACCGCAAGTCTATTATGAGTCACTAATTCATACTGTAAAGATTTTCTCACCCAGAATAAGGCTTGTTCATAGTTGTCCTTATTTTCATCATCCTTTAGTCTTTTTCTGAAATAGTCAGCATACTCGATACTTTTAGCATCAAATTTATGAAAATAGATATAACCGATCTCAAAAAACAACTCACCGCTTGTTGGATTTTTTACAGCACCTTTTTCTGCAAATTCTAATCCGGCCTTAATCCATTTCCATTTGTTCTCAGGAGAGTCCCATTCATGGGCAATATTATAGCACATATTCCAAGCTTGAAATATCCATATGGATGGGAAATGGGGTTGTAATTTGGCAATAAGGTTATTTATGGCAAGCAATTCATAGAACTTCTTCTCTTCATACCTTGCGATGCCCCGGATCCATAAAAAATCAACCAGAACTCCTCTGAAACTACCTAAGAGTGTTATTGGTATTGTTTCTGTAGGGTCAAAATTTAAATAATTTCCATCAGATTCACTTCTCATAGAGTTAATCTCTGTTTGAAAAAAATAGAGCCCGGAAATCAGTGATGACATCACGATGAGCAAAATCATCAATCTTGGTAAGGAGTTTTTCTTCATGCAAAAATCTCAAGCGAATTCCCTTTTTTTGAAAACTATGAATGATGCAGGTAAACAAAATATAATATATAAAAACATATATCCCAGACTAACGAAAACTTTTTTAATGGGGATGTTAATGTTATCAACAAAATAATTTCCAACATTGAACGTTTTGAAGTTTGGCAGTATATAGCTCAAGGTGGTCAATGGCGCCGTTAAGAAATTATTCAGGAGAACGACTAATGTGCCGGGTTTCTTAACGACCGCAGACATTCCGTGGTCATGGTTATGGTCATGTACCGCAGATAAATTGATTACGGTTGTGATGTCGCGCATAAAATCGGTTATATTACCGCAAAAGAATATAAACAGACAGAAAAGAATATTCACGGGGAGGGAAAAGAACGTGGATCCTAATGTTGCAATTACTACCATCAGAACAAATTGAGCTGAAATAATGGTGAGTCCCTTCAGGAAATTATATTCGAAACTCTTTTTCCCGTGAAAGAGCCTTAAGCTGTCTGACTTTATTCCAATAAAATCTCCAAGATGCTTTGGGGTAATGATAATGGTTAAGGTGGTACTTCCTTCCAGGGTGTTACCGCCCAGATGTAAGAGAGACGGTTTATGGTTGGAAACCGTTAATGTTTCTCTTTGTGATTTGCCTGTGTCTGGATTAATGACTTTTACGTTAACGGGGATTCTTTTTTTACGGTTGTTTTTGCTTTCTACCAACATGTTTGCCTCTATCTCAATGGTATCCGAAGTGTTATGGCCAGATAATTCCGTAAAGTTCCAGTAAGAGGCACAATTTTTTTTACCTTCAAACCAATGGATGTCACCTGTCTGCTTTACAGATTTTCCGGTGATTTGCAGATCAGACGGTTCAAACATTTGTCGTGCTAACAGTCCCTTGCCTTCCTGCCCTGTTTGTGTTGAAGACATAATCTTTATCAATATATAGCTGGCGCTGCCCATTATCAATACTAATAATCCTGTAACATAAACAAAACCCATAACTTTCCCAAAGATAAAATTGTATTGGCTAACGGGCTTTGTCGTTATCGTCCAGAGTACTTTGTCTTCTATATCGGTTGGTATGGAAGATGATGAGAGTAATATAGCTGCCAACATTCCAAAAAAGGTGATTGAACGTAAACATACTGATTCTATAATCTTCATTTTCTCGCCACTGACGACTGGCATAAATGGTGAACAACAAATGGTAATCAGGCCAAAAGCGATAAAGATGTAAAGGATCTTGTTTCGGACTGATTCTTTAAAAGTTTGCTTCGCTATAACAAGGATTTGATTCATAAGATTCAGGTATTAATTTAATGATTCAGGCGATTCTGTTATTATTGCTATACTTAAAATCTAATCGTAACCGGTTTTGTTTTTGTCTGAATCGCGGCTCAATATACTCTTAGGGGACATTCCTCGTTCCTGTACTATTTTCAAGAACAAATTTTCAAGAGTGTTTGAGGGATTTTTAACTGATATAATTTCTCCTTGTTTTTCCTCGATAAGTGATTTTACCTCTTTCATGGCTTCGTCTGATAGATTACGGATCTGTAGCTCTACGATATCTTTATGACTAAGCAGATTGTCTATCGTTCCTGAAATTTGCAATGTACCCTTTTCAAGTATTGCTATCCGATCACATACGTCCTGAACGTCAGAAAGAAGATGTGAGCAGAGGAGAACGGTCTTACCCTGTTTTTTTAACTCAGCGATGATATCTTTCGTCTCTTTCGTGCCTATAGGGTCAAGTCCACTCGTTGGTTCGTCAAGGATTATTAAGTCCGGATCATTAATCAATGCCTGAGCAATACCAATTCTTCGTAACATTCCCTTTGAATATTGCCTCAATGGTCTTTTTCTGGCGAATTCAAGTCCTACCAATTCAATGAGTCTGTTTGCTCTTAACATTCTCTCCTTTTTGGGGGATGTTGAATAACTGTCCATAAAAATCCAAGGTTTCATCAGCATTCAAAAATCTATAAAAACAGGATTCTTCCGGTAGAAATCCAATCCTGCTCTTTGTCTTTATGTCATTTGTCGCTTTACCCAAGAGAAAGGCTTTTCCTTGGGTTGGAAAAATTAATCCCAAAAGCAGTTTCATCGTAGTCGTTTTACCGGAACCGTTTGGCCCAAGCAGGCCAAAGATTTCACCTACTCTGACCTCAATATTGAGTCTATTTAAGCCAAAACCTTTTTCGGCCGAAAAAACTTTTGTATACCTTAGTTAAATTTTCTGTTTTTATGGCAAGTGTATTATCCATAGAATTCGAATCTTTTTTTATGAAAAATTATGGAAAGTACATGCGGTTGATAAAGTCACATTGTAAGAAGTTCTCAAATCCTGTGCTGTTAGTGATGAGGTGTAAATGTACATAAATTAGTATAAAGTCAAGCGAAAACTCACTGCAGAATTTGGAGTTATAGACGGACGCTACGATGTGGAAAGATTTTAATATCGCAGGTGTTTACCCTGTGATAAACCTATTACAGCAATGAGATTCATAGAATAACCATCGATTTGTAAAATGGATAGATACTACCTAGGCAGCAGCAAAGGATACCACCGCCTCTTTGAAAAATGATTTAACTAATTTTTTGTTCGCTTTAATCGATTCAAGATCGTTGACTGCTCTTCCCTTTAATGACTCACCATTCTTTAATGGTTTTTTAGACGTGCCAATGTGCCTCATCTGATTCCATACCAATTCGTCTGGGTTTAAATCAGGAGCATATGGTGGTAATAAAAATATCCTAAGTTTTCCTCTTTTACTATCAATGTATTCTTTAACCTTCTTGGCTTTGTGCACAGGATGTCCGTCCATTATCAGAAATACCGATCTCTTTCGGTATTTCATAAAGTGCCTTAAGCACTCAATAAGCTTCTCTGCATTAAATCTACCCGAGTATACGTGATACCAAAAGCTACCTCTGTTCGACAAGGCAGATATCGCACTAATTGACTGCCGTTGACCACTGGTTTTTACTATAGGTGTCTGTCCTTTTAAACCCCAAGTTCGTTGTAAGGGATCATCGGAACGTATAGACGCTTCATCTAACCAAAATATTTCAGCACCATGCTTCCTGGCTAATTTCTTGATCCCGGGGTATTTCTTATCTTGCCATTCTTTCACTGCAACTTCATCACGTTCGTAGGCTCTCCGCAGTGGCTTCTGCGGTGTTAATCCTTGGCGATGCAACAACCTCCCCACTGAATTAAGGCTTAGAATAACACCAAATCTGTTCTCTATAAGATCGGCGACTATTTTTCTTGTCCAAAGACCAAAATCAAAACCGTATTGACGTGGATCATTACCAACAATCCAACTTTTTACTTCGCGCTCCTCTTCTTCCGTCAAAGTTCGCGTACGACCATGGCGTGGTAAAGGTGCTAAGCTATCCAAGCCATCTTTTTTTGCTCTTGCAATCCACCTGAAAATAATCTTTCCGCTGAGACCATAAGCCTTAGTTACATCACACGGGCGTTCTCCGTCAAAAACTCGTTGTACTGACAATCGGCGTATCAAGGCTTGTTCGTCGGTAGAATACTTTCTAGCATCAAATTTCATGCACGCATTATAGCATCTTTTTACTTTGAAGTATACATTATTCTGGCCTCATTAGTATGTACCAAAAGCGTAATAGTTTACAACAAAAATCTGAGAACCATAACCGTAATTCCTACGATTACGAGAATCATGAGGAAAAAATATTCAAGAATGGTAATATCTTCTCTTTCTTTTAAATATTTTATCAATTTTTCCATTTTTTTACACTCCGATTGTAACGGTTGAGAACTTTCTTTATATAGCTAACTTCTTCTGCTTGTAATGAATTATTGTCGTCTCACCTCTTCGTTAGTTTTGTCATAAAATGCTCTGATCATTTGCAGACAAAAACTAATTGAGAGGAGAGACTGTTCTGCCCAATGCGTAAGATTGGAGGGGTAATCTTACGCAATAGGTAGAATATGATCTGTTTCCTGATGCAAAGTTTTTTTTCGTAAAAATTTTTACCTGAATAAATTGTTCATTTGAAGTATACTTACGCACAATTTCCGTGCCAATTTTTATTGATTGGAACCAGGTGGGATAAATCTTGTGGTGAAAATATAGTAAATACCTGTTGTGGTGAAGCTTATGAGGAGGATTCGAATGGCAAGGAAGTTTGGTAAGGCTGAGAATCTAATGTGTGTTTGCTGTGTGTTGTTTACATATTCAACAAATAACCATGAAGCGACGGCTTAAACACCTCAGTTGGAGGTTTTGGTGTTTGCAAAAGAGTCGTTTTCTGAAAAATATTGGATCAGCTGTTTTAGAGCATATTGATAAAAAATAACTGAATAAGCAGTTTTTTTTGAAAGAGGAACGAAATGAAGAGAAAGATTATCGGGCTTACGGGTATTGCAGTGGTATGGCTCCTTATTACTTTTTATATGTATCTTCAACATGATAAAGAGGATAAAAAAACAGAAACAGGTGAACAGGTGCTTCATGAACCGACCGGTGAGTACATGGTAGATCAGAGTGCGTTGAAGGATGAAGGGTCTGTCGATAGACGTACTCTTACCCAAAGCGAACAAGAATTATACGAGAAACTTACAAATAAAGAGGTGCTTACCCATGATGAAGCTGTTCTCCTGGAACTTCTTAATGAGAAGTTTGCCTGGATGTCTGACAGTTATGATGGTACCAAAGAGAGAATTAAACAGAAGCTTGAAAAAGAAACAGATGTTTCAAGAATAAATGGTTGGAAAGTTGAAAAGGTAGATATGCAGACGTATCTGGTAAGCTACACATACGAGAAACAGGATAAAACATATGGCTGGTTTTTAGAGTTTAAGTCTGGTGGTGAGGTTATAAAGGATGTGTCTACAGACCAGGAATTAATGAAAAAATACCGTGTTGCTTATACTGATGAGTTTAAAGAGAAATTAAGAGAAGAAAAAACACCAAAAGTCAACATCTCAAAACTGGAACAATTCAAGAGGCTTCAGGGAAAGGGAAGCCGAGAAATTTTGATAAACAATGAAAAAAGGATTTTAATGCTTCAGCAGAATTAGACAAAATCTCCAACAGTTAACACATCCTCCCTCATTACGAAGTTCTGTTTTGTATCTCTTAAGTAAAAAATGCAAAGATTGACAACATTGTCCTCACGACTAAAAAATTAAGAACAAGAAGTTGAAGTAACGGGTAAACGGGTAATACAGTTCGGAGGTTTACACTTCTCCATAATTTAGTCCTTCACAGGACACAGGATTATAGTAGCAAGCAATTTCAAAAAAATTTGCTATGAATAGAGAACAACCAGTAAGCTTCAGTTTAAAAGCAGACACCATATGTAAGCCGAATATTTTGGTGTTTATCAGGCTTTGAACTGTTCATTGTTTTTATAGTCTGGTTCTTGTGGAAAGAGCTATATACAAGAAAACTGTGGTTCTGGTTTTTAGTTGGAATAGGCCTGTATGCAGTTGCGGCACGGTTGGATTTTGTGGAAGGTTTAGATAGTGGACCGTATAGAGGAAATGGGTATAGCCGGTTTTTCTCCACTACTGGTAGTCGCATCAGGCATATGTCAAAAGCGCTTGAAGAGTTTCTCGAAATGCTTGGAACAACTGTATTCCTGACTATTTTCTTAAAAAATTTATCCAGGATGTCACGTGATTGGACTATAAATATATCGGATGTGTCTTAATCAATCTGTATAGTAAACTACCATCTTTCAGGCTGTGTTACAATGTCATTCTGAGGCGCTAGCAGAAGAATCCCGACTTTGTAACCTGTTGTAAAGTTGTAAATATGAGAAGTGATTAGAAAATTCAAAGTTAGTGACTTACTAAGATAAAGTAATCTAAAGTACATCGAAGAACAGAAGAACAAGGTAAAGAACCTACAGATGGAGATTTCAAAATTGATGATTAGAACTTTAGTCGGTTTAAAGCCGAACAGCAAAGCAACCGCTCTTTAGGCGGTAGTAGTTTACTTGTCATAAGTCGTCATAGGTCGTCATAGTTTTTCGTGTTGACAAAAAAATATATTTGTTTACAATACCGCTTATCGCCTAAATCGATTTTGTTTCATTCTTTACAAAACACCTTTGATTTGGTATCCGAAAATTTTTCTTAGAAAAGAAACTCTATATGTTATTCAGTAAGAAAGGTTGTCAAATAAGGTTATAAGCTTTAGGAGTAGGATTAATTCAAAGAAGAGTTTTGCTATATCATCAAAATTAACTTTCATACGTCATTCTGCAATCAATGCAGATATCAAGCCTAACAAAAGCAAAAAGCAACATTTTGCTTTACTGTTTTAATCATAAAAACTAACAAAATTCAAGATTTCTTATTTTCACATTACGTTAGAAGTTTAACGGGTATTATTCACCTTTGAGAATGAATATTTCAGCATCAAAATTTTGCTATACGGCCATAATTTTTTGTTATTCATCCATAACAGAAATAATTTTTCAGAAGATTGTGAATTCTTAACTGCTAACCCAGTAAATACTTAAAAATTGTTCGATATTGGTATTAATTTTGTTCTCTATCACTTTTCAGATAATTTGATAACAAATTCTCAAACGATAATGGCAAGTCTCACGGAAAAGTATGTTCTTCGTTTTTTTGAAAATGGTTATAAAAGATATCTCTACCTGGTGTAACATTTTGTATGATGGGTATGAAACAAAACTGTTTAAAGCTGATCAGGGATTATGTGCAAAAACAAAAAATTAGCGTAACACTGAGTTTATGTAAATAGAAAGTTCGAACCTTAATTTATGATTCATTTATTTAAATAAGCTTTAAAAAAAATAATGGGTATTCAATTTTCAGTTATATGTGGCTGCCAAATCTTTGTGTTGTCTCTCGTGATTACGTATATCTTAATACCGAGAATGTGTTTGTATGCTAATAAAATAGGTTTATTGGATTATTCAAACAAACGTAAAGTTCACAAAGTTGGAAGACCGTTAATTGGAGGCATTGCAATTGCGATATCCCTTTCTGTTACTTGTTTCTTGTTTATAGAAACGAAACAAATTTTCTCATTTTATGTGGGTATGATTATCGTTCTCTTAACAGGTTTTTGTGATGATTATAAAAAGCTAACTCCCAAATGGAAATTACTGGCGCAAATAATCACGGCTATTATCGTAATTCATTCTGGAAAAATTGTACTGCTGTCTTTTGGTAATATTCTCTCTTTTGGTCCAGTTAATCTTGGCATTTTCGCTGTCCCGGTGACCATTCTTTATATTGTAGGCGTTATTAACGCAACCAATATGATTGACGGTGTAGATGGGCTTGTGGGCACAGTTTCTACTATTGCCTTCATATCTTTTGGTATACTTGCGTACATAAACAACCAGCCTTTGTATTTGTTATTAAGTATTGCACTGAGCGGTTGTGTTATTGCCTTTCTCAGATATAACTGGAATCCATCAATATTGTTCTTAGGCGATGCCGGTAGCTTTTTGCTTGGTTTTTCCATGGTCTTTTTATCTATCGCTATAAGTCAAAAACATAATAGTGTTGTTCCGCCATTTGTCCCTCTATTAATACTAGCTTTTCCTATTGCTGATCTTACCAGTGTTTCTCTTAGGAGAATAATTAACGGCAAAAATCCTTTCTCTGCCGACAAGTCCCATATCCACCATATCTTATTAAGGTTAGGCTTCAAGAAAAAACATGTTGTTTTGATTATTGCTTTAATAACAACAATATTTTCAGCCCTGGGGATTGCAGGTACTATTTACAGAATACCTGAATATTATCTGTTTTCAATCTTTTTAGCATTTTTTATCGTACATTTTACCTTTTCGCTTTGTATAAAAAAGTTACTTAGATTTAAGTTTAGGGGTAAAAAAGGTTGGCATCATGTGCAGACTGAAACAGTGCCCATGGAGCCCATGCACAAGATGGTTAAAATAAGTAATAAAAGAATTTATTCGCGTAACACCCGATGTTGGGAAATTTTATGCATGATAGAAACTGATAAGAGGAAACTGTTCAATTCCAGCGAATTGATGAATATCAGTTTTGGTGGTTTTGCGGCTAAGATAGATGAATATTTGACAAACTGTGAACACGAAATAAATTTAGTCTTACCTGAAAATAATAATGTCAAAGAATTGAGTGCGATTGCAGAAGTTGTGTGGATGCACAGGGATAATGGCTCGTACATATATGGTTTTAAATTTAGAGAAATGGGTAAAGAGCAGAGAGACATTTTAAAATGTTATTTGTAAGTTAGCAGATTTGTTCTGTTATAGAATCCTTATGGATAAGGAAAGCCATGGGTGATTTGAGGCACAAAATAGACGTGTCTTTAAACGTACAAGGATGTACGTGGGGAGATGAAGGTGATATTTCCCTGATTGTGCAAGGCGTAGCTATAGAAAAGTTTGTTTTGAGAGGAAGTTCATACACGTTTCAAACAAAACGTATTCTGTGACTGAGAGGGCGGAGCTGTGTCTGCACTCTATAAGGCAAAGTTATTACACAAATAACTAAATATAGTTGAGAATTCCAGCCGTCTGCGTGCCTAGCAAGCAAACAGATGATTACTTACAGGCAGGCTTCAAACTTACAAAACTATTTATGCGAATGCTGAAAAAAACAGTTCTAGTTTTTGTGGTCATTACTATTATGCTTTTACAAGCATTGTTTGAAGCTGTAGGTGAAAAAGTCACTAACGCTTCTTCCGCAGAAAACCAGACACAGAACAACCAAAATTATGATGAATACTTGCTCCAACCAGGAGATCAACTAAGCATTAAATTTTTCTATAACCCCAATTTAAATGAAGAAGGGATAAATGGAGAAGGGATAATAGTTCTGCCTGATGGTCGTGTTTCTCTGCAATTGGTACAGGGAGTCATGGCCGCCGGTATGACGGTAAAAGAATTTACAAACCTGCTAAAGGAAAAATATTCACAAATACTCGAAAAACCTGATATTACAGTAATAGTTCTTCGTTCCAAACAAAAAGTTTATGTGGGTGGCGAGGTGGAGGAGCCACAAATGATCAATTTGGAAGGCCCCATGACGGTATTGCAGTCTATCTTACAGGCAGGAGGTTTTAAAGATGCAGCTAGACACAGCAAAGTAATAGTCATACGCCATAATGTTGATAATACAAGGCAAATCATCCCGGTGAATATAAAAGAAGTTATAAATGGCACTGACTTGACCCAGGACATTAATCTTGTGCCTAATGATATTGTCTATGTGAAAGAGGCATATTTTTGATTACCATATGAGGAATTTCAAAAAATCCCACGAAACACACGAAAAGATGCAAAACTTCTTTTTTCCTCACGCCAAGACGCTAAGAACGCAAAGGGGTTTTGCTTTGGGAATATTTCTTTTTCTTAGCGAACTTAGCTTGTGCGTGAGAAATAGTAGTTGCCGAAGGCTTAATTTTTTAAAACATGGAAAAAGATAAAATGGTTGCTATCGAACATGATTTTACTTTCATGGATTTTCTGACAGTTATATACAAGCATAAGTACAAGATCCTTGTCATTTTTCTCAGCATAGTAACTACGGTAGCGCTCTACACTTTTCGAATGACTCCCATATATGAAGCCGAGACAAGGCTGATTATCAAACCGGGTAGGGAAAATATATATAAGCCTGAAGTAGGCGATGATAATCGTTCAATAATCACTTCTGATCGGACTGAAATGCTTAATTCAGAGATCGAAATTATTACCAGTCGGGACCTTGCTGAAAAAGCTGTAACTACGATAGGTCTAGATACTATTTATCCAGATAGTATAAATACTAATCCTGCAGATGTGAATCCTCTGGAATCAGCCGCATTAAGATTTCAGCGTGATTTATCAGCCGAAAGGGTAAAAAATTCCGGTATTATTAAGGTTTCCTTTCAACACTGTGATCCGCAAATTGCAGCCAGATCTGTTAATCTATTGGTTGAGCTTTTTAAAGAGAAACATCTTCAAACCTTTAGTAACCCAAAGTCAACTCCTTTTTTGGAGGAGAAACTGGAGACCTATAGAAAGATACTGAAAGAATCGGAAGGCAGATTAGAGGCCTTTAAACAAGAATACAAGATTTCCTCTCTTGATGAGCAGAGGAATCTTCTCCTGGAGCAGCGGATTGAATTCGACAGCTCATTAAAGATGGCTGAAAATCGGATTGGCGAATTACGAAAAAAACTCACTTCCATGAATATCAAGACACAAATCAATGCAGAGGATGTGCCGCTTTATACTGAAACAGAAGGATCTGACATAATCGACAACGCCAGGGTCAGGTTGTTTGATCTTCAGCAAAGGGAAAAAGAACTGACAAGACAGTATAAAGACCATTCCCGCATGGTTACTGACGTACGAAAAGAAATCCGGTTTGTAAAAGATTTTTTAAAAGAACAGGAAGCGCTTAAGGCCATGGCATTGCTCCAATCCCAGGAGGCTATAAGTACTGAATTCAAAGAGCAATTGAAGGCGTTAGATAAGGAGATTCAAACACTTGACCTTTGGGAAGATGGACTCAGAGATCTGGAACGAGAGCAAATAATTAATGAGAATAACTACAAAATCTATATAGGAAAATTAGAGGATGCCCGTATTTCAGATGAAATGGATCGCCAAAAGATCGCCAGCATAAGTGTGATAGAGGAGGCTATTATTCCGAATCGTCCGGTTAAACCACGAAAGAAGGTAAATGTTGCACTTGGTATTGTGGTTGGCGCCCTTACGGCATTGGGACTGGCCTTTCTCTTTGAGCAGGTGGACAACTCTGTGAGGACTCCGGATGATGTGAGAAGGCGCCTGGGGATGGCAGTATTGGGGATGATACCCTATGATAAATCTCTGAAAAGGAGTAAGACACTTGCCTTACTCCAAAACGAGACTCATAATGAAAAGAAGAAACATGCGCAAGGTTATTACGAATATGATTTCTCGGCCAATCTTGTTCCCGGCTTCCCATTGATGCATTCCGGGATGTCCGGGCATGTGCTTCTGATAGAGAGTTCAACCTCCGGGGAGGGTAAGAGCACAGTGCTTGCAAGATCAGCCCTTAACCTGGCGAGGGGAGGCTTGCGTGTGGTCATGGTAGATGCTGATGTGCTGCGGCCATCCCTCCATAACATGTTCAGTGTAAATGGTGTAGGGGAAAAAGGACTTATTCCGGCTATGACTCATGTTCTATCCCAGAAAATACAACAGGGGACACTGGATGAATACAGTGTGAATGATCTATTTTCTGTCATTGCTTTAAAAAAAGAGAGCGGTAAGCTTACTGTCAAAAATGATACTCACGGAATGACGGCTGTCTTTGATAAAGGATGTCTCTTTCAATTGCAGAGCCGTGATGTCCCTTATCATAATCGATTGGGAACCATGCTCCTTAATGGGAATTTCATTACCGAGAGTCAGTTAAAGGATTCCCTGGATCGAAACCAGCGCACAGGTCAGCCTTTAGGATATATCCTTCTCAATGCCGGATACATTAATCAGGGGCAATTACAGGGTCCGCTTAAACTGCAGATGGAGGAACTCCTTCAGAAACTTTTTAGTTGGAAACAGGGCGCCTTTACATTTGAACCAGGCAGCATTGAGACCTGCAAAGACGAGAGAATACATTTTGAGGAAGATTATGCACCAATCATCAGTCGTTTGGGGCGAATGGGGGGGAGCCGCTTGCTGGAAAGAGAGGTGCTCTCAAACATACAATCCCTGGATGAACCAAATCTATCACTCTTGCCGGCAGGCGCCGTAGGCGTAAAACCTGATGGTCTATCATATTTCGCACTCCTTGGAAAGTTTTTGGGCATACTGAAACAACACTTTAACGTAGTGCTTGTTGATGCCCCGCCGATACTGGAGACGATGGGTAGTTTTAAACCCTTACTTTCATTGGTAGATGGAGTTATCTTTGTGATAAAACCTGGGCAAGTATCTATCAAGAATATCAATGAAGCAGTAAGTTGCATAAAAGAGTCCGAAACCAAGATCATTGGAACAGTCCTGAACCAGACAAAGAAAGGACAGGGATATTATTATAAATAATGGTCTGCACCAAATTTATTTAAGTGACTAAAATGAACTAAAGTGTAACGCAGAGCGCCCCAGTTAAATAAACTTTGGTTTAACGGGGTAAACACGAAGCATGGCGCAAAGCGTTAAGCATATAACAAATTATGTTATGGTCAATTTTAGATTTCAAGATCTTAAAACTTGCCCTGTGTAATATTTTTGAAGATCAACTTTGAATAATAAATTTATCAAGGAATATATCCTACTTAAATGGAAGTATTAAAAAGGTTTATTAAACAGGGTAAAGCAGTTGGCAATCGAAATCGCAAATGAGCTTTTTGATGTTGCAGATGATCTTGAACAGAAAAGGCTATACAGGTTTGCAGAGCAACTTAGAGGTTCTGGAATGTCTATGTCAAATAACATAGCCGAAGGCTCAGGATCCTCTTCAAAGAATGAAGAGGAATTCGTTGAAAGGGCTGTCCTGTTTTAGGTGGGTGCTCTCCAAAAGCAATTAGGTTTGAAAAAAGAATTTGAACAATGGGATGAATTGAGCGATGAAGCCCTTGTTAACTTTGAGGGTGGTCTTTGAAGAAAAGTGAAATATGGAGTGTTGCTATTCAAGTGTCAAATGGCCATGAGCAAAGTGGCATGAGACCGGTTGTTGTTCTGTCTCAAGTTGAAGTTAACGCCGATTTACTTCCAACCTTCAGGCATTGCGATTTCCTCATACAATCAATGTGCATCCAACAGAGGAAAATTGTTTAATGCAAGAGTCTGTTGCTTTGACTTTTCAACTGCGTGCAATCGACCAGAAAAGACTGAAGAAAAAGATTAAGTGTGTTACTTGAAAGCGTGCTTCACGAATTATCGAATCAGCAATTTAACGAATCAGCGAATTGACGAATTATCAAATTTGCAGACTTTAATTATCCCATGAGCGAAGAACCATGAGCCATGGCCAATGACAAATACCTTATTCTGCTTTCAAGGTCTGACCCCATGGGTTGACCCATGGGTCTCCCGTTAAATTCGAAAACTATTTAACTGGGGAGTCAAGATTTAATCTCCTAAATGATGGAAATCTACAATCCACATGATAAATTCTTCAAAGAAACTTTTCAATACGAGAAAATGTAGTAGATTTTCTTCAAAGATACTTTTCTGAAGAGATAGTTAAAAGCGGTTATCCACACTGTCACTTGATAATAACTCATATATTGATGAGGAACTCAAAGAACATTATTCTGATATTGTATATACCTGTGTTTGCAAAAATAAAGAACTAAAGATAGCCTTTTTATTTGAACATAAGAGTTACTGTGTAACATGTCCGTATCTACAGATATTACGATATCTTCTAAAGATATAGAGGAAACGAATATTAAGCAAACAGAAAGGCTCATGCTGGTAATTCCCGTGATTTTGTATCACGGCAAAGAAGAAGTGGAAAGCAAGGAGATTCAGTGAGTATTTTGAAGGGATAGATGAAACATTTATCAAGGTTGTTCCGGTATTTGAATATATACTCACAGACTTATCAAAATAGCAATGATGATATAAAGAATAAGATATTTAGAAAGGTTTCTCTTGAGATATCCTTGCTGATTATGAGAAATGTTTTCAATGAAAGTGAACTGGAAGGGAGAGCAGGATTTCTTTGGGGGTGTGAGGCAATATTTTGAAGAGGAAGAGGGGTAAGGTTCCTGGAAAGTGTAATCCGGTATATATATAGTTCAACCGAGATAGAAGTAAACAAGGTTGTAAATACCATAAAAAATATATCAGAGAAGGAGGCGAGGAAATAAGTATGACAACTGCAGCAAAATTGATAGAAAAAGGTAAAATAGAAGGGAAGATAGAAGGGAAGATAGAAGGGAAGATAGAAGGGGAAAGATTGAAGGTGAGAAAGCATTATTAATTCGTCTAATGGAGCGAAAGTGGGGTGAATTAAAACCTGACGTAAAGGAGCGTTTAAATAAAATAAACTCATCGGATGAATTGGAAGCATTAGGAGAAAAAATTATCATTTCCGAACATGTGGAAGGTCTATTCCCAAATGAATAAAATTGTTAACTCTGGTGCGTAGTTAAGGGTAGAGATTTGATAATCAATTATAGTTCTATTTGGCAAAGTAAGGTCAACGGCAGTCATGACCCCTTTTTTCAGCCTGAAAGAACATGGTTTTCGACACCGTCAATAAATGGGAGCTGTTTTGGTTTAAGTGCGGTATGCAATTAACAACTAATCAGACAATCGGTTTTCTGCGAACTCAAAAAGATTTTTTTAAAAGAGAATTTAGAGTTAAAGATCAGGTTTTGGCTCCTACGCCAGGGGCAATATTACAGATGAGAGAGATATTGATATTGTAGTAGAGCTTGAAGGCCTGACATGTTTTATATGATAGGCATTAAGCAGGTGATTGAAGTCTGTCGGCGTTAAAGTAGATATTGTTAGGCTTAGAGAAAAAAGATGAACAAGGCCTTAAAGCAAAAGAATAGAGAAGGATGTCATTTATGTATGACAGAGAACTTGTCATCGAGATTCTAAAGAATATAGGCTGGCACTGGAACAGGTTACTAAACGATTTCAAGTAATCCGGTCGAGTGATGATTTCATTAAGAAAGAATTGATGAATTATCAAGTTACAGACTTTAATTATCCCTTGAGCGAAGAACCATGAGCCATGACCAAGGACAAATACCTTATTCTGCTTTCAAGTCTGACCCTCAGAGGTTTTTTATACGTATGAAGGAGCGGTTTTTATTGTATAATAGTGCGTCGATACGACGAATATGAATTGTCACGAATGAGAAATGATCCATATTTCCTTCAGCAATTAGGGGTGCAAAACATTACATTATGGAGGGATAAATGATGTCAAAAACAGCAGAAAATGTTAAACGTATGCTTATATTATATCTAGAAAAGGATATTGCGGAGGGAAGGCCTATAATTGCTGGGACAAAGTTTCCAGTGTGTCAGTTGTAATTATATCTTAAAACAGGATGACTCCTGAAGAACTTGCGAAAGGAATTCCCTCATCTAAATCTTTCTCAGATATATGATGCGTTGTCTTACTATTACGACCATAAGGACGAAAGTGATAAAGACATTGAAAGTGGTAGTGAAATATCGTTGAGCAAAAAGCTTGGCGGGAAAAATGGATAAAGCAAGGTTATATCTTGATGAAGATGTTCGTTTATTACTTGCTGAAGTGTTAAGGCAAGAGGGTACGACACCATACACGCTGTTGAAGTTAAAACTGTGTTAAGAGTGACTCTTAACAATTGGTATATGCTGAAAAAATCATAGAGCAATTTTAACTCATAATATTAGAGATTATATTCTCCTCGCCAAAAGAATATTCGCATAAAGGTTTGAAACATAATGGGATTATTGTTTCTGATCAAGTAAGTTCGAAAAGTTGCTTAAAGGGTTCTAAAATTTCTTTATAGAAATTCTAAAAATTAGAGAATCAATTTATCTGGCTCCATAATTACAAGTATAAATCCTTCTCACTTGTTGTAAATGTTAAGATAGAAGATTCGAAAAAGATGATAAAATCAAAGTTTTCTACATTGCAGCATATAAGCAGACTTGCCAATGCCCTGAATCTATCCATTGCATAAGACCGTAACACAGCTATGTAAGTCTATCAAGAAAACGCTCCGAAGCTAGTTGTTTCGTTGATTTGTTAATTTGGGTAGGGAGTATGAGTCATTGATTTACTTATACAATTCGGAAAATGGTCAGAGAGCAAGTAGAAAAAAGATGGAAAGAAATAAGGCTGAATTAAAAACATTTGAAGATCTGGAGTGTTGGAAAGCGTGCTTCACGGATTATCAAATCAGCAAATTAACGAATAATCGAATTAACGAAGATTATCGAATAGTCGAATCAGCGAATTGATGAATTATCAAATTTACAGACTTTAATTATCCCATGAGCCATGTTCCTTCTTCTTATCTTCCTATCATCTTATCGAATAAGGTTTAATTTGGGAATTGGATTTTGGAAATTATTTTGAAATTTATTTGAGTTTTGATATTTGCTTGCTTATCTGTGGTAAGCTTTTATGTCTTAGCATCTTCGTGGCAAAAATTATTAATCAGAAATTGAAGGGAATAATAATTGAATAATGAAGGTTTGGCCCCATTACACTTATAAGGCGCCACACTACATGGCTAGAGGAGGTTGATTTATGAAAGACATTACACTTGAAAACATTTATAAAAAAGTAGTCAAAATAGAGCGTGAAGTGGCTCCGGATAAAAAAAGCCTTATTGAAGAACCTGAGTTACATGATGATTTATTTCACGGATGAAGACATTGATATTGAAAACTCAATCACAGTCAAAGACTTTAGTAAAAGATACGGGTTGAAATAGTGTATAATCTTGAGATTAAAGATAGCCTTGATAAAAAGTTTAAGAAGATTCAGCGTTGTCGGTTAAGGAATTTGCACGTGCGGCTTTTGTCATACCCGAGTGCTTTTATCGAATTTATCCAGAGAGTCTCATTCATCCTAGATTCTCGCTAAAAACATGCAGGAATGACATCTTCGGAACAATAAATATATCGTGCCAAAAACCTAACCGGACAACGCTGAAAAGACAGAAAAAGATAGGGGAATGATTGAATTAATAGATAGGAAAGTAAGAGATATACTTGATGATCATATCGTTTCAAGCCTTTGAGGAAGCCCTTGCAAAACAAGCGAAGAGTGTTTGAAAGTGCCTTAACTTATGGGGATTGGGATATTAATAAGAATTGGTTAAAATATAAAGAAGAATTTATCAAGGAGTAAATGATGAATAAATATACTGAGTTTTGGTAATGGTATCAGCAGAGTTCCATAGATGCTTAATGGAAAACGAGGAATCTGCAGACAAAGTTCCTGCTAATGCAATGATTATATTCCAAATTGCAAGGAAGATGAATTCAATAACTGGCATAAAGAGACATCTTTAAAAAATAAAGAAACAGATCAGCCATTAATATATGTTTATGTAAGGAAATGGAGAAAACATTCCTCAATTGAAGAGATAAGCCTGGTAGGAGTAGCATAGACTCAAGGAAATTGTTAATGTAAGACAGACTGAAAAATTAATACTTAAAATTCTTAAATACCTGAATTGTCTTTACGAATTTGTCAATAGATTAGGGTTGGCCCCATTACGCCTAAACTTTGCGCCATGCTCTTTGCGCTCTGCTCTATAGTCGCTTTAGATCACTTTCAACTTCTTGCCCGATGGTTTGTTTGGCGGGTAGTCACTTATGATGTACTTTAGTATCAAGCATCTGTCAGCCATCAACTATGAACGAGCAATCAGCGCCCCCACGAATTATCGAATCAACAAATTAACGGGCTTTATTTAGCCTCTAGTCTTTATGCAAGCGTGATTTTTAACAAAGAGAGTTGAAGAGGTTTGAAATACCCCATTTTACTGGTTAAAATAGGATTTCTCAAAAAACCAATAACCAGCAAAGGGGCATTTCAGATGAACAAAAAATTACGAAAGAAGTATACCAAAACCTCCAAGAGAAAGAAACGAGGGTAAAAAACGACTGGAGAGGAAGCAGTGGGAGGAACAACCCCAACCGATGTTCACCGCCAGGAATATCCATTACGAAATAGCAGAGAAGACACGGGCAATCAACTGCGGAGGAATAGGAGCAATACATCAAATGGTACTGAAGAGTGGTTTGGTACACGAGATTAACCGGCAGGTCAAATTACTGAAAAGCCTATTCCTACCACGAGTCAGATCATGTATTGAATATAGCATACAATGTCCTTTGCGGAAATATACGATTAGAGGACATAGAGTTGAACCGACAGGATACAGGGTACCTCAATGCAATAGGAGCGCAGAGGATACCGGATCCGACGACAGCGGATTTTACCCGTCGATTTAAGAAAAGCGGATATCCTGAGACCTTTGATGGAGTGCATCAATACCGCATTCGCGTATGGAAAGAAGGCAGGAAGGATTCCATGGAGGAGGCACTGATAGATGTAGATGGTACGATAGCAAAAACGTATGGAGAGTGCAGGAGGGAATAGATGTATCGTATAAGGGGATATGGGGGTATGCGCCGCTGGTGATATCGCTGGGGAACACGAAGGGTGTTGTATCTGGTGAATCGTCCCGGGAACAGGCCGAGCCATGACGGTTGTGTGGAGTGGATAGACCGTGCGATAGGATTGGTGAAGCGATACGCGAAGAGGGTATGTATCAGAGGAGATGCAGTTTTTCCTTAACGGGAAATTTTGATCGTTGGTCTGAACGAGCAGACTTTGTGTTTGGTATGAATGCTCATGCGGTGTTGGAAAGACGGGCAGGGGAGCTATCGAAGGAATCATGGAAGGAGATAAGGCGTAAACCGAAATACACGGTAAAGACCAACGAGAGAAAGAGGCCAGAGGGGGTAAAAGAGCGGATCGTGGAAGAGCGAGGGTATAAGAATATTTGTCTTGGAAGAGCACGTGGGAGAGTTTGCGTATCGACCGGTGAAGTGTGAGAAAGAGGTATCGAGTGGTAGTGGTCAGGAAGACCTTGAGAGTAGAAAGGGGTCAGATGAGATTATTTGATGACGTACGATACTTTTTACATTACAACCCTGAGCGATATACCGGCAAGAGGAAGTAGTGGAGTTAGCAAATGGGCGATGCAATCAGGAGAATGTGGTAGAGCAGTTAAAGAACGGGGTAAATGCGATGAAGATGCCGGTAAGGAATTTGGAGAGTAACTGGGCTTATATGGTAATAACAGCGCTGGCGTGGAATATAAAGGCGTGGTTTGGGATGTTAATGCCCGACAAGGCAAGGGGTACACAGGTTGTGAAGATGGAATTTCGGAGGTTTCTTAACACTGATTTTGCTGCCGTGTCAAATTATCAAAACGAGGAGAAAAGATCTTGTATCGTGTTCTTGGGTACAATGACTGGTTGCAGGATTTCTTTGCTACCTGGGAGCGGATCAGAAAACTGAAGATATACATGAAGGGTAACAAGATTTTGTGAGAAAAATGAATGGAGTTAAAAGTCTGCGGGATTGGTACATCAACATTGTGTCATGACACAGTGATATTGTCTGTTCATAGTGGTATTTTTACGAATTCGAGAAGTTTTGCAAACAAAAAAGTATTGAGAGATGCATAAGGGATCAAACAAGCAACCAATTATTGATTAAAATATTATGAGTACGTGTGTGGTTGATAAACCTCGCTTGTTTTAGGTCTAGTATCGAGGATCTAGTATCTAGCAATGAGCTATCAGCCATCAACTATGAACCATCAACTATGAACCATGAACCATGAACCATGAGCCATGACCAATGACAAATACCTTATTCTGCTTTCAAGGTGACCCCAGGTTTGCCTATTCGTGAATTTTTTAAAAATGAATTATTAAAGATAAAAGGAGGATATTTGGATATGAAAACGAATTTAGCAATGAATGTTTATATTAAATCTTTAGAAGAGCAAATAAAAGTATTAAAGGCCATGGCAACTTATCCAAAAAAAACAAAAAAGAAATTCAAAGATTTAAAAGGAAGCTGGCATACCAAGATGACATTGAAAGAAATCAAAGAGTATGAACTTACAATGAAGGATGCACTGTGATATATATAACAGATACACATCCATTGGTTTGGTATTTTGAAAGGAATAAAGCTTTAAGCAAAAAGGCAGAATCGGTTTTTGATTCTGGGGAGTTACATATTGTTATACCATCACTTGTAATGGTTGAGGTTAAGTTTCTGATAAAAAAGAAAAGAATTAAAATTGTTTTTGATGAAATTAATGATGTAATTGCTAACGATCCAAATTTTACAATATACCCATTGGATCTGCAAATTATTGAGAAGACACCATTAAATTTAAATATTCATGATGCTATTATATGTGCTACTGCACTTGTCTATAGGGATGTTTTAAATGAAGATGTATGTCTCATAACTAAAGATTCAGAGATTAAAGATAGCCAACTTGTAGAAATATGCTGGTGATAAAAATATCAGTGTCTATTCGTGCTGACTCTTTTTCTTCAAATGACTAGTGTCCAATGACATAAATAGTGTCTGTCCCTAATAATTGTCAAATATAGTTGATTCGTTGATTTGTTAATTTGGGTAGAGGGGTATGAGTCATTGATTTGCTTATACAATTCGGAAAATGGTCTTAATGGTTATATACGGTATTTGGCGTCAAAAAAGCAGAAAGAAAAAGATTAAGTGTGTTACTTGAAAGCGTGCTTCACGAATTATCGAATCAGCAAATTAACGAATTAACGGGCTTTAATCACATCTAGTATCGAGGATCTAGTATCTAGCAATGAGCTATCAGCCATCAACTATGAACCATGAGCCATGTTCCTTTAACTTCTTATCTTCCTATCATCTTATCCAAATAAGGTTTTGAATTTTGGTATTTAATATTTTGGATATTATTTGGAATTTGATACTTGTCGTTTGGAATTTGTTTTTTATCTGTCTCTGTAGTAAGAAAACTTTTGTGACATAGCATCTTCGTGGCAAAAATTATTAATCAGAAATTGAGGGGAATAATAATTGAATAATGAAGGTTTGACCCCATTACAATTTTATTTCTAGATGAAATAATAACGGGGCTGCCAGAAGAAAGGGAGATCCATGTAATCCTTGATAATTACTGCACCCACAAGAAAAACGAAGAGTGGCTGCAAAAGCATCCTAACGTCTATTTTCACTTTACGCCCACTTCGGCTAGTTGGCTTAACCAAATCGAAATTTGGTTTGGTATATTCTCGCGCAAGGTACTCAGGGGCGCCTGTTTTGAAAACACAGCCAAGCTGAGAAATGCGATTGAATCATACATTAAGTATTATAATAAATCTCCAAGACCATTTGCTTGGAAGAAAAGGGAAGTAAATGGATCTCAATTGCGTGATACTATCGTAAATTTACGCTACTAGACACTAGCATCGAGGATCTAGTATCTAGCAATGAGCTATCAGCCATCAACCATGAACCATGAGCCATGGCCAATGACAAATACCTTATTCTGCTTTCAAGGTCTGACCCCATGGGTCTCCCGTTAAATTCGAAAACTATTTAACTGGGGAGCCAAGATTTAATCTCCTAAATGATGGAAATCTACAATCCACATGATAAATTCTTCAAAGAAACTTTTTCAATACGAGAAAATGTAGTAGATTTTCTTCAAGGAGTCTTTTCTGAAGAGATAGTTAAAAAGCTTGATTTATCCACACTGTCACTTGATAATAACTCATATATTGATGAGGAACTCAAAGAACATTATTCTGATATTGTATATACCTGTGTTTGCAAAAATAAAGAACTAAAGATAGCCCTTTTATTTGAACATAAGAGTTACTGTGTAACATGTCCGTATCTACAGATATTACGATATCTTCTAAAGATATGGGAAACGAATATTAAGCAAACAGAAAGGCTCATGCTGGTAATTCCCGTGATTTTGTATCACGGCAAAGAAGAGTGGAAAGCAAGGAGATTCAGTGAGTATTTTGAAGGGATAGATGAAACATTTATCAGGTTTGTTCCGGTATTTGAATATATACTCACAGACTTATCAAAATATAGCAATGATGATATAAAGAATAAGATATTTAGAAAGGTTTCTCTTGAGATATCCTTGCTGATTATGAGAAATGTTTTCAATGAAAGTGAACTGGAAGGAAACCTTAAGGATTTCTTTGAAATTGGCAGGCAATATTTTGAAGAGGAAGAGGGGGTAAGGTTCCTGGAAAGTGTAATCCGGTATATATATAGTTCAACCGAGATAGAAGTAAGTAAGGTTGTAAATACCATAAAAAATATATCAGAGAAGGGAGGCGAAATAAGTATGACAACTGCAGCAAAATTGATAGAAAAAGGTAAAATAGAAGGGAAGATTGAAGGGAAGATTGAAGGTGAGAAAGCATTATTAATTCGTCTAATGGAGCGAAAGTGGGGTGAATTAAAACCTGACGTAAAGGAGCGTTTAAATAAAATAAACTCATCGGATGAATTGGAAGCATTAGGAGAAAAAATTATCATTTCCGAACATGTGGAAGGTCTATTCCCAAATGAATAAAATTGTTAACTCTGGTGCGTAGTTAAGGGTAGAGATTTGATAATCAATTATAGTTCTATTTGGCAAAGTAAGGTCAACGGCAGTCATGACCCCTTTTTCAGCCTGAAAGAACATGGTTTTCGACACCGTCAATAAATGGGAGCTGTTTTTGGTTTAAGGATGCGGTATGCAATTAACAACTAATCAGACAATCGGTTTTCTGCGAACTCAAAAAGATTTTTTTAAAAGAGAATTTAGAGTTAAAAAGATCGGAGTTTTTGGCTCCTACGCCAGAGGCAATATTACAGATGAGAGAGATATTGATATTGTAGTAGAGCTTGAAAGGCCTGACATGTTTTATATGATAGGCATTAAGCAGGTGATTGAAGAGTCTGTCGGCGTTAAAGTAGATATTGTTAGGCTTAGAGAAAAGATGAACAAGGCCTTAAAGCAAAGAATAGAGAAGGATGTCATTTATGTATGACAGAGAACTTGTCATCGAGATTCTAAAGAATATAGGCTGGCACTGGAACAGGTTACTAAACGATTTCAAGTAATCCGGTCGAGTGATGATTTCATTAAGAAAGAATTGATGAATTATCAAATTTACAGACTTTAATTATCCCATGAGCGAAGAACCATGAGCCATGACCAAGGACAAATACCTTATTCTGCTTTCAAGGTCTGACCCTCAGGTTTTTTATACGTATGAAGGAGCGGTTTTTATTGTATAATAGTGCGTCGATACGACGAATATGAATTGTCACAGATAAAGAAATGATCCCATATTTCCTTCAGCAATTAGGGGTGCAAAACATTACATTATGGAGGGGATAAATGATGTCAAAAACAGCAGAAAATGTTAAACATGCTTATATTATATCTAGAAAAGGATATTGCGGAGGAAGGCCTATAATTGCTGGGACAAAGTTTCCAGTGTGTTCAGTTGTAAATTATATCTTAAAACAGGGGATGACTCCTGAAGAACTTGCGAAAGAATTCCCTCATCTAAATCTTTCTCAGATATATGATGCGTTGTCTTACTATTACGACCATAAGGACGAAATTGATAAAGACATTGAAAGTGGTAGTGAAATATCGTTGAGCAAAAAGCTTGGCGGGAAAAATGGATAAACCAAGGTTATATCTTGATGAAGATGTTCGTTTATTACTTGCTGAAGTGTTAAGGCAAAGAGGGTACGACACCATACACGCTGTTGAAGTTAAGAGGCATGGTAAGAGTGACTCTTAACAATTGGTATATGCTGAAAAAATCATAGAGCAATTTTAACTCATAATATTAGAGATTATATTCTCCTCGCCAAAGAATATTCGCATAAAGGTTTGAAACATAATGGGATTATTGTTTCTGATCAAGTAGGATTCGAAAAGTTGCTTAAAAGGGTTCTAAAATTTCTTTATAGAAATTCTAAAGAGGAATTAGAGAATCAATTTATCTGGCTCCATAATTACAAGTAATGTAAATCCTTCTCACTTGTTGTAAATGTTAGATAGAAGATTCGAAAAGATGATAAAATCAAAAGTTTTCTACATTGCAGCATATAAGCAGACTTGCCAATGCCCTGAATCTATCCATTGCATAAGACCGTAACACAGCTATGAGATCTATCAAGAAAACACTCGAAGCTAGTTGTTTCGTTGATTTGTTAATTTGGGTAGGGGAGTATGAGTCATTGATTTACTTATACAATTCGGAAAATGGTCAGAGAGCAAGTAGAAAAAAGATGGAAAGAAATAAGGCTGAATTAAAAACATTTGAAGATCTGGAGTGTTGGAAAGCGTGCTTCACGGATTATCAAATCAGCAAATTAACGAATAATCGAATTAACGAATTATCGAATAGTCGAATCAGCGAATTGATGAATTATCAAATTTACAGACTTTAATTATCCCATGAGCCATGTTCCTTTAACTTCTTATCTTCCTATCATCTTATCCGAATAAGGTTTTGAATTTTGGGAATTGGATTTTGGAAATTATTTGAAATTTGTTATTTGAGTTTTGATATTTGCTTGTATCTGTGGTAAGAAAGCTTTTATGTCTTAGCATCTTCGTGGCAAAAATTATTAATCAGAAATTGAAGGGAATAATAATTGAATAATGAAGGTTTGACCCCATTACACTTATAAGGCGCCACACTACATGGCTAGAGGAGGGTTGATTTATGAAAGACATTACACTTGAAAACATTTATAAAAAAGTAGTCAAAATAGAGCGTGAAGTGGCTCGGATAAAAAAAAGCCTTATTGAAGAACCTGAGTTACATGATGATTTTATTTCACGGATGAGAGACATTGATATTGAAAACTCAATCACAGTCAAAGACTTTAGTAAAAGATACGGGTTGAAATAGTGTATAATCTTGAGATTAAAGATAGCCTTGATAAAAAGTTTAAGAAGATTCAGCGTTGTCCGGTTAGGAATTTGCACGTGCGGCTTTTGTCATACCCGAGTGCTTTTATCGGGTATCCAGAGAGTCTCATTCATCCTAGATTCTCGCTAAAAACATGCGGGAATGACATCTTCGGAACAATAAATATATCGAGCAAAAACCTAACCGGACAACGCTGAAGAAGATTAAGAAAAAAGATAGGGGAATGATTGAATTAATAGATAGGAAAGTAAGAGATATACTTGATGATCCTTATCGTTTCAAGCCTTTGAGGAAGCCCTTGCAAAACAAGCGAAGAGTGTTTGAAAGTGCCTTAACTTATGGGGATTGGGATATTAATAAGAATTGGTTAAAATATAAAGAAGAATTTATGCGAGGAGTAAATGATGAATAAATATACTGAGTTTTTGGTAATGGTATCAACAGAGTTCCATAGATACTTAATGGAAAACGAGGAATCTGCAGACAAAGTTCCTGCTAATGCAATGATTATATTCCAAATTGCAGGAGAAGATGAATTCAATAACTGGCATAAAGAGACATCTTTAAAAAATAAAGAAACAGATCAGCCATTAATATATGTTTATGTAAGGAAATGGAGAAAACATTCCTCAATTGAAGAGATAAGCCTGGTAGGAGTAGCATAGACTCGAAATTGTTAATGTAAGACAGACTGAAAAATTAATACTTAAAATTCTTAAATACCTGAATTGTCTTTACGAATTTGTCAATAGATTAGGGTTGGCCCCATTGCACTTTAAACTTTGCGCCATGCTCTTTGCGCTCTGCTCTATAGTCGCTTTAGATCACTTTCAACTTCTTGCCCGATGGTTTGTTTGGCGGGTAGTCACTTATGATGTACTTTAGTATCAAGCATCTGTCAGCCATCAACTATGAACGAGCAATCAGCGCCCCCACGAATTATCGAATCAACAAATTAACGGGCTTTATTTAGCCTCTAGTCTTTATGCAAGCGTGATTTTTAACAAAGAGA